>JAPOZT010000038.1 GCA_026705925.1 Gemmatimonadota bacterium
GATGACCGTGGGCGTGTCGATGATGTCCAGCGTGGGATTGGCCAGCGGTTCGAAGTAGACGACGTCGGCGGGTTTTTCAAGGGCTGTGTCGAGCTGCTTCGGATCGCGCATGTCGATGATCTCGACGTCGAACCCGAGGCGTGGCAGCTCTTCGGCCATGAAGCGCCGCGTCCAACTGTAGGTCGTCTGGTGGCTGACGATCCTGGAGCCCGCGCTGATGAGGGTCATCACGGCCTGGGTGACCGACGCCATGCCGCAGGCCGTGGCGATGCTGCGTCCTCCGCCTTCCAGGGCACACATCTTCTCCTCGAATGCCGTGAACGTGGGATTGCTTCCCCGGAGGTAGGCGCCGTCCACCGTGGCCGCCTGGTAGATCGGCGTTGCCGACGTGTTCTCCGCCTCGCCCGCGTGGATGGAGCGCGTGATGAATCCCTGCTCTTCGCTCATGGCTCTGTCCTTTAAAGCCGCCGCTCGATGGCCCGGACCATGCGGTCGATTTCCTCCCGGCTGTTGTAGAAGTGGGTGGAGATACGGAACACGGGCACGTCGTTTATGTGGAAGGCGACCGTTTCGATCTTTTCGTCGTCCCACATTTCCTGCCGGATTTTCTGGAGATCGGCGCCCTCGATGGTAAAAGTGGTGATGAACCCGGACATCTCGGGATCCCGTGGCGTCAGGAAGCGTACACTCCGGATGCGGCCGAGGCGTTCCCGCATGTAGTCGACCAGGCCGCGGCAGTAGGTCCGGATGTGATCCCAGCCGATCTCCTGCTGGAAGTCCAGTGCCGTACCCAGCCCGATGAAGGGCGTCTGGTCCCGGGTACCCATCATGTCGAACCTGCTGGCGTTGGGGTTTGGATGGGCGCTGGATCCCAGGATGAGCGGCTCCACCCGATCGTGGGCGTCGTCCGATACGAAGAGCATGCCCGTGCCCTTGGGGGAAAGTGTCCACTTGTGGAGGCTGGACGCGTAGAAATGGGGATTCCATGCGTCCAGGTGCAGCGGCACCATGCTCACGGCGTGCGCGCCGTCCACGACCACCCAGACGCCGCGGTCCCGTCCGATTTCGGTCAGTTCCTTCACAGGGGTAACCAGCCCGGTGGACCAGTACACGTGTCCGAAGACCATGGCCGCCGTTTTTTCGTTCAGTCCGCTTTTAAAAACATCGATAATCTGCTGCTGATCGGTGATCTCCATGGGGAGGTGCACCCTTCGGACAGTCATGCCGTGCCGCTCGGCCACGTAATCGAAGCAGGCGTTGACCGCACCGTACTCCTGGTCCGTCATCAGGATTTCGCCTCCCACCTTCCAGGTCACCCCCTGGGCGAAGACGCTGAGCGCCATGGTGGTGTTCTGGACCAGCGCGATGCGTTCCGGTCTTGTGCCCACGAACCTCGCCAGTTTCTCTCTCGATTCCTCGACAATCGGCCAGTACTTCGGCTGGTGCTTCAACGGATCGCTGTCGAAAGCCCGGATGGCCTCGGTGACCCGGTCCACGACCGGCTTTGGCGACGGTCCGACAGAGCCGCCCTGTAGAAAGGCCACCTCGCGGTCGAGGTAGAACTGGTCGCGACGGATCGCCTTCCAGAAGGCGTCGTCCGGAGGGGGCAGCGTATCGGTCGGGACCGGGCTGGTCACTTCGCTCATGCAGGTTCTCCCGTGGGTAGTTACTGGATCAAAGTCAATGTACGGGCTCGCCCGCGCAACTTTCCGGTACGCCCGGATCACCTTACAGGACGGCCCGCGCGACCTTGCGGAACGCCCGGATCACGTCGTCCACGTCTTCATCGGTCAACTGTGCGGGCAGCGGCAGGATGCGCGCCCGGTCGAGCAGATCGTCGCTGCGCGGCAGCATGCCGGCACGGTATTCCATCGGACTTTCGGCGTTGAAAGGACACGTCCAGGGGCATCCGGCGGTCGTCACGGGCGCCTTGTTCAGAAGATTGGACATGTACCGGTACTGGTGAATCCCCCCGTGGGGCTCGCCGGCCGGGATGCCTTCCGCCCGTATGGCCGCGGTGAACTTGGCCGCCGCATTCGCCGAGTCGTGGATCCAGGAGAAATAGGCGCCGCTGTCGCCCTCGGGATCCACGATGCGCCGAAGCCGGATGCCCGGTGTCTTGCCGAGGGTCTCCCGCAGCCTGACCTGGTGGCGTTGCATGCCCTCAATGATGGAAGGTAGTTTCTCCAACTGTACCAGGCCGACCGCACCGCGGAGTTCGTCCATGCGGACGCCCATGCCGAAGGTCTCAAAGGCCGAGCCCTCCCCGGTCGACACCCCTTCGAGATCCCGCTCGAACCCCGTGTCGTGGAAACACACCGCGCGGCGGTAGACTTCGGCGTCGTCCGTCGTGATCATCCCGCCTTCGCCGGTGGTGAAGTTCTTGTTGTACTGCAGGCTGGTCGCACCCGCCGTGCCCATGGAACCCACGGGCTGCCCTCCAATGCGCGCGCCCGCGGCCTGGGAGCAATCCTCGAGCACGGGGATCCCGTGCCGGTTCGCCACCTCCAAAATGGCGGGCATGTCGGCGGCTGTTCCGGCCATGTGTACGGCGATGATGACCCGTGTGCGGGGCGTGATGCGGCGTTCGATGTCGCCGGGGTCGAGGTTCAGCGTTTCGTCAATGTCGGCGAGGACCGGGACGGCGCGCAGATGCACGACCGCGTTGACGTCGGCGATCCACATGAAGGCCGGCATGATGACTTCTGTACCCGGACCCGCGTCGAGGGCGGCCAGGGCCACGGAGAGCGCCGTGCTCCCGCTGTGGGTGGCGAGGGCGAAACGCGTGCCGACGTAGCGGGCATAGGCCGCTTCGAACCGGTCGACCTTGCCGAGGGACTCGATGCCATAGTAACGGAAGGGAGATCGGGCTTCGATGACTTCGATGGCGGCCTGTTTTTCCTCTTCCCCGTAAACCGCTCCACCCGGTATAAGCGGAGGCCAGTTTTCCGTGCGGACCGGAGTTCCGCCGTCGATTGCCAGGGATTCCGCCATGGTCGTCCTGATTCAACGATTGAGCCTAAAACCACAGTATTGGGATATGGTTGGAATGAGATGCAGGACTATAACACGGCATGCCGCCCGGTTCAAGTACAATTTGCGGCCAATCGAGGCAGGCTTCAAGGTACGGGCATTCGTCGGTCGATCTGTGGGGTTCGCCAGTCAGCCCCACACGTCAATTGGCTCTGCTGGTCAACCGTCCCTGCTCGTCAACCGTCCCTGCTCGTCAACCGGTCTGCCACGCCCAGCAGGCGATCCTTCCAGGCCACCCGGCCGAGCCAGTCGTCAGGAATGCCGCCGAGGCCGTACAGCGCTCCGGCGAGTTGTCCCGTCACCGCGGCGACCGTGTCGGCGTCGTCGGCCAGGTTGGCCGCAAGCAGTACGGCGCTGTGGAAATCGGAAGTGCGGGCTACCGACCAGAGTGCGGCTTCCATCGTGCTGGCGACGTAACCGCTCGAGCTGATCTCTTCCCGGGGTTTTCCCCGCCAGCTTCCGGCCAGGATCCGGGAGATCTCCGGTGCTCCGTCGAAGGGTCTGGGCGCGAGAAGGTCGGCTTTGGACTTACCGGATATGGCATCGGCCAGCAGTGCCGCGAAGCCCCGGCAGGCATCCACAGCGGTTTCGGCCCCGTGCGTCGTCCGGGACTGTTCCGCCGCCGCGGCGTCGAGCAGCGCGCGGTCGTCCCAGTAGCGCAGGGCGACGGGTGAAAGTCGCATCAGCGAACCGTTTCCTGCGGAGTGTGGGTCGGTGGAACCGGCGAGCGGATCGCCGGTACGCTCATATCGGGTGAGAGCCGCGCGGGTGGTATTCCCTATGTCGAAGCAACTGCCGGTGCAGGAATATTCCCCCTTTCTCATCCAGCGGACGAACCGGTCCATAAGGTCCCGGCAGTCGAGCGCCCCGCAATCGGCGAGGCTTTCGGCCAGGGCCAGTGCCATCGTAGTGTCGTCGGTCCACTCGCCGGCAGCCAGACCGAAGGGACCGCCGCCCACCATGTCTTCCACACGCGGCTGCGCGTCGCGGGATTTAAACTCGAGCGTCGTGCCGACCGCGTCCCCCACCGCGAGACCAAAAAAAGCGCCGATCGCGCGGTCACGGATACTTTCCGCGGCCGTCGAGGGAAACACAGGGCCCGCCGTTTCACACTGGTGCACATGGCGCTCCTGGTCGCGCGTTTCCAGGGCGTTGGGCGAACGCGCTTCTCGAACTCGGTTAATCGCTTCTTCCGGCCGTTCGCCGAACTCCACGAGCAACCGTGCGGCGACGGTCCCCGCGCGACCCAGTCCGCCTTTGCAATGAACGAGCACGTCGAAACCGAGCCGCAGCCGGTCCCGGATGGCTGCTCCCGCATGTACCCAGGCCTTTTCGAATTCCGGTCCGGGCGGCTGCCCGTCCGGAATCGGCAGGTGCCACCACTCCATGTGCCGGTCGGCGACCGCCCGGGAGAGGTCCTGTACCTCCAGGTCCCGGATTTCCTCCCGGGTGATCAGGCTGACCACCGCCGTGGCGCCCCACCTTCTGATCCGGTCGAGGTCCAGGCAGAGGTCGCGTTCCCAGTTCCCTGCGAGCCCCCAGGGATACTTCTTGCCGGGGCACAGGGTGACGCCGATGCGGCCGTAGCCGTCCTTCGGACGTACCGGATCGACGCGAATGGGATGGGTCTCGCTTGTTTTTATTACATTGGACATGTACCGCTTTCCTTACGTTAATCATCTTGAAGACGATCGTTTTTCGTCGCCCCGCCGCTTCGTCTTCCCGGCGTACCATCGTACCGTCGCCTGACGTCACGCCGCTCCAACACCTCGACACCTCGCCGCCTCGACGATAACCCGGCGAACTTTCGACCGCAAGATATATCCGAATTTCTGATCCTGTTTGCAAACGTATTCATCCAAGGCAGCGGCCTGGCGCGTCGGCGGTGCCCCACGTCCCTCATGTAGCGCCCGCACCTCGCCCGCGGCACCCTTGCTCCATGCGCGATGCCCACGCAACGTTTCCCTTGACAGCAGCGCTCGCCGTTCCTATTTTGTGCGGCGTCAGGGGCTGTAGCTCAGCTGGGAGAGCGCATGAATGGCATTCATGAGGTCAGCGGTTCGATCCCGCTCAGCTCCACTACCTGCTGGTGGCGACCTCTTCCTTAAGTGGCGGTCCCTGGTGGACTGACCGAGGTCCCGGTCAGCATGGCAGGTCTGGCCGTCGTATCGATTTGTAGTGATCCATCATACACAGTCGTTTACTCGTATACAGCGCGCACTATGCTCAGCACCATCTGCACAGTTAATCGCAGTATACCCACCAGCCGTTTACGCACCCTGAACCGGCTGACGATCTGCCTGTTGTTGCTGTCCGCGTCTCCCGCACTGCTCCACGCGGCCCCCCTTGACGCCGAGGAATCACCGACCGACGCTTCTTCATTTTCTGCGTCGGTTTTTCTTTATTCGCCATTTCATTTCCCGGATACGAGTGCGACCGCGGCGACCGCCGCGGCCACGGCCTCTAACACAGCCACAACCTCCACAGCGCCCACGGCCCCGGCCACCGCCGCGACCACTCCGACCACCGCCTCTACCACGGCCCCGGCTATAGATGCCAATCAGGGAATCACCGCGGAAACGGCGGCGGGGGATGAGGCGCTCGCAACCGGTTCTGCCGTCCGGGACGCGGTCGCTGCGGCGGATGCTTACCTCGAAGAACAGTCCGGCCCCGCCGGTTTTTCCCTGCTCGCACCCTATCTGGATGAATTCGACCGCGCCGAGGCCGCCGAACCGCCGTGGCCCGATTTCGGCCGGTTCGACGTTCCCATCAGTTACAACGACCAGGTGAAAGGGGCGATCCACGTCCTGCGGCGCGACGCTTCCGGTATATTCGCCGGATGGCTGGGTGGGACGAACCGCTACCGGCCCATGATCCAGTCGATACTCTCCAGGTCCGGCCTGCCCGGCGACCTGGTCTACGTCGCCATGGTCGAAAGCGGCTTCGATCCCCGGGCGCGCTCCCGGGAAGGTGGGGCGGGCCTGTGGCAACTTACACTGGAGGACGCGGAACGCTACGGACTGACCCGGAACGAAGAGATCGACGAGCGTTACGATCCGGAGAAGTCCACACGCGCGGCGGCGGCGAGGTTCAAGGACCTCTACCTGGAACTGGGCAGTTGGGACCTCGTCCTGGCGGCCCATCATGCCGGATCCGAACCCGTGCAGCGGGCTGGAAGCCTGAGTCTCTGGAACATGAGGCTGCCCGGCCGCTCGATCCCTTTCGTGGCCTTCGTCATGGCATCGGCCATTATCTCCAAGTCGCCCGAGGAATACGGATTCGAACCCCTTGGAGGCCTGCCGGTGATACACGAGTCCGTCCCGGTGCAACGCGCCATGGTACTGGAAGAAGTGGCCGAGGGTTTGAAGATCCAGGTCGAGAAGCTTCGTGAACTGAATCCGGAACTGCGGCGGTGGAAGGCCGTGCCCGGGTTCGATCTCAACGTGCCGCTGGGCACCAAGCGTGCCTACGCCGCGTGGGCCGGCATCGAGCCGCCCGGACCGGATCCATCCGACATGACGTTTTACCGGGTCCGGCGCGGAGACACCCTGGGACGGATTTCCCGCCGGTTCGGCGTAAGTACGGGGGATATCATCGCCGAGAACAACATTCGCCGCCCGAACCGGTTGCGGATCGGCCAGGTACTCGCCATACCCCTCTATGGCTCATCGATCCGTTCATCGAATCAATCCATCGCCAATAGGAGACCCCGCGATGTGGCGCCGCCCGATCCCGCGACCCATCAGGCCATCTCCTACAGGATCAGGCGCGGCGATACGCTGGCGCGCATCAGCAGGAGATACGGCGTCTCGATGGCCAACCTTCAGGACTGGAACAAGCTGAATAACCCGGGAGACATCATTGCCGGCCGCAGCCTGACCATTTACATTCCGCGCACGAGCAGCAACGCGGGCAACAGCGGTTCGACGCAGACCGGTACGCCCGGGACGGGAAGCGGACCGAACCGCGGCGAGGGCGGAGCGGCGGCATCAGGCGCCATCATCTACACCGTAAAACCGGGCGACACCCTCTGGGATATCGCACGGGCCCACAATGTGACCGTGAGCGCGCTTCGCAGGACAAACGGACTGGACAGGCGCACCGCTATACATCCCGGAGACCGGCTCCGCATCGACCCTTCCGACTCCTAAAAGTCATTGACATTCTTAAACTAACGTGATATTTTGGTCACGGTTATTCCGGCTCGGGAGACGGTCCGGGATTGTACCCGAATTCGAAATGTGACGCGGGATAGCGGAGCGTTGCCATGGCGCGAAAATCAGACTGGATTATCGGTGGCCTTCTCGGTGGCGGCGTACTGGTTATCGTCATCGTCATGCTGCTGCTTATCGCCGGTCCCATGCTGAGCAGCGACCGTTCCCTTTCCGGCATGGGCGGCGGCCGGGTCGCGCTGGTCGAAGTCCGGGGTACGATCACCCGGGGCGATGACACGGTTGGTCAGATCGTCAAGCACCGCGAGGACGATTCCGTGCGGGCCATCGTGCTCCGCATCGACAGTCCCGGCGGCGCCGTAGCACCCACGCAGGAGATCTTCGACGAACTGCGCAAGACCCGGGAAGCGGGCAAGATCATCGTGGCGTCCATGGGCAGCATAGCGGCTTCGGGCGGGTACTACATCGCCTGCGCGGCCGATTCCATCGTAGCCAACCCCGGCACCATCACCGGTAGCATCGGCGTGATCACCGTCGCACCGAACGCGGAGGACCTGCTCGAAAAGATCGGCATCGACTGGCAGGTCGTCAAAAGCGGCCGGCACAAGGACATAGGTTCGCCTGGCCGCGGCATGACCGACGAAGAGACGGGGATCGTGCAGTCCGTCGTCGACGACGTATACGACCAGTTTGTCGGCGCGGTGGCCAGTTACAGGCCCCTTTCCCGCGAAGAGGTAGTCGAACGGGCGGACGGACGGATTTACACCGGAAACCAGGCGCTGCCCCTGGGTCTCGTGGACCGTCTGGGTACCTACCAGGACGCGATCGCCCTGGCCGGCAGGATGGCCGGCCTTTCGGAGAAGCCCAATGTGGTCCGGCAACGGCCCAAGACGTTTTTCGAACTGCTGATGGATAACATGGAGATGATGACCGGTCTGTATTCACCGGGCATCGTCGAATACCGGTATCGATAATGCGGCAACATCTACGATCAAGGAGATTGGTATGACAAAGGCCGATATCGTGGCTCGCATCGCACAATCCACCGGGATGACCAAGGTGGACACCGCGGAAGTGCTGAACGCGTTGCTGGATTCGATCTCGTCCGCGCTGGGAAGGGGTGAGAAGATCGAATTGCGTGGATTCGGCATTTTCAAGGTGAAGGAAAGGAAGGCGCGCGTCGCCCGCAATCCGAAAACCGGAACGGGGATACGGATTCCACCGTGCGTGGTGCCGGTTTTCAAACCGTCAGATCATCTGAAAAACCGAGTACAGAAGGAAAACTAACCCAAGGGAGACCGACGTGCCCAGTGGTAAGAAGCGCAAGCGGTCGAAGATCGCTACCCACAAGCGCAAGAAACGCTTGCGGGCCGACAGGCATAAGAAGAAGTAATCATCGCCCTGCTCCTGAGTCCTACCTCGCGCCGGGAAAATCATCGCCGATATAGAGATCCGTGAAGATCACGGTCTTGCCGCCGAATCGGTTGGTCTTGAGTCCCCTGAGCCATGGCTTGAAGAGATGGTTCGCCATGGGATGGAAGACGAAGGCGGCCCCCGCCTCCTCCACCAGGATGCGCTCGGCCCGGCGTATGATTTCCGTCCTTCTGCCAGGATCCAGTTCCTGATCCGCCGCGTCCAGCAACGCCTCGAATTCCGCGTGCTCGAAATCGTGACGGCTGCGCCCGCGGGTTCCGGGGCGCCAGATCATGTCCAGCATGTTCTTGGGATCCCGGTAGTCCCCGAAGAAGGGGACCAGCCCCAGATTGATGTTCCAGTTGAACATGTAGTTGGTGAACACCGGGTAGTCGGCGCTGCGGAACTTGATGCCGATGCCCAGGTGCTCCCGCAGCATGCCCTGGATCACCTCGGCGACCATGCGGATGTCGGGTCTCGGCTGCCTCAGCCACATCTCCATCACCGGGAATCCGCGGCCGCCGGGATATCCTGCCTCTGCCAGCAACTGCCGCGCCTCTTCAGGATCGAAATCCTGGTAGGCTTTGTAGTCTTCGTGGGCCTCGAAGGTGACCGGCAGCATGGAATAGGCGGGAACGGCGGCGTTGTGAAGGACTACGCGGCAGATCGTTTCCCGGTCGATGGCCCGGGCGATGGCGCGCCGGATCCGGGCGTCGTCAAAGGGCGGATTCCGTGTATTGAAGAAGAGGTACCAGGTGCCGTCGGTCGGGTTGGAAACGAGTTCCGAGCTCAGTTCGGGATCGCGCTGCACACGGATCAACTCGTTGGCCTGTACCTCGGCGAATCCCACCTCGTCGTTTTCGTAGGGGAGCAGGTTGGCCGTCGACGGGTGGCGGAAGACGCGGTGGATCTTTTCCACGTATCCCTTGATGGGACCGTCGTAATAGGGATTGAGCGCGAAGTTCATGTGGCTGCCGTGCTTCCATTCCGTCAGCCGGTAGCTCGAATTGGTCACGCAGTTCCCTTCCTCGGTCCACCGGGGTCCGTGCTTCTCCACCTGCCACCGGGGCACCGGCATGGAGGTGGGTACGGAGAGAATGAGTCCCAGGTACGGCGCCGGGTGGGTGGTTTCGAAGGTCAACGTGTGGTCGTCGAGGGCCCTGACGCCCAGTGTTTCCGGATCGGCGTTCGGGGTCTGGCTGTAGGTCGTCGCGCCCACGATGTCGCTGTAGAACGCGGCGTAAGGATTGGCGGTCTCGTAGGAGAGGGACCGGCGGAACGTATAGACGAAGTCGTGGGCGGTGACGGACCGGCCGTCGCTCCACCGTCCCGTTTTGCGCAGAAAGAAGGTCCAGGTCTTGCCGTCGGGAGAGACCTCCCAGCGATCGGCCGCCGCCGGGATGAGGTCGCCGTTCTCGTCCTTGGCGACCAGCGTCTCGAAGAGGAACTCGTTCCACTGTCCCACGTAGAGGTTGACGCTGACGTCCAGGCTCCGGGGTTCGTCCCGCATGAACCGGTAGGTCTGGAACTCCAGCGGCGCCGCATCGGGTGGCATCCGCTTGCCGATCGCGTTGAAGACGGGCTCGGTGTCCTGGGGAATCAGCGGGACGGCTTCGGCCAGAAGCATGCCCGCGCATACCAGCAGGATGGCCGCCGGGAAGGCCGGATACCTCCTGAACGCCGATCCTCCGGTCGATTCACCGACCGATCTTACCGCCGGTCCTCCCGCCGACTCTCCGGCCGGCCGTAGTTTCGATTCTTCGGCCAGTCTTCCCACCGGCCGCGATTTCGATTTCATGACGTGGTCTTTGCTCCTTGCCCGCCTCCGACAGACCACTGTTCGCCGACAAGCGACACGGCCATCCTAATCGCCTCGCCCAGGTTTCCCGCGTCGGCGATGCCCTTGCCCGCGATATCGAAGGCCGTGCCGTGATCCACGGAGGTTCGGATGATCGGCAGGCCGAGGGTCACGTTCACGGTGCGGTCGAAGGCAATGGCCTTGACCGGGATGTGTCCCTGGTCGTGATACATGCCGATGATCCCGTCGAAGTCACCCTTCCGGGCCCGCATGAACACGGTGTCCGGCGGCAGGGGCCCCGTGATCCGCCAGCCCCGGGCGCCTTTTTTCTCACGCGCTTTCTCGAGAGCGGGCGCGATGATACGGATTTCCTCGTCCCCGAAGAGACCGCCCTCGCCCGCATGGGGATTCAGTCCGCATACGGCGATCCGCGGTGACGCAACGCCCATGCCGGCCAGTGCGTTGCCGACCAGGTTCAGGGTGACGAGGATCTCTTCTTCTGACAGGCGGTCGATGGCGTCTCGCAAGGAGACGTGGGTCGTCGCGTGGGAGACCAGGATCCCGTCGAAGGCCAGTGCGAGCCGGTAATGCTTCGTTCCCGTGAGTTCGGCCAGCAACTCAGTGTGGCCAGGGTAGGCGTATGCGGCCAGGCTCATGGCCGCTTTGTTCATCGGTGCGGTGACCAGGGCGGCGATGTCACCGTCCATCGCCATGCGGGCGGCCCGCTTCACAGATTCCACGGCAAGCTTCCCGGCCTCCGCCTGCTCCTGCCCCGGCTTCAGCCGGCCAATCTGCACTTCCGTGGCAATCAGCGCGTCCATCGTGCCGTAACGGTACAGGCCGGCAGCAGGATGGCCGGTCACGTGAATATCCAGATTCGGGGCCGTTTCTCCGCCATCACGGCCTCCTGGTGAATCGTCCCCGGCCAATGGGGCCAGCGAGAGGGCCTGCCGGAGCACCTCGTCATGTCCTATGACCAGCGGCCGGCACAGCTCGTAGACCCATTCCTGCGACAGGATCTTTACGATGATCTCCGGTCCCACGCCGTTCGGATCGCCCAGGGTAATGCCGATGACCGGACGTTCATCCATACCGCTTCCTTTACGGTTGCCAGGTGCCTGTTTGCTATCGGGTCAGGTGGTGCTGACCAGGGTATCGAGCGCGCGCGGGGAAAGGCGTTCCACGGCCTTCGCCAGCGTGTGCTCGTCGCCGAAGGACCCGGGCTTGATGACCAGGCCCATGCCGTCATGGGAGCCCCCCGCGACGGTAGCCCGGCCGATACCGGTGTCGATTTCTTCACAAATCCACGCGCCATCGGCATGCAATTCCTGAAAGACGCTTCCGGCGGTCTCCCCGCCCGTGAGCACGATGCCGCCCGGGTCCACTACCGCGAACAGGCGGCGGGCGACAATGCCCAGATGCTCGATGACCACCGAAGCGGGATCGTGTCCGCCCGCCTTCTCCGTCAGGCGTTCAAGCCACGCCTGTAGCTGAGGCCGGTCGGGCCGTTCCGGAGTCACGACCGCGTTCTGCCCGTTTGCCAGGACCGTCGCGACGCTCGTGATCAGTCGGTCCACCTCACCCAGGTGCTCCTGCTCGTCCACGATAGACAGCGGATCAAAGGGGCAGATGGTGATCGATTTTCGTCCCCTGGCTTCTTCGACCTGGCGGACTGTCGTGTCGTGGAGACTGCAGGCGAAAACGAGGACGGGACCGTCCTTCCTATGGTGCGCTGAGGGTGTGGCGCCGCGCGGCTGCCAGGATGACGGCCGCAGCGACCGGGATGAGGAGCCCCGCGGCTTCCGCGTGCGCGCCAGCCTTTCCGCGAGAGCACCAGCCATTCCGCCGGAGCCGCAGAGTAGCACCGATTTCGTCGCAGGCGTTGAATCCGCCGCACGCGCCGAATCCGTCCCACGCGCCGAAGACCTCCTGCCCTCGGACACATCACGGTCCTCATAAATCGCATCAAGCAACCCATCCCATCCTGTTGGATCGGCCATGTCCACCACCACCGTGACACCCGGTGCAGCCGTGATCCGGGCAAACGCCTCGCGGATGGCTGCCGATCCACCGTGAATGGTTTTCAGATCAATGTGGGCCCTCGCCCTGCCGGCACGATGGTTCAGGAGATCCGGGATGAAAGCATGTCGCGGCGGTATGTCGGGTCCCGCCATGTCCTGGCATCGTACCGGAACGCCGTGAAGCAGTTGATGGCCACCCACGGTCGTTCGTCCCATTTCAGGAAAAGCCGGAGCGCATACTACCAGGCCGAAGCCCATCAAGTCGCTGACAAGGTTGATTTCGAAGCCTACATGCCCCCTGAGCGTCGAGTCGATCTTCTTGTAAACCAGCGCTCCCGACCGGGCCCGTATTGCTTCGCAAGCCGCGCCGACACGCGCCGCCGCCTCCGGCTCGCTGCAGGAACGGGTGTCCGTGTTCAGCACGACCAGGTCAGCCGAATCGAATCGATCCAACCGGTCCGGAGCGGTCGGCACGGCCACGGCGAAGCCCCGTTTGACGAAGGGAACCGCCACGTCGTGAGCGCCGGCGAGGTCGTCGGCGAGCATGTACAGAGGCGTAGTCATGGTGGTGCTTTCAGGGCGAATCACCGTCGAGGCCGGCCCTTGCCTTGATCTCTTCCCAGGAGGGCTCGATCGGCGCGTCGCGGTCTGCCAGTTCAGCCATGACTTCCGGCCACTTAGCGCCCGATCCGGTGACCAGGCACACGACGGTCTCGTCAGCAGCGAGCCGGCCCGCCCGGGCGGCCTTGATCGCCCCGGCAACGGACGCCGCCGATGACGGTTCGACCAGGTAGCCGCTCCGCGCGAGCAGACGTACCGCCTCGATGATTTCGTCCTCGGTCACGTCGGTCGCGTCTCCGCCGGAATCGTAGATGGCCCCCAGCGCCAGGGGCCCCCCGGTGTCGTCCCGGATGGAAAGGGCGATGGAACTCGGATCGGGGTGGACGATCACGTCACCGCGTCCCTGCCGGAACGATTGTACGTAAGGATTGCATCCGGCGGGCTGCACACCATGCATGACCGGATTCCGGTCGACGAGATCCAGTGCGTGCAGCTCGCTGAATCCCTTCCACGGACCGTATAGCGCGTCGCCCGCGGCGATGGGGCAGAACATCCGATCGGGGATCCGGCCGCCGAGTTGCACGAAGATCTCGAAGGCGATGGTCTTGTAGCCCTCGATGCCGAAGGGCGTGCCCGTGGGCATGGGCGTCATCGTGGTCGAAGGATAATAGCCGTGGTCCCGGATCAACGTGTCCAGGTAATGAAAGCGATCCTCCAGCACGAAGGCGTGGCCTCCGTACAGGGCGATCATGTCCCGTTGCAGCATGGAGGATTCGGGATGGCAGAGAATGATGCAGGAGTCCATGTCCGCGGCGGCGCAGTAGGCCGCGGCCGAGGCGCCGTGATTGCCCGTGGTACTGGCCGTGACCCGGGTGTAGCCCAGGTATCTCGCCATGGAGACCGAGGAGGCGTGGAACCGGTCCTTGAAGGCCCAGGTGGGATTGGTCGTTTCGTTCTTGATGTAAAGGTTCGATAATCCGGTAGCCTCACACACCGCCCGGGGCCGCACGAGCGCCGTATTTCCCTCGCCCAGCGAGATCTGCGCCGCCGGATCCCGAAGCGGCAGCAGGGCGTCGAATCGCCAGATACCGTGACCGGATCTACCCCAGTCTTCCACATCGAGTTCGGACGCGATCGCCGGGTAGTCGTATGCCACCGTCAACGCGGCCGCGCCGCCCCCTGCCTCGTCCGCGCAGGCTGGACAGCCGAAGAACATGGGTTCCAGGGGATACTGCGCATTGCAGCGGGTACAGATCAGGCCGAGAACGGACATGGTTTTCTTTCGGAATCTGAACCGGGATACACCGGCATTCTCATCTACGGAAGGGGATGGCGAATCGTTCGCGACTACCAGGATCGCTACCCGAAAATATACCTTCGGGAACAGGGGCTGTAAAGGACTACAAGGTGCTTCGCGTCATACGTCTCGGTGGTCGATTCCCACGCTCGGTGCCCGGCGTGCCCCGGTTGTTCTTGACACGGAAGACAGCGCAACGATATGATCCCTGAGCCAATCGCAAGACGCATAAGTCCTGGACAGACTGAAACCCACAGAAAGCTACGCCATGCCCACTCAGACACTGCCCCACGGCCTCTGGCCGGTGATGCTCAACGCCTTTCACGAGGACGGCTCCATCGACTGGTACGGCGTGGACGCCCTGACCGACTGGTACATCGAGAGCGGATCGGCGGGCCTCTTTGCCTGCTGCGGTTCCAGCGAGATGTTTCAACTGGATGACGTGGAGCGTCTGGCCGTAGCACAACGCGTCGTAAACCAGACCGGAGGCAGCGTGCCCGTTGTCGCCACCGGGACCTTCGGCGGCCCTGTAGAGCATCAGGCCCGATTTGTCAAGCATATGGCCGACCTGGGCGTGGACGCCGTGGTTGTCATCGTTTGCCTGATGGCCGAAAGTGAAGAGGACGAGGAAGTGCTGAAGCGGAACATGGAGCGGCTGCTCGCCTTGACGGATCCCGTTCCCCTGGGGCTCTACGAATGCCCTACGCCCTATCACCGGAAACTGTCGCCTGAATTGTTCGGGTATCTCGGCGCTACCGGCAGGTTCTTCTACCACAAGGATACCGTCTGCGACATCGATCTGCTCCGCCTGAAGATCGACGCCGTGCGCGACACCCCGCTGGGGGTCTACAACGCCCACTTCGAGACGGGTATCGAGGGGCTTCGTTACGGGGCCGCCGGGATTTCTCCCGTTGCCGGCAATGTCTTCCCGGAGCTGTTTGCCTGGTTGTGTACCGAGTATGACGAACAGCCGGAAACGGCGGAGGAGGTGCAGCGGATGATGACGTCCCTGGCGCCGGTCGTCAACAACAAGTACCTCGTCACCTGCAAACGGTACTTGCAGCGTATCGGACTGCCCATCACGACGCGCTGCCGCTCGACGGACGCCAGGCTGACCGCCTTCGACGAGGGGCTGATCGATGGATTGCAGACGTCGGTTGAACGATTCTCAGAAGCCCTGGGCATCAGCCGGACGGTTCCGGCCTGATCTTCATTCCGCCTCGTCCAGCCGCTCGACGTCCACGTAGTACGCCCCCTGTATATCGCCATTCTCATCAATTAAAGAAGCATGCAGGAGCGTCGTTCCCGTGCTGCAGACCGCGAGGGTGAACTCGGCGGTCTTATCGCCAGACTCCAGGGGTTCGCTCCTTTCCTCGTCGAAGAGCGACAGACGCGCTTCTACCGGCCGGATCTCCCCGGAGCGGGCATCCTCCGGGGCGTAGATGAGGGTCCTTGCCTCCTCGTGCGGGATCGTTCCGTCGATGGCCAGGTCGCGTTCGGCGGGCCAGCGGCGCAGGGAGAACCGGTAGCGGCCTGGCTGCTCAATCTCGACAGCCCAGGTACCGGTACTTTTCCTGGCCTGCGCGATGTGGGTCTGGTGCCAGGCCACGTCCCCCAGCACGTCCATGGCGCAGAGGCGCGCGGGATTCTCGGCCGGATCGCCGAGCGTTATGGGACAGTAGGCTTCGAATCCGGATGAGATCTCGTCCCACCAGGCGTCATAGGCGCCGCGCAGCCGCTCCACCACGCCCGGAAGGTCGGCGGCCACGTCCTTGCGCTGTCCCGGATCGGCCTTGATGTCGTACAGCTCTTCGCCCCGGACGAGCCGCCAGCGGCGTGTCATCACGGCATTGGTCCATTTCTCCGGCGGCACGGTATCCTGGCGATACTGCAGGAAATGGACACGGTCACCGGGCAGACTCGCCTGGCCGCCATGCAACAGCCGTGCCAAGCTCCGGCCATCGAAGTTCACATCAGGCGCGTCGAGATCACAGAGGTCGATGAAGGTCGGCAGCACGTCGATATGAAGACTCATCTCGTCGACGTCCCGTCCTCCGTCGAGACCACCTCCCGGCCATCGGAGGAAGAAGGGCACGCGGTGCCCGCCGTCATAGTAGGACCCCTTCTTGCCCCGCATCCCCGCATTGTATCCCCGCACCACGTGTTGGTTCTCATCAAGTTCGCTTCCACCGGAACTCCCGTTGTCGGTCATGAAGACCAGGACAGTGTCTTCTTCCAGGCCCAGTTCAGCGAGCCTGCGGCGAAGGCGGCCGAAGTTCTCGTCGATGTTCGCGATCATGCCGCAGAATTCAGGTTCCGGCACTTCGGGGTTGCCGCGGTAGGGCCGGGCGTATTCCTCGGACACGAGATAGGGGGTGTGTGGGGCGTTGGTAGAAAGATAGACGAAAAACGGCGCGTCTGATCCGGCCTCACCGCTCACGGACTGACCGTCCGCGCACCCCTCGATGAAGCGGATCGCCTCGTCGAACCACACGTCGGTGCAATACCCCACGTGCTCCACGGGCGCGCCGTTGTGGAAATAGGTGTCGTCGAAGTAGTTGTTTCCCCAGAAGTCCGGCGTCTGTCCCACGCCGCCGCCCTTGTGAGCCACCACGTGCTGGAATCCGCGGTCCTGGGGCCGGTAGGGGTAGTTGTCCCCCAGGTGCCATTTGCCGAACATGGCGGTGCGATAGCCGGCCGCGCCGAAGACGTCCGCCATGGTCGTCTCCGACTTACGCAGGATGGACCGGCCCCAGCAGGTCGCCCACGCGCCGTTGCGCACGGGCCGCCGGCCGGTCATCAAGGCGCCGCGCGTCGGCGTGCACAGGGGCGACACGTGGAAGTCGGTCAGGCGGACCGCGTCATCGTGAAAGGCGTCGATACGGGGTGTCTTCAGCCACGGATGTCCGGTGCATCCCAGGTCGCCGTAGCCCTGGTCGTCCGTGATGACCAGGACGACATTGGGTCTTTTGTCGCTCATGGTATCGTTATCCAGAACACCCTGTTGATTGGCGGCATCAGGCTCATTACCTGGACTGGTATCGCTGGCCCCGGCGGTCGGTCAGCATGAACCTGTAGAGTCTACGGCTGAGATCGGGTTTCTCCAGCTCCATCTGCCGATGGCCGGCGGGCGTAAGCATCACTGTAACGCAGCGTTCTTCCGCGATCTCAATGGTCGAGGTCCTCAAACCGCCAAATACGGCCATCGGCGCGACGACATTGCCCGGACCCACCTGAAAGAGGCGGGTACCGAGCGCGTCATATACCGAGATTCTCCCGCTTACGACGAGTTGCATACCGTGGTGGAGACCGTCCGATCCCGACAGCGCGTCTCCCGGGGCGTATTCACACCGGTCCACCCAGCGTTCAAGCTGACCGACCAGTTCTTCAAAGTGGATCTGCCGGGACAGGTGGTCTTCCAGATCTTCCGCCACCCGATCCAGCAGATCGGTCCGGCCGTCCTCCCCGGTACCTTCAAGTTGCCGCATTGTTGCCCGGATGTTCAAATCTTCACACCGTTCCAGGGCAAGGTCCAGATTGCGTTCGAACCAGACCCTTTCTCGAATCGTGTCCGGCAGGTCGTTGGAGACGCGGGACTGAAAGCTGTCGGACGAGGCCGCGAACACGACATGCGCCCCGTTCGCATGAGCGGTCCGCAGAAACATGACCAGGGTGTTCAGCGCAGACGCATCGAATCCCATGATATTCGTACAATCGAGTACAATTAACGCCGGAGTGGGTGTTTCGGCCAGGAGCTTCTTGAGAGGTCTGATCAGGCGGTAGATGGTACCGAAGAAGATGTAACCGCGCAGACGTACGATTCGAATTCGTTCCCCGTTGGAAAGCAGGATGCTCTGGTCGATAACCGACCGGATCCTGTTGCTCTGTAGGTCCAGACCGGAAAGCGTGGTTTCGATAGGATTCGATCGTACGAGGTAAAGGGCGAAAAGGCCGAAGTTGGCGACCAGCCCTATGGCCACGCCTTCCACGATTCCGAATACGGCAATTGTGACGGCGATGACGACAATGATTCCGTAGTCTCGCCAATTGAGACGTTTGCGAACTTTGATCAGCCAATTGTACAGAAGGTCTATTCCGATGAAGAATATCAACCCTCCTACGAACATGATGGGGATCAGCTGCAGCACTGCGTTCCCTAAGAACAGGGTCGCGCCCAGCCAGACGGAAGCGAAAACGCCAGCCCACGGTGTGCCGGCGCCAAGTTTCCGCGAGGCGATCGACAGGACAATCGAGTGCGCTCCCGGCGAACTGCCTCCCATGCCGGCGAGGATGCCCGCGGCGCCGGCAATGCGGAACTCCCTGTCATGGTCGATTTCCACCCCTGTGGCCAGTACCAGACCGTCCGTGATGATCAACATGCTAAGCACCATCAGCATAGTCACCCCAATCAGTGTCGATATCTGGGTGAGCACCACGCTCCAGTCCACGAGTCCGAAATCACCCGGACCAAATGCGGGCCAGAGACCGGTTCCCCCGACCCCGGACCACAGCAGACCGGCCGACTGCGCCGATTCCACGGTAATGCCGGAGACGTAAAGTACGGTGTGGAAAACACAGGTAAGGAGCAGGAAACTCCAGATCGGAAAGGCCACGCTGGACTTTCGTTCCATGACGAGCATCAGCACGACACCGTACGCGATTCCTGGTGTCCATTTCAGGACGGTATCCGGTTCGAACAGGCGATCGATCGTCCGCCAACCTATTGGCATCGAACTCATCATGGAAAGGGCGGCCAGACAGAGTACCCACCCTAATCCCGCAAAACATCCGGCCGTGACCGGGAAGGGTATGAATCGCAGCAGGTTGGACATCCGGCCGATACCGATAACGAGGAATACCAGGCCGGTGACCAGGCTGCACAGGATCAGCAGCGTGGTCATGGTCATGAAGGCGGCATCCAACGGCGCGTCACCCATACTCGACGTGACCGCCACGGCCATCGTTCCGAGTGCTGCGGCGGGTATGTCATGCGGCACCGCCAGTGCGCCCCGATAGCTGCTGGAGATGGCGATCAGCAGGGTGAGTATCGTGGATCCGAACAACATCATGCCCGCACCGGGCACGACGTATAACTGGAGTGGTCCGGCGAAGATGAGGGCCGAAAGGGCGAAACAGTAGGGTATGGTGAGTGCGGCCAGGATCATACTGGCAAGCAGGGCCCGCTTCAATTCACCCGCTATGTTTTCGCTTTGGAGCGTTGAAGATATCGACATGCGGAATTGAGAACCGGAAGCTGATGCCGTTCAGTGACCCCGGATCCTGTTCGTCTTGCTGGCTACCCAGATCTGTTCGTTTCCATGACGGAATGGGCCGCGTTGGAAATCCCCGTACAGCGCCTCGATTTCGAAGCCGAACAGTTCGAGGAGGTGCTGCACCTCGTAACGATTGAAATAATGGAAATTAAGGGCGAGGCTTGTCTTCGAAATCAGCCTTCCATCCGGGTTTGTCTCTTCGAAAAACATGAACCAGTCAAGCGTCTGCTCCTCTGGGTCGAACTGTTTTGATTCATGCAAGGCGAACCGGTTTCCGGACACTGCATGTTCAAACGACCTGACGTATTTGAGTATCCCGCCGGCCGATCTAGAGTTGGTGGCAATTTCATCGACACCGGGGTCGAAAAAGTTAAATATCAGTCGGCCATGGTCCAGCAGGTGGTCATGTATACACGCCAGCGCATTGCGTCGATCGTCCAAGGTCAGCATGAACATGAAGGACCGGTAAGGTATGATGACCAGATCGAACTTTCGGTCCAGTTCAAATGACCGCATATCTCCTTCGACGCATCGGATTCGCTGGCGCGCATCTCCACACATCCCGCTTATTTTCCGGCGGGCAACTTCCAGCATCGCCGGCGAATTGTCGATGCCAAAGATGGATACGCCGGCTTCCGCTACGGGAATCAATATTCGGCCCGTACCACACCCCAATTCCAATACCTGTCCATTCGCTTTGCGCGCCTCGTCCAGGTAAAACGACACGTCACCGTTCTGTCCTGTGGCAAAGTAGTCGTATAAATCCGCGTCCATTTCATTCAGGATTCTCGTCACACAATACTCCATTTACGCGATCCCGACGGAAGAAGGTGTGTGAATAGCTGATCGATGTGAATAGCTGATCGAAAAGGAATATAAGAGTATCGTTTGCAGGATACTAAAGTTTTTTAATTAATAATTGGTGAGTGATGAATAGTGGTGTATTGAGAGGACTACGCAGGATAGGAGCAGTCGTACGTTGGGGATGGAACGAATACCCTGACGCTTGACGGTAACGGATCAGGACCTGGTGCAAAAACAGCCGCAACCCCGTGTGGACCATAATCAAGCCGAATTCGACGGCCGCTACCGTCAAGCCCTTGTCCGCCGTTGACCCGCCCGTCTGAGCGACCTACTTCACGTTGCTCCGGCTCGTGCGGTAGATGTTGTCTCGAAATGGGATCTAGGCGTCCGAAGAGAGGCAGATCCCGCCGCAGGATGGATCGGCCCCAGCAGGTCGTCCAGGTGCCATTGCGCACAGGGCGCCGTAGCCCCGATCGTCCGTGATAACCAGGACGCCGTTGGGTCTTTTTTCGCTCATCCTGCCTTCATCTCCCTCGCGTTTCGAAATCGATGTAATACAGCTAATTTGAGCACTTTCAGTCATGGACATACCGTTCAGGGTGATTACGGGTGATGGCATAAGTGAACAGGCGATATTGGGCTTGCGTGTCACCATATCTCCCTTCATGGTATCAGTAAACCCGGATGCCATTCGAGTCATCCATTCGCTTAGGAATAACACATGGTTGCCAATGTTGCCCATCGCGGCGCGTCGGGAAACAACCCCGAAAACACGTTATGCGCGTTTCAGACGGCGCTGGAAATCGGCGTGGATGAGATTGAACTCGATCTCCGTTCTACCAGGGACGGGCATCTCTTCGTCATGCACGATGCCACCGTAGACCGAACAACCGACGGTACGGGCGCCATAAGCGAGCTCACACTTGCCGAGATCAGGGCGCTCGACGCCGGAAGGGTGTTTGGCGAAAGGTTTCGGGGCGAACGCGTGCCGACCTGGGAGGAAGCGCTGGATCTCGTTCGTGGTAAAGTGAGGCTCAATGTACACCTTAAAGAGGGTGGAAACCCGGATGGCGAATTTGAACGCAAGGTGGCGAAAGCGCTGCGCGCGTTCCGAATGATGGACGATTCCATTCTGGCCTGCAATGATGAGAGCGTGGGGATCTTTGCCGAGGTCGACCCGCGAATAGCTTGCCGGATATTTCCGAACAACCGCTCACCCGAGGAGTACATTCGGTCATCTGCGGAGATGGAGCTTAGGACGACGCAGCCCGGACGGGACATGACCACGCCGGAATTTGTTCAGAAGGCGCACGAATCAGGTCTGGGTGTACATATATTCTACGCGGACACCCCCGAAGACATGCGGACATATATCGGGATGGGCGTGGACGGGATCCTGACCAACTATCCGGAACGGATGAAAGCGGTGATCGCGGAAACCTTGTAGCGGGGACGATCGGCGTCTGTGCTAGTGCAGAAACAGTCGCAACCCGGTGTGGGCCATGGCCATGCCGTATTCGTCGGCCGCTTCCGTCACGCCCTTGTCCGCTGCAGAGCCACCCGTCTGGGCCACGTACCGCACGTTGCTTCGCCCCGCCCGGTCGATGTTGTCGCGGAAGGGTATAAAGGCGTCCGAAGAAAGGCAGATCCCCTCGAAACGGGAAACATAATCCCGCCGTTCTGCCGGGGAGATCGGTACGGGGCGTTCTTCGAGGTCGTCCAGCATGCGGACTTCTTCCGTGTCGGAAAGCTGATCCCAGAGGAGGAATTGGTCGACGAGGTTCGTCTTCTCGGTGCGTTTGAGGCCTGCGCGAAAAGGAAGATCCAGCGTCCAGGGATGCTGCTGCAGGAACCACTTGTCGGCCTTGTCGCAGGCCAGTCTCGTGCAGTGGATGCGGGATTGCTGGCCCGCGCCCATGCCGATTACCTGGCCGTCACAGGCCACGCAGACGGAATTGGATTGGGTGTACTTGAGGGCGATCGTTGCCACGACGAGGGTGTCGAGCGCGGAATCCGGAATGTCACGGTTGTTTGTGACAATGTTGGCGAAGGTCTGCCGGGTGATGGCCGCGTCGTTGCGAGGTTGTTCCAGCTGAAGGCCGAACAGCGTTCTTTGCTCGACCTCGGGCGGCTCGAAGTCCGGATCGATTTCCAATACGAGGTATCCGCCATCCTTCTTCGCGCGCAGGACTTCCAGCGCGTCCGGTTCGTATCCCGGCGCGATGATCAGGTCCGACACTTCCCGTCTGAGCACGTTGGCCAGGGACCGATCCACCACCTCGCTCACAGCCGCCGCGTCCCCGAAGGAGCACATGCGGTCGCCACCGCGGGCACGGATGTAAGCGGCTGCCCCGGGCGAATACGCCTTCGCTGCCAGGAATTGCGAGGCCAGGTACGTATCTCCGAGGTCCGCGGCGATCGCCGCGCCGGCAGGACTGGCGTGCTTGAAGGACGCCGCTCCGGCCACCCCGGTAGCCTGTTTCAATTCCCGTGCCAGTTGCCATGCGCCCATGGCGTCGATGATATTGACGAAACCCGGCGTTCCGTTAAGCACGTGCAGCGGCGATTCGGGCGGCAAGGTCACCCTGGCGGGATGTTGATGGGGATTGAGTCCGTATTTAAGTGATAGATCCATGGGCCGGTTGTCTTGTGTCCTGGTTTCAGTCAGGGTAGACCGGGCAGGTACTTATACATATCCCTGCTCAAATGAACAGTGTTTCAACGTGCGCGGACAATATAATCCCCTTTTTACTGACGGGCAAACGCTCAGAGGGTAAACTCTTGTTTCATCCGGCACGGAAAACCATATTCACAGGCCGATGCGCAGGGCGATGCACGAGGCGATGCACGAGGCGATGCACGAGGCGATTCGCCAGTCGCACGGGTTCCGAAAAACCAGCCAGGCCCTGGTCGAAAACCCGCTGATCTTTCCACCCCATTCAGGATCCTTCCATGTCTTCCGCGTCTTCCCGCGGCGGTCTGCTGCGCGTACTCGGCCTGATCACGGGACTGGCCATCACCTTCGGGGGCATCGTCAGTCTCGGTATCCTGCGTGCGCCGGGTGAAGTGGCAGCCCAGTTGCCCGATCCCTGGTGGTACATGGCGACCTGGATCGCGGCGGGCGTGTTCGTACTGTTCAGCACGGCTTCCGCCGCCGAACTGGCTACCGCATTGCCGCGGGCCGGAGCCTACTACGTCTACGCACACCGGTCCCTCGGCCCCTTCGTCGGGTTTGTCAGCGGGTGGACCGACTGGCTGAACTGGTGCGGCGCGACGGCCATGACCATCGTCGTCATCAACGAATACCTTCATCTCCTGACGCCCGCGATTCCGAAGTACAGCTTGCCGTTGTGCCTGGCCATCGCGGTCTCCTTCGCCCTGATCCAGTGGCGGGGCGTGAAATGGGGAACCGGCGTGCACAACGCGGCGAGCATGATCAAGGCGGTTGTGTTCGCGGTGCTCATCATCGCGTGTTCCGTACTGGCGGGTGGCGGAGGTGCGGAGAGCGAGGCGGCCGCCCTGCCGGCCATGCCCGCGGGCTGGGCCCTGGTCATGGCCTTTATCGTGGCGCTGAGAGGGGTGCTTTATGCTTACGACGGCTGGGTGTTTACTGCTTACTTTTCTGAAGAAATGGCCAATCCGGGACGTACGATTCCCCGGTCGATGTTCGTGGGCGTCGGGATCGTCATCGCGGTCTACCTGCTCATCAACATCGCCTTGCTGCGTATGCTGCCCATGTCGGAGATCGTTGGGGCGGAGCTGGCCGTGGGACGGGCCGTCGAGACATTGTTGGGACCGCTGGCGGAGACGGTCATCACGGCGTTCCTGACCGGATTCCTGATCGTGGGGATCAACCTGGGATACATGTTCGCCGCCCGCGTGATCTACGCCATGAGCACCGACGGCCTGTTCTTCAGGCAGTGCCGGCGGGTAAACCGGGGCGGCACGCCCACGGCGGCGCTCGTCGCCAGCCTGTCGGTCACGATCGTATTCCTGCTGTTCAGCGGAAGCTTCGTACGCCTGGTGGAGGCCCTGGCGTTCTTCACCGTAGTCAACTACGCCATCCTGTTCCTTTCCGTCTTTCTCCTGAGACGTAAGGAACCCGATCTCCCCCGCCCTTACCGGGCCTGGGGATATCCGTGGACGACGGCGCTGACGCTTGCCGGTGCCGTAGCCTTCCTGGCCGGCAACATCGCGGGCGGTACGGCCGTCAGCCTGACGGCCCTGGGCGTGGTCGTCTTGAGCTATCCACTGTATCTGCTGTTTCGCCGGATCAATAAGCGCTCTTCCGGGTCGTCAGGGGGCACCAGCGAGATGCAAGCATAGCATCCAGAAAATCGTCCCGGTCCGTGCCGGCGATCATGCGGGCCGCGGCCGCCATTGCGTAGTAGCGGACGTAGCGTCCCTCGTCCTCGACCGAGCGCGCTGCAAGGTCATCGACCAGGTCCGCATCCTGAATCGGGTGTCTGGCCAGGGCGAAGGCGATATTGCGTCGGACCCGCTCGTCCTCGTCCCCGATCGCACCCCGAAGCACAGGGGCGTCGTCGTCACTGAAGCCGCCAAGGACCGCCAGGGCGTCGGATGCGTTTCGGCGAACCCATGCGTCCTCATCGCCGAGTGCACGAAACAGCGCGGGGCGGGCCGATGACGCAGGCAGGCCGATATCACCCAGAACATCCGCGGCGGCCGCCCGTACCCACCAGGCATCGTCTTCGAGCAGTGCCTCCAGGTGCTTGACCGCTGGACGTCCCACGGCCGACAGCGCATAGGCGGCGGGCAGTTCAGACGGATTACCGCCCGCGGGATTCGCCGGGTTCCTGGGTACGCTCGCCAGGGCCTGCTCTTCACTGGTCGCGCACAGTTGTTCCACTAGCGGCTCCACCGCTTCCGCACCCTTCCTGCCGAACGTGTACGCGGCCTGCAACCGTACCCGCTCGTCCGCGTCGTCAAGGGCCGCCAGGCAGCGATCGATGGACACCCCCTTTGCTTCAACCTCGCCGCTATCCCCTCCCGACAACCAGTTCCATACCGCCTCGGAAACAGCGGGAAGCGCGTCGTCAGGCTGAGGCTTCCAGCCGCGGTTTCCACTTTCCCATGTGGGTCCGGTCGGCTCGCGCGAACGGGTGAACTGGAACTTGAGCATGTACCGGTTCTTTTCGCTGACGTTCGGCATGGCACGGTGCCAGGAGTCGAAGTTCACGATGGAAACCGTCCCGGCGGGACCGCACAGTCCCAGTGCGGATTCTGTGGTTTTGGACGCCTCACAATCGGAGATCCTGTTGTGGTGCTGCACGCCGGGCAGGATGCCCGTCGGGCCCATGTCCGCACTCACGTCCTGGGGATAGTAGAAGGCCATCACCCACCGGCAGCGCGCATGCCGCACGTTATGGTCGAAGATGTAATCGTCCTTGTGCCACTGCTGGCCGGAACTGCCCGGCTTGTTCAGGTGGCAGTACCGGTGGGGATGCATGAGGTAACCGGGTCCGAGCAGACTGGTCAGCGCTCCTTGCACGGCGGGCTGGTCGAAGACCCGCCGGATCTCGGGTATCCGCGGCAGGATGTTGTTGCCGGGATTGCCTTCCTCCTCGAGCACGGCCTCGATCTTGCGGTACAGATCCTGGTGAAACTCTGCGGGCAGCCCGGCGTTGACCTGCACGTATCCATCCGTGATGAACCGGCGGATGTGGTCGTCCCGCAGGAGATGGGGATTCTGGGTTGGCATGACGGACCCTCTCTGATGGACTTGGACTGAGACTTTTTTGAGTCACCCGAATACAGGCTGTTATGAACACAGGTCGTCATGTAGACAGGCCGTCCTCTAATGTAAAGTCGTAACTTGATTTCTACAATCAAGATAGGTAAATTACCGGGGCAAAACACGAGAGTTCAGCAAATCGACAATCTCTGGACCACAAGGGGCCGGGGTCGACGACCGAGAAACGAAATCCAGATAGAAACAGCACCGGGGAAGCAATGAACGGCGACAGATACGATCACGGGGCGGTCGAGGCGCGTTGGATCGAGCGCTGGGATTCAGAAGGGACCTACGAGGTCGATCTGGAGGCGGCGCGTAAGCCCTACTACAACCTCATGATGTTTCCCTATCCCTCCGCCGAGGGCATGCACGTGGGCAACGTCTTCGCCTACACGGGCGCGGATATCCACGGAAGGTACATGCGTGCTAAGGGATACGACGTGTTCGAGCCCATGGGCTTCGACGCCTTCGGGATCCATTCCGAGAACTTCGCCCTCAAGATCAACACCCATCCCGGACGGCTGATCCCCGAGAACATCGAGAATTTCACCCGGCAGTTCAAGCGCCTTGGCGCCATGTTCGACTGGCGTCACGAAGTACAGTCCACCGATCCGGACTACTACCGGTGGACGCAATGGATCTTCATTCAGCTCTACAAGGCCGGGCTGGCCTATCAGAAAGAAGCGCCGGTCACCTGGTGTCCCTCCTGCAACACCGTGCTCGCGGCGGAACAGGCCGAGGGCGGGGTGTGCGAGCGATGCGACGCACAGGTGGAGCAGCGGAACATGCGCCAGTGGTTCTTCCGGATCACGGCCTACGCCAGGCAACTGCTGGAGAACCTGGAGACCATCGACTGGTCCGAGACGACCAAGACCGCACAGCGCAGGTGGATCGGCCGCAGCGAAGGGGCTGAAGTAGATTTCCCGCTGGCGGATCACGACGAGAAGCTCAGCGTGTTCACCACGCGGCCGGATACGCTCTGGGGCGCCACCTACATGGTCCTCGCGCCGGAACACCCTTTTGTCGACGTCGTGACCACGGAGGAGCAGCGCGCGGCCGTCCAGGCGTATGTAAGAGAAAGCGGCAGGAAGACGGCCATCGAACGCGAGGACGTTACCCGAGATAAGACCGGCGTGTTCACGGGCGGCTACGCCGTCAATCCGGTCAACGACGCCCGGATTCCGATCTGGATATCCGATTACGTGCTGATGACCTACGGGACAGGCGCCATCATGGCGGTGCCGGCCCATGACGGGCGGGACTTCGAGTTCGCCCGGGCCTTCGATCTGCCCATCGTCCAGGTGATCAGCGGATCGGAAGACACGACGAACGGTTACGACGGCGCGGCCGACCTCGAGGAAGCCTATACCGGCGAGGGGACCATGATCAACAGCGGCCCCTTCGACGGCACGCACAGTACCGTCGGCGTGGGCGCGGTCACGGACTGGCTGGAAGACCGCGGCGTCGGGAAGCGGCAGGTCAACTACCGGCTGAGGGACTGGTGTATCAGCCGCCAGCGGTACTGGGGGCCGCCCATCCCGATGGTCCACTGCAGAGCTTGCGGCGTGGTACCCGTACCCGAGGACCAGTTGCCCGTGGTCCTGCCCCACGTGGAGGACTTCAGGCCGGACGGCACCGGACGAAGCCCGCTGGCGCGCGACCCGTCCTTCCTGAACACCACCTGTCCCGCGTGCGGCGGTCCGGCCACCCGGGAGACCGACGTCAACGACAACTTCCTGGATTCGGCGTGGTACTTCTTCCGGTATCCCAGCTCGGAACGCTCAGACGTGGTCTTCGATCCGGAGATGACGGAACGGTGGCTGCCCGTGGACATGTACGTCGGAGGCAACGAGCACGCGGTGCTGCACCTCATGTACACCCGCTTCATCACGATGGCGCTGCACGACATCGGCCTGGTCTCCTTTTCCGAACCTTTCAAGAAGTTCCGGGCGCACGGCACCATCATCCGTTCCGGCGCGAAGATGAGCAAATCCAAAGGGAACGTGGTCAACCCCGACGAATACCTGGACCGTTTCGGCGCGGACGCCTTCCGCACCTATCTCATGTTCCTGGGGCCCTACCAGGTGGGCGGTGATTTCCAGGACGCGGGCATCAACGGCGTGCGGCGGTTCTACGACCGGCTCTGGCGCTACGCCACCGGGACCGTATTCAGTGAGGCGCCGGTCGAGGACCCCGAATTGCTCGCCCTGCTGCACGGCAAGACCCGGGACGTCACCGGGGACATGGCGTCGTTCCAGTACAACACGGCCATCGCGCGCCTGATGGAGCTGCTCAACGGCCTGCAGAACGCGTCCTCACACCATCGCGAATCCATCGACCGGTTGCTGCAGCTGGCCGCCCCTTTCGCGCCCTTCATCTCCCAGGAACTGTGGAACCGCCTGGGAAGCGAGGGCATGGTCTGCGACGTACCCTGGCCGGAGTACGATCCGGCGCTGATCGTTTCCGCCACGATCGAATACGTCATCCAGATCAACGGCCGGGTACGGGACAGGCTCGAACTGCCGCCCGGTACGCCCCGCGAAGAAATCGAGCAGGCCGCCCTCGCCAGCGAACGCGTACGGCAGTGGACCGATGGCAAGGAATCGGTCCGCAACATCTTCGTGCCGGACAAGCTGCTCAACATCGTGGTCAAGGGCTAGGCCGCTTCTTCCATGTCCACGCCGCGCATATCCGTCCTGATGCCGGTCTACAACGCTGCCGGCACGCTTCCCGAAACCCTGCAAAGCATCGCCGCGCAGACGCTGGGCGACTTCGAGGTCATCGCCGTCGATGACGGGTCGGACGACGACAGCGGGACGATCCTGGAGGCATGGGGCCGTGGGGACCGGAGAATCCAGCCGGTCCGAGCCGGCCGCGTCGGCCTGGTCGAGGCGCTGAACCTCGGACTTTCGCGGTGCCGGGGCGAGTGGGTCGCCCGCATGGACGCCGACGACCGGATGCGCCCGGACCGTCTCGCCCTGCAGACGGCGCTACTGGACGCCCGGCCGGATATCAGCGTAGCCGGATCGCTCGTGGAGATCTTCGCCGAGGGCACGGTGGGCGAGGGCATGAAGGTCTACGAGGCCTGGCTCAACAGCCTCGTCGAGCCCGGGGACATCGCCCGGGAGATCTTCATCGAAAGTCCGATTGCCCATCCGTCGGCCATGGTGCGGCGGGATGATCTCGTGAAGCTCGGCGGATACCGCGATGCCGGATGGCCGGAAGATTACGATCTGTGGCACCGCTATCACGCCGCGGGACGGAGGTTCGCCAAGGTGCCGGAAGTGCTGCTGTACTGGCGGGAACATGCGGACCGGCTGACGCGAACGGACGCCCGGTACTCGGTGGAGAACTTCCTCCGCGTCAAGGCGCACTTCCTGGTCAACGGCCCACTGCGGGACCGGGACGGGCTGATCGTCTGGGGCGCGGGACAGACCGGCCGGCGGTTGACCAGGCACATCCTACGCATGGGTCGTCCGATTGATGCCTTCGTGGACATTTCTCCCCGTAAGATCGGCAGCCGTATGCGCGAAGCCCCGGTGATCGGTCCCGATGAACTGACCTCGGCCTGGAACCGCTTCCGCCATCCGATGCTCGTCGTCGCCGTTTCCTCGCGCGGCGCGCGGAAGCTGATACGCCAGGCACTCGCGGACTCGGGCCTTACCGAAGTGGAAGACTACCTGTGCGCGGCCTGAAAGCGGACCGGGTGGGCGTAATCGACTGGACTAGCCGGACCGCGCCCGGCCCGGCCCGGTGAACCAGACAGAACGACTGGACCGGGCGAACGAGAGGATTCTGAATACCGGGCGCCCCGAAGTTGTATACCTTCCACAATACCTTTGTCATTTCATGCATTGCGCGTTACATTGACCGATCAGCGGATTCTGATTTCAAGCATCGCGGCTGAGCGGCCACGCATGCACATGGCGTAGCCTTCACAGGGCGTCACGCACGCATTTTGCCAGGCAGTTCCCTGGACCTGCGTAACAATCCTTGGTAGAACAACCCTTAAAGGAGTGCATCATGGTAGACAGGGCGGATAGCATACGGGAACAGGAAACCCCGTCCGGTTTTTCGAGACGCGGCTTTATAAGAGGTATGATGGTCGGCGCAGGCGCACTGACGCTGGGCAGTTACGAGGCCGTGGCGCAGATGATCTCCGGACCCAACGCGCGACCCGTGCGCGGGTGGGGCGTACCCGAAGGTCTCGTGCGCCTGAGCGGGAACGAAATGCCGATCGGCCCGTCGCCCCGAGCGGTTGAAGCGGTCCTGGAGAATGTGTATTCCTTCAACCGTTACAACCGGAACCGGGACATCTACGCCAGGATCGCCCAGCGGCACGGGCTGCCCGTGGTGGAGTGGGCGCCGAATTCCTTCACGCCGCCCGGTGCCTGGGTCACCCTGGGCTGTGGATCGTCTGAGGTGCTGTACGCCGTCGCGTCCGCCTATCTTCGGGATGGGGCTGAAATGATTGAGGCCACGCCAGGCTACGCCGGTGTATACCGTGTCGCGGAGCCCAATGGCGGCACGGTGAAGTGGGTCCCCCTGACCAGCGGCTTCCAGCAGGACCTCGATGCGATGAAGACCGCCATATCCGAGAACACCAGGGTGGTGGTCATCACGAACCCGGGCAACCCGACCGGCGTGCTCGTCCCCTCGGAATCCGTGAAGAAGTTCGTCCAGGAGGTCCCGTCCGACGTGATCGTCTTCGTGGACGAGGCCTACATCGAGTTCTCGAAGAACCCCGAAGACCGGATCGGCGCCGCACCGCTGATCCTGGACCATGAAAACGTGATCGTGGCCCGTACGTTCTCCAAGATCATGGGCATGGCGGGACTCGGCGTCGGCTACGGCCTGGCGCGCCCCGAAGTCATCGAGAAGCTGAACCAGAACAAGGGCGGCCGGCCCAGCATGCTTTCGACCAACGCCGCGGCGGCCGGGATGGAGGATCACGACTACCAGGACCGGGCGCGGCAGGTGACCTGGGAAGGCCAGGAGTACTTCGCCAGCAATTTCGACGAAATGGGCATCGAGTACGTACCCAGCCAGTCCAGTTTCATGCTGATCAACGTGCACAAGGACGCGGATGAAGTCGTCCGCAAGCTGAGGGAAGAATACAACGTGATGGTCGGCAACGGAAAGCGCCGCTGGGAAATGGATACCTGGCTGCGGGTCACCTCCGGCCTGATGGAAGAGAACGAGGCCTTCATGGCAGCGCTGAGGAAGGTGCTGGTAAGCAGTTGATCGTTCGTACGATCGATTCGAGTACCTGATCAAAGGACGGAGTTATGTCGAACATGTTGAAGGCGATGAACCTGGCGGCTCCCGGGTTCACAAGGCGCAAGTTCCTAAAAGGGCTCGCGGTGGGCGCCGGGGTGGCTTCCCTGGGCAGCTACGAAGCCGCGGCGCAGATGGTGGCGGGACCCCGCGCAAGGCCCGTGCGGGGATGGGGGGTGCCCGAGGGATTCATCCGTCTGAGCAGCAACGAGAACCCGATCGGTCCGTCGCCCCGCGCCGTCGAGGCGATCATGCAGTACGTCTACAAGTTCAACCGGTACTACCGGGGCCGAGGGCTCTACGGCCAGATCGCCGAGCGCCACGGACTGCCGGTTGTCATACCTTCGAACAACAACGAAGACCGGGCCGAGCCCTGGGTGACCCTCGGGTGCGGGTCATCGGAAGTGCTCTTCGCCATCGCCTCGGCCTACCTGCGCGACGGCGGCCAGATGATTGAGGCCGCGCCCGGATACGGCGGTGTGGTCCGTACGGCCCGGAGTTACGGCGCCCGGGCGCGCCTGGTCCGCACGACGCCGGATTTCCACCAGGACCTCAATGCGATGAAGGCGGCCATCACCGAGGACACGCGCGTCGTCGTCATCACTTCCCCGGGTAATCCGACGGGCATCATCGCGCCCTTCGACGACCTCAAGAAGTTTGTCAGCGACGTACCCTCCGACGTCATGGTCTTCGTCGACGAGGCCTATATCGAGTTCGCCCGGAACCCGCAGGACCGCATCGGCGCCGCGCCGCTCATCCTGGACCACGAGAACGTCATCGTAACCCGCACCTTCTCGAAGATCATGGGCA
>JAPOZT010000029.1 GCA_026705925.1 Gemmatimonadota bacterium
ATGGGCCGAGACCGAACCCACCTCCACGAATCCGAAACCCGCCGAAGCAAGGCCCTTCATGGCGACGCCGTTCTTGTCGAACCCGGCGGCCAGGCCGACGGGATTGGGAAAGGCGAGCCCACTGGCTTCCACCCTGAGCCGCGGATCGTCCACGGTGAGGAGACCCTGGAGTATTCTGCGCACGGGAGGAATGCGTCCCGCCCTGCCGACCGCGGACAGCGTTGCACGATGGATCCACTCCGGGTCCAGGCGGAACAGCAGGGGACGAATGAGGGGGTAGAGAGACATGGGCGGCGTGGTCCTGAATGATCGTACGGGCCATGCCCGGAATCGTGCACCGGCCAAGGCGATCCGACCGAGGTTGTCGCTACGTCTATGCACGATTATACCCGGCCGCCATGGGGCGCAAGCACAAAAAAACCGGGCGCCCCTGGAAATACGAGACGCCCGGCTTGCGTCTGGAGGAATGTCAACTGATCAGATCAGTCGTCACACCTCCGTTGTTCAGATATCATAATTCCTCCTTTCCTTTTTTGCGCCGCCGTGCTGCAGTACGAGGCGCGGTCCATGCCGATGCATCAACATGCCGGATATGATCCGGCGTCAATTCCCCGATCGAGCCGGGGAATAACCCACAAGTCACACCATTTCATCGAGATAAGGAAATTCGAAACGCCTCCTGAGATTCCACGGGAGCGGATGCAGGTTACCCGGAAGTTCAGGTGTATTCCGGTCTCGGCGTGACGCCGAATCCCGGTCGGCCGGTCGGTGCAATGCGGCCTTCCGACACCACGGGCTCGTCGAGCAGGACCGCGTCCTTCTCATCGCTCCACCGGTCCGGATGGGTCTCCGCCAGGTCCATGCAGTCCGTGGCCGCGATCAGGTGCAACCCCCAGATCTCACCGCCGCGATGGGGGCATACGGGGACGCCGTGTGATCTCGCCAGGTCCACGATTCGCAGTCCGGCCGTTATACCGCCGCACCACGTGATATCGGGCTGCCACAGGTCCAGGGCGCCGGCACGGGCGATGGCGGCGAAAGCGTGGTGGGAGAAGTCATGCTCGCCGCCGGCCAGCAGCACCGGAGCCAGCCGGGACCGGAGTTCCGCCAGTTCGGTCAGATGGTCCGGTGTGACGAGATCCTCGAACCAGTAGGGCGCATATTCGTCCAGGTTCTCTCGCATCCGCAAGGCTACCCCGGCGTCCCAGGACATGTAGCAATCGAACATGAGCAGCGCGTCCCGGCCGAACATCTCCCTGCAACGGGCCGCCTGGACCACGGCCGTATCGTAGTCGGCCTCCGACCGCCACTGGTGCGATCGCTTCACCGCGGTATAGCCCAGGTCGCGGACCCGGGACAAATCGCCCCCCGTCGCGTAGGCGCGGATCCGGTCCTTCCTCAACCCCCCGATCAGATCATATACGGGCCGGCCCTCGGCCTTTCCGAGCAGATCCCACAGGGCCAGGTCGATCCCGCTCAGGGCCATGACCGCGATGCCGCCACGACCGTACGGCAGGGATTTGAAATAAAGGTGGTCCCAGACCCGGCGGATATCATCCACGCTTCCGATGGATCGGCCGATCAATGCATCGCGCAGATGACCGTTGACGATCAGCTTGCCGGGCTCGCCGCCCCCGCCATACCCGTATCCGGTCACACCCGCGTCCGTATCCACCCGGACCACAATCTGCCAGTAGTATTCCTGCCAGGCGCCCGTCCCTCTCTTGTCCCGTGACGGGTAGACGGCCTTGACGTCTGTGATCTTCATTCCGTATTGGCAACATGCCGCAGATAACAGCAACAGGTTGCGGATCGGGTGAGCATGAGAAACCCGGCCGGGGAGACCCGGGCCGGGCAGCTTTACAGTTCGGATTCGAATGGGCGCTAGTGGGATCGAACCACTGACCTCCACGATGTCAACGTGGCACTCTAACCATCTGAGCTAAGCGCCCTGCAAATCAGCATTCACCAGTGTGTTCATGACCCCGAATGCCGAGGGCCGGACTCGAACCGGCACGGACTATTGAGGTCCGGGAGATTTTAAGTCTCCTGTGTCTACCAATTCCACCACCCCGGCAAACCGTCCCCGGATCTCCCAATACAACTCCAACATGGTAGGGCGCGAGCCCATGCAAGTCAAGTGAAACTAGTCAACTGCCCGTCTCAGCCATACGTCGAGGTAACAGGTTGGAAACTCTTCATTTGTTACTTTTTATTGTGCAATTGCACCCACTCAATGTCACCTGTAATGAGAAACTCATCGGCCCCAATCTTTGAAGTTGTACCATCTTCACGAATCCAATGAGCATCCTGAAGTGACAGACTGTGATCGGTGTCTCGGCTACTCATCCTCTTAGGCCAACCCACGAGTTTCTCACCGCTACCTAGTTTAATCACAACCCAGCGGTTGGATAATCGAAATGCTCCATCCCATGGCCGCGCGTCATGAGATTGGCGAGTCAGTCCAAGTTTCCGTGGAATCCTCATCCAGTCTTTGTTTATCGCCAATGACAAGAGAATCGATACGAATAGAGAGATTCCTGACAGCGCCAATATCCCTTCCCAGTCTACAGAAAGAAACATCAACTGTTGTTCATCAGACGTAACCGGCTTCAATGTAACCTGAAGGCCGGGTAGGAAACCAGAATCGACAAAGTAAGAGTAGATGACATAAACGCCAAAACTCAACGCCAGGGCACGCACGATCAAGCGAAGCGGAACGTTTTCCCGTGTACCCGTTAGAAGCTCAACAAGAGCTACCACGAAGAATCCTGGAAGTAGTACAATCAGAATGTAGATCGCCTGAATGGAATTAGGCATTCGAATTACTACCCTCATCTGTTGACGGGAACTGATCTGTCTGACTGTTCTCATCACTGCTTAGAGGAGGGTTTGGTGAAATCATCTCCGGCGTAATCTCAGGCATGGTTTCGATTCCCGGTGAATCTTCGTTTACGCTTCTGATTTCAATATCGTTCCGATCCCTGGAAATGTGTCTCTCTTCAGTCATAACGGTCTCCTATGTCAATTCGATTGTATTTTGACTTAGTTTGGGATTTCGGTAGACGAAATGCTGAGTCCAGATTTCTGTGCTGGGTCAAGTACTGGCTTACATTCTCCGTATATTGAATTAGTCGCCAGAGACACAACAGACCCATCATCGAAAATGTAATCTGTTTATAAACTAAGGTCAAATCGCACATATAAAACTGGAATCGTCAATCGGGACCCTCCCCCAGTGCCCCGGACCAGCACGCGAAGGGCCGTCCCTTTCGTTCGTCGTCCTTGAAGAAGGCCAGGTAGGTCATGACGTCGTAGGCGACGAAGGTGCGGCTTGAACGGGATGACCGGGCGAGGCGGTGCACCCGGCGCCACGTACCCGCGTTGAAGTAGGCCTGCGCTCCCCCGCGCCCGTTCCCCGACGCGACATCGAGGGGCACGATTTCGTGATGATGGGTGTGTCCGTATACCACGAAGCGGGCTTCGAGGTCCTCAATCGCTTTCTCCCTGGCCGCGTGGGCAAAGTAGGATTCCGCTGTATCGCCCGTCACCCTGTTCCACCATGCGCCCAGCGCACCGGACAGGCCCAGCGGGACGTCCCGCGTGAACCGGAGCGCGTACTCCAGCCTGTCCACGCGCTCGAAGGGGTTGAAAACCGAACCCCTTTCCCGTATGAAATCCAGGCCCAGGAAGTCGTCCACCAGGCTGTTCCACGTATCCTTGACTTTCCCGGCCTGCATCGCGGACACGCCGTGTACATGCAGCAGCGCGTCGACCCAGACGGAGGCGGCGGCCAGCGGACGGACGTTGTCCAGTTCGCGCAGGCTTTCGATAAAGGTCCGGGGAAGCAGCGAGCCCATGCGGTTGCGGACTTCAAAGGGGAATCGATTCAACAGCTCGATCACGATCGCGTCTCCCAGGGAGGGTTGGTCCCGCGATCCGGAGAAGTTGAACGGATCGTAGATATCGCCATGGCACGCCCGGACTCCGTGCGCCCGCAGTATCCCGTCAATGCGGGCCGACTCTTCGGGCTCGTGGGGGAAGGGCTGTTCAGGGTCGTTTTCGAGTGCCAGGGCGGCTGCGACCTTTCTGCGATGGAGCTGGCAGGATCGACCGGGGATGCTGTAGAACCAATCGTGGTTCCCCACCATGTAGTGGATGCCGACCTCGACCGGCAGGCCGGGTTCGGATGGCCGGGGGTCTCCATTGGCGCCACCGGGCGGAGGCAGCAGGAGACCACCGGGTTCGGCCAGGTTCCTGAGGCAAGTGAGCGCCGATTCGTTGTGCGCCAGGATAGCGGTGGTTATGTCGTTCAGTTTGCCGATGAAAGGCAGATCATCAGGATCGCTCCAGGGGCGCGGACCGTGGTCTTGCTCCAGCCACGCGGTGGACCTGAGGACGTCCAGGATATCGCCAAGAAGAAGGATGTCGATTCGTTCGATCGGCTGGTACCGGCCTCCCTTGCGCCATGAGGCCGCGATGGCCATGTCCCGGACCCGCCTGGAAAAAATCCGAAAGGCGTTTTCCTTGATGGTCTGCCCGGTCGTGCCGTCGGTAAGGTGTAGGTCGCTGATGATTACTATCATGAAGGTTCTTGTCATCCATCCCGCTGGGTGAGGTCGAAACCGATCATGTATGATCCACCGGTGCCACGGCCGTGGACTGTCATGCGGGCCTTTTCACCATCGGTCAATTCCCCGAGCGGGGTTGAGCCCCTGAAGAGGATCGCGTCGCCGCCCGCAATCTTCTTCAGGAGGAAGGACTGCAGGTCGTCCGCGGCGCTGCCCAGGGATTCGGGCAGGTTCAGGGGCAGGTTTTCCGGGATCGTTCCCTTGATCCTGCCGATGACGGCTTCGACGATCCCGCCCAGGAATTCCTTGATCTTGTCCCAGGCGTCCCTGCGGTCCACGTCGAACACCTTGAACTGTATGGAATGGATACGCTTCCCCCGCACCAACAGGATCAACTTGTCCCAATCGTCTATCGCCTTCATTTCGAACCGGCCGCACCGGTCGGGTGTGCCTTCTCCAATCCTGAGATTCTCCTCCCCGGCGCTTCGTACGTAATTCGGCTTGCCCGACCTCCCGGTATCACATTCCCAGAAGGTGTCGAGGCTCGGCATCACGGCATGTTCGGTGGCAAACTGGCTTCGGTGGTTTATAAAGCGCAGATCGACGACGAAGCGGAAATTGGCCTTGTTGTTCGGAAGATCCGCGGGAAACAGAAAATCCGTGAGCGTGAACTCATAGAGCGGCAAGGAGATGCTCCGCGTATGCACACGTGTGCGTAACCGGTCAAAAAAAAGTACGACTCGGCATTCCCTGTTCAAGCAGGAAGACGGATGGGATACCACGAGGCACCAGGACAATCGACGTCTTGCAGATCGGATCCATCCGTGAGTCGATACATCGGAAGGAGCCGGACCGGACAATACGACCGGACCGGCCCCTGTAATTCGAGTTTAGCCTATGGCGTTTAGCCTATGGCGTCTTTCAAAGCTTTGCCGGCCGTAAACTTGGCCACGTTTCTCGCCGCGATCGTAATGGACTCGCCCGTACCGGGATTTCGCCCCTGGCGAGCAGCGCGGTTCGATACGCTGAACGTGCCGAAGCCGATCAGCGTGACGGAATCGCCGTCGCTGAGACTGCTCTTGATGGCGTCGAGTGCTGCGGCGACTGCGGCGTCGGCTTGCGCTTTGGACAACCCAGTAGCATCAGCAACCTTACCGGCCAATTCTGTGCGATTCATTGATTACCCTCCAGATGAAATAATGGGAGTAATGCACCCGATAGAGTGCGAGAATTCCCGCGACAGACCGTTAAAAGGTCCTGTGCTTGCGGGTGAATTACGTGAAATGTACGTGCAATATATTTCGTTCGCTATTTCGTAAGCAAGTTTTTTTTCGCTATACCTGTGTATGGTACTGCGACAGGACGGGCGATTTCATTGATTTCGATCTACGAAACTTCTATTTTTCAATCTAATCATGCCAGCAGAAAATCCATCCAAAAGACTGCTTCTCCTGATGCCGACGACGACCTATCGCGCGCATCCGTTTCTGGAAGCGGCGCGCCGTATGAACCTTGAAGTCGTCGTGGGATCTGACTTCTGCAAGGTACTGGCGGAGGAGTGGGACGTCCCGCTGTCGCTCAGGCTCCGCTACGTGTCGCAGGCCGTGGATGAGATCGTGGACTACGCCCGTGAACATCCCCTCGACGCCATCGTACCCGTCGACGACTATACCACCGAAATCGCCGCCCGGGCGTGTAAGGTCCTCGGCCTGCCGCACAACTCGCCCGAAGCAGCCATCGCCGCGCGCAACAAGTACCGCATGCGTGAAATGCTCTCGGCCGCAGGGATTTGGTGCCCCTGTTTCGCCCGGTTCGACCTGTCGCTTCCCGTCGAGGAAATCGCGCTGGAACAGCGATACCCCTGCGTGCTCAAGCCCGTCCTGCTATCGGGCAGCCGTGGGGTAATCCGGGCCGACTCGCCGGACGGCTTCATCGAAGCATTCCGCAGGATCGGCCGCATACTCGAAAGCGCGTCGGACCGGCCTCCGAGCCTCGATCCCGACGCCCACCGCATCATGGTGGAGTCCTACATGCCCGGCCGGGAGGTGGCCCTGGAAGGCCTGTTGAACGACGGCCGCCTGTGCGTGCTCGCCCTGTTCGACAAGCCCGATCTCCTGGAGGGACCTTTTTTCGAAGAGACGATCTACGTCACGCCATCGCGCTTGCCCAAAGAGACGCAGGAGGCCGTGTCCGATACCGTCCAGCGGGCTTCCACGGCCGTGGGGCTCACGGAAGGACCGGTCCATGCCGAATTGCGGGTCCACCACGGCGAGGCCCGGATCATCGAGATCGCGGGCCGGTCCATAGGCGGCCTCTGCTCGCGCGTCCTGGAATACGGACTGGGGGTGTCCCTGGAGGAACTTATACTGCGCCATGCCCTGGGGCAGGACGTGGACGGCGTCGACCGCAATGCGCAGGGACGCAGCGGAGCGGATCGCGGGACGGATGGTCTCGACCGGCAGGTCGAAGCGGGCAAAAATCCGGGGGCCGCGGGCGTGATGATGCTGCCGGTGCCGGAAGGCGGATTGTTCCAGGGATACGACGGCGTCGAGGAGGCGAAGAAGACCCCGGGCGTGGAGGACGTGGTCGTCACCGCGAAGGAAGGCGACATGCTGACCCCATTGCCGGAAGGGGCCGGCTACCCCGGTTTCATATTTGCCAAAGGGGATGAACCAGGCCAGGTCGAGCAGGTCCTCCGTAAGGCTCATGGCCGGCTTCAAATGCGCGTCAAGACGGTCCTGGCTACGTAGCGGGGATCGATACGGCCTGACGCGCGGGGGAGATCCGTGCCGCCCACGAAGGTTCTTGAACAGGCGAAATCGGCAGAGCTGGTACCAAACAAGGGAGATTATAACCGTGTCAACGCACTACGAACGGGTAATGGAGATGTACCGCGAGGTGAGCGACCTGTACGGCGCCCTGGCCCTGATGGGGTGGGACCAGGAAACCTACATGCCCCCCAAGGGCGCGGCCAGCCGCGGACGGCAACTCGCCACCCTCTCCGGGATGGCCCACGAACGGATCACATCCGATGAGATGCGGGCGGCACTGGACTCCGCCCGGTCGGAATCGCTGGCGGCCGACGAGGAGGTCAACATCCGCGAGATCGCCCGTTCCAGCGACCGGGCGGTCAAGGTTCCCGTTGACCTGGTCAAATCCATCGCGGAAACGAGTTCGGCGGCCATCGGAGTGTGGATCAAGGCCCGGCAGGAAGACGATTTCCCGGCCTTTGCCCCGTGGATAGACAAGCTGGTCACCCTCCAGCGACAGGTCGCCGAGGCCGTCGGCTACGAGGACGAACCCTACGACGCGTTGCTCGATGAATACGAACCCTATGCCACCACGAAAGATACCGCGGCGGTCTTCGAATCTATTCGCGGCCCTCTCGTGGACCTGGTGCAGCGCATCGCGTCCTCCGGGGTCAGGCCCCGCACCGATTTCCTGGAGAGGAACTACCCTATCGACGACCAGCGGCGCATGGGCGTCACGGCCGCCGAGCGCATGGGCTTCGACTTCGAGGCCGGTCGCCTGGACATCTCCCCCCATCCCTTCTGCACCCACATGGGCGTGCAGGACGTCCGCCTTACGACCCGGTACTCCGAGACCCTGCCCATGCAGTCCTTCTACGGCGTCATCCACGAGGCGGGACACGGCCTATACGAGCAGGGCCACGACCCGGTCCACGAAGGCACGCCCCGGGGCGCATCCGTATCCCTGGGCATCCACGAATCCCAGTCGCGCCTGTGGGAGAACATGGTCGGCCGCAGCCGGGCCTTCTGGCGTTTCTTCTTCCCCGAATTCGCCGCCGTGTTCCCGGACCAGGCCGCGGACGTGAGCGAAGAAGAGGTCTATGCCGCGGTCAACGAGGTGAAACCCTCGCTCATCCGGGTCGAAGCGGATGAGATCACCTACAACCTGCACATCCTGCTCCGGTTCGAAATAGAGCGCGGCCTGTTCATGAACGAATTCAGGGCTGGCGACCTCTCCGCGGTCTGGAACGAGAAGATGAAGGCCTTTCTCGGCATCGAACCGCCGGGCGACAGGGACGGCGTGCTGCAGGACATCCACTGGTCGCACGGGAGTTTCGGCTATTTCCCCACCTACACCCTGGGCAATCTTTATGCCGCCCAGTTCTACCGCGCCGCGGAGCGCGACCTGCCCGGGTTGTCGGACCAGATCGCCCGTGGAGAACTGCTGCCGCTGCGGGACTGGCTCAGGGATCACATTCATCGGCCCGGCATGACCCACCGCGCGGGTGACCTCGTGCGGCACGTCACCGGCGAGCCGCTCACCGCAGACTGCTTCCTGGCCTACATAGATGGCAAATACCGTTCCCTGTACCGCCTATGAACGTTACAGGCGCCCCTTCCTTTCAGCAAGTAGCGACACCGCGAGCCGTGGCCCTGGGCCTGGCGCTGGCCGTGGTCGTAAATATCTTCTCGCTGACGAGCCATTACCTCCTCGGATACACCCACCTCACCTTCGCCCATATTGATCTCGCCCTGCTGATCCCGTTTCTCCTAGGCGTTATGGGACCTAACATACTGCTGAAGGCATACCGTCCCGCCTGGGGCCTGCGGTCGCGGGAACTGCTTTTCGTCTTCATCCTGGGCTGGGTCGGCTTCATGGTGCCGACCTGGGGGATGTCCAACTACGTCGTCGGCATCATGGCTTCGGCCGAATACTACGCCTCTCCGGAGAACCAGTGGAGGGAGCTGTTCTTTCCCTATCTCCCCGAATGGCTGGTCATTACCAATGAACATAACGCGAACCGGGACTACTACTGGGGACTGCCCGAAAACTCCCCGATCCCCTGGGCAGCCTGGATCATCCCCTCGTTCTGGTGGCTGTCGTTTTTCGGCGGACTCCTGGCCGTCGGTATATGTTTCGTCATCCTGATGCGCAAGCAGTGGGTGGAGCACGAGCGTCTTTCCTATCCCCTCGTGCAGACGGCAGTCGTGATGACGGAGACCACAGACGAAGAACACTTCGTCGTGCCGACGATCATGCGGCACCGCCTGTTCCTCATCGGCGCCGTGGCTACCTTCTCCATCATGCTCTGGAACACCACGGCGTACTGGACCCAGTGGCTTTCTTTTCCCATCGACGCCAATGTCGCGCTCAACGTCGAACTCGGCCGGTCCTTTCCCGCACACCCGATACGAATGAACGTCATCACCTTTGCCTTCTCCTATTTCATCAACATGGATATCCTGTTCAGCGTCTGGTTCTTCCAGATCATCAATACGCTGGAACAGGGCATCCTGGCCCGTGTCGGGATCACCGGCGACTCGGGTACCGCCGTCCCCGGCGGCCTGGTCGCGGTCCAGTTCATTGGCGGAATGATCGCCTTCGCGCTTTGGGGATTCTGGATCGCCCGCAGGCACCTGGCCATGGTCTGGCGGCACGTTATGGGGAAGGACACGAACCTGCGCGACGACGACGAGTTCTTCTCCTACCGCGCCGCCCTGATTTCGGGCGCCTGCGGCCTGGCATACATTATCTGGTGGCTGCATGCGGCGGGCATGTCCTTCCCGGTGATCGTGGTGTTCCTCACCCTGCTGTTCCTCTTTTACTTCGCGTTGTGCCGGGTCATGGCAGAATCAGGCCTGGTCTTCCTGGACCTGCCCATCAACGCCCACCAGTTCACCGTCGCCATGCTGGGTTCCGCCTCCCTTTCCCCGCAGAACCTGACGGGTCTCGGCCTGGGAAGCGCCTTCGCCCGCAACTGGAAGACCTTCACGATGATCACCCCCTCGCATGTCGCGCGGCTGCAGTCCATCCTGGGCATGTCGGGACGCGTGCTTTTCTTTTGGTCCGCCGTCACCTTCGCCGTCAGCGCGGTTACGGCCATCGGGTACTCGGCCTATACGGGATACAGGATGGGCGGCGCGGCGAATTACTACGCCAACGTCGCGGGCGACCCCGGTTTCTACGACCTGATCGTCACGTGGATGAAGAACAGCACCACGATTTCGGGGGCGGAAGTGTTCTTCCTGGCCGCCGGCATGCTGATGGTCACGGGGATGACCCTGGCCCGGTACTACTTCAGCTGGTGGCCCATATCGCCCATCGGTTTCGTGGTGGCCGCCGGCGGACCCGCCCGGCACGCCTTCTTCCCCGTTTTTCTCTCCTGGCTGTTGAAGACGATCCTGATCAGGATTGGTGGCGTGCGTCTCTACCACGCCGTTCAGCCCCTGATGATCGGCATCATCGTCGGCTACGTCCTCGGCGCCGCCATTGCGGTGCTGGTGGATTATTGGTACTTTCGAGGGACCATACACGAACTGCAGTTCTTCTAGCCGGAGTACCGCGTGAATTCGCTAGAAATACACGGCGTCCTCGAGGCACTGGGCGATCCCGCGATCGCCGCCCATTCGCAGCGGTTCTTCAAGACCGGGCCGGGAGAGTACGGAGAAGGAGACCGTTTTCTCGGGATCAGGATTCCCGTGATACGTGCCCAGGTGCGCAGATACCGTGATCTTTCCATGGGCGAGACCCTGCGCCTGCTCGTATCTCCCTATCATGAAGTACGCATGTTTTCGCTACTGTTGCTGGTCATGAAATCCAACAAGGGCGATAAGCAGGAGAGAAAGACGATCTACGAAGCGTATCTCGGCCACACGGCCTTCATCAACAACTGGGACCTCGTCGACTGCTCCGCCCATCCCATTCTGGGCGGGTACCTGGACGGGCGGGACAGGAAACCGCTCTACGTGCTGGCGGACTCGGAATCGATGTGGGAACGCAGAATGGCCATCATGGCCTGTCTGCATTTCATCAGGCGGCACGATTATGCCGACGCGCTGAAACTGTCGGAGCGCCTGTTGAACGACGGGGAAGATCTGATCCACAAAGCCGTGGGCTGGATGCTCAGAGAGATCGGAAAGCGGGATCTGCCCGTTGAGCAGACGTTTCTGAAGACCCGCTACCGGCAGATGCCGCGCACGATGCTGCGCTACGCGATAGAGCGGTTCCCGAAAGAAGGAAGAGGCCGGTACCTGAGGGGCGAGGTGTAGACTTGCATACCACGGTCCCGTAGGGTTGCCCGGTGGAGTCCACGAATGAATGCGCAGGCCGTTCAGAAAATCAACGCGTGGATCGGCGACGGCACCCTTTCCCGGACGGCGGGCGAGGCTATCGTGCAGTGGCTGGACGACCCGGCTTGCGACGCCTTCGCCGGCGAGATCCGCGCACTGGTCGATGCCGGGAACACCGGCGAACTCGAAGATGCCTTCAGCACGTCCATCGCCTTTGGAACGGGCGGCATGCGTGGCCGCATGGGTCCGGGGCCGAACCGGTTCAACACCCTTACCGTGGGCAGAGCGGCACAGGGTCTGGCGCGGTATCTACTCCGTGAGGACGGGTTTTCGATCGGAGCCGGGACAGGCGGCCGGCACAACCGAAGCCTTGGCGGCCGGACCGGAGCAGGCGTCGTCGTGGCGTGGGATACCCGGCACAACTCGGAGGCGTTCGCGAAGGAAACGGCCCGGGTGCTCGCCGCCAACGGCGTACCGGTGCTGATCTTTGACGGCTATCGATCGACGCCTGCCCTGTCCTTCGCGGTACGGGAACTCGGGGCAGCGGCCGGGGTCGTGATCAGCGCCAGCCACAATCCGCCCGGAGACAACGGTTTCAAGGTGTACGGTCCCGACGGCGGCCAGGTGGTGGCGCCGCACGACGAGGGCATTATCGGGGAGATGCGCCGCGTCGGGGAGATTCGGCGCATTCCGTTCGATGGCGGGATCGAGCGGGGCCTGATCCGGACGATCGACCCGCAGGTGGACGCACGGTATATCGACGTGCTCGCGGACCTGTCACTGGCTGACGCGAGGGATGTCCGCCTGGTGTACACACCCCTGCACGGCGTGGGCATGACATCGGTGGCTAAGTCACTGGAAAAACTGGGCTTCACTGACGTTCACTACGTGAATGAACAGGTCGCGCCGGACGGCGCGTTCCCCACGCTCGAAGGCGGTATCGCCAACCCGGAAAAACCATCGGCCTTCCGGCTGGGCATTCGAACGGCCGCGAAAACCGGCGCCGACCTCGTGCTGGCTAGCGACCCAGACGCCGACCGGATCGGATGCGCGCTTCCGCTGCCGGACCTGGGCTGGGAGGCGGCTCCGGAGGATCTCGTGCTCAACGGTCACCAGATCGGCGCGTTGCTCTGCCACTATATACTCGGCCGAAAAAAGGCATCGGGAACATTGCCGTCGAGAGGGCTTTTCTGCAAGACGGCGGTGACCTCCGACCTGGCCGCCCTCATCGCCCGGTCCCACGACCTGGAAGTCGTGGACGACCTTCCCGTCGGTTTCAAGCACGTCGGCGCGGCAATCGATCGAATGCCGGCGGACATGACTTTCGTGTTCGGCACGGAGGAAAGCCACGGTTACCTGGCGGATGCCCGGATCCGGGACAAGGAAGCCGCGACCGGCATCCTGCTCGCCGAGTACGCCGCCCTCGTGAAGCAGGATAACCGGACCCTGCGCGACGAACTGGACGACATCTACCGAAAGTACGGATATTTCAGGGAAGTCCAGCGGTCTGTCGCCCTGCCCGGAGCGGAAGGCGCGCGGAGGATCGAAGGCATCATGGCCGACCTGCGCGAATCACCTCCGGAGCACATAGGCGGACGGACTGTATACCGCGTGATCGACCGAATGAGCGGGCAGGCGCGTGACCTGCGAATGGGTACGACCGTTTCCGTCGCGGGCGAACGCGTGAACATCCTGGTATTCACTTTCTCAGAAGCCGGTCATACGCGAGTGATCGTGCGTCCTTCGGGCACGGAGCCCACGATCAAGTACTACGTTTCCGCGTCATCGGTCGATCTGGGCGGGACCCGTATCTCGACGGGCGACCAGGACGGTAACCGGACCGCGATCGACAGCCTGGCGGAATCCGTGCTCGATGCAATGATCGAACTGTGTGCAGGAAAACCAACTCATCACGAAAGGCATTAATCCATGCGCATCCTCGACTCCGGTGTCCTCAGCCGCAGCGTACCCGGCACCGACCGCGCCAACCTCACCTTTCCCGCCGTCCTCAGCAAGTCAGACGGCACGTTGATCGCCGCCTGGCACAGCGGCACGACCAAAGACTGTGCAGACGAAGTGATTGAAGTCAGCCGGTCCTCCGACCTCGGGAGGACCTGGACCGCGCCCGATCGGCCCTTCGAGTCCCCGGCCCTCCGCGGCGTACGGGGAACAGTCAAGATCGTCTACCTGACGGAACTTGCGCCCGGCCGGATCATCGCCGCGTCCATGTGGATCGACCGCGAGACCTATCCGGACGCCCCAGGGCTTTTCAATCCGGAGACCGAGGGATGCGTGCCCATGTCGATCCTCCTGGCGGACTCCGAAGACGGCGGAGATACCTGGACGGCGTGGCGCGAAGTACCCATGCCGGAGGAGATCGGGCCCGCGAGCCTTACCAATCCGGTCATGCAGCTTCCGAACGGCACCCTGGTCATGACCATCGAGACCAACAAGCACTACCTCGACACTTCGAAATGGTACCAGCGGGTCGTCGCCTTCCACTCCGCGGATGGGGGAAGGACATGGGGCGAACCGATAGACATCGGGTTCGATCCCACGGGCCGGATCTTCAACTGGGACCTGCGGTCGGCCGTGGCGCCGGACGGACGCATCGGCGCTTTCGCGTGGACCTACAACACCGAAACGGAATCCTACCTGAACATCCACCGCCGCGTCAGTACCGACGGAGGCCGGACCTGGTCGGCCCCGGTGGACATCGGCGTCACCGACCAGGCGGCCCATCCCGCGGTACTGCCGGACGGCCGCGTCGTCCTGGCCTGGGTAGACCGCTTCAACGACCAGTCCATCAAGGCCCGCGTCGCGCCGTCCATCGACGGCGTCTTCAGTCCGGGATCCGAGGTGACCATGTACACCCACGCGGCACCGAAGGAAGATCCCAAGGGCGCCCTGGGTTTCTCGGTGTGGTCCTTCGGCCTGCCCTACGCGGAAGCCCTGTCCGACGGCACGGTCATGGTGGTTTACTACGCGGGAACCGAAGCGGCCATGGATGTCCTCTGGACCCGGCTTGCCCCCTGAGGCGACCATGATCGGACACTACCTCCTCACCGCCTGGCGGAACATCCTCGCGTCCCGGTCCCACGCGGCGATCAACGTCGTCGGGTTCGCCATCGGCATGGCTTGCTGCCTGGTCATCCTCCTGTACATCCGCGACGAGTTGAGCTACGACCGGCACAATACGCGGGGAGACCGCATCTACCGCGTGGTGACGGACCGCACGGCGCGGACGCCCGGCATCCTGGCCGATTTCATCGGCAACCAGCTCTCAGAAGTGGAGGAAGTGCTGCGTATTCGGGCGACGGTGGGGACCTGGCTGTTCACGACCGAAGAAAAGCAGTTCTACGAACAGCGGGTCTACTGGGCGGACGGCAACCTCTTCGACGTGTTCGATGTGCCCCTGGTGCGCGGCAATCCGGAAGCCGCGCTCACGGCGCCGAATACGATGGTCATCAGCGCCTCCATGGCCCGCAAGTACTTCGGGGATGCCGACCCCATCGGCAAAATGATCACCGGTGACCACCTCTTTCCCTTCACGATTACCGCGATCATGGAGGACCCACCGCCCTATGCCCATTATCACCCCGATTTCTACGTATCCATCGCCACCACGACGGGAAGGGGCGATCCGATCCGCCTGCTGACCAACTGGGCCAACAGCCAGTACTACACCTACCTGCTCCTTCCCGTAGGCGCTTCACCCGAAGGGATCGGCGCCCTGCTGCAGGCACGGCTGGATGAACACGTCGATGCCGCCGAACGGGCAACGGCCTTTACGCACACCTATGCCCTGCAGCCCCTTTTCGACATCCATCTCTATTCGCAACTGGAGCTGGAAATGGAGGGAAGCGGCGACGTCTCGTTCATCTGGATGCTGATCGCCATCGCGGTCTTCATCCTGATGATCGCCTGCATGAATTTCACGAACCTGGCGATCGTCCGGTCCATTACCCGCGCCCGTGAAATCGGCATGCGCAAAGTCTCCGGAGCCACGCGGGGGCAGATCGTCCGGCAGTTCCTCGGCGAAACCATACTCCTGAGCGCCGTCGCGTTTCTCGTTGCCCTGGCCGCCGTCTGGGTGATCCTGCCCATTTTCAGGTCCATGACGGGCCATGTGCTTTCCATGCCCGCGCTGGAAACCTGGTCTGTTCTGGGCGGTACGGTCATTGTCCTGTCCGCTGGCATCCTCGCCGGCGCCTACCCCGCCCTGCTGCTCTCCCGGATCAGTCCTGCGGCGATCTTCCGGGGTCCCTCGAGTACGGGTGCCGTGAACCTGCGTAAAGCCCTCGTAATCGTGCAGTTCGCCATGGCCATCCTGCTGATGATCGGAACGGGGACCGTATACGAACAGCTGGAGTACATGCGGGAGAAACACCTGGGGTTCGAGAAGGAACACGTGGTGATCCTGCCCGACCTCGAAGGCATGGACTTCGACCTGATCCGGGACCGGTACCCGCAGCATGCCGGGGTAGTCAGCGTCTCCGGGGCGAACTACATGCCTGGCCGCGCGGCCGGCCGCGGGAGGCTGCCCATCCTTCCCGTCGGCCGCGTCGACGATCCGTCGGCGGGAACCGTGGAGATGCAGCATATCCATACCGAAGGAGGCATGGTCCGGACGCTACGCCTTTCCCTGCTGGAAGGCAGGGACATCTCGTGGGAACGGGACTTCGAGTGGGTCGAGGGTCCCGACGGAGGTGGATGGGGGAGATCGACCGGAAGTCTCCTCAACGAGGAGGCGGTCAAGCGCCTAGGATGGGGTTCACCCGGAGAGGCCATGAATCAATTTGTACGAATGAGGAACAGTACCTTGCAGGTCGTCGGGGTGGTGGGCGACTTTCACCTCAGGACCCTGCACGAGCGGATCGAACCGGTGATCTTCACCTTCGGCGGTTCCGGCTACTGGGCCGTGCGGTTCGTTCCCGGCGATCCCAGCGAGACCCTGCGGGACCTGGAGTCCATGTGGAAGGCGTCCATGCCGGAAATCCCCTTCACCTACTCGTTCCTCGACCAGGACGTGGACCGGCTTTATCGTTCGGATCAGTTGCTGGGCCGGCTCGTGACCATGTTCGCCGGCCTGGCGGTATTCACGGCGTGCCTTGGCCTGTTCGGATTGGCGGTATTCACGGCGAAACAGCGTACGCGGGAGGTGGGCATTCGTAAGGCCCTGGGCGCATCGGCGCGTCAACTCGTCCTGCTGCTGTCCCGGGAGTACACCGTCCTAGTGGTCATCGCGAACGCCATCGCCTGGCCGGTAGCCTACTTCGTCATGCAGCAGTGGCTTCGGCAGCACGCCTATCATACCGAGGTCTCGCTGCTGCTGTTCCCCGCGGCAGGTCTGCTCGGGCTGTTGATCGCGTGGCTGACGGTCAGTTCGCAGACGCTGCGGACCGCCGCCATGAACCCGGTCGAATCGCTCCGGCGCGATCAATAGGAATGAGTTCAGCGGACCGCAACGATCGTTTCCCAGGCTATTCGAAGAGCAGTTCAATGCCCGCCGCGATGTATTCCGGGGTGTCGCTCGGATGGAACCGGTAGCGCAGGCGGCCCTCCCGGTCCACCAGGAACAGGGTGGTCGTGTGGGCTACCAGGTAGTGTCCCGCCTCGTTCGGCTCCTGCAGTTTGTACAGCACGCCGTACCGTTCGGCGACCGCGTCGATCTCCTCCCGCGATCCCGTGAGACCGCGGACGTCCACCGTTGAGAAGTAGGCCAGGTACTCCCTGAGCTGCTCCGGCGTGTCGCGCGAAGGATCGACGGTGATGTAAATCGTACGCACGCGCTGGTCCGGTTCGAGATCGAGCACGTCGTAGACGGCCGCCAGCTTGGAAAGCGTGAGCGGACAGGCGTCGGGGCAGAATGTGTACCCGAAGAAGATCAGGAAGGCGTCGCCGCGGTGCGCGGACAGGTCGAACTGCTCCTCGTCCTGGTCAGTCAGCGTGAAATCGCCGCCGAACCGTTCGCCGTAGTCCAGCAGTTCGGGGATGTCGATCTGCGGCGGTGACGGCGGATCTGCGCGGCATCCGGGGATGAGCAGCGAAGACGCGGCGAGCATAGCGGCCAGGCAAGTTATAAACCCGGATCGTTGCTGCGGGACTTTGAATCGTCTGATACGGCGTATCACGCCCATAGGGTATCCGCCTATCACTTGCTCTTCAGCACCTCGGCCGTGACGGTCCGTGCCGACTGATTGTCGAAGCGCAGCGTTAGCGTAACCTCTTCCCCTTCCTCCAGCGGGTTGCTTACACCGAACAACATGATGTGGTTGCCGCCAGGCGCCAATGCCGCCTCGCCACGCGCCGGAACCACCACGGCTTCGATCTTATCCATCTCCATCATATCGTCGACCTGGCGCATGGCATGCAGCTCCGTGTATGCCGCGGCCGGAGTCTCAACGGACAGCAGTTCCCTGGGTTGGTCCGACCGGTTCCGGATCACCAGGTAGGCGGCGGTGACGTCCCTGTTCGGCGGCGTAGCCCGGACCCAGGCGCCGTCGATCTCCAGGTCGTCCGCCGGCTGGCAGCCGGCCGTGATGATCACCATCAATATCCAGATTCCGAAAATACACCTGTGAAAGGTCTTGTTCGCCATATCGAGTACCAGGGTTCAGGTTAAGGCGCATCCGCAGGCGGCTTGTAGAATGAAGGCGCGTCCGCAGGCGGCTGAAGCGAAGCCACGTACATGGCGATCTTGAAGCGCTCTTCGTCCTTGATATGGGGAAAGGGCACCATGGACGGGCTGTCGGGCATGCCTTCCCTGAGCGTACGGGCGATCGTGACCACGTCGCGTCCGATACGGTAGGCCCCCGGGTCCCGGAAATCGCGCGGTGGAGGTTTCAGCGTGTAGGAGATAGGACCGTCGCCATGGCCGTCCATACCGTGGCACACGGTGCAGCCGTACCGGGCATATAGCGCCTTTCCGTCCTGCACGAACTCCCAGGGGATCTCGTGGAAGCCGATCGTCCCCGGCGTGATCGTGCCTTCGACCAGCTGGGCCATGAACGCCCGGGCAACGACCTCCCTGTCATCTGGGTCCGCTGGTTCCGCGTCCGAGCCGGACGAGCCGCATCCTGCGTGAAGAAACACCAGCAAGCTGACGAACCACAGCACGCCGACGAACCCTTTGCCGCCCCGAAGCCGTCTGTCGCCCCAGAGCCAATTGCCGCCCCAAAGCCGAAACGCCCGAACCGGATTAATCCACGTTGTCCCAGCCGAAAACATGGTTCTATCCTATGGGAATTCCGCCGCTCTGTCAACGACTACCGCCCTCGTATTCACCACCGGATCGGGTGGTCCGGGGCGGCGGGAGACGATGGCCCAGGACGCCGGGAGACGATGGTCCGGAGTGCCGGGAGAGGGTAGTCCGGGGCACCGGCAGACGATGGTCCGGACCCCTGCAATTCAATTGACGATGCATGAGGGGGTGCATACATTTCCGTCGTCTTCAACGCCCCATCCCACCCACGGCCGGACCGGGCACGCACCGCAACCGGGGAGAGACTTTGCGAAGCTTCAGGGAATCGCTGTCGATCTACTTCGAGCGCCGCATGGCCCGCATCCTGCTGCTCGGGATCATCAGCGGGTTCCCCTGGGTGCTCATCGGCAGCTGCCTCAATCTCTGGTTGAAAGAAGACGGGCTTTCCCGCACGGCCATAGGCTGGGCCAGCCTGATCTTCGGCGTGTACGCCTTCAACTTCCTCTGGGCGCCGCTGATCGACCGTATCCGGTTGCCGTTGCTGACCGGATGGCTCGGCCACCGGCGGGCCTGGATCGTTACGCTTCAGGCCGTCATCCTGGCTTGCCTAGTGCTCTGGAGTCTCGCCCAGCCGACGGCAGATCTCAGCGTTGTCGTAGCCATCGGACTCGTCATAGCCATCGCGTCCGCCACCCAGGACATCGCGATCGACGCGTTGCGCATCGAGCAGATCGGCACGTCGGAATCGGAATCCATGGCCGCCGGCGCGGCCACGGCCGTCGTCGGGTGGTGGACGGGGTTCAAACTCGGCGGCGTGATCGCCCTGGAGACCGCGCAGGCACTACAGAACGCCGGCGTCGAAGACTACTGGCAGACCACTTTCCTCTGTCTCGGGGCGGTGGTCATTCTCTGCAACATCGGCCTCGCCTTCGTTCGGGAAACCACCGCCGCCGATCGCATCGCGGCTCAGGCCGAGGACGACGAACGTATCGCCTCCGGCCTGGCGCTGCCGAGCGGATTCGGGCGCGTCATCGCCTGGTTCGCGGGTACCGTGGCCAATCCGTTGACGAGTTTCTTCCGGCGCAACGGATTCGCCATTGCATTCGCCGTGCTCGGATTCGTCTTCCTGTTCAAGATCGGCGAAGCGTTCCTGGGCCGCATGTCCCTCATCTTCTACCGGGAGATCGGATTCACCCTGTCGGACATCGCCCTCTATTCCAAGGGGCTGGGATGGGTCGTTACCGTGGCCTTCACCGTGCTGGGCGGTTTCTTTGCCATTCGGGTCGGACTGGTGCCGGCCATGTTCGCGGCGGGGATCGCCATGGCGGCCACCAATCTGCTGTTCGCCACCCTGGCCTGGACGGGCAAGTCCGAGTTGATGTTCGCGACCGCAGTCGTGGCGGACGATATTACGGGCGCCTTCGCGACTGTCATATTCGTCGCCTTTATCTCGATGCTCGTCGACCGGACCTATACGGCCACGCAATACGCGTTGCTGGCCTCGATCGGAACGGCGGGGCGTACCCTCTTCGCGGCGTCCTCGGGCGCGATGGTCGACTGGCTCGATGGCGACTGGGGTACGTTTTTCGTCATCACGGCGCTGATGGTGATCCCGTCTCTGGCATGTCTCTGGGCCATCCGGAGCAAGCTGAGAGACCTGCTCGCCGGCAAGCGCGTACGGATTTTCGGCAAGACCATGCAGGAAGAACCCGAAGAAGCGACCTGATCACCGAACCATGGAGGCTATACATGTACATCGGAACGCAGACCCGGTGCCGCAACGATACGGATATCGAGGTCCTGGCCCAACTGGGCGTATTCAACGTGGACCAGACGCCGGAGGAACCCTGGGCCGAGTGGACGGCCGACCTGCTGAAAGCCCAGCGCGAGCGGTTCAACCGGTACGGGATCAACCTCGAGATGATCCATATCCCCCTGGGCTCCGCGAGTGCCTTCCACAACGAGGCCGGCGCCATATTCCTGGGCAAGAGCGATGCGCGGGACCGCGCGCTGGACCGCATGTGCGAGACCGTGCGCATGGCTTCGGAGGCCGGGATACGGGGACTGAACTACAACATCACCCTGCTGGGCCATCTGCGTACCGAACCCAGTTACGGCCGCGGCGGCGCGAAGCTGTCGACCTTCGACTACGACAAGCTCGACCAGGCCCGGCCTGAATTCGAAGGCGGTCCCGCCGACGAGGACGAGATGTGGGAACGCATCGACCACTGGCTGAAGACGATCATCCCCGTGGCCGAGGAATACAAGGTACAGATGGCGTGCCATCCTTCTGACCCGGGCATCGGGCACGGCCGGACGTACCGCGGCGTGGCCCGCGTGCTGGGCATGTCGGACGGTTTCAAGAAGCTCATCGACCTGTACGACAGTCCCTACAACGGACTGAACTTCTGCCAGGGCTGCATGTCGGAAAGCCTGGAGAACCCCGCGGAAGAGATCTACGACGTGATCCGATATTTCGGCACCCGGAAGAAGATCTTCAACGTCCACTTCCGGAACATCAAGGGACGGCTGAACAAATTCGTGGAGGTCTTCCCCGACGAGGGCGACGTCGACATGCTGAAGGCGATGCGTACCTACAAGGAAGTGGGATACGAGTACATGATCATGCCGGACCACGTACCCGGCATTTCGGGGCCCGAAGCGGGCCAGGTGGGGTTCGCCTACGCCTACGGGTACATCCACGCGGCGATCCAGGCGGCGAATGCTGCGGACAGCCTGGCCTAGAGTGGATCAGCGAGCCGGGGTGGCCTGCGCGGCATTGTAGGTCCGCAGCCCGTCATCCTCGATCGGCTCCAGTGGCGTGAAGTCCCGGTTATTCTGGTACCAGGGCCTGACCTCGCGCGTGCAGGCGTTACTCGCAGCGTTATAGATCAGGTAGAAGATAGCCCGGCGCCAAGGGGAGACGTTGTCCGCAGATCCGTGGACGATATTGCAGTGGATCAGGGCGACCGAGCCCGCCGGGCCGATCAGCGGTTCGATGCCGTTCTCGTCGGCCAGTTGCTGCAGCGTCGGCCGGTCGATGTGGAACAGATCGTAACCGCGGCCCTTCGCGTCCTCGTGCAGTTCCGAGTCCAGCAGGCCCCACCGGTGGGAACCCGGAATGATCAGGAGCGGCGAGGTGACGGGCGTGCAGTCGTCGATGAACACCGACGCCATGATGCACTTCGGCTCGGGCATGCCATCGACCTTGTACCATGACGGGTAATCCTGGTGCCAGGTCCACGACGCCCCGCTCCCGAAGCCCTGCTTGGGGTTCATCCGGGTCTGGTGGAGATAGACCTCGTCTCCCAGCAACTGGCGGACGGGGTCCATCAGACGGGGCAACCGGGCCAACCGGCTGAAGGGCTCAGAGTATGTATGGGCGCCGAAGGCCAGCCGGGCGGCCGTGGGATCGTCCTTTTCCCGTACCACTTCGGGACCCTGGCGACCGAGCACGTCCGGCACCGCGTCTTTAAGCGTCTTCACTTCCTGTTCATCGAGCAATCCGGCGAAGAACAGGTATCCCGATTCGCGGAACGCGGCGATCTGCTGGTCGTTGAGCGTCATAAGTTCCTCTGCCGTTGGTCCCTTATCGTGCCGCCTCTTTCGCTCGAAGCATCGTTGTCATCCTACCTTACCTTATTCACAGACCGCGCGTCAACGGGAATCCGCATTTCATTCTCGGTGGAACAACCTACAGATGGTCCTGCCACCTTGTGTCGCAAGCACAGCTGAAGTCTTCACATCGAGAAGAGCTACGTAAGTCCATGCCGGAATACAGTCCTTGCTATTTCGTTTTCGTGATTGAAACAACATATTTGTGTTGATAAAAGTGCTAATAATGGTATTTTTATGTTGATAAAAATGTGGCAAAGGCACAGATTATCTTTATATAAGTGTATACGAATAGAATGGACTTGAAAGGGTTTTAGGGCTATGGAACGTTTGCTGACGGATGAATTGCTGGCCTGGAAACGGCAACCCGCACGCAAGCCCATATTGCTTGATGGTGCGCGTCAGGTCGGCAAGACCTATCTTGTCGAAAAACTGTTTGGCGAGCGGGCATTTCGCAAGGTACACAAGCTCGATTTCCGGCTGGAACCGCATTTGACCGAACTGTTCGTGGAGAGCCTCGACCCACGCGAGGTGATCTCAAACATCGAATTGCGCCTGGACACAGACGTAGACATCGATCGCGACCTGATCGTCTTCGACGAGGTGGGAGAATGCCAGGCCGCCGTCGATTCGCTCAAATACTTCGCGGAAGAACTGCCCGGGGCCTATGTATGCGCCACGGGTTCGAACATCGGTCTGCTGGACTCATTTCCTGTGGGCAAGATCCTGCAGTTGGAACTCTTTCCAATGTGCTTCGAGGAATTTCTGATGGCCAGTGGGCACAGCAGGTCGCTGCAAGCCTTTCGCGAACGTAAACGCGGTCAAGCTGTCCATCGTCAACTCTGGTCGCTGTTGCTCGACTACTATTTCGTTGGCGGAATGCCGGAAGCGGTGGCTGAATGGTTCGAAGACGACCACGAGGACGGCCTCCGGGCTCGGGCAGTAAGGGTAGGGCGCATACACCGCGATCTCATTGCGGGTTTCCAGCGGGATTTCGGAAAGTATGCCGGCAAACTACACGCGCAACACATCAACACGGTGTTTACGAACATTCCCCGACAACTGGCGAACTGTCAGGACGACTCCGTCCAACGATTCAAGTTCAGGGGCGTAATCGAGCGAAAGCGGCGCTATGAGGATTTGCGAGGTCCCATCGACTGGCTGGAAAAGGCGAATCTGGCGCGGAAGTGTTACCCGATCAAGGGCAGACCCGAAGCGCCACTCTGGGCCATGGCGAGGGCCAACATCTTCAAGCTCTTCCTGTTCGACGTAGGGTTGCTGGGTCGGATGCTCGGACTCGAATACGCCGATCAGCAGTCGCAAAGTCTGCATTTCAAAGGGTACATTGCGGAGAACTTCGTACAGAATGAATTGAACGCCCGGGTTTCCTATCCGACCTACGGCTGGGAACAGGCCCAGGCACAGGTGGAATTCCTTCATCGTTCTCAAGACGGAGAGATCATCCCGGTCGAGGTCAAGAGCGGTGCGCGAACCCGCGCCCGAAGCCTCCGGTCATACATCGATCGATATCGGCCGCGTCGCGCCATAAAGCTCATCGGCGGCCCCGGAGGAGGAGAGACAGCTTCGTTAGAGACCTGGCCGCTGTATTTCGCACAACACCTGCGTGACTTGTAGGCTCGGCTGACTCAGGATCGATACGCGCCATCGTAGTTGCGTTCAGTTGGCGGTATTACCCTTCTTCCTTCTCCCGCTCCAACTTCCTTTCTTCCACCCGTTCCATCAAGCGTTCCATCGTCGGCGCAGGGATCTTCGATTTGTCGTAGACGTACGACAGGGGTACCAACCGAGCGCCGTCGGCGTTGGCCACGGCATAACTGTCACGGCTGGGGAAGTACTCCAGGTATTCATCCGGCATCTGGTACATGGTCGCACCGCCGAACCGGCCGTCCTTGGCCACGGCGTAGAAGTTCAGGCTGAACATGGGTCGGCCGTCGTCCGTCAGGAGGCGGTCCTCCGTCATGGCCACGGCCCGTTCGAGGGTAGCCAGGCAGGCTTCCTGGGGTGATTTGCCCTGCCGCATGAACTCCACGATGAGAAATGCGCCGCAAACCTTGATGTTCGCCTCGCCACGACCCGTGGAACCTGCGGCGCCCACTTCGTTGTCGCAGTACTGCCCCGTACCGATGATGGGGCTGTCGCCCACGCGGCCGGGGATCTTCCAGGAGAGGCCGCTCGTGGTCGTCACGCTGCCGATATCACCGGTGGCGTCCACGCCGCACATGTTGATCGTGCCGCCCGGGCGATCGATCACGATATCGTCCTCGTGGTCGAGCCAGTCGTCGTCCGGACTGAGCTGGGACCGCCAGCGCAGCCAGTCCTGCCTGCTCTCCTCGGACAGCAGGTTCTGCTCCTTGAAACCCATGCCGAGGGCGAAGCGCTTCGCGCCCTTGCCGACCAGCATGATGTGATCGGTGTAATCCATGATCGCCTTGGCCACCAGCGACGCCGAGGCGATGTCCTCCAGCGCGGCGACGGAACCGGCCCGCCGGGTGGGTCCGTGCATGACCGACGCGTCCAGGGTGACGACGCCGTCCGCGTTCGGACGCCCGCCCAACCCTACGGACTGGTCATTCGGATCCAGCTCCTGGATGTTCACGCCGGCGATGACCGCGTCGAGCGGGTCGGCCTGGTCGTTCGTCATCATCTCGTAGGCCTTCCTGACGCCGCGGATCCCGTTGCGAGACGAAACAATGGTCGGCGGCGCGGGTGCGCCGTGGTTGGTGGGCACGGGTTCGGCGTGGGCCTTCGCGGACGCCGCATGACCAGCGGCGAGGCCGGTCAGCGCAAGGGCGGAGGTTTCCAGAAAAGCGCGGCGGGTAACAGGCATGAGAGTACCTCGATGTATTTGGGATGAGTGTGCTGGGTATGCGAAAGTCAGGCGGGTATTATACGTCGGCAGGTACATCGATGACAAGGAAAAGTAGCGATCCTGGTTCAGTCAAACAGCCGCTGCGGAATGGAGTATGCGGCGTGAGATTCGGGTGGCGTGAGGTCCGGAAGGATTGGTCGTACCTTGGGGGATTTTACATTAGACTGAACATCAACATTAAAGTCGGGCGCGAATTCCAACCCATAGGGTCTGTCCTGAATGTTCGTTATACGCGACGTTAAACATCGGGGACAGTCTTATCCTGCTGGTTCTCGAGCCGGGGATTTCCTCCCATTGGTCTCTTTCGATTACCGCGCCGACCACCATGCCAACCGCCCCACTGGTTAATCCGAAAATGCCAGCGAGCATGGCAGTTGTTTCGAGTCTCTCCTGGGTACCACAGAAGAAAGAAATCAACCCGCAGTCCTCTTCGGCCAACAAACCTGCCGTTATCCCGGCCAATGCTCCTGCCCCGCCGCCTATCAGCAATCCACGTTTCTTGTAGGTCCGCTTCCCCATGTAGCGTTCCAACAACACGATATCTACCCGCGGTACGGATAGCAGGTTGCTGTTTGTCAGCCTCAATTGCAAACTGTCCGAAGGACTCTCCTGTACATATCCATCGAAACGCGCATCGGGTGGCGAAGTAGTGACCCTCACGCGTTCTCCCAAACTCTGAGCTACTGCAATCGTGGATACAACGCTTAAAACCAATAACACGCAAAGACGAAATAACCAGTGCATCGGGAAGCCCCTAATCACGGACGTCAGTTTAATTCAGTATTGTAATCAGCGGGTCACGAGGGAGGGCGGTCTGTACGAGACCTTGGATATTTCATATAATGACACAATTGCCCAGATGTCAATATTTTAGCGAGGATTTGTAATGATTGTAGACGGCAAAGGTCAGCGCGTTTCCCGCACCCGGCTCAACACTTCGTACAGCATCACGCCCGCGGCCACGGCCAGGTTCAGGGAATCGGCCCGGCCGGCCATGGGAATGCTTACCACGGTATCGCAGGCTTCTATTGCTTCTTTGGAGAGCCCGTGCTGCTCGCCTCCCAGGCACAGGAGGAGGGGTGGGGCGTAGGTCGCGGACCGGAAGTCGGCCGGCGCGGCGTCCGAAGTGCCGATCATCGGGATATTGATCTGGCGCTTCCACTGGATCAGTGCTTCGAGCGAGGAACGGACAATCTGCTGCGAAAAGACGGCGCCCATACTTCCGCGGACGGCTTCCGGATCGTAGGGATCCGTCGTGGCGCCCAGCAAGATGACGCCGGCCCCGCCTACCGCTTCACTCGTCCGCAGGATCGAACCCAGGTTGCCCGGGCTGCCCACGTCTTCGAGGACCACCCAGCCCAGAGTGGCGTCTGCGGCGGCATCGTTTGGGGAAGAACCGCCGCCTTCCAGCCCCACCCTCGTGTCGTCCAGAGCGGTCCATCGCTGCCTGGCGACGACCCCGATGCCCGAAGGTCCGTCCTTTCCGGACAAGGTTCGAAAGACCTCGGCGCCGACCTCCAGGATTTCGACGCCCTCTTCCCTGGCACGGCGCACCGTGTCCCGTCCGAAATCGCTTCGAAGCAGATCCAGCGCGACGACGAGGGTTTCGACGTCCGCCCCGGTTTGCACCGCCTCGCCGACGAGCCGGATGCCTTCTGCGAAGAACAACCCGGTTTCCTGCCGCCGTTTGCGCTGTGAAAGCGCCCGGATCGCCTTGATCCGGGGATTCTGCAGGCTGGTAATGGCCATGATTGACAACCGTACAGGAGTACCTGGACAGCGTCAAGCCTATCTTCCAGGCCTCCAGACGCCGCGCGCCCGCGCCACGGCTCCGCACGCCCGGGCCACAACTTCACGCGCCCGCGACGTCGGCTCCACGCACCCGTGCCGCGGACAATCACCTTGACACAGGCTTTCGACCGGCTATACCCTTTCCCTTCACCGGTCGTCCCCGATGACCGACTGCGAAACATCTGCTTTGCGCCGGCCCGAAAGGCTCCCCCATGTCGGTCACTTCGCCGGAAGCAGCCCGGGAAGCCCATCGCGTATCTACGCCGAGGGAGATGGTCACGCCCCGTGCCGTGGCCGTCGGCATGGCCTGCTCGCTGATCCTGGGGGTCGCCGATCCCTACTCCAACATGATTATCCAGGGTTCGTACCTGGGCAGCAACTTCACGCCCATCGGCGTGGTCTTCCTCTTCGCCGTCCTTGTCGGCATCGTCAACACGCTGCTGCGCACCTGGACCCCGGCCTACGCCCTTACGCAGGGCGAACTGGCCGTCGTCTACATCATGTCGCTCATCGCGTCGGCCATCCCTTCGTATGGACTGACCGAGGTCCTCCTCCCGGCCATGGCGTCCATGTACTACGCCACGCCGGAAAACCGCTGGGTCGAGACCATAACCCCCCACGTCGAGCCCTGGCTGCTGCCCCAGGATTCCGAGGCCGTCAGGTCGTTCTTCGAAGGCCTTCCCCGGGGCGGGGTCATCCCCTGGGGCGAGTGGGCCGGACCCCTCGCCGCCTGGCTCAGCTTCGTCCTGGTGCTGTACTTCGTGGTGTTCTGCATCACGGTCATCCTGCGCAAGCAGTGGGTGGAGCGGGAACGTCTGGTCTTCCCCCTGGTCAAGCTGCCGGCCGAGATGATCGATCCGGGCGAAGACGGCGCCCGTTCCCGCCTGGCGCCGTTCTTCCGAAACCGGATGATGTGGGCGGGTTTCGCCATACCCTTCCTGATCAACGCCTGGAACGCCGTACACAACTACATCTACTTTTTCCCCACCATCTACTTCCAGGAGACGATCAGTCTCTTCGGCAACCAGCTGGTGCTGCCCATAAACCTGTCTTTCCCGCTGGTGGGTTTCGCCTATCTGCTCAGCCTCGAGATCTCCTTCAGCCTCTGGCTCTTCTTCCTCATCGGCCGGTTTCAGAACCTGGCGAACGCGAGCTTCGGCATCGACCTGGCGGGCAGTACGACGCTGCCCGGCGAGTACCAGATGTTCGGCGCCCTGCTGGTCCTCGCCCTCTTCAGTCTCTGGCTGGCCCGGTCCCATATCCGCGAGATCCTGGGCAAGGCGTTTCGCGGCGGAGCCACGCCGGACGATGCCAACGAACCCCTCTCCTACCGGTTCACCGTGATCGGCGGCGGACTGGGCGTACTGTTCCTGCTCGGATGGCTGTGGATGATCGGCCTGTCCGCCTGGCTGGCCATCATACTGCTGATCCTCGTGCTGGCGGTCTACGTCGGTTTCGCGCGGATCGTGGCCGAAGGAGGCGTCCTCTTCGCGGAGACCTTCAATCCACAGGAATTCATGATCCACGGGTTCACCGGGCCCGTCCTCGGCGCGCGCAACCTGGTCGCCATCGGGCTGACCAAGTTCTGGTTCACCCACACCCGCACGCTCATCATGCCCTCCATGGCCAACGGCCTGAAACTGGCCGATACCGCGGGGCTCCGGAACCAGCGCTGGCTCACCGCGGCCATCGGCCTGGCCATAATCTGCAGCCTGGCCAGTTCGATCTACACGGTCATGTACCTGGCCTACGAATACGGGGGCATCAATCTCAACTGGCAGTTCTTCGGGGAGCTCCAGCAAACCCGGTTCAACTACTACGCGACCACCATCACCGCCACGTCCGAACCCGCCGGCCGGTGGTTCTTCTTCGGACTGGGCGCCGCCATCATGTGGGCGTTGATGTTCCTGCGGCAGAAGTTCATCTGGTGGCCCCTTCATTTCATCGGGTTTCCCGTGGGCGCCTCCGCACCGCTCCTCACCGCCTGGTTCTCCATATTCCTGGCCTGGATGGTCAAGGGACTCATCCTCAAGTTCGGCGGGATCGACATCTACCGCAAGATGCTGCCTTTCTTCCTGGGCCTGATCCTCGGCGAGTTCGTCAGTGCCGGATTATGGGTCATCATAGATGGTTTGACGGGGGTAACGGGCCATATCATATTCAACTGAGTGCAAGAAGACCCGGAGCAACGCATGATCGGCACCTGTGAACAGGCTGTCCTGTGGACCAGCGGCACGGATGGATACGATACCTACCGCATTCCCGCGATCATCGTGACGACGCGGGGAACGGTCCTCGCTTTCTGCGAAGGCCGGAGGAACAGCCGGAGCGATACGGGCGACATCGATATGCTGGTGAAGCGCAGTGCGGACGGCGGGCGCACCTGGTCGGACCAGAAGGTGGTCTGGGGGGACGCCGGGAACACCTGCGGCAATCCATGCCCGGTCGTCGACCGCGAGACCGGAACCGTCTGGCTACCGATGACCCACAACCTGGGCATCGACCACGAACCCCGGATCATCGACGGAACGAGCGAGGGCACGCGGACCGTGTGGGTCACGGCGAGCGAGGACGACGGCCGCACGTGGCGCGAGCCGCGGGACATCACCGCCACCGCCAAGCGACCGGAATGGACCTGGTACGCCACCGGACCGGGCAACGGAATCCAGCTTTCGTCGGGCCGGCTTTTGATTCCCTGCGATCACATCGAGGCCGGCACGAAACGCTACTATTCCCATGTCGTCTACAGCGACGACCACGGGGAAACCTGGCGTCTGGGCGGTTCCACGCTGGTGGACCAGGTCAACGAATGCTGCGTCGTCGAGCTGGAGAACGGGGACGTGGTGCTCAACACGCGGAACTACGACCGGACCCAGCGCACCCGGCAGGTCACCGTCAGCGGCGACGGCGGGATGACCTGGCGGGACCAGCGCCACGACGAAACCCTGATCGAACCGATCTGCCAGGCAGCCCTCATCCGGTATCCCGACAAGGGCGACCGGCTGCTGTTCTCGAACCCGGCCAGCCGGGAGGAGCGGAGCAACCTGACCGTGCGTCTCTCCGGCAACGGCGGCAGATCCTGGCTCCACGAGCGGGTGCTGCATCCGGGACCGGCCGCCTATTCATCCCTGGCCGTGCTTCCGGACGGGACCGCCGCCTGCCTGTACGAGCGCGGGGAAGACCATTCCTACGAGACGATCACGCTGGCCCGGTTCGACCTGGAGTGGATGATGGATGGTTGAGGAGCGGGCGGGCGATGAACTAAAACAGCTAGCGGAAGTTGGTGATCACCTGCGGTTGTTTAGGATGACTCGTTTAGCGTTTCGTACGGATGTAGGAGTGGCCTTGACTTTTTACCATGATGTAGACTTCAATCTGCTACCAACATTCATGGGGATTGTTGAATCAGCACATCACGCTCTTTTGTTATTTCATCAATCACTGAATCTATTTCTTCGTAACATCTCCACGCTGATATCCGCAATACCTTCCAACCGAGATTGGAAAGAACTCGATCGCGAGTTACATCTTGTCTGCGTTGCCACCCTCGAACATCCAAATGATGATCACCGTCAACTTCTACATTGAGTTTTATTCCATTTTCCAATAGTGCAAAGTCCAACTCGTATCCTTCCACATTGAGCTTGGCATATGGTGAGAGATTTCGAAGCTGCATGGCTTCTAGCAACAGTTCCTCCGATCTGCTGTCTGTGCGGAAACTGGCGATGAATCCGACGTCACCTTCTTTCTGGACTACTGTCTCGCGCAGAAATACCCGCAGAGAAGAAAGGGTTGGACTTCCTAACTCACCAATACACGGGTGCCCTATCACCATCAGCGCTCGCTTGGCGCGGCTAACGGCGACATTAAGTAAATTCCTCTCTTTTTCAATCCAACGGGTACCAGCCTTGGACATTCCGGGAGATAACACAGAAGATATCACAACCACATCACGCTCGTCTCCTTGTAGGCGGTGTGCCGTACCGCATACGAGATCGATTTCGTCTAAGGTGTCCATAGATATGTGTTTCTGAGTGATTTTCGTAATAAGATTTGCTTGCGCTACGAATGGCGTGACCACACCGACGTTCTTGTAGCCGGCACGTATAACTTCGAGGATCACTTTTACGGTCTGTTCAGCCTCGAATCTGTTCACCCAGCTTCCATCCTTAGGCCGCTCCGCTACACCTTCGACATCGATCCAAGTGATAGCTCGATGCCGTCCATCAAGATTAGAGACTTCTGTCAGAATTGTAAGTTCATCGTTATAAAAAACGGTATTGAACCAACGGGCGATGTAGGGATGGCAGCGGTAATGTTCATTGAGGAGAGCTGGTTCTGATGGATTTGCAGCAAACTTAAACGCATGATAGGCCGAACCGTCTTTGTGATGGATTCCACGTTCCCGGAGCTCGTTGTTATCGAACTCTAATTGTGTGGCGATTTCCTGTAAATGACGATCACTCAATGGAATGATCGGACTAAGTTGATTCGGATCTCCCACCAGTACTAGTCGTTTTGCACGATAAGCTAGAGGAAGCACAGCTGCAAGACTACACTGACTGGCTTCGTCAACGATAACAAGGTCGAATAGACCAGATTCCAGTTTGAAGTTTCTATGGGCTGAGAGGGCTGTACATGCCCACCCTCGTAAATAAGGAAGGGAATTCGCAATGGCCTTCTTGAATTGATCAACATTTGCAGGCATTGTACCGAACGCCGCTAGTCGGCCGGAACCCGATCGAATTCGTGCTGCAACATCCGCCTGGATAGTACTGAGGCTTGCTACGTTCCATTTATTATCCGCGTCCCGAATACTCGCTACTGGATCGCCTACAGCAGATTCCAGCTGTTTGCATAAATCCAGCCCAACCTTCATTTGGTTGGCCAGCCATGCCATACGCTGGTCTTTCTCAGCCCAACGAACCAGATCATCCAGTGATGTAGTTTCGTTACACTCCACTCGCCGATATAGCCGTCGTATCCTGAGACGTCGAAACAACCAAGCCCTAATCAATCGTACGGCGCGTTGCTTGATCTCATTCGAACTGATAGACAGTTTGGGTGGATTCTCACTGCCCCAGATTGACAACGACGCGCTTTTTTGTTTCAGTTCGAGTTCTTCCCTTTCCTCTACTACGCACAGCAGTTCCTCGTTTACTTTGTCGAGACGGGTCAGTTGAGCCTGCAACTTTGCACGCTGATCAGCTATGCGTTTCAGGTTTGCGCGTACCGTTGATTGGTTATTGCTATGTGAAGCTGCTCGTGACGAAGCAACGGCGATTCGGTCTGGTATCTGTTCACGCGTTTCACGATTACCAGTACGTACCAATAGGCCATTAAAAACGTCTTTTTCGGCTCGATCAACAGCGACATCAACGGCTGCATTGTTGGTTGAGGTCACCAAAACACTATCGTTGTCCAGCCACGCATTAGCGACGGCATTCACTACTAGTTGCGTTTTACCCGTTCCAGGTGGACCGGTCACGATGGTCAGAGGCTCTTTGCGAAGCATCTCCAGAGTTTCCTCCTGAGACTGATTACAGATAAGCGGAGCTACAAGTGGCCCAGATGGTGCTCGACTGTTTAGGTTTGAAGCAATTCTATCGGAAAGGAGATGAGCCGCTGCAGTTGTAGACCAATCTTTACGCGCTTGCAATTCACGCAGTTCCTCGCGAAGGGTAGCCTGATACTCACTGGACGTCTCGATCACAACCGAAACGGCAGTATTGTATACACCCTGTTTACGACTCACTGAAGTATCAAGCGAGAACGGATCGAGTCGTGATATGATATCCAATCCAAGCAAACCAGCCGTACGACCGGCTATGGAGACGAAGGCATCGGCATCGCCAAACGGTAGGCCATCACTTAAAAGTTCGAAGATGTCTTCCGCGACAGAGGGATCGAAGACATTGCTAGCCGTGATAGCTAAATTGTACTCCGGTTCGACAGTCGCGTGAAGTTCCCACTTTTTTTCTCCGTTCCTTTCAGGTTCGATGTTGACCTTAAAAAGAGGGGCGACCTTTGATGAATTATCCCGGTCAGTTAGGACTACTGTTGGCCAGCCGTAAATTACTGATTGTCCATCCCGCTGTTGGCTACGGGCCAGGTAATCAACGAGAGATTCCGGTGCAGGAATAGCGTCACTCTGCCCAACCACAAGTTTCTCTTGTCCGCAGTGCATGAACCAATGTGAGTTTTCCTTTACGTAAGGTACTAGTGATTTAGAAGCCTCCGCCTCGATACATCGTTGAGCATATAGACACAGTTGCCTCCACTTAGTATGTTGGTTATTGACATAAGCAGTCTCGGAGCGTTTGGCACCGACAAAATCGACTGAATTACCAACGTATCCTGAATCTCCCATTTCACTTTGGGATGATTCTCGGGAGTTGTTAACAGTACGAACACATTCCTCACACCAGACCTTTTTCGAGGAAGGCGACCAGTGTGCTTTTTGACCAGCTTTAATGGGTTTCGAACAGGAAAGACAACGTCCGTCATACTTCAATGAAATGAACCGAACATCGCTTGGGAGTTTCATCGATATTCTCATTGAGTGTGGTCAGTCAATTTGACGCTCAAATGCAACCTCAAACTACACTGTTGAAAACATCAATACATCTTATGCTGAATTCACATTTTGCATTATACCTCTAACATTGCGCGCATCTGTGTGTTTTTGATCTACGAAGAATATGTTTGCTGTTTCTCACTGTCTACACAAATTGCCATTACGTTGTTTGTAGTTCAAACCGGAGACCGTACATGAAGGGCATCATCCTCGCGGGCGGACACGGGTTGCGCCTCTACCCGCAGACCCTGGCCATATCCAAGCAGATCATCCCCATCTTCGACAAGCCGATGATCTACTACCCGCTGTCCGTCCTCATGATGGCGGGCATCCGGGACATCCTGGTCATCTCATCTCCCGAACACATCGACCTGTACCGGCGGCTCTTCGGTGACGGGAGCGCACTTGGGATGCGTTTCGACTACGCCGTGCAACCCGCGCCGGAGGGGGTGGCGCAGGCCTTCCTGATCGGCGAGTCGTTCATCGGGAATGATCCCTGCGCGCTGATTTTCGGCGACAACTTCTTCTACGGAAGCAGCCTGCCGGAGCTGGTCGAACGGGCCGCGCTGCACAGGGACGGAGGACTCGTCTTCGCCTGCTACGTCAAGGAGCCCGAACGGTACGGAGTGGTCGAATTCGACGAGCGTCAACGGGCCGTCAACATCGAGGAGAAACCCCGCCATCCCCGGTCCAACTACGCCGTCACGGGCATGTACTTCTACGACAACGAAGTCGTGTCCATCGCGAAGACGCTGCGCCCATCGGGGCGCGGCGAACTCGAGATCACCGACGTGAACAACATCTATCTGCGCAGGGGCATGCTGAAGGTAGAGCGTTTCGACGAAGGGATCGTCTGGATGGACACCGGTACGCCGGAAAGCCTGCTGGAGGCGAGCAATTTCGTCCAGGCCGTCGAGCACCGGCAGGGGCTGAAGATCGGATGCGTGGAGGAGATCGCCTACCGAAAGGACTTCATCGACCGGGACCAGGTGCTGAGGACCGGTAACCTGGTGAAAGACAACCCGTACTGCGAGTACCTGAGGCGGTTATGCGGTACGGACAGTCCTGGCGGTCCGGCCGAGTAGGGGGCCGGGCAGCCCGCGCCTGATCGTCCCGAGCGGTCCGCACCCGGCCGTCCCGAGCGGCCCGGCTACTCCGCCTGGACCGTCTGTCGCTTCAGCCGGACGCCGGTCAGTACCGCGCCGTCGAGCAGGGCGCTGCGCATCTCCGTCTCGTACATGTGGGCATGGGACAGGTTGGCGTTTCGCAGGTCCACTCCCGTCAGGTCCGCCTCGCCGAAGAGACACCAGGTCATATCCGCGCCGTCGAAACACGTGGCCGCGGCGAAGGGATCGTCGGACTGGAACCTGGGCACGCCGATCCGGGCCGCGCGCAGGTCCGCCTTCCTGAAACTGGCACCCGACGCGGTCGCGCCGTTGAGAAACGCGCCGACCATGTGGGCGCCGTCGAACCGGGCTCCCACGATGTGGGCGCCGATCAGCACCGCCCTTTCGAGCTTAGCGCCCGATAGATCCGCGCCGTTCATCTTCGCGTCGCGGAACTCCGACTCGGTCAGATCGGCGTTGGTGAAATCGGTTCCTTCGAGGTTGGCGTCCCTGAAATCGACGCGGGGCAGAATGGCCTCGGACAGATCCAGGCCGCCCAGGTCAACGCCCGTGAGGTCGCCCGTGTCCGCCGCCCGGGCCAGCGCCTGTTCCCTGTTCAGTTTCTCCATGATCTCCTCTATCGCACGTGGTTCTTCAACGTGCCGATGCCTTCCACCCAGGTTTCCATGTAGTCGCCGGCCTTGAGCAGGATCTTCGGATCGCGGAACACGCCCACGCCCGCGGGCGTACCGGTCGAGATCACGTCGCCCGGCAGCAGGGTCATGGCGCTCGATATGCGCGACACCAGCGTGGGCACGTTGAAGATGAGGTTGTCCGTGTTGCTGTCCTGCAGCACCGTCCCGTTCAGCGTCAGTTTGACGGCGAGCGCGTTCGGATCGGGAATCTCGTCCTTCGTCACCAGCCACGGGCCCATGGGACAGAACGTGTCGTAGCTCTTGCCCTGGTGCCACTGCTGCTGCCGGAACTGGATGTCGCGGGCGCTGACGTCGTTGGCCACGGTGTACCCGGCGATGTAGTCGTAGGCGTCCGCCTCGGACACGGCGGTAGCGGTCCTGCCGATGACCACGGCGAGCTCCACCTCGTAGTCCACCTGCTCGCTTTCCGCCGGCAGCACCACGTCGTCGTACGGACCCACCACGGCCGAGGTGGCCTTGGAGAAGAGTAACGGGTGTTCGGGCAGCGGCACGTCCTGTTCCGTCGCGTGATCGAGGTAGTTGAGCCCGACGCATACGATCTTGGGCGGACGGGGTAGGGGAGACGCCAGCCGCGCGCCTTCCAGGGGCGTTCGCGTGCCGGCGCCGCTCTCCACCGCACGGGCGACGGCCCCGACGGCATCCGCTTCCAGCACGCCCAGCACGGTGCCGGGCAGAGACGCGTCGGCGGACCTCAGATCGACGATCTCATCGCCGACCACGGCACCGATCCCTTCCTGTCCGCTTTCTCCATAGGTCACAAGCTTCATATCCGACTCCTGTATCTGATCATCCAGATGGTGTTGAAGGTTTAAACCGCTTCCATTCCGGGTTCACGCAGTTCGGCGGGTCCTCCCCGCTGACCATGGCGATCAGGTTGGCCGCGGCCGTGTTGCCCATCTTGATGCGCGTGGCGACCGTCCCGCTGCCGACGTGAGGCAGCATGACGACGTTTTCCAGGTCCGCCAGGCCCGGTTCCAGCTCGGGTTCGCGCTCGAAGACGTCGAGTCCCGCACCGGCGATGGCGCCTTCATGCAGCGCCCGCACCAGGGCCTTCTCGTCGACCACGGGTCCGCGGGTCGTATTGATGAGGTATGCCGTGGGCTTCATCAGGTCCAGTTCCCGTTCGCTGATGAGGTGGGTGGTCTCCGGCGTGAGTGGCACGTGCAGCGACACAAAATCCGCTTCCCGGAGCAGGTCGTCGAGTGGGAGATATCGCGCGCCCGTGCACTCGATGGTCGCGTTGCGTTTACGACTCGTATAGACCACCGGCATGGAAAACCCGGCGGCCCGCCGGGCCGTGGCCGTACCGATGCGTCCCGCGCCAATGATGCCCAGCGTCTTGCCCGTGACGTCGCTCCCCAGCATCAGCAGGGGACCCCATCCCGCGAAGCGCCCCTCCCGCACGAACCGGTCGCCTTCCGCCACCCGCCGGGCCGTGGCGAAGATCAGGGCCCAGGCGATGTCGGCGGTCGTGTCGGTCAGCACGTCCGGCGTGTTGGTCACCGGAATGCCGCGCCGCGTGCAGGCGTCCACGTCGACGTTGTTGTACCCGACCGCGTACATGGCAATGCCCTTCAGCCCCGGAGCGATGTCCAGGACCTCATCGTCGATGTCCTCGGTCAGCAGGCAGAGCATCCCGTCGCGGCCCTTTACCGCCTCGAGAAATTCACCGCGGGTCATCGCCCGGTCATGGGGATTGACGTCCACTACGCCGCAGGCCCCATCCAGCATCCGGATGGATTCGTCGGGAATGCGTCGGGTAACGAGTACGTTAGCGCTCACCGGATTCGGATTCCTCTTTCCATCTACGCAGGGCCTCTTCGTAATCGCTCCGGTAGTCCAGGTCGACGAGTACCGCATCCGTGTCCACCGGTACCGCGCGGACGCTGTCGGCGTACCGGTCGCGCAGCGCCTTCAATCCGCCCGGCATGGCTTCGAACAGGATTTCCTCGCGGTACGCGGGCGACAGGATCATGGGATGTCCCCGCTTCCCGTCGTGCACCGGGAGTACCATGCCCTCGGGTCGCCCCTCGTATTCGTCGATCAAATGGTTCACGATCCCGGTCGTGACCAGGGGCTGATCGCCGAGCGCGATCATGATGGCCTGATCGGGTTCGATGTACGCCAGGCCGCATCGGATCGACGAGACCATGTCGCCTTCCGGGTCCGGGTTGTACGCGAGGCGGACCGGCAGCCCCGAAATCCGCTTTACGATGTCCATGGCGCGGTCGCCCAGCACGACGACGACATCCTTCCCCAGGCGCGAACGCGTCAGCGTGCGGACCACGTGTTCGATCAGCGTGACGCCGCCGAAGGGCAGCAGCTGCTTCGGCGTCCCCATGCGCTCGGACCGGCCGGCGGCGAGAACGAGCCCCGTAATCATCGGATCGGCCGATCCGTCGCCCGTTGTCCGTACGTCAGAGGGACCGTCGCCCGCGACGCGCTCTGAAGAAGACTCGTTGTTCGCGGTCCGCTCCTCATCGTAACTTTCACCCGCGGCGCGCCTATCAATCGTCCGTGTGCGCGGTGTCTATGAAATACACCTTGTCGCGATCGTACCATTGCTGGTCCTCTTCCCGGAACCAGGTGTAGACCGTCTTCCCGTCGGGACTTGCCGTGATGAATCGCTGTCCCAAATTCGAGATCGTGGACCCCATGACGATGTTCTTGGCCATGGCCGGCCGGGGATTCAACGGTGTGGACACGCTGGATAGTTCGTCCTTGAATACATTCGCCAGCAGGCCGACGGCGATCAGCGTCAACACCACTTTCGTGTATCGATCGACTTTGATTTCCATGTGGCTTGGATCCTCCACGCAGGTAGGGTGAGCAACAGCCGAACAGGGCCCCGGATCAAGGCGTTCCGAGCACCTGCTCTTGCATTCGTACCGCTGAGAAGATGCCGTACCTCGGGACGGTTTTCCTTCCGCGATTTTCGAATGCAGAATCGGGGTGAATCTATCCCTTTGCGACGGTCCAAGTCAATCAAAAAATGCTTGACGCCAACCACATGGAAGTGTATGCTCTACGCACCTTTAACCGCGTTGTAAGTCAGTTACATACATAGGGTTTAGCACGACGTAAACCGAACAGGTCCGTGTGTTGCAGAGTACCCCGGGGAGCCCGTAATGGCCACTGAAATCATCATGCCCGTTCTCGGCATGACCATGGAATCCGGAATCATCGTGGAGTGGATGAAAGAGGAAGGCGATTCCGTCGCGGAAGGCGAGGTGCTCTTCAACGTCGAAACGGACAAGAGCGTGATGGAAGTGGAGGCCAAGGCTTCCGGTACGCTGCTCAAGATTCTGCACGGACCGGGCGACGACGTGCCCATTCAGCAGGTCATCGGTTACATCGGCGAAGCGGGCGAGGCCATTGCCGAAGCGGTCGACGCGAGTGCCCCCGGCGACGGCGACGCGGCTACGGTCGGCACAACGGCCGGTACAGCGAATGGTACTTCGGGAGGCGAGGATGCCCCGGCCACCCCAACCGACGGCGCAGCGGACGGCACCACAGGTGGCCAGGATGATGCCGCGGCCGCCGGCGCCGCAACGCCCGGACCATCCGGCCGCGTGAAGATTTCCCCGAAGGCGCGGCGACACGCCCGCGACCTCGGCATCGCCATCGAGCACATCGCGGGGACGGGGCCCGGCGGGCGGATCGTATTCTCAGACGTGGAAGCCTTCGCCGCCCGGACCGCCGCAGCGGTACAAGCGCCGGCCCCGGCTCCTGCAACACCCGCAGCGGCATCGGCTCCCGCAGCGGCCCCTGCCGCGGCCGGCCCGGGTTCGAAACGCGTCCAGCGCCGCGCCCCGCTCAGCGGACTGCGCAAGGTCGCCGCGACGCGACTGGCCGAAAGCGCGTCGACCGTTCCCCACTTCTACCTCACCATGGACGTGGACATGTCCCGCCTCACCGGGCTTCGCGAACAACTGATCGCCTATGGTGAGAAGCGCGGCCTGGCCAGGGTTTCCGTGAACGACCTGATCATCAAGGCCGCCGGCATCGCCTTGCGGTCCTTTCCCGCGGTCAACGCCTCCCTCGAGGGCGGGGAGGTCGTGGAATACGCCGACGTGAACGTGGGCTTCGCCGTCGCCCTCGATGACGGACTGGTCGTGCCCGTGGTGGCAGCCGCCGATCAGAAATCGGTCTTCGAAATCGCCGCGGCGACCCGGTATCTGGGCGAGAAGGCCCGTGGAAAGGGCCTGGGTCCCGAAGACTACGGTTACGGCACCTTCACCATCTCCAATCTCGGCATGTTCGGCGTGGACCAGTTCACGGCCATCATCAACCCACCGGAAGCGGCCATTCTCGCCGTGGGGCGGGTCAAGGACACCCCCGTCGTGGCGGACGGCAAAGTCGAGATCAAGGCCATGATGTCGATCACCCTGTCCTCCGACCACCGGCTCATCGACGGCGCGGTCGCCGGCCAATTCCTCTCCCACCTCAGGGAAATTCTCGAGCAGCCGCTCGAACTGCTGATCGGGCAGGACGGCGCGTGAGCCACTTCCGCGGCGAGCGATAGTAAAGAAGTACCGCATGCCCAACGACCACCGGCACGATCAAGACCACACGGACCCGCCCCCGGATATCGAGTTGCGCGTGAAATCGCTCGAATCGCTGCTCGTGGAGAAAGGCCTCGTCGATCCGGAAGCGCTGGACGCACTCATCGACCTGTACCAGGACAAGATCGGCCCGGCGAACGGGAAACACGTCGTGGCGCGTGCATGGACGGATGAAGCGTTCAGACGCTGGCTGCTTGACGACCCGAATGCCGCCATCGCGTCGATGGGCTACGTAGGGGCGCAGGGTGAGCAGATGCGTGTCGTGGAGAATACGGACGACGTGCACAACCTCGTGGTCTGTACGCTCTGCTCCTGCTACCCGTGGCCGCTCCTCGGCCTGCCCCCCGTCTGGTACAAGTCCGCGCCCTACAGAGCACAGGCCGTCGTGGATCCGCGTGGCGTGATGGCACAGTTCGGTACGGAAGTTGCCGAAGGGAAAGAGGTGCGCGTGTGGGATTCCACTTCCGAAATGCGCTACCTCGTGCTGCCGCAGCGTCCTGAAGGCACGGAGGGATTGAGTGAGGAAGAACTCATGGAACTCGTAACGCGGAACGCCATGATCGGGGTCGAAGAGGCGCGTTGTCCGGAATCGGAGGTCCGCAAAGCATGAGCGGTGTACACGATATGGGCGGGATGCGGGGATTCGGGCCGGTGCGGCCCGAACCGGAGTCCGAGGAGCCGGTCTTCCACGAGGAATGGGAGGGCCGGGTGTACGGTATCGTCCGGCTCATGGGGCTACTGGGACTGTGGAACATCGACATGTCGCGCCACAACAGGGAACAGTTGCCTCCCGCCGACTATCTCGCCAACTCCTATTATGAGAATTGGTTCGCGGGGATCAGGCAGCAACTGGTCAGGACCGGTCTCATTTCAAAAAAGGAACTTCAGACGGGCAGGGCGTCGACCCCCGTACCGGAGCACATCATGGAGAAAGTTGCCCATGCCGAACAGGTGCGTGCGGCCCCTTACATGACTACGAGCTACGTCCGGCCCGCGTCCTCATCGCCCCGGTTCTCGTCAGGCGACCGCGTGCGCGCAATCAACTCCTATCCACCTGGGCACACCCGGGTACCGGGCTACGTTCGAGGCCACACGGGGATCGTGCATGAGCACTACGGATCGCAGGTGTATCCGGACCTGAGCGCCCAGGGCGTGGAAGAGGGCAGGCACCTCTACAACGTACGCTTCGAGAGCCGTGATCTGTGGGGGGAATCGGCCAACGTGAACAGCGCCGTACATGTCGACCTCTGGGAGACGTACCTGGAGCCTGCACCATGACCGACCCGCAACTGCCCGGCGATACGAATGGGCTGGGGGACATCCCGCCTGGGGACATCCCGCTGATGGACACTCCGCTGGAGGACATCCCGCTGGGGGACATCCCGCTGGGGGACGATGGCTCGCCGGTGTTTGCCGCACCATGGGAGGCGTCGGCGTTTGCGATCGCGGTGCGCCTCTCCGGCGAAGGTCATTTCACGTGGAGCGAGTGGGCCGCCACGCTGAGCGAGGAGATACGTGCGGCACAGCAGGAGGGCGACCCGGACCTGGGCGATACCTACTACAAGCACTGGCTCCGGGCCCTGGAGCGCCTCTGCATAGCGCACGGACTCGTGTCGCAGGAGGAGGCGTCGGACCGCAAGGACGCGTGGCAAAAGGCGTATCTCGACACGCCGCACGGAAAACCGGTCGAACTCGCGACAGATCACCAATTAGAATCCCCCGCGTGAGCCATTCATGCGCCGTTGAACGCGGAATCTGGGAGAATCGGTGATCCATCGCGGTCCGGCGATCCATCGCGGTCTAGTGATCCATCCAGGTCAGGAGAAGTTTAGTTACGAGGTTTGGAGAGACAACGCCCACTAATCCATTAAGCGGAGTGCTCATTCAACCTCAATGAAAGGACCTGACCATGGAAACCATCGGCATATTCATACAGGGAACCACGGCCATCGGCGTGCTCGTCCTGGCGATCCTGACCTTCATGGGACGTTCGACGAATGTACTGCGGGAGGACATCGGGATTTTGCGGGAGGATATCAAAGGACTACGGACCGAAATGAACGTCAAGTTCTCAGAGGTTCGTACCGAAATTCACGATATAAACACTCGACTGGATCGGGTGAACACCCGCATGGATGGGGTGAATACCCGCCTGGGTAGGGTCGAGGGTCATCTTCGGATTTCCGACGACCATCAGGTCGACCGCTGATCTCGAGGAAAGAACGCCAATGCCGGATTCCGGAGACGAAGCCTTTCAAACCGTGCGGGATACCGCGCCGGAGCATACCTATCGCGGCGCCGTGATCGGCTGCGGCAGGATGGGCAGCACCATTGACGACGAGCACGTCGGTCAGCCCCACTACCCGTGGCCGTGGGCGCATGCGCCGGCCATGATCGAAGCCCGGGGGATCGATCTCGTGGCCGCCGCGGACGAGGACCCCGCCAAACTCGCGGATTTCAGGCGGCGCTGGGGCTGTGCGGCCCTGTACACCGACTACAGGGAGATGGTCGAGAAGGAGAAGGTCGACGTGGTCTGCCTGACCACCCGGCCCGAGCCACGCGCGGAGATCACGGTGGGCCTGACCGAACTGGGCGTGAAGGCCATCTTCGCCACGAAGCCCATGTGCCGCACGCTGGCCGAGGCCGATGCCATGATCGAAGCCTGTGCCAGGCACGGCGTCATCCTCGCCATGGCCTGCCATCTAAACTGGTACGGCTACTATACGACGGCGCGCAGGCTCATTGCCGAAGGCGCCATCGGTCCGCTGAAGACCATGGTCTGCCACAGCCCGTCCACGCTGTCCAACATCCAGAGCCACACCCTGGCCCTGCTGCGGCTCTTCGCCGGTGCGCCCGCGCAGTGGGTCGTCGGCCTGATCGACACGGACGAACAGGCCGCTTCCGAAGGCGACATACCCGGTTCGGGGATCGTCGTGTACGAAAACGGGATTCGAACGATCCTGAACTCCCGGTCCGAATCGCATGTCTACGCCTGGTCCCTTGAGTTCATCGGCGAATCTGGCCGTATCGTCTCCCGCCATTCCCACGCCCAGTTCGAGTTATGGACGCCTCATCCCGAGACCGGCGCGCCTGCCCAGACGCACCTGCCCGGACCGTGGCATCCCCGGAGTTCCATGGTCGATGCGATAGAGGGCGTCTGCCGATCCATTGAAGCGGGAAAGGAGACGTCTTGCCCGGGCGAGTTCGGCCGCGAAGCCCTCGAAATCGCCATTGCCCTAAGGGAATCCCACCGCCGGGGAAACGTGCGGGTCGATTTGCCGCTTGAGGACCGGAGTCTGCGGATGGGGTAGTCGGTAAGGGTGGGAACATGTGCTGATGTCAGACACAGCTTTTTGTGGTGTCACTCGTCACCGGTCCTTTGCATATGGTCCGGCGCATCGGGGCCTCCGCCGATAGTACCTGTTCCATCAACTTCCACCAAAGAAGATCAACTTTATTGCAATCATCACTGCTGCAACCGCGACAGGGAATGCTATCCCTATTTAAAGATAAACATCCGCTCTAGTGAGCAGATGCTCTGTTTGTACTTTTAATGCAGCCACTTCCCTCTCAAGGGACCTCATGTCATCCCTGGTAGGTAGATGTCCAGGCCTAGCATCCATTGTTGTATCGCATATCCGCATATCAAGGATTGTATATCCTAAGGAAAACTCCGCTAACTACGGAATGAATTTCCCCATGTATAGATGCAGTCTGTGTAGGTGTTTCGTCCTTGTTCGTTCTGGCAGACCTTTCTCTCACCAATCAACGTTGCGATTTTCTAAATCTGTTTTGGTATTGACATGGGAGAAATCAATAAACGGGGTTTCTTGATTCTGTATAGCGATTTCCTTTGCTACCGTTTCATCATACGTGATTCACGCCCGGTCCAAGTAATATGCTCCCATATAATCGGGAATTACATCGAAAGACAAACAGTTAGGGGAGATGATCTACGTAGATAGAATCATTGTCATTCCAACGAAGGCCAGGATCGGTATACCTATCCTGGCTACTTGTCCAATATCGACTGGGTCAATTACATCATCCTTCATCCTGTCATTAAACACATACCAACCAGGGAATCCCACCCACTCGACCATCTCATGTGTTGGCCGATATGTTCTTACAATATACCTGTCGTTCAAGGTTTCCCGGTGTTCAGCCATGAACTCCACGTGCTTTATCAGGTTTCCGTTTCATGTATTCCCATTCCTTAGTCGACGAGGGATTTATTTCTTTCCGCCTTTGGATGGATTATTGCCACGTCCACCGCCCGACCTATTACCTGTGGTAGATGGTGCGTTGGTGGGTCTGCCGCCCTTGCCTCCCTTACCCCCTCCTGACTTAGCCATCATTCCCTCCTAGAAAGTTGAACAGTGGATACAGGGATTACATGTATCTGAAATCCCCTTTCGACTACTTGCCAGCTTCATCTCCAAGTACGCTCGTTATTCTATCTTCCTCTCCCTTTTTTATTACATACTTATTTAAAAACACGCCTCAAATTCGCCCTTGCATCATTGTACGCACACTGTGCGATGTAAATCTCGCTGGCGACCTTTAACGGGTCTTCACCTTCAGGTACTCGTATATCTGTAAAAGTTATCATTTTAAACTCCGATGGGCACAGTTACGTGTTTTAACCGAAATTACAACGGCGGGTTAAAGTTCGTCCTTCGGTAGCCCTGCTTTCAACAACTCTCTCCTGATTTGCTTATCGTGTTTTCTCACCCTTCTGCGAGTCTTACGGGCTTCGTTCCACTTCCTGATGTCTTTCCACTTTTCCCGGATGAACGGTGCCAATAGTGTACCAGCCAATACGCCTATGGCAGTAGAAACCATCTGTTCAATCATGGTCATCAATAGTTACAACTAGGTGTTGATAACCTGTGGGAAACCTGAAAAGTAGGGGTAGGCATGGCTTATTCCCCATGAAGGTTGACGATCTTTTTGAGACATTCCTTGTGGTAAATACGAGAGGGACCACCGGGGAAACCCTTGTGCCATATACCTTCTTTCTTACGGCCCACTTCAACTAAACCACCGCAATAGCTACAGGATCTGAATACTTCAGATTCATTGTATCCTAAATATCCTATCTCACCCACCATCAACCTCCTTATCTTCGTGCTCGATCTTATAGGCTTTACAAGAAAATACCTGTTACATGACTCGAACGTCAGTCGCCCTATCCGTACTTGAGTTGTAGTCGCATTCGCAACTAATCGGAATCCAGCCACCATAGATGTCCTTAGCCTTCATCCTATTCCCAGAGTAGGTTACGACCCCTCCTCATAAATCAAGCCTTAATGTTGGCTTAAATCAACATCGAATTGTAGACAATTGCCAATGCTCGTGTACTCTGTACTGTCCCCTTGATCGGGACGCTGAGTTAAGCTTCCTTCTGATCGAGGAGACACCCCCAAACTGTTGGAGAGCGTAGGACCACGTGGACGATACCGCTAAATGAACCTCCCTGCCCGTCGGCCGAGCATCCAGGAGCAATTCTAAGTCTCTGATTTCAAACTGATACACTACCACATATCAGGAGCCCTTGACAAGTACGTACAAGCCAGGTTGATTTCCTCGCATGTGCGTGAAGCAGCACACACAGTAGTACACCCTTTTCTTACTAGACAGAGTATCCTGATGCGTCTTTCCTGGAACGAGGTACGTACCCGCGCAGCCGCTTTCTCCGTAGAGTGGCGCGATGCGTCCTATGAGAAGGGCGAGACACAGTCATTTTATAACGACTTCTTCCAGGTTTTCGGAGTTCGTCGACGAAACGTAGCTCGGTACGAAGAACATGTGAAGAAGCTGAACAACCGCCAGGGCTTCATAGACCTGTTCTGGCCCGGGGTGTTGATCGTAGAGCAGAAGAGCACCGGGCGCGACCTGGAAAGTGCCTACAAGCAGGCCGGCGACTATTTTGACGCCATCACTGAGCATGAAAAACCCCGCTACCTCCTGGTCAGCGACTTTCAGAACTTCGAGTTGCGTGATCTGGACGAGTCCAAAACCGATTCTTTCGAACTCAAGGATCTTCCCGCCCACGTGGAGTCCTTTGGCTTCATCATGGGCGTGCAGCGCAAGACTTTTCGGGACCAGGATCCGGTCAACATCGATGCCGCCGAACTGGTTGGAAAGCTGCACGATGCTCTTGATTCGGTCGGATACCGGGGAGAGAATCTCGAACGTTTTCTTGTTAGAATCGTCTTTTGTCTCTTCGCGGACGACACCGGCATCTTCGACACGCGCGATATATTCAGTGACTTCATCGAAACACGCACAAGCGAGGACGGCTCCAACCTGGGCGCGTTGCTGGCCGAACTGTTCCAGGTGCTCGACACGCCGGAGAGCGAACGCATTTCGACGCGGGACGAAGACCTTGCGCGGTTCCCCTACGTCAACGGCGCATTATTTGAAGGGCCGTTGCGCATACCCGCCTTCGACGCGTCCATGCGGCGCCTGTTACTGGAGGCCTGCAACTTCGACTGGTCGAACATCTCTCCGGCGATCTTTGGCGCTTTGTTCCAATCGGTCATGGATCCCGTTGAACGCAGGGCTGCAGGGGCGCACTACACTACCGAGAAGAACATCCTCAAGGTAATCGAACCGCTGTTCATGGACGACCTGCGAGCGGAGTTCGAAAGGCTCAGATCTCGCAAGGACAGCCGGCGCGTCAGCGAACTTCGAAGGTTTCAGAGAAAACTGGTGGACTTGCGGTTTTTCGACCCGGCCTGCGGCTGCGGCAACTTCCTCATCATCGCCTACCGGGAATTGCGCCTGCTCGAGATGGACGTGATCAGGGAGATCCGGACAGCGACCGGCGTCAGCGGACAGGCAATGCTGGACGTTGAGTTAATATCGCTCGTCAACGTGGATCAGTTCTACGGTATCGAGTTGGGTGAGTTCTCTGCACGTATAGCCGAGACGGCATTGTGGATGATGGACCACTTCATGAACAACCAACTGAGCCACGAGTTCGGCCAGACCTATACCCGTATTCCGCTGAGCACTTCTCCTCATATCATGGCGGGCGACGCGCTGGAAACTGACTGGGCGTCATTGTTACCACCGGAAGAATGTTCATATGTGTTCGGAAATCCACCATTCGTAGGGGCAAAATTCCAGACAACCGAACAGCGCGAACAGGTAAGGAGGATCGCTTCGCTCGGCAGGTCCGGCGGTACACTCGACTACGTGACCGCGTGGTTTATCAAGGCGGGCGAATACGTGCAAACGAGTAATGCCCGCATCGGCTTCGTGTCTACCAATTCGATCACGCAGGGCGAGTTGGTCGCACAGTTGTGGCCGATCCTGTTCGAACGATGCAAACTGAAAATTTCCTTCGCGCACCGCACCTTCGCCTGGGGGTCTGATGTGCGTGGCAAGGCGCATGTGCACGTCGTGATTATTGGCCTCGACAGACGAGAAGCCGTTCGGTCTGAGAAGAGGTTGTTCAGCTACCCGGATATTAACGGCGACCCCGAGGAAACTCGGCACGCGGTACTATCGCCCTACCTTTTCGACGCAGGTGGATTGGCCAATCCATACCTGACAGTAAGGGAGGAGGGCAGGCCGATCAATGGGATGCCACAACTAATCATCGGCTCCAAGCCCATCGACGGCGGAAACTACATATTCAAAGCAGATGAACGGGATGCATTTCTGGCTTCAGAACCCGAGGCCGATCCTTACATGCGACCCTTCGTGGGCGCTCGTGAATACCTGCAGGGCGGCATGCGCTGGATCCTAATGCTCCACAATGCGAAACCGAACGAACTAGCGAATTTGCCGCTGGTACGTGAACGTATGACCGCTGTCAGGGAATACCGGGAGGCGAGTAAGAGCCAGCCGACGCGGAAACTTGCGGAAACGCCGACACTATATCACGTCAACGTCGTCCCAGAAGCGCCTTTTCTGGTGGTTCCAGAAGTGAGTTCTGAACGAAGGGACTATGTGCCATTAGGTTGGCTGGAGCCGCCAGTGATACCTAGCAATAAGCTGCGTGTGCTTGCAAACGCAACACTTGAGGAATTTGCCCTTCTAACGTCGTCCATGCATATGGCATGGATGCGAGCAGTAGCAGGTAGAATGAAGAGCGACTATACGTATTCTGTCAATGTCGTGTACAATACCTTCCCAATGCCCGATGAAGGAACGGACTTACAAGGCCTGAATCCTCTTGCTCAAGCCGTGCTTGACGCCCGAGCTGACCACTCGGGCGCAACCCTGGCCGATCTTTACGATCCAGACCTGATGCCGCCCAATCTGCGCAAAGCACACCAAACTCTGGACCGCGCCGTGGACCGGCTTTATCGTCCAAGGAGGTTTGCCTCAGAACAAGAGCGAGTTGAACATCTGTTTGTTCTTTATGAGAGGATGTGTTCGCCGCTCGACTTGAGGAACAGTTGACCAGATTGGTTGTTCGAATGGGTAAAAAGATGTGAGTATGGCTTACTGCTGGCTCGCTCGAGGAAGTTCCACATCGTCGTTCTTACTGTCCATTCAGCCGGTCTGCCTCTTCGTATCCTTCCCTTGTAACTTCAAATAACTCGCCTTTGTGCCCGCAGTCTCGAATGTAGTTTCGGTGTTGTAAGTCCTCAAGTCCACCTCTCCAAAGAGCGACTGTTCGCGGATCACTGTTTGGAATCATACCCTTACTATTTGCTTGAATGCCTTCGCCACCAAGGGTACGGATATGCATAACAACCCCGTTGCCAAACGCAGCCTCTATCAATATACTCTTGGCTTCGTTCGATAACTCCGGGGCCGTTGAATTCACGCTCTGTGTTTTAGCAACACCTTCTGTTTCCTCACGCCAATCGGCCTTTCCAACAACGACGGGCAATGCACGAACAATCTCCCTCAAAGCCTCTAACTGGGTCCTGGGCTGCTTCCAGACATAAGGTCGTAGGAGATCCGGTACACTCGCCCTTCCGTCTTCTTCGCACTCAAACAAAAGGGTGATTATGGCAAACTTATCTCCCTTTCTTCGTTTTTCCTGAATCGCGTAATCCACTTCGGTCTTCAAGTAACCTTCATCCTCGAACGAAGGCGTTATAAAAAACACAGCGCCACAAGAGTCCTTCATTCCTTGTATAAGGCCACGCTCTAGAGTGGTTCCTGCCGGCATCGCGTCTTCGTCGAGCCAAGGTTCAAAGCCCAGCAATTCCAAGGTACCCTTGTAATCGACTACTATTGGCTTGTCAGCACTTTTATGGCTAAGATAAACTTTTTTCGCATCGCTAACTATCATGCCAATCTCCACCCCACAGATAATGCAGAAATGATATTGCTGTCGGTTGATTTTGATTGTTTCCTTGCAGCAGGGAAAATACAGGATATCCAGATCTTCGTTGGTTTCTACAGGCGGCTGTGAAATACCGGGTAGATCAGACTCCATGTTGACTGTTAAGAATCCCTTCGAGGCACTTTTGATCTCCCGTTCGAACTTCTTTAACTCTGGTGCAATTACTTTGTTAGTTACCACCATCGTCACGTAGTCGTTCTGCTCTTGCGTAAGCCAACATTCTTGTCCGTTATGTCCACAGTAAGGACAGTGGGAAATGGGTTCTGGGCTACCTTGGCCGAAGAGGACTTTGAATCGCTGTCGGCAAGAAGGACACTGCTGAGAGAGAAAGCCGTCGGCGTCGGTAGGGAAGCTCACGTTCAATATAGTTCTCCCGATCTCTATCTCTCACCCAAACATTCCAACTCGGCTCAACTGCATGATTTTTGCACGATCAAGGCTAGTTTGAACGTTGCAATATCGAACCCCAGTAGGGGTAAATGACTCGCTTCCGAGTGCCTTTCAAAACGTTACACCATGGCCCTTCTCTACACTGGTCCTTGATCGGTATCTGAGCTTGCAGGTACCTCGGTGGGGTGCCCGAAATAATGATCGAAGGCGGTTCGCGCCTGATATTGGGTAAACTTCGTAAGCAACGCACCCGACCACGGTTGTCGAAGTCGTAACATCCGCTTAACGCCGTACTTTAGGATCTTGCCAGTTACGATTGGCCTAAGCTTCAGAGAGGTGGTCGATCCCGGCAACGCAAGTGAGGGTGTTTCTTCGTAGAGATCCTTGTTTTTCAGTTCTTCATACCGATCCAGCGCCTTGTCATAGAAATCGCGTAACTTCTGGTAACGCTTTTCCCAAGGTTCAATCAGCAACGCTGGACATTCCGCGTTCACATCTATCTCAGCTGAGCCTACCTCGCAAACCGCACAAAGGTCCAGTATGACAAGCGGTACTTGATAGACTCTCGCGAGATTGGCGAACGCAGAGTTGCCAGTTTCTTCCTCGTAAAAAGGAAGTTCTTCCCAGTTTTCCCGTTTCTCGGTGCAGCCGAAAACCAACTCCACCACAGCCGCCATACGTGTAAACTTTCTGTCCTCGTAGTTTCGCATTCCGTCTTTGCGGACCATCAGGTCACACGGTTGTGCAAGCAGGATATAGTACTTCTCGCTCGAACTGAACCGAAAGACGTCACCAATATCTATCGGTGCATGAAAACGGTTTAGTTCGTCGTCCGAGTCGTAAATCTCGAATCTTTGTATTCGCAACGATTCGTCTGAGTCGTTGTCGCAATCAAGAGCTGTTGCTATTGCCTCAGGGGCGGCGCTCAACCTTCGCGCAGCCGCAACCGAATCGGGCATGTCCTCATCCTGTAGCAAACGCGAACGCGCCTCTCGTTGCATAAGAATACGGAAAATCCGGAGCAGCGTTTCAGGCTCCCAAATTCCTTCTTTTCGCGAAGACGCGAAGACCATCCTGTCAAAATCCAAGACTGACAAAGACTCCATCGCCTTTTTTGCTTCGCTGAGAGAATCCTCAAAGATCGACCAAGCCTTGCTTTTCACACACGCATAGCGGCCGCTCAAGGCCGTCAAACGCAGCAAGGCTAGAAACCCGTAGTAGTTCGGGGAGTCTTGTAGCCGTTCCTTCGAGATAACTACGAACCGGTCGCGCTCGAGGCCGTGTTCCTCTGACAGGTTGATCCACGCGTCAAACTCGCCACTTAAAGGAACCGTATGGCTAATCAGACCGACGTATCCAATGCCTGTGGACTGTACCTCGTGTAACTGTTTCAATCCCTCATTCTCAGCCTCCAACTCCTCCCGGCTAAAGTCTCGATCAAAAAACACCAAAGTGTTCGCGGCTTTCGCATCCTCGAAATAGGCGACCCCTTTATCCTTCCACTCACTCAAGGAAAGCAAAACAAAGTCCAGCTCGGCTAGCTCACCCAGAATCTCCTCAAGCGAACTCGCCGCCTTGAAGTCATCGACCGTTGTCTCATCCTGTCCGGTTTCGTCATCTTCTGAGGCTGCGGTAGACGCGGAATACAACTCGCGGGCCTCCAATATCAAGTGCCTACGCTTAGTGTTATTAAGTTTTTCCCAAACTCCTCTAACTTCGTCAGTCCATACAGCATGTGGAGCGTCAAAGTCAATCCTTTGTAAGTGAGGTAGCCGGGACGATTCTGCGGGCGCCAATTCTGAACACATCCCGAACAACTCCTCGACACTGGCCGCATATTCGTCATCTACAATCACGACTCGAGATATCCCCACGGTATCGAGAAGTTCTTTAGCATCCCTTCGAGCTTTAATCAACACCTCCGTTGCGTTATTCACCGGATGCTCCCGACAAATCGAGTTCGAAGATATACCTCCTGCCGCGTTCGTTGCGATCTGCCAGAAGCACAAGATTGCAGGACTCCGAGTCAAGAAGTTGGCGGCATACATACAGCCCCAATCCTCGTCCCTCCCCGGTTCGCTTCATCGTTACGAAAGGCTCGAACAAAGAGTCCTCTACACTTTCGTCCACACCTGTGCCATTGTCCGTGATCCGCACATAGGGCTCGGCAACGACGATCTCTATCTCACCAGTTTCTATCAAACCAGCACGAATCGCTTCCTTTAGCCAGTACTCCGCGTTTAAGACCAAATTGTCGAACACCTGTGTTAACTTACCCTTGTTCATATAAACCGAGAATCCGTTAGAGTGAGTTTGCACATCCAGCACTATCGAATTCTGAGCCAGCCTCTCTTTGTAGAAACCTCTGAACTCGTTGAAGAAGGAATCCGTGCCGATACGCTCCCTTCGTTCGCGCAGGTAGCGCAAGGAAGGAGTAAGATGCGCGAGTTGCTTACGCATTGCAGCCACACTTGATCTAACTTCCTCAATAAACGCTATCATCAATGACCTGCGTGCCCGTCCTTCCATCTCCCTTATTAATACTGAACTCTTTCTCGCAAGCCGATCTGCGATGTTGTGTATCTCGTGGGAAAGTGCCTCGGCAGTAAGACCTAGGCTAATGCTCTCATACATTGCGGATAATTGTTCGTTTAAGGCCTCCCAGCGCCGATCCAGAACATCTTTCATTTTCTTAAGTTCCGTAGCCTCATCCAAAGCCGAAGAGACCTCGTCTAATAACTCTTCCTCTTTCATCACTTCGTTCGACACAGCTGAAAGTTCTGCCTCAAGGCTTTCAAGAGCACTCGACTCGGGAGAACCAGCTATGAGTTTTTTGTCCAATTCGATACGTACCACACCTAACATTTTGGCAGCTCCTGCCGTTGCTTTTGTTAACGATCCGGTTCTTTGCTGCACCTTGGTTTTTTCCAACGACAGTTTTCCCGCGATGCGGTCGATACGCTGAGTGACCGCCGAGTGTGGTTCTTCTGGTGTTACCCCTGCTTGCTGGTCACGATGTGCGTTCAGGAAGCTAAGTACACCGCGCCTGAAATAGTTTTGAGCGTCACCCGCGAACCTGATAAACTCCGTCAACAGTGCAAAAAAGTTTTCGTAGTGAGGGGTCACCAGAAACCCCTCCCGACTCGTAGTCTCCTTGAGGTCCGGGTTATCCCGCGCACTAATCGCAACGAATCCCAACACGTTTCCAGGTCGCAGGCCGTAATAGGACGTAGCTTCCGTCTGTTGCTTCCCCAAGCCCAGCCAATCTTCTCCGACGCGGATACCGAACCCATCACGGTATACTCGAATACCGGCGAGGTCCTTAACCAGCTCCCGGTACTCGGATTGCCGGCTCACCGCGTCATCCTTGAACTCGGAGCTTTCAAGCGACACAGCATCAACCTCCCCCCGGAAAGGACCTGGACTTACTGCCGACTTCGTGACTCGCCTGATACGGTCCAGATCATCCAGTGAGCGCTGCGTTCTAAACTCGACGAACCATCCTTCGCGTTCCGAGCGAACAAAGTGCCTTGGTCGGCCCTTGCCTGTCCTACTGGTAAGAAACTCAAATAGTGCCTCGCCGCTGTCCACTAAGCAAAGTGTCTTGAAGAGTTGCTCGTTATCCTTACCACTTGGCTGGAAGAACTTCAGCCGCGCAGTGCCCGATATATCTAAGACTTGTCCGTCGAACTTGAATACGTACTTCAGCAGTGCTGCTTCGCGCACTTTCTTCGCAATTTCCGCAAGCTCCAAAGTCTTTCCGTCGACTTCCAAGTGCACGTGGAAATCGTCCGCTTCTTCGAATGGGGAGAGCATTCCCGATAGTTTTCGCTGAAGGTCCAATACATGCTCACTTGCCTGCCACATTTCGCGTTCACGGAGACCCGACAGAATGAGCTTTGTCCCGTGCTGCTTGCCACACACGTTGTTACGCTCGAACTGGACTGGCACCTCGCCTAGGTTGGTCGTGTCGCGGAAGTCCTTCCAAGAGAAGGCGATGTACTGCTCGATATTCGGTTGTTTGCGAGACTGAGTGATGATCTCGACGTTATGCGCCAGCCTTTGACTACCCAGCCGCCCTAGACCTTTGTCTCCTATGGGTGTTCGTCCTCGAAGAGTCTCTCGCCCTGCGTCCTTCTGCTCTCGTTTTGGAGAGTTCGCGATTGTGAGCCAGCCACGCCGAATTGTTTCCTCGTCCATACCAACGCCGTTGTCCTCGACGAGAATCGACCCTGCGGCGTCAGAATACCCCCGTCCCAATTTGTTCTCAGCGCGAGTATCGATAGTTACGTTCACCCAAGTGGCGTCAGCGTCGTAGCTGTTCTTCACAAGCTCCACGAGCGCCTGAACGACGTCCGTAATGAGTTCCTCGCCAAGTCGAAAAACTACTGCCGCGTTGATGTCGAATCGAGGTTGAAAGCGTTCTTCTGCCAAGGTCGTACCCTATGCCTTCCTAAACACGAGGATCGCCTCCGCACGCATCGTGTTCGCGATGGAGTTCCTCGTCGCCATCCTCTTACTCGGGATTTTCCGCTCCAAATTCGTCACTGGACGACACCCTTTGGCCACAAGCAATTCCTCAAGTATGGCGTCGGTCGGAATCGGCTCACCGCCGACCCGTCTATTTCCGATTGTCCAGATCAAATACGCCCCAGATCTGAGCACGGCGACAGCAGACCGAAGAGCACGGTCCAAGTCACGACAAAAAGCAGCAACACGCTTTCCTCTGTCTGGGGGAAACGCTTCAAGTCTGCTCAACGTGTGCTTTAGACTCGGGCTGTTTTCAAGCAAATGCTCGGCCTCTTGAACTGCTTTCCTCCGTAACCCACCCAGACTCTGTGTGTCGATCTCATGGGTAGTACGAAGGCAGCAGGCGTGGGCACCCTCGTCGATATCCTCCAAATCTATCCATTGAAGTGGGAGGTAGGAGTACTGACCATATGGCACTGTCGACGTATTGTCTCCATAAGGCGGCGATGTGATTAACAGGTCTTGTAGACGCGCGCCGGGCCTCAACTTCGTCGAATCACACAATCGAATCTCCAGATCGCCCCGATAATACCCGTTGGTGGTCAAGCGTCTGGATTCCCGTAAAACTTCCGCCTCTTCATTAAGGCGCATAGTCATGTCGGATACGACCGTAGCGAAGGTTTCTAGCGGATTGACATTTCGAGACTCTATATCTACTTTATTCCGGACATGTAACTTGAATGTGGAGGTGCGCGAGTTGCTCGTCAGCCTGACCGTCTCCGCAAGACCGGTCCAAAGCACGCGACGACACCAACCGTGATCTACGTAGCGTATCGCTCGACGAATACGAGAAAGTTGGTTAATGGCGACCGCGCAGAACCACTTATCCAAACCTGGGAACTCCGCCTCAATCTTACTGCCTCGATCTGCACTCGCGCGTTCGACAACCTCCTTGGCGATGTTCTCAAGTCTTTGGACGTGGAATGGCCCTGCCTTCGTCCGGCACAACAGCACCGCAAGAGGGTTGATGTCTTGTCCCTCATAACTCAACCCTAGGCGCATACTTTCAACTAGCGTGGTTCCAGAACCGGCGAACGGGTCAAACACTCGCGTCACTCGACTATCGACCCCCGTCACGACCTTGATAAGCACAGCCTGCATTCCAGGTACCATCATCGCGGGGTACTGCGTCAGGCCCTGGCTTTGTCCCCGTGCCGCCCGCCCCCTGAATGCCCAGTAATCCTCGTCTACTTGGGACAATCGGTGGAGTTCGTTGGCAATTCTGTCGTCGGTCGAAGTACTCAAGTCGGTGTAATCACCTTCTTCCAGTCCGTCCACCTCACCGAGCACCGGTTCGCGCTGACTCGTTTGACACACCCTCGTAGCCGTACAGTCTTTGGTTATCTCAAGGATTGACATCGGTTTCAAACCCCTATCATTCCTGTCCGGCACGCCGTTTGAAATTATCGTAGAGGGAAGTCGTTGCTGACGCTATGTAAGCATATCTCTGTCGGTTAGTCATGTATCCGCACTAATCAGCAAGATTTAACCTTCAGAAGGCTGCGGACGTTACTGAACGGTATTTCAAGTTCAGGGTTTGGGTCCACAACCTAAAATCCCCTTTCATAAACCGAGGACCAATTTTAACAGTCGAATATCGACCGGATTCCTCTACTCAAAAATACGGTTTACGAGATGTACAACAATTGTTTTTCTGACGGTTTTTAGTAATCTGGCCCAACATATGGTAAATTGACCGCTATTTCATACGTATACGTAAATATCTAAATTACAATATGATATATCAGTAATCTTCATCCATTCTGCTTTACGAATTCACCATTTTGACCTTGTGTAATCTTCATTCGATTTTTGGAGGAGACTAACATAATTTACGTGCTATTTCACAACATATTTGACTTGTGATCTTGCGTCATTATATACTTGTGCATCCACGACTTATCAAACCCATAAGCACCCGCAAAATTCCAGCATGGCTAAACCCAACGAAAAACTCGCCGCGTCGCTGATACAACTCGAAAACCTCCAGAAGGGAGGAAGACGGGTTTTCCGTTCCAACGAACTTACCCGTGTCCACCGCGAACGCCTGCTTCGAAACGGCTACCTGCAGCAAGTCATGAAGGGCTGGCTGATCTTGTCCAGCCCCAATGCCCTTCCGGGTGACACGACTTCGTGGTTCGCTTCATTCTGGGCATTCTGCGTTTCCTACTGCACGGCGCGGTTCGGCAAAGCCTGGCATCTTGCCCCCAAGTTGTCCCTGTTGCTTCATGCTGGAAGCACAGTCATCCCTCGAAAGGTTGTCATCTATGCGCCTAAAGGCGCCAACAACACAGTCGAACTGCCGTTCGGTACGTCACTTTACAATCTCAAACAAAAGGACATGTGGGCCGAAGAGGAAGTAACGACGCGGGACGGTCTGAGGATCCTTGTGCCAGAAGCTGCCCTCATCAAGGTTACCGAAGCGTTCTTTGTCCGCAACCCGGTTGAGGCTCAAATTGTACTTTCCGGTGTCCGCGATGCGGGGGATGTGCTAGGCCGGCTTCTCGATGGCGGCCATTCAGCAGTTGCCGGTCGGCTTGCTGGTGCCTTCCGCCGGATCGGGCGGGCAGCAATGGCTAACGAGATTCTCAAAGTCATGAAAAGCGCCGGCTACGATATGCGCGAGTCCGACCCTTTTGAGCCAGCGCAGGCATTCGGTACGTTGAAAGAGACCCAAGAGCCGATTGCCAGGCGACTGCATTACCTGTGGGAGACCTTTCGAGATCCGGTGATTGCAGCGTTCCCGAAGGCTCCTGAACTACCTCGAGCCCCTCAAGCTTATCTGTCTTTTGTCGATGGCATCTACCACGACGACGCCTACCACTCGTTGTCGATTGAGGGGTACCGCGTGACGCCGGGTCTGATTGAACGGGTGCGCTCGGGCACCTGGAATCCGGACGACAATGAAGCCGAACGGCGAAGCCAGGATGCACTTGCCGCGCGAGGTTACTGGCTGGCTTTTCAAATGGTTCGGGAGGCAATCGGCGAGGTGATCGGCTATGCCGATCCAGGCGGCCTGGTCCGCAACAAACACCGGGACTGGTATCGCGGGTTGTTCCAGCCTTTCGTTGCCGCTGGACTGTTCTCGAGTTCGGTTCTTGTCGGCTATCGCAATGAAACTGTGTTTCTGCGTGAATCACGCTACGTACCGCCACGTAGCGAGGCGGTCCGCGACGCCATGCCGGCCTTGTTCGACTTGCTTAAGGAGGAAACTGTGCCTTCAGTGCGCGCCGTGTTGGGACACTGGCTGTTTGGCTACATTCATCCCTATCCTGACGGTAACGGGCGCATGGCGCGTTTCGTCATGAACGTCATGTTGGCCTCGGGCGGTTACCCTTGGACGGTCATTCGTGTCCAGGATCGCACCACCTATCTTGCCGCGCTCGAAAGCGCGAGTGGTGATCAGGATATCAAGCCATTTGCGCGGTTTGTGGGGGAGCAGGTCACACGGTCATTGGAACAGATGGGGTAAATTGGCAGGGGTATGATTCGAAACACTGATAGTCCGGTTATCAGTAGCTCAGGGCACTAGCGTCCGATAGGCGGGTTTATCACGTATTTTAATCCTCGAAGGGGTGTTTTACCTTGCTAGCCGATTCCACGCTCTGAGATTAACGAAGTAACTTCGTCTCTCCACTGCTCAACTTTGTCTGCTAGTTCAGTTACATCCATCCCGATATACCCTAGACAACTAATGCTCTCGAACAGCAAGAAAGTTAAGAAACTACTTACCATGGAAAGGTTTTTCTGTAAAACAACTCTACCATGTGTAGGTATGACTATCAGAATCCCCGATTCACTATCTCGAAGGTGTCGTACGGAGTCTTCGGAGAAACTTAGATGTGATGCATTTTCACTAAGATGGTTTCTCAGTTCCTTAAAGTCACTATCAATTCCTTTGCCGATCTCGCCAGCACGGGGTTTTTTGTCGTTGATCATGTCAACTGCACGTTCGGGATAAACTCGTACGTACTTTAACAGATCACAGGTTTCGATCAATAGACGTAATAGTGCGCCTGATTCTTGCGCAATCCCATCGATCGTTAGATTGTAGATCCCAAGAATTAGATGATGGGCTTTAACTGTAGTTAACGCACATACCTCAATGTATGGATTAGCCGAGTAAGTCGGTTGGATGATTAGTGAATTGTAGTAACTTAGACATTGATGGAGAAGATCGAAGCCCTGATGGAGAAGATCCGACTCACTCTTAAGTTCATTATCGAACCAAATGTGAGATCGCCGACGAGCGGTCCATAGAATCACATCACTACCTGCCTGAATTTCCTCCACTTCATCCGGCTCTGGCATCTCTAAAAACCGCACCGATTTCACCGTCTTTCGCCCCTCAAGCAGGGCCCTCGCCAGGCGGTGACCGCCGTCCATCAGCCGACCATTGTCGTTTATGATCACGGGGTTGTGAGGGTCGGTCTCGTTGATCCGCCGGCAATGGTCGGCCACCTCCCGGATTGTCGGTGTCCTGCCTTCGCCGAACCAACAATCCCGGTCCAGTTCCGCAAAACTCTCGACGGCGGCATCGTATTCCGGCAGATCCTTCGCCAATTTCCATAGGCGTTCCGTGTACCAGACGTATCGCTTACCATCGCGTTCCGTTGTATGGGTTTCCCTGGGTCTGGCCACGTCGTTTTCCTGACAGTTCAGATACCTGACTGGATTTGCTGCCCCTTTGGCGTGTAGATGCCAGATGGACTTGTGCACGAGCTTTTCGCGAATAACTTCATTTGCCACGACACCATTAAAAGCCCATCTCACTTTGCCTTGATAAAACGTAGGATACCAGTCCTCAACGAGATAAACTTCACGGGTGATGCCGCGGTAAGCGGCTACCACGTATTTCGCCTTGTTTCTGCGTGGACCAACGACCCAGTATTGCCTGGATACTTCGTACAGTTCTTCTGATGACATACCCGGACGGTATTTCTGGTTGAGCTTCACAATCAAGATTGGTTCGGTCGTCGAAAGCCTTTCGAATTTATGCATCATCGCATTCCCCTCCCTCCGCCGTCCATCAGTCGCCCGTTGTCGTTGACAATCACAGGGTATTCGAGGTCGGTCTCGTTGATACGCCGGCAGTGGTCGGCCACCTCCCGGATGGTCGGCGTCCTGCCCTCGCCGAACCAGCAGTCCCGATCCAGCTCCTCGAAATGCACGACGTCCACATCGTATTCCGGCAGTCCCTTCGCCAGCTCCCAGAGTCGTTCGGTGTACCAGATGTACCGCTTGCCGTTGCTTTCCGTCGAATGGGTCTGGATGGGTCTGATCATGGTCCGGGGTCTCCGCAATGCACTATTTCTCCATTCACTTCGGCTTCTTATCCAGGGACCTCAGCAGTTTCACGACTTCCGCGGCTTCCTTGCCTCCCTTTCTTGCGTGGGCCATGAGCGAAATCCCGTGGGGACCCGGCTTGTCCTTTTCAGATAGATTGTCGGCGAGAACGGCCTGCACGATGCTCAGTTTCCCCAACATGGCCGCGGCATAGAGGTCGATGCGCGCCCCATGCTGCAGCAGGTATTCCGCGATATCCCTGCGCCCCATATGCGCGGCCGCCCCGAGCCCGGTTTCCCAGTCGCCGCCGCCCCAGTCCCAGCAGGCATTGACCAGTGCAGGCTCTTTGTCCAGCAATGCCTTGACGCTCTCGAAATCGCTGTGGGCGTCGTACACGAAACGATGTACCATTTCCGAATCTAGTGCTGCCTTCTTGGGAGACATGGTTCTGTCCTTTCTCCTTTTATTGGTTCTGATTCACCCTCACCCCTTCTTCCCCGCCGCAAACCGCAAACGGATGTAGTCCGCCGTCCACGCGCCGTCCGCATCGCACAGGTTGGGCCGCATGGCTTCCCGGACCTCGTCCAGAAACTCCGGTCGATCCGCTGGCGGCACCCGTGACGTGAAGCTCTCGGCGAAGGTCTCGAGCCAGCCGCCGATATCTCCGGGCAACGGGGTGGGCCGGGGGATCAGCGCGATGTACCGCACTTCGAACCCCTGCCGGACCAGCCGGCGCCGGTACTCTTCGTCGGTGGGAAAATACCAGGGATTGATGCCCTCCTCCCACAGGCCGCGCCGCTTCAGCGCTCCGATAAGTGCCTTGACGATGGTGTCCACGCACCCGTGCCCACCGCATTCGGCCACGAATCGTCCATCGGGTTTCAACGCGCGGCGCACGCCCGCGATCACCTCGTCGGGATGGCCCATCCAGTGCAGGGCGGCGTTGCTGAACACCGCGTCGAACTCACCTTCGAAATCCAGCGCGTGCCCGTCCGTGACGTGGGCGTCGAGACCGAGCTTCCGCGCAGCCTCGATCTGCTCCACGCTGCTGTCCACGCCGACGACGCTGCAGCCCATTTCGACCAGCTTCGCCGTCAGCGCCCCGTCGCCGCACCCCAGGTCCAGGATACGTTCGCCGGGCTGCGGATCCAGCAACTCGACAACGGGCATGCCCAGGTCGGCCACGAACCGGGCGTTGCGGGCGTAGCGTTCCGGGTCCCAGGATTGTGCCGATTTAATCGGGCCTTCCACCCGGTCTTCCATCCGTCCTCAATCCGATCCTTCGTTTTCACTCACTGCGCAGCACTTCCGCGGGATTGGCCAGCGCGGCCCTGGTCACGTGATAGCCGATGGTAGCCATCGAAATCAACAGCGCGGCGACGGCGGAAGCAAAGAAAATCCCCCATCCCATCTCGATGCGGTAGGCGAAGTCCTCCAGCCAACGCCCCATGATCAGCCAGGCCGTCGGCCAGGCAATGACGTTGGCCACGAGCACGAGAACGACGAATTCGGCGGACAGCATGCCGAGCAGGCGGCGCACGGAAGCGCCCAGTGCCTTTCGAACGCCGATCTCCCGGGTGCGCCGCTCGGCCGTGAACGAGACCAGGGCGACCAGACCCAGGCCGGTCAGGAATATCGCCACCAGGGCGAACACACCGAAGAAGTAGCCGATACGCAATTCGTTCCGGTACTGGCGGCCGATGTCTTCATCGAGAAACGTAAAGGCGAAGGGGAAATCGGGGAAGAAATCCGACCATGCCGCTTCTATATTGTCCAGGGTGCTCCTGATATCTTCCGGCCGGGTCCGGACCACCAGGTGCAGGCCGGTGCCATGAAAAAGCACCAGCGGTTCGATTTCCTGGTGCAGTGTCCGAAAGTGGAAGTCCCGGACCACGCCGACCACCGTGTGCGTGTATCCACTGGCGAACCGGATCTGCTGCCCGACGGCCTCTTCGGGCGTTTCCCAGCCCAGGACGCGCACCGCCGCTTCGTTGATCACGATGTGCTTCCACTCCGTGTCGTTTCTGAATGCCCCTCGATGGGACCGGCCCGCGACCAGTTCCATGCCCATCGTCTCCACGAAGTCCACGGAGGCCTGGAAACCATGGACGGCATGCCTGACGTGGTCCGGGTCCTCTACACGCTGCATCGTGCCCGTCGACGGTCGGCCGACGGTGCCGAACAGGCCGGGCAGGGTGATGGCCTGGCTCACACCCTCCACACGGGGGTGCTGCAACAGTGCGTCTTTCCACGGCTGGTAGTTGGTCGCCACTTGCTCGACCGTTGGAATCAGGATCACCTGGTCCTTTTTGAAGCCCAGATTCTTGTGCTGAATGAAGTTCAACTGGCTGAACAGGATGCCGGTGCCGATGATCAGCGCGGTGGAAATGGCGAACTGAAAAACGACCAGGATCTTTCGGGACCACGCTCCGCCGGACAGGTACGGCCGTCCTTCCTTGAGCCCTGGAATGGCCCGCATGGAGGAAAACACGAGGGCGGGGTATGCGCCCGAAAGGACTCCGATGAGGACCGCGATGGCTGGCAGGGCGAGCCACCACAGCGGGTGCAGACCATCGGCCGAGGCGATCGGCTGACCCAGCAGCGCGTCGAAATACGGCGCGATGAAATACACGGCTGCCAGGGCAATCGAAAGGGCCATGACGGTCATCAGGACCGATTCCCCCAGGCACTGCCGTATCAACTGTCCCCGGGACGCTCCGAGTACCTTGCGCATGCCGATCTCGCGGGCCCGGTGCACGAACTGTGCGGTGGACAGGTTTACATAATTCACCGAAGCGATGACCAGGATGAACAGCCCGATGGCGATCAGAATGTACACGTAGGCCACATCGGTGTTGGCGCCATGCTCGTTCTCGAGATGGGAATAAAGGTGGATGTCGGTGACGGGCTGCAGCGACAATTCGTAACGGTCGAGGTCTTCCAGATAACTCGCGTCGACGTGTCTTTCCACGAAACCGGGCAGTTTCCGCTGGGTCTCCTCCGGCGGATGGCCTTCCGGCAATACGATATAGTTATAGAACAGCGTGGAGAACCAGATCCCCGCGGACCTGTTCCATTCGAACTTGTCGTATGCCGAAGCCAGGGAAATCAGGAAGTCGGCATGGAAATGGGCGTTTTCCGGGATGTTCTCCATGACGCCGGTAACGGTCAGCAGCATATATCCGTTATCGGCGATGATCGTTTTGCCCATGGGATCTTCATCGCCGAAGTACTTTCGGGCGGTGTTTTCGCTGATGACCACCGTGTACGGGGCTTCGAGGGCGAGTTCCGGGTCGCCTCTCACCAGGGGAAAAGTAAAGACGTCGAACAGTTCATTGTTGACCCAGTACACGTTCTTCTCGTAGTAGATCCGGTCTTCGTGCTTCATGATCCAGGTGCCGATGGTGGGTAGCATCCGGGCGAAGTGATGGATTTCCGGTAAGTCGGCCTGGAGCATCGGACCCAGTTCACGGGGCGACCGGGCACTGTCGTTGAGCGTTACCCGGTAGATGCGGTCGGCCTTTTCGTGGTAGCGGTCGTAACTCAGTTCGAAGCGCACATAAAGGAAGATCAGGATGGCGCAAATCATGCCGACGGCCAGACCGAGGATGTTAATGACCGTGTAACCCCTGTACCGGCCCATGTGCCGCAGGGCTATGGCGATGTGGCTTCCTGGCATCATTCCTCCCCGTCCGTCCTGGTTTCGTCCCGGGCGGGCACGGTCTTGTCCTTGCGCCCGTCGCGCCCGTCTTGCCCGGCGCATCCGCCGAATCGCCACTCGCGCTCGACGATCAGCCGGGCGCCGCGCCGGAACGTCACGTAGGACCAGGCCCAGTGCAGCACGACGAGCAATCGGTTCTTGAAGCCCACGAGGAAGTAGACGTGGACCACCAGCCACGTGATCCACGCGAACCAGCCGGAGAACCTGAGCCTGCCGATTTCCGCCACGGCGCGGCTGCGTCCGATGGTCGCCATCTGGCCCCGGTCGACGAACCGGAAGGCCTCCCGCGGCTTACCCGCGAGATCGCGGCAGATCGTCCGCGCCACGAACCGGCCCTGCTGGATCGCCACGGGCGCCGTGCCGGGAAGCGGAGCGCCGGTCTGGTGGGTGAAGCAGGCCTGGTCGCCCGCGACGAACACGTTCGGGTGGCCGGGTATACTCAAGTCTTCGTCGACCACCACGCGACCGCCGCGGTCTAACTTCACGCTTTCACTCCGGTCCGTCTCGACGCCGCTCCCACGGTCTGTCTGAGCGCGTTCCGGTTGTTGTCCAGGTCGGCCGATCAGGCCCGCGACTTCAACGCCCCGTACGCCCGCCGCCCAGAGCACCGTTGAGGACGCAATACGCTCCGGGCCCGCCTGCACGCCGTGTTCGTCGATGTCCGTCGCCAGGGTGTTCGGCCAGACCTGCACGCCGAGCTTTTCCAGGTCCCGGGCCGCCCGGGCTGCCTGCTGCTCGGAGAACATCGAGAGGATGCGCGGACCGGACTCGATCAGGATGACCCGCGTAAGCCGGGTGTCGATGTTGCGGAAGTCCCGCGCGAGCGTGAACCGGCTCATTTCCCCGATGGCGCCGGCCAGCTCGACGCCGGTGGGCCCGCCGCCGATGACGACGAAGGTCAGCAACTTCCGGCGTGTCTCGGGATCGTCGGTCCGTTCCGCCGCCTCGAAAGCGCTCAGCAGGCGCCGGCGGATCTCCGTGGCCTGCGGAATCGTCTTCAGGCTGGGCGCGTGCTCCTCCCAGTCTCCGTGGCCGAAGTAACTTGGCATCGACCCGCAGCAGAGCAGCAGGTAATCGAACTCCAGTCGGCCGAAATCCGCCGATACGGCCTGCGCCTGCAGGTCGACCCCCTCGACCGATCCCTGAAGCACCGAGATGTTGTGGCAACGGGCGAGCACACTCCGAATGGGCGTGGCAATATCGGCGGGCGACAAGCCCGCCATGGCCACCTGGTAGAGCAGCGGCTGGAACAGGTGGTAGTTCTGACGGTCGACCAGGGTTACGCGGACGTCGCGCAAGCCGCCCAGTTTCTTGGCCGCGTTAAGACCGGCGAAGCCCCCTCCGACGATGACGACGTGTTTCATGGGTCACTCGTTCCTCAGCACGTCCGCCGGATTGGCGAGTGCGGTCCGAACCACGCGATAGCCGATGGTGACCAGCGTGATCAGCAGGGCGGTGACGCCGGAAAGAAAAAAGATCTCCCAGCCGATCTCCGTTCGGTAGGCGAAGGACTCCAGCCAGCGCTGCATGGTCAGCCAGGCCGCCGGCCAGGCCAAGACATTGGCGATGAGCACGAGCCCCACGAATTCACCCGACAGCAACGCCAACACCTGTTGGACGGAAGCGCCCAACGCTTTGCGTACGCCGATCTCCCTGGTTCTTCGTTCCATCGTGAAGGAAACCAACGCGAACAGGCCCAGGCAGGCAAGGAAAACAGCCACCAGGGCGAATACGCCGAATACGTAACCGATCCGTACTTCCGACCGGTACAGGCGTTCGATGTTCTCGTCGAGAAACGTATACGCAAAAGGAAAGTCCGGGAACATCCGCAACCACTGGTTTTCGATGTAATCCAGTGCTTGTCCCGGATCCCCTGGGTGAAGCCGGACGGCCAGATGGAGACCGCCGCCCAGAAACAGCACGAGCGGCTCTATCTTCAGATGCATCGATCGAAAATGAAAATCCCTGACCACACCGATAACCGTTCCAGTCCAGCCTCTACCGAAAAGGACTTCCTGGCCAATGGCCTCCTCCGGCGTGTTCCAACCCAACACCCGCTGCGCGGTTTCGTTGATTACGATGTTCAACGCTTCGGTATCCCTGGACATCGCACCGCTATGCGACCGGCCGGCGAGCAATTCCATGCCCAGGGTCTCCACGAAATCCAGCGCGACGTTAAGGCCCTGCACGTCATGCTGGACATTGCCCGGATCATCGACCCGCTGTATCGTGCCGGTCGATACCTGGCCTATGTTGCCGGCCAGCCCCGGCAAGGAATTGCTATGGGTCACCCCGGCCACGCCGGTGTGTTGCAGCAAGGCTTCTTTCCAGGGCTGGAAGTTATCCAAGACGTCATTAAAAGTAGGTATCACGATCACCCGATCTTTATCGAAACCCGGATGCTTGCTCTGGAGGTATTCCATCTGATTGAACAGAATGCCCGTGCTGATGATCATCGCGATGGAAATCGTAAACTGGATGACCACCAGGATCTTCCGCGAAAGTCCTCCGGCCGCAGCGAGTTGCGGCCCTCCCTTCACGCCCTGGACCGGCTGCAGGGCGGAAAGCAGCATCGCCGGGTAGCTTCCGGACAACAAACCCACGAGCAGCGCACCGGCTGGAAGGACGATCCACCATAAACCGGAGCCTGCGAATTCCGTCGTTACCGGTTTCCCCGCGAAGCTGTCGAAATACGGGGAGATCAACGAAATGGCCGCCAGGGCGATCACCAGTGCCATGGCGGTTACCAGGACCGATTCTCCCAGGAACTGCCGGATCAACTGGAAGCGATACGCGCCAAACACCTTGCGCAAGCCCACTTCTCTGGTCCGGCCGGCAAACCGGGCGATTGACAGGTTGATGAAATTTATACAGGCGACGGACAGGATGAAGAGCGCTATAGCCGAAAGGATGTAGACATAGGTGATATCGCTGTTGGCTCCTGTCTCGTGTTCGAGCTTGGAATGGAGATGGATGTCCGTAACCGGCTGCAGAAATAGTTCGAAGCTGCCGCCCCGTTCCCTCAGCCCTTCCCCGATGTGCCTGTTGACGAAACCAGGAAGCCGCTCCTCGATGGCCGCATACGAATGACCTTCGGACAGCGCGATGTACGTGTAGAAATTGATCCACGACCAGTATCCGAGATCCTCCTGAGACGCGGAGGTCAGCGAAATGAAGAAGTCGGCCTGAAAGTGGGTATTTTGCGGCGTATTTTCCATGACCCCGGTAACGGTCAGCATCATGAAGCCGTTGTCGGCGATAATCGTCTTGCCCATCGGATCTTCTTCGCCGAAGTATTTCCGGGCCGTGTCTTCGCTGATCACGACGGCGTAGGGCGCTATCAGGGCCGTTCGGGAATCGCCGCGGATCAGCGGGAAGGTAAAGAGGTCCAACAGGGCGTTGTCCGCCCAGTAGACCCGGTTCTCATAATAGGTATTTTCTTCGTGTTTCATGATCCACGTACCGGTCGTCGGGAGCAACCGGACGAAACCCGAAATCTCGGGGAAGTCTTCCTGCAGCGCCGGGCCCAGGGCCGGAGGCGTCCTGGCGTCGTTGTTGACAGCCACTCTGTACAGGCGGTCCGCCTTCTCATGATAGCGGTCGTAACTGAGTTCGAAGCTGACATAGAGGAAGATCAGCATGGCGCAGACCAACCCGACGGCCAGGCCGAGGACGTTGATGGCCGTATAGCCCTTCTCCCTGGCCATATGCCGAATCGCTATGGTTATGTAGCTTTTGAGCATTCGAAGGTCCCGCCGACAGCGTAGCGGTTGAATGTCATTTGAGTCGGTAATGATACCGGATTCGAGATGCACAATGTATATTTCATTTCGCCATTGATCTATTTGATTTAATCTCGTGAACGAAATGAACGTGTATCAGACCGTCGGCACACACCAGGGAGTTCCTGTAATGTCAAAACCCGCGATCAAGACCACCGTGGTCGGCAGCTATCCCATCCCGGACTGGCTAGCGGCCTATCCCACCACACCCAACCTGATCGACGCGGCCAAGGTGATCCTGAAGACCCAGGAACTGGCCGGTATCGACGTCCTCACCGACGGGGAACTGTCCCGCTTCGACGTCGGCCACCCGGAGACCAATGGGATGATCGAGTACTTCATCCGGCCCATGTCCGGGATCACAACGGAGGTCTCCCGCGAGATCCTCGCCGATTTTCGGAAGCGCGAGGGCATGGCTTTCCGCAGCACACCCGGCGGCATCGTACGCGGGAAGATCGGGGAAGGCGCGCTCAACCTGCCGGCCGCGTGGCAGACCATGCGAACGCTCACCGACCGGCCGCTCAAGTTCACGGTCACCTCGCCCTACATGCTGGCCAAGACGCTCCTGGACGAACACTACGGCGATCTGCGCGTAATGACGATGGACATTGCCGAGGTGCTGCGCCGGCAGGTCGCCGAAATCGACGCGCCGATCCTGCAGGTGGACGAAGCCAACCTGACCGGCCATCCGGAGGACGCGGACTGGGCCCATGAACCTGTCAACCACGTGCTCGGCGCCGTGCAGGGCGAGAAGGGGCTGCACCTCTGCTTCGGCAACTACGGCGGGCAGAGCATCCAGGCCGGGCTGTGGAACGACCTGATGGGTTTCCTGAACAACCTGGACGTCGACCACCTCGTCCTGGAGTTCGCCCGCCGGGGTTACGACGAACTGCCGATGTTCAGGGATCTGCGCGAAGACATCGCCCTGGGCGTGGGCGTGGTCGACATCAAGGACAACGGCGTGGAATCACCGGACGAGGTCGCCCGGCGCATCGAACACTCCATCGACGTGCTCGGACCGGAGCGCGTGCGCTGGGTGCACCCCGATTGCGGCTTCTGGATGCTTCCCCGCAGCGTGGCGGACCGCAAGATGACCAGCCTGGTGGCCGGACGGGACCTGGTGCTGGGCCGGGCGTAACTCCCCGACTGGCCGGTCACGTGTCTCCGTGGATCCTTGTCTGGCCGCGAGATCCGGCGCCGGCTTTAACCCTTGCTCACTCGCCCCGCAGCACTTCGGCCGGATTGGCCCTCGCGGTCCGGGCCACGTGGTATCCGATGGTCAGCACCGTGATCAGCAGGGCCACGCCCCCGGAAGCGAAGAAGATCCCCCACCCCAGTTCGATCCGGTAGGCGAAGGATTCGAGCCAGCGGCTCATGAACAGCCAGGCGGCCGGCCAGGCCAAGGCGTTGGCCAGAAGCACGAGGCCGACGAACTCGGCGGACAGCAGGGCGAGCACGCGGCGCACGGAAGCGCCCAGCGCCTTGCGGATGCCGATCTCCCGGACCCGGCGTTCGACCGTATACGAGACCAGCGCGAAGAGACCCAGGCAGGCGAGCAGCACCCCGACCAGGGCGAAAACCGCGAAGACGTACCCGATGCGCTGTTCCGCCCGGTACAGCCGGTCGATGTCCTCGTCGATGAAGGAGAAGGCGAAGGGGAAGTCCGGGAAGTACCGCGTCCAGGCCTGTTCGATGAGTTCCAGCGTGCGCGTCGTCTCCCCGGGCTGGATCCGGACCACCATGAACTGCCCGCGGCCGTAAAGGATCACGAGCGGTTCGACGGGCAGGTGCAGCGACCGAAGGTGGAAGTCCCGGACCACGCCAATGACTGTCTGCGTCATGCCCATGCCGAACTGGACCTGGCGGCCCAGGGCCTCTACCGGCGATTCCCAGCCCAGGACGCGCAGCGCGGTCTCGTTGAGCAGGATCTTGTCTTCATCAGTCCAGTCATCCAGTGGACCGGTAAAAGTACTCCCTGCCAGCAGTTCCAGTCCCAGCGTCTCTACGTAACCGGTCGCGACGATGATGCCCTGCAAGTCGTGCTTGACCTGGTCCGGGTCATCGACGCGCCAGGCCGTCTCGGTGGTGATATTCCCGATATTCCCCGCCAGGCCGGGCAGATAGATGCCCTGGCTCACGCCGGCCACCCCGCTGTACCGGAGCAGGTCTTCCTTCCAGGGCTGGTATTCGTAGGCGACCTCGGCGATCGAGGGGATGGCGATCACCTGTTCCCGTTCGAAGCCCAGGTGCTTGTCCTGTATATACCTTACCTGGCTGAACAGGACGCCCGTGCCGATGATCAGCGCAATGGAAATGGCGAACTGGACGACGACGAGCAGCTTCCTCGTAAACGCGCGGTCGGTTTCGTGCGGCCGGTCTGGCCGGCTTGATCTGCCTGGCCGACCGGTCCACCCCTCCTTGAGGCCGGGAATCGCCCCGGGAGACGAGAGCTTGAGCGCCGGATATCCGCCGGCCAGCAGGCCGATGAAGATCGCCACGGCCGGCAAGGCGATCCACCACAGGACATGCCCCATGAACCCGGCCGATGCCGGCATGCCCGTCAGCCCATCGAACCAGGGAGATACCAGCCAGACCGCCAGCAGGGCGATCAGCAGGGCCGCGACCGTCAGCAGCACCGATTCGCCCAGGTACTGGCGGACCAGGTGCAGACGCGTCGCGCCGAGGACCTTGCGCATGCCGATCTCCCGAACCCGGTGGGCGAATTGTGCCGTGGACAGGTTCACGTAGTTGATGCAGACGATCACCAGGATGAAGAGCCCCATGGCCGACAGGATATAGACATAGCTGACGTCGGTATTGACGCCGGGCTCGTTCTCGAGGTGGGAATAGAGGTGAATGTCGGTGACCGGTTGAAGCGAAAACTCGTACCGGCCGCCGCGCACCTGGAGCTGCTCCCCGACGTGCCGGTCGACGAAATCGGGGAACTTCGCCGCCAGGTCCGCCAGCGACTGCCCGTCGCCCAGCATGATGTAGGTGTAGAAGAAAAACGAGTCCCAGTTCTCCCGGGACCACCGGTACTTATACACCTCGAATCCCGATGCCAGGGAAATGAAGAAATCGGCCTGGAAATGGGTGTTGGCCGGCATGTTCTCCATGACCCCGGTGACGGTCAGCAGCAGGAAGCCGTTGTCGGCGACGATCGTCTTGCCCATTGGATCCTCGTCGCCGAAATACTTGCGGGCCGTATCCTCGCTGATGACCACGGTGTACGGCGCCTCGAGCGCGCGGTCCGGATCTCCCTGGACCAGGGGCAGCGCGAAGAAGTCGAACAGCGTTTTGTTCGCCCAGTAAACCCCTCTTTCGTAGTAGATGCGGTCTTCGTACTTCATGACCCAGGTGCCGGTCGTGGGGTGCATGCGCAAGAAGCTTTGGACTTCGGGGAAGTCGGCCTTCAGCGCCGGTCCCACGCTGCGGGGCGTCTTGGCGCTGTCGTTGAACACGACCCGGTATATCCGGTCGGCCTGCTCGTGGTAGCGGTCGTAGCTCAGTTCGTGCCCGACATAGAGGAAGATCAGGATGGCGCAGGCCAATCCGACCGCAAGGCCCAGGACATTGACCGTCGTATAGCCCCTGTGCCGGCTCAAGTGCCGTAGTGCGATGGTCATGTCGCTGTTTAGCATGAGTCAGTTAGGGTTGGAGACGCGTGCTGTACAAACATTTAACTCACAAATGTGTTAGGTAAACTGTTGCATTGTTTTATATCAGGCAATATGCTGTGTTGGATTACATTTTAGATTTGAAATAGATTAGTACTTTCACAGGTTAACTCTGACGATAAGGGAGAATCATGGAAGTTAAAATCGATACCGAATGGACTGTCGGAAAACTTATTGACTGTGAACAAGAGCAGTTTTTGAGGGTGAATCATGAATATCAGCGTGGATTAAGATGGAACGAACTTCAAAAGCAGATGTTTATTGATTCGATATTTAGGGGATATTCGATTCCTGCTTTTTATTTTCACAAAAGGGAAAAAGCTGCACACAACCTCTCAGCCACACATTTGGAAATAGTCGACGGACAACAGCGAATTAACGCAATATACAGTTACAGCGAAGGAGCATTCTCACTTCTGGATCCAACAAAAGAATTGGGATCTCGGTTCCCAAATTTCGTAAAAGACGACCAGTGTCCATGGGGTGGGAAACGATACAACGAACTTCCTGAGAATCTACAGAACCAGTTAAAAAACCAGAGAATTGTCGTATATGAGATCACAACAGACAACGAGAATTCAATTAGAGACCTGTTCATAAGATTACAAGGTGGGACACCGCTGACCCCTCAAGACAGGAGAGATTCTTGGCCAGGTAACTTTACGGAATTCGTGTTGAAAGTCGGCGGTAAAAGTAGAGTGGAGAAATGGTATGGGTTCCCGCTTTTCAAAGATATAACGAAGATTAGTAGTGATAGCCGTCGACGCCAACTCGTTGCACAGATTTACATGTTATACTGGTCAACTAGGCATAAGAACAGATTCTGCGACATTAAGACTTCAAATATAGACGAGTTCTATCATTCGCAGGTTGGATTCGATGAAAAATCCAGCGATGCAAAAAGATTCGAACAGATCTGTAAAAAGCTGGAAGGAGCATTTACAGGCAAACCTAGGATTCCGGTAGGCCACCTTCTCATACATTTGTTTCTACTAACCGATGCACTTATGGAAGAATTTGCTGGTGGATGGGAGGCAAACTTAGCTGAAAGCTTGTTTGAGTTTGATGAACGACGCAAAGCGACCGCAAAAGATGTTCGGGACCGGAATAGGCCGCAAGACGAACGGTATTATTCGGAATATGGGCGATATACGCAGACTCGATCTGACGATGGTAATTCTATACGAAGAAGACATGCTTTTTTTACAGAGGAAATGTTGAATCTTCTCTCTCCCACTGAATTGGACTCAAGAAGGTCGTTTACCAATATAGAAAGAAAAACTGTGTTCTTCAGAGATATGGAATCCTGTCAATGGTGTAAAATGAACGGGGATTCCCAGAGGATTTTATGGGAAGATTGTGAAATACATCATGTCAGACCATACCAAGCTGGAGGCAAGACGAATATCGCTAACGCAGCATTGGTCCATAAAGATTGCCACCCTAAAAAGGTAACAGACGTCGACAAGTTCAAGGAATGGTGGTATTCATCTGACAATGATTTCAATACTCCCATTAGCGAGTCTTTATCACAGTAGGCGATAATCTCATCAAACCCCCAGCATCCGCATCATCACCGTATATACGAGTAGGGTAATAAGGACGACGCCGGACAGGTTCAGCCAGAACCCGGCGCGGATCATCTGCTGGATGGTGACGTGGCCGGACCCGAAGACGATGGCGTTGGGCGGCGTGGCGACCGGCAGCATGAAGGCGCAGCTGGCGGCGATGGCGGCCGGCACGATCAGCATGAAGGGATGCAGGTCGAATACCGGCGCCAGGGCGGCCAGGATGGGGATGAACGTGGCCGTAGTGGCGGTGTTGCTGGTCAATTCGGTGAGGAAGATCACCAGCGCGATGACGGCCATGACGAGCAGCAAAACAGGGATGCCGGACAGGAAGGCCAACTGGTGCCCGATGTATTCCCCCACGCCGTTGACCCGGATGGCCGCCGCCAGGCTTAGGCCGCCGCCGAAAAGCAGAAGGATCCCCCAAGGGAGCTTCAGGGCCGTTTCCCAGTTCATCACGAACACCCGCCGTCTCACGTCCACCGGCACGACGAAGAGGACCAGTGCCGCGACCATGGCGATGACCGGATCGGACAGGCCCGCCAGCGGGTGCATGTCGCCGATCCGGACGTTCACCAGCAGCGGCCTCGTAATCCACGACAGGGCCGCGAGCAGGAACACCACCAGGACGATCCTTTCCCCCCGCGACATGACGCCCAGTTCCCGGTAGGCCCTTTCCGTCACATCTCTGCTCCCCTCGATGCGCTCGCCCCGCAGGGGATACAGAACCCGGGTCAGCATCAGCCAGGCCAGCGGCAGGAAGACGGCCACCAAGGGAAGCCCCACGCCCATCCACCTCACGAAGCTGATCTCCTCGCCGAGGCTGGAATGGATGTAGGAGGCGAGGAAGACGTTGGGGGGCGTGCCGATGATCGTGCCGATGCCGCCGATGGACGCCGCGTAGGCGATGCCCAGGAGCAGGCACAAGGCGAAATGGGGCCGCGTCTTTGTCCCGGGCTCCACCTGCTCCACCAGGCTGATAATGCTGAGGGCGATGGGCAGCATCATGACCGCGGTGGCCGTGTTGGACACCCACATGCTGAAGAAGGCCGTCACACCCATAAAGCACGCCACGATGCCCGCCGGATGGTCGCCGGCCGCTCGAAGCGCCCTGAGGGCAAGCCGTCGATGGAGCCCCCAGCGCTGCATGGCCAGGGCGATGAGAAAGCCACCCATGAAGAGGAAGATCAGCTCGTGGGCATAAGGCGCGGCCGCCGCGCGCACCGATGCCGCGCCGGACATGGGAAGGGCGACCAGGGGCAGGAGCGCCGTGGCGTATAGCTCAACGGCCTCCGTCATCCACCACACCGCCATCCACACCGCCAGGGCCGTCGTGGCCCGGCCCGCGTTCGAGAACTCGACCGTCTCGCCCGCGCTGTTCGGATACGCGTGGGGCAGCAGGCTGTAGAGCAGGATCGAGAGCACGGGACCCGCGATCAGGCCGATCCACTGGATGGTGGTTTTGAACACGTATAGTACCTCAACCCGATTCCTGACCAGTAACAAAAAGCTCAATCCGACTAAGGAATCCTTATTGTTGTAACTACACCTTCTCGATAGTCTCCTTGTACTTCCATGTCGTGCCCCAAAGCAATAAATGGGGATGCAATGTTCTTTACATTTGGTACTTTGATTACCTTATCAGATGGACATTTTCGAATTACATTCCGAAGTCCTTCAATTTTACCGTTAGACCTTGACCAAGGTAAATCGGATAAAATCAACTTAGTTCTTTCCACTGTGTACCATCCTGTGAACAACGAGAAAACTTCTAGATAAGAATAAAAACCAAATCTTACTTTACTAATTGCTAGGAATTTCTCGTGCTTATCCACAGTTAACCGAATTGGCGAAACAAAAGGAGTCAGTTCGTTTCTATGTGCTCCCTCTTGGTTTGCCATTATTCTTAGCAAATCCTGTGATGTGAATACACAGTTGTCTACCATTACAACTTTCTTGTTCATCCACTTATTAAACTTGATCGGTTGAGCTGACAATTCGAAAGGATTTGTTAGTCTCACAGTGTAATCTTTTTTGTAGGATACCCCGAACAGAGGATGAGCAACTGTTTTCATATCGTGTTCAGGCATAACAATGTGATGTTTACTCCCGTCGACTAAAACTATATCCGCTTCGTATTTTGGAATTCTCTGAGTTGCTTCTATCGAGTAAGCTTCCTGATCCGGGTACCTAAAAGGATGCATATTGGGGTCCTCCAAACACCTCTTTATTAGTGAACCATTACCGTCGAGGTAGATATTACGTAGTCCCGTTGATATATTCCTAATAGCATTAGGTACAGTAACTTCATTTTCTACATTCGTACCCTGTCCTGCTACTATATCGGAGATTTCCTTTGAGATTCTAGCGGTACAATCCAGAAAAACCTCTAGCGCGTAGTGATCTACCTGGCTCTTTATTTTCCATTTATGCATTCTAATCGATCCTCTGGTTCAGTTTTTCTAAATGGTACATATTCTAAAACACTTATTCTGTACTGGAAAATGTGACGTCTTGGAGTGTTCTTTTTTCATATTACAATTCTATTGAGTGCTATCATTGTAATAATCACTATCGGTTCCTAAGTCGGTTTAGTATACTTGTTTACGTGGTACCGAATTAAACGCCTAGTCACAATGTGAATCCTGATTTTGCATGTCGAATTCATGAAAATGAATATATGTTATACAATGAGAGTCACTTAAAGTTCAAGCCTCTATCGCAAAATGAAAACAGCTCATCGATCTCATCACTTCTATTCCATAGGAGGACCCATGAAAGACCAGGTCGCACACTATGAGAACAAGCTGAAATACGAGACTGATTCCTACGACCTCTGGGAATCCATCACCCTGGGCAAGGACGTCGTCGTGGTGGACGCGCGGTCCGAGGAAGCCTATGCGGAACGCCATATCCCCGGCGCCGTCAATTTACCTCACCGGACCATGGATCCGGAAACCACGGGCCACCTGGATAAAAACACCCTTTACGTGACCTATTGCGACGGCATCGGGTGCAACGCGTCGACCAAGGGCGCGCTCAACATGGCCCGGCTGGGTTTCAACGTGAAGGAACTCATGGGCGGTCTGGACTGGTGGATAAGAGACGGCTACGAAACCGAAGGCCTGCAGGCGACCGAGGGCAAGGCACTGGTCTGCAGCTGCGGATAGCACGCCCCCTTTGAGGTATCACTCAGCCTGGCCGGATGGTCTACGCCTCTTCATCCCGCCTTCCCATCCTCCGGAATAGCGCCCTGATATCTCCAAGTGCGCCCACGCTGACATACACGGCCACAACCGCAAACAGCAGCAGGCAAAGCACAAACACCACCGCCCAGAGCGTGCTCCAGAATTCCATCACGCCTCCTCCTTCCGGTCCGGGCGGCCCGGACTGTCCGCACGGGCCGGTTGCTCACGACGGTCCGAGCCGTCCATACGGTCCGGAAACAACAGCGACCCGGCAAACATGAGGACCAGGGCCAGCGCGGTGATGGCCAGCCCGATCTCGTCACTCTTGTACATGCCCAGCCCCAGCGCCTGGTTCACGGGTCCGAGGCCCGCCACGGCGCCGATGCCCGCGATGAGCGCCAGGTAGGCTCCCACGGTGCTCGCCCGTTTCCAGTACAGTCCCGCCAGCAACAGCGTGAAGGCGCCTGTGAAGTAGATGGCGCCGCTCACGGCCATGTAGTCCCACAGGTCCTGCCCCAGGTCGTACCAGAGTCCCCATACCAGCAGGAACAGGCCGATCACGAGGATGAAGACGCGCGACAGCGCCAGGCGCCAACGGGTGGTGAGCCGCTCGTTCGTGGCCGGGGCCACGACGTCGTGGGTCAGCACCGACGCCCAGCAGAGCAGGTAGCTGTCGTGGGTCGACATGAAGGCGGCGAGGAGCCCCGCGCCGACGAGGCCGATGATGCCGGTGGGCAGGATCTGGGACAGGAAGAGGGGCATGGCCTGCAGCGTCATCGTGGGGTCGGCCGTGGGCGACCCGGTTTCATCGAAGAAGAACCCGCGGAAATCGGGGTTGTTGAAGAAAAACGTGAGCGCGCAGATGCCGAGGAACTGGGGGATCATGAACCGGATCAAAAAGCCGATGGAAGACCACCTGTACAGCCTGCGCACCACTTCCACGCTTTCGGCGGCGCAGGCCCGCATGACCGAGGTCTGCCACACGGCGCAGGACACGAGGCCCGCCGTGAAGATCATCCACATGATGTAGGAGGGGCCGAAACCGCTGCCTTCGAGCAGGGGGTTGAAGCCGGACTCGCCGTGGACGGCCGCCACGGTTTCGACGATGTTCGGCCAGCCGAGGGCGTACACCGCCATGCCGCAGGTGAGGATCATGCCGAAGGAGAGGATCACGAACTGGATGTAGTCGGTGATCACCACCGAGACCATGCCGCCCATGATGGTGTAGGCGATGACCAGCGCGAGCATGACGGTCATGACCACGGCGACGGCGTTGGGATCGGTCAGGCCGGTCAGGCCCGTCACGAACAAGGCGCCCGCCTTCAGGAACAGGCCCATGTTCAGGATGCCGGCGAAGGCGAGGAGCAGGCCCCCGAAGATCCGTACGCCGCGGCTGAACCGCTTCTCATAGAACTCGGGGATCGTCATCACGCCGAGGCGGCGCAGGGGTACGACGATGAAGCCTGTCATGCCCACGATGAAGGTCACGACGCCTGCGATCACCGCGATGTGGAATGCGGCGAACCCTCCCGTGAACCCCTTCTGAGCCGAGTACATGACCGTCACCAGACCCAGCTCGCTCCCGATCATGGTCGCCACGGCCAGGCGCGACTTGAGCGACCGGCCCGCCACGATGTAGTCCCCCATGTCCCGGATGTACCGGTTCATGTACAGGCCCACGCCGACGGTGGCCGCCATGTATACGGCGACGATCAGCCAGTCCAGGGTACCGAAATTCGTGGGGAGAGACGGCATTTATTGGGCGATGTGCCGGGCCAGCTGCGGCGCGAGACCGACGTAATCCGCGGGGGTCAGGGCGAGCAGGCGAAGTTTGTCGTCGTCCGGCAGATCCAGGTCGCGGATCAGGTCCTCCATGATCTCCTGCGTGATGACCTGGCCCCGGGTCAGCGCCTTCATCCGCTCGTAGGGGTTCTCGTGGCCGGCCTTGCGCATGACCATCTGCACCGCTTCCGCCAGCACCTCCCAGGCCCCGTCGAGGTCGGCGCTCACCGCGTCCCGGTCCACTTCCACGCGGCCCATGCCCTGGATGGCCGAATGAATCGCCAGCAGTGAGTGGCCGATGGCCACGCCGACGTTCCGCAGGGCGGAGGAGTCGCTCAGGTCGCGTTGCTGACGCGAGATCTGCAGCTTTCCGGCCAGGTGTTCGAGCAGCGCGTTGCTGACGCCCACGTTGGCCTCGGAATTCTCGAAATCGATGGGGTTCACCTTGTGGGGCATGACCGAGGAACCCGTCTCGGTGCCCACCACCTTCTGACGGAAGTAGCCCAGGGAAATATACGACCACATGTCCCGGTCGAAATCGAGCAGTACGGTATTGAAGCGCATCAGCCGGTGAAATAGCTCCGCCAGGTAGTCGTGGGGCTCGATCTGTATGGTGATCGGATTGAAGGTCAGTCCGAGGCGGTCCTCGACGAAGTGCCGGGCTATGGCCTCCCACGGCACGTCGGGATACACGACGAGGTGGGCGTTGTAGTTGCCCACCGCCCCGTTGAACTTGCCGAGGTATTCACTGCGGGCGACCTGATCGAGCTGTCGCCGCCAGCGGGCGACGAACACGGCGAGTTCCTTGCCCACGGTGGTGGGCGTAGCGGATTGCCCGTGGGTGTGGCTGAGCATCGGGATGTCCGCCGTTTCGCCGGCGAGGGCGGCCGCGACGGAGATCAGGTCCTGACTCCCAGGCAGCCACTCCTGCTGGATCCCGTCCCTGAGCATGAGGGCGTAGGCAAGGTTGTTGATGTCTTCGGAAGTACAGCAGAAATGGACCGATTCGGTGACGTCCTCCACGGAGGTCCCGGCAATGGCTTCCCGTACGTAGTACTCCACCGCCTTGACGTCATGGCGGGTCTCCCGCTCGATTTCCTTGATCCGCTCGGCCTGCGCGTCGGTGAAATCAAGGACCAGCGACCGCAGGAAACCGGTCTCTTCCTCGGAAAAGGCGCGCACGTGTTCGATCTCGGGCTGCTCCGCCATGGTGATCAGCCATTCGATCTCCACGTGCAGCCGGTACTTGATCAGCGCCCATTCGGAGAAATAGGAGGAAAGGCCCTGCAGCCGGTCGCCGTATCGGCCGTCCAGGGGAGATAGTGATCGCAGAGACATGAGTCGCCCCGAATCCGGAACCTGACTGTTTTCGCGTTCCTGCGGTTTCAGTATACTTTACGACCACGGGAATCGGCAAGGTTCTTTATCCCTGCGGCAGGTGAAACCATCGTTTCGTGGACGTCGATCTGCTTGATTCGGTACGTACCGGCCTCTATATTCAGCCCACCTTTGCGACTCCGTGCGTGTATCCTGGAGCGTCTGATCCGTGACCCATTCATCCTCCACATACGACGTCATCGTGATCGGCGTGGGCGGCATGGGCAGCGCCGCGGCCTGGCACCTTGCCCGGCGCGGCTACCGCGTGCTGGGCCTGGAGCAGTTCAACATACCGCACGATCTGGGTTCTTCCCACGGACAGACGCGCATCATCCGCCTGGCCTACTCCGAACACCCCTCCTACGTGCCGCTGCTTCGGCGCGCCTATGCGTTGTGGCGGGATATCGAGGAAAGGGCGGGCGAACGGCTGCTGCATGTCACGGGCGCCCTCGACGCGGGCCCCGCGGACGATTGGGTCTTCCAGGGCTCGAAGATTTCCTGCGAAGAGCACGGCCTTCCCCACGAGATCCTTACGGGCACGGAGGTGAACTGGCGGTTTCCGGGCTACCGGTTGCCGGAGGACATCATGGCCGTGTTTCAGACGGACGGCGGCTATCTGTTGCCGGAACGGTGCATCGTCGCCCACGTGGATGCGGCCCAGGAGGAAGGGGCCGAGATCCACGGATGCGAACCGGTGTTGGACTGGACGTCCGACGGAAGCGGCATCACCGTTAAGACCGCAAAATCGACTTACACGGCCGGCCGGCTCGTCATCACCGCGGGCGCCTGGATCGGCAAGGTGGTGAAACCCCTGGATGGGCTGGTGCAACCGGAACGCCAGGTCCTGGGCTGGTTTCAGCCTAAGCGACTGGAGCTTTTCCAGCCTGACCGGTTCCCGGTGTTCAATCTCCAGGTGGCCGAGGGCCGGTACTACGGTCTTCCAGTGCATGGCGTGCCGGGGTTCAAGATCGGCCGGTACCATCACCTGGACGAGCAGATCGACATGGACCGGATCGATCGGTCAGCCCATCCCCGCGACGAGGCCGTGCTCCGGACATTTGCCGAACGCTACTTCCCCGATGGGTCGGGCCCCACCACGAGCCTGCAGGTCTGCGTCTTCACCAACACTTCCGACGGCCACTTCATTCTGGACGCCCATCCGGAGTATGGAAACATATTCGTCGCATCCCCCTGCTCCGGGCACGGGTTCAAGTTCTGCAGCGTCATCGGAGAAGTCATGGCCGACCTGGCCACCACGGGGGAAACTCCGCACGACATCGCCCTGCACGGGCTGGCGCGGTTCGCTTAACGCGTTGGTGCATGCCCGGCGCGGCATCTGCCCGCGCGGCTCGATCCTCAAGAAAACGTCCAAGATCCAAAGGACCGCATGGCGGCGGGACGTACGTAGCTCAGCCGGACGGCGGCGCTTACCCGCGCGGCTGGTAGTCCAGCCTGAGATAGGTGACTGTGGCGTGGGCGACCCGGGTACCGGCGTCGTTTGTGATCACCACCTCGCCGTAAAGGACCTTGCGGCCGTTCTTGATGACGCGGGCCTCGGCGTTGAGGGCTTCTTCGCTGGCGGCATGGAGGTACGTGACCGTCAGGTTGGTGGTCACCGTGTCCCGCGTGATCCCGTTCAGCGTGGCGTGAGCCATGTACGCCATGGTATCGGCCAGGGAGGCCGTCACCCCGCCGTGCACGAGGTTATAGGACTGGGCGAACCGGGGCTGATAGGGCAACCGGCCGCGGCAGACCCCGTCCTCCACCTCGACGATCCGCAGTCCGAGATCATGGACGAAGGGCACGCCATCTATGAAGTCCTGCAGTTCGGCAACGGTTACCTTGGGCATATTTGCGGGTGGCCTGCTTTAGCTTCCTGCGGGAATGGGACGAGGTCGAAATTGCACGTCGGATGATAACCGAAACTCATTCCCCTGTCCATCACAATATGGACCGTCCGGCGGCCCAGTCGATGCGGACCACCTAACCGTCATGTTCCGGCCAGATCGGCAGCCCGGTCGATGCGGGCCGGCCGGTTGAACCCTTCCTTGCTGTACGCAACGCGTTCGGCGCCGAGGGAATCCGTCAGCGCGTCCACCAGGGCGCGATGGGCGCCGAGTCGGTACCACTCCCCGTAACCGAACCGCTCGTACATCTCCCGAACCTGAAGGCGTTCGGTCCGCAGGCCGCCCGATCCGTCCCCGTCGAAATAGGTATCCACGACCACGGAGTGGCAGCGGTCCCGGAGCGTTTCCACGAAGGTATCCGGGTCGTTGGGCAGCATGGGACTGATCGTGACCCGGACCGGAAGGCCGGTTTCCATGGCGGCGTCGAGGGTCTTGATCCGGGAGGCCACGGACGGGGCATGGGGCGTGAGGTTTCGTCTAACGGTCTCGTCGTGGGTTTCAAGCGTCAGGTTCAGCTCGACCCCTTCAATGCGCTTCAGCACGTCGAAGTCCCGGCGGACCATAGGGCTGCGGGTCTGCACGACCAGCCGGTCCGGTTGCAGGCCGGCGAAGACCTCCAGGCACATGCGCGTGATTCGGTATTTGGACTCGGCACCCTGGTAGGGGTCCGTGGCGGAACTCAGGAATACCCGCACCGGTTTGCCCCGCTTCTTCAGACGGGCCATCTCGGCCTCGAGCCGTTCGGGCGCGTTGATCTTGACATCCACGTAGTCGCCCCAGGCCCCGCCGTGGTAGAGGTGAACGGGCAGGGCCTGCACGTAGCAGTAGGGGCACCGGTACACGCAGCCGACATAGGGTTGCAGGGAATGGGTGTAACCTTCCAGGAAGCCGCCCGTTCGGGTCAGGATCGTCTTGCAGGTTATTTCTCGTACGGCTGTGGCCATTCGCTTCGACCTCCGGCGGTCGGGACTTCCCAATGTGCCGGATCTTACCGCCGGGTCCGGTCACATCAACCCCACGGGATCCACGTCGACTTTCAAGTGAACACGCCGGTTGTCGGCAGCCCGCTCCCATTGCAGCCTGGCTCGCCGCACGGCGTCACGAAGACGCCCGGAATGGCTGCTTCGCGCGATGATCTGCCAGCGGTACTGGTTGCGCACCCGGGCGATTACCGGCGGCGCCGGCCCCAGTATATTCAGCCCTCCCGGTTGCTTCCGCATGAGTTCGGCGAAGCGGCGCGCCTCCCGCATCACGTATTCGTCCCGTTCCCCCTGAAACAGGATCCCGATCATGCGTCCGAAGGGCGGATAGCCCAGCGCCTTGCGGTCGCTGGTTTCCCGGGCGTAAAAGGACTCGTAGTCGTGCGCCTGCGCGCTGGAGACGCTGTGATGGCCCTGCGCATAGGTCTGGACGATCACCTCGCCGCCCAGCTTGCCCCGTCCGGTCCGTCCGGCCACCTGCGTCAGCAGTTGAAAGGTCCGCTCGCTTGCCCTGAAATCCGGAAGGTTGAGGGAAGTGTCGGCAGAGATGACGCCCACGAGCGTTACGTTCGGGAAGTCGAATCCCTTGGCCACCATCTGCGTACCGAGCAGGATGTCCGCCTCGCGGTTCAGCACGCGGTGGAAGATATCCTGGTGGGAACCCTTCCGCGAGGTGGTGTCCATGTCCATGCGGACGATCCGGGCGTCCGGAAACCGCTCTTTGAGTTCCTCCTCGACGCGCTGGGTGCCGACGCCCCGGTATCCTATCGACCCGGAACGGCACTTGGGGCAGACTTCCGGCGCCTGGTCCCTGTGGTCGCAGTAGTGGCACCGCATGAACAGGCTGTCGGCGTGGTAGGTCATCGTCACGCTGCAGTGGGGACAGGACACGGAGTGCCCGCAGTCGTAGCACTGGACGAAGGGCGAGAATCCGCGCCGGTTCAGGAAGAGGATGATCTGCTCCTTCCGCTCGAGCCGGTCCTTGATCCGGTCGGCCAGGGGAGCGGAGAAGATCGAAAAGCGCCCCAGCCTGCGCTCTTCCCGCATGTCCACGATCCGCACGCCCGGCAGGGGGCGCCGGTCCACCCGCTCGGTCAGGCGGCAGCACTCGAATTTGCCGGTCTGCGTATTGGCGTAGGTCTCCAGTGATGGCGTCGCGCTGCCCATGACCGTCACGGCGTTCACCGTGCGCGCCCGGACGACCGCCACATCCCGCGCATGATAGAGCGGGGGGTCGTCGAACTGCTTGTAGGACGGTTCGTGCTCCTCGTCGATGACGATCAGTCCGAGATCGGAAAGCGGCGCGAACACGGCGGACCGGGCGCCGACGACGATGCGGTAGTCCCCGGCGCGGGTCCGCCGCCAGGAGTCGTACCGCTCCCCCGGGGACAGGCCGCTGTGCAGGACGGTCACTAGATCGCCGAAATGGGCGCGGAACTGCCGCACGGCCTGCGGGGTCAGGGCAAGTTCCGGCACGAGCACGATGGCCGACCGGCCGGCTTCCAGGGTCTTTTCTATGGATTTGACGTAAACGTGCGTCTTCCCGCTGCCGGTGACGCCGTAGAGCAGCAGGGACTTGAAGGTGCCGTGGCCGATGGCGCCGTGGATCGCCCGCAACGCCTCGGCCTGCTCCGCCGTAGGATCGACGTCGTCCGGTTCGGGCAGCTCGGCGTCCCGGTAGGGGTCGCGTACCGTCTCTACCTCCTGCAGCGACACCAGGCCCTTCTTCTCCAGTCTCCGCACCACGGCCCGTTCGATCCGCCCCAGGTGACGGAGCTGCTCCGTGGTCAGCCGTCCACCGTGCCGCGCCAGGAGGTTGATGCAGCTGGCCTGCCGGGTGGCGCGGGGGATCAGCCGGGTCACGATCCGGTCCGCCTCCTCCATCGGCGGGACCAGTTCGACCCAGGTCTCGTACCGGATGCCCGGTCCGGTACCGGCATCTCCGATCGAAATCGTTACCAGGCCCTTGGCCTCGAGGCCGCGCAGGGCCGCGAAGGGCTGCCGGACGCGGGTCCGGCGCCGGAGGCTCGACAGCGTGACGGCGCCCTGTTCCGGAACCTGGGCGAGCAGTTCGGCCTGCCGGGGCGCGGCGCGCCGGAGCCGGTCCATGCTCTCGGGGGGACACGGTTCGTCCCGGCGGACGATCTGTTCGCTTTCCGACAGCATGCCCGCGGGCAGGGCGGCCTTGATCGCTTCGCCCCACGGGCAGAGATAGTACCGGCCGATCCACTGCGTGAGCTTGAGCAGCGAGTCGTCCAGGACGGCGTCGCTGTCGAGGACGTCCAACAGCGGCCTGTACCGCGGCACGGGACAGGTGTCCGAAAGCGCCGTAATAACGCCGGTCATCCTGCGGTTCGTGAAGGCGACGGAGACCCTGCGTCCCGGCAGGGCCGTGTCGAGGAGATTGTCAGGAATGCTGTAGGAGAATACCTGATCGACCGGTAGAGGGAGGGCTATTTCGGCAAACCGGACGGAAGCCGTCATAGGCTGTGACCGCCGTTTCAATACACCCGATAGAGCTGATACCTGCCATAGCCGTCGAAGTCGACGAAGACGAAACTACGGCTGATGTTGTTGTAGTGCCATACCTGGTACGGATGAGAGAAGGACCGGTCCCAGGTATGCCGCTCTATTTCGTCCGGCGGTCCGTAGACGATATAGATTCGGCCCTGGTCGCTGCGCCAGCCTTTCCGGAGTCCGTCGTCGAAATGTTCGTTCGCGTACGCGATCCGCCGGTAATAGGTGATCATGTGCTCGTTCCGGTCCGTTCCGGGCGTGGGGTCCCGGCGTTTCCAGAACGCTTCCAGGGCGACTTTCTGTTCACCCGCGGGCGCGTCCCTGTACTTCTTCAGCGTATCCAGCTCGTCGTTCTTGGCGATATACCTCAATTGCTCGGTGATCTCCCTGAAGTTCTTCGCCGTCGTCAGGGGCAGCAGGAACTGCCAGGTGATATGGAATTCCGATTCGGCTTTCGCCCGGTTTCGCACGGCGCGGTCATCGACTTCGATTTCGAGGGTGTACACCCCCTGGGACAGGTCGCTGGTATCAAACCGGCCGCTGTACGCGCCGATATGACCCTGCCGTTCCAGGGGTTCCTCCCTTTCCAGCATCAACTTGCCCGTCGGCGACTTGATCTTGTATACCGCCGACAGGGGCTGTTCCGCCTCACCGGCCGCGTCCGAATACACCTCGTAGTAGATGTACATGTCGGTATGGTCTTCGCCGAAGGCGCGGGTCAGGTTGGGAACGATCCGGATGCCCCTGCGTTCCAGGCCGACGTTGGAAGACCCTTCCAGGACCAGTCCGGCAAACTGTATGTCGCTTACGCTCAGCCGGTCCCTGTAGTAATCCGGTACTTCAAAGGGCCTGGCCATGTCATGCTGGCTGCCGGTATCCTGGTCGTAGAGCTTGATCTCGAGGTCGTACTTGCCCGGGGGAAGGTAGGTGGTGTACAGTTTTGCGCGGGAATGGTCCATCACCCGCATCTCGAATTCCGTATCCACCAGGACCGAATCCCGGATGGTCTCGGCGGTGACCTGGTAATCGTCATCGTCGATCACGATAAGCGAGAGTTCGAAACGGGCGGCGTAGCGGTCTCCGGACCGGACGAAGCTGAACAGTTCGTTCGAAAGGCGGTAGTAGCAGTCGACACGCGTGCTGTCGACCGTTGCGCCGCGCGAAGTGACGATATCCACCACGGCGAGACTCGGGTTGATCCTGCCCGATTGATCGGGAGCGCGGTCCGCCGGAGCCGCCGCGGGGGCGACCGGAGCAGCCGAAGCCGCCGCTGCCGGAGCCACCGCTTGAGCCGCCGAAACCGCGACCACGGTTACGGCCGGAACCGCGAGCAGCATTGCTACGGCCGGCTTCGCAAGCCCTGAGAACACCCTGATCCACCTTCCAGCGTCGAACATCGAACCTCCACTGCGAATAAAAGAAGTACGCGGCCTTGCCGGCGCGGACCTCGATCGAAAACGCCCGCCAAAGCGCCGTTCCTGGTGCTTTGATAGAGTTGTGTCGGGGTTTACCTTGCAATATATTTGCATTTCGACGACCGGCAAAAGTATTATTTGATCCGCGTGCGTCCGCGAATGACCGAAGGGCGACCGGCGTAACGGAGGTCGCCGCCTGGAACGCGTCGCGCATCATCGTTCCTTATAGTATTGAATACAAATTCATCGATTCAGTTCCCCGTATCGAATTGTCCCTCGGAGAAACAGGCGGCGAAAGGGGCGGCGAAAAGGAACGTGACGATCCATTGGGAAGCGAGGTCCGCAGCATGACGAAAGGATGGCGGTGTGCCTAAAACGAAAATCGGTTTCATCGGTGGGGGCGGCATCGCCCGCGAACACATGCAGCACCTGTCCCAAATGGACGACGTGGAATTGGCGGCGGTCGCCGACATCAGCGGCGCTGCCCTGGATGCCTGCCGGGAAGCATACGGCATCCCCCACTGTTTCGAGGACTACCGGGAACTGCTGGCGATGGATTCGATCGACGCGGTCACCGTGGGCACGCCGAACAGCGCCCACTGCGAACCGACCATCGACGCGCTCCGGGCCGGCAAGGACGTCCTGGTGGAGAAACCCATGGCCATCACGGCGGAAGAAGCCGCGAAAATGGTTAAAGCGAGCCGGGACACGGGCCGCATCCTGGTGATAGGATTTCAGCACCGGTTCGCTCCCGAAGCCCGGATGCTCAAGCGCTTCATCGACCGGGGAGAGTTCGGGAAGATTCTGTACGGACGATGCCTGGCCCTCCGCCGCCGCGGGATTCCGAACTGGGGGGTCTTCGGCCGCAAAGACCTTCAGGGCGGAGGCGCGTTGATCGATATCGGCGTGCACATGATCGAGGCGGCCCACTATCTCATGGGCTCTCCCCAGCCCGTAAGCGCCTTCGGGAGCGCCTACACCTACCTGGGAGACCGGCCCAGCGACACGGTTTCCATGTGGCCCGACTGGGATCACGAAACGTACTCCGTCGAGGACCTGGCGGTGGGGATGATCCGGTTCGACAACGGCGCCACGCTCTCCGTGGAGGCTTCCTTTGCGGCGCATATCGGGAAGGGAGAATGGACGTTCTCGCTGATGGGCGAAAAGGCCGGCGGCCAGTTCAGCCCGCCCCGGGTCTTCAAGGACCAGTCCGGTACCATGATCAACATCAAGCCGGACTATCTACCCGATATGGATGGATTCCGATTCAAGATGGAACATTTCATCGACTGCGTGCGGACCCGGAAACCGTCCGAAGCGCCGGGCGAGCACGGCCTCCTCGTGCAACAGATCCTGAACGGCATCTACCGGTCCGCCGAAACGGGCCGTGAAGTGCCCATCGAACCCTTGATCTGAGCCCTGGGAAATCCGCGTGGATAGGCGGCAGGTTGACGGGCCGACCCGGCGGGCCGGGCAGACCGACGCGCCGCTTTAGCCGCGCCACGATATTCCGGGAGGAAATGCGTTGTTTACCGACGATCAGTGGTCCTGCTGGGACGAAAACGGCTACGTGATCATACCGGAGGCCGTACCCGCCGTTCATCTGGAAGCCACAATTTCAGCCATCGCCGCGTTCCTCGACCTGGACCCCCGGGATCCGGAAACCTGGTACGCCGATCCACCCCGTCGGCTTGGTTTCGTCGAAATGTACCATCACCAGGCGATGTGGGACAATCGGCAGCATGAGCGGGTCTACGAGGCGTTCAAGACCCTGTGGAAAGAGGAGAAGCTGTGGGTGAGCATCGACCGGGCGAACATGACGCCGCCGGAAAGGGAAACCCGGCCTCACGGGTTCAAAGAGTCACTTATTCACTGGGATATGGACACGTCGGTCCATGCCGAAACGTTCAAGGTCCAGGGCGTGCTCTACCTGACCGATACGGACGTCAACCAGGGCGGCTTTCAGTGCGTGCCGGGGTTCCACAGGCGGTTTTTCGAATGGGTAAAGACCCAACCTGCCGACCGCGATCCCATGCGGCCGGACATGAAGGACCTGGAACCGGTCGCCATCCCCGGCAAGGCCGGCGATCTCCTCATCTGGCACAGCCTGCTGCCCCACGGGAACAGCCGCAACACTTCCGATAAGCCTCGCTGGTGCCAGTACATCTCCGCGAGCCCGAGCGAGGAGGATAACGAAAACCTCCGGCAATACCGCATCTCGCTTTGGAAGAACCGCATGAACCCGGACGCCTTCCCGGGCGATCCGCGCGGCGTCGAGCGCAGAAGCGGTCCCGCGCACCTCACCGTACTGGGACGGCGGTTGCTGGGCCTGGACCGCTGGGCATAAAGCGGCCGCGTGCCGGGACCTAATCTTTGTTCCCGCCGCAGGACTCCCGGACGATGAGGCGGGAGCGGAGCGTGACCTGCTCGGTCGTGTCTTCTCCGCCGATCTTACGCAGCAGCAGATCCATCGCCATCCCGGCTATTTCCTGGTAGGGGACGGCCATCGTGGTCAGCGCAGGCGACAGGTAGGCCGAAACGTCTATATCTCCAAAACCCACCACGGCCACGTCTTCCGGTATTCGAAGCCCCCCGTCGCGCAGGCCGCGGCACACGCCGATCGCCGTATAGTCGTCCCTGCAGAGCAAGGCGGTGAAACGGTCCCGAAGGTTCAGTCCCTGAATGTATCCGCCTTCGCCACGGCTGCCCAGGGGCGGGATGATCTCATGGGGCAGGTCGTTGTCCCCCATCGCCCTGCAGTAACCTCTTCCCTTGGACGAAACCGGGCTTTCGAGGTCCAGGTCCCGCCCGATGTACCCGATCCTCCGGTGGCCCAGTTCGATCAGGTGGTTCGTCGCGTGATAGAAATCGGCCTCGAGATCCAGCACGACACCGCTGATATGCTCGGTGGGATAGTGGTACGTCACCACCGGAATGTGGTTCCGCACCATGTCCCGTATCCGGTCCGATTCCCCTCGGTCGCCCCGCGTGTTGATCAGGAGCCCGTCCACGCCCCTTGAGATCAACTGCCTGATCTGCGTGCCCTGGTCGTCCTGCGAAGATCGGGCAGTCCGGTTCACGGCCATGCCCATCAGCAACTGATAATGCGCTCGCTCGGCCGCCCTGAGTATCTGTTCCGTCTGGTTTCCGTACGTTTCAAGGGAGATCTGGTAGGTGAGCAGGCCAAGCGTACCCGTCCTGCCGGTTACGAATCCCTGCGCCATCAGATTGGGGGTATACTGCATCTCGTCCGCGGTCTGCTTCACGAGCAGCCGGGTCTTCTCGCTGACGAGATAGGCCGCACTGCGGGACAAGGCCCGCGAAACCGTGGAGTGGGAGATCCCCAGTCTCTGCGCGATGTCCTTGATGGTGACCTGCTTGACTCTCATGGACCGATCCGATCTAACCGAGGGCCGATCTGGTTTCGACTGCAATCCCACGCCGGAACAGGCGGGCGGAACTGCCCGTGATCGCGCAGAAATCCAAAACGGCCGGGTCAGGACGTGAACGCACGGGTTGGAATGACGAAACGCGTTTTCGAATCAGTACGATAGCAGAGAAAGACACCACCCATAAAGATAAAATGGGGCGGTTCCGTGTCAAGGACGTTGAGATCGCGGCGGGAAGGTTGGCCGGCGGAGGTAGGACGGGTTGCGGAGGCAGGACGGGTTGCGGAGATAGGACGGGTTGCGGTGGAATCCCGGGCGGCCGGAAGGACGGGCGGCGGCGGAACGCCGGGGCGGCAGCGGAAGAACAGGCGGAGACGGAACCTGGAGCGGCAACGGAACCTGCGACGGCGGCGGAAGGACGTTGGAACCCCCGGACCCCGCGCGGGTCACCACGGCATCCTGGTGGGGTCCACGGCGCCAGATCCACAGGATTCTCTTACGATCAAATTGGACGCCAGCACGATCTGACACCCTACCTCCCGGCCCTCGAGCATCTTCACCATCAGATCCATCGCCGCACGGGCGATTCCCCTGGTGGGCGTCGACTGCGTCGTAAGCGCAGGCGTCACGAAAGCTGATACGTCCGAATCGCCGCTGCCCACGATGGCTACGTCGTCCGGCACGCGGATCCCCGATTCGCCCAGGCCGCGGTATACGCCTATGGCCGTGTAGTCACTGCAGCAGAGGAGGGCGGAGAAACGGCCCTTCACCTCCCGGGACAGCCGATAGCCGGATTCCGTCTGCTGGCGGCCGACGGGCAGGCGGACGGGGTGGAGACCGTGTTCGGTCATGGCCTTGAAATACCCCCAGCCCCGGGCGGCGTCATGACCGGGGCCGTCCCAGTTCTCGCCGAGGAACCCTATGCGCCGGTGGCCCAGCGCGATCAGGTGCTCCGTTGCCTGGTGGAAACCCGCCGCGTGATCCAGCACCACGCCGGGGAAACCCCGGACGGGATGATGAAAAGTCACCACGGGCACCCGGTCGTCGACCGCGGCAAGGATACGTTCGGACTCTCCCTCGTCACCCATGGTCTGGATCAGGAGTCCGTCGATGCCGCTTGATATGAACTGCTCCATCTGCGCGGCCTGGCCGGTCTCCGGAGACGAGGAGCCCCATTCGGCGGACATGTCGGCGGACATGCCCACCAGGAGCCGGTAGTTCCGTTCGTCCGCGGCTCTCAGGAAGCTCTCGATCTGCTTGCCGGCCTGCTCCTGGTAGCTTTCGCCGGCCAGCAGGCCCAGCGTGCCCGTTTTTCCCGTGGCAAATCCCTTGGCCAGCAGGTTGGGCCGGTAGGAAAACTCCTCGGCAACCCGTTCCACCCGCCTGCGGGTTTCCTCGCTCACCATGTGCGACTTGCTCCGGGACAGGGCGCGAGAGACCGTGGTGTGGGAGACGCCCAGTGTATTCGCGATGTCCTTGATCGTCACCCGCTTCTTTCTCATCGGCCCTTCCGCACCGGTTTCCCGGACCTGTTCCAGGCAGCCGGTCAACCGCCTGAAGTCCGGGACCGGCGCCCGTTTTGAAGATTGGCGCAGTTTATTACACACGTTTGCAAAACGAATTTGGCCAGGCCCGTTGCGTGTGTCAAACGGTTTTTTCTACGGTGTGGTTTTATCCGCGCCGCAGGATTCCCGGACGATGAGATGGGGTTTGAAGACGCTCCGACCCGGGGTGGGATGGCCGTGGATCTGGCGAAGGATGCCCTGTACCGTCCTGGCGGCCATATCCTCGAAGGGGATGGAAAGCGTAGTCAGGGATGGCCTGACGTAAGCCGAGACCTCGCTGTCTCCGAAACCGGTTACCGCCATGTCGTCGGGAACCCGCACGCCGGATTCGATCAATCCCCTGCAGACGCCGAGGGCCGTGTAGTCGGAGCAACATACAAGGGCCGTATACCGGCCGCGCAGCGCCCTGCCCAGATTGTATCCGGCCCGGGCGTTTCCGGTTTCGACGGGAACAATTCGGGGTGACAGTCCGTGCCCGCGCATTGCGCTGCGATAACCCTCTACATGGGACCGCGGACCGCCCGAACCGATTGGATCTTCTCCCAGGAAACAGATCCGTTCATGCCCGAGACCGATGAGATGCTCGGTGACCGCCCGCATGCCCGGGGCCGGGTTCAGGAGAACGCTCGAGACCTCGTCCACGGCGAATCCAAAGGCGGCCACGGGCAATTGGCCTCCCGCGGCATGGACGATCCGGGCCGACTCGCTCTCGTCGCCGAGTGCCTGGACCAGGATGCCGTCTACGTCGCGGGCCTTCAGATGCATGAACTGCTCGGTTTGCTCGGTCTGATCGGCCTGTTCAGACTGTGCAGACCGTTCGGCCCCTCCAGTTTTGCCGGAAGATACGGTCCGGCTCGAGACCGCGGCGACCAGCACCTGGTAACCGTGCCGGGCGGCGGCCTGCACCAGGTGGTTGATCTGCCTGCCGGTAAATTCCTGGCCGATCCGGCTGGTCACCAGCCCCAGGACGCCTTCCGTTCCCTGTACGAAAGCCTGGGCCATGAGATTGGGCGAATAGTCCATCTCCGCCGCGGTCCGTCTCACAAGCAGGCGCGTCTGTTCCTTTACGAGATGGGCCATGCGGGGAGACAGCGCCCGGGAGACCGTGGAGTACGAAATGCCCAGTCGCCTGGCGATGTCCTTGATCGTGACCGGCCTGTTCCTCACGGATCTGGCTCCCGTGACTGTGCGCGGCACACGACGGCGGGTTGAATCAATGCCTTTCCCACCCAGCGCACACGTGTGCTTAGGTGGCCGTGGCGATACGCCGGTTCATGGATAGAGTATCTCGAGTGCATTTGCGGTGATCCGGATCTTAAGGTGTGAGCAAGCGGCGTGGGTATCCTGCGAAAGGTAGGTCTCTGCCGGGACGCTTGTCAAGCGGCAAGGTGGGTCTAGCGCCCGGCCGGCCGGCACGTTGCCTGCCGGGAATAAAACTGTGGCGTACCTTTCCCGTCGGATGGTATCTTCTTTTCCGTGAAACCCGATTCATCCAGTCCTTTCCAGCTCGAAACCGAACTCAGACGCGATCTGGGCGTGGTATCCGCCACGACCATCATCGTCGGCGGCATAATCGGTTCCGGCATCTTCGGCGCGCCGGCGGGCATTGCCCAGCAACTCGGCAACCCCGGCCTGTTCCTCCTGGTATGGATTTTGGGCGGGGCGCTGGGCTTCGCCGGAGCCCTGTGCTTCGCCGAACTCGGTACCATGATGCCCCGGAGCGGCGGGCAGTTCGTCTACCTGAACGAGGCCTTCCCGCCCATCATCGCCTTCCTCTACGGTTGGGTGGAGTTCGTGCTGCTCCAGAGCGCCGGCATGGCCGCCATCGGCGCCATATGCACCAGCTACATGGGGTATTTCATTCCAGCGATTTCGTCCCAGATCATCGTGCTGGAACTCGGTCCCCTGAGCATCTCTTCCCAGCAGGTCGCCGTCTGGGCGCTGATCCTGTTCCTCTGCTATGTCAATTACGTCGGCGTCCGATTCGGCGGACTGGTGATGAACCTGACGACCTTCGCCAAGGTAACGGCACTGGTCGGCCTGGCGCTGCTGGCTGCCTGGATCGGCGGGAACAGCGAACACTTCGTGCCGCTGGTGCCGCCGGACATCGACTTCAGCATCCTGGCCGTGCTCGGTCCGGCAATGATCGGCGGGCTCTTCGCCTACCAGGGCTGGGTCAACACCAACATGGTCGTGGGCGAAGTGAAGGATCCCCAGCGTATCCTGCCCCGGGTGATCTTCTTCGGCCTGGGTCTTTGCACCCTCGTTTACCTCGCGGTCAACTGGTCCTACCTGTACGTCCTGAGCATCGACGAAATCGCTGCTTCCGAGCGCGTGGCGGCCGACGCAGCGAGCCGGCTGATCGGCCCCGTGGGCGCGTCGCTGATCTCGGCGGCCGTCATGATCTCGACCTTCGGCACCATGAACGGCACTATGATCATCACCCCCCGGATCCCCTACGCCATGGCGAGAGCGGGCCTGTTCTTCAAGTGGTTCACCCACGTCCACCCCCGGTTCCGGACACCGTCCCGCGCCGTCGTGGCCATGTCGATCATGGGATTCGTGTGGACCTTCCTGGGCGGCTTCCAGGCCATCATCAACGCCTTCGTCTATATCGTCTACCTGTACTACGGGCTCAACGTCCTCGCCCTCATCGTGCTCCGTCGCAAGCATCCGGACGCCCGCAGGCCCTACAAAGTCCCCGGCTATCCCTACGTGCCGGTGCTGTTCCTGGTGGTGGTGGCATGGGTGGTGGTGACGGTCGTCACACAGAACTTCATGCAGGCGCTGCCCGGACTGGGATGCCTGGGCCTGGGGGCCGTGGTGTACCTGGTCTGGTTCCGGAAAGCCTGATGCTGATCAGGACCCGGGACACCCGCGACCCGCCGCGCCCTCTTCCTTTCCCTACCCCGACGAGCATTTTTACCCCGACGGACTCTTTTCCGCTTTGAATCCCACCGCGAACAGGATCAGGACCAGAATGACAAGGGCGGCGGGCAGGATCCAGAATACCTGCCAGTCCGACAGGCTGAGGCTCCCCGTCGAACCGAGAAAGGCATTGTAGACGCGGCCGGCGATCTGCGCGCCGATCAGCATGCCCAGTCCGCTGGAAACGAGGACGAACAGCCCCTGGGCCTGTCCGCGGTTCGCGGGCGTCGCCTGCTGGTCCATGTAGACGTGGGCGGTCACGAAGAAGAAGTCGTAGCAGATGCCGTGGAGGATGATCCCCGTTACGATCAGGGTCCACAGGGCGTCCGGCGCGCCGAGGGAGAACAGCCCGTACCGGATGATCCAGGCGGCCATGGCGATCAGCAGCATGCGCTTCACGCCGAGCCGCCGGAAGAAGAAGGGCATGCACAGCATCAGGAACACCTCGGAAAACTGGCCCAGGGTCTGCGTGCCCGCGATGTTCGTGAATCCCGTCGCGCCGAGGTAGATCTGCGTGAAATTGTAGTAGAAGGCCAGCGGGATGCACAGGAGCAGGGCGCTCAGGATGAACAGGTAGAACGACCGGCTTCCCAGTTCCTGCAGGGCGTCCAGCCCGATCACGGACCGCAGCGACGCCTTCCTCCCCGCCGCGGCCGGCGGCGTACGGCCGAGCGTGAAGCTGTACAGCCCCATGACCACGCCGGCGGCCCCCGTCGTGTAGAGCGGCCAGGCCGTCTCTTCGGGTATGACCTCGCCCGTGAACAACCCCAGGACGAAGCTGATGAAGAGGCCCGCCGCGATCCAGCCGACCGTGCCGAACACCCGGATCAGCGGATACTGCGCTTCCCGATCCTCGACCCGGTGAAACGTGATGGCGTTCACCAGGCCGAGCGTCGGCATGTAGCAGATGTTGTAGGCCAGCAGGAGGAGGATGAAAAGGAGCGGCGAGTCCACGGCCAGGGGAACGAACAGCATGACGCCGCCCGCCAGGATGTGCAGCCAGCCGAGGATCCGCTCCGGCGCGAAATAGCGGTCCGCCACCAGGCCCAGAAAGAAGGGGGAGATGATCGCGGCCACCGGGTTCACCGTGTAGGGCCAGTGGGTCAGGTCTCCCATTCCGTGGGCGCTCATGTAGACGGCGATCGTCGTGAACCATGCCCCCCAGATGAAGAACTGGAGGAACATCATGAGACAGAGGGATGGGGACATGGAATTCTGGTTCTATCTGCCGACCTTGTAGCCGTAGCCTACGGCGATCCACGCCTTGACCGGCTGCTGCCTCAAGGTGGCGGGATGATATCGGGAAGCGAAGATCTTCTTAAGCAGCAGATCGTCGATCTCGGCGTATCCGGTCGACTCGATCATGGTGGCGTCCACGACCTCCCCCTGTTCATCGATCAGCAGTTCGAACCGGACGATGCTGTCCTTCACGTGGCGCAGATTCCGCGGGATTTCTCTCCGGGAGATACTCATGTTGAGGCGGCGCGGTATGGGCGGCGTGTCGTATTTCCAGGTGCCGTCGCCCCCTTCGCCGAGACCGCCCGTACCGCCGCTCCCGCTCCCCCCTTCGACGCCTCCCGTGACGCCCGATCCTGCCATGCCCGCTTCGTCGCCGGGTTCGCTTTCGGTATCCATGGCGACGGCCACGGCCCTTTCCATCTCTTCCTGGGAAGCGATCTCGTGCTCCTCGGCGATCAGGCTGGCGTCGATCGGTTCGGGAATCCCCACGACCACGGGAACGGGCACGCCCTGGCTCATGATGTCGTCACCGGGGTCCTCCGGCGGCTCGAGCCGTCCGGGCCGGCCACCGCCCTGCTCAGAGGTGAGCAGCCTGGCCGGATCGATGACGTCGATCAGGTGATCGGGATAGGGCAGGATCTCGAGCTCCACCATGGGCTCGAAGTCGATCTGGCTGTAGACGTAGATGCCACCTGCGGCGAAGAAATGCAGGAACGCGGCGAACCAGACCCCGGCGCCGAGAAACCGGCGCGAGAACCGCTTGAGCGGGTGGGGAACCAGCTCTTCGATCTCGTACCGGTCCAGGTACTGTCCGATCCGGCGTGTGGACCGTGTGAACCATGCGGACCATGCGGACTTTGCAGTCCGTTCGGATCGTGCTAATCGCCAGTTCATGGGAGGTCATCTCGGGGGCCGGCCGCGAAAGGCCCGACGGGAGAAATCTGACGGCTCGGTTTATGCCCATAAGTTCCACCGCGCCGGTTGTACTGTCAAGGTTTTTGCCCGTATCGGAAGGGTGCCGCAACCCCGCTGGATACAACCATAAAACGCTTGACAGGGACCCACCCCGGTTTCATCATGCCTTACGTTTTAAAGGTTCGTCCCGCCTTGCCGGGAGAACCGGTATCCGCTGCTGTTTCCACGTAATCACGACAGTGTTCATCCCACGGTCATCCGGACCGGGCGTCACGGGTGGCCGTGATGCCGTTTACCGGGCGTCACGGGTAACCGTGATGACGTTTACCGGACGGAGATCATGCTCATGAGCATTCCTACGACTGGAATGAAACGCGTCCTGGCCGGCCTGCTGCTCTGCGGTCTCTTCGGCGGACCGGGCGGACAGGTCCACGCCCAGGAAGAGGGAATCATTCTGGAGATGACCACGCAAGCGGGAACCATCGAAATCGTCCTCGACCCGGTCCGTGCGCCGGTTACCGTGGCGAATTTCATGCGGTACGTGGATGCCGGACAATACAACGGCGGGGTGTTCCACCGGACGGTGACCATGGACAACCAGCCGAACAACGACGTGAAGATCGAGGTGATACAGGGCGCGGTAAACCCCGATTACCGGGACGACAGCTATCCGCCCAACAGCGGGTACGATCCGATTCCCCTGGAACGGACCTCCGCGACCGGCCTGAAGCACGTCGACGGGGCCATCTCAATGGCGCGCATGGGTCCGGACACGGCGACCTCCGGGTTCTTCTTCTGCATCGGCGACCAGCCCGAACTGGATTTCGGCGGCAAGCGCAACCCGGACGGACAGGGATTCGCCGCTTTCGGCCGCGTGACCCGGGGCCTGGACGTGATCCGTAAGATCCAGATGTCCCCTCGCGAAAACCAGCGTCTCACGCCGCCGGTCGTGATCACCAAAGTGGAAAGAAAGACCAAGTAGGCAGCAGCGACGGGACAACCACCGACAGGAAAACCACCTACTGGAAAACCACCGACTGGACAATCACGGACAGGAGCGCTTCATGGCCGACCGCGTTGAGCGACCGGAGTCCTTTTTCGGCTTCCGGCTCGGCGACGACCGCAAGATGGCCCGCTGGGACCGCATCGCGGAGTATTTCTACCTGCTGAACCAGCAGAGCGAGGACATCCGCGTGGTCAACCTGGGTCCCACGACGGAGGGCAACCCCTTCCTGATGGCCATCATCACCTCCGCGGAAAACCAGGCCAGGCTGGAAGAGCTCCGGGAGGTCAATGGGCGGATCGCCGATCCGAGGGGCCTTTCCGACGCCGAAATCGACGGCCTGGTGCAGGACGGCAAGGTCATCGTCTGCCAGTCCATGAGCCTCCACGCCAGTGAGATTGCCGCTACGCAGATGGCGCCCCAGCTCGCCTATGACCTGGTGACGGGCGAAGACGAGGCCACGCAGCAAATCCTGGAAAACGTCATCTTCCTGATGGTGCCCTGCTTCAATCCCGACGGGCAGATCATGGTGACCGACTGGTACAACGAGCACCTGGGCACGGAATACGAGGGATGCGACCTGCCCTGGCTGTATCACCGGTACTGCGGCCACGACAACAACCGAGACGCCTTCATGCTGAACCTGGTGGAATCGAAGTACATGGCCCGGATCATGTTCCAGGACTGGCATCCCCACGTCTTCCAAGACCACCACGAGATGGGCGGATACCAGCCCCGCCTGTTCGTCTGCCCCTACTGCGAACCCATTCATCCCCACGCCGACCCGCTCGTATGGCGCGAGATCAACTGGTACGGGGCCCACATGGTCTACAAGCTGGAGGAAGCGGGCCATCAGGGCGTCATCAGCGGCGCCATGTTCCCGGCCTGGTACCACATGGGGTTTCACTGGCTCGGCAACTACCACAACATCGCGAGCCTGCTTTCCGAAACGGCCCAGGCGAAACTGGCCAGTCCCCTCTACGTGCATCCCCATCAGCTCAGGGGAGAAGACGGGAACACCCTGCATACGCTGCCCCATTACAAGCCACAGACCAATTTCCCGAATCCGTGGCCGGGGGGCTGGTGGCGGCTGCGCGACATGGTGGACCAGCAGCTCGTCGCCGCCACCGGGATCATGGACATCGCGGCCCGGTGCCGGGAGACGGTGCTGCGGAACGCCGTACAGAAGGCCCTGCACCAGACCGAGAGGGGTATGGAGGACGATTCGGCGGGTTTCTTCATCCGCCCGGACCAGCACGATCCGGCGGTGGTGACTCACCTGGTGAACGCTCTGCTTCGACAGGGCGTCGACGTGCGGCGCACCCGGACCCGGGCGACAGTGGGAAGCCGGGTCTATCCCGCGGGCACCTGGTTCATTTCCAACGCCCAGCCTAAGCGCGGCGTAGTCAAGACGCTGCTGGAGCAGACCTTCTGGCCGGACGACGCCTGGGCACGCAAGGCCGACGGCTCGCCCACCAGGATCTTCGACAACGCGACGGACACGCTGGCGGAGATGATGGGCGTCCGCGCCGAACCGGCGGAAGTGCCCCACGCCGCCCTGGACGAGGAGGCCCTGAACCTGGATGCCGTGACCGAACCGGCGCCGGCGAACGGTTCGGTTACCGGCGACGGGACGCACGGCATGGCCGTCGACCCCCGGCTCAACGCCGCCTATGCCGCGGTCAACGCGGCCCTCGATGCGGGTGCGGAAGTCTGCCGTGCCACCGGCCCCCTTTCCGTGGACGGCCAGGGCATGCGGGACATGCCGGACATGCCGACCGAGCCGTCCATGCCGTCTATACCGTCCATGCCGTCCGGCGCCTTTATCATCAGCGGGATCGACCAGGCGAGGTGCGAGGAAATCGTCCGGGATGCCGGTGCCGCGGGCTACCGTCTCGAAGAACCGGTGGAAGGCGATCCGCTCAGACCGCCGCGCATCGCCATGTACCAGCGGTACTGGGGCGGCAACATGCCCGAAGGCTGGACCCGCATGACGCTGGAGCAGTCGGGTTTTCCCTACCGCTCCGTACGGGACGCGGATATCCGGGGCGGCCTCAGCGACCTCTGCGACGTGTTCATCCTGCCCGACGACACGATGGACATGATGGCCGGCACGGAACAGGATATCGAAAGACGCCTGAAGACCGTGCCCCAGCCCGAAAAGTACCGCAGCGCCCTGGGTGAATCGGAAATCGAGGCCATCGGCGCCTTCGTGGAAAAAGGCGGTACGCTCGTGGCCGTCAGCCGCGCGTGCCAGCTTCCCATTGAGAAGTTCAGCCTCCATATCACCGACGTAACGGCCGGACTATCGGAAAGCGCGTTCTTCTGCCCCGGTTCCATGCTGCGGATCCGGGTCGACAACACTCACCGGCTGGGATACGGCATGCCGGAGCGGGCCCTGGCCATGCACCGCGGCAGTCCCGTGTATTCGATCAACCCGTCGCACTTCAACGACCGATACGAAGTGGTCGCCGCCTATCCCGAAAAAGACGTGCTCGAGAGCGGGTGGCTGATCGGCGAGGAACACATCGCCGGCAAGCCCGCCATGATCAGCGTGCGCCACGGCGAAGGACGCATCGTACTCTACGGGTTCCAGGTCAATTTCCGCAACCAGACCCTCGGCACCTTCAAGCTGCTCTTCAACGCGTTGTACGGAAGCTGACGCGAAAGCGAGCGGAGAGGACAGGCACCCCCCATGCCCATCGTCGATTTTCACAACCACGTCTATCCGCCCCGGTACGTCGAGGAGATCCGGAAGGGTCCCAGCGCGTACACGGTGACCGACGACGAAGACGGCAACCCGGTCCTGCACTCTCCCGGCGACTACAACATCCTGGTGCCCGGCCACCGGCTCATGGACGTGCGCCTGGGGGTCATGGATGAGGCCGGCGTCGACACGCACGTCATCACCTTCACGGCGCCGGGCACGCTCATCGAGACGCCGGACCGGTCCGCGGAACTCAGCAGCAGGGTCAACGATCTTTTCGCCGAAATACAACAGGCGCATCCGGATCGCCTGCCGGCCCTGGCCACCCTGCCGCTGAACAAGCCGGAGGCCTGCGCCGCCGAACTGGAACGGGCCGTCGGTTCGCTGGGCCTCAAAGGGGCGTGCGTGTACAGCAACGCCAACGGCGTGGCGCTCAGCGATCCGTGCTTCTGGCCCATGTACGAGATCGCGGACGATCGTGGAATGGCCGTCTTCATCCACCCCACCTTCCCCCTGGGCGTGGAGGCCATGAAGGACTACATGCTCATGCCCGCGGTGGGGTTTCTCATGGATACGACCCTGGCCACGGCCAGCCTGCTCTTCAGCGGCGTGGTGGAGCGCTTTCCGAACATTCGCTGGGTGCTGGGCCACCTGGGCGGCGCCGTGCCCTACCTGGCTGAGCGCTTTGACCGGTGCTACGAGGCCTTTCCGCAGTGCCGCGCCAACCTGGAGCACCATCCCACGGTCTACCTGAAGAACCAGTTCTACTACGACACGGTCAATTTCGATGTGGACGCGCTGCATTTCGCCCTGAATTTCGCCGGCGCCGATCGTATCCTGGCCGGGAGCGACTATCCCCACCAGATCGGCAGCATGCCGAAGATGATTGAGAGCATCAACGCGATGGAATTGTCCGAAGATGACCGCACCGCTATCCTGGGAGGAAACGCCGTCCGCCTGCTGGGGTTGTGATCGATCCGCCGCCGGCTGGACCGCGGGCGACGGCTACTCGATCAGTCGGTTCCCGTCCCGCTCTGTCGACCAGGACGTTTGAGCCATGGATCTGAAGCTTCATGGAAAAAGGGCAATCGTCACCGGCGCCAGCCGGGGCATCGGGCGTTGCTGCGCGCTGGCCCTGGCCCGGGAAGGCGCCCGCGTGTGCATATCGGCCCGGAACCGGGACCTGTTGGACGAGGTGGTCCGGGAAATCGAAGCGGCGGGTGGCGCGGGACACGCGGTCACCGCCGACCTGACCTCGCTGGACGACTGCCGCAAGGTGGTCCTTGAAGCCGCAGACACATTCGGCGGTATCGACATCCTGGTCAATTGCGCCGGGGCGGCCCGGGGAGGCGACATCCTGGAGCTTCCCACGGAACAGATCGACGAGGGGCTGGCCCTCAAGGCCCACGGATACCTGAGGATGTCACAACTGGTGATCCCGTACATGCAGGAGAACCGGTGGGGGCGCATCGTCCATATCGCCGGAAGCGCGGGGACGAGCCCGAGCCGCGGCAACATCCCCTTGAGTGTGGCCAACATCGCCGTCCTCAACTTCACGCGGGCCCTGACGGACGCGGTGTCGGGAGACGGTATTCTGGTGAACGCCATATGTCCCGGCATGACGAACACCAAGCGGGCACGGGACCTGCAGCAGGCGGAGGCCGACCGGCAGGGCCGCGACGTCGAGGAACTGCTGCGCGAAGCCGGCGAGCGGATTCCCGCCGGCCGCATCGCGGAACCGGAGGAGGTTGCCGCCGTGGTGACTTTCCTCGTGTCCGAACCCTGTTCCTATGTCTTCGGCACCGCCGTCTACATGGATGGCGGCGAGCGGCGGGGCACACCCTGAGGCCGGCACACGACCTGTAGCCGGGCACGCCCTGATACCGGGGCACGCCTTCAAACCGTCCAGGCAAGCACCCTGGCATCTGTCGTCCGCGTCGGTCGTCAGTACCTGTCACTCACCTCTTTCAAACTGTCGTCAGCATTCATCGTTTCCATATAATAGGAGAACCATCATGGCTGAGAACACGTCCAAGTCCTTCGCGGCCCATGCGGAAGGCGCCGACTGGGTCAAGGGGCTGCGCCCCTATTTCGTATACCGCGACCTGGGCATGAAGTCCGCCACCGAAGGCCGGGTGATGGCTCACGTCATCCGGGCCGCCCAGTCCTGCGACGGCCCCATGGGTTATCATTCCCACGAACTCGAGTTCCAGATGAACTACCTGCTCAAGGGCTGGGCGCGCATCGACCTGGCGGACGTGGGCGAGATCGAGGTGACCGCGGGCGACGCGTGGTACCAGGCCCCCGGCGTCGCCCATGAACTCATGGAGTACTCCGACGATTTCGAAGTCATCGAGATCACCATACCGGGTGACTTCCCGACCATCGACGAAACGCGATAGGGCCGGCCATGAACGTGGGTTTCATCGGGCTGGGCAACATGGGCAATCCCATGGCCGCCAGTCTCCTGCGCGCCGGACACGCCTTGCGCGTCCACGACCTGGACGAGGATAAGGCCTCGAACCTGCTGGATGCCGGGGCTGGCTGGGCTTCGTCCCCTCGCGAGGCGGCCGTGGGCGCCGAGGCGGTCCTCACCTCGCTGCCCGGTCCCGCCGTGGTAGAGACGGTCGTCCTGGGCGAAGACGGCGTGTTCGAAGGGCTCGCACAAGGGACCGTCTATATCGACACGAGCACGGGTGAACCGGGTCTCGCCCGCCGGATCGCGGCAGAAGGCGCGGCGAAGGGTATCGACGTGCTCGACGCGCCCATTAGCGGTGGCGTATTCGGCGCCAGGGACGCTACCCTAACCGTGTTCGTCGGCGGCCCGCAGGCGGTGTTCGACCGGTACGAACCTCTCTTGCGAGGCGTGGGCGAAACGGTCGTCCGCATGGGGAGTACCGGCAGCGGCGTCGCGACCAAGCTGGTGAACAATCTCATGATGTTCATCAACTTCATCGGCGCTTGCGAAGGGATGGCCATCGGCATTCAGGCCGGCATCGATCCGCGTAAGCTGATCGACGCCATCCGTCCGAGCATGGGCCAGAGCCGGATGATGGAGCGATGCCTGACCCGATTCCTGGACGACCAGTCACTGTATTCCGCCGTCGACCTGGGGGTAAAGGATATGCACCTGGGCGTCGAGCTTGGCAGGTCGCACGGCGTCCCGTTGGAAATCGCCCCGATGGTCGAGGACCTCCTGAGGCGTTACCAGGACCGGGGCAACGCCCAGGCCGACCTCCTCGAGTACATCGGAGACTACCTGAAGCGGGCGGGCGTCGCGGACGTCGCGGATGTCGACCCGTCCGGAAAACCATGAGGAAAACCATGCGCTGGAAAACACTTGTCATATTGACCGTATTCCTGGCACCGGGCGCCGTCATGCTGGGCGCCGTTGTATCAGAAGCCGCCGTACCGGACGCCGCCGCTGCGGCCGCCAGCCCGGCTTCGACGGCCGCGAGCACGGAAGCACATCCCGCAGCCGTACCGATCGCTGCCGCAGCCGACACCCCGCAGTCCGATTCCGGGCCGCTCGACATCCGGGGCGCCTGGAAACCGGAGACGTACCGGCTCAAATCCGGACCGGTCCACGAGGTGACCGGGCTGATCTCCTTCACCGAAAAGGACTGGTCGGTCCTCTTCTTCATCGTGACCGACGAGGGCCCGCGGAGGGGATCCGGCGAAGGGGGAACCTACACCCTGGAAGGGGACAAGCTGACCTTCCGCCACCTGTACAACCTCTCCGGCGGCCACGCCGTCGACGGTTTCGAGGCCAGCGGGCTTTCGATGAGGGTAAGGCCGGCGGATACCGAAGACGCGCCCGCTGAACCCTGCACCATCACGATCGAGGAAGATCTCCTGACCATCTTCTTCCCCAGCGGAAACCAGATGACCTTCCGCCACAGTTCCCGTTGAAGTGCGGACCGTCCCACGCCGGCGATCGAATCCTTCTGCCGTGCCGTTCCCTCTGCCGGGCCGTTCCACGATCCACGTCCCGGTCCCACGCCGGCCTTCCCTTGCAACCCGCGCTGACTTCGTGGATACACGCGCTAAAGGAACCGGAATCAGTTGACTTGAACAGGTGATTCGGCTTATCTTTGGACGCTGTCAAATAGCCGGATCGAGACCCGGAAAACCAGTACATGTCATCCGAAGACCTGACCCGAGACATGAAGAGGACCGTCGGCATCGAGTCCGCCCGTATGGTCGGCGCGGGCGACGTGGTCGGGCTGGGCACCGGATCGACGGCGGAGTTCATGATCGAGGAACTGGGGCGCCGCGTGCGGGAGGAGCAACTGGACATCGTCGGCATCCCCACGTCCTTCGACGCGTCGGTGCTGGCCCGCGGGAACGGCATCCCGGTCGGCACGCTGGACGACGTGGACCGGGTCGACATCGCCGTGGACGGCGCGGACGAGGTCGATCCCGCGATGAACCTGATCAAGGGCCGGGGCGCCGCCCACCTGCGCGAGAAGATCGTGGACGGCATTGCCGAACGGTTCATCGTCATCGTGGACGAATCGAAACTGGTCGATCGGCTGGGTACGAAAAGCCCCGTGCCGCTGGAAGTCCTGCCCATGGCCGTTCAGCCCGTCATGCGCGCCGTCGAAGCACTGGGCGGAGAACCCTTGCTCCGGATGGCGGTCCACAAGGACGGGCCGGTCATCACGGACCAGGGGAACATGGTGGTGGACGCCCGTTTCGACGGGATCGACGACCCCTGTGAGATGGAGCGCGCGCTCAACAACGTACCCGGCATCCTGGAGAACGGCCTCTTCGTCGGACTGGCGACCGAGGTCCTCGTCGGGAGGATTACCGGCGAGGGCCGGATCGAGGTGGAAAGACGAACCTGAAACCCCGGGCCGACCGGCGCGGTTCGAAAATCGACCGGCGCGGTCCGACGTCCATTCGGTACCATAGCGGCGCGCACCCATCTGAGTGAATAAATGAACGATATCGGATACTTCAGCCTCCTGCTCGCCTTCATGACGGCGGCCTACGGCGGCGTGACCAGCGTGGTCGGCGCCCGGGCGCGGAACCCGCAGATGATCGCCAGCGGGGCCCACGGCGTCCTCGCCACCTTCGGCCTGCTGACCCTGTCGTCCATCGTGCTGATATACCACCTGTACACGGGCAACTTCCAGGTGGAGTACGTCGCCTCCTACACCAGCAGCACCCTGCCCGAGTTCTACCGCGTCACCGCGATGTGGGCCGGTCAGAAGGGCTCCCTGCTCCTGTGGGTATGGACTCTGGCCCTCTTCGCGCTGGTGGTGCACCTGACGAACCGGGATCGGAACCAGACGCTGATCCCCTACGTACACGCGGTGATGATGTCGGTGGTCCTGTTCTTCATCGCCCTGCTCATCTTCATGGCCGATCCCTTCGAGCTGCTTCCCTTCGTGCCCGCCGAGGGCCGCGGCCTGAACCCGGTGTTGCAGATGCCGCTCATGATCATCCACCCGCCCATCCTCTACCAGGGCTACGTGGGGACCGTGGTCCCCTTTGCCTTCGCCATAGCCGCGTTAATCACGGGGGAACTGGGCGACACGTGGATCCGGACGATCCGCAGATGGACCCTCTACGCCTGGTTCTTCCTCGGTTTCGGCCTGATGCTGGGCGGCCGGTGGGCCTACGTCGAGCTGGGATGGGGCGGTTACTGGGCCTGGGACCCGGTGGAGAACGCGGCGCTCATGCCCTGGCTGACCATCACGGCCTTTCTCCATTCCGTGATGATCCAGGAGAAGAAGGGCATGCTGAAGATCTGGAACTTCATCCTGATCATCCTGACCTTCGGCCTGGTCTACTTCGGCACCTTTCTAACGCGAAGCGGGGTCGTCTCATCGGTGCATTCCTTCACCACTTCGGGCATCGGCCCCATGTTCCTGGGTTTCGTCATCGTCTCGATGGTGTTGTCCTTCGGACTCCTGATCAGCCGGCGCAACGCCCTGAAGGCCCGCAGCGAACTCGACTCCTTCGTCTCGCGGGAAAGCAGCTTCCTGCTGAACAACCTGGCCCTCGTCGGCGTGTGCTTCGCCATCCTGTGGGGCACCATATTCCCCGTGCTTTCCGAGGCGGTCAGCGGGGAGAAGATCACGGTGAGCGCGCCGTACTTCAACCAGATCAACGTGCCCCTGGGCCTCTTCCTGCTCTTCCTCACGGGCGCGGGTCCGCTCTTCGCCTGGCGCAAGACGTCCGTGCAGAGCCTGAAGCGGCATTTCTCCATACCCATCGCCTGCTTCCTCGCCGCGGCCGCCATCCTGCTCGCCTTCGGCATCCGGCACGTCTACGCCGTGCTTTCCTTCAGCATGTGCGCCTTCGTGGTCGGCGCCATCGGTCTGGAGTTCTACCGCGGCGCCCGCGCGCGCCGGTCGACGAACGAAGAATCCTGGCCCGCGGCCTTCTACCGCCTGGTCATGAGCTACAAGCGCCGGTACGGCGGTTACGTCGTCCACATCGCCATCGTGCTCCTCTTCGTGGGCTTCACGGGAAAGGCGTTCGACCGGGAGGAAAACTTCGCGGTCCGGGAGGGCGAGTCCTTCCAGATCAAGAACTACACGCTGGACTTCGATTCCCTCACCGAGACCAACATGGGCGAGTACGTGTCCTACGCCGGCCTGCTCCGCCTTTCCGTGGACGGCGAGCCCGTTGTGATGATGGCCCCGGAGAAGCGACTCTACCCCATTCAGGACCAGGTGACTTCGGAAGTTTCCATCTGGTCGACGGTGAATGAGGACCTGTACGTGGTCCTGGCTGAACTGAACGAAACGCTTGACGTAGCTACATTTAAGGTCTACATTAATCCATTAGTAAACTGGGTCTGGGTCGGTACGGCGCTGCTCATGCTGGGAACGATCATCCTGTTCCTGCCGGATCGATTCGGAAGGAAACCAGGCGCACGCGAGCGGTCCGCATAACCGCGTCGCAGTTTAAAGTACGACAACCCGGATGATGCACCGGAAACCGCATATTGTACGACCTTATTGGGTAACTCGATAAGCAGGTTGGGGGCGCTCCTTAAGGAAGAACGGGCGCATTGGAACACGGATTTCACAAGCAATACGCATGACCGACACCGTTCCTGGCGAACAGGTGGAATCAGATTCAGTTCTACTTCAGATTTAACTTTGCTGAATTATGTACGCACGCTCCCGGCGCCGGATGGCGAAGGAACTTTCTTCAGCGGAAAACACGGCAAACGCTTGACGGCATATCTTCGGGAATATGCGCATAAACGCCCCTTCGGCGGAACGGTTCGAGAAACACGGGTGCCTTCCCTTCCTCGCCCGTAAGCAAGACGCCCCTGCCGGCGAAAGCCGACCCGGTCACCATCCGGTCCGGCGGCCAGCTTATCGACATTAATCCCGGGCTCGACGCCACTGCTCGAGGCCACGGCGCTCGATGCAACTGCGCTTGACGCCACGGCGCTCGATGCCACTAAAGGGATAAGCTGCTCTATCGCGGGGGGTGTTGTATGGAATTCCCATTGGAAAACCTGAACGGGTTATTGCTGCCCCTGGCCGCGCTGACCGTGTTTTCCGGTCTCGTCGGACTGGTCATCGGCATGCTCTGGCGGCGCAATAAAGCCGGCGAAATGGAGGAGAAGGCCCAGAAGCGCGCCCAGCGTCTTTTCAAGGAAATGGAAGTGCAGCGCCGGGCGGAGATGCTGGAGGAAAAGCGAAAATGGCACGACGCCCGGGAGGCCCAGGAGGAGGAGATCAACAGAAGGCAGTCCGCCCTGGTGAGCCAGGAGCAGGATATGATGGACCGGGAGAAGGAGTGCGAGCAGCGGTATGACAACCTGAAGGACCGCGAAGATCAGACCAGCCAGCGGGAAGACGAACTGGAGAAGACGGAAGAGCGGCTGAACGCGCAGGAAGTCCGCCTGAAGGAGTCGGCCTCGGAATACCGCAACCGGCTGGAATCCCTGGCCCGGCTGACCTCCGAGGAAGCCAAGCAGCAGCTCCACGGCGAACTCATCCGCGACGTGAAACAGGAAGCCGAGCACCAGGTAAGGGACATACTGAAAACCGCGCAGACGAATGCCAACCGGGAAGCGAGACATATTGTCACGCTGGCGATCAGCCGGTGCGCGGTGGATCAGTCCACGCAGACCAGCGTCGCGGTGGTTCCCCTGCCCAACGACCAGATAAAGGCTCGTATCATCGGAAAAGACGGCCGCAACATACGGACTTTCGAGGCGGCCAGCGAAGTCAAGGTAATGGTGGACGATACGCCTGAAGCCGTGGTCATCTCCTGTTTCGATCCCATTCGCCGGGAAATCGCCCGGACGGCCATGGCGGACCTCGTATCCAACGGAAAGATCACCCAGAGCCGCATAGAGGAAATCATCGGGCGGGCCCAGGAACAGATCGACAGCCGCCTGCTTTCGGAAGGACAACAGGCCGTCAACGAGCTCAAACTGAAATCGATGCATCCCGAGATGATGAAACTGGTCGGCCGGCTGCGGTTCCGGTCCAGTTACGGCCAGAATGCCCTGGATCACTCGAAGGAGGTGGCGTTCCTCACCGGGATGATGGCCGTCGAGATCGGCCTGGACGAGATACTCGCCCGGCGCTGCGGACTCCTGCATGACGTCGGCAAGGCCCTGGACCACGAGATGGAAGGGTCCCACCCGGAAATCGGCCTGGCCTTCGCGGAAAAGTACGGCGAACCCGAGGAAGTCAAGAACGCCATCATCGCCCATCACAATGACGAGAACGAGGAAATCACCTCGCCGATCACCTTCCTGGTCGCCGCGGCGGACGCCATTTCAGGCGCCCGGCCCGGCGCCCGCAGGAATGATCCCGAAGACTATGTCCGCAGAGTGGTGGAACTGGAGGAACTCGCCCGTTCCTTCGACGGGGTGGCCGACGCCTACGCCATCAACGCCGGCCGCGAGATCCGGGTCATGGTCCGTCCGGACCAGGTGGACGACGACCGGACGCACACGCTGGCTTCCGAGATCTCCCAGAAGATCCGCAACGACCTGACCTATCCCGGGCACATCAAGGTGACCGTCATCCGGGAGAAGATCGCCCACAGGATGACGAACAAGCGGGACGACCAGCAGCACGGCGGACGTCGAAGGTCGTACGGACGAAACCGGAACCGGCGACATGCTGCGGCGTCCAGCGGACAGGCGGCGGGATAACCACGCCGCGCAGCGGATTCCCGTGTCTCTTACCGAAGAAATCAAGGCGCATGCCGCGTCGCTCGGATTCGATCTTGCCGGCGTAACGACGGCCGACCCACCCCGCCACGGGGACTACTACGCCGAATGGATCGAGCAGGGGCTGGCCGGCGAGATGGCCTACCTGGAACGCCAGATCGAGAAACGCCAGGATCCACGGAAAATCCTGCAGAACGCCCGGTCCCTCGTTGTGGTCGCCATGAATTACCGGTGTCCGGACCCGGATCCAGTCTCAGAAAACACTCCTCGCGGCAAAATCGCCCGGTACGCCCGGGGCGACGATTACCATGACGTGATGAAAGAGAAGTTGCTGGCGCTACTTCGATTCGTGCAGGACCGGGCCGGCCGACCCGTGGAAGGGAAGGTGTACGTGGACACGGGGCCCGTGCTGGAACGGGAGTTCGCCGTTCGCGCCGGCCTGGGGTGGTTCGGGAAGCACACCAACCTCATCCACAAACGCGTGGGTTCGTGGCTGTTGATCGGGGAGATCCTCCTCGACATCGATCTGGACCCGGACGGGCCCGAGGCCGATCACTGCGGCACGTGTACCCTATGCCTCGAAGCCTGTCCCACGGACGCCATCATCGAACCCTACGTGGTCGATTCGCGCCGCTGCATTTCCTACCACACCATTGAACTGAAGGGCGCCATTCCCCTGGAATACCGCGCGGCGATGGGAGACCGCGTATTCGGGTGCGACGACTGCCAGGATGTCTGTCCCTGGAACCGCCGCGCGCCCGAAACCGGCCATCCGGCCTTCGCTGCCCGTCCCTGGAACGAAACGCCGGACCTCATCGAAATGCTGGGGTTGACGCCCGAGGCGTTCAGGACCCGGTTCAAGGGCAGTCCCGTCAAACGTACGAAGCGGCGCGGCCTGCTGCGGAACGCCGCCGTAGCCCTGGGCAACACTAAGGACCCCGGGGTGGTACCCGCCCTCACCGATTCGCTGGGCGACGACGAGCCGCTGGTACGGGGCCATGCGGCCTGGGCGCTGGGAAACGTCGGCGGCGCCAGGGCGCTGGCGGAACTGGAGAAAGCGCGGAAGACCGAGGAAGATCCGTGGGTGGTCGAGGAAATTGACCGGGCGCTCGCCGAATGCGCAAAGTCATCACGCGCCATGAACGCGTCCTGAACGCGCCGTGAACGCGTCCTGACGAAACACTCTTTTTTCTAAAAGCCCTTGCCTACCCGAAGGTTGGCCATATATTTCAGGTGGCTTTGGAGGCAGTTGCCGGACGGTGGATCGATTTCCGGCGGCTTCATCGGTATCTGAATCGCAGGCACGGATATGATTAGACACCTCCCGCTCATAGGCCTCGTGATCCTCGTCGGTTGCGCCGCCCCCCGGACCCTTGAACCGGGCTCGCACACCACGCCCCAGACCGGGACGGCGGATACCGCCGGGAATACCGTCGCGGTGGAAGAAATGCCCGATCCGGATCTTACCCTCGATCACGTCACCGCGGCCAATTCCCTGGCGCTGCGGGACCCGGACAGCCTACTCGCCGACGCCAGGCTGCGCTATGACGCGGCCCTCTCGGCGCTGGAGCGATCCGACACCACGGCCGCGCGCGCCGCGGTCGATGAAGTGCTTGAACTCCTCGTCCTGCTGAGTGATGACCAGAAGCACGCGGCCACCCCCGAGCAGGCCGAACTCCTCAGGAAGCTCGGACCACTGGTGGACCGGATCCAGAACAGGCGCCACGCCGCCGCCGAAGTCCGGGGTTCGATCCCCAGGGTACTCAACCGACGCGTCCAGCAACAGATCAATCTGTTTCTCAAAGACCGAAGCCTGGACATACTCAAGACCGCGTACCAGCGGTCCGGGCGCTACACCCCGATGATCCGCGAAGAACTGGCCGCCCGGGGAATGCCGCCGGAGCTTCAATGGCTTCCCATCGTCGAAAGCGGCTTCAAGCCCAGGGCGTTCTCGTGGGCGGCCGCCGCGGGCATGTGGCAGTTCATCCACGACACGGGAAAACGGTACGGACTCCAGCGGTCCGGCTGGGTAGACGACCGCTTCGATCCCATCAAGGCCACCCCGGCGGCTCTCGCCTACCTGGGGGACCTGTACACCATGTTCGACGACTGGTTTCTCGCCATGGCGGCATACAACTGTGGTGAAAACCGGGTGCTCCGCGAAATCAACCGGACGGGGAACCGGGATTACTGGAAAATGCGGCTGCCCAGGGAGACCCGGAACTATGTACCCAAGTTCCTCGCGGTGCTGCACATCATCGAGAATGCGGAGAAATACGGCGTCGAATTGCCGGACACCCACGACCCCCATCTCTTCGAAGAGGTGCGTATCGACAAGTCGGTCGCGTTGCAGCATGTCGCCGATCTGCTCGCCATGCCGCAGGACGATCTCAAGGCATTGAATACCGACATCCGGTATGGCGTGACGCCGCCCACCGGGTTTTCATTGCGCGTGCCCCTGGGTGCGGGTTCGACCCTTCTCGGCAGTCTCGACGAGCTTCCCGAGTCGAATTTCAAGCCACCTCCCGAGGTTCGAAGGTACCGCGTGCGGCGGGGTGATACCCTGGGCCACATCGCCCGCAGATTCCGGACCTCGGTCAGCAGACTCCGGAGCCTGAACCGGATCCGGGGCAGCCTGATCCGCGTAGGCCAGCTCCTCCGCGTACCCGGAAGGAACTACGGTGGACAGCAGTGGGCAGGGCAGACGGCTTCGTACGGTACACCGAAAGACGCCGCTACACACACCGTGCGGCGCGGCGACTCGCTGACCCGCATCGCCCGGTATTACGGGACATCCGTCGTCGCGCTGAAACTGGCCAACGGGTTGCGTGGAGACATCATCCATCCCGGCCAGGTGCTTCGCCTTTCCGGAAACGGAAGCGGTAGCGGAACAAGCGGCGCGGTGACCTACAACATCCGGTCGGGAGATACGCTGGCGCGGATTGCCCGGGCCTTCAAGGTTACCCTCGCGGCTCTCATGCAAGCCAACCCCGATGTGCAGGCCAGGCGGCTGCAAATCGGTCAACGGATCATCATTCCCGGCTGACGGCGCGTTTCGGCGGCCGTACGAATCAGGGACCCGGATCACGCGGAATCGAAAGAGGAGCAAGCGTACATGGGATACGTCAAGGCGGCGGAGCTGGATGAGTTGAGTCCGGGCCAGATGAAGATGGTCTCGATCAGCGGGAAGGAGATCGTCCTCTGCAACGTGGACGGGAAGTACTATGCCGCCGACAATTTCTGCCCCCACATGGGCGCGCCCCTGAGCGAAGGGGAGCTGGACGGCACCGACCTCTGGTGTCCGTTCCACGGCGCGTCTTTCGATGTGACCACCGGCGACGTCCTGTCGCCTCCGGCCTACGAAAACCTCACCTGCTTCCCGGTACGGGTGACCGGCGACGCCGTGGAAATTGAAGTCTGACCGTCAACCGCTGAAATGTTCGTACCCCTCCGGGCGCAGGGGGCGGTTTCCGGTGTGATCCGTAAAGGTGTATCCCCGGTCGGCGGACAGGCATTCTCCAATGGGGGTCAGCGCCGTTCCGGTACGCTCCGCAAGCTCGGCCGCCAGGCGCTCCACCCCCTCCGGCGCGACAGCGCACAGCAACTCGAATTCCTCGCCGCTTTCCAGGGCGGTCCCGATTGGATCGAGCCGAAGTTCCTCCATAGCCCGCCTGGTTTCCTCCGCAATGGGCAGGGCGTTCCCATTCAGATTCAACCCTACCCCGCTGTCCCGACCCACGTGCAGGGCGTCTGAACTGAGCCCGTCGCTCACGTCGATCATGGCGCGGACCCACCCGCTGTTTGCCAGCAAAACGCCTTCGCGAACCCGTGGAACGGGGGTGCGGTGGCGGCACAATACGCCTTCGAACCGGTCCGCCGGCCGTTCCCGTGCCAAACGTAGCAGGCGGAGGCCGGTCTCGCTCGCGCCCAGGTGTCCGGTCACGCACAGGATGTCACCTGCCCCGGCGCCGCTGCGCCGCGTGATGCGTTCCTCCGCGGCTTCTCCGCTCACCGTGATGGAGACGACGGTCGGCCCGTCCGTCGAACTCATATCCCCTCCGACGATGGACACGGGATGGCCGTCGTGCCCGGCCAGGTCGTGAAAGCCCGCGTACAGCGCTTCAACGTCTTCCATGGAGCGATGGACCGGAAGGCAGAGGGTGGTCAGCGCGTGTCTCGGCACGCCGCCCATGGCCGCGATATCACTGAAATTGGCGGCCATGCACTTCCATCCGATCTGCCGCCAGGACGAGAAGTCCAGGTCGAAGTCCACGCCTTCCACGAAGGTGTCGGTCGTCAGCAGGGTCGTCATGCCGGGTGCGGGTGATACAGCCGCGGCGTCATCGCCGATACCCAGCAGGACGCTCGGATCCGGCTCGGGCAGCGCATGCCCGATACGCCGGATCACCTCGAATTCGCCGGGAAGCCCCGCGCCTTTCTTGCGATCCTTCACGTTTCGTCTTTCCCTTCTCGCGCGGCCGCCCGCGCCACGCCCGCGCATACGCGCCGCGCCTTCGCGCGCACGCCTACCCGCCCTTGCCGAACCGCCCTTCGACACGCTCCCTCGTGCGCGTGAAGATCTCGATGCCGGCCGTAACGCCCCCACCGAAGAGCAGTCCCTCCAGGGCGCCCAGGGCGACCTGGGTGGTGCGGCCGAATTCGCCTTCCCCGAAGATCGTCGCGATGGTTTCGAGCCGGATCTGGGACGCATCGAAGGACTGCCGCAGGGTTTCCAGGCTGGCCGTGAACATGTTGCCGCCCATCACGGTCAATACGATGCTGGCAATCATGCCGCCCAGTGCGCCGAAGACGATGTAGAGCAGGCTTCGCCACTGGCCGGGCCGCCTGGCCAGATAGTACGTGACGACCGGTCCGAGGGCCACGCCCGCGCCGATGAAGGCGCCTTCGAGACCGCCGGTCAGGTCCGCGGGTTGCCGGCCGAACAGGGTCTGAATGGTATCGGAACTGTACAGGCTGAACGCGGCGCCCACCATGCCGCCGCCCAGCGCGCCGCCCAGTACGCCGAGCCACCGGCCGTATTTCCCGGATACGCGCCGCAGCGCGACCATGCCGAAGGACACGCCCGCACCGCCGAATGCTCCGCCGAACAGACCCAGGCCGGCCAGGACGAAAATGGGCGTGAGCGCCTCCGACGACAGGCCGGAACTGACGGCGGCCAGGGCGGTTCCGAGAAGAAGCCCGCCGAACAGGCCGGACACGGCGCCGCCGAACGATCCTCCGATGCCCTGCTGCATGATGTCGATCCCGCCCTGTTGCAGGCGCATCAGTATGAACCCGACCATCACCATGACCCGGTACAGCCGGGAAAGCTTGACCGAGCGGTTCTGTTCCCGCAGGAAGGCCAGGCTGACCGCCCGCTGGAGACGGCTTACGGACTCGTTACCCGTGGGCCGGGTCAGGACCGATTCCACCGCCGAGCCGAACCAGTCCGCCAGCTCGATACTTGCCGCCCGGCGCACACTCAACATGGGATCCCGCAACGCAAGGTGCCGGAGCCGGTTGTTCAGTGCCGCGCAGCGCACGGGCCGGGATGACTCCACCGCCCGCTTGCGTACTTCCCGGCGATCGTTGTACATGGCCTCCAGTATCACGTTCACCGCATCCGGCACCTTTTCAACCAGCCAGGGCGGCACGGGCCGGTCCCGGTTGAGCATGCTGATGCAAAGCAGGTATGCTTCCTGGCCGGAGACGCCGATTTCTTCCAGGTAGGGCGCAAGCAGGTCCAGGCTTTCATGGTCCATGATGAGCTGGTAGGTCCTGTAATTCTCCACCGACCGTTCGAGCAGGCTCCGTGCCTGCTTCGCTTCGTAAACGCTGCCGGTCAGCCAGCGGGACACCTCCGGAATCATGCATTCGTGGGCGAGTTCCAGCCACCCTTCCCCTTCCTGGTTTCGTCGCCGGACGATACGGGCGTCGACCAGTTCCCCGAGCAGCGTTCCCAGGGTGTCGGCGTCGTACCGGTCGCCGGCCTGGATACGCGCTGCCAGATCGGCCTCCCGCACGACGATGAGCCGCTCCTCCGCGGAGATGAGCGCCAGCAACACCTGCTGCACCACGGACAGGTCGGCTGCCGAAAACCGGCGGAGGACCCTTGCGAGATAGTCGGCCAGGATTCGCGAAGCGCCGCCCAGCTGGTCGTAGGCCGATTCCGTGATCATGTTTTTCGTATCGCGTTGATCGTACAGCGTATCGCACACGATCTGCAGGTGCGGCGGATCGACGGTGTCCTCGTCGGAGAGGTCCTCCAGCAGGCGGTCGACGAGCGCGTCTTCGTACCGGCAGCCGACCCGCCAGGCGGGACCCGTGATGGCCTGTGCGGCCTGTTCGGAGGTCAATCGGCTGAGACGGTATTCATGGTGGAAGATCTCCGGGACCGCCGGCTTGAGCCGGCTCATCTCCGCGAGCATGTCCTCCCGCATCACGAAGACGAACTGCAGGGGCAGCGCATCGTCCTCCATGATCACGGCGAGTTCATCGACGAACGCCTCCCGGCCCGGTTCATCAAGCAGGAGAAAGAACTCTTCGAACTGGTCCAGCATGACGACAATCCTGGACGCGGGGCCGGACCAGTTCCGGTGCAGCAGTTCCTGCAGAGAAACACCGTCCGGGTCGAACCCGCCCACTCCGCTCTCCGTTACAAGCCGCCGGACCATCCGCTGCATGTGCTGCAGGGGATCGGTGAAACTCCGGATGATACACGTCAGGTGGCCCTGGTCCTGCAACCGCGGGATGACGCCGGCCCGGAGGATCGAACTCTTGCCGACGCCGGAACGGCCGTAGAGGAGAAACGAGCGCCGGGCAAGGATGCGGGAACAGATGTTCTCGATCTCTTCCTCGCGGCCGAAGAACAGGCCCTGGTCGTTCTCGGTGTAGTAATCGAGGAACTTGTACGGACGGGTCGGCTTGTCTTTGGCGGCCTGCGGGGACGGTTCGTCCTCGATCTCCACCGCGTCGCCGATGAAGACGTATCCATGCTTCGGCACCGTTTTGACGTAACGGGGATTCGACGCGTCATCCTCCAGCTGCTTCCGGATCGACTTGATACACTGGGTCAGCGCCGTATCGCTGACGATCACGTCCTCCCAGACTTCGTCGAAGATGCGGTTTTTCTCCACGAGCTGTCCCGCATTGGATACCAGCAGCACCAGTACGTCGAAATACCGGGAACTCAGCGGAAGCACGGCGTGTTTCCGGCGGATCTGGCGGTTCTGGATGTCCAGCACGAAGTCGTCGAAGCGGAAGCCTTTGGCGGCAGTCTGTTGTGTCATTCGGGGCTCAATGGGCGGTTTCCGAAGAAAAAAAAGGGTGATTCATACGTTCCTCACAGAATACTCACGGGGACCTCATGCAATTCATATTTGATATGAATATAATCCCCCTATGAGCATAAGTCTAATTTTCCACCGAGACACGGCGGCCAGAGCGTTCTTACTGAAAATCCATTCACTTGCGAATCCGATTGTGAGCGCGCGCCGCTCGTGTTTAATTACACCTTAGAAAAGGGGGTAAGCGAGATGTTATCCCATTTCTGCACCATTCCCGAAGCCGTGGAAGAAGTAAGAGCAGGACGGGTGCTGATCGTCATCGATGACGAGAACCGCGAGAACGAAGGCGACTTCATGGTAGCCGCCGAAAAGGTCACGCCCGAAATCATCAACTTCATGTCGAGGCACGGACGGGGGTTGATCTGTCTGCCCACCACGAAACAGCGTCTTGCAGAGCTGGACATCCCCATCATGGTCGATGGGAAAACGTCGACTGGGGACACGCCCTTCACGGTATCCGTGGATGCGGTAAACGGCGTGACGTCCGGCATTTCCGCCCATGACCGGGCGGTAAGCGCTCAGTTGTTCGTGCACCCGGATACGGCGCCGGAGGACTTCGAGCGGCCGGGACACCTCTTCCCGTTGCAGGCACGCGACGGCGGCGTGCTGGAAAGGGACGGGCACACCGAGGCCACGGTCGACCTGATGCGGCTGGCCGGTCTCTACCCCGCGGGCGTCCTGTGCGAAGTGCTGGACGAGGACGGCTCCATGGCCCGTCTCCCCCGGTTGGTCGAAATCGCCGACGAGCATCATCTGAAAATAGCAACCATCAAGGACCTCATCGAGTACCGCCTCGAAGAGGAACTCGTTCTGGAATTCGCCTGCAGCGGCGGGTAAGGCGGCGGAACCCGGCTGAACCACGGCCGGAGCGAGGAGTATACGTACCGGTATCCTGCCGCCGGCCGCCTGCGAGCAAGCCTGCCGCCTGGTCAGACGATCCCAGCGTTCAGTCTGGGAGGTCGACCAGGCGGTTCAGGCAGGCCGAGTGAACCAGGCGGTTCAGGCGGACCGGGAGAGGGTCTTTCCGCGTCTTATTCATGTCCCAGTTACCCGACTATCTGCCGGAAGCCGTACTCCGGTTCAATGATCTCGCGCTCGACGCCCTGCCCGGCGCCGGGGACGCCTCCCTGGAGTCCGCCCACCGGTACTGCAGCCGTCTCGCGCGCCGGCACTACGAGAATTTTATCGTCGTTTCCCCCTTTCTACCCTCCGCGCTCCGGCGGCACTTCTACCATGTCTACGCCTACTGCCGGTGGTCCGACGACCTCGCCGACGAAACCGGAGACACGGGCCTGTCCCTTGAGCTGCTCGACTGGTGGGACGCCGAATTGCTGGCTTGTTACGACAACGAATTCCGTCATCCGGTATTCATCGCCCTCCGGGAAACGATCGACCGGTTCGACATTCCGATTACCCCGTTCCGGGACCTTTTGACCGCGTTCCGGCAGGACCAGGTCGTGACGCGTTACCGGACCTACGCGGACGTACTCGAGTACTGTCGCTACTCCGCCAATCCCGTAGGGCGTCTCGTGCTCTACCTGTGCGGCTACCGGGACAGGGAGCGGCAGCTGTTGTCCGACGCCACGTGCACCGCGCTCCAACTGGCCAATTTCTGGCAGGATGTGCGGGTAGACCTGGCAAAAGACCGGATCTACCTGCCCCTGGAGGATCTGGACCGGTACCATTACACCGAAGAGGACCTCGAGGCCGGGGTCGTCGACGATCGATTCAGGGGACTGATGGCATACCAGGTGAACCGGACGCGCAAGCTGTTCGATGAGGGGCTCGGACTGCGCGGGATGGTGGACGCAAAGGTCGGGCTGGACATCGAACTGTTCAACCGGTGCGGTTCCGCCCTGCTGGACCAGATCGAAAGGCAGCGATTCGACGTGCTGACCCGGCGACCCACCCTGTCAGCCGCACGGAAGACCGGACTGTTCATGAAATACGCACTGAAACGACTATGGATTCGCTAGCACGTTCCTATGATTTCTGTCGCGCGGTCGCGAAATCGAGGGCGAAGAACTTCTACTATTCCTTCCTCGTACTGCCGGCCGAAAGAAGGCGGGCTATGTGCGCGGTCTACGCCTTCATGCGCTATTGTGACGATATCGTCGACGAGGAGACCGGGGAGACCGGGACGACCGGTGCAAACGGGACGACCGGTGCAAACGGTTCGATCGAGACGGCCGGCGAAACAGGGACGGCCGGCGAAACCAGCGAAGCCGGGACAGCGGACCGTCTATCCCGTTTGAAAGTCTGTCGCGAGATCCTGGACGGCGCCTATGAAGGAACGCAGGGCGGATACAGCACCCATGACGGAGACATCGACTTTGACGGAACGCCGGGAGAAACGTCGCCCGGCGATGACATGTTGCCGGCGTTCAGCGATACGGTGCGGCGGTTCGACATCCCCAGGGCGTACTTCGACGCCATCATCGACGGCGCGGAAATGGACCTTACCGTGACACGTTACGCCACCTTCGCGGACCTGTACCAGTACTGCTATCGAGTGGCTTCCGCCGTCGGACTGGTGTGCATACGTATCTTCGGATACCAGGGCGAAGAAGCCGAGCGTTACGCCGAGTCCTGCGGCATCGCCTTCCAGCTGACCAATATACTCCGCGACATCCGGGAAGACGCCGGGATGGACCGCGTCTACCTGCCGCAGGAAGACCTTGACGCCTACGGGTACACGGAAGAGAACCTGCGGAACGGCCTGTTCAACGACCCGTTCCGGCGGCTGATGGGTTTCCAGGTGGAAAGGGCCAGGAGCTTCTATGACGAGGCGCTGCCTCTCCTACCGCTCGTTCAACCCTCGAGCCGGGCGTGCCTGGCGACGATGATCGGCATTTACCGGGCCTGTCTCGAGGAAATCCCCCGCCGCCAATATGACGTCTATAGCCAGCGCATCGGCCTGTCCCCGTGGAAGAAGCTTTCCATTACGGCGCGGGCGCTGATCCGGAAACGCGTATGACCCAGGCAATCGTCATCGGAGGAGGGCTGGCCGGACTGGCCGGCGCGGTCGCACTGGCCGATGCCGGCTTACAGGTCGAACTGTACGAAAGGCGTCCGATCCTGGGCGGCCGCGCCACCTCTTTCATCCACCCGTCGAGCGGCGAGAGGGTGGACAACTGCCAGCACGTGCTCCTGGGCTGCTGTGTCAACCTCGTCGACTTTTACACGCGCCTCGGTGTCGCGGATCACATCGACTTCCACGAGGACATCCCGTTCATCGACGAGTCCAGCCGGGTCTCGGTCATCGGGCCCTCGGCGCTCCCCCCGCCCTTTCATCTGCTTCCATCGTTCCTGCGGATTAAAACCATGGGCATCCGGGACAAGCTGTCCGTCGTCCGCACCGTGGCCGCCATGATTCGCCACGTTGCCAGTCTACGGAGAACCGGCGATCCTGACGTGGCCCTCGCTTCGGCAACGGCGCCCGCCTCTGCAGCGTCACGGGGCGCGGAGTCTTTACCGGCAACGCCCTCCGGCGCGACGCCTTCCCCGGTTTCCATGGCCGCCTGGCTCGAGGCCCACGGGGCAACGAACAGGGCCATAGAAGCCTTCTGGAAACCCTTCCTGATCAGCGCGCTCAACGACGAACTGGGCGACATCGATGCCGACTACGGAATCGGAACGGCTGTCCGGGCCATGCTGCTCAATCGCAGCGGATACGAGGTGGGGCTGCCCGCCGTTCCGCTGGGTGATCTCTACGCGCCGTGCATAGACTACATTGAGCAGCGGGGCGGCCGCGTCGTGTTCAACCGGGGGGTTACCGGCATTTCCGTCCAGGACGGCAGGGTGGCTTCCCTTTCGCTGCAGGACGGTTCGTCCATCGAAGCCGGGGCCTACCTTTCGGCCCTGCCTTTCGACGTACTGTGCAAGCTGCTGCCCCAAAGCCAGGCATCGGATCCCTACTTCTCGATGCTGGACGGGTTGTCGGTCTCGCCCATCACGGCCGTGCACGTCTGGTTCGACCGGCCCGTGACAGAATTGGGATACGCCGCGGTGATCGGCCGGAGGATACAGTGGATATTCAATCAGTCCAGCCGGCACGCCGGCGCCTTCTCCGCGGATAACGGCGGCGCCTATCTCGGCCTCGTGGTCAGCGCATCCGATGACTGGATGAAAACGCCCCGGCAGGTCATCATCGATCAGGCCATGGAAGATCTCGAATCCCTCCTCCCAGCGGTACGCCAGGCCAAACTGCTCAAGGCCATCGTCGTCAAGGAGGGCCGGGCCACCTTCGCGCCCCGACCCGGCTGCGACGCGCTGCGCCCCGGTCCATCCAGCCCCTTTCCCAATCTCTCCATCGCCGGCGACTGGGTGCAGACGGGCTGGCCGGCGACCATGGAAAGCGCCGTGCGCAGCGGTTACCAGGCCGCCGAGGTCCTGCTGCGCACCCGGGGCGTTCGGACGCCCATCCTGAAACCCGACCTGCCCGCGGAAGGCCTGATGAAGTGGGTCACGGGTCTGCGGGGCTTCTGACCGCTACGACACCTTGACCCTCCTTCGTTCTACCTTTATATTTCGAACAGTATTCATTCCGGTATCTGCCCGCTCCGTTTCCCATGAGTAAGGATCTATCCGAAAGAAGGATCTCTATGCCCGCCAACCTGCTTGCGTGCCGAACGGCAAGCTACGGAAAGTTCAGCGAATCCGCCTATGCCCATCTGCCCACGATCGGCGTTCATCACGTGGAAATCGACGCACCCGCGCCGGACCAGGTCGCCGGCGTCAAGTCCAGGCTCGAAGATCACGGGCTGTCGGCCAGCAGCCTGCAATGCCCGGTGGAGGTCCAGTACGACGACGTGGACGCGCGGCTGACCCCGCACCTGGACGCCGCCGCGGCCCTGGGCGCCGGATTGCTTTTCGTAAGCGTCCAGGCCGGGGAACTGGATAAGCGCATGGTCTACGAGCGATTGCACCGCGCAGGGGCCAAAGCGGCCGAGTACGGGATCACCATCGGCATGGAAACCCATCCCGACCTGATCACCAACGCGGCCGTCGCCCTGGAGACCATGGGCGGCGTCGACCACCCCAACGTCCGCGTGAACTACGACACGGCCAACATCCACTACTACAACCGGGACGTGGACCACGTCGACGAAATGGAAAAGGTCATCGACTACATCGGCAGCATGCATCTCAAAGATACGGACGGCCAATACAAGACCTGGTGCTTTCCCACTTTCGGCGAGGGCATCGTCGATTTCAAGAAGGTTTTCGACCGGCTGAACGCCCACGGGTTCCACGGACCGTTCACCATGGAAATCGAGGGCGTGGAAGGGGAATCGCTCAACGAAGAGGAGACCTGCCGGCGCGTGGCGGATTCGGTGGCGCACCTGCGGAGCGTCGGGTGTGACGTGTGAAGTGTGAAGTGTAGGGAACAAGGCGTCCATGCCTGAACAGCAACTCCGGATGATGCGGCCCGACCTGAAAGACCTGCCGGAAATCAGCGTGCCGGACGGGTATGCGCTGAGGACCTACCGGTCCGGCGACGAAGCCGCCTGGTCCGAGATCATGAACACGGGCATCGGGACGGACTGGACGGCGGAGAAGTGCCGCAAAGAACTGACGGAAACGGAACCGTTCATGGCGGACGGGTGTTTCTTCGCAACGTGTGCGGGGGAAGCCGTGGCCACGGCCTGCGCCTATGACGTCCAGCCCGAGGGCACAAGCGCCGCGCAGGTGCACATGGTATGCGCGAAACCGGCCCACCGCGGACGGGGACTGGGCCGCCTCGTTACCCTGGCCGTGCTCCATTACATGCGGGAGCGCGGTTATGCGGCCGCCTTTCTGGGCACGGACGATTTCCGCGTGCCGGCCGTCAAGACCTATCTCGGACTGGGATTCATTCCCGACTATATCGAGGACAGCCACCGATTGCGCTGGTCCGCCGTGTTCGCGAAAGCCGGAGAACAGCCGTCCTGAACCCTCGGCCGGCCGCGCACAGACCACAACCTCAAACACGGACGTTTCCAATGCAGCGTATTTCAATCCGTATGTTCTGTCGTATATCCAGCCGCATCGCCCGCCGTATTTGCCGCCGTATTTGCCGCCGCGCAACGAACCCCGCGACCATGGCGGCCCTGGTCGTCCTGGCCGTCCTGATCAGCCTGGCGCGGACGGCCCCGGCCAACGCCCAGGACGCGGAAGCCGTAGAAGTGCCCCCCATCGTAATCACCGGGTTCGGCATCATCGGCGGATTCCCGACGGGCGAGTTCGGAGACAACGTCACGAACCCGGGTATCGGCATATCCGGTTTCGTGGGTTACATGATCCCCAGGACGCCGGCGGTCATCGGCCTGGACCTGGGTTACCTGATCTACGGCCACGAACGGCGCGAGGAGCGATTCAGCCTGACCATACCCGACGTCAGAGTCGGCGTGGTCACCGAGAACAACATCTTTTCGATGAACGCCTTTCTCCGTCTGCAGACGCCGACGGCCCCGTTTCGGTTCTACGTCGAAGGGCTCGTGGGCTTTCACTACCTGTTTACCAGTACGACAATCGAGGACCTTCCCCGGTTCAGCGGCGAGGATATCGCCAGTTCGACGAACCTCGACGATTTCGCCTTCACCAGGGGCGTGGGTGCCGGGGTGCTGATCGAAGTATGGAGCGGCGGCGAAGACCGGACGCCTCAGAACCGCTCCCTGCGTTCCGTGTCCCTCGATTTCAGGATGCGCTACCAGGACGGATCCGAAGCCGACTATCTCAAGCGGGGCGATATCGTCCGCAGGGAGGGAACGGCCGAACTCAATGTCACCAAGTCGACCACCGATCTCATTACGGCCCATTTCGGACTCGCAATCGATTTCTAGGCTGGACCAACACCCACATCCGGAGGGCAAGGATGATCCAGAACGATTACGAAATAGAGAGCATACCGGAATCGGCGTGGCAGGTGTCCCGCCGATCATTTATGAAACGGCTGGCCGGCGGGATTGTCGCGGGCGGCACCCTGGTCTACGGTACCTCCGCATCCGCATCGCCGAAGGTTGACGCGCCGCAGGATCTGGAGTCGGCGGTCTCCGGCACGGATCCCGGCGACGAGCGGTACTGGCACGCGGTCCGGAGCCAGTTCCTCCTCCGGGACAACCTGGCGCTGATGAACGCCGCGAACCTCTGCCCATCGCCCTATCCGGTGATGGAATCGGTCTTCAAGTACACCCGTGACCTGGATTACGACGCGTCGTTTCACAACCGGACCAAGTACCGGCAGATCAGAGAAGACACGCGCGGGAAGATGGCGCGCCTCCTGGGCGCCCACCCCGACGAGATCGCGCTGGTGCGGAACACGAGCGAGGCCAACAACGCCATCAGCACCGGCTTCCACCTCGGGGCGGACGACGAGGTGCTGCTCTCCGACCTGAACCATCCCTCGAACAGACATGCGTGGGAGGTCAAAGCCAGGCGATACGGCTTCAAGATCAACTACGTGTCGGTCCCCGTGATTCCCGGCAGCGAGCAGGAAATCATCGATGCCTTTAACCGGGCATACACCCCGGCGACGAAGGTCATGTCCTTCACGCACGTCTCCAACACCACCGGGCTGACCATGCCGGCCAAAGCGCTGTGCGCGGCGGCGCGGTCCCGCGGCGTATTCTCCCTGGTCGACGGCGCCCAGAGTTTCGGCGCCCTGGAGATCGATCTCGCCGATATGGGCTGCGACGCCTACTCCGGGAGCGCGCATAAGTGGTTCATGGGCCCGAAGGAGGTCGGTGTGCTCTACGTCCGCAAGGACAGCCAGGACGCCGTCTGGCCGGCCATCGTGAGCGCGGGCTGGCGGGATGAAGTGGAGGAAAGCGCGCGCAAGTACGAGGTCCTCGGACAGCGGGACGACGCGGCGCTGACGGCCACGGGACGGGGCGTCGAGTTCCACGAGAAGATCGGGCCCGCCCGGGTGGAGGCCCGCATGCGCCAGGTGGCCACGGCCATCAAGGAAGGGCTCTCCGGCCTGCCGGGCATCGAGCTCAGGACGTCCATGGACCCCGCGCTTTCCGCCGGCGTCGTCATCTTCAAGCCGGGCGCACTCGATCCGCGCAAGGTCTTCGACAAGCTCTACACGACGTACCATATCGCCGGTGCGGGCATGGGACCCAACGTCCGGCTTTCTCCCCATATTTACAATACCCTCGACGAGGCGGACCGCGCGGTTACCGCGGTGGCGGAGATGCTGAGGGACGGGGTCTGAGCCTACCCGCCGGTGCAAGCCCACCGCCTGACGGGCCCATGTCAAAACGAAACGCCGCCGTCATGCTCTATGCCGCGCTGCTCATCGCGAGCCTGCTGCAGGTATTCCAGTCGATCGTCGTCGCCCATTTCTTCGACCCGGAATACCTGGCGCCCTACCGCTATGGCATCCTGGTGGCCGGATTCGCCTACCTGTTCGCCACCGGACTGATCGAGAGCGTCTTCTTCTTCATTTCGGGTAAATACGCCCCGGACGCCCGCAGGTACGTGGGGAACACCCTGGCCAGCTGCGCGCTGATCTTCCTGGTCCTCCTCCTGCTCTTCGAAGGCGTGCTCGACCCCTATGTGCTCATCCACACGGAACTGGGTCCCTATCTCCGGGAGATCGGCGCCTATCTCCTGATCGCCCTGTTCCTGTTCGTCAACATGACCGCCCACAACGCCCTGGTCGGAAGCGGCCACACGGCCGTCGCCAGCGGCCTGCGCGTGTTTCAGTACCTCCTGCGCATCCTGGCCATCGCCGGCGCGCTGTTCTCGGGCCTGATCGCGTCCATCTACCCGCTCATCCTGCTCATCGTCGTCCTGGAAGGGATCCAGTCCCTGCTCTACGGGCTCGTTCTGCTCAACAGGAGGCTGCTGTCCTTCCGGCTGCGGGGCCTCGAGACCCGGGCTCAGTACCGCTACGCCTTCGGTCTGGGCGTCGCGGGGTTCATCCCCTTCATCAACGGGAGCCTGGACAAGATCATGATCAGCGCCTTCCTGGGCGCCTCCAGCTTCGCGATCTACAGCGTTTCGGCCATCGAACTGCCCATTGCCGGCATCCTGATGAGCGTGTTCGGTTCGGTGTTCTTTTCCACCTACGTGGGATACGCCGAAAACGGCGATCATCCGTCCATGGCGGCCCTTTGGCGCAAGTGCTCCAAGTACGGCATGATCGCCATCGTCCCCGCGGGGATCTTCGTATTTCTCTTCTCTGACGTGCTGTACAGGCTCATCCTTCCGGACGCCTACTTCGAGGGCCACCGGGTCCTGGGCATCTACGCGCTGCTTCTCCTGCTCCGCTTCAACAGCCCGGACGTCCTCGCCCGGGCCCTCAACCGGAACGCGATCATCGTCCAGGCCGCGACCGCCATGCTGATCGTCAATGTCGCGGGCAACCTGGTGTTCATCAATACTTTCGGCCTGTGGGGCGCGGCCCTGGCCACCCTGTGCGGGACCGTCGCGGGATGGATCTACTACCTGGCCCGCTACGCCCGGCTACTGAACACGACCGTGGGTCGGCTCCTTCCCTGGAGACCTTACATCGGTCTGATCGCCATCTCGGCGGTCTTCTTCGGCGCGGCGCGCTGGACTTTCTCCGATCGGGTCGAGGTCAGCGCCGCCCTGGCCATCCTGGGCGCCGCCGCCTACCTCTGGTACGCGTTTTCCTTGCTGGAGAAGCCGGAGAAGGCGTACGTTCGGGGCCTGGTGAGGAAAATGGGCGTTCCGCTTCGATCAACGGACTGAACTTTTAATATGAATCCTCCCGAGCCCCACGTAACGATCGTCATACTCAACTGGAACCGGGTAGGGGATACCCTGGAGTGTCTCGAATCTCTGGCGCGAATGAACTACCCTTCCTTTTCGATCGTGGTCGTGGACAATGGTTCGACCGACGGGTCACCCGAAGCCATCGAGCGGTGGGGACGTGTGCACCTGCCTTTGACGCTGATCCGCAACGGGGAAAACAGGGGATTCGTCCGCGGCAGCAACCAGGGCATGCGCCATGCCCTATCCACAGACACCGAGTACGTGTTCCTGCTGAACAACGACACAGTCGTGGAGCCCGACGCGCTTTCGTTACTCGTCACAACAGCGGAACGCTCCGGCGAACGCACCGGCCAATGCTCCGGCGAACGCTCCGGCGAACGCTCCGGCGAACGCTCCGGTGATATCGGCATGGCGGGTCCGAAGATATACCAGTACGGAAAGGAGAACGTGCTCGACAGCGCCGGTACCCGTACCATCCCTTGGCTGGCACAGGGATTCCTGGTCGGACATGGGGAAGAGGACTACGGCCATTACGACAATCCAGGCGATCTGCCCTATGTTACGGGAACGGCGCTCCTCGTCAAGCGCGCCGTCCTGGAAGAGGTCGGACTGATGGACGAGGACTATTTTTGCTATTTCGATGACTTCGACTGGGGAATGAAGGCGCGGAAAGCCGGATATATACTGCTTTTGGAGCCCAGAGCCGTCGTCCACCACAAGGGGTCGCAAACGGCCGGTTTAAACAGCCCGTTCTATGTGCATCACATGGTACGAAGCCGAATTCTCTTCGCGAGAAAACACATCCCGTTCCTGCCTTTTCTGTTCGCATTCCTGCCCTACCTATTTCTGTATCGCTATCTTCGGCCGGCTATTTCTCTGCTCGTACATCGGAAATGGTCCCATCTTGGATCGCTTCATCGTGGAATACGAGAAGGATTCAAGATCCCGGTCAACTGAAGGATGAAAACCTGCTTTATGAACGATTACACGCAGAAAACCCGGGACTGGCTCGACGTCAGATTCAGGCAGACTGATAGTCAGGGTGTCTATTTTGCCCATCAGCCAATCTATGGTTTCCGCATGGGACATTGTGAAAAAAGCCTGCCGCACCGTTATATTCTCACGTATCACATTATGAATACGCTGTCCCACTTTAGTTTCGAGAGCCTCATTGATGTGGGTGGCGCGGAGGGATACAAAGGCGCGATGGTAAAACATCTTTTCGACGCAGACGTAAAAAGTTGTGATTTGTCTCAAGAAGCATGCAATCGAGCGGAAGAGATATACAATGTAGATACTCAAGCCATCGATGTTCAGGACCTGCCTTTTGAAACAGATTCTTTTGACATCGTATTGTGCAGTGAAGTGCTGGAACATGTTCAGGAATTCGAAACGGCCGTGGAACAATTGGTTCGTGTAAGTAGAAAAGCGGTGATCATTACGCTCCCTCATGAGTCCCAGAAACATGTAGAGAAACATCGCACCCAACCACATGCCCATCTACGATCATTTAACTTGAGTTCACTTGATTACCTTGAGTCTCGCGGGTTCAAGATCACCCGAACAAAAATGAACAACCCGTTTTTAAAGCCTTTGGGTTTACTTATAGAAGCAATGCCACGTACCCATAAGCGTCCTGTACCTTTGTGGAATCTATACAACCGCCTATTGCCTTTGTTGCGAGTCCTGTTCGGGCAACGTTCGATGGAGTTTCTAATCCACCTGGACAGCTTTGCCAGTCGCGTTATGTCCTACAATAGTATGATGTTTGTAATCTTAAAGGACACGACCGCATACTCCACACGTCCATTAAAACAAATTAGAAGCAGCCACATAGTAGACTTTGCGGTGCCGTACCATTATGTTCGTAACCACACGTAACACCTATATCACCGATAGAGCATCATGATGGCGAAACGCAAATCCACTACTACAACGTCAGGGCAGCGTAAAACGAGCTTGACCACCGGCCGACCAGTTAATTCGACAGCCCGAAAGCTCCAACCTTATCTCGGGAATCTCCTGTACTGCCTGACCATCGCGGTGATTGCCGTCTTCGTGTATCGCGGCTACATCATCGAGGGCAAGGTGGACATCCGGCCCGATTTCATCGGACAGGCCATACCCTTCGATCGTTTCGCGCAGGATTTTGAAGAAGAGTTCGACGAGACACCGCTCTGGTACCCCCACATCTTCGGCGGCATGCCCTTCCAGGCCAGCGGCACCTATCACCATCTGCAGTACAGTTTCGAAGCCCTGATCAACGCCGTCCTGCCGGACCGGCTCATCAGCGCGCTGCACGGCCGTTTCTTCTTCCACCTGCTCCTCGGAGCAGTTTCCATGTTTCTCCTGGCGCGTGCTTTGTCGCTCTCCAGGCCCGCATCGTTCGTCGCGGCCACGGCCTTCGTCTTTTCCACCCACATGATGGCTACTGAACACGCCAACCGGTTCATCTGCTTCATGCACGTACCCCTGGTCTTCCTGGCCGCGTATCGCGTCTTCGACCGCGGACGGCTGTTCGACATGGTATTGCTTGGAGCGGCCCTGGGTTCCCAGTTGAGTTCCTTCCATCCCCAGATCGCCTTCTACACGGCCATGCTGATCGGCCTGTACGCCGTTTACGCGGTCGTGAACGACTTGCGAGACAAAACGTCGGTGGCCCACATTGTCAGGAAGTCCGCGCTGTTCTCTGGCGGCGTCGTGCTGGCCATAGCCGTGGCCGCCGTGCTGGTCTTTCCCATGCAGGAATACGCGCAGCACTCCGCCCGCGGCCTTTCCGTGGGGGGCAGCGACGTGAACGTGCCCTTCGCCACGAGCTGGTCTTTCCCGCCGGTTGAAATCCTGACCTTCATCATCCCTTCCTTTGCCGGTTTCGGCGGCCCCCTTTACTGGGGCGACATGCCGTTTACCGATTTCCCGAATTACCTGGGCATCGTCGTCGTCGTCCTGGCCGTGGCGGGCATCGCGCTGAACAGATCGCGCATGGTCCTGTTCCTGGTCATCGCGGCGGTCCTGGCCCTCCTGGTGTCCTTTGGACGGCACCTGCCGCCCGTATCCTACGTCATGCTCCACTTCGTACCCTTCTTCGGGAAATTCCGTGCGCCCGTCATGATCCTGGTCCTGTCGCAGTTCGCCGTGGCACTCCTCGCCGGTTACGGCGTGCATGCGCTGGTCGAGCGAATGCGAGCGGGCAAAGACATGCTTGGGGTTTTTGCGAAAAGGCTGTGCGTCGTTGCCGGCGGGGTACTGCTGCTCGTCCTGGCGCTGACCGTGTTCGAATCTTCCTTTCAGTCCTTCATGACGGGCGTCTATACAGAGGCCGACGGGGCGCACGGGGCGCGCAGCGCCATGGTGGACAACGCCGACTACTATGCCGGGGTCAATGCCATGCGTTTCTATCAACTCATGGGCGACCTGTGGATCATGGTGCTGTTGCTCAGCGCGGCATCCGCACTGATCTATGTCACCCGCAAGACGAGCCCGGCGTTGTTGGCCACGGGAGTGAGCGCCCTGGTCGTCATCGACCTGCTGCTCGTAGCCTCGCGGGTCGTGAATCCGGAGGATAATCCCGCGCAGATCGAAGCCTACTATGCCGCACGGGAAACCGAAGTCGTGAAGGCACTGCAAGACGATCCCAACCCCTTTCGCATTCTGCCGCTCTCCGAATTCTCTTCGAATGAGTACGGCTACTTCGGCATCTCCACCATCGGAGGTTACCACGCGGCGAAACTGGGGGTCTACCAGGAACTCATGGACCAGGTCGGGTTCAATTCCTTTCCGGTGCTGAACATGCTGAATACCAGGTACCTGGTTTCCGCGCAACCTATTCAGGCCGATGGACTTACTCCCGTGGTCGAGTCCGAAGGCGGTTACCTCTACCGGAACGTGACCGCCCTGCCGAGGGCCTTCCTGGTGGACAGCGTGCGCGTCATCGCCGAGAAGGACGCCATCTTCGAAGCGATGGGTGATCCCGGGTTCCGTCCCGGCGAATTCGCGATCCTGGAAAAACCCGTCGGAGAGCGGCTCGGTCCGCTGGGGAATTCGTCCGTGGAAATCACGCTCCACACGCCGCATCGCATCGAGATGTTAGTGGACGCGGAAGCGCCTTCTTTGCTGGTATTGAGCGAGATCTACTATCCAGCCGGGTGGCAGGCCACGATGGACGGCCGCCCTGTCGAGATTCACCAGACAAACTACGTGCTTCGCTCCGTGGCCGTACCGGAGGGACGGCATGATGTGGTCATGACGTTCGAACCACTGAGCTTCACTGCGGGCCACCTGGTGAGCCGGATCGCCAGCACGCTGGTGCTGGCCGGTTTGATCGCCGCGGGTGCAATGCGCATCAGAAAAAACATGAAAAACCGGGCCTGAAACCATGAAATCCCTGATCATCGTCCCCACCTACAACGAACTCGAGAACATCCGGCGGCTTCTGCCCGAGCTGATGGCGCTGGGTCCTGATATCCGGGTGCTTGTGGTGGACGACAACTCTCCGGACGGGACGGGGAAGCTCGCCGATGAACTGGCCGCGGAGAACGAACGGATCAGCGTCCTGCATCGACCCGAAAAGCAGGGGTTGGGCACGGCCTACGTGGCGGGTTTCAAGTACGCCATCCAGCAGGACGTGGATTGCGTATTCGAGATGGACGCGGACTTTTCCCACGATCCCGCCATGATACCCAGGTTCATCGAGGAGATCGAATCCTGCGACGTGGTGATCGGATCCCGGTACATCAGCGGCATCAACGTGGTGAACTGGCCCATGTCCCGGCTATTGCTCAGCTATTTCGCCAACATATATACCCGCGTGGTCACGGGCATGACGATCCGGGACACCACGTCGGGTTTCAAGTGCTTCCGGCGTGAAGTGCTGGAGAATATCGAGTTAGATGACGTCCGGTCCGACGGGTACGCCTTCCAGATCGAGATGAATTTCCGATGCTGGCGCAAGGGATACCGCGTGCGTGAAATCCCCATAATCTTCGTTGACCGGCGTTCGGGTACCTCGAAACTCTCCCAGGGCGTAATCAACGAGGCCGTCTGGATCGTCTGGTGGTTGCGCCTGCAGCGCATGTTTCGCCGAATCTAGGCGCGCTTCTCCGTACGGATGGAGGATACGTATGCTGACCGAACAGCAGAACCTGCACTTCAAGACCTTCGGGTTTGTCGTCCTGCGCCAGGTCTTCACGCCGGATGAAATGGACATCATCAACAGGGAGTTTGACCACGGTCTGGAAGCCGCATATCGCCACATGCCCTTCGACGGCACGGTCCGTCACTGGGTCACTATGATGGGTAGATCCACGCCTTTTTTCGGAAGTCTCCTGGAGGATCCCCGGCTCTGTGGAGTCGCCGAGCAACTCTACGGCGAGGATGCGTTGGGCATTGCCACCGACGCGAACCGTTACGTGGGCAACACGGGATGGCATCCGGATACCCACAGCATACACCAGTACGGCATCAAGTTCGCCTTCTACCTGCAACCCGTAGGACCGGAAACCGGTGCGTTGCGCGTCATCCCGGGATCGCACCGCAACCCCTTACACGGCGAGCTGAGACGGTTCATTCCCGAATTCGATCGCCAAAAGGAGGTGCCCTGCTACGTCTGTGATTCGGAACCGGGCGACGTGGTGGGATTCGACCTGAGATTATGGCACGCCAGCTACGGGGGCTCCAGCGACCGGCGCATGTGTACCTGCGTGTACTATCACAACCCTGGAACACCTGAAGAGATCGAAACCACCAGGGATCAGGGGGCGAACAACAGCAAGGCCACTGCCAAGTATAACCGACCGAACGATCCCCCGGTCGACCCGTTCTGGCTAACGAATCCAGATCTCAGTCCGAAGCGGAGGCGCTGGCTGGACCGCCTTCTCGAGCTAGGTTATTATCAGGACATGGTCAACGACGACTCATGATGAACAGCCGCCTCAAGAATCTGCTGGACGACGGGAAACCCGCCTTCGGCATACAGCTCCGGTTCGGTTCGCCCGCCATCGCGGAACTGGCCGGTATGGCCGGTTTCGACTGGATCCTGATCGACACGGAGCACGCGCCGCAGACGCCGGTGACCGTCCAGGCCCAGATTCAGGCGGCGGGTTGCACCCAGGCCACGCCGATCGTCCGGATCACCCGCACCGACCCTGACCTCATCAAGCTGTACCTCGACATGGGTGCCATGGGCATCGTCGTCCCCTTCGTAAACACGCCGGAGGAGGCGAAGCTGGGGGCCAATGCCTGCCGTTATCCCCCGCGCGGCACAAGGGGATGGGGTCCTCACCGCGCAGCGGGCTACGGACTGTTCGAGAAGGAATATACTGCCGAGATAGACGATGTGGTGATGTACGTGCCGATCATCGAGTCGGCCGAAGCAGTCGGCAATATCGACGACATCATGGCCGTGGACGGGGTGGACGGCTGTATCGTGGGTCCGGTGGACCTGTGCATTTCTCTCGGCATCCCCTTCCAATTCGACCATCCGAAATACATAGGCGCGCTCCGCCATGTGCGGGAAGCCGGTCAGCGAACAGGAAACCCCGTGGGCCATCCCTTGCTCGGTTCCATGGATGACGAGGAGAACGTCCGTCGCCAGGTGGAAGAGGGCGTGCGACTGCTGCTCGTTGACGGCGACGAGCCGGTGTTGAAGGACGGGTTCCAACGGGCGATCGAAGCGTTGAAGTTCCTGCGGAAATAGAAGCCGGGCGAAGCGGTTTCGCGGCGCCGCGACGACGCGGCGGTCTCAGGACGCCCTGGTCCCATGACACAGCGTCCGCATTTCCGTCATGCCGTTGCCGACGGTTTGCGGGCGATCAGCGCCTGGGTCACCGTGGACAGTCCCAGCCATATGGCCATCAGATCGATCATGCAGCATACCGACTTGATGAGAAAGTTGTCGTAGCTGATGATGCGGTACAGCAACCCGGTCGACCGGGGCGCGTGGGGTTCCATGCCCAGTTTGATGCGAAGGCTTCCCGGCCAATGACTGGCTTCTACGATGGCGCCGTGGAACGCGATTTCCAGGTCGCATCCACGGACACAGGCTGCGAGGGTCTTACGAGAGAACACATGGAAATGTCGAGGAGTACTCAGGGCCTGCCACTTGTTCTTGAAGATGTAACGTGACAGCGCGTGCAGATCGGGTGTTTCAAGATACAAGACGCCTTCTGGTTCGAGATGATCCGAAATCCATCGGACCATCCGTGCCGGATCGATCACGTGTTCGATGGCATGTTGGCAGATGATGGCATCGAACCGCTCCTCGCACTGTGCCTCCTCGATAGGTCCTTCGATAAGCGTCACGCCGCGGTCGTTAAGATATGAACGGGCTTCAGGTTCGAATTTGAGGTCGTTGGCAAAAAGTTGAAGAGGAAAAGACGCAAGTTCCGCCAGGTAGGTCAGGTTACCGCCGAATCCCGCGCCGATGTCCAGCACCCGCGAACCGGACCTGAGATTCGCGATCACTTTTTGGTTCCATCCCCGGTCGAGTACATTGAGCTTCAGCCACCTGAACGGAGCGAACGCGGGGTACTGGGTTTCTGTGACGCGAACCGTGTAGTTCCTCGGATAAATCCGATCGATGTCCCGCATCCGGATCCTCGGCGACAGGTACACGTGCCCGCAGTCCGCGCACGCGACGAACCGGAACCGGTTGTCGCAGGTACGGTACTCGTAGTCGTATCCCTCGAAGACCGCCCGCAGCTTCGTTTCCGAACTTCCGCACATCGCGCAGGCGACCGGGACGAGGTCCAGTTCGACACCACTTCCAATGGGGTTCATAGGATGTTCAGGCCACACAGCAGGACGATTTGTGCCGGGGCGCCTTCTTGCAGCCGGAGGACTAGTGCCGGTCCGGCCGCGCAGCGGGAGGACTACTGCTGGGTCGCCTTGATGCGGTTGAGCGCACGGTCCAGCGAAGCCCTGGCACGGTCGACGTCGACGTCTTCTTCGCTCGATCCCAGGCGCTGGCGCGCCCGTTCCTCGGCCTGCTTCGCCCTTTCGACGTCGATGGCGCCGACTTCTTCGATGGTCTCGGCCAGGACCGTCACCTGGGCCCTGAGCACTTCGACGAATCCGCCGGACACGGTGTACTGTGTACGGCCCTCGTCGTTCCGGATGGTCAGTAGGCCCGGCCGCAGCGAGGTGAGCATGGGCACGTGGCCGATCAGCACCTCGAAATAGCCGTCCGTGCCGGGTGCGAGCACGCTGCGCGCCTCGCCTTCGAAGGCCATGCTCGATGGCGTTACGATGACCAGGGGGAATTCGCCTGCCATGATCTACTGGAGCTCCTTGGCTTTGTCGTAGGCTTCGTCGATGGTGCCCACCATGTAGAAGGCCTGTTCGGGCAGTTCGTCGCACTCGCCGTTGACCAGCTTCTCGAATCCCTCGACCGTATCCTCTACCTTGACGTACCGTCCCTCCAGGCCGGTGAAGATCTCCGCGACGAACATGGGCTGGGTCATGAACAGCTCGATCTTCCGGGCGCGGGAGACGATCAGCTTGTCGTCGTCCGACAGTTCGTCGATGCCCAGGATGGCGATGATATCCTGAAGGTCCTTGTACCGCTGCAGGACCTGCTGCACGCCGCGGGCGACGCCGTAGTGCCGCTCTCCGACGACGGCGGGATCCAGGATCCGGGAGTTGGACTCGAGGGGATCCACGGCCGGGAAGATGGCCCGGGCGAAGAGATCGCGGGACAAGGCGGTGATAGCGTCGAGATGGGGGAAGGCCGTCACGATGGCCGGGTCCGTGTAGTCGTCGGCGGGCACGTAGATGGCCTGTACCGAGGTGATGGCGCCCTGCTTCGTGGACGTGATGCGTTCCTGCAGGTCGCCCATCTCCGTGCTCAGCGTGGGCTGGTATCCCACGGCGGAGGGCATGCGGCCCAGGAGGGCGGAAACTTCGGATCCCGCCTGGACGAAGCGGAATATGTTGTCGATGAAGAGCAGCACGTCGCGGCCTTCCTCGTCTCGGAAATACTCGGCGATGGCCACGCCGGACAGGCCGACGCGCAGGCGCACGCCCGGCGGCTCGTTCATCTGGCCGAACACCAGGGCGGTCTTGTCGAGCACCTTCGCCTCTTCCATTTCTAGCCAGAGGTCGTTGCCCTCGCGAGACCGTTCGCCCACGCCGGCGAACACAGAGATTCCGCCGTGCTCCCGGGCGATGTTGTTGATCAGTTCCTTGATGAGCACCGTCTTGCCCGTACCGGCGCCGCCGAGCAGTCCCGTCTTCCCACCGCGGGTATAGGGCTCCATGAGGTCCATGACCTTGATCCCCGTCTCGAACATCTCCGCGGAGGTCGTCAGGTCCTCCTGCTCCGGCGCGCGGCGATGGATCGGGTAGTGATGGTCCGATTCCACCGAGCCCCCGTCGTCGATGGGGCGGCCCAGGACGTTCATCATGCGGCCGAGGACGGCGGGTCCCACGGGAACGTTGATCGGTCCGCCGGTGTCGACGGCCGGCACGCCCCGCACCAGCCCGTCCGTGGCGTCCATGGCCACGCACCGCACCTTGTTGTCGCCCAGGTGCTGCTGGACTTCGAGGACCAGCGCGTCGCTGCCCTCCACGGGCACTTCGAGGGCGTTGTAGATCTTCGGCAACGCGCCCGAACCGAATTCGACGTCCACGACGGCGCCGATGATCTGCGCCACGGTTCCTGTATTCGTTCCTTCCATGGTTTCCCTTCCCCGGTCAGCGGGTGGCTGCCTTAGCGTTACTTCAGCGCTTCGGCGCCGCCCACGATGTCCATCAGCTCGGATGTAATGGTTTCCTGGCGGATCTTGTTGGCCGTCAGGGTCAGATCGTCGATCAGGTCGCTCGCATTCCGCGTGGCGTTGTCCATGGCCATCATGCGGGCGGCTTCTTCCGCCGTGTTGGATTCGAGCAGCACGCGCCACAGCTGGAAGCGGAGATGCTGCGGCAACAGGTCGTTCAGGAGCAGGGGCTGCGACGGCTCGTAGACATAGCCGGTGAACCCCGGATCGTCCTCCACCGCCATGGGCGGCACGGGGAGCAGTTGCTCGGTCACGAGGCTCTGCTGCCCGGCGGACTTGAACTCGTTGTAGAGCATGTCCACCCGGTCGATCTTGCCACTGTTGAAAAGCCTGGTCACCTCGTCGGCGATCTCGCCGGCCTGGGCGTATTCCAGCGCCTGGAACACGTTGGTATGGCGGGACAGGATCTCCAGCCGCTGGCGGGAGAGCGTGTCCGAACCCTTGCGACCCACGCAGAACAACGCGGGGGTAGGCGATCCCTGCCCGACGGTTTCCAGGGCGCGGCGCACGACGTTCGAGTTGAACCCTCCGCAGAATCCGCGGTCGGCCGTCACGACGATCAGCGCGGAGGCCTTCACCTCGCGGGGCGTCATGAGCGGATGCCGCTCATCGGCCGTCTGCGCCGCCAGGTGCTTCATCATCTCGTCCAGCTTGCGGGCGTAGGGACGGGCGGCGAACAGCCGGCTCTGGGCCCGGCGCAGGCGGACGCCGGCCACCGTCTGCATGGCCCGCGTGATCTTCTGGATGTCCTTCGTGCTCGCGATGCGTCGCCTGATTTCGCGAAGTGACGGCATGTGGCCCTTTCTACGCGTTGTACGTCTTGCTGAATTCCTCGACGGCGTCCCGGATGCGCTGCTCGGTTTCTTCGCTCAGTTCCTTTGTCTCCCTGATCTCGCGGCCCACGTCCGAGTGGTGCGTCTCCATGTGCTGGAGGAAGGCCGCCACGAAGGGCTGCACGTCGCCCACCTCGAGGTCGTTCAACATCCCGTTGACGCCTACGTAGAGCGAGAGGATCTGTTCCTCGACCGCCATGGGCCGGTACTGGGGCTGCTTGAGCAGCTCGACCAGCCGCTCGCCCAGGTGAAGCTCCCGCTGCGTGGTCTGGTCCAGTCCCGACGTGCCGAACCGGGCGAAGGCCTCCAACTCGCGGTACCGGGCCAGGGACGTTCTCAGCAGCCCGGCGACCTGGCGCGATTTCATCGCCTTGATCTGCGCGGCGCCGCCCACGCGGGAGACCGACAGGCCCACGTTCACCGCCGGCCGCTGACCGGCGAAGAACAGGTTGGACTCCAGGAAGATCTGACCGTCGGTAATGGAAATCACGTTGGTCGGAATGTAGGTCGACACGTCGCCGAACTGGGTCTCGATGACGGGCAACGCGGTCAGCGATCCGGATCCGTATTCGTCGCTCATCTTGGCCGCCCGCTCCAGGAGCCGGGAGTGGAGGTAGAACACGTCCCCCGGATAGGCTTCCCGGCCCGGCGGCCGCCGCAGGTTCAGCGACAACTGCCGGTAGGCCACCGCGTGCTTGGTCAGATCGTCGTAGATGACGAGGGCGTGCCTGCCGTTGTCGCGGTAGTGCTCGCCCATGGTGGCGCCGCCGTAGGGCGCCAGGAACTGCATCGGCGCCGGCGTGCTGGCCGAGGCCACGACCACGGTGGTGTACTCCATGGCGCCGTGTTCCTCCAGGGTCGCAACCGTCTTGGCGATCGTGGAACCCTTCTGGCCGACGGCGACGTAGATACAGACCACGTCCTGGCCCTTCTGGTTGATGATCGCGTCCAGGGCCACGGCCGTCTTGCCCGTCTGCCGGTCGCCGATGATCAGCTCGCGCTGTCCCCTTCCGATGGGGAACATGCTGTCGATCACCTTCAGGCCGGTATACATGGGTTCGTTCACGGGCTGGCGCTGCACCACGCCGGGGGCCTTCGTCTCGATCGGCCGCGACTCCGCGCCTACGATCGGTCCCTTCCCGTCTATCGGCCGGCCCAGGGAATCCACCACCCGGCCCAGCAGGCCGTCGCCCACGGCGCACTCGACGATCCGCCCCGTGCGCTTGACCGAATCGCCCTCCTTGATCAGCTGGTCGTCTCCGAAGAGGATGCAACCGACGTTGTCCTCTTCCAGGTTCAGCACCATGCCCACCACGTCGTTGGGAAACTCGACCAACTCGTTCGCCATCACGTTGGAGAGGCCCTGCACGCGGGCAATCCCGTCACCGACCTGGAGCGCGGTACCCGTTTCGTAGATGTCGACCTCTCTCTTGTAGTCGAGCACCTGCTGTTTGAGGAGTTCGGACACCTCGTCCGCACGAATTGCTATTTCATCAAACGCCATTGTCTTCTCCATCGAAGGTCATTTTCGAACGAGCGCCTGCCGGACCTGCTGGAGCTGGGTCGCCAGGCTGCTGTCGAACACCAGGTCACCCACGCGTACCACGAATCCTCCAATCAAGTCTTCGTCTACCGTGGTCCTCATGCGAACGCTTTTACCGGTCTGCGCTTCCAACCTGTTTTTCAAGTCGTCTTCCTGCCCGTCGGTCAGCGCCACCGCGCTCGCGATGTCCGCGTTAACGATGCCGTCCCATTCGTCCAGGATCGTGCGGCAGGCGTCCAGGATCTCCGGCAGGTTGCGCGCCCGCCGCCTGGAAGCCAGCAGATAGAGGAAATTGAGGGTGATGTCCTGGACTTTGCCTTCGAATATCTCACCCAGCATGCGTTGCTTTACGTCAGCGGGTATGACCTTGTCCGTGATAAAGTCCACGAAGGGCTGAGAGTCCCGGCACAATTGCTCGAAAGCCGTGATTTCCCCGCGCACCGCGTCCAGGGTGTCGGTTTCCGCCGCGGCTTCCAGCCACGCCCCGGCATAGCGGTATGCGATGTCTGACTTGCTGGCCATCGGTCCCTTATTCCTTTGAAGGCATCTGAGCGATGAACTCGTCCACGACCTTCCGGTGTTCCGTCGCGTCCAGAGTGCTGTTCAGGATCCTGCCCGCGATTTCCACCGCCAGGTCGCCCACCTGTGCGCGCAGTTCGGCCACGGCGGATTCCTTCTCGCGCCGGATCGTGTTGCGCGCCTTCTCGAGCTCGCGCTCCGCTTCCTGCTGGGTATGCTCGAGGATCCGGCCGCGTTCCGCGTTGGCCTGGTCGACCGCGGCCTGCATCTTCTCGCGGGCCTCGGTCTCGATGTCCTCGAGCCGCCGCCTGGCTTCCTCGTGCAGACGGTCCAGTTCCGCCCGGTCCGCGTCCAGTCCCTCCATGCGGTCGCGGATATCCCGTTTCCTGTCTTCGATGGCCTGGGCGATGATGCCGAAGACATACTTCCTCAGGACGAAGAACAGGACGGCGAACCCGATCATCTGGATGATCAGGGTGCTCAGGTCAATGCCAAGATCGTGCAATATATCTAACACGCGCTATGCTCCTTCGAACGCCGGCGGCACGCTCCGGACCTCCGGACACTCCGGACAAGGTACGCGCCGCAAGCCGCTTGACTGCTACTGGGCGAGGCGGCTCAGTTCCATGACCTGTTCGAAGGACGGCAACTGGCCCTGGAGCATGAAGAACACCAGCAGGCCGTAGATCGCCAGCGATTCCATGAACGCCAGGCCGATGATCAACACCAGCTGGATACGGCCGGCGGATTCGGGTTGACGGGAAATGCCCTGACAGGCCAGACCGGTTGCGATCCCCTGACCGACACCCGAGCCGATGGCCGCAACGGAAACGGCCAGCGCCACGCCAAGTCCTAAACCCATGTAGTACAGCATGAAGCGAGCTCCTTTCGGAATGGAGAATGAACTACAACAAAATCAAACATCTTTCTGAAAATCGGTTAATTCACAATCAGTTATACCACGATCAGTGGTCTTCCTCCCCGTGGTCGTGATCCAGGAACTGGGCCACGTACACGGCGCTGAGCACCGAGAAGATCATCGCCTGGACCGTCCCGGAAAACACGCCGAACATCAACATCGGAACCTGCATCGGCACGAAGGGCACCTCGAGGGCGCCGATAAGAAACACCGGGGACAGGCCCAGCAGCACCAGTACGATCATCTCTTCCCCGAACACGTTTCCGAAGAGACGGATCGACAGGGAAATGACCTTGGCGAACTCGCCCACGATATGAAGCGGGCACATGAGCACGCCCATCCACTTGGGTTCGCCCCAGAAATGCCAGAGATAGGCCTTGAGTCCGATCTCGCGCAGGCCGATGAGATGGGCCGAGACGATGGAGATCAGGGCGAATCCGAGGGTGGTGTTCAGATCGGCGGTAGGCGACTGCATGCCGGGTATGACGCCCAGCATGTTCATGAACCAGATGTAGATGAAGAAGGAGGCGAAAAAGGGTATGTACTTCCGGCCGCGCTCCCCGACGATGTTGAGGAAGAACCCGGTCAGTCCCTCGACGGCCATTTCGAACAGCGTCTGGACCGAGCCTTCGGGTATGCGCTTGAACGTTCGTACCGCGATGGTTACGAGAACGATGACAATTACGAAGACGAGCAGGGTGTTCAGCAGGAGATCCGGCTGCCTGACGGGTTGGGGGATCCAGTCGGCCAGCGGTCCCAGCAGGTAGAATATCCCATGTAGTATCGAGTAATGTGCTTCACCGCTTCCTCCCTCGGTCGCCATCTCCAGAGAGAGGACACTCGACCACGGACCAGTCAAAGGACAACCTCCTTACCGGTAAGACCGCTTCGGCTTGCTCAACAGGGCGGTCCAGTCTGCCCGATTATCCGATGAACCCTGTCTCATGACCAGGACGAGGCCGCACAGGGTCAGCGTGAAGGGAATCAGGGACACGCCCGTCAGCAGCCCGATGGGGTGGAACCAGTTCCCCGACGTAACGAAATAAAGCACGATCCCCAGCAGCGGCAGCTTGGCCATCAGCAGCAGGAACAGCTTGTTGCGGTTCCGCTTGATCTGCTCGCCGGGCGTCACGAAACGGCGGACCAGCCAGGCCGTGACATAGAGCATCATCAGCCCGATCATCGAACCGACGAAGAAATTGACGGCAAGCAGGTCAGCGCCCGCCACGCGCGCCGCGATGGTGCCGACGATGGTCAGCACGGCGCAGATCCGATAGACGCGGGGAAGGAACCGCCTCAGCGGTTCGCCGTCATGTTCAGTGGTTTGCGCCATCTCTCTCCCGTTCCGCCGCTTCGATCTTCCGGTTCAGCCGTTTCAGTGTCCTGCCCATCTCCAGGAACCCGGCCACGACCCCGAGCATGGCGCCGACGACGCCCCCCCAGGGCTTCCACTCAGGCCAGACCTGTTCGACCTGGTGACCCAGGAAGTACCCGATCGCGGTGGCGAATACCAGGGTCAGGCCGATAACGGCGAGTTCCCCGGCTTCCCTCATATACTGCCATTTGCCCTGCGTGTCCCGTGCCATAGACCATCAGTCAATGCCCATCAGTCAACGCCCGTAGGGATACTTCGATTCGTCTGATCCGCCCGATTCGCCTGGTCCGCCTGCGCCTGACGCACCGGATGCGGCGCTGTCGCCGCCGTTTCCGTCGTCCACGCGGTCCGCCTGGCTTGCCTGGTTCGCCTGGTTTGCCTGATTCGCTTTGTTCGCCCGGTCCGATCCGGCGGGTTCGTCCATCATGGCCGAATTCCCGTGGAAGACCGCCCCTTCCTCGATGACGAGGGTCTTGGTGTTCAAGTCGCCGACCAGAGTGGACTTGCCGCCCAGGAGAATGTGTTGCGATACGATAAGGTGGCTCTCCACGTATCCATGAATGACCGCGGTCTTGGATTCTATAGACGATCCGAAGATCCGGCCGGTCTTGCCGACCTCGACCCCTTCGGTGGCTCTCACGTCGCCGTGCACGGTGCCGTCAACGCGGACATTGCCCTCTACGTCCATCGAGCCGTTCATTTCGGCGCCTTTGGCTATGATCGTCATACCGCGCTCCTGGAATCGTCCTGCGCCTTATGGTCTGCCTGGAATGCCTGGAATGCCTGGAATGCCGTGACTGCCTGGAATGAACGGGTCAGCGTTCCGTTCGCAGGCTCACCAGCAGATCGTCCCAGTGGATGACCTCGGGCAGGTAGCCGCGAGGATCGACGGGAACTTCGTCTTTCCAGACCTCGTAATGCAGATGCGGCGCCGTACTTCGGCCCGTATTTCCGACCAGTGCGATGATCTGCCCTCTGCGCACCGTCTGGCCGCGGTCGACGCGCAGCGTGGCGTTGTGACCGTAACGCGTCGACATATCATATCCGTGATCTATCTCGACCAGCCAGCCCAGGCTCTGGTCCCAGTCCGCGAACGTCACGATCCCGTCGGCCGTGGTCACGACCGGCGTACTTTCACGGGCGGCGACGTCCAGGCCGTAATGCGGCGCGGCGATCGGGTCGCCCCCGGTTAGAAACTCCCGGGTCACCCAGCCCGCCACGGGCCATATGGACGGCACGTACCGGAACAGTACCGCGCTCTCGCTTTCCGCGGCAGCCGCGCCGTCAAGGGAGGCCTGACCTGCCTGACCGGCCTGACCTGCCAAGCTGGCCAGGTTGGCCGCGGCCTCCGCCGGCAGGCCGTCATCCGCCAGGAAGGGCAGCCCGTCCCGGCGGCCGGTCACGACGGACCAGGCCGACCGTTGGCTGGATTCGTCGTCTACGCGGGCCAGGTATCCGGATTCCATCCCCTCGACGCCCGCCAGCCTGCGAATGGTTCGGGCGGTCTCCTTCAATTCCTCCAGCTCCCGGGCCAGTTCCGTGGACTTGTCCTCAACCGACTGCATCTGCGCCTTCCAGGAATGACCGAACGTAATGTCAACAATACCCGCCGGAAGTACCAGGATCGCCACCGGTGCGAGCACACACAGGCCGATCACCACGACGAGCGCGCCGAACAGGAACCGCGGCATGCGCATTTCGTGCGCCCGGCCCGATCGGTCGGAGACGAAAACCAATGTCATCCAGTGCATTCTGAACATGGCCGACACCGCCTCCGGACAGGTGCGTACCTCCTCGTTCCGTCACGCCTCTCGACGGATTCGGCGCAACAGCATAAATATAGGCCGCCGGCCCGAAAAGTCAACGGATATCGGCAAAATAACGGGGCGGAACAGGCGGGGGGCGTGTGCGGGGTCAGGCGGGTCTCACAGTCGGACTTTCAACAGTTCGAGGATGCGGTTCAGGTCGTCCGTGGAATAGAACTCGATTTCGATCTTCCCCTTGTGCTGCCTGCGATTGATGTTCACCTTCGTGCCGAGGATGCGCTGCATGATGGACTCGGCGGCCGCGAGGTCGTGGGGCTTGCGCGCCGGGGCGCTTTCCCGCTTCTCCTCGTAGCGCTTCTTGACCAGCTCTTCCACCTTGCGAACGGACAGGCCCTTCTTAACGACCTGCTTGCACAGCTCGGCCTGTTCCGTGCGGTTTTCCAGTCCGAGCAGGGCCCGCGCGTGGCCCATGGTGATCGCGTCGGACAGGAGGCACTTCTGGACCTCGGCCGGCAGTTTCAGCAACCGGAGCGTATTGGCCACTGTCGTCCTGTTCTTTCCGACGCGGGTGGCGACTTCCTCCTGGGTGAGGTGGCATTCTTCCTGCAGCCGCAGGTACGCCCGGGCTTCGTGGATCGGGTTCAGGTCGTCCCGCTGGATGTTCTCGATCAGCGACAGTTCCATCATCTCTTCGGGAGATGAAACCGCCATGACGATGGCCGGGATGGTCTGGTAGCCCGTTTGCCTGGCGGCCCGCAGCCTCCGTTCCCCGGCGATCAGTTCGTATTCTTCCTGCCCGTTCTTCCGGCGGACGGTGACCGGCTGGATCACGCCCTTTTCGAGGATGGACCGGGCCAGTTCGTCGAGCCGGGCCTGGTCGAAGGTCTGCCTCGGTTGGTAGGGATTGGCCGAAATCCGGTCTATCGGCACCTGGAGCACGCTCTGCCGGCCTTCCTGGTCGTCCGGAAGGTCAGGAATCAGCGCTTCCAGCCCCCGTCCCAGCGCTTTCCTGGCTGCCATTGGCCATCACCTCCCTGGCCAGATTCATATAGCTTTCCGCGCCAGACGAGAGAATATCGTAGAGGATGATCGGACTCCCGAAACTCGGCGCTTCGCTCAACCGGACGTTTCTCGGGATGGTGGTCTGGTAGACCTTGTCCGCGAAATACTGCTTGGCTTCTACCTCGATCTGTCTCGAGAGATTGAGCCGCCTGTCGTACATCGTCAGGAGGATGCCTTCGATCTTCAGGTTGCGGTTCAGGTGCTTCTGAATCTTCCGGATCGAATTGAGCAGCTGCCCGAGTCCCTCGAGGGCGTAGTATTCGCACTGTATGGGAATCAGCACCGAGTCGGCCGCCGTGAGGGCGTTCAGGGTGAGCAGGCTCAGGGAGGGCGGGCAGTCGATCAGGATGTATTCGTACTCGTCGCGAATGGGCTTGATCGCCTCTTCCAGTTTCCGTTCCCGGGCGATGGCCGATACCAGCTCGATTTCGGCGCCGACCAGCCTCCGATGGGCCGGGACTGCGTGTAGCGCGGGGATCTCGGTCTGCTGAACGGCTTCCCCGATGTCGCGCTCGTCCAGCAGGACTTCGTAGATCGTCACGTCCAGCGTCCGGTCCTGCAGGCCGAGTCCCGACGTGGCGTTCGACTGCGGGTCCAGGTCGACCAGCAGCGTCTTCTTTTCCGCGACGCCCAGGCAGGCGGACAGGTTGACGGACGTCGTCGTTTTGCCCACCCCGCCCTTCTGATTCGCTATCGAAATAACCTTGCCCATGAAACTCCCCGCGGCGACGCGCGAAAACGCAAACTACTCGCCGTATTTCGCTGTAAAACGCACGTCGCCCGCCGTCACTCGTAAAACGCAGATCACCCGTCGTCTTAGCTGTAAAACGCAGATTACCCGTCGCCAGCGGAACGGATCAGCACCACGGCGTGGGCCGCGATGCCCTCTTCCCGTCCCGTGAATCCGAGTTTCTCCGAAGTTGTGGCCTTGATCGACACGCGGTCGTCCGGGAGTCCGAGGGCTTCGCCGATCCGGCTGCGCATCTGCTGCGCGTAGGGCGACAGTTTCGGACGTTCCGCGACGACGGTGGCGTCCACATTCGTTACAGTATAACCGGATTCGCCCAGTGCGTCAACAATCCGTTGGAGCAGTACGAGGCTGGAAATCCCGCGGTATCTGGCGTCGGTATCCGGGAAGAGAATTCCGATGTCGCCCAGTGCGGCCGCGCCCAGGAGGGCATCGCCGATGGCATGCGAAAGCACGTCCGCGTCCGAGTGGCCCTGCAGCCCGCGTTCGTGGGGAATGGTCACGCCGCCCAGCACGAGGGGCCGGCCTTCCTCGAAGGCGTGGACGTCGTAGCCGGTACCTACGCGAATGTCATCCATGTCCTGAACCTCGGTCTTGAACCTCGTTCGTCGATTTTCGGTTCCTCGTTCGCCTGTTTTCGGTGTCCCCGGTCAGATCCGCCCCTGCCGCCGCAATATGCGCTCGGCGATTTCCAGGTCTTCCGCCGTGGTCACCTTGATGTTGTCGGGGCTGCCCTCCAGCACCCGCACCACGTATCCGGCCCGTTCCACCAGTTCGGCGTCGTCGGTACCCACGTAGTCTTCCTCGCGGGCCCGTTCATGGGCCGCCCGCAGGATCCTGTATTCGAAGGTCTGCGGCGTCTGCGCCCGCCAGAGCGCCGACCGGGACGGCGTTGCCTCGACCACGCCGTCGCGGATGATCTTCATCGTATCCGTGGCGGGGGTGGCCGAGATCACGGCGCCGTGCCTGGCGCCCCCGAGGACGGACGCTTCGAGCGCGCCCTGTTCGACGCAAGGCCGCGCCGCGTCGTGAATCAGCACGGACCCGGTGCCCTCGTCAAGGGCCATCAAACCGAGGTAGACCGACTCCTGGCGCGTGCTTCCACCGGCGACCACATCGGCCAGCTTCGGAT
>JAPOZT010000035.1 GCA_026705925.1 Gemmatimonadota bacterium
CCTGGACATCGCGGGGACCGCGTATACGGATGCGAGCAAGCCCTATTGCCCAAAAGGAGCCACGGGAGTGGGGGTGCGCCTGCTGCTGCAACTGGTAAAGGACTGGAAGAACTGATCCATGCGCATCGTCCAACTATCCGACCCCCACATCGTTCCTGCGGAACAACAGCCCGTGCACGGCCAGGATACCCTGGAACGCCTGCGGGCCGCCGTAGACGCCGTCAACCAGCTGAGCCCCTCGCCCGATCTCGTCGTGATGACCGGCGACCAGATCAACGACGGCACCGAAGCATCCTACCGGGCCTTCAAGGACGCCCTCACCCACCTTCGTTTTCCCTGTCACATGGCCCTGGGCAATCACGACTACAGGCCGGTCTTCCGGCGGGTCATGCTGGAAGAGACCGGGGTTGACCCGGCCCCCTATTACTATTCCCTGGACCGGCCGGGCCACCGGATTATCGTGCTCGATACCCAGGACGAGGGCGAGGTTTCGGGAAGGCTGGATAACGACCAACTGGACTGGTTGGAGCAAGCGCTTTCTACCGGGCTGTCATCGGTCATCTGCATGCATCACCCGCCGGTACCGGTCGGCGTTGCCTGGATGGATGAACTGATTCTGCAGGATAACGCGCGGTTTCTGGAGATTTGCGGGGCCGCGGCCTCGTTGCGACTGATCCTGTGCGGCCACGTACACCATGACTTCCGCATGGACCTGGGCCACGCCACGGTCCTGACCGCGCCGAGCGTGGGCCTGCAGTTCCGCAAGGACCCCGTGGTCAAGCCGGACGGCACCCGCGTCATCGCGACGGACGAGCCCGCGGCGTTCCGCATCGTCGACATCGACGGTCCGCGCTGGAAGACCTCGATCCACCAGCTCACCCAGTAACCGTCTCCAATCCGGACCCGGTACATGTTGATTGATGAACTGAGAGCAATACAGGCGCGTCACGGATTTCTGCCGGAAGAGGAATTGAAATCCCTTTCGGAACACAAGGGCATTCCGCTCTACGAAGTCCATGGCGTGGCCAGTTTCTATCCACACTTCCGGCTGGAGCCTCCTCCCGCGGCCTCTCTGCGGGTCTGTACCGATCTTTCGTGCCATCTCCACGGCGCCTGCGACGTGCTGGAGACCTTGCGGGAATCCGTGCACTATGCCGGCCTGGACCAGTGGGAGGTCTCCGGGGTTTCCTGTCTCGGCCAGTGCGACGGAGCGCCGGCAATCTCGATCAACGGCCGCAGCTACCGGTCCATGACCGGGGAGCGGCTCGGCCGGTACGTTTCCCGCCTGGCCGCCGATGGAAAGATCGCCCGTCAGCCCGTCCGGCGGACAATCAGTCCTGGATGCATAGATCCCAATGAACACCCGCTGGCCGCGGAGTCCCTGAAACAGTGGGTCTCGTGCGGCGACGCGGAAGTGCTCGTGCAGACCATCAAGGACAGCGGGTTGCGCGGGATGGGCGGGGCCGGATTTCCGACCGGCGTCAAGTGGGACCTCGTTCGAAAGACGGCGTCCGGCGTCAAGTACGCGATCTGCAACGCGGATGAGAGCGAACCGGGCACGTTCAAGGACCGCGAGATCCTCTACCACTACCCCCATCTCGTCGTCGAAGGCCTGATCCTGGGCGGTCTCGCCGTCGGAGCCGATCAGGGATACCTGTTCCTGCGCCACGAATACGATCGTGAACGCGAAGTGCTGGAGCGGACGATCAAGGCGTTTTATTCGGCCGGATACCTGGGCGACGGCGTGCTGGATTCGGTCCATTCGTTTGACCTCGAGATATTCGACAGTCCGGGAGGATACATCTGCGGCGAGGAAACGGCCCTGCTCGAGGCGATGGAAGGGAAAAGGGCCGAACCCCGCAACAAGCCGCCGTTTCCCGGTACGCACGGCCTTCACGGACAACCCACGCTGATCAACAACGTGGAAACTTTCGCGTGGGTGCCCGCCATCTTGAGGCGCGGCGCCGACTGGTTCCAGTCCCAGGGGGTAAACGGCGCGGTTGGACGCAAGTACGTCTCGCTGAGCGGCCACGTCAACCGGCCCGGCGTATACGAGATTCCGCTTGGAACCAGGGTCTGCGACCTCATCAGGGACTACGGGGACGGCGTTGCCGGGGGACGCGAACTTCTGGCCTTCTCTCCCGGGGGCACGTCATCGGGTTTCCTGCCGGCGTCCATGGCGGATATCCCCCTGGATTTCCAGTCGCTGGCCGATGCCGGTTCCATGCTGGGATCCGGCGCGGTCATCGTACTGGCCGAGGGAACGGACATGGTGGACCTTGCCCGAAACGCGGTGTCATTCTTCCGCAACGAGTCCTGCGGAAAGTGCGTGCCCTGCCGGACGGGCACGGAGCATCTGGTCGGTTTGCTGGACACGATCCTGGAGGGAGACGCCCGTCCCGATGCGCTGGAAACCGTGGCGGACGTCGCCGAGGCGATGGAACTCACCTCGATCTGCGGCCTGGGCCAGGCCGCCGCGCTTCCCCTCACCTCGGTACTCCGGCATTTTCCCGAAGCCTTCGCATCGCGCGGCTGTAGACCGGAAGCCCATGGGGAGTACATCGGGGGCGGTTCGGATGCATAGTCGCACCGTCACGCTGACCATCGACGGCAGAAGCCTGACCGCGCCGGCCGGCGCCACGATCTGGGAAGCGGCGCGCTCCGCCGGTATCGACATCCCCACCCTGTGCCACGACCCCAAACTTGAACCGGTCGCCGTGTGCCGCGTATGCGTCGTCGACGTGGAAAACGCCCGCACGTTGCCGGCGGCCTGTATCCGGCAGGTCGAAGAAGGCATGGCCGTACGCACAGACACGGACCGGGTGCGCAGGGCGCGCCGCACCCTCGTGGAACTGCTGGAAGCCGGGCAGCCGCACGCGGATGACCGGCGCAAGCCCGCTGAACAGGACGAACTCGCGCGCCTGGGTGTCCAACTCCAATCCGATCCGTCGCGGTTCGCCGCCACACGCTCGACCCCGCCGGTGCAACCCGACCTGTCCTCGCCCGTCATCGCGGTGGACCTGAACGCGTGCATACTGTGCGACCGGTGTATCCGTGCTTGCGACGACGTGCAGGTGAACGACGTCATCGGCCGATCGGGCAAAGGTTGCGGAACGCGTATCGCCTTCGACAATGGCCTGCCCCTGGGCGAGTCTTCCTGCGTGTCCTGCGGTGAATGCGTGGCCACCTGTCCCACCGGCGCCCTCACCGACAAGCGGCTGATCGATGCTGCGGCGAACGGGTCCAGCGCCCTGGCGAATGAATCCGATGCCGCCGCGAACTTCCCCAAAGCAGCCGACCCCGACGCCGCGCCTGATTGCCCCGATTCCCTTGGGGCCGAGCTCGATGCAGCGCTTGATGGCCCGGCTACCCGTCAGGTCGATTCCATCTGCCCCTATTGCGGCGTGGGCTGCGGGATCTCGTACCACGTGCGTAACGGCCGTATCGAGGGCGTCACCGGCAGGGACGATACCCACACCGAGGGCCGGCTGTGCGTCAAGGGACGGTACGGTTACGACTACACGCACCATCCCCAGCGGCTCACGAAGCCCCTCGTCCGCCGGGAAGACGCCTATCCGAAACGGCCGCTGTCGGCGGATTTCGAGAATTACCGTGACTTCCGCCGTTCGCTCCGGTCGCCGGAATGGAACGACCGCATTCGGGAAGTGTTCCGCGAGGCCGAATGGGACGAAGCGCTGGACCTGGCGGCGCGCAGGCTGCTGGAGATCAAGAACACCCTCGGTCCAGGGGCGCTGGCGGGCTTCGGCTCGGCCAAGGTGACCAATGAAGAGGCCTACCTGTTCCAGAAACTGATCCGGGTGGTCTTCGGCACCAACAACGTCGACCACTGCACGCGTCTCTGCCACGCCTCGTCCGTGGCGGCCCTCACCGAGGCGATCGGAAGCGGGGCGGTCTCCAACGCCTTCCAGGAAGTCCTTGAAACCGATGTCATCTTCGTGATCGGTTCCAACACGGAGGACAACCACCCCGTCGCCGCGTCCTACATGAAACAGGCCGTGGCCCGGGGCGCCCGGATGATCGTGCTCGATCCACGTCGGCCGACCATCGCCGACCACGCGACCCGGTACGTGCGGTTCAAGCCCGGTACGGACATCGCGCTGCTGAACGGGCTGATGCACGTGATCCTGCGGGAGGGCCTGCAGGACCGGGACTTCATCGCGCGCCGCACCGAACGCTTCGAGGCCCTGGAACCCTTCCTGGCACGCTATACGCCCGAGATGGCATCCCGAATCACGGGCGTTCCGCCCTCGGTGATCGAGGAAGTGGCCCTGAAGTACGGCCGCGCGGAGCGCGCGATGATCTTCTGGGGCATGGGCATCAGCCAGCACGTCAACGGCACGGACAATGCAAGAGCGCTGATTTCCCTCTGCCTCATGACGGGCAACATCGGACGCCGGGGTACGGGCCTGCACCCGCTGCGGGGACAGAACAACGTGCAGGGCGCCTCGGACGTGGGGTTGATTCCAAGGTTCTATCCGGGTTACCAGTCCGCGGACGACCCGGAGGTGAGAAAGCGTTTCGAGGAGGCATGGCAAACCGTGCTCGATCCCAGGTCCGGTCTTACGGTCGTGGAAATCATGCACGGCGCCCTCGACGGAAGCATCGCGGGCATGCTCATGATGGGGGAGAATCCCTTCCTTTCGGATCCGAACATGAACAAGGTCAGAAAGGCCCTGCAGCAGCTCTCGTTCCTCGTCGTGCAGGATGTCTTCCTGACGGAGACCGCGGAGTTCGCCGACGTGATCCTGCCCGCCTCCACCGCGGCGGAGAAGCGGGGCACCTACGTCAACACGAACCGCATGGTACAGATCGGCAGGCAGGCCATCGAGCCACCCGGCGAGGCCCGCCTGGACGGGGACATCCTGATCGACCTGGCCAACCGGATGATCCGCATGGAACAGGGGAAGAGCGGCCCGCGCTGGGCGTACGACGGACCTGAATCGGTCTGGGAGGAAATCGTCGCGCTGACCCCCCTGTTCAATGGCATCACCTACGAGTCGATGGAACGGGAAACCGTGGTCTGGCCCCTGGAAGAACCCGTGTTGTTCACCGGCGACTTTCCCCTTGGCCGGGGCCGGTTCACGCCCGTATCCTTCGCCCCGCCGGACGAACTGCCGGACGACGCATACCCCTTCGTGCTGAATACCGGCCGCGTCCTAGAGCACTGGCACACGGGCACCATGACGCGCCGCGCCTGGGCCCTCGACGCCATTTCGCCGGAGCCCTTCGTCGAGATGACGCCCGGAGACCTGGAACGCCTGGGCGTCGAAGAGGGCGACCCGGTGTCCGTATCCTCTCGCCGGGGCGTCATAATGCTGAAAGCAAAGGCATCCGGCCGCGTCGCCGACGGCAACGTCTTCATCCCCTTCCACTTCAAGGAAGCCGCGGCCAACATCCTGACCAACGATGCCCTGGACCCCGACGGCAAAATCCCCGAATTCAAGTTCTGCGCGGTGGCCGTGAAGCCTGTACCATCGAGTGATTAGCAGGCGCCACAAGCAGTCCACCATCACGCTGCTTCACGGTTCCATGCTGCCGCTTCGCGTTCCATGCTGCCGCGTTGCGGTTCATGCTGCTGCTTCGCGTTCGATGCTGCTGCCTCCTTTCCCGCTTCCATTCTGCTGTTCCGCGAAAATCACGTACCTGGCCCCTCGTTTGAGGAACCGGAAATGAAACTATCTCGTTCCGCTATTCGTAGTAGGGTTGTGAACACGACCGAGAGCGGCGCAAGCGCAACGGGTTTCGAGTTCGACGAGACGTACCGGACGCATTACCGGCGGATCCTCGCACTTTGCAGATATCTGTTGAAGTCCGTGTACGAAGCCGAGGACGCGGCCCAGGAAGTCTTTCTCCGGGCATACCGGAACCGGTCCACCATGGATGCGTCGAAGTCGCCCCTCAACTGGTTGCTCAAGACCGCGACCAACCACTGTCTCGACCGGTTGCGGCGCCGGAATCGTGAGGTGAATTTCTATGAATCCGCCGATCCCGAACAGGTCGGCCCGTCAAAGGTCTCCGAGGATACGCTGGAGATCATGGTGCGCGCAGAAAAGGGGGACCGGGTGCGATCGGCGATACAGTCGCTCCCGGACCGGTACCGCGTGCCGCTCGTACTGGCCTACTACAACGAATTCACCTACGACGAAATCGGCCACGCCCTCAATCTGAATCGGAACACGGTGGCGACGCTGATTTACCGAGCCAGAAGACGATTGCGAGAGGAGTTGACCGGACTATGCCGAGAATGACCAACGAATCGTTGCACCAGGACGCGTGTCCACCCGAAATCGTCTGCTCGACCTATGCCGATGGCGAGTTGGCCGATTCCGAAGCACGGTCGTTCACCGCCCACCTGGAAAACTGTTCCCGGTGCCAGGGCCTCGTGAATGCTTTCCGCAGGGAAAGGGCTGCCCTCTTCGAAATCATGGGCGATGCGGAGGCCTTTCTTGGTGAAACGCGACCAGCCCGGGTCTCCGCGCCTTCGCCCCTCCACACCATGAAGCTGCTGGGACTGGTCATCGGACTCGCGGCACTGATGCGGGTGGGCATCGGCTGGGTGATGGGACTGGAACTACCATGGAGCATAGAGTGGCTGAATCCACTGAACGTTTCCGGACAGTTGTCCATGCTGTTCAGCACCGGAACGTATTTCATCGAATACTACCAGAATGGAGGTACGACCATGGTTACACTGATAAGTAATGTAGGCCTGACGGTCGGGTTCATCATGCTGCTGGCGACACTGTACCTGCTGTTGCGGAAGCCGGCCGGCACGCTGGTCGTGCTTGGTGGGTTGCTGCTGATGCTGGGACATGTTCGCCCAGCGGAAGCCATCGAAATACGGTCCAGAGGGGACATTTCGGTGGATGCCGGCGAGATTGTCGACGACACCTTGGTCGCCTTCGGACGCACGGTCAGGATCGATGGCGAGGTGACGGGAGACCTGATTACCTTCGCGCAGTCGATCGAAATCAATGGCACGGTCCTGGGGGACATCTACTCATTCGGCAGGACCATCGAGGTGGATGGCCGGGCGAGCGGCGGATTCGCCGGGTTCGGCCAGGTCATCCGCATCGGAGACTCGATCGGTCAGAGCGTCTACGGATTCGCGCAGTCGCTTCGTTCCAGCCGTGACGCAACGATCGCGGGAGATATCTTCGCCTTCGGGGAGGATATCAACGTAGGTGGTTCGATCGGCCGGAACGTCACGGTGTTCGGCAACACGATGACGATATCGGGTGAGGTGAAGCGGGACGTTACCTTCCGCGGCCAGGTGGCCACGGTTCAGTCCTCCGCCTCCATCGGCAGGGATTTCGACGTCGGGCTGCCAGACGAGGATGACCTGGAGGTGGATTCCGCCGCGACCATTGCCGGCGAAACCATCGTGAACATACCCGAACCGGGCCGGGAGGAGGAAGAGGACGGGATCCTCTCCCTCTGGACCATCGCGTGGACGGCCCTGTGGCTGGTCACAGCGTTCCTGTCGGGCCTGCTGCTGCTCTGGGCGCTTCCCGTGCTCCGGCGCGTGCCGCTGGACAACCTGAACGGCATTCTTACGTCCGCGGGGTTCGGGTTCGTGCTGGTCACGGCCACACCGGTCCTGGCGGTCGTGCTCGCCGTGACGCTCATCGGGCTGCCCGCCGGACTGGTCATTGGTGCCGTCTGGGCGTTGAGTCTGTACGTGTCCAAGATCGTCGTAGCCCACTTCCTGGGCAACGCGCTGCTACGGCCACAACAGCAGGGCTTCCGTTCACTGCTGCTGCCCCTGCTCGCCGGCCTGGTGCTGGTCCTGATCGCCGTCAGCCTTCCCTATGTGGGCTGGATCATCAATCTGCTGCTGGTCATCATCGGCCTGGGCGCCATGGGACAGGCGCTGTATCAAAGCGCCGGGAACCGCGTGGCCGCGGCCTGAGGACCGTAGAGGCAAGGCCGGAAAGGTGGAACCAGATCGGGCGGCCGTGTTCGGGCTTTCGGACATTGTCGCCCGATCTTCATCAAGTGGCAGGCCCTCACGAGACGTACCCTCACGCGTCGTACCCGGTCCAGAAGGTCCGGCCCCATTCGCTGTCCGCGTCACCCCATTCATCCCGCCAGTCGGAAAGCCTGGATCGAAGGGCCGCAAGCCGGTCGGCATGAGCAGCTTCACCGGCCAGATTGCGGCATTCCAGCGGGTCCTGTTCCAGGTCGAACAGCTGAGTCGTCCGGCGCCCGTCGACCACGTATTCGATCAGTTTGAACCGGTCGTCCTTCACCATGCGCTGCCACTGGCGGTAGGCGGCGAACACCGTGGCCCTCGGACGTGCGCCGGGATCTTCGAACGTCGGCGCCAGACTCTCACCTTCCACGGAACCGGGCGTGTCCAGTCCCGTCAGATCGCACAGGGTGGGAAAGATATCGAGCAGGTACGCGTAAGCGCTGCGCCGTACACCGCGGGGAATGCCGGGTCCGGAGAAGACCAGGGGTACACGAATGCTGTGCTCGTACATGTTCTGCTTGCCGAACAGCCCGTGCTGGCCGATCGCCAGACCGTTGTCCCCGGCGAAGACGACGATGGTGTCGTCCGCCATGCCGCGGTCTTCCAACGCCTGCATGACCCGTCCCATCTGCGCGTCGAGGTGGGAAATCATCGCGTAGTACTCGGCAATGTGGCGTCGCACGCGCGCGGGATCCCGGGGAAACTTCTCCAGGACCTCGTCTCGAACTTTCAGGTCGCCGTTGTCGAAGGGATGTCCGCCCATGAAGTTCCGCGGCAGCGGTATGGCCTCGGGATCGTACAGGTCCAGGAACTCCCGGGGCATCGTCCGGGGATCGTGGGGCGCCATGAACGAGATGTACATGAAAAAGGGATCATCGGAATCATATCCCCTCAGCCATTCGGCGGCGCAGTCGGCGAAGATCTCGCTGGAGTGCCGCCCGGCGTGGACGTGGTCGCCTTTGCGGATGTTTACTTCGTTCGAGCGGAAGGCATCCGGACACTGGGGGAGCGTGCCTTCGTATTTCCCCTCCGAGTCGTAGTCGAAGACCGGTACGTTCCAGTGGTCGTCCATACCCCCGAAGAAGATCTCCGCGCCGTCCGAGAAACTGCGGGCGAAGGACGGGACGCCGTTGTGCCACTTGCCCGTGCCCCAGGTGCGGTAGCCCTGGGACCGCAGGTGTTCCCCCATCAGCGTGTGCTCCGGCGGAATGTCCGCGCCGGCGCCGTCGAGACGGAAGAGGGTGCGGCCGGTGTGCAGCATGGCCCGGCTGGGCATGCATATGGCGGCCGATGTCCCCCCGGGGATATGGGCGTGCGTAAACGACACCCCCCGGGCGACCAGCCGGTCCATGACAGGCGTGTGAACAAGGGGATTCCCCAGCGCGCGTATCGTATCGAAGCGCTGGTCGTCGGTAAAGAAGAACAGGATATTGGGCTTGTCGCGGCTCAAATCGCGTCCCTTCCCAGGCTAAGGATTCGTTCGGCTGCAGTCTCCGGAGGTTACTTCGTGAATCTGGAAAGTAACGGGTTGGCACGATCAAAGTCAATCCGGTTAAGTCGGCCTGGAAGAACGCCTTGTTCTCCTTTTGCCTGTCTGCCTTGCGTCCTATATTGCGGAATTGTCAGGAGAATGTGGGCATGCACGGCGGGACCGGTTCGACAGGACCCGTCAGTGGAAGCCGGACATCATTTGAAAGCGAGCAACCTATCGCTGCGGCAAAGACATCAAAGGTTTATCATCTGCGTGTGGACGATATCGAGGTGGAAGTCCACCGGAAGCGAATCAGGCACCTGTACCTCAGGGTGATGCCGCCCGACGGACGCCTGAGAGTCTCCGCGCCGTTTCGCATCGGCGATGATTCGATCCGCCAGGCCGTTGAAAGACGAATATCCTGGGTCCGGCGGCAGCAGGATAGACAACGCCAACGGGAGCGGGAATCCGCCCGGTCCTGGGTATCGGGCGAGCGCCATTACGTGGAGGGGATTGCCCGCGAATTGAACGTTTCCACCCATGAGGGGAAGCCGCACATCGGTCTCCTGGGCGAATCGACGCTGGAAATGCGCGTTCGTCCGGGAACCGGCCGGGACGAACGGGCGGACCTGCTCGACGGGTGGTACCGTGAACGGCTGAAGGCGAGTATCCCGCGCCTGATCGCGGTATGGGAACCGTTCATGGGCGTGACGGTGAAGGAATGGCGGATCCGCAAGATGAGAACCCGCTGGGGTAGTTGCAGCGTCCGAAACGGCCGGATCTGGCTGAGCCTGGAGCTGGCCAAGAAGCCGATGCGATGCCTCGAGTACGTGATCGTCCACGAAATGGCCCACCTGATCGAGCCCTCGCACAACCGCCGTTTCTGGGGCATCCTCGACCGACACTTGCCCGACTGGCGTGCGCGCAGGGACGAACTGAACCGGTTTCCGATTATGGACGGCATGGACTGAGATTCCAGGCTGGGGATCGTCGCCACCGGTCCGGTGATCGTGGTTGTCCGCCCTTAGGCCAACCCGGTCGCCAGCGCTGCCGCAAGCCCGGCCGTCCACCGTTCCGCCAGCCAGAATTAGCTTGTGCAACACCCCCTTACGGCCTATTTTCAGACCGGCATTCCGGATCGTCAGAAATGCCCTTCAGGCGACGATTCCCGAATGCCCTATGTCTGTAAAACAACAGAACTTTCGTAGTTCATATAAACTGTGGAGTATCGAATTACCAGTGTCTGGCCAGATGTTCAAGCCCTTTGACGGAAAGATGGAATACCCCGCCATGGAGGAGCGCATACTCGCATGGTGGGCGGAGCATCGAGTTTTCGACAAGTTGCGCGCGCAATTGGCGGACCGTCCCACGTGGTCCTTCATCGACGGTCCGATTACCGCCAACAACGCCATGGGCGTCCACCATGCCTGGGGCCGGACGTACAAGGACATGTACTGCCGCTACAAGGCCATGAAGGGGTTCAACCAGCGGTGGCAGAACGGGTTCGACTGCCAGGGACTCTGGGTGGAAGTCGAGGTCGAACGGGCGTTGGGATTCGATTCGAAGCGGGATATCGAGACCTTCGGCCTGGCGGAGTTCTCCCGGGCGTGCCGAGCGAGAGTGGACGAGTACGCGGAGCGGATCACACGGCAGTCCATCCGCATGGGCCACTGGATGCAGTGGTACCACGAAGACGGCCATCCGGCGTCCTACTACACGCTGGACGACAACAACATCGAACATATCTGGCACTTTCTCAAGGCCTGCGACGACCGGAAATGGTTGCACAGGGGCCACCGGTCCATGCCCTGGTGCTGGCGATGCGGCACCAGTCTGAGCCAGCACGAACTGGTGGATTCCTACCAGGAGCAGACCGACCCCTCCTGTTTCTTCCGCTGCCGCGTCGGCGGCCGTGAAGACGAGTACTTCCTGGTCTGGACCACCACGCCGTGGACCCTGACCGCCAACACGGCCCTGGCGCTGCATCCGGAAGCCGAATACGCGAAGGCGGTTCTGGACGGCGCACACTACTACTTGATGAAAACACTCGTCGAAACGGTATTGCCGCCGGAAGCCGAAGTCGTCGAGACGGTGAAGGGGGAGGACCTGATCGGCCTGCCGTTCCACGGTCCGCTGGAGGATCTTCCGGCACAGCGGGAAGTCAACCGCGCTACCGTCCCGTGGGACATGGTCTCGGACGAGGAAGGCACGGGGATCGTCCATATCGCGCCGGGTTGCGGGGCCGAAGATTATCAGCTCGGACAGGAGCTGGACCTGGCCATTATCGTGCCGATCGATGAAAACGGCTATTTCACGGACGACATCGGTCCGCTCGCCGCCACCCATGTACGGGATTCGGCCGAGGGCGTCCGGCGCGAGCTGGAATCCAGGGGCGTGCTGTTCCGCTGGGAAGACTACACGCACCGGTATCCCTTCTGCTGGCGTTGCAAGACCCCTCTGGTCTTCCGCCTGGCCGACGAGTGGTTCATTTCCGCGGACGAGATCAGGGTGCCGATGAAGCGGGCCGCCGCCACCGTCCAATGGGTACCCGAGTACAGCGGTCTCCTGATGCAGGACTGGCTGGACAACATGGGCGACTGGTGCATATCCCGCCGCCGTTTCTGGGGACTGCCCCTGCCCTTCTACTGTTGCGGACACTGCGGCCACATCAATGTCATCGGCAGCACGGCCGAACTGCGCGAAAGGGCGGTGGATCCCGCCCTCGTCGACGATCTGCCCGAACTCCACCGCCCGTGGATCGACGAAATCGAAATCACCTGCGAACGGTGCGGCGAAGCCGCCCGCAGGGTGACCGAAGTGGGCGACTGCTGGCTCGACGCCGGGATCGTGCCCTTTTCGACTTTGAATTACCTGCCGGAACACCGCGGGATCGAAGGCACGATCCGATCGGAGCGCGGACCGGAAGCCGAAAGGGACAAGGCGAGTGTTGCCTCGCCCGGTCCGGAATCCACCTGGGAATCGTGGTCTCCCGCGGACTGGATCACGGAAATGCGGGAACAGATCAGGCTGTGGTTCTATTCCCAGTTGTTCATGTCGGTGACCCTCTACGACCGGTCGCCGTTCAAGGCCGTGCTCACCTACGAAGAGATGAGAGACGAAAACGGCGAGCCCTTCAGCAAGAGCGGCGACAACGCCATCGCCGTGGAGGACGCCACGGCCCGCATGGGCGCCGACGTGATGCGGTGGCAGTACGCCGGCGCGCCCCTGAACATGGTCTTCCGTTTCGGCTACGGACCAGCCGAGGAAGTGACCCGGAAGATGCTGAGGCTGTGGAACGTCTACGCGTTCTTCGTGACCTACGCCAACCTGCCGGATTGCCCGCCGATTTCGGCTTCCGCCCCTGCAACGGACCGCAGCGAACTCGACCGGTGGGTGCTCTCGCGCCTTCATCAGCTGATCCGCCATTGCAACGACCGGATGGACCATTTCGATTCGGCGGCGGTGGTCCGGGAAACGGAACGGTTCATCGACGTGCTCTCCACCTGGTACGTCCGCCGGAGCCGGCGTCGCTTCTGGAAGAGCGGCGATGACGCGGACAAGCAGTCGGCCATCCAGACGCTCTACGAGGTGCTGGTGACGATGAGCAGGCTGATCGCGCCCATACTTCCTTTCTCCGCCGAGGAACTCTACCGGAGCCTGGTCCCGCCTGTCGACACATCGGCGCCGGAAAGCGTCCATCTCTGCCCATACCCGGAGGCGTCCGGCGAATTGATCGACCAGGATCTCATGGACGACATGGATGACCTGATGCAGGTGATCGAACTGGGTCGCTCCGCGCGCAACGATGCCCGGATGAAGGTCCGCCAGCCGGCGTTCCGGCTGCTGGTGAAACCCGCCACCGCCCGGCAGGGCATAACCATCGAGCGGCTGCGCGCGCAGGTGCTGGAAGAACTGAACGTGAAGGAACTGGACCTGGTCGACAGCGACGATGCGTTTCGCGGATTCGCGGTCAAGCCGGTCTTTTCCAAGTGGGGTCCCCGGTTCGGCAAGCGGCTCAACGCCGTACGTGAGGCGCTTGAGGCATTGGACGGCGACGAGACGGGCGCCCTCGTCGCGGGTGGCGAGGTCCTCACGCTCGAGGTGGACGGTGAACGGGTCAATCTGTCGCCCGATGAGCTCGAAGTCGAACGGGTGGACGCGGAAGGACTGTCCGTGACATCGGACTTCGGATGGACGGTCGCCATCGACACAACGGTGACCCGAGATCTCCTGCTCGAGGGACTGATGCGTGATTTCGTCCGCCACGTGCAGAATCTCCGCAAGGAAGCCGATTTCAACGTGGACGACCGGATCACGCTCTACTACGAGGCGGAAGGCGACCTGGCCGAGGCCATCGATACCCACGCCGACTACATCAGGACGGAAACGCTGTCGACGGTGCTTCGCGACGAGCCCGTACCCGGAGATGTCCACTCCGGCGAACTCAAGCTCGGCGAACACGTCGCCCGCATCGGAGTGTTGAAGTAAGCCCCGGTTGCCTGGCCCGGTCTGGCCCGGTGCAGTCCGGCCCAACCTCCGCTGCTGCGCCCGTCCCGCGAAAGGACGGACCGATGCGACGTACCAAAATCGTTTGCACCGTGGGTCCCGCCATTCGTTCGTCCGAGATGATCCGCCAGGTACTCGAGGCCGGTGTAGACGTCTTCCGTCTCAATTTCTCCCATGGCGCCCCAGACGATCACAGGCGCAGCGTCCACCGCATCCGGTCCGCCGCGGACGATCTCGGCAAGCCCGTCGCGATCCTGCAGGACCTGCCCGGCCCGAAGATCCGCATCGGCACGTTCCAGCACGGCCCCGTTCACCTCGGTGCGGGCGACGATTTCACGTTGACTGCAGAATCGGTACCGGGTGACCGGGCCCGGGTGTCGGTGAATTACGTACGCCTGCCGGAGGAGGTACGGCCGGGACAGCGTCTGCTGCTGGCCGACGGCCTGGTTGAACTGCGTATCGAGGCAGTGGAACCGCCCGAAATCCGGTGTAAAGTGCTCCTTGGCGGTGCGCTCTCCGATCATAAGGGTATCACGGTACCGCGCGGGGCAACGGGGATCAACGCCTTCACGGAAAAGGACCGGGAACTGCTGCTGGAAGGCCTCGATATGGGCGTGGAAATGGCCGCGCTTTCCTTTGTCCGCAACCGGGATGACGTGATGCGCGCTCGCAGGTTGCTGGACGGTCGGGGGTCGAGCCTGCCCCTGATGGCGAAGATCGAGAAACCGGAGGCCGTGGACGCGCTCGACGACATCCTCCCGGCCGTGGATGCGCTCATGGTCGCGCGGGGAGATTTGGGCGTGGAAATCCCGTACGAGGATGTCCCGTTGGTGCAGAAGGACATCATCACCAAGGCCCTGCAGGCCGCGAGGCCGGTCGTCACGGCCACGCAGATGCTGCGTTCCATGGTCGAGAGCCCCCGGCCCACGCGGGCGGAGGCCGCCGACGTGGCCAACGCGGTCCTCGACGGATCGGACGCAGTGATGCTCTCGGAAGAAAGTGCCACGGGCGCCTACCCGGTGGAGGCCGTGCGCGCGCTGGCGTCCATCGCGGAACAGGCCGAAGCCAGGCTGTTCCAGCGTACGGTCCATGGTAACCCGGCGCGTCGCGGGATGCCCGACGTATCGGAGGCGATCAGCCATGCATCCTGTGTGCTCGCGCTGGAAGCGGGTGCGAAAGCCATCGTCTGCTGCACCCGGTCGGGTCACACCGCACGGATGGCCGCGCGACACCGGATCAGCGTACCGATTATCGCCGTCAGCCCCGAAGTGGCCACCGTCCGCCGCCTCGCCCTGGTCTGGGGCGTCAAACCGGTGCTGTGCCCCGAGTTCGACACGACGGACGGGATGATCCGCACGTCGCTCGACGCGGCCCGGGAGGCCGGCGGCCTCAGCCGGGGAGACCACATCGTCATCGTCGGCGGATCGCCGTCGGCGGGACCGGGCCACACGGATTTCGTCCGGGTCGCCGCTGTGCCCTAGCCGCACATGGTACCTGTCGTCCTGTAGATACAATGTATACTCTACGCTGTGGAAGCGAGGATCCATGACTCCCGGCGGATTGACGCCCGTCGACTGGACCATCATCATCGGCTACGCCCTGGCGACGATATCGCTGGGCTATTACTACAGCCGCAAGCAAAGCACCATCAGCGAGTATTTCACCGGCGGAGGCCGCATGCCGCCGACGCTGATCGGCTTCTCGCTGTTCGCCACGCTGCTCAGTACCATCTCCTACCTGTCCATTCCGGGCGAGGCCATCGGCAAGGGCCCCGTCTGGATGCTCAACTACCTGACGATTCCGATCATCTTCGTGGTGGTGGGCTACGGGCTGATTCCCGTTTACATGCGGACGCGCGTGACGAGTGCCTATGAACTGCTGGAGGACCGGCTCGGTCTGGGCATCCGCCTGCTGGGCGCGGTGATGTTCATCCTGCTCCGGCTGGTCTGGATGGCCCTGCTGATCTACCTGTCCGCCAAGGCCATGACCGTCATGCTGGGCGTGGGCGATGACTGGATCCCCGCCATCACCCTGGTAACCGGGCTCGTCGCGGTCATCTACACGTCGCTGGGCGGCCTGCGGGCCGTCGTGATCACCGACACGCTCCAGACCCTGCTCATGCTCGGCGGCGCCATACTGGTGATCGTCACGGTTACCCTGCATTTCGACGGATTCGGCTGGGTTCCGGGCTCCTGGCAGCCCCACTGGGACGCGCAGCCCGTATTCAGCCTGGACCCGTCCGTGCGCCTGACCGTCATCGGATCCATGATGGCGTCCATGACGTGGGCGATCGCCACCGCCGGGGGCGACCAGACCGTGGTGCAACGTTTCATGGCGACCACCGACGCCCGCGCGGCCCGGCGTTCCTACCTGACCCAGCAACTGGTGGGGCTTTGCATCGGGGTCACCCTGTGGGTCGCGGGTTTCGCGCTCCTCGGCTTCTTCCAGGACCAGCCCGGCCTGCTGCCCGCCGGCGCCGACCTGGATGGACAGGCCGACCATGTATTTCCCCACTACATCGCCTACTACCTTCCGCCCGGCGTATCCGGGTTCGTGGTCGCCGCCATGTTCGCGGCCGCCATGTCCAGCCTGGACTCGGGTGTGAATGCAATTACGGCCGTGGTCTCGACTGATTTCATCGACCGGTTCAGGAAGTCGCCGGCCACTGAGAAACAGATGACGCATACGGCGAAAACGCTCGCCTTCGTCATCGGCGCCATCGCCGTGGGTGCGAGTTCGCTGATGGAACTGGTGCCCGGCAACATCACGGCGGTGACCAACAAGACCTCGAACCTGCTGACGACGCCCATATTCGCCCTGTTCTTCTTCGCGCTGTTCGTGCCCTTCGCCCGTCCGGCAGGCGTCGTCGCGGGTGCCGTGTGCGGCGTACTCACCGCCTCGCTGATCGCCTTTTCCGGTCCGCTGTTCGGCATGTTGCCCGACGGGAACGATCCGATCAGCTTCATGTGGATCAGTCCCATGGCCCTGGCCGTGAACCTGGGGGTCGGCACGGCGGTCAGTTGGATGCTGGCACGGAATGGGAAACCGAATCATGCAACAGGATAGGAAACTGACCCGGCTGCAGACGGCGCGCGGGATGCGCATGTGGAACGTGAACGGCATGCTCGAGTCGGTTCATTCGGCGATTACCACGGGCGTCTACACTACCGGTTACGCCCTGCATCTCGGCGCATCCAGCGCCATGATCGGGTTTATCTCCGCGTCCATTTCCATCGGCCAGTTGCTTCAGGCCTTCTCGCCGCTGCTGATCGAGCGCCTGCAACGGCGCAAGACGCTGTGCCTGTCCGCCAACGCCGTCAGTTCGTCGCTATGGCTGCCCATCGCCTTCATCCCCTTTCTCTTCTTTGAGGTATACCAGGTGCTGGCGCTCATGGGCTGCATCGCCCTGGCGAAGGCCGCCATGTCCCTGGTTTCCCCGGCGCGTCAGTCCTGGCTGACCGACCTGGTGCCCGACGAAATGCGGGGCCGCTTCGTCGCCCGGCAGCGCAGTCTGACGGCGTCCGCCGGACTGATCACGTCGGTCTGCGCGGGGTTCTTCCTGAGTACGTACTTCTCGGGTGAAGAGCAGGAAGGCTTCACCATCTTGTTCATCACGGCCGTGGTCTTTTCCGGCTTCGGGATCTGGGCGTGGTCCCGCATTCCCGAACCGCAAAAAAGCCGGGGAGAGCATGTCCCTTCGAACCAATTGCTTCGTCTGCCCTTCCGGCACGGTCCCTTTCGCAGACTGATGTTCCTGGTATCAGGACGGCTCCTCATCGCCCAGATCGCCGCGCCATTTTTCACGGTTTACATGCTGCGGACGCTGGAAGTCTCCTACGCCCAGATCGCGATCTACTCGGCGATTCAGACCATCGCCACGATCATCATGAATCCCTTCTGGGGTTATCTGGCGGACAAGTACGGTTACCAACCGATCATGTCGCTTACCGCCGTGGGGCTGGCTCTGTTTCCGCTGGGATGGGGGTTCGTGACCCTGGAAAACTACTGGATCATGGTGCCGCTGGTGCAGGTGTGGGGCGGCAGCATGAGCGCGGGGTGGGGCACCGCCCGGTTCAATCTCATCGTCAAGACGGCCCCTGCGGTCAATCGCTCCGCCTTCCTGGGATGCTATTCCGCGGTATCGAGAGGGTGCGCGGCCTGCGGCGCCGTACTGGGCGGCATTGCCGCCGACCTGTGTACCTCCATCCCCGCCGTCTCCTTCTTTGGCTACACCTTCGCGGGGCTGCAGTACCTCTTCCTGTCCAACAGTGCGCTTCGCATCGCCTACATGGGCCTGCTGGCCCGCGTGACCTCCGATTCGCAGGTTTCTTCCCGGGACGTGATCAACCGCGTGCGCAAGGGGAATCCCATCGCGACCCTGTGGCACCTGGTGCGCATGGGGAAATCCAGTAATCCCGCGGTCCGGGCCCGGGCCGCCCGCGAACTGGGTGAAACGGGCAGTCACCTGGCCGTGGACGAACTGATCGCCTTGCTGGAGGACAGCGACCGCAACGTACGGCGGGAGGCCGTACAGTCCCTGAGCAGAATCGGCGCGGCGGAAGCCGTAAATCCGCTGCTCGAGTGCGTGGGCAACCCATCTTCGGACATTGCCGAAGAGGCCGTGGAGGCCCTGGGCGCGGTGCCTTCGTCGCTCAGCCTCAACATCCTGGTGACCCTGCTGCACGACGATCGCCCGGGCATCCGGCGAAGCGCCATTCTCGCCCTGGATCGAATCGGGGACCGGCGCGCGGAAACCGCGCTGGAAGCCCTGCTCGAGCACGAGCGGGACCCCGCGATTGTCCAGTCCGCCCTGGAAACGCTGGCCAGGATGGGGAATACCGGCATCCTGGGACGGCTGCAGGACCTCATACGGACCAGCGAAACCAGCCTCGAGCGGGGCGTGCTGGTCATGTCGGCGGGGCATCTCCTCGGCGCACCGGACCTGCTGTACCGGTTGCTCCAGTCAGGCGAGATGGACCAGGACCGGGCGACGGTACGGATATTCCGGACCGTCCGACGACAACTGGGCGGCTGGTCGCTGGTCGAAAGAGCGGCGAGGGACCGGTTCACGTCCGCCCTCGACCGTGCCATGAGCGCCTTCGAGCGTCAACAGACCGGTGAGATGCTGCAGCGGCTCGTGGAGGTCGCCTCGGACGTCGTCGCGGTAGCGCATTCGCACGACGTCGAACTGGCGTACAGGGTCCTGGCGGACCTGGAATCGGAAGGCCGGAGCAGAGCCCTGCACGCCGAGGAGAGACTGCTTGCGGTGGTGGCCATGCAGCGATTGGCAGACCTGGCCACCGGCTGAAGGATCAGCCCTTTTTCGCCTTCCAGGCCTCGTATTCCGCCAGGGTCTTTTCATCGGGCGGGTAAACGCCGATGATGCTGGCGCCCTGCTGGATCTTCTGCAGGATGAAGACTTCGCGGTCCTCCTGCGCCACGGCTTTGGAGGCCACTTCTTCGGCAAGGTGGCGCGGGATCACCACGACGCCCTCCGCATCGCCCACGATGATGTCACCGGGGAACACGGCTACGCCGCCGCAGGCGATGGGACGCTGTATATCGCTCGGGTAGTGCACGCTCTTGCTGTTATGGGCGTTCCTGGCCTTCGCATACGCGACGAGCCCGGCTTCGACGATGGCCGGCGTATCCCGGAAAGCGCCGTCGCTCACCACGCCTGCGGCACCGCGCTTCAGGATCCTCGTGGCGAGGATGTCGCCCATGACGCCGGCCCGGGTGTCACCCCGCGCGTCGATCACGAGCACCTCGCCTTGCCCGATGCTTTCGATGCCGATCCGCTGCATGTCCGTCAGGTTGTCCACGGGCACGTGCGTGATATCTTCCCGGCCGGGTATGTACCGCAAGGTAAATGCGGGACCCGCCATGCGCATGCCCGGGGCCAGGGGCGCAACGTCCTGCATGAACGTGTTGTACAGGCCGTATTCCGTGAGTACGGAGGTCAGCGTGGCCGTACTCGGGATAAGCAGGGATTCGAGGGTTTCCCGCGATGGTGCCTGCTGTTCAGACATGGTATCAGCATTCCTTTCTGTGGTTGGAAATGCCGGTTGGACCGGCGAAGGCCGCCACGGCCTCCACATATCCTTCCGGCGAACCTGTATCGAAGTGATCGCCGTTGATTTCAAGGGCGAAGTACGTCCTTTGCATTGACAACATGGCCTGTGCCCCGGTCAGCTCCAGTTCACCGCCTTCGGTGGCACCGTCCTTTTTCATCCCCTCCAGGCAGTCGAAGATCCCGGGCGTCATGGCGTGCAGGCCGAACCAGCAGAGGTAGGTGTCCGCCGGCATGCCCTCCATGCGCAGCCGTTTCCGCGCCAGGTCCGGTCCGGGTTTTTCCACCACGGTGTCCAGTTCGTAGAGTCCGTTCCACCGGGGCACGGGACGGCCCGAAACCGTCCCGAAGCGGCTGACGTCATCGACGGACTTGCGGATCACGCCCGAAACCGGCGCCTGCAGTTCCGCGAAGGCGTCCAGCAACTGCCGCGCACAGCACCGGTCCTCTCCGCTGAGGTACAGGTGATCGCCGAGCATAATCAGGACCGGGTCTCCGCCGATCCAGGTCTTCGCCCGGAGGACCGCATCGCCGAACCCCCTGGGACGCTCCTGCGTGATGAAGGTCAGCCGCTCCGAAAGTTCGCTGGGAAATTCGGCAGCGGCGAGCAAGTCCGCGCGATTTCCGATCGCGGATTTTAACGGACCGGGCAACCGCGAGAAGTAGGCGCGGATCATTGCCTCGTCTTCCGGCGCGATCACCAGGCCGATTTCCTCGATGCCCGCGTTGACTCCTTCCTCCACGATCCGTTGAAGCACGGGGCATGCCCGCCCCCGGACGTCCACGATGGGAAAGAGTGCCTTGCGCACGGCGCGGGTCGCCGGCAACATGCGCAACCCGTGTCCCGCCAGGGGAATGACCGCCTTTCGTATTCGTTTCAAACCGGTCCAACTCCTTCAAACACACCGTGAATGCTCAGGGGATACGATAGACGCGATGCCCGAATTCGAGGGCGCCGGGCGAAGTTCCTGTAAAGAGCTCGGCCTCGATCCCCGTCGCTTCGCCGTAACGTTTCAGCAGACGATCGAGGTGGTCGAACATGCGATCGTTTCCCGCGACGGCGACCGTCCCGCCTGCTCCACCTCCCGTGATCCGGGCGCCGTAGAATCCGGCTTCCACCCCCAGTTTCCTGGCTTCCCGGACGATCCAGGCCGTTTCGGCGGACCCGAGTCCGCACCGGTGCGTGTAACTCCAGTCTGAGGCGTACATCAACCTGCCCGCCCGCTCGAGGTATTCCTGTTGTCCGGAAGATCCCGCCCGCCGGATGTAATCGGTGAAGTCCGTCACCCTGCGGTGTTCGTACACCGGGTGTTCCACGCGGCTGCGCACCTTGTACACGACCTCCGGGTCGACGACCGTCACGGGATCGGGCGTGGTTCCATAGCGCCGCGTGAAGGTCCGGCCCGAGATGCTCGATGGCAGCAGGGACCGGCATGCGTCCACGTATTCGGTCGTGGACAGGTTGCACAGGTATCCCAGACGGAGATTCGCGGCCGCACCGTTGCCGGACCGCAGATGATCCCGCAGGATCGCCAGGCCGATGAACGCGCCGATTCTGCTGTCCGTGTACCTCGCGCTCTTGATCTCGCGGCGGACGCCGGAGTTGATGCCGATAAAGCGTATCCCGTCCGGGATCGGAATCTGTTCCCGCAAGGTATGGGGCTGGCAGAGCAGGGAAAGCATGCGGCCCCGGGTACCCAAAGCACAGGTGACCTGGTCCATGATGCCGCAGGCCGCGCCGACCACATGGTTTTCCACCTTCTGGGAAAGGACGGCCAGCGTCATTCCGTCCAGGCTGATCCCGTAGAGCAGGCTCAGGCCGTGCATGGCCGCGATTTCCAGCGCGGCTGACGAGGACGCGCCTACCCGTAGCGGGATGTTGCTAGCCAGCACGATCGTGGCGCCGTGGGGGAAGCGGTCCATGTGCCCTTCGCCCTGCAGCACGCTGAAAGCCCCGGCAACGTAGGCCGCCCAGGCGGATTCCGGCGCACTGGAGATCCCCCGCTTAACGGTATCGTAGTCCACGGTACCCGGTCCCGGCGCCAGGTCGTCGAGTGCCAGGGTAACATCCGGCGACAGGCCCAGTTCGTCCACACCGGCGCTGTGCACGACCACCTTCCGGTCGTCCCGGGCCTGAAGGCCCATCAGCACGGCGCGGTCGAGGGTCATCTCGCAGACCAGCGAACCGCTGTAGTCAGCAATACCGCCCATGCAGTCCAGCCGCGCGGGCGCCCGGACGACGTAGATCGGTTTGCCTGCCGCGAAGCGCATCCCCAGTGGACCGTACGGACTCTCCGGCGCGCAGGCCAGGGCGTGCTCGAAGGCTGCCGCGTCGGCGGGCAGGATTCCGCGATCCGTCAGGCAATCCAGCATAAAAAATGATCCCGCATTTCATGCTCCGGACAATGGGGGTTGGAATCGATCCGCCATAATATATCCGACTGCCCCGGATATTCAACGAAACTTTGGCCCGGACGGGCTTTGTCGGTCGTCGCCCGGGCCATGATTCTATTGACAGGGCCGAATTTGGCCGTGTATTATGTTATCGCGCTGCTCACCGAAATTTCCAGATGGATGAAGCGGGCTGAATTCCGGGTGTACTGTCCTTCTCTCTTGGCCGTTTGGGAACGGTGAATGAACCTCGCTGGCGAACTGAATCCCGCTCAAGTCAAGGCCGCGTCCTATGTCGATGGGCCGTTGCTTGTGCTCGCCGGCGCCGGAAGCGGCAAGACCCGGGTGTTGACCTACCGGATCGCCTACCTTGTTGAACATCTCGGCATCGATCCCTATCACATTCTGGCCGTCACGTTCACCAACAAGGCGGCCACCGAGATGAAGGACCGGATCGACCGGATGCTCGGTCAGGGCGACGTCCCCCAGTGGGTCGGCACCTTTCATTCCCTCTCGGCCCGGATACTGCGCCGTGAAGCGGAGATCCTGGGCTTCCGCCGCGATTTCGCGATCTACGACGGAGAAGACCAACTGGCCCTCATCCGCCGGATGATGAAGGACCTGGAGATCTCCGACAAGCGCTATTCCCCCGAGGCGGTTCGCAGCTTCATCAGCAGGGCTAAGGACCAGCTCATATCGCCCGCCGAGTACAAGGCGCAGCACACGGATTTCTTCGAACAACAGGTGGTGTCGCGGGTCTATGAAGCGTATCAGCACGCCCTGGAAGACTGCAATGCGCTGGATTTCGACGATCTCATCATGCGGCTGGCGATAGGATACGCGACGCATCCGGACCTGCTGAACCGGTATCAGGAACGGTTTCAGTACATCCTGGTGGACGAATACCAGGACACCAACCGCGCCCAGTACGAATGGATCAACCGTCTGGCGCGCAAATACCGGAACCTGTGCGTGGTGGGGGACGACGACCAGTCCATCTACGCCTGGCGCGGTGCGGATATCCGAAATATCCTCGAGTTCGAAAAGGATTATCCGGAAGCCCGGGTCATCCGGCTTGAACAGAACTACCGATCCACCCGGCTGATCCTGAAGGCGGGAAACGAAGTCATCCGCAACAACAAGGGCCGCAAGGGCAAAGAGTTGTGGACGGAAAACCCCAGCGGGGAGAAAATCGGCCTGGTCGAGACGATGGACGACCGGGACGAAGCCCGGTGGATTTCCCGGAAGATCCAGGAGTTGCGCGACGGGTCCGGCCGGGTGCTGAGGGACTTCACCCTCCTCTACCGGACCAACGCGCAGTCGCGTACGCTGGAGGACGAGTTGCGCCGCGCCGGCCTGCCCTACGTGATCGTCGGCGGCGTCCGATTCTTCGAACGGAAGGAAGTCAAGGACGTCCTGGCCTATCTGAAAATCCTGGTCAACGGCCGGGATGCCATCAGCTTCCGCCGCATGGTCAACACGCCCGCCCGAGGCATCGGCGCCGTCAGCGTGTCCCGCGTCGAGCAACTGGCCGTCGAGCGCGGTATGGACTACCTGGAAGCGCTGTACCATGCCGCCGAAGCGGGTATCTCGGGCAAAGCACACCGCGCCGCCGTGGAACTCGGCGAGTTTTTGCTGCGCCTCAGATCGCTCCAGGCGGAAATATCTGGCGCGGAGGCAGCCCGGCGCGTGCTCGAGAAGACCGGCTACCTGCGGTCACTGGAGCTGGAGGCCGCGAAAAACGTGGAGGCCGAGACCCGGGTGCAGAACGTGAACGAGTTGATGGCCGCCCTCGAAGAGGCGACCGAGCGGCCGGAGGAGGGACAACCGGTCTCCGGTTTGGGTGATTTCCTGGAGGAAGTCGCCCTGGTCACCGATATCGACCGGTGGGACGAATCCGTGGACTGCGTCACGCTCATGACCCTGCACAACGCCAAAGGCCTGGAGTTCCCCATCGTATTCATCACGGGCATGGAAGACGGTCTTTTCCCCATTTCGCGCGCCATGGAAAGCCCCACCGACCTGGAGGAGGAGCGGCGGCTTTGTTACGTGGGCATCACACGCGCCCGGGAACAGCTGTTCCTCACCCACGCCAACCTTCGGCGCAGGTTCGGGGGAACGCAGACCTCCCTGCGGTCCCGTTTCGTCGACGAGATACCCGACGACCTGGTTACCGAGGAGCGCACCAGCCGGTTCTATTCGCGGTCTTCGTGGCCGCGGGAAGAAAAGGAAAAGGCCTCTGCTACCCCGTTCGAAGACGATATCACTTCCCCCCGGGTCGTGCAGACGCCCATGGGCCGGGTGCGGATCTCCCAGGGACAGGATGTCAAACACCCCATCTGGGGCAAGGGACGCATCATCCAGGTCGCGGGAAGCGGGGATGACCTGCGGGCGACGATACGCTTCTCGGATACGACCAAGAAAGTGATCGTGAAATACGCCGCCCTGGAAATGATATAAGGAGCAAACCATGACGGTAACCATCAAGGACGTCGATCATGTGGCGGCGCTGGCCCACCTGAAGTTCTCGGAAGAAGAACGGGAACAGCTGGTGGATCAGTTGAATGCCATCCTCGCGTACATGGAGAAGCTCAATACGCTCGACACGACGGCCGTAGGTCCGACTTCCCACGTGCTGCAGCTGAAGAACGTCTTTCGCAGCGACGAAGCCGGAGCGTCGCTGAGCCAGGAAGAAGCGTTGCGTAACGCGCCGGCGTCCGACCGCGGCCATTTCACGGTACCCAAGGTAATCTGAAGACGATATGGGATCCGACAACCCGAGAATCACGGGTCTCATACCGGCCCGCTACGCTTCGACGCGTTTCCCCGGCAAGGCGCTGGCGCCCTTGCGGGGCAAACCGATGATACAGCACACCTACGAGCGGTCCAGCCGGGCGCGTTGCCTCACCGAGCTGTACGTCGTGACCGACGACCGGCGCATAGCGGACGCGGTGCGCGGGTTCGGCGGTGAGCCGATCATGACCGCGCCGGACCATCCGAGCGGTACGGACCGGTTGGCCGCCGCCGTTCGGGAAATGGATACGGACGTGGTCGTCAACATCCAGGGAGACGAGCCGCTGATCACGCCCGAAGCCATCGAAACGGTGGTGCAGCCCCTGGTCGACGATCCGGACCTGCCCATGACGACCCTCGCCCACCGCATCACCAAGACGGAAGACCTGCTCAATCCCCACATGGGCAAGGTAGTCTTCGACGGACAGGGCCAGGCGCTGTACTTTTCCCGCTCGCCGCTGCCGTGGCCGGGGGAGCGGCCGGACGAGGCATTCCTGCATGAGCACCGGTTCTACAATACCGTGGGTCTTTACGGGTACCGGAAGGCGTTCCTGCTCACCTTCGCCGGGCTCGAGCCGACGCCCCTGGAGCGGATCGAACGGCTGGAACAGTTGCGGGCCCTGGAAAACGGTTACCGCATCACTGTGCAGCAAACCGACTACGCCCCCCTTGGCGTCGACGTGCCCGGGGACCTGGTCAAGGCCGAACGCAGGCTGGCCGCGGAGGAAGATGCGTCGTGAAGGAAGTCACTGAGAAAGAATTGGCCATGCAAGAAGTCGCCGTGCAAGAAGTCGCCGTGGGCGACATGGCCATAGGCGGCGGAAGGCCGCTGGCGCTGATCGCGGGGCCTTGCGTGATCGAAAGCGAGGCCGTAGTCATGGAGACCGCGGAACGCCTGTTTGCGATAACCGGTCGCCTGGGCATCCCGCTCGTGTTCAAATCATCCTACGCGAAGGCGAATCGCTCTTCGGCAGCCTACTACGCGGGGCCCGGTCTGCGCGAAGGGTTACGCGTGCTCCGGAAAGTTCGAGACCTCGGCGTGCCCGTACTTTCAGACGTTCACGCGTTGTCGGAGGTCGACGAAGCCGCGGCGGTCCTGGATGTGTTGCAGCTCCCCGCGCATCTGTCCATGCAGACGGACCTCACCCTCGCCCTGGCCCGGACCGGAAAGCCCGTCAATGTGAAGAAGGGGCAGTTCCTGGCGCCGGAAGACGTGGCGTCCGTCGTCTCCAAGATCGAAAGCACAGGTAGCCGGAACATCCTCCTGACCGAACGCGGCGTTTCTTTTGGTTACCACGACCTGGTCGCCGACATGCGGTCGCTGGCCATCATGCGCCGGACGGGATACCCTGTGGTATTCGATGCCACCCACGTGGTGAGGCTGTACGGCCGTCCGAGCAGCGACACGAGCGGCGGCACGCCCGAATTCATCGAACCCCTCGCCCGCGCCGCGGTGGCCGCTGGATGCGACGCGGTATTCATCGAAACCCATCCCCGGGTTTCCGAGGCGCTGTGCGACGCCGCGAGCATGTTGCCGCTCGACCGCCTGGAACCTTTGCTGGAAAGCCTCAAGGCGATCGACGAAGTCGTGCGGTCCGCTCGGCCCGCACGCCCTTAACGCGGCGGATTCACCTCCATGCGAGTGCACTCGTGGCCTCTCTGATCAAGCGCATGCGAAATGCCGTGATCTATCAGGCGGTGTGCGCCGTCATCGGCCTGATGAACGCGTTGCCGAGGCGACGGGCGTTGTCCGTCGGCGGATGGATCGGCGGGCTGGCTTACCTGGCCGCCCGTGGTCCCAGGCGACTTGCCCTGTCCAATCTGACGCTGGCCTAC
>JAPOZT010000002.1 GCA_026705925.1 Gemmatimonadota bacterium
CCTGGCCGCCCGTGGTCCCAGGCGACTTGCCCTGTCCAATCTGACGCTGGCCTACGGCGAAGTGCAGTCGCACGACCAGATAAGACGTCTGGGCCGGACCGTCTTCCGGGAGTTGGGAAGGAACGTCGTGGATTTCGCCCGGCTTCCCCGGGTCACGGCGGAGAACGTGGAAGGACTTGTCAGGGTCGACGGCCTGTCCCACCTGGAATCGGCTTATGGCGACGGGAAGGGTGTGGTAGCGGTAAGCGCCCACCTGGGCAACTTCGAATTGATGGGTGCGTTCCTGGCGCTCAAGGGATTTGCGGTAACCGTGGTGGCGTCCCCGCTCTACGACGCCAGGCTCGACGCGCTCCTGCTGGAGAACCGGGTGCGGAGCGGACTTGAAGTGGTCCCCCGCGACCGGGCGACGTCCGCCGTACTTCGCGCGCTGAGAAAAGGGCATGTGGTGGGGCTCCTGGTGGACCAGGATACCCGGGGCGCCGGCATCGACGTGCCCTTCTTCGGCCATCCCGCCAGGACCCCGACCGGCCCCGCGGTACTGGCGGAACGCGCGGGCGCGCCTATCGTTCCCATGGCCATCCACCGTCTGTCGGACGATACGCACCTCGTGACGGTCCGGCCGCCGATCCAGGCCGCCGGTCGGTCGTCGGAAGACGTGGAGAAAACGACGCGGGCGTATACCGGGGAACTGGAACGGTTCATCCGGAAAGCGCCGTCGCAGTGGGTATGGATGCACGATCGATGGAAAGCGTCCAGGAAGGTTTGACACTGCTACCGTGGCGACCTGACATGGCGTCCAGGGAGGGCTGACGCGGCGACGTCGGCCCAACTTGATCTTGCCCGGACGGACGTAGTCAGGTATATTTAGTCATGCCGACTACCCGCAATCCGTATGTTTCGCCTCGCCTGAATCACCATGCATCCAAATGGCATGCCCGCTTCCGGCCGTGGCGCCTGGCCATGGCCTTTGTTCTATGCGCGGCTGTCCTGTTCTCGTCAGCATGTCAACCCGTCGATCATCCGGTACCTGAAGAAGTCGCGCAGGATGCGCTGCCGGACCAGGAAGCGTGGAACACGACCATATACCTGAGCCGGGATGGCCGGCAGGAAGCCACGATCCGGGCTGGGCACCGCCTTTATTACTCGGAAACCAACGTCACGGTCATCGATGAGGGCATCTACGTCGAGTTCTTTGAAGAGGACGGCAGCCTGGCCTCGACGCTCGAAGCAGAATGGGGCGAAATCGACGGGCAGACCCACGACCTGCGCGTCCGGGGCGGCGTAACGGTCCACAGCACGGAGCGGGGCACCCTGGAAACCGATTCCCTGACCTGGTTCAACGCGGCGAATCTCATCGTAACGGATGCCGCCGTACGTTTGACCGGGGACACGGATGTCATCGCGGGCGATGGGTTTGAAGCCGATCCGGGTATGCGCCGGTATTCCATCCAGCGAAATATCAAAGGCCGTTTTCTGCCGGATGCGCAACCGCAATGACCTCTTCTCTGCGCAGTACTTCAACCGCCGTCACGGGGGGCACGCATCCTTGACGTCCAACGGAAATTCCGGTATATTGTTTCGTGGAACAGGGTCCGTCAGGTGGTTGGTTTCGGTCTGCTGTTTCACCGTGCTTTTCGCTGCCCAGGCAACGGGCCAGGAGCGCCGCGAACCGGTGCAAATCGAGGAAGCGGGCAGATTCCGGGCTACCGGTGGCGACGAGGTTTTCAACCTGTCCGAGTCGGTGCGGCTCAAGCACGGAAACACCGTCCTGACGAGTGACCGGGTGATCTATGATCGCTTGAACGGCATCGTACGTCTTTTCGGCAACGTACGCATGAACCGCGGTTCCACGACGCTCACCGGCGACTACGCGGAATACTACGAGGAGGACCAGCGGGCCATCGGAGCGGGGCGGGTGAGGCTCGACGACGCGATGGACGGCGTGGTGATGACGGGCGACCGCATGGTATTCACCCAGGATCCCCACCTCGCTGTGGCGACGGGCAAGCCGAATATGTCCTGGCGGCAAAACGAAAGCAGGGTCAACATTGAGGGCTTTCGTCTTGAGTACTACTTCACCGAAACCAGTTCCCTGCTTAAAGCGCTGGCCAAGGAATCCGTCATCGTTGAAGACGAGGGCGAAGGCGTGACCATCTATTGTGAACATGCGGAGTATTTCAAGGAAACGGACAGTGCTCGATTCAGCGGAGATCCCCAACTCGTCAAAAGGCTGGAAGGCAATGAGGGCGAGATTATAGCGACAGGTAAAGGAATGACCTACGCCTTCGAAGGTCGGACCGCAGACGTGTTCGATTCGGTCAGCGTCGTGAAGGGAACGTTGGAGGGGATTTGCGATACGTTGCGCTACGACAGCGAAGGTGAGCAGATTGATCTCCTCGGCAACCCGGTGATTCGGAGCGTCCACAGCGAGATCACCGGGGATGAGATCATCCTCGAAATGGAGGACGGCGAGGTTGCCCGCGCCCTGGTTACGGGAAACGCCCGGGGTTCCTATACCGCGGAAGAGCCGGAAGGGGCGAACCGGGCGGACGATGGGGCGGACCGGGTGGACGACCAGTCTGACGATGTGGCAGATCAGCCAGAAGGCCAGGCGGGCGAGGCCGACCAGGCGGGCCAGGCTGACCGCAGCACCATCGAAGGCCGCAGCATGATCGTGGACTTCGAGGGTGAAACGGTCAAAATGATCACCGCGCAAGGGAACGCGGTGAGTACCTACAATCCGTCTGGGCTCGATAGCGGCCCGACCGGCCACAACGTGGTCCGGGCGAAGGAAATCGTGATCGAACTGGATGAAGGCGAACCGGTCAAGGTTAACGCGGACGGCGGCGTGGACGGGTCCTATCTCAACCCGGAAGACGAAGACGGAAACCGATGAAGCGGAGGATCTGTGCAGTGCCTGCGAGCTGAGAACCTTGTAAAATCCTATCAGAATCACCGCGTCGTCGACGATGTGAGCCTGCGTGTAGACCAGGGTGAGGTGGTCGGACTCCTCGGGCCCAACGGGGCGGGGAAGACCACCTCGTTCTATATGATCGTCGGCATGATCAAACCTGGGGCCGGACGGGTGCTCATCGATGACCGGGAGACCGGGGAAAGCCGGAACATCACGCGGTGGCCAATGTACAGGAGGGCTCGCGTTGGGATCGGCTATCTGGCCCAGGAACCATCGATATTCCGCAGGATGACGGTGGAACAGAATCTGATGTCCATTCTCCAGACCTTGCCCATCTCCCGCAAGGCCCGGCGCGAGAAGATGGAAGGCCTGCTGGAGGATTTCGGCATCGCGCATTTGGCCAAGCACAAAGCCTATACCCTGTCGGGAGGCGAGCGGCGAAGAACGGAGATCAGCCGCGCCCTGGTAACCGAGCCGAAATTCATCCTGCTCGATGAGCCCTTCGCCGGCATCGATCCCATTGCGGTGGAGGACATCCAGAGACTAATCGGACGCTTGAAGGAACGGAAATTAGGCATACTGGTCACGGATCACATGGTAAGGGAAACGTTACAGATCACGGACCGGTCCTATATCATGGCCGACGGTCGGATTTACATATCGGGTACGGCCAAAGACCTGGCCGAAGACCCCGAAGCGCGCCGCATCTACCTCGGTGAGCGGTTCCGCCTGGAGTAACCGGAAGGCACGCCCATGGAATTTCAACTTCAGCCCCAGACCAGACAGCAGTTTTCTCCCCAGTTGATGTACTCGCTCAAGCTGCTGCAGTACACCACGCTGGAACTCGAACAGGAGATCAAGGAGAAAATCGAGGAGAATCCGCTGCTGGAACTCGAGGAAGAGACGGGCGAGGCGCGCGAGGATCCGGACGCGACGCGCGAGGATCCGGACGCGGCGCGCGAGGAGGAACTCGGGGACATGCCGTCCAATCGGGACAGCATCGACTGGGATGCCTACATTCAGGACGGCATGCACAATCAGATGGACGCCCGCGAAGAGACCGAAAAAAGGGAGGATCAGCACATCCTGGAACGGGAGGGGAAGTCGGATACGACGCTCACCGAGTACTTGCTCGAGCAGTTGCGGCTTCTCGACCTGACCACCCGGGACCGAGAAATCGGTGAATACCTGATCGGAAACCTGAACGACAGCGGTCTTCTCGACGTGCCACTGCTGGACCTGGCGCTGGAATCGAGCGTGCCGTTCGACGACGCGGAACGGGTGCTGAAGGTCGTGCAGACCCTCGAGCCTACCGGCGTCGGCGCGCGTGACTTGCGAGAGTGTCTCATGCTACAGCTCGAAGCGTTGAACTCGAGAGATTCGCTCGCGTACCGGTTGATATCGGAACACTGGCGCGACGTGAAGTTGCGGCGAATTGCTTCGATTCGAAAGAAGATCAGGGCGTCCGAGCAGGAAATCGGGAACGCCCTGAACATGATCGCCGGACTCAATCCCCATCCGGGGCTGGCCGTCAGCGATTCATCCGTTATCGCCATACATCCCGACCTGATCGTCGAAAAAGTGGACGGTGAGTACATTGTCTACCTCAATGATCGCAACCTGCCCAGGGTGCGTGTCAGCCATGCCTACCAGGCCATCCTGAACCGGAACGCGCAGTCCTCTGAAGAAGACCGAAGTTACGTGAGGCGCAAGCTGACCGAAGCGAACCACTTCGTCAACTCCATCGAACAGCGGCGGTCCACCCTGCTGAAGGTGACGAACTGCATCGTCCGGACCCAGCGCGAGTTTCTGGATGCGGGCCTGTCTGGTCTCAAGCCGATGATTCTCCAGGAAGTGGCCGCCGAGGTGGGCCTGCACGTGACGACCGTCAGCAGGGCCACGCAAGGCAAGTACGTACAGACGCCCCGGGGCATTTTCGCGCTGAGGTTCTTCTTCGACGGGAGGCTGAAGAAAAAGACGGACGAGGAAACCGGTGAGGTCGCGGCGGGCCAGTTGGCGACCAAGACGGTCAAAGACCGCATCGCGCGGATCATCGAGGAAGAAGACGCGCGCGCGCCACTGAGCGACCAGGCGATAGAGGAGATTCTCCGCACGAAGGAAGGCGTGCAGATCAAGCGGCGGACCGTGGCGAAGTACCGCGAAAACCTGGGGATACCCATTGCGCGGATGCGCAGAAGGATCTGACCCGAACGTCCATTTGGCGAAGGGAGGCGAACGTGCAGAAATCCATGACGGCCCGACACTGCGAACTGGCAGACGCTTACAAGGAGCATGCGGACAGAGAGATCGACCGTTTGAACAGATACAGCGACAACATCCTGAGTGCGGACCTTATCGTCTCGCAGGAAAAATACCGGTACATGGTTGAACTGAACGTGCACGTCGGAGGGCACGTACTGACCAGCAAAGAGGAAAACGCCGAAGCTTACACGGCCCTTGACCAGGCGGTCAACAAGATGGAAAGCCAGTTGAAAAAGCACAATGGCAAGCTGCACGATCACAGGAACAGGCGTCACTAGGAAGCGGACGATGGCCACGACATCGCCCCTGAAATCGCGCGTCCTGCTGATCAAGAACCTGGTAGAGCAGGTCGACCTGAAACTGTCCCCGCTGACGGGCGAAACGGGACTGTCCAGGAAGATTGCGAACGCGGAAACGAACCGGCCCGGACTCGCACTGGCGGGTTATGTCGAGCGGTTTTCCAGCAACCGGATTCAGATCCTGGGGGAGACCGAGTTAACCTACCTGAAGAGTCTGCCCGCGGACCAGCGGCGTGCGTCGCTGGACCGGTTATTCGACCTGGGCTTTCCCTGCATGGTGATTACGAAGGGCATGGATCCGCCGCGGGAATTGACCGAAGCCGCCGAGCGGTTCGATACTGCCGTCCTGGGTACTTCACTGTCGACGGATGCCTTCGCGCAGTCCCTGGTCGAGTACCTGGAACCCTATTTCGCACCGATGACGACCGTGCACGGCGCCCTGGTCGACGTGTACGGCGTGGGTCTCCTGTTCACGGGACGCAGCGGAATCGGCAAAAGCGAAACGGCCCTCGACCTGGTGGAACGGGGACACCGGCTGGTAGCGGACGACGTGGTTACCGCATACCGGATGCGGCGCGGCGTCATCATGGGCACGAGCAACACGATCACGCAGCATTTCATGGAAATACGCGGCGTCGGCATTATCGACGTCACCAGCATGTTCGGCATACGCAGCATCCGCGTGCGCAAGCGGATCGAAGTCGTCGTCAACCTGGAGGACTGGAACAGCGACGAAGTCTACGAACGGACAGCGCTCGACGAGAAGACCACGACGTTGCTCGACGCCGAACTGCCCTATGTCCGCATTCCCATCAACCCTGGCAAGAACCTGACGGTCATTTCCGAGGTCGTCGCACTACGGCATCTCCTGAAAGTCGTTGGAATCAATCCGGCGTCCATATTGAATCAGCGGGTGCTGGAGGTCATGAAGGAAGGCGAAAAGATCCGGTATCGCAGGGAAGACTACGAGTAGAAGCATGTCACGCAGGTATGATTGGATCGGGCGGCGACTTGATAAGGAAAACCGTTTCAGTAAAGAACAGGAAGGGGTTGCACATGCGGCCCGCCGAGCAACTGGTTCGCACGGCATCCAGATTCAAGTCGGAAGTCACGCTGGTCAAGGACGACATACCGGTGAATGGCAAGAGCATCCTGGGGGTCATGATGCTGGCCGCCGAGCACGGCAGTTCCATAACGGTGGAGATCGATGGACCGGACGAATCGGATGCCCTGAAGGCGATTACCGACATGTTCGACCAGGATCAGGAGGCGTAGCATGAGCGAAGAGCGCCGCGTACTGAAAGGCATACCGGCATCGCCGGGCATCGCCATAGGACGCGCCCTGGTCTACAATCGCCGCTTCGCCGCCATAAACCAGCGTCCGATCCCCGCCGACGGCGTGGAGGCGGAAATCCGCCGATTCCGTACCGCCGTCGACGAGGCGTTGGACGACCTGACCCGGTTGCAGCGCCGCATCGCGGTGGATTTCGACCAGGACGTCGGGAAGATCTTCCGCGCGCACCAGGCCGTACTCGAGGATCCGGAAGTGGTGGACGTCACCATCGTGCGCATCCGGCGTGAACTGACCAACGCGGAGTATATCTTCGATGACGTGATGAGGGGATGGATCGCCAATTACTCCTCGATCGAGAATCCATTCTTCCGCGAACGGACTGCAGATTTCGAGGACGTGCATTACCGGGTACTGGCGAAGCTCACCGGCAATGCGCAATCCGGGATCGAGGCCACGGACGGGGAGATCGTACTCGTGGCGCACAGCCTGTCCCCGTCGGATACCGCGGAACTGGACCGGGATGCGGTCTGCGGCTTTATCACCGATGCCGGTGGCCAGACGTCGCATACGGCGATCGTCGCCCGCGGCCTGGCCGTGCCGGCGGTGGTCGGGACCAACATCGCTACCCAGGCCATTTCGGACGGTATGATGATCATCATCGACGGCAACAGCGGGATGGTCCATCTCGATCCGGATGCCGATACGATCGCGCGGTACCGGGAAACGAAGTCCCAGTTGTCGGTGCTGGAGCATGAACTTCAGGAACTCCACGACCTGCCCGCGGAGACACGGGACGGAAGGCGCATCGAGCTGTCGGCCAATATTGAACTGCCGGCTGAGCTGGAAGACGTCCTGAACCACGGCGCGGACGGCATCGGCCTGTACCGTACCGAGTTTCTCTACCTGGTTCGCAACGAATTGCCTTCTGAAGAGGATCAGACCCGGACGTACCAGCGCATCGCGCGACGCATGGCGCCGAACCATGTGATCATACGGACGCTGGACCTCGGGGCGGACAAGATGCCGAAGCAGATGCCGGACGAAGCCAATCCCGCCCTGGGCCAGCGGGGTATCCGGCTCTGCCTGGACCGGCCGGAAATGTTCAAGGTTCAGTTGCGGGCCATCCTGAGGGCCGGTGTTGACGGAAACGTGCGTCTCATGTTCCCCATGATATCGGGCCTGCAGGAGCTTCGGAGGGCGAAGGCGCTTCTTGAAGAGGCGCGGAATGAACTGCTGGAGGACGGGGTGCCCGTCGACCGGTCAATGTCGACCGGCATCATGGTCGAAATCCCATCGGCGGCACTGACGGCCCACGACCTGGCGAAGGAGGTGGACTTCTTCAGCATCGGCACGAACGACCTGATCCAGTACACCGTGGCGGCCGACCGGGGCAATCCGAGCATCGCCTCCCTGTACAATCCGTGCCACCCGGCCGTGCTCCGCCTGGTCGCGTCGGTGATCGACGCCGCGCACGACAACGATATCTGGGTGGGCGTGTGCGGCGCCATGGCCGCCCATCCCCTGGCCGCCTGCATCCTGCTCGGCCTCGGCGTTGACGAGCTCAGCATGAGCCCCATCGACATCCCCGAAATCAAGAGCCTGATCCGCTCGGCGGACTACCATGAGCTCAAGACCATTACACGGGAAGCGCTGGACCTGTCCACGTCGGAAGAGATCATGCGTTTCCTGAAACCCTACCAGCCGAAGACCGAGCTGGATGTATCGGACATGATGCGGATCTGACAGTCAGCCTGGACGGCCGCGATCCATGGGAGAATAGAGGGTACAATGGGTTTTACAAAGGCAGAAACCGCGCAGTTCAATCATCGGGGATACGTGGTCAAAACCGGGGTGCTTTCTGAAGCTGCGCTGCAACCGTTGATACTCGCCCTGTGCGACATCGTGGACGCCGGCGCGCGCCGTCTGCACGGTGAAGGTAAACTGGTCAGTTCCTACGAGGAAGAGGGGTTCGAGACCCGTCTGGCGCAAATTTACAGGGAGTCCGAAGAAGCCGGCGAGGCCGTCCTGGCGATGATCATGGGCCGGGGCGGTGGTCAGTTCAACGGCGAGGCCATGCTGGAGTTGCTGCGGAATCCGGACCTGGTAGACTGTGTTTCAGACCTGATCGGACCGGACATCGTGGGCGCTTCCGCCTATCGTATCCGTCCGAAGCTTCCGGGACACACGCGGACGGAAGTGCCCTGGCACCAGGACTCCGGGTATTTTCTACCCCACTGCGACCGCCACCTGATCGTGACCTGTTGGATCCCCCTGGTCGACACGACGGTGGAAAACGGCTGCCTGCACGTGATTCCCGGGGTACACAAGGACGGCGTGTTCCGGCATTACACCGGCGGGCACGGCGGCTACCTGGAGATTCCCGGCGAGGAACTGCCTGAGAACCGACCCATACCCCTGGAAATGAAACGGGGCGACGTCCTGTTCATGACCAATCTGACCCCCCACGCCTCCTTCGTGAACCATACTGGAATCGTTCGCTGGAGTATCGACTTGCGGTATCAGTCCATGGACGCGCCGAACAACTCGGAAGAGGATCCGGAGACCTACACGCCGGAACGGGACCCGGTCACCATGGCCTGCTATCCGAGCGAGGCCGACTTCGTGATCCGGGATTCGAATCATCCTGAGCGGGAGATCACGACGCCGGAAGCCTTCAAGGCGCTCCGGGACCGCTACCACGAGGCGAAGCCCTACAATCCCGGCAGGGGCTGGACCCGTCTCAAGGACCGGAAAGAAGCATGAACCCCAGGATCACCCGGTACATGCGGGCGCCGTACAGTGCGCCCAACGGTCTGCAGGTCACCGATGAAGGCCTGTGGGTTGTCGATCAATTCACCGATCGCATCGCGCTCCTCGCCCTGGAAGCTCCCCACGAGTACGGCGCAAGCAGGATTCTGCGCGAGTTGCCTACGGAATCCTCCAACACGAGCGGGATGTCTTATGGCGAAGGCGGGCTGTGGCTGGCCGCGAACGGTCCGGGCGAACGGTGGCGCTTCTCGAAGGAAACCGACGCGCCGCCCGGGACCGGGGAGATCCTCAAGGTCGACCCGCAGACCGGCGCTACCCTGCTCCGCCGGCCGCTTCCCGCACGTGGCGGCACCCATGGTCTGGACTACGATTTCGTGGAAACCGGCACGATCTGGCTGAGCACGCTCCAGGAGAAGACGCTCACGCAGGTCCGTATCCCGGACTGGTCGGTGAAGCGCGTCATTCCGCTGCCCTACGATGCCGGCCACGGTGTCGTGAGGACCGCTGACGACGCCCTGTGGATGGTATTCAAGGTGGACCGCGTCATCGCGAAGATGGACATCGAGACCGGCGACGTGCACGACGAGATTCATATCGGTCCGGAACATCCGGAACCGCACGGGCTGGCACGTTGCGGAGACGACCTGCTGTACTGCGACGCGATGTCGGGCTGGATCGCCCGGATCGAAGGCGTCTTCGACGGGTAGCGTTCTACCGCCGTGCCTCCCTGCCAATTTATCGGCTTGCCGATTTACCGTCCTGCCGATTTGCCGCCCTACCCCATGGCGCCCGAGTAGTAGATCTTCTCTCCCAGGTCCGTCCATCCGGTAACCGTGTTCCGGAAAGACGTGAAGGACTCGTACACCCGTCTGCTGTCTTCGTCCGTTTCGACCAGCTGGGCGATGACTTCATCCGCGTATCCCTTGAGGGTCGTGAGCACGGTATCCGGAAAGCGCCTGAGCTGCACCCCTTCTTCATTGACCAGCTTTTGAAGATATTCGTTGTTCCTGGCGTCGAATTCGGACAGCACCCAGTGCGTCGACCTGGCCGCCGCGGTCCGTATAATCGTCTGCAGATAGGCCGGAAGTTCCTCGAAGGCGCTCTTGTTGACCATGAGTTCCGTCACGGTGCCCGGTTCATGCCAACCCGGATAGTAGTAGTATTGCGCCGCCCGGTAGAAGCCCATGAGGTAATCGTGGTACGGGCCGATCCATTCGGTCGCGTCGATGACGCCGCGTTCGAGGTTGGTGTAGATCTCGCCGACGGGAGAAAGTATGGCCGAACCGCCCGCCCGCTTGATCACGTCGCCCCCCAGGCCCGGTATCCGCATCTTCAGTCCCTGGAGGTCGTCGGCGGTGTTGATTTCCTTCCTGAACCAGCCGCCCATCTGGAAGCCGGTATTGCCCGCGGGCATGGGGATCAGGTTGAAGGGGGCGTAGATATCCTCCCATAGCTCCAGCCCGCCGCCGCTGTACAGCCAGGCGGTGACCTGTTGCGCGTTCATCCCGAAGGGCACCGAAGAGAAGAACTGCGTGGCGGGCGCCTTCCCCGCCCAGTAGTACGCGGCGCCGTGGCCCATTTCCGCCACGCCCTGGCTGACCGCTTCGAACCCCTCGAGGGCCGGAATCAGCTCGCCGCCCGCATAAACCGTGATTTTCATCCTGCCCTCGGACATTTCCTCCACCCATTGGGAAAGGAGTCGCGCGCTCTCCTGCAATATGGGTAGATTCGGCGTCCAGGTGGTGACCATCTTCCATTCGTAGGTCCTGTCCGTGCGGATGGCGGGACCACTGCTCTCCTGCCCGGATCCGCAACCCGCCATCAGTGCGGCCCCACCGGCCAACCCGGCCGTGGATGCCGTCTTCAGAAACTCGCGCCGCTTTAACTTGTCCATCCTCTTCCTCCATGAATCGGGTTGGTCCCGCGTTTACTAGCTACATCGTATCGGCAAACAGGCCGCTCACCGATTCCCCATTGTGGATCCTTCGAATCGTCTCCGCCAGCAGCGAAGCGACGGAAAGGATGACCATGTGGGGAAGTTTCTTGTCCTCGCCGATGGGTACCGTGTTCGTGGTGACGATTTCGTCGATCCTGGCACATTGCCCGAACCGTTCTATGGCCCCGCCGCTGAATATGCCGTGCGTACAAACGACGGAAATCCGCTGAACGTTGCGTTCTTCCAACCGTTGGATCAGTTCGAAAATGCTGCCGCCGGTCGCGATCTCATCGTCCATGATGATCGCGTTCTTGCCGGACACGTCCCCCACGATCATGTCGATAACGACCTTATCGTCCGAGATTCGGCGCTTGTTGCCTGCCGCCACCGGCAACATCAACTGCCGCGCGAAATGGGCCGCGTACTTTGCGTTGCCCAGGTCCGGCGAAACCACCACCGTATTGCTCAGATCCCGCTGCTGGAAGTGCTGGGCCAGTACTTTGATTGCATTCAGATGGTCTACCGGGATACTGAAAAAACCGTGAACCTGCGGTTGGTGCATTTGCAGGGTGAGTATGCGGTTGGCGCCGGCCGTCCCCAGCAGATCGGCGACCAGTCGACCGGCGATGGATATGCGGGGAGCATCCTTCTTGTCGGATCTCGAGTAGGAGTAATAAGGCAGCACGGCGGTGGTTCGCGCCGCGGACGCCCCGCGGGCGGCATCCAGCATCAACAGCAACTCAACCAGGTTCTCCTGCACCGGAGGACCCAGCGGTTGGATGATGTAGACATCGCCTTCCCGGCAGTTCGCATTCAACTGGACCTGGAGGCAGTCGTTGCTGAATCGCGTCAGGGTACTGGCTCTCAGCGGTACGTTCAGATAGTGGCATACCTCTTCCGACAGCGCGGGATGGGAAGAGCCGCTGAATACCACGATACTGTTCATGTAATCGTCTCTGTACGCGCGACCCGATTCATGCTCCGGGCGGCCTGGAGCGATGCTGCGTGAAGCCACCGTAAATCAAGGAAAACCGGGCCTCCATGTCAAGTACTATATCCCGGCGTTCAAGGCAAATTCCGACCGTTCATGGCGAAGCGGCAATCACGACCAGATGTTTGGAAGCCGTCAGCCTGTCGAGGGTGGGCAGCATCTGTTCCACATACAGAATGTACGGGCCGGCGGGCAGCCCGCGTCCGTGCTGATCCGTTCCATCCCAGGTAAAGACATGACGGCTGGCTACCGTCGTCTGATCGATGAGCGTTTTGAGAAACCGGCCGTGGATATCGAAGACCATGGCGTGAAGTATGCCGTGGGGCGCGGGCAGGTCGACCGTCACCAGGCAGACGTCTTCGAAGTTATCGCCGTTCGGGGAAAACGGATTGTGGCTGAAGTGTACGGAAACGCCGTCCGGGATACGGGACACATAGAGTGCATTCCGCCGGCCCGGAGTACCGCCGCCCGCATCGGCGGACGGTCCCCAGACCGGTGGGTCGAAGTCCGGATTCACCAGTTCCACGGAACGACCCGGATCAGGATTCGAGTCCTGGCCGTATACCGCGTCATCAACAGGATTACCCACCGCGTCCAGCAGCCAAATCCTCGCGCCGCTGTTCCGCAGCCTCTCCCAACCGCCCATCGCTTCCACCACAGTTCCGCCGAAGCCGGGATGTGTTTCCCGGAACAGCACGGCGTCATGGGCGATGACGAGGTATCCCCGGCCTTCGATCGACAGTCCGCCCGAGGCAATGAGGCGCGCCCGTTTCACGTGATCCAGCCGCAGCGCACTTCCGGCAAGATCGACCGCACTGCTTCCACGGTTGTACAGTTCGATCCATTCGGTCCCGTTAGGGCCGGGGTTGAACATGATTTCATTGATGAGAACGTTATCCATCGAGCTTCCGGTGTCTTGAGGCGCCATGGGTTCCGAAGGTCCGCCGGGCGCTGAAGGTTCTGCGGGATTGGTGGGTTCCTCGGGCGCATCCGGGCCGGTAGGTTCCTCTGGTTCATCGGGCGTGGCAGGTCCATCGGGCGACGCGGGTTCCGCGGGTACCTCGGGCTCCTCCGGTGTCTCTGGTCCCGTGGGATCGGCCGGATCTGCGGGCTCCTCGGGCGTCGCTGGCTCTTCTGGCTCTGCGGGTTTCTCGGGCGTCGTCGGTTCTTCTGGCTCCTCCGGTGCCTCGGGTACCTCAGGTTCCCCGGGTTCTTCCGGTTCCTCGGGCTCTGCAGGTTCTTCCGGCTGTTCGGGCTGCGCAGGTTCCTCCGGCCCGGGCGTGACGGGAAGATCGTTCGCCGTGCTGTTTTGGAACCCCGGAGTCGATCCGTCGGGGTGTATGGACGGCAACCGGTTGGACTCGTCCACGGGCAGGTCGAATCGCGGCCGCTCCCACGAGATGCCGTTGCCGCCAGCCGATTCAGTCCACGTGAACTGGTCGATCGTAACGTCATTTATTTTCAGGAAGACCAGGTCTCCGCTGTTCCCGAGCCCGTTGCCCAGTGTCCGGTCTCCCTTGATCGTCAGTATCAGAAGACGTGTGAGATCGCCTTCTGCCGCAATCCGTTCGTTGTAAGCACCTTCATAGTCCGGATCGACGACCAGCGCGTATGCGCCAGGTTCCAGCACCGTACCCGCGACGCCGAGGTCATGGGGACCGGTGAAGTCCGTAATCGTATCGTTCACGTCCCTCGAATCCCCGAGTGGCCAACCCTCGAGGTCCATCGGTTCGTCCCCCGCGTTGTAGAGTTCGACGAACTCGCCTTTGGATTCCGAATGGGGATCGGCCATTACTTCCGAAATGACGATGCCCTCGCCCGCGGCCTTCCCGGCGAAACAGAGGCATAGAACGGTGATGGCGAGATGGTATTTTCGTATCATGATCAGGAACTCCTTCTGTGATGGTGATTCAGGTGAATTGGCTCTCGATGCCCGCCTGTTTATTTCAGTCAAAGCCGTATCCTGAATCTCGTTTTTGTATTGACACCACAGGAAGCCCATACGTTAAATGCGAGGGGTGAAAACCGGGACCTTGCAAGGGGAATCGTTGCATGGTGGAACTAGGAAAAACTGCGCTCTATAACCGTCACCTGGCGCTGGGCGCAAGGTTGGTGCCCTTCAGCGGCTGGGAGATGCCGGTCCAGTACGAGGGGATTCTGGCCGAACACCACGCGGTCCGCAAGGCGGCCGGTCTCTTCGATGTTTCCCACATGGGCCGCGTCGAGATTACCGGACCGGACTCCGTCGCCTTCGCAAACCACATCACGGTGAATGACGTCGAACGGCTCAAGCCTTTTCGGTCCCAGTATACCCTGGCCTGCCGGACCGACGGTGGCGTCATCGATGACTTCCTGGTCTATCGCATGCCGGACCGACTGCTGGTCGTTCCCAACGCGGGCAACCGGGAAAAGGACCTGGCCTGGTTCCGAGGCCATGCCGTCGCGTACGACGTCGATATCCGGGACCTGAGCCAGGAAAGCATGCTCATCGCGTTGCAGGGCCCCTTAAGCGAGCAGATACTCGATCCGCTGGCGGATGCGGAACTGGAATCGCTCAGGTTTCAGGGTTTTGTCGAAACCCGCATCGGGGGCATCGATGCCCGGGTCTTTCGTACCGGTTACACGGGTGAGGACGGCTTCGAGATCTGGTATCCGGTGGAGCACGCGGCCGCGCTCTGGGATCTCCTGCTGGATTCCGGGGCTTCAATGGGCTTGAAACCGTGCGGACTCGGGGCAAGAGATACCCTGCGCCTGGAAGCCGGACTCGCACTCTACGGGCACGAGATCGACGAATCAATCAATCCGATCGAAGCCGGCCTGGGTTGGACGGTCAAGCTGAAGAAACCGGACTTCATCGGACGGGAGGCCCTGCTGGAGGTACGGCGGAAGGGTGTGGAGCGGAAGCTGGTCGGCCTGAAGTTGCTGGAACGGGGGATTCCACGGCAGGGCTATGAAATCTTCCACGACCGGGTCCTGGTCGGCCAGGTCGTCAGTGGAGCCATTTCACCCACGCTGGGTCATGGCATCGGGACGGGATTCGTGCCCGTCGAACGGGCGGAACCCGGAACGGACCTGGCGATCGGCATCCGGGGAAGGCACATCGCCGCCGAGGTGGTGAAACTGCCGTTTTATTCTGGTAGCAGAAAGTAGGCCGGTCGGCCGGTTCAGGCTGTTGGCCGATTCAGGCTGTTGGCCGGTTCAGGTTATGCGTTTTCCCGGAGAAACGCCCTGACCTCATCCACCCCGGGCATGCCCTCCGACGCGCCGGGCGTACCGATCTTGATGGCCGCCGCGGCATTGGCGAAAGCCGCCATTGTTGCAAGGCTCTCCTCCAATAGAAAACTGTAAAGCAGTCCGCTGGCGAATGCGTCTCCCGCGCCGACCATGGACCCGCCTGCGGAGTGGTAGGCAGGCTGCTCGATCATGCGGTCTTCGGCGGCAAGCAGGCTGCCGCGGCCGCCCTTCGTGACCGCCACGATCCCGATACCCGCCTCCAGCAGCTTCCCGACGGCGTCCTTGAGTGATTTCCGGCCGGTAAGCTGTTCCGCTTCCAGATCGTTCGAAACGAGGATGTCCGTGTGTTTCAAGGCCTCGTGCACGCGGGATTCCAGCGCAGGGTTCAGCCAGTACTTGCCCGGACCAAAGGCTACCGTCCCGCCGCCCTTGCGCGCGACGGCCATCGCATCGAGCATGTTCCGGCAGGTCGATTCGTCCTCGGTCAGCACGTGCCCGGTAAGGTAGAGCATGCGCGCCGTCCGGACGAAATCGTGCGCCAGGCAGCTTGAAGGGATGGTCCTCGGACCCGGACACACATAGAACTCGTACTCGCCATCCGGCGTCTCGAACATGCAGGCCAGGGAGGTCGCCTGCCCTGTCATGACGTGGAGATGGGACACATCCACGCCGTCGGCCCGCATGCGGTCCGCGAACTGATCGCCCGGTGCGTCGTCGCCGACCGCGCCGACGAAGGCCGCGCGACCGCCCAGCCGTGCAATGCCCAGCGCTACGTTGGCCGCCGCGCCTCCCGGACCGACACGGCAGGCATCCCCGACGACGCCGGTTCCCCGAACGTCGCCCGCGCGCCGGTCGGGATGGCGCGGCACCCGCATCCAGACGTCGAGGTTGCCGTCCCCCACGGACAGCACGTCCAGTTCACGTTTCATGGCGTCACCCGGAAACCGGGCCGCCTGGCCCGGGCCGATCCTCGCGTTCACGGCAGAAGGTCCGAACTGTGCACCGTGGGACACCAGTGCTTCTCGATGAAAGAGACTACCAGGCCGGTGCCTTCATCATGACTGACGTAGGGCGGCATGGCGGGATTGTACATGGCATCGGTGAGATCGCGGACCAAAGCCACGGGAACGCCCCAACGGACCATCTGTTTTATGCCGAAGGTCCGGTGCAGGATGCACATGTTGGTGTGCACGCCCATCATCAGCATGTAGCGAATTCCGTAGTGCCGGAAACAGGCGTAGACCTGCGCGCCATTGTCGGAGATCAAATCGCGTTCCTGGTCGATGATGATATCCGGATGCTGCCGCGACCAGGCGCGGAAAGTCTCCGTTTCGCCCGTATCCGCGCCCTCGTCGGATGCATCCACGGGGAGCTGCGGGTCCGGGAGGTCCAGGTCCGGCGGCGTATCCACGGGCGGCACGGACTCGGCTCTATTCCGCGCGGGCGTATCCCGGTAGAAATCCAGGGTATCGGACGGGGCGTGCACGATCAGGACGCCGCGGGACCGGCAGGCGGCCGTGACTTCGTTCATCCGGGGGGTCAACGCGTTCAGCCGCTCTACTGCGCCGCGGCACCAGTGGGCATCCCAGAGGTCGCACAGCACGAGTGCGGTGCGTTCGGGCTCCCAGCGGGTTCCCGTCGTGATCGTTTTCCACAGGGCAAAGCCGTTTTCACGCGCCAGTTCCTGGCGACGCAGCTTCAGGTCAAGCGGGTTTTCTGCCATGACAGCGTTCCTTTCTCAGAGAAAATCCAGGTCGGCGCCCAGGTGAGCGGGCAGGACGTGTTCGGCGTACAACCGGCGCCACCCCCGATCGGGCGCCGGGGGAGGGAAGTATTCGGCCTTCCTCCGGGCCAGCTCCTCTTCAGGCACGCAGAGGTCAAGCCGCCGGTCCTCCACGTCGAGTTCGATCGGGTCGCCGTCCCGGACGAGGGCCAGCGGTCCGCCGACCGCGGCCTCGGGGCAACAGTGCAGCACGACCGTGCCGTAGGCCGTGCCGCTCATCCGCGCATCGGAGACGCGCCCCATGTCCGTGACCCCTTCTTTCGCCAGGTAAGCCGGAATGGGCAGTGAACCGGCTTCGGGCATGCCCATGGCCACGGGGCCGGCGTTTCGCAGGACGAGCACGTGGTCGGTGGTCAGGCCCAGTTTCGGATCGTCGATACGCGCTGCCACGTCGTCGGGAGATTCGAACACGGCGGCCGGGCCGCGGTGGCATTGGCGGTCCAGCGCGGCAGCGGCCCGCTTGATCAAGGCCCCGTCGGGCGCCAGGCTTCCGCGAAGGACGACCAGGGCGCCGGGTGGACCGATGGGCGCTTCCAGGGTGCCTATGGTTTCCTGCCAGGCGGCCGGCGGGGGTGTGTCCTCCAGAATCTCTCCCAGAGAAGTGCCGTTCACGTTCCTGGCATCGGTATCCAGCCTGGATTCAAGGGCCTTCCAAAGTACGGGGAGGCCGCCGGACTTGTGGAAATCCTCCATGTATCCCGTGCCCACGGGTTTGCAGTTCACCAGCACGGGCGTATCCCGCGCCGCCTCGTGGAGGTCTTCCAGCGTGAGCGTGACGCCGGCGCGGCGGGCAATGGCGATGAGGTGGATCACGGCGTTGGTGGACCCGCCCAGCGCCGCGAGCACGACCGACGCGTTGTGGAATGACGCCCGGGTGAGGTACTTGCTCGGATCCGCGCCGCATCGGGCCAGTTCGACGATACGGCGGCCGGACATCACTGCCTGCCGGAGGCGGTCGCCCGAGCCGGAGAGCGGCGTGGCCCCGCCGGGCAGCATCAGGCCCAGCGTCGCCGTGAGGCAGGCCATGGTAGAGGCCGTTCCCATGACCATGCACGTCCCGCCCGTGGGGCACAGGGATTGTTCGATTTCGCCGATTTCCTCCCGGTCGATCTCGCCCGCCCGGTGCCGGAGCCAGTACCGCCGGCAGTCCGTGCAGGCCCCGAGCCGTTCGCCCTGCCAGCTCCCCGTGCGCATGGCGCCGGTCACCAGCGAGATCGCCGGCAGGCCGGCCGAAACAGCGGCCATCAACTGGGCCGGCACGGTCTTGTCGCAGCCTCCCAGCAGCACGACGCCGTCCATCGGCTGCGAACGGATCATTTCCTCCGTGCCCATGGCCATCAGGTTGCGGAAGAGCATGGACGTGGGCGAAAGCAGCGTCTCGGCCAGCGAGATGGTGGGGAAGACCAGGGCGAGACCGCCGGCCTGGGTGATCCCGCGCCGGACACCTTCCACCAGCGCCGGCATGTCACGGTGACAGGTGTTGTAATCCGATGACGTGTCCGCGACGCCGATGATCGGGCGGTCGAGGTCCTCGCCGTCATAGCCCGCGGAGGACAGGAACGCCCGACGCAGGTAGCGGCTGAACGCCGTGTCGCCGTACCGGGTCAGGTTCCGGTCTATGCCCTTTACGCCAGTATCTGCCATGGCTGTTCCAGGTGACGCATCCGCTCCGGCGTCGCCGTCCTGCGCATCAGGTCCCACTTGAGTTCGCTCCGGTCGGCAGGGAGCCTGCGCCGGAGAAAGGCGAGTTCGTTCTCCGAGCGGCAGGACGAGCAGGCCAGGATGTTCAGCATGCGGCGTCGGTCTCCACCGCCAAGGGCATTGTGCAGGGTCATCTGGTTGAACACGACGACGTCGCCGGGCTGGTTATGCGGTGCGACGCAGGGTACCTCCTCCATGCCTAGGCCCCAGAGCGCATGGGTATCGAGATTGCCCTGCCATCCCTGCCGGTGGGATCCCGGCACGAATCTGAGGGCGCCGGTCTCAGGGGTCAGTGGATCGAGGTACATCGCCCATTTGACCTGGAGCACCGGGTCCCCGTGACAGTCCGGATGCCACATGCCGTCCCCGACATACAACTCGCCGCCGCTGCCCAGGTAGTTGTAGTCCTCACCCAGAAGGCCCAAGAGCAATCCGTCGACACCGGGGTGATCGAGCAATGTACAGAGCCGTTCGCTGCGTTCGATGAAGCGTCCCACGCTCGACCGGGCGGTTCCGTCGTGCACGATCCCGGCCTCACGGAACACCCGTTCGAATTCCTCGGAGATCCAGGGTGCTTCCTCGCGCAGAAGGCCCGGCAGGACGAGAAAACCGAAATCATTGAAAAACCGTATTTGCCCGTCGCTCAGTTTCATATCCAGGGTCCCCCGGCCAGCTCGATAGCAAGCCGCCTGCCGAAACATTCTTCAAAGAGTTGCACGCGGTTTCTTGCTTCAGACAATTCGACGGTGACGTCCCGGCCGTCCCGCGGTACGACCTTCATGCGCACCTTCCTGCCCCCAGTCTCCAGCCTGACGTCCTCGACGATCTGCGACCGGCTGCGGTCCAGGTATTCGGACAGCCTGAGCAGCGAAGAAAGCCGGTACACCATGGTCCGTTCTTCCTTCTTCAACAGGGTCTGGTACCTGGAGAAGCTCGGCTTGCCGCGCCGGTGATTGAGGCAGAGCCAGGCGATAATCACGGTTTCCCGGTGGTCGAATCCGGGCAGGCCGGCGTTCAGTATGATATAGGCCGAGTGCTTGTGATGGTCGTAGTAATCGATCACCGTGCCGATGTCGTGCAACATGGCCGCGGCCCACAGGTACTCCCGTTCGCTTTTGCCGTAACCATGCACTTCCTGAAGCTGATCGTACATGGAGAGCGCCAGACGGGCGACGTGGGCGGTGTGGGCGCCCTCGTAACCGTACAGGCGCGACAGATTCAGGATCGTGAACCGGCGCAACCGGCCGATACTGTCCGGTCTCGACGCGGGCTTGAACGCCTCTTCGAAGAACAGCCCCTCGCGCAGGCCCTGGCCGCTCACGATCAGCCTCCGGGCGCCGGTCCTTCGCATCACGCCGGCTACGATCATGGCGCCCGCCAGGATGATGTCCTCTCTTTCCTTCTGCAACCCGGGGATCCGCCGCGACCGCTCGGAGACAGGTATGGACGCGATGCGCTCGATCAGCTTTTCCAACCGTCGCCGTTTCAGTTCGTAACCGTGCACGAGCCCGAGGGGGTACTTGCGTTCCATCCGGTCGATACGGACCAGGGCGCGGACCACGCCTCCTACGCCGGCGACCGGAAACGTCCCGCGGGGCTTGAGCCAGCCGATGCCCTCCAGCGCCCGGTCGATGTCCGCGTCGAGCCGCTTCGTCTCTCCGGCGGAAACCTCCGGCCCGGGGAAGTAAGTCTCGGTGGTCCTGACCGTACCGAAGGGCGTGGACGCCCCCTTCGCGAACGCGCCATCCCGGATCAGCCCGATTTCCGCGCTGCCGCCGCCGACGTCCAGGATGATCCCGTCGAAGAGGCCCAGGCTGTTGATCACGCCAACGGTGCTGTAGAAGGCCTCCTCTTCGCCGCTGAGCAGCCGGAAGTGCAACCCGGTGCCGCGGGCGATTTCCTCGAGGAAGCCGGCGCCGTTCCCGGCGTCCCGCACCGCCGCGGTGGCCACGGGCAGTATGTGGTCAATACCCTGCGCGTCGCAGAACGACTTGAACATGCGGACGGCGTCCAGCGCCCGGGACCGCGCCGCGGAGCGCAGCCGCCTGCCCTCTGCGATGCCTTCACCGAGGCGGACCCGCCTGCTGACTTCGTCGGTGATCTTGAAGACCCGGTCCCGCGTGAACTGGGCGATCATGAGCCGGGCCGTGTTGGAACCCAGATCAATAATGGCGACCCGTCGATCGAGCGGCGCGAAGGAATACAAGAAGGCCTCAGACGACGAAGCTCGTGAGGGGCCGCCCGGCGAGTCCCGCCTTTAGATTCTCGACCGTCCTCCGAGCCATGGCGTCGCGTGTGCGCGTGGTCGCGCTGCCCAGGTGCGGCGCGATCACCAGGTTGTCCAGTTTGAGCAGGGGGTGGTCCCGCGGCAGGGGCTCCGGTTCGGTGACGTCCAACGCCGCCGCGGCGATCCAGCCGTTGCTCAGGGCATGGTGGAGCGCGTCATGGTCCACGACGGCGCCCCGGGCCAGATTGATCAGGATGGCGGTCTTTTTCATGCGCCGCAGCGCGGTTTCGTCGATCAGCTCCCGCGTCTCCTCCGTGAGCGGACAGTTCAACGTTACGAAATCCGAGGTCTCAAGCAGCGACTCCAGCGAGACATACCGGGCCCGGTAGAGGTGGTCATCCGGAGCCGGCTTCCGGTTGTGATAGACGATCTCCATGTCGAACCCGCTCGCTCGCCGAGCGACCTGCTTCCCGATGCTGCCCATCCCGATAATGCCGATGGTGCTCCCATGTACCTCGTATCCGTGAAGAATGCTGGGATCGTAATGGGTGAATCCAGGGCTCCGGGCGAACCGGTCTCCCACGACGACGCGCCGCGCCGCCGCCATCAGGAGCGTAAAGGTCATGTCCGCCGTGGCGCCGTCGAGCATGTGGGGCGTGTTCCCTACGGGAATCCCGCGCTTCCGGGCTGCTTCCGTGTCGATATGATCTACGCCTACCCCGAAATTGCTGATGACCTTCAGGTTCGGCATGCGGTCCATCACCTCCCCGTCGGTGGGGGGATGGCCATAGGTGAGATAAGCGTCTACGAGGCGCCACCTCGGGTCTCCGTCGGCCAGGTCGTCGAGCATATGGAATTCGTCACCGGCGTCGAAGAGTGCCATGACCGAGTCCGGCAGGGCTACGTCAAGCAGGATGTGAATACCCATGAAGGTTCCTGTTCATGCGAAACAGGTACTCGCCCGGCGCCCGGACCTGCTGGCGGGGCTACTGGACGCCCGGCTCGTCGATCGTGAGGGTACAAGCATCTCCGTCGAGCGTGGCCCGCACGCCCAGGGGCAGCGTCGCCTTGTACGTGCCGTGGCCAATTCCCAGACCGTAGATTACCGGAATGCCGAGGGGTTGCAGCCGGTCGATGAACACTTCCTCTATACTGAAACTGCCGTAGGGGAACGCGGGGTTGTGCGGCGCGCTGCCGCACCCGGCGCATTCGCCGATCACGATGCCGCTGACGCGGTTCAGCCGGTCCGCCTGCAGCAGCTGCGTAAGCATCCGGTCTATCCGGTGGGGCTCTTCGCCCACATCCTCGAAGAACAGGACGGCGCTCTCGTAATCGAATTCATAGGGTGTTCCCACCGCCGCCGAAAGCAGCGAAAGCGTGCCCCCGATCAGTGGACCGCTGGTCCGGCCGCCGCGTATGGCCTGCACCGGCGGCATGTCGTCGGGGTGCTTTATCTCACCGATGGGATCGGTTCCCGCAACCGCCTTCACAAAGGCATCCCGGTTATAGGGTTGAAAAACGGGGCTCATGTCGGAAGAGACCATGGGACCCCAGAAGGTGACCAGTCCGGTTTGCCGTTGAATCGCCCCGTGGAGGGCCGTGATGTCGCTGTAGCCGAAAAAGACCTTTGGATGGGTGCGGATAACGTCGAAATCCAGGTGGGGCAGCATGCGGACGGAGCCGTAACCCCCGCGAAGACACGCGATTCCCATGATTCCCGGATCGGCGAACATGGCCTGGAGATCGGCCAGGCGGTCGGCGTCCGCGCCTGCCAGGAATCCGTGACGGTCCGCCAGGTGCGGGGCGGTCACTGTGCGGTATCCAAGGGCTTCGATCGACCGGCGGCCGTTCTTCAGGGCGCTCGGCAGGGCAGAGCCGCTGGCCGGTGCGACGATCCCGATGGTGTCGCCCGGCTTCAATGCCGGCGGTTTCAGAATATCCATGCTACATGAATATAGATTCGCGGGTATCGCCGTCAACTTCTTTGCCCGCCTGCTCATGCCGGGTCGAATTCTATTGTCAACCCGGTACCCAGCCGTATTTTTGGAGCGGATAGTTTGAATAAACAGGCCCTAAATGTGTATACTTTCCCGGTATGCGTCAGAACCTGTGAAATCCCGGATTCCGGAGCCTTGTTACCATGACGAAGTCGCGCTTTTCCCGCCGGTCGTTTATCGCCAGCACCGCACAGGCGACCGGGGGCGTGATCACCCTCGGCGTGCTGTCCCGTACCGGCGCGCTGGACGCCCAGGAAGTACCACCCTTCGAACACGAATGGCGGCACCTCGACGCGCACCAGGGACGTACCGTCGACGCGCTGACCCGGATGATCATGCCGTCCGACGACAACGGTCCGGGTGCGGCGGAAGCCCGGGTAGTCGTCTATATCGACCGGGCGCTGGGCGCACACCGGTCCGAATACAGGGAGTCGTATGAATCGGGCCTGGCCGCCTTCGATCAGTACTGCCTGAATGCGCACGAAGCGCCCTTCCTGGACCTGGACGCCAGGACCCAACGTCGGGCACTGATGGGCATGGACCGTCCAAGGTCTCCCGGGACCTGGCCGGAGGACGCCCCCATGGGCGCACGGGACTTCCTGCGCATGGTGGTTACCCATACTATGGAGGGCATGTTCAGCGATCCGTCGTACGGCGGCAACTACCGCGAGACCGGCTGGAAGCTGATCCGGTTTCCGGGGCGGGCGCCGTTCGGCTATGATCCCCCATTCAGCGAGTTCGACATGACCATTCCGGAAACCGAATACCCCGAATGGAAACCCTACGACGGTCCCATGAAGAGCCGGATCATCGGCGAGGAGTAGCTCCGAAACCTCCATGTCCCTACCCAATCCCAATATACGACGGCCGGACGTAATCATCATCGGTACCGGTGCCGCGGGCGCGGTCCTGGCAAAGGAACTGAGCACGAAGGGGTTGCGCGTGGTCGCCATGGAAATGGGGTCCTTTCAGAAGACCCGCCATTTCGACCAGGACGAGCTTCAGGCGATGCATCCCGCCAGCAACAACCCTGACCATCCCAACATCTACCGCCACGACCAGCCCAATACGTACCGGCAGTCGGCGGACGAGCAGGCCGCCGAAGACCACGGGATCCACATGCAGAGCACCGTCGGCGGCAGCACGCTCCACTACACGGGCATTTCCTGGCGGCTGCACGAGAACGATTTCAAAGAGCGAAGCCTCTACGGCGACCTGGACGGCGCCGACGTGCAGGACTGGCCCATCGACTACTGGGACCTCGAGCACTATTACGAAAAGGCCGAATACGAGGTCGGCATTTCGGGTCTGGCCGGCGCCAATCCCTTCGATCCGCCGCGCCGCCGGCCCTATCCCATGCCGCCTGTGCCGCGGACCAGCTCGGGTGCCCTGGCCGACCTGGCCGCCCGGAAACTCGGCTGGCATTCCTACCCTGCGCCCCTGGCCATCAACTCGCGGGAATACGGCGGAAGGCCTCCGGTCATGAACTGCGGTTTCTGCGAAAGCTACGTCTGTACCATCCAGGCGCGGTCCAGCATGCTGGTCACCATGATCCCGCAGGCGCTGCGGACGGGCAACTGCCAGATCCGGGCCGACGCCTGCGTGCGGGAGATCGTGGTCGACGAGGACGGCAGGGCCGAAGGGGTCATCTACCTGGACAAGGACCTGCGCGAGCACCGGCTGGAAGCCCGCGCGGTCATCGTGTGCTGCAACGGTGTCCATACCCCCCGCCTGCTGCTCATGTCGAAGTCCAATCTCTTTCCGGACGGCCTGGCCAACAGCAGCGGCAAGGTGGGCAAGCACCTGATGTTCAACTACTACCAGTCCGCGCGGGGCTTTTTCGAGAAGGACCTGAACGAGTACAAGGGCGTCATGGATTCCCGGATCATCCAGGACTTCTACGACCCGGACCCGGACAAGTACGGTTTCTTCGGCGGGGGCGTGGTCGAACCGCGGGGCGACGGCGAAACCATTTCCTTCGCCAACCTGAACATGCCGCGCCTGCGCAGGTGGGGCGCTCGGCGCAAGAAGTGGATCATGGACAACTACACCCGGTACATGGTCGCCCTCACCAGCATGCAGTCCATGTCCCAGGAGTCCAATACGATCGATCTCGATCCCGACGTCAGGGACAAGTGGGGCCTGCCCGTCCCGCGCGTGACCTACAACGTGCATCCCAACGAACATAAACTCGGGGACTTCTTCCGCGAACGCGCCCGGGAACT
>JAPOZT010000026.1 GCA_026705925.1 Gemmatimonadota bacterium
ATCCTGGACCACGAGAACGTCATCGTAACCCGCACCTTCTCGAAGATCATGGGCATGGCGGGCCTGCGTATCGGATACGGCCTGGCCCGGCCCCATGTCATCGAGAAGCTCGAAGACAACAAGGGCGGGCGGGTCAGCTCGCTCTCCGTGGTCGCCGCGGAGGCCTGCATAGAGGATCAGGACTATCAGGACCGGGCGAGAGCGGCGGCCTGGGCCGGGCATGACTATCTCACCGGCCAGTTCGAGGAGATGGGACTCGAGTACGTACCCAGCCAGTCCAGCTTCATGCTGGTGAACGTGCGCACGGACGCGGACGAGGTCACCCGAAAGCTGTTCGAAGAGTACAACGTGCTCGTGGGCAACGGCAAGCGCCGCTGGCGGATGAACAACTGGCTGCGCGTCACCGCCGGCCTGCAGGCAGAAAACGAGGCCTTCATCGCCGCGTTGAAGAAGGTCCTGGTCAGCAGTTGACGGCGCCGACCACCCTACGCCACATATCCATCCTGTAAAGTGACGGTTTCCGAGGCCGGGCGATCACACCTGTGATAACCTCAGACCCGGTCCGGAATCCGTTCATCGCGGACTTGGTCCGGAATCCGCTCATCCCCGCCCCATTGCGTTTATTTGCATCTTCCCTGGTAGCGTTTTTCCTGGCTGACCGGGCTAGCCGGGCCTTGACCGGCTTAAACGAGCCTTGACCGGCCTTAACGGGTGCCGATCGGGTGAGATGCCGTGCCTTGCAGGAGGGTGTCGAGCATACCGGCGGCCTTCTTCTTCACCCTGAGCACCGAGCGGTGCTTGACCTGCTCGTACCCGCGGATCTCGTCGGGCAGTCGCAACAGTTCCGAAACTTCGGGGTAGTTTTCCGGGGTGAGTGCGGCGAGGGCCTGATCCAGAAGGGATTCGTACCAGGTTACGAGCACACGTTCCTCCCGCCGGGCCGCGGTGTATCCGAAGGGATCGAAGGGCGTTCCCCGAAGGAATCTGCATCGCGCCATGATCCGCAGAACGGGCCTGAACCAAGGCCCCAGCCGTAGCTTGCGGTCGAGTCCCCACGCCCTCAGCAGCGGCGGATGCAGATGGTAGGATACCCGGACAGGTCCATCGAACCGTTCTGCGACGCCGGGTTCTGAACGGTCGGTCAGCAGCCGGGCTACCTCGTACTCGTCCTTGTAGGCCATGAGCTTGTGTAACATGAATGCCGCGTGCGTGGTGAGCAGGTATCCGCGGTCCAGTCCGCCGTTCCGCCCATCCCCATCGTAGACCCGTGCGATCCGGTCGACGAATCGCTCAGCGAGCCTGGCGTCCTGAAAGGCGATCAGTTCGCCCACGCGGATGACCCAGCTCCTTCGGAACGACTCCTGGCGGACGGGGATCCTTTCGACCATCGCCTCGAAGGCCTGCGCCTCCTTACGGCCAAGTAACCGCGCATAGCGGCGGATCAGTTCATCCGAATCGGGTTCGGGTTCCTCCAGGGCCCCGTCCAACCGCGCCCGGTCTTGCACGGCCATGCGGCCCCATCGGAAGGCCTGGATGTTCAGGTCGACCGCCTGGCCGTTCAGCCGGATGGCGCGCTCGATGCTCCCGGCCTGCAGGGGGATGTGCCCGGCCTGGTAGGCGACGCCGAGGAGGAACACGTTGGCCACGATGTGGTTCCCGAAGAGCTTCATCGCGTAGTCCTGCGCATCGATGAAGACATTGTCCTCCGACCGGGTGTATTCTTCGATCTGCGCTTCCATGGCCGGGACGTCGGCGCCGGGCACCTGGGGATCGTACACCATCTGCGCGGTGGGGACGCCGGACCGGCTCACGACGGCTACGGTCCGCTGCGCGGAGGCGACCTGGAGGTTCAGGAGGTTCACGGCGCCGGCGATATCCGCCGCCAGGTAGAGATCACACCGCCCGGCCGGTATATAGCTGGAAGGGGGGACCTCGCCTTCCCCCAGGACGATGGGCGATTCCACGGGACCGCCCTTCTGCGCCAGCCCCGTGCGGTTCATCTCGCTCACCTTCTTCCCGTCGAAAAGCGCCGCGACGGCCAGCAGGTGGGCCACGGTCACGACTCCCGTGCCGCCGATCCCGATGAGGTGTATCGCGTATTCTCCATCAATCGTCGCTTGGGCGGCGGGTGCTGAAAGATCCGATTCATCCAGAGACGGGCACACCGGATTCAATGGCTTGCTGTCTCCGACCGGTTCGACGGAGATGAAGGAAGGGCAGTCTCCCTTCAGGCAGGACAGGTCCTGGTTGCAGGCCGACTGGAGTATGGCGGTCTTGGGGCCGAACTCCGTTTCCGTTGGTTCGAGCGCGAGACACATGGACTGCTGTCCGCAGTCGCCGCATCCTTCGCACACCCGTTCGTGAATGTAGACGTACCGTTCGGGGGCGAGATGCTGGCGCTTGCGGCGACGCCGGTGTTCCGTGGCGCATTCCTGGTCGTAGATCAGCACCTTCACGCCAGGTTTTCGCGACAGGCTCTCCTGGGCGGATTCGAGCCGGTCCCGCGGTTCGAGCAGCAGGTGCTGGCCCGGTTTCAACGCGGCCCGGGCGCGTTTGAGCGATACCTGCTGCGGGAACTTGCTGACGACCGTTACGTTCTGCACGCCCATGCCGAGCAGGATCAGCGCGAAGTCATCGAGCGTGGGCTGCCCGGTGATGTCCTGGCCGCCGGTCATGGCCACCACGTGGTTCCAGAGGACCTTATAGGTGATGTTGGCGCCGTGGGAAATGGAGCTGAATATGGTGATCAGGCCGCTGTGGAGCACCGTGCCGTCGCCGATATTCTGGAACAGGTGCCGGTTTTCATTGAACGGAAACATGCCGTTGTAGATGGCGCCGCCCAGGCCCATGGTGGGTATCCAACGCACGCCCCGGCCGTCCGCCTCGATGTAGGCATCCAGCGACGAGCAGCCGATCTCGCCGCCCGCGACTTCGCCCTCCGGCGCACGGGCCGATACGCTGTGGGGACATCCTGGACAGTAGTGGGCGGTGCGCCGGGCGAAGGAGCCCGGGTCTCGTTCCGCGATGGCGCTTAACTCCTCCATGCGGTCGAAAATGGGCGCCGAAGGGAAGATCTCCTGCAGCATCGGTCCGAGTCGCAGGGTGAGCAGGTCTGGATTCAGCTCTCCATAGGCTGGAATGAGCGGGCGGTCATCCGGACCCCACTTTCCGTAGACGTGTGCTACACCGGTGCCCAGGAGCGCGTGGGCCACCGCTTCTTCCACGAAGGGACCTTTTTCCTCCACGACCACCACGGTCTTCAGGCGCGCAGCGAACTCCCGGATCGTCCGCGGATTGACCGGATAGATCACGCCCAGCTTAAGGATCGGCACCCGGTCCTCCAGGTTCAGCAATCGAAGCGCCTGAACGATGTCGGCGTAGCTTTTACCCGTCGCCACGATACCGAGGGAACCGTCCGATTCCGGGTACTCGACCGTGTCGATTCCGTTCACCCGGGCGTACTCGACGGCGATTCCCAGGCGCACCGTGGTCAGTTCTTCTTCGAAGGGGATGGACTGGGTGGAGATGACCACCTGGTGAAAGCGTTTTTCGTAGGGCCGTCCAGGCCGACCGCCAGCCGGTCCGGGCGGCAGCGTCACGCTGGGTAGTTCGAGGTTTACGTCCACCGTTTCGGCGCCGTCGCAGATGGGCGTGACGAGTTTCATCCCGCAGAGGACGCCTGCGTACCGGCTGAGTGCAAGGGCGTGATGCCCATAGGTGATGACCTCGGAGACCGTCGAAGGGTAGAAGACAGGAATGCGCGCGTCGCGCAGGGCCTGTTCGCTGCTGGCGGGGTAACCGGAACTCTTCGCCATGTGGTCGTCCCCGCAGAACAGGACGACGCCACTGTCCTTTCCCGTTCCCGCGATGTTGGCGAGGCTGAATTCGTCCAAGGCCCATTTCACGCCGTGGGCCTTTCCGTACCAGAACCCGTCCACGTTTCCTTCGTACTGGCTGCCGTGCACCGCCGCCGCCGCCGTCTTCTCGTTGACGGCCGCCTGGTGAACGAAAGGCGCCGCTTCACTGAGCAGGGCGGCCTGTTGCCGGAGTTCGAGGTCGAGACCGCCGAGGGGCGAGCCTTCGTAACCGGCCACGAAACTGCGTCTTACCGTGCCGCCGGAAAGGGCGTCGCGCCGCTGCTTGTCCAGCAGGAAGCGGACGATGGCATGTATGCCGGTAAGGAAGACCGGACCGCGGTTTTTGAGGTATCGGTCCTGCAGCGAAGGCGCTGGAATGGCGTCGATGGTCAAGGCTGGACCTGCCTGGTCGCGAGGCATCTGAAAACAGGTGTCTTGCACTTCAGGATCATGGCATCAGTATACTCGGTGGGTTGGTTCGTGTCAACCGACGCGGGGGGGGCGCCACGCCCGAGGAACGTGGTGAAACGGATTGCCTTGCAGCGGGCGTTTCTATAAGTTTCAGGGAACAATCGAGGGACAAAAAGAACCCCCGCAAGGACCCGTGCCTGATATGTCGAATGCCGCTGCGGATATACCGTTCATCCCGGCCCTCTACGCATCTAACCGTGAAGACGCGCCGATCGATATGCTGGTGCTTCACTATACGGACGGTCCTTCGCTGGAAGACTGCGTCGCGATCTTTCAGGACCCGGAGCGGCGCGTCAGCTGCCATTACATCGTGGGACTCGACGGCGCCGTGCTGCAGATGGTCCGCGACGAAGACTGCGCCTGGCACTGCGGGACCAGCGCGTGGCGGGGGCGGGAAGGCTGCAACCGCTGGTCGCTGGGTATCGAGATCGTGAACTGGGGGCGGCTGGAGAAAAAAGACGGGAGTTTCTACTGCTGGCCGGAGGACTACGGGACGCCGTACAACGGACCATCGCCCGTTTCGGCCGGGGGCGACTGGTGGGCGCCGTATCCGTCCGTCCAGGTCGATCAAGTCGAATCGCTGTCCGGTCGGCTCGTCGAACGCTACCGGATCCCCCTGGACCACATAGTGCGGCACAGCGACATCGCGCCGGATCGCAAGATCGATCCCGGACCCGCGTTCCCCTGGAGTGCATTCAAGGCGCGGATGACCGAGGTGATCGCCGGCCGATGGTAGCCAGGAATGTCGACACCCGAAGCCCGGCTTCAATCGGCGGCATGGACCATAACAGAGCGGACCACCCTAATCTAATCATCATATGCCAGACCAGGTTAATCCAACAGCATCAGGCCCTCCGACCGGCGCGTTGACGCCCGCCGTGAACGGTACAGGCGTGATCCTCCATACCGGGCTGGGTCGGGCCGTGCTGTCCAAGGCAGCGCGGCGGGCCGTGGCCGACGCGATCGAGGGATACTGCACGCTGGAGATCAATGCCGGGACGGGCAAGCGAGGTTCGCGCCACGACCTGGTTTCCGGGCTGCTGTGCGCCTTGACCGGAGCGGAATCGGCCATCGTAGTGAATAACAACGCCGCCGCGGTGATGCTGATCCTGCACGCCCTGGCGCGGGATCGCGAAGTCATCATCTCCCGGGGACAACTGGTGGAAATCGGAGGGTCCTTCCGCATGCCGGACGTCATGGCCGCAGGCGGGGCCCGCCTCGTTGGGGTGGGGGCGACCAACCATACCGAATTGGAAGACTACCGCGCGGCCATCACGGACCGGACGGCCCTCATCATGGCCGTCCACCGGAGCAACTTCGACTTCGCCGGCATGGACGTCTCGGTGCCTCTCGACGAACTGGCGTCGCTGGGCCGCGAGCGGGACATTCCGGTCGTGTACGACCAGGGAAGCGGCGCCCTGATCGACCTGGCAGCGTACGGTCAGCACGGCCTGGACAGCGGATACACAGTGCGGGAAGCGCTCGACCGGGGCGTCGACGTAGTCTGCTTCAGCGGTGATAAGCTGCTGGGCGGGCCGCAGGCCGGCATCATCGCGGGCCGGGGGGATCTCCTCGACGGGATGAAGAAGGATCCGCTGATGCGGGCCTTCCGTGCGGACAAGATGGTCTACGCCGCCCTGCAGGCCACCCTGGAGTTGTTTACCGATTCGGACCGGCTCGCAGAAAGCCACACGGTTACGGGTATGATCGCCGCGTCGGCCGGGGAACTCGAATCCAGGGCGCATCGACTCGCTGAAGGTCTCGCGGGCCGTTTCGCGCATCGCGTCGACGTGACCGTGGAGGAATCCTCCGCGGAGATCGGCGGCGGCGCCCTTCCGGTCCAGCAACTCCCGTCCCGCGTCGTGGCGCTTCGGCCCGAAGGTTGGACGAACCGGCAACTCGCCGCCGCGTTCAGACGGCAGTCGCCGCCCGTATTCGGCCGGCTGTCGGGAGATCGTTTCCTGCTCGACCTGCGTACGCTGGAGGAGCGGGCGTTCCCGGTGGTCGAATCCGCGGCCGGCGAAATCGCGGATCTGATGGATGACGACGCGTCACCGAGCGAGAATGCGTCACCGAGCGAGAATGGGTCACGAAGCGAGGACGCGTCACGAAGCGAGGATTGACGCGACTATGAGCGAACGATTGAAAGGCAAAGTCGTGGTCGTCACCGGCGGCGGCACCGGCATCGGTCTCGGCATCACGCGCTGCTGTCTCCAAGCGGGGGCCGCCGTGATGATCGCCCAGCGCCGGATCGAGATCGCCGAGCGCGAGGCCGCACGCTTCCGGGACGAGGGCTTCGCCGTTCAGGCGCAACGGTGCGACGTGCGCCGAAGAGTGGACGTTGCCGCCCTGCTGGACCAGGCGGAATCGTCGCTTGGACCTGTGGACGTGATGGTCAACAATGCCGCGCTGACGGGTCAGTCCCTGGAGCTGCGGCCCTTCATGGAAGAGACGGACGAACACTGGCGAAATGTACTCGACATCAACCTGACCGGCGCGTTTATCGGGACGCAGGAGGCGGCCCGTCGCATGATCGTCCGGGGAACGGGCGGTGCCATCATCAACATCTCGTCCGTCGCCCAGTTCGCCGCACAGGAAGGCGCCTCGGCCTACTGCGCCGGCAAGGCGGGACTGGATGGCCTCACCAAGTCCGCGGCCATCGAACTGGCGGCGCACGGCATACGCGTGAACAGCATCGCGCCCGGCGATATACACACGAAGCAGAGCGACCAGCCGAGAGAGGACGCGGTGGATCGGGGTGCTACGGGCAGGTTCTTCCGGGACGCGCCCCTGGATCGCCGGGGAACGCCGGAGGAAATCGGCCGCGTGGCCGTGTTCCTGGCCAGCGACGAGGCGAGTTTCGTTACCGGGGCGACATGGTTGGTGGACGGGGGATTCCTGAGCTACTAGCCGGCCACAGCGGCCAGATTCCAACCGGGCGAGACGATCGGCTACTACGCGGATTCACCACCGGATCCCGCGCTGCACCGGCCCGGTGTGCTGATCGCTGCGCTGCTCGATCGGCCACTGTTTGATATCGTCGACCAGCTCGATCAGGCCTTCCACGGACGCATCGAAGATGATCTTGCCCTTCTCGGCCGTCGCCGGCGTCGGGTCACCGTGGACCCCCAGGCCTGTCCACCTCCCCCAGAAATCGTTGAAACGCACCGTCCCCGTGCTGTCGGAGGAGAAGTACTTACCCACCCGGTCCATGTCCGGCGCGGCCTTGTCCATCTTCACGCGATCGCCGGCCAGGTGCAGGTACAGGGACGTCTCCAGTTCGTCGGCGTGGGCCAACACCTCCGATTCCCTGACCTCGTTGAAGGCATCGATCAGGAAGGTGAAATAGTTTGCGGCAAAACACAACGACTCCGTGGCAAGCACCGTCTTCCGGGCGATCAGGTCGATCATCGGTGCGTTGGAGCCATGGCCGTTTACGATCAGGATCTTCTTGAAGCCGTGGTAGGCCACGCTCTTGGTGATGTTCACGCAGAAGGCGATGAAAACCTCGGGCTCGATGTGGATCGTGCCCGGGAAGTCGATGTGGTGCAGGTTCAGCCCGTAGGAGACCGTGGGCAGGACGAGGACGCGGTCGGGGATGCGCCGACCCAGTTCGTGGCAGACCGATTCGACGAGAAAGGCGTCCGTGTCCAGCGGCAGGTGCTTGCCGTGCTGCTCGGTGGAACCCGTGGGCAGGACCACCACCTTCTGCATGGCGATCGCCTCGTTCATGTCTTCCCAGGTCAGCCGGTTGTAACGATACTCGTCCCGCACGTTCATCTTACGTCTCCTGTTCTTCGGTGCTTCAACTCTACTCACTCGTCCGGGATCTCCACGGGCGTCCGCCTGCCCACACTCGGCGGGCGGAGCAGGTCGCGCTGAATATCGGTGGCGGCCAGGGCGCGTACATCGTCCAGCCCGTCGGCGGAAACCCAGGCGGAATATCCGGGTGAAAACTTGTACAGCAGCGCGCGCCGCCGCTGGTCGGAAGTCCACGTGGTGGTGCCGTGGACCAGCGCTTCCGTGAAGATGAGCATGTCTCCCGCCATAAAGGAGGGGTTCGCAACCAGGTGGGAATCGACGGGCGGCCGGTACCGGAAGTTCGACTTGTGGCTGCCCGGTACGCAGATGAGCCCGCCGTCGCCCGGGTTGATGTCCTCGAGGGCGTACATGACCACGATCAGTCCGTTATACATCTTGCCGTCGAACCACTGGTACTGGTGTTCGCCGTGATCGTGTCTCGGTCCGCCGTGCAGGTTGGGTTTTACGTGTCCCCGCTCCACAGTCAGCCGGTCCATTTGAATCCCGTAAGCGTGGTCCAGCCGCATCCATTCCCCGATCATCGTGCGGATGATACGCAGCGTTCCGGGATGGGCCATGAGTTCCATGAACACCGGGTCGAGCGTGATAAACTGGAACTGGTGTGTCTCATCGGGGATGTGTTCGTCCAGGATCCCGTTCATATGGCCGACCTGGTCACGGGTCAGCATGTCCTTGTAGACGATGTATCCGTTGAGGTCGAATTCGAAGATTTCGGCTTCAGTCATGGGTCTTCTCACACTTCCGGTATTTCCACCGGAGTCCGGCCCTCGATACTGGGCGCCCTGAGCAGGTCGCGCTGCAGGTCATTGGCGGCGAGTGCCTGCAGCTTTTCCCAGTTCTCGGGTATGGCCCACGTGGAATGCCCTGGCGAGTATTTGTACAGCAGGGAGCGCCGCTTGTCCGTCGAGGTCCACGTGTCGGTCCCGTGGATCAGTGCTTCCGTGAAGATCAGCATATCGCCGGCCTTGAAGGTTGGATTCACGACGAAATGCGAGTCCACCTCCGGCTTGAAGTCCATGTTGGTCTTGTGGCTCCCCGGCACGCAGATGAAGCCGCCGTCGCCGGGGTTGACGTCTTTGAGGGCATACATGACGACGGTCAGTCCGTTGTACATCTTTCCGTTGAACCACTGGTAATGGTGCTCGCCGTTGTCTTCCAGCGGACCGCCGTGGAGGTTTGGCCTTACATCGCCCCGCTCCTCGGAGCGCGTATCCATCTGGAGCCCGTAAGCGTGGTCCAGGCGCATCCATCCACCGATCATCGTCTCGAGGATGTTCAACGTCCGGGGCAGGGCCATGACCTCCATGAACACGGGGTCGAGTTCCAGGAAACGGAAATTGTAGGAATCATCGTTGAGGTGCTGATCGAGCACCCCGTTCATATGGTCGACCTGTTCCGGGGTCAGTACATCCCGGTACATGATGTAACCGTTGAGGTCGAATTCGAAGATCTCGGCTTCGGTCATGGATGGCTCCTGAACCCTCGTCTAACGCTGACTTACTCCAGGTCCGCCGGTTGACTTCCTTCCGCCACTGCCAGGGGCGACCCCACGGCGCCGACGGGCAGTGTGTTCCTCCGTTTCCATCGCCTCCAATCCCTTGCCCTCTTTTTCTTCATCTGTCTTTCCGCCCATGCTTCCAGGGGTACGTCGCCGGGCTCCGGACGCCAGTACCTGGAGGCCGGATGGGCAGGGTCGCCGTCCTGGTAGACTACGCCGTCTTCCGTGGTGTTGGAGCCCAGAAGCTGCCGCTGGACCGGCGTGCAACGGGCCAGCAGTCCGGCGTCCTGGCGGTCGTAATCCCCGGGGCGCGCCCAGCGGTGGTTGTATCCGTAGTAGAGACACTTGCGCGTGTGGGCAGACAGGTTGGGCGTCAGGCAGTGCCACAGGGCCGTGCGCCAGACCATGGCCGTCCCGGGACGGACGTTCACCTCGACGATGTCTTCCGGGTCGATGTGGTAATCCGGATCATGAATCAGTCTGGGCGAACGGAGGTGGCTGCCGCGCACGACGCAGATTGCGCCACTGTTGTGCTCGGTGAGATCGGTGAGGTAGTACCCGACCTTGACCTCCAGGAACGGGACGATGCCGTTCGTGACCGGGTAGCCGTAGTTGGGTGCGTCGGAGTGCCAGGGGAAGAATCCGCCCGCCGCCCCCAACTCACCCTCCACGTGGTCTTTCATGGGCGGCCGAACATCCACGTGAGACGTACGGATCTGGATGTTGACGCCCATGACGTCCACGACAAGCGGCAGGATCTTCCGGTACTCGATCAACGCGAAGAGTTCGTCGTGGTGGGCCAGGGCATTACGGATCTGGTACGCATCCTCCGCAGAGGTACCATGGGCTTTTCGGTGTTTATCGTAAAGCGTGTCGACGACGTTGATCATCCGGTCGACGTGGTCCGGCGAGAGGGCGTCCTCGATCAGGATGAAGCCGTCTTCGTCGAACTGTCGCCGTTGCGTTTCCGTAATGGCGAGATAGGGTTCGGGTTCGAACGGCCGGGGTGGACCCTGGGCGACTGGGATAGACATTATTGACTCCTTCCGTCCTTCCGTCCCTCGGACGATCAACTCCACAGGCGGTCGTGAGACCGTAACTCGTTCCACTCGTCGGTGGGTTCGAAGTAACCGGGATCCTTCTCGCTGATGTGCGCGCGTACGGCCTCTTCGTTCAGTTCGATCCCCAGGCCGGGCGCGTCCGGCACCGTCATGTATCCGTTCTGGACCGACGGCTTCGGCAGACCGGTCACCAGGTCGTCCCACCAGGGCACGTCCACGTGGTGGTGCTCCAGGGCGATGAAGTTCTCCGTGGCGGCGGCGCAGTGCACGCTGGCCATCTGGGCAACGGGCATGGCGGACATGTGCAGGGCCATGGAGATGCCGTATTCCTGGGCCGTATCGCCGATCTTCTTGGTTTCCAGTATCCCGCCCGAAGTGGCCAGGTCGGGATGGCACACCGAAATGGCTTGGTGCTCGAACAGGTCCTTGAATCCTTCCCGAAGATAGATGTCCTCGCCGGTGCAGATCGGCGTGTCGCAGGCGTCGCGCAGGCGGACGTACTGCTCGGTGAACTGCCACGGGACCATGTCCTCGTACCAGGCCAGGTTGTACCGGTCCAGCGCCTTGCCCAGTCGGATGCAGTCCTCCACGCCAATGTGTCCGAAGTGATCAACGGCCAGCGGGATCTCGTAACCGACGATGTCGCGGACCCCGGCGACATAGTCCGACAGCAGGCCGATGCCTTTGTCCGTCAGCCTGATGCCCGTGAAGGGGTGCATGATGTGCAAGGTGTCCAGCATCCCGGAAGGGGCCGACAGGGTACCGGGAATGTTCTTCAATAAGCCGATGCCCACGTCCATTTTCAGGAAGGTGAACCCCCGGTCCATGCGTTCCTTCAGGCGGCGCCCCATCTCTTCGGCATCCGGGGTCGATGTCGTATCGCAGTAGATACGCACGCGGTCTCGGAATTTGCCGCCCGCCAATTGATAGGCCGGTACGCCGTAGGCCTTGCCGGCGAGGTCCATGAGGGCCATCTCGATGGCGCAGACGCCGCCGGCCTGCCGGGCGTGGTGGCCGAACTGCCGGATCTTTCGGAAGATCCGGTCGACATCGCATGGGTTCTCGCCCAGGATGCGCGACTTGAGGGTCAGGGCGTAGGTCTTGCTGGCGCCGTCCCGCACCTCTCCCAGGCCGTGGATGTCCTGGTTGGTATCGAGCCTGATGATCGTTGATGCGCCGATCGTCACGGTGCGCATGTCGGTGATGCGCAACTCACCAGGGCGGGAAGCGGTGTTTAAATTGCTGGCTATTTCCGCTGTTGCTGGCACGGATTCAACCCGTTTCTCGGCGTTACCCGTTTCTCGACGTTACCCGCCGCTCGGAGTTTCCTCGGACCAGTGCGCCGGCGGTTCGACCGGACCATGATCCCACACGGTGGGGAAGTAATGGCCGGTCAGCAGATTGCCGGGATCGACGTCGACCCGGCGCTCCATGATATGGGATCTGGAGGGTTCGTACCTTGTCCATCCCGGCATGTAGTGCACCGCGATGGCGGGCCGGCCGTTTTCGGACGGATTGGGCGGGCTGCCGTGCCAGGTCAGGCAGTGGTGGAACATGCACTCGCCCTTCTTCACCTCGCAGGGGACGATTTCCACCTCCTCGCTTCCCGGGATGAGGGACCGGTCGGGATCGGGGGTGAAACCGTCTTCGTTCGTGCCGATCGTACCGCCCTTGTGGGGTCCCCAGTGATGGCTGCGCGGCACCATGCGCATGCAGCCGTTCTCCACGGTGGCGTCGTCCAGGGCCACCCAGGCGCTCACCAGGTCCGCAGGCTGGATGATCGGCCAGTAGGGATGGTCCTGGTGCCAGTCGGTCGCCCCGCCGCGCCGGGGCGGTTTGTACTGGATCTGGTCGTGCCACACCCGCAGCACGTCGGTGCCGATCAGGTCGCAGGCCATCCGGCATATTTCCGGGTGGTAGAGGTGGCCGCGGAATCCATCGTCCGCCTGCCAGGTATTGACCACCTGGATCACCACGTCCCTTTCCGCCTCCAGATCCTCGCCGGCTATGTTTCGTACCGTCTCGGCCCTGCCGCGGGACGTACCCGCGATGACGGTCATCAGGCGGTCCCGCAACGCGTCTGCCTCTTCATCGGTATAGACTCGGCCGACGTTGAGAAAACCGACGTCTCTGAACTGGTCGATCTGCGCCTGGGTCAGGGACACGCTTCGACTCCTTGTTCTTGCGGTTTTGCCAGGCTTCCGGTTCGTGGAAAGATTGGAGCGAACGTAGCGGAAACCGCGTCTTGTGTCAAGGCCGATGTCCACCCGAATTCGCTTGACGATGCCACGACCGTTATTTACTTCCCGGAAACACCGGCACGATACGATTCACCGTGTTCAGAGGAACCCCGAAGAGGTACCCCAAATGGCGATACGCATGGCACAGTACGGCACCGGTCACGGGCATGCCGCCGGCAAGCTTCAATCCATGTTGACCCATCCCGATGTCGAGTGCGTCGGAGTCTATGAGCCTGACGCGGAGCGAAGGTCCACCCTTGAGCATGCCGATGGGCCCTATACAGACGTACGATGGTTCGACCGCGTGGAGGACATGTTGGGCGATCCGGCTGTCGTCGCCTTGGCTTCGGAAGGCCGCAATGACGAAAGCCTGGCCCAGACGGAGGAAATTGTCCGCGCCGGCAAGCATGCCTGGTACGACAAGCCCGCCGGCGACGACTGGACGGCCTGGCAGCGGGTGGTCGGCCTGGCCGAAGAGGCGAACCTGCAGGTGCAGATGGGATACATGTTCCGGTATCACGACGGATTCGGCAAGATCGCAGACTGGGCCAGGTCCGGCATGCTGGGCCGCGTGTTTTCGATCCGGGCCCACATGTCGACCAACGTCCCCGTTTCATCCCGCGAAGTGATCAGCGCCCACCGGGGAGGCATTTTCTACGACCTGGCCGGCCACATGCTCGACCAGGTGGTCTGGATCCTGGGGCGCCCGTCCAGGGTGACTGCGTTCCTGCGCAACGAGACCGGGGAAGTCCCCGCCTTCGCAGATAACGGCCTGGGGGTGTTTGAATACGAGCACGCCATGGCCACCGTGGATATCGCCGCCATGGAACCGTCGCCGCCCGCCCGCCGCTACGAGGTATACGGCACGGAGGGCAGCGCCATCCTCATCGAACCCTTCGAACCGGGTACGGAAATCAGGCTGGTCCTGACCGAAGCCCGGGACGGCTATCCCGCGGGCGAATCCCGGGTACCCGTGGCGGGCCGCAGCCGCCAGGCGCTGTATGACCTCGAACTGGCGTCCTTCCTGAAGACGATCTCCGGTGAACAGCCGCCGGACCGTTCCCTTTCCCACGAGCTGCTCGTGCAGGAGACCTTGCTCCGCGCGACACGGGGCCTGTCGTGAGTCCGCGGTCCGCCCAGTCCGTACATTACGACGCTATCGTGGTCGGCGGCGGTATCGTCGGCGTCTCGACGGCTTACGTACTGGCACGCCGCGGGCTGAGCGTACTCCTGCTCGAACGGTACGCGCCTGTCCACGAACACGGCAGTTCGCACGGCGACAGCCGGATGATTCGTTTCGATTACGAAGACAATGTGTATGTCGAAATGGCGGCGCGCGCCTTCCGGGCCTGGGAGGATCTTGCGAAACGCCTGGGCAGGCCGGTGTTCAAACGGACCGGCATCTGCAACCTGGCGCCGGCCGGTGCGGAAGTGCTGGTGACCCTGGAATCCCGGCTGCGGGAATGCGATCTCCCTTTCGAGCGGCTGGCCGGCCCATCCTTTGCGCACCGTTTTCCCCAGTTGAACCTTCCACCGCAAAGTGAAGCCATCTACCAACCCGACAGCGCGGTGCTCTTCGCCGACGAGGTGGTAAGGAGCCTGTGGGACTGCGTCGTGGAAGACGGCGTGGACGCCCTGACGGAGACGGAAGTCGCTTCGATCGTCCCGAGCGAAGCGCGCGTCGAGGTCACGGCGTCGGACGGACGGTCCTGGTCAGGCACCCGCCTCGTGCTGGCAACCGGCAGCTGGACGGACCGGTGGCTGAACGCGCTGGGCGTCGAGGTAGAACTAGTGGTGACGCGGGAACTGCTGGCCTACTTTCCACAGGCCGGGCCGGTCGCGCACGAAGCGGGTGCCATGCCCAACGTGATCGATTACCACACCCCCGATCCCTTCTACTGCGTGCCCCAGGTGCGGGTGCCGGGTGTCAAGGCGGGCTGCCATCGAACCGGCCGGGTCGTCAAGGCGGACGACCCCGAAGAAGTGGACGACGCCAATCTTGAAGCGGTGCAAGAATTCATCGGACGCAGGTGTCCCCACCTGTCGCGGGATCCCGTCGCGGTGAAACACTGCCTGTACACCAACTCGGCGGACTTCCACTTCATCCTGGACCGCCACCCCGACCATGCGAACGTGGTCCTAGCGGCGGGCTTTTCAGGCCACGGGTTCAAGTTCGGCCTGGTGCTGGGCGAGATCCTGGCCGCCCGGCTGTTCGATGAAACACCGCCCGTCGACACGAGCCTGTTCGGTCTCGAAAGGTTCCGTGGTCCGACTGTACTAAAGCCCCGTACGCTCGCGTAGCATCTCACCGCAGACCGGACGCGTTGAAACCCCGCACGAATGTATAATTCCTGCAACGTCAGCCAGGTGCGCTTTCTGTACACGCGAACCGTCGGCCTACCGCAAAAAAACACCGAAGTGCCAGCCCGCATCACAAATAATCACAAAACAAAACAGTAAAACCACATAATTATCACATCTATATGTGTTTTCTTCTTGGAAGAGGACACATCGTTCCTGTTATTGATTTGTATCTTAACCTCATTCTCGCTTTGATCTGGTTCAGTGGCCACCTCCGAATACAACCGCACGGCACATGAGCATACCCGAAGCATACCGCCCCGGTTACAGACAAGCTTACGCGGAAGATGTTGAGACCGCGGATAACTATGTAGCGCACACGCTTGTTGGCGATCCGGTCATGGATGCTGTGGTGGAAGACCTGGTGTCGATTCCGCAACAACAGGTGCACAAGTTCATACGCGCCGGTATGGAAGAGGATCCGGACGGATTGCGGACCGCGCCGCAATCGCTTAGGGACTTTTTTTTCGATGCGCCGCAGCCCGATCCGGAATGGCTGGATCACGAAGCCTTCATGCCGGGCATACGCGCCTTCCAGAGAAACGCGGTCAGAGTCCTTTCAGCCTTTGTCACCGGCGTGTTGATCGACGGATTCTCGACACTGATAAGCACCTCTTTCGTGCAAACCGGACGGATATTTAACAACGGAGTCTGGCGCTTCAAGCAGAACAACAGGCATCAGATGGAGATTTTCTTTCCCGGGGGACTGCGACGGTACGGCGACGGGTGGAAACTGTCCGTACGCATCCGATTCGTACATGCCCAGGTCCGGTACCTGCTGAGCAAGTCGGACAATTGGAATCACGGGGCCTTGGGATGTCCGATCAGCGCAGCCCACCTGGGCTACGCCGTAGCCTGCTTCGCCACGCGCACCGTAAAACACTCCGAGTCGCTGGGGGCTCACTATCGCATCGACGAACGAGCCAGTTTCCATGATGTCTGGCGGTACGCAGGCTATCTCATGGGTATACCCGAAACCATCCTGTTCAGCGACGAGCAACATGCCAATCAGATATACCGGATCGGTTCGATCTGCGAACCTTCTCCCGGCCAGGACGCTGTCATCATGACAAATGCGCTGATAAACTCCGCCCCGCTGGTCGCCGGCATCAAAGACACGCAGGAGCGGCGGAATCTGGTGAAGAAGGTCATCTACCCCGTTTCCCGCGCGCTCATTGGAAAACGCCTTGCAGACAACCTGAAATTCCCTGCGAACAGAATGCCGTTAACGCTGGTCTGGTACAGACTGGACAAGTTAGTCAAGCGGATGGGAGCATGGCTTCGCCGCGCACCTCCAACTGATTTCGCGACGCTTCTCAAGGCATCGGCTTACGAAGAAGCCGGCCTGACGTACAGGTTGCCCGACCAGGTCCACGATGAAGAAGGCTCGAAATGGTGATGTCGTGTATACCATAGGGCGTTCGGCACGTTGCCTGAGGAAGCTTTTTCGATTCATACGAACCGCCGGCCGTCCTTGAACACGCCGACGATCCGGCGGATGGCGCTGATGTCCTGCAGCGGATCTCCATCGACCGCAAGGATATCCGCGAACCTGCCGGGTTCCAGGGATCCGACCCGGTCGTCCATGCCCAGCATCTCGGCAGCCCGGCTGGTGGAAGCGATGATGGCGCCCATGGGCGAGAAGCCGCAGCACTTGACGGCGATGACGAGGCTCCCGCCGAAATCCTCGAAGCGGGTGTCCGGGACGCCCGCGTCGCTGGAGATGACCATGCGGACGCCTTCCTCCAGCGTCCGCCGCAGCAAGGCGTATCGTTCGCCGTACTCGCTGTTCATCAAATCATCAACTTCTTCCGACGAACCGGTCCTCGGCCCGGTGATGGTGTGGCTGACGTAAAGCCCCTTCTTCAGCATCAGGTCGACCGCCGCCTCATCGTATCGGTGGCCCTCTTTCTTCCCCATCCAGGAGCAGTGCTCGATGCTGTCGGTGCCCGCAATGGCACAGTTCCTGATGCCTTCGGTCCCGTGGGCGTGGGCGGCGACTCTCCTGCCCAGGCGGTGGGCGTCCTGGACGAGGGCCGTCAGGGTCTCCGCCGAATACTGGGCGCGGCGCACGTTGCTGTCCGGGGTCAGCCCGCCGCCGGTGGCGCAGACCTTGACCCAGTCCACGCCCATGGCGACCACCGTGCGCACGGCCTTCAGCACCTCTCCCGTGCTGTCCGCGCTGATCCCCATGTAGTTAAGGTGCCCTGCCGTCGTGGTGATGGGCAGGCCGCAGGCGAGTATGCGCGGTCCGTCCAGGTGGCCCCCGTCGATGGCCCGCTTCAGGGTCAGGGTCACGCCGAACACGTCGGCGCAGTCCCGAACGGTCGTCACCCCGCCCCGCAAGGCCCGCCGGGCGTTCCCGGCGGCCTCGACCACGGACTCCACGGCGCTCTTGTGTGCTAGCGAGGTGACACAGTCCTCCTGCGCGTTCATGACGAGATGTACGTGGGTATCGATGAGGCCGGGAAGCAGCGTGGCCGTACCGAGGTCGACGACTTCCGCGTCCCGGGGAATGGAAAGGCCGTCGCGGGAACCGACGGCCTGGATCCGACAGCCGTCCACCAGGATCAGCCCGTCGGGGATGGGCGCTCCACCCTTCCCGTTGATGATCGAGCCGCCTGTGATGGCCTTGAGCAAGAATCCCGCTCCCGGGTTCCGGCTTACGACGGGTCGTCCGCGGCAGGTACTACATCGAAGGCGCCCATGCTGCTGTACTTCTCCAGCCGGGCTTCCAGGCGTTCCTCGACGGACTGCGTGCCCGCCTCGTGCAACGCCTTGAGGATGGATTTTCTGACGTTCGAAATGGCTGTTTCGTGGTCGCGGTGCGCGCCCCCGAAGGGTTCGGGCACGATTTCGTCGATGACGCCGAACTGAAGCAGGTCGGTGGCCGAAAGCCGCAGGGCCTCCGCGCAATCGGCCTTGCGGGCAGCCGCCTTCTCCTGGTCTTTCCAGAGTATGGTGGAACAGGGTTCGGGGCTGATGACCGAATACCAGGCGTTCTCCATCATGATCACGCGGTCGCCCACGCCGATGCCCAGAGCGCCTCCGCTGGCGCCTTCGCCGATCACCATGACGATGATCGGCACGCGCAGCCGTCCCATCTCGTAGATGTTCCGCGCGATCGCCTCCGCCTGGCCCCGCTCTTCGGCGCCCGCGCCGGGATAGGCGCCGGGGGTATCCACAAGGGACAGGACCGGCATGTCGAACTTCTCGGCCAGCTTCATGATGCGCAGGGCCTTGCGGTATCCCTCGGGACCCGCCATGCCGAAGTTGCGCATCACGTTTTCCTTGGTGTTCTTCCCCTTCTGGTGTCCCACCACGGCGATTGGCCGGCCATCCATTTTCGCGAGTCCCGATACCATGGCCTTGTCGTCCCCGAAGGACCGGTCGCCGTGCAACTCGACGAAATCCTCCATCATCCCATTGATGTAGTTGAGCGTGTGGGGGCGGTTCGGATGGCGGGCGATGAGCACGCGCTGCCACCGGGTCAGGTTGGAATAGGTCTTCCGCCGCTGGCGCGCCACTTCCTCTTCCAGGCGCTGGATCTCGTCGGCCAGGGCGTCGAGGTTCTCGGTCACCGCATAGTTTCTCATTTCTTCTATGCGCTTCTCGAGCTCGTAGATCGGTTTTTCAAATTCCAGGATCGGGCCGTTCTCTTCCATGGCATGCTCCGGGCGCTGCGGTTCGGCCTTCATAAATGGTAATCGCGACGGACCCATGACGATCAAGTAGTTCCGCCGCGTTCTTTCAAATAAAGATCAACCGGTATGACCTGTCAAGGGCGGGGAACTGACGGTCCAAACCCCTTGACATTCAGGTTGCGGTCTGTTAGTTGACCGGTGCCCGGAACGGGCTGGTATGTCCTGATTGTAACTTCCCGGCTGGAACGTCCCGGTTGGCCTGGCCCGGTCGGAATGTCATTACGGGTGAAAGGACCTGCTGCCATGGCAGTGGATGACCGCACCGGTGTGTGTGGGCTTGATTCGCCGTACCCTCTGTCCGGTGAAGATGTGAGACAATACCGTGAAAACGGCCACGCGCATCTCCGGGACGTATGTACGCGGAATGAGATTGCCGAGTACCGCGAGGTGTTGAAGTCGGTCACCTCCGAACGCTTCGCCGGTACAAGCGAGATGAGCGACCGGCCGGAGGACGATTTCTCCCGCGTATTCATGCAGACGTTCAACCTGAGGGAGGCGGACGAGCGCGCGGCCCGGTTCATCCAGTCATTCCGATTCGGGAAGATTGCGGCCGACCTCATGGGCGTGGATGCGGTCCGCATTTACTACGACAAGGCCATGTTCAAAGAACCCGAAAGCTGGATCACACCCTGGCACCAGGATGGTCCGCACTGGCCGCTGTGTTCGGATCACGTCCTTACCATGTGGATCCCCCTCGTGGACGTCACCATCGACATGGGGCCGCCTCGCTTCGCGAGCGGTACCCACAGGGAAAGAGTCTTGGGCCCCAGGGGGATACACCGCGAATCGGAGACGTTTTTCAAGGACTACATCCGCGCGAGTCGGGTTCCGGTCGTGGAGGAAGAAATCCCAGCAGGAGACGCGACCCTGCACAGCCACTGGGTGGTTCATGGCGCGCGGGCCAACACGTCCGGCCGCGTCCGAGAAGCGCTGGGCATCACATTCTACGAGGACGGTATCCCCATCGATGATTCCGCGTGCAGCGCGGAGAACCGGCCGGTCATCGATGCGAACCTGGGAAATCGGCGTCCCGGCCAGCGGGCCGATCATCCGCGCAACCAGGTCGTGTTCGCCCGGTCCTGAACGGTGCGTTGATGCAGCCAGAGAACCTGATTGAAATGCTGCGAAACCGGCGGAACAGGCTGCTCGGTCCCGAAGACGGCGCGCTCACGGCGGCCGTAGCAGTCCTACTCCGCGGAGCGGTTGGGGGAGCGGAATTGCTCTTCCTCCAGCGTGCGCAACGCGAGGGCGATCCCTGGTCCGGCCATATCAGCTTTCCCGGCGGGAAGATCGATGCTTCCGATGAAAGCCCGCGGCAGGCGGCCATCCGGGAGACGCGGGAAGAAACGGCCATCGATCTCGACAAGGCGGATTTCGTCTGCCGCCTCGACGACCAGGCTACCCATCTCAGCAAGGTGCACGTCGCCGGATTCGTGTTCTACCTGGCGAACGGGTCCGAATTGACCCTCAACCACGAGATCCGGAACGCGTTCTGGTTCCCGCTCGCCGATCTGACGGATGAAAACCGGTACGTTATGACCACGGTCACGGGTGAATGGGGAGCCAGGGAGGTATGCGCCATCGACGTCCTGGATGGCGAAGGCCCCGTGCTCTGGGGCCTCACGTATCGTTTCACCGCCCAGGTGCTTGCCTGTGCCGGCCACGAACTGCCGGGCGGATCCGAAGTACAGTTGCGTTAGACCGCAAGGCCGATGGGACCGCCACGTCACCCTTTAACATGCAGAGGTTCTTGATCATGGAACTCTCGTTGTCCGTACGGGTCGCCGAATCTGTCTTGAACAAGGAAGAAGCCAATCGATCCATGGAACACCTGGCCGACCTGGCACAGGCGATCGGATATTCCGCCATATGCATGCGGGCGTCCCAGGCGGGCATACAGTCGCCGCTGGAACAGATCACCGCGGTTCGGAAGGTACTCGACGATCGGGCGCTGCCCGTCTCCATGATCACGGGAGACATCCCCATACCCGCGAATGACGAGCACGCCCCGGACGCCCTCCGGAACATCACGCCCTACCTGGACCTGGCCGAACTGCTGGACGCCGACCTGATCCGGATCGGCATGAAGACGGAGGAAGACATCGCCTGGGCGCGGTGGGCCTCGGACGAGGCGGAGGAACGGGACATCCGGCTGGCCCACCAGTCCCACACCCGCAGCCTCTTCGAAACGGTGGAGGCGTCCGTCTCCGTGCTGAAGCAGGTGGGGCGAGAGAACTTCGGCATCATCTACGAACCGGCCAATCTCGACCTGTGCGGCCAGGACTACGGACCGGAGACGATCAAGCGGTTCGAGCCCTGGCTCTTCAATGTCTATCTGCAGAACCACCGACTGAACCCCAAGGGCTCCATGACCCTGAATACCTGGGTACGGGGCCCCGCGCCCCACGATCCGGTGCCCCTTCAGGAATCCGGCGGGATCGACTTCCCCGTCATCATGCGGACGCTCGAAGAGATCGGTTACGAAGGCTATGTTACCGTGCACCAGGCCTTTGCCGAACTCATGGAACCCGAAGACGCCGCCCGCCAGAGCTACGAATACCTGACTTCCATAGCGGACTTCTGACTTCGAGTGACGAAGTTGAAATTAAGTTCGAGGTAGCATCGCGTTATTTCTACTCTTCCATTAGTAAAGGGCATTCCATACACCAGGCGGATTGCAGAGCTCGTCAGGTGGACTGCCGAAGACAACAACCAATGGAGTAGGTCAATACACGCGGACGAGGTTGAATGGGGGGCGCCTATGGAAGTCGCACAACTGGTGATTACACCGGCCGTCTTGTTGAGTGCTTTTGTCTTCTTCTGGCGGGAAGCGAAGCATGGAAGAGAAGAGCTGCGAAACGAGTTGAAGAACGAGCTGAGAGAACATCGCAAGGAATTGAAGGATGAGATAAGTACCGTACGAGTGGAAGTTGCGGGCGTGAGAAATGAGATAAGTGATGTGAGAAACGAAATTCATGACATTAGAAAAGAAATGCACGATATGAATGGTCGCCTCGGAAACGTCGAAGGGATTCTGACGACCCTGGGCCGTTAGCGGTACGCTCGAGGTCGATCGGTCCGATCCCCGTTCAGGTACGGTGCCTCAGACCAGGTAGACCAGTACGTAGAGGATGGGCCAGATGAGGACGACGAAGAGCCAGAACATGTAGCCCAGTACCACGCCGGTGTGCTTTTCTACGGTGTATGCGCCGGCGGAGGACCGGACCCAGAGGTAGAGCAGTACGAGGACGGTTGCGAGCACGTGGACGGCATGGAGCCCGATGATCGTGTAGAACATGGCGCCGTACAGGCTCGAGGTCATGCTCAACCCGAATTGAATCAGCCGGATCCATTCGAACCCCTGGACCGTGAGGAAGACGACACCCAGCACGCACGTGACCATCAGCCAACGCGTCAACTGGCGGGACGCGTTCTGCTTCACGGCCCGGTATGCCCGGTGCATGGTGTAACCGCTCACCAGTAGAAACACGGTATTAATGCCCGTGATCCCGATGGGCAGCCGAGGCTGGTCGGGCGGGGGCCAATCCGCCACGAGACCGGACCGCAGCCAGAACAGGATGAACAGCAGCGTGATGAAGATGATGAGTTCGCTGGCGATGAAGAGGTACATGCCCAGGATTTCCATGGGCATGCCCGGCTGCGTTTGCGGTTCGGTTGATCGTGCCGGCGGACGACCGGTCTGCTTCGTCAAGGGTTACTCCTTGCCCTGTACCTGCGCGGGTTTGGCCATTCGGTAACCGACGCGGGATTCCGTGAAGATGTACCGTGGATTTCCTGCCTCGTCGCCCAGTTTGCGTCTGAGATTCTTGACGATGGACCGCACGACCCTCAGGTCTCCTGAATTCCGCGACTGCCAGACGTTCCTCAGGAGTTGGTCGTAGCTGACCACCTTGCCGGCATGGTTCGAAAGCACCCGGATCAAATCGTACTCGGTGGCCGTCAGAATCAACGGCCTGCCATCCAGGACCACCTTTCGTTCATCGTAATCGATGACCAGATCGTCCACCTGGAATGGTGCGGGCGGTCCCGCGTTCTTGCGCAGTGCGGCCTGGATCCGCGCAATCAGTTCCGTCGGCGAGAAAGGTTTCACCACGTAATCCGCCGCACCGATTTCCAGCGCCTTGGCGATCGTCTCGTCCCTGCCGTACGCCGACAGGAAGATCACCGGACGTTCCGACAGCGCCGTCACGTTCTGCATCAGTTCGATTCCGTCGGTACCGGGCAACAGCAGGTCGAGCAGGACAAGATCCGGTTGCCGGTCGTTGACCAGGTTTTCGACTTGTTCCGGTTCTCCGGTCAGAATCGGACTGTAGCCCGCGTTCACCAGAATTCCCCGGATGTATCCCAGTGCCTGGGGGTCGTCATCCACGACGAGTATGCTCGGTTGTTGACCACCGGGAGGTGAGGAGCCGGTAAGCCTGGCGTCCGTTGCGGACGCGGCACTCGCCGGGACTTCATCGGCCACCGGAATCGTAAAGGTGAATCGCGTACCGAGCCCCATCCCCTCGCTTTCGGCCCAGATACGTCCTCCATGGGCCTCCACCAGTCCTTTGCAGATGGACAGGCCCAGCCCCGTCCCCAGTCCCGCTTCGTCGCGGCCGCTCCGGGCATACTTCCTGAAAAGGTGAGGCAGCCGGTCCGCGGGAATCCCCCTTCCTTCGTCCACGATCGACACCTCCACATGATAGTCTTTCAATTCGGCCTGTACGGTAATGGTGGACGAGTCGGGCGAATGACGCGCAGCGTTGGACAGAAGATTGCACAGTACCTGTACGACCCGCTGCTGGTCCGCCCGCACTCTCGGAAGATCCGGCGGCAGGTCGATCTGGACGGTCTGGCGATGCTCGCCGCTGAGAAACGCGCTTCTGGCCTGGTCCACGATCACGGCCAGATTCGCCGGTTCAGGAGAAACGGAGAGCGAACCCGTCTCGATCTGCGCTGCATCCATCAGATTGCCGATCAACTCGCTCAGATTGTCGACCTGCGCGTCGATGATTCGGAAGAACTGTTGAGATACGGCAGGCTGCAGTACGGAAGCGTTTCCGAGGGCCGTGGCCGCGCAACCCTTGATGGATGCCAGCGGGGCCCTCATTTCGTGGCTCACCGTGCTCAGGAACTCGGCCCGTTGACGTTCCAGGTCTTCCAGCGGTGTCATATCCTGCATGGTGACAATGACCGACTGTACTTCGCCCTGCTCCGATACGATGGGCGTGGCGTTGATGAGCGTCGTGACTTTTCTGCCATCGGGGACCTCGAGTACGATTTCCTCGGCCCGGACAGTTGTAGCCTCGCGCAGCAGGCGTACCAGCGTGTATTCCTCCAGTTCGATTTCACGCCCGTCCGCACGCTTCACGTTGATCTCGTCGAGCAGATCCACAATCGACATGCCCGGTGTCTGCAGGTCGCCCACGATACGGCGCGACTCCTGGTTGAACGACACGGCCTCTCCGGTCCGCGCGTCGAATACCGCGACACCTACGGGAGATGTTTCGATCAGCGCTTCAAGGTCGGCCCGGGCCTGTTGTTCGTCACGGTGCTTCTTGGCGTTTGCAATCGCCGCGCCGGCCTGGGAAATGAACATTGAAATGATCCGCTCGTCTTCCGCGGTGAACTGCTGCCCGGATTCCTTGTCGAGCAGGTAGAAGAATCCTACCTGGGTACCCTGGTGCCGAATCGGCACGCCCAGGAGTCCATGATCCATCACCGGATGAATGGCGAGACCGAGCGCCTTGAAGTGAGCCGACATGTTCTTTAACCGGAGCGGCTGTGTAACGCCTTTCAGATACTCCCAGATTTCCGGTCCGTCAGGCAGGTTCTGAACTTCCCGATGCTCCCTTGCACTCAGGCCATGGGCGACGAAGTCCAGTAACTGTCCCGACTCGTCAATCATGGTGATTCCGCCCATTCTTGCACCGGTCAGCGCACAGGCTCCCGCAACGACCTCCTGCAGGACCGTGTTGACGTCAAGACTTTCGCTGATGCGCAGACTGGCCTCGCTCAGTTTGGTGAGCTGCTCCTCCAGCTTCCTGTTACTTTCCTTTAACCTGTCAGCGTTCGGCATGGAACTGCTCCTCTGTATGCACGATCTTCGAAGACGCACTCCCGACCGGCTGAACCGGCATCGCGTGCGGCCCACCGAATTAGACCATCATGGCCCTGATCGGATAAACAATCACATTGAATTTACACGATATGAATAGATCATCATATGAAATTCATAAACCGTGACTTTTTATTCACAATCTTTCCACTACCCATGTTCTGTCACCATAAATACAACTCCGGGTTTAGCAACGGGAAGGTCGTTGAGGTAAGTGTCCCAGGTCGCGGTGGAAACCCATGAGGGAGGAGAAGGCGGCGTCGAGCAATGTGAGGGAGGAGGAGGCGGTGTCGAGCAATGTGAGGGAGGAGGAGGCGGTGTCGAGCAGCGTGAGGACGGCGTCGTACATTGCGAAGGTGTAGTGGAAGGTGGTGATATGCAAAGTGAAGGTGGTGAGGAAGGCGGCGGTTGGCGCGGCGGCTGTTCGGTGTTGGAAACCGTCAATCGTTATGCGGATGCTGGGGGGAGCGTGTGGGAATCGAACCCACCACGGACCTGTTTAGGGCCCGCCATCGGATTTGAAGTCCGTGAGGCGCACCAGCAACCCATACACTCCCATGCAACTTGCTTCTGCTCAGTCTTTCAGTCCTCTTCCGCCAGCCTGTGCGTGCCGGATTCCCGGTTGGTGACGCCCAGGTCGCAGAAATAGTCCAGCAACGCGGTGGCGTGCGCCCGGGAAATGCCCAGGTGGCTCCGGAACTCGGACGCGCGCACGGTGCCGTGGGATTCCAGGTAGGCCACCAGGCGCTTCCTGACCGATTCGAGCGCCCGGTGATGCATGATCTGCCGGTCCGCGAACTCGGCAAAGACCGCTTGATCCATGGCATATCCGGCCATGTTTCTAATCATATCCGCGTCCGCTTTCAGATCAACCTGTAAATCCTCAGTAATCATCGACCGGTCTTCCATGACCTGCGGCAGGTCGTTCATGGTGAAAACGGCGGGAGGTTCGGCGTCACCCAGTTCCTCGAATGACTCGAGTATGCGTTTTTCCCGGTCGTTCAGCTCGACCGTGTGGGTGGCCAGCCGGACCGACCGGCCGGTCAGCACGATCCGGCCCTCCGCGTCGAGGTCGTTCAACAGCCCGTCATAGACGGCGTCGGCAGGTTCCCAGGACAGCTGCTGCCTCGGGGCTTCCTTGGGCAGCATATCCTTCAGTCGCTGGACGCGGTGCATTTTCTTAAGCAGGTTGACCAGCTCGTCCTTCAGGCCCGTGTATCCTTCCCGGTGCAGAAACCGGTGGTCCGGGAAACGGATGAGTTCGCCCTTTTCCACCAGCCGTGTCAGGCCCTGTTTCAGCACTTCGGCATTCAGGTTCGTGGATCGCACCAGATCCTGTATCGATTTCTGCCGCTGCGCGCCGTGCGCGTGATGCATGACCCGTTCGATCAGGACATCCGGCTCCGCGCCGGTCACCGCTTCCAGGTAGTCCAGCACGGGCTGGCGAAACCGGCGGTTCTTCCGGGGATAGACCTCCACGAACCGGCCGCCGCCGAGCAGCCGCATCGATGAGAATCCGCGGATGATGAAACGCTCGTTGCGTTCGGCCACGATGGGTTTCTCCAGGCGAAGCTGCACGTAACCGGTCTCACCCGGTGTGAGTTCGTCGCGGTCGAGCACGATCAGCCTGCCGATGGTCTCGCTCGTGCCCTTGTGCAGGCGAATGCGCTGCCGGTTCTTCAGCGGCTCTTCCATGGACTCCAGGCAATGCAGCGTGGCATCGGTCATCGAGGTCGGGAGCAGGTATCCGGGCTCGCTCAGCTCATCGCCCCGCTGAATGTCGGCCGTCTTGACATTCGAGACGTTCAGCGCGACCCGCTGTCCTTTGACGGCACGGTCCACGGTGTCGTTGTGGGTCTGCATGCCCCTGATCCGAAGCGGCGTCCCGGCCGGGAGCAGTTCCGCGTCCGAATCCCGCGACAGGCTTCCCGAAAGGACCGTGCCGGCAATGACCGTGCCAAAGCCTTTCATACTGAACACCCGGTCCACGGGCATGCGGAAGTATCCGGCGTCCTCCGCGACCGCCAGCCCGGCCAACCGGTCTTCGATGATCTCTTTCAGCCGGTCGATCCCCTGGCCCGATACCGATGAAACCCGGACGACCGGTGCGTCCTCGAGGAACGAGCCGTTCACGAGCGATTTCACGTCGTCCTCCACGAGCATCAGCCACTCTTCGTCGACAAGGTCGCATTTCGTCAGGACGACGATGCCCGCGCCGACCCCCATGTATCTCACCGTGCCCAGGTGTTCGACGGTCTGGGGCATGACGCCCTCGTCGGCGGCCACGACGAAGAGGACGAGATGTATGCCGCTCACTCCGGCGACCATGGTCTTGAGGAAACGTTCGTGGCCCGGGACGTCGACGATGGGGACTTCCCGCCCGTCGCTCAGGGACATGAAGGCGAAACCGAGGTCGATCGTCATGCCCCGGTCCCGTTCCTCCTTGAGGCGATCGGGATGAACGCCGGTCAGCGCTTCCACCAGGGCGCTCTTTCCGTGGTCGACGTGGCCGGCCGTGCCTATGGTGAGATGGGACATGGTTGCTTGAGGATCGTGGTTGTGACTGCAGTGTGAGTATGCGCTCACCGGGATACAGCCATGGTGCGGGCCCGGAACAGGCGTGTGGATCTAATCGGACCGGACGACGATCACGCGGTCCGCTCTTCCATGCAGGATGGCCCGGTTCTCGATGCCGGCGTCTCTGCCGATGACTGCATAGGAGATCGATGCGCCGTCGCCGACATCGGCGCCCGCCAAGATCACGCTGTGTTCGATGGCCGCGCCGTGTCCGATGCGAACGCCGGGGCCGATACTGACGCCGGGGCCGATGCGGCAGCGTTCGAGTTCGGCCGTGTCGTCGACGATCACCGGCGGTCGCATCACGAGATTCGGAGAAGAGAAGTTGTCGTCCATGATCTCCGGCAAGGCCGACCTCGTGCTTTCCGGGCCTGAAGCGAGCATCCGTTCATTCGATGCCAGGTACGTCTCGGGCGAACGCACGTCGAATGGCGGATGGCCGGCATCCAGATCCAGCACGGTTTCACCGCGGCCGGCGAGCTCGACCAGCGCCGCGTCGAACAGGCTGTTCAGTGTATGGTCCCGGGTGTCTACATTTTCTAGGACTTCGCGGGTCCGGGGCATCATCAAATAGACACTGGATTCCGCAGCGGCATCACCAGGCGCACTGTAGGTGAGTCCGGCACTTCGCCCCGCACGGATCCCACATGGACGGTGCTCGCGGTACGACTGAACGAGGCGCGCGTAATCCTCGGATTCCAGCAGCAGTGGACCGGGTGTCATCAGGAACAGCGCATCTTTCGTAAACGCCGTCACCTCCCGGACGAGCCGACAAAGACGCTGTCCGGCCGGAGCGTCCCGGGCAGCCGGTGCAATCCGATCGTCCCGTGCGTCCCGAGCGGCCGGTGCATCCCGATCGTTCCGTACGTCCCCGTAGGACAGGGACATGCCCCACCGCGCGCCGTCGCCGCAAAACTCCGCGATCTCCCCGGTGTCCCGCCCGGCCGCGATCAGCGATTCCCGGACCCCGACCCGTGCGTATCCCGACAGTATCCATTCGACAAGCGGCTTGTTGGCCAGGGGAAGGAGCAGATCCGGGCAGCTATCCCATTCGGCAGGCCCGGCCGCATCGCGATCTTCGGTCAGAATGACGCCTCTAACCAACCCGTTGTCTTCCATGCCTCGACGGCTCCCCGCGACCGGCCAGAACCCGGCGAAGCCCACGGTCCGCGACCCGGCGCAACCCCTTCGGAATCCTCAGAAACGACTCGACTAAACTAAGTTTGGAACCTGACTTCGTCAAGGCCATTGGAGGCGGAGGATACGGGGGATTTGCTTGACAGAAACCACGGTCAGGGCTTACTTACCGCCCGTTGTTCGGAAGTACTTACCGGCGAGAGGAACCGTCATGTCCCCAGCGAAAGGCCGCAGCGGCGAGATGTCCTTCCTGGAACATCTCGAAGAGCTTCGCAGGGCCATACTGAAGTCCGTCCTCGCCATCCTGGTCGGCATGGTCCTCTGCTTCACTTTTGCCGACTACATTATCAATTTCCTGCTCTCGCCGACCTTCCAGGAAAACCTCAAGACCGAAATCGAAATCCAGGCCATCCGGCCGGCCGGCATGTTCACGGCCAGGGTAAACATCTCGCTGCTGTTGGGATTCGCCCTCGTACTGCCCTACGTCCTCTACCAGCTCTGGACATTCATTTCCCCCGGCCTGCTCGACAAAGAGAAGAAGTACGTTCCCCTCGTCATCTTCTTCTGCTGCGTGCTGTTCCTCGTTGGCGCGGCCTTCGCTTTCTACGTCCTGATCCCGGTCATGGTCCGGTTTTTCGTGCAGCTCCATGTACCGGACATCAAGCCCCAGTGGGACATAGGGTTCTATATCGGACTCGTAAACAAGATGGTGCTCATCATGGGCGTCGTGTTCCAGATGCCGGCCGTGGTGGCCTTTCTGACCTGGCTTCGCATCCTGAACGCCGGCGTGCTCAAACGGGTATGGCGCATCGCCCTGGTCGTCATATTCATCGCGGCGGCCGTCATCACGCCCACCGGCGATCCCTACACCCAGACCCTCGTGGCGATTCCGCTGGTAGTGCTTTATTTCATCAGCATGGGAATCGCCGCGCTGATCGGCCGAAGCCGCAGGAAAGCCGAAGAGGCGGAAGAAGAGGAGGAGGGGGACGACGACGATGACGGTGGCGGAGAAGGCGGCGGTGGTGAAGACGACGGGGAGCAGCCCGCACTGACTACCGGCGAGCCCGATACCCCGACCCTTCCCCGGGGTTCGTCGACCCCGGCTGGCGAACAGCGCACCGGCCGAGGTTACTGGCCCGATGACGATGAGTTCATCTACGACTACGATGTCGAGATGGGGTACTCCGAGGAGCCGGAAGACAAAGCGGACGCGTCGGACCGTGACGACCGTAGAGGCGATGGCGACCCTGCGGATGGTGACGCGAGAGATCAGCAGAAGTCGGAAACGGACGAGTCCAGCGGGGAGGGGTCCAGTGAATCAGACGAGACCAGCATGAAGGATTCCAGGAAACCGGATGAGGCCAGCGGGGAGGACCCCAGCGGGAAGGACGAGTCTGATGAGAAGGATGCTGCGGACTCAGACAGTGTAAATGATGACAAGAAGGCCTGAAATTTCGGGGATCAGACCGACTGTGCGCTGAACCCGGTCAGCGCTGAACCCGGTCAGCATGCCCGCCGCTCACAGGAAGTGCGACACCCGAAGGTACAGATACCGGCCCATGTAATCGTAGGTGGAGAAATCCGAGGTCCCCAGCAGCCCATTGAAGATCACCGAGGGCGGCTGGTTGAACACGTTGTTCATCCCCAGGGTCAGCACGGTACCGCCCGCTCCTGTAAACAGCCTGTACGTTCCACGAAGGCCTAGCACGCTGTTGGACGCCACGTCCCGGTAGGCCGGCGTCCCGACGACGTCCGACCGGTAAAGGCCCTTGCAGTCGTTGTCCTCACATTCCACGAAACCACCGATGTACTCCCATGTAAGTCCTGCCGAGGCGCGCCGCCACTTGAGATCCAGCGCGGCACTGTGGCGCCACCGGGGGAACACGCCCACGTCGTAGTATCCCCTGGCCTTGATCACTTCCGTGCCGCCGGCCGCGGGAATGAACTGGTCGTACCGGAACAGCAGGTTTGCTTCCAACCGCGCCGACAGGATACCCATGGGGGTGTTGCCGTTGTATGTGGCCCCCAGGTCCAACCCGGCGGTCTCGGTCTCGCCGACGTTGGTGTTGGTCTGCACGATGTGGGAGATCAGCTTCGTATCGGCGTTCCGGACGACCTGGCCGCAACTGGTAGGGTTGTCCTGGGAGTAGCAATTGCTCAGGATGACGCCCGCGGGGAGTGATCCGATCTCGTCCTCGATACGGTTCCGGTAGAAGTTCAGGTCGAGTTGGAGGTCCGGTGCGATATCCGGGCGGTATCGCATGCCCACGGTGATCATCCCCGCGCGCTCCGGTTCAAGGTCGGTCGACCCGCCCTCCCGTGCCCGGAGCTGGGCGCGGGTGTCCCTGAACCCGGACGGGACGCCCGCGGCGGCGCAGTTCCGCCGCTGCTGCGAGGTGAGTTCCCTGGGGTTGCCCGCTTCGTCCACCACGCTGCAGGGATCGCTCACCAGGGGAAACACGTCGTTCGCACCGAGGAACATCTCGGCGATGCCAGGGGCGCGGAAAGCGTTGGACCAGGTGGCCCGCAGCGTCAGGCCCCGGGGCAGTTCCACGCCGGCCCCGGTTTCATAGGTCAGCCCGGCCCCGAAGGTATCGTAGTGAAACACTCTTCCCGCCGCGTTCAGGTGGAACCCGATGCCGTTCCCGTGGTATACCGGCAGCCGGGTCTCGCCATACAGGGCGCGGACCGAGAAGCTTCCCTCGGTCGCTTCGGTCCGAAACCCCGTCGTGTTGCCCGAAGCCGTTATGGGGTCGGGCGTATAGGCGCCGGATTCCCAGCGCGAGGACACGCCCGCGGCCACCGACAGCGGTCCGTGCGTGAGTTCCGCCAGGTCGCCCGTCAGGTTCCACTGCAGGACCTTCTGCTGCGTGTAGCCCCGGGCAACACCGGTGTACTGGATGTAGTCCAGCATCTCGGGCGTGATGGTCCCGGCACCGTGCAGGATGTCGAGGGGGACGCAGCTTCCCGTGCACTCCTCGTCCGGACCCAGCGCCCTGGTGAGGTTGCTCCGGATGAACCGACCCTGGTTGACCGTGGTACCGGATGTGCGCCCGAAGGCATAGAAGACATCGGAGTCGAAGCTTGCGAAGCGGCTTTTGAGGCCCAGTACGATGCGGAAGGTGCTGAGATCCTGGTTGAAGATGCGGTTGCCGGCCTCCACGAAACGTCGCCGCACGTCCACGAAGTCCCGTCCGAAATCGTTGTACCGGTTGTCCGCCGAGACCGGGGTGCCTTCTTCGATGGTGAAGAGCGGAGTCGGCGCGAGCTTCTGTTCGGACTGCCGGTTGGTGTACACCACCTCGAAGAACGGACGCAGCCGGTCGCTCAACCGGTGCGTGCCGCCGAGGAACGTGGTATACCGTTTCTGTGGCGTGAAGATGTAGTTTTCGGGCTGGTAGTTGTAGAGGTCGCCGGTGCCGTCCAGCGAGTTCCCCGCGTAATTGAAGGGCCGCCAGCCCACGGATGGATCGAGAAAGTAGTCGCCGGCCTCCTCGCCCGCCGCCGCGTTGACCGCCTTCCAGGCGTCGTTTCCCGCTGCGCCCGACCGGTCGACGATGTGGCCTTCCGGCGTCGCCGAGCTGCCGCTCGTCGTGAAGGATCCGTCGTTCCTTCCCCAGTCGTAGCTCTTGTCGGCTTCGCTGAAACTACGTTCGTAGGTCCAGACCGGCCGCTGGTCGTGGTATCCGGCGGAGAACAGGATGTTACCCCGTTCTCTTTCGAGGCCCGCGGTAAAAGCCAGGTCTATGGCCGCTCCGTCGCCGTCGCCCGAAACGCCCTGGTAGGCCTCGAATTCCACGCCGTCCAGGTCCGACCGCGTGATGACGTTGACGACCCCGCCGACGGCGTCGGAACCGTAGACCGCGGAGGCGCCGTCCTTGAGCACTTCAATCCGTTCGATAACAGTGGATGGGAGGGCGTTGAGATCGACCGCGGCGTCCGCGCCGAGACCGCCGGGCACGAACCGGCGGCCATTGACCAGGACCAGCGTCCTGTGGGCGCCGAGTCCGCGAAGGCTGATGCGGGTGGACCCGTCGCCGCCGTAGTTCGCCTGGGTATTGGTGGCGTTGGACTGGACCGTGAGCGACTGGAGGACGTCCCCCACGGAGGCGAGCCCCCTGGCCCGGATCTCCTCGCGGGCCAGGATGACCACGGGGGCCGTCGAGCCTTCCGCCTCGCCCCGGATCCTGGATCCGGTCACCGTCAGTTCGTCGAAGACGTAGTCGATCCGAAGGGAGTCCGGTTCGACCGCACCCTGGGCGAGGATCCCGGTACTGGTGGGCGCCACGCATAAACATGCCGCCAACAGCGCCAACAGCCATGTTCGTACGTAGTTCAATACCGGGACCCGTCTATTTATCGTTCGCTCATTCTACAGGTAGTGGGATAGTCTGATGTACAGGTACCTGCCCAGGAAGTCGTACGTCGATGCGTCCGACGTCCCCAGGGAGCCGTTGAAAAGAACCGCGGGCGGGGTGTCGAATACGTTGTTGATTCCGACCGTGATCACGGAGCTTCCGGCCCCCGAGAACAGGCGGTAGGACCCCTGGATTCCGAAGAGGTGGTTCGCGTCCACGTCCCTGAACGCCGGATTCGTACCCACATCGTCGCGGTACAGGCCCTTGCAGTCGTCGTCCTCGCACTCCTGGTATCCGCCGGTGTACTGCCATGATACACCGACCGATGTCCGGCCCCACTTCAGCCCGACGTTGGCGTTATGCCGCCAGCTGGGGAACACGCCAAGATCGTAATAACCCTTGCCCTGGACCAGTTCGAAACCACCCGCTACGGGCAGCATCACGTCGTAGGCGAAGAGGAAATTGGATTCGAGCCGTGCCGAAAGCAGACCGAGGGGCGTGTCGTCGATGTAATTCAGTTCTATGTCCAGTCCGTTGGTTTCCGTCTCGCCGATGTTGGTGGCGGTCGAGAAGATGTTCCTGATCACGCCGCCCTGGTCACGCTGGACCTTGTCGCAGTCTGTCGGATTGTCCTGGGAATAGCAGTTGCTCAGGATCAGGCCCGCACCGAGCGCCCCGATTTCATCCTCGATCTTGGTGGCGTAATAACTGACCGCGACATCGAGGTTATCCAGGAATTCGGGCTGGTACACCACGCCGGCGGTCATCGTGTTGGCCCGTTCCGGATCGAGATCGGTGGAACCGCCGATCCTGGCCCTGAGCTGCGCCCGGGTGTCTTCATAATCCGCAGGGACCCCCGCGGACGCGCAGTTGCTTATCTGCTGCGAGGTCAGGTTGCGCGGATTGCCGGCCTCGTCCACGACGCTGCACGGATCGCTGACCAGCGGGAAACTGTCACTCTGGCCCAGGAACATCTCGGCTATGCTCGGGGCGCGGAAGGCCTTCGAGTAGGTCGACCGAAGGGCCAGGCCTCGAGGCAGCTCGAGCCGGGCGCCCGCTTCGTACGTGAAGTCCGACCCGAAGGTGTCATAGTTGAACAGCCGGCCCGCGGCCGTGATGTCCAGGCCACCCATATCGTTCTGGTAAACTGGAATACTGGTCTCGGCGTAGACCGCGCGGACCGAGTAGTCGCCCTCGGTCGCATCTTCCTTGTTGCCCGTGGTGTTGCCCGTGGCGGTAATGGGATCGGGTATGGAACCGCCTGCTTCCCACCGGGACGATGCCCCGACGGCCACGGCAAGGGGGCCCGCCGGCAAATCGTACAGGTCACCGGTCAGATTGTACTGAAGAATCCTCTGCGTCGTATATCCCCTGGCGATACCGGTGTACTCAATGTATTTAAGCATGTCTTCGGTGATCGAGCCGGGACCATGCAGCAGGTCCAGGGGTACGCAAGGCGCCACACATTCCGAATCGGGCCCCAGCGCCCTCCTGACATTGCTCAGGATGAACCGGCCTTCGTTGACGTTGGTTCCGCTGGTGCGGCCGTAGGAGAAGGCCAGGTCCCCGGTAAATCCCTGGAACTCGTGCTCCATTCCCAGGACGATCCGGTAGGTGTCCAGGTCCTGCAGGAAGTTGCGGTTGCTCGCTTCTACGAACCGCCGGCGTATGTCGAGAAAGTCGCGTCCGTATTCGTTGTACTGGTTCTCGGCCGACACCGAGACATCATCTTCGAAGAAGATAAACAGTGGGGTCGGCGCCAGCTTCTGATCCGACTGCCGGTTGGTATAGGACACCTCGAAGAAACCGGTCAGGTTGTCGTTGAACAGGTAGTTCCCGCTGAGGAACGCGGAATACCGGGTCTGCGGCGTGTACAGGTAATTCTCCGGCTGGTAGTTGTACAGGTCGCCGGAGCCGTCGTCAGAGTTTCCCCCGAAATTCATGGGCCGCCATCCGCCGGATGGTGCGTTGAAATAAGCACCGGCGTCATCCCCGGCTCGTTCAACGATTGACTGCCAGGCCGCGTTACCTTCCGCCCCCAGCCGGTCGAAGAGGGTTCCTTCGGGTGTAGCCGTACTGCCGTTCGTGGCAAAGGAACCGTCGTTAGCCTCCCAGTCGTAGGCCTTGTCCGCTTTGCTGAAATCACGGTCGCCGGTCCAGACGGGCTTGCGGTCGTGGTATCCCGCGGAAAACAGGATGCTGCCCCGGCCGCTTCGCAGTCCGGCCGTGATACTCGCGTCGATTACGTCCCCGTCGCCCGCGCCCGCGACCCCCTGGTAGTACTCGAACTCCACCCCTTCCAGGTCGGAACGCGTAATTACATTAACGACACCCCCAACGGCATCGGAACCGTACACGGCCGACGCGCCGTCCTTAAGCACCTCGATCCGTTCAATGACGGAAGCCGGTATGGAGTTCAGGTCGACGGACGAATTCGCCCCGGTTCCGCCCGGCACGAAACGGCGGCCGTTGACCAGTACGAGTGTTCGGGTTGAGCCCAGTCCGCGAAGGCTGATCCGGGTGGATCCGTCGCCGCCGTTATTGGCCTGGGTGTTGATGGCATTGGATTGGACGGTGAGGGTCTGGAGCACATCGCCGATAGACGCGAGCCCCTTCTCCTGGATCTCTGTCTTGGCGAGGATGACAACGGGTGCGGTGGATTCCGCGGCTTCGCCCCTGATTCGGGAACCGGTCACGGTCACCTCTTCAGCGACGAAATCGACGCCTTCGATTTCCTGGTCCTGCTGGGCCATGGAATCGGTCGATACCAGGGCGAACAGCCCAACGGCCAACCAGGATAGGTACTTGCGGGGTTTCATGACGAACCTCCTTACGTATGGCAGTGTGGAATCGATAGTATTCCTCCTCCTCTTTGTGTGGGATGTGATGGTGTGATGGGAAGGTAGTAACTACAATATGTAGTAAAACAGTGAAGTTGTAAATACAGAAAGTTTAGTTTTTTAATAAAATCTACATCATGCGGATGTTGCCGAATCTGCCGATTTTACGGATTCACATCGTTATGCCGGAACCTGCCGGCCGGTCTGCGTTCAACCAGGCGGCGCGGAAGCGATGTACCTTCGGAACGCATTCATCACCCGGGGCGCGAGCCGCAGGGTGGAAGTCACGGTCGGAATCGCCATAAGGGCAAACAGCCCATCGGCGAAACTGATCACCGCGTCGATCGAGGCGACGGAAGCGACCACGACGAAACCCACGTAGGCCGCGTTGTACAGTTTCACATATCTGGCGCCAATCAGAAAGCTCAGGCACTTGGCGCCGTAGTAGGAGTAGGTCAACAGGGTGGTAACGGCGAAGAAGAACACGCACACGGTGAGGACGTATGCGCCGTATCCGGGTATGGCCGCATCGAAAGCGCTTGCAGTCAGCGTCACCCCGTTTTCCGCGGTCGTCTGCCAGACGCCCGTCATGAGGATCACAAGCGCCGTGCACGTACAGACGATCATCGTATCGATGACGGGTCCCATCATGGCGACCAGGCCTTCCCGGACCGGCTCTCCGGTCTTTGCGGCGCCGTGAGCCAATGCTTCCGTGCCGATGCCGGCCTCGTTGGAAAAGGCCGCGCGCCTGACTCCGGTGACGATGGTCGTGCCGACCACCCCGCCCGCCACTGCTGCTCCAGTGAAAGCGTCCGTGACGATCAGTGCGAAGTATCCCGGGACCTCCTCCAGGTTGTACAGGATGATCCAGAGCGTCGCGACCATGTACAGGACCACCATGGCCGGCACGGCGCGGGAGGCGACTTCGGCGATCCGGGTGATCCCGCCGAAGATCACGGTGGCCACGAGACCGGACAGGATCAGCCCGGCGACGAGATCGAACTGGAAGTGGCCGTTTTCGAAGGACAGGTACGGCGAGAACACGACGTCCCGGACGATCTGGATCAGCTGGTTGGGTTGCAGGAGCGGGAGGCAGCCGATGACGCCGGCGACAGCGAAGAGGACGGCCAGCGGTTTCCATAGGCCCCCCAGTCCTTCCGATATCACGTACATCGGTCCGCCCTGGATGCGCCCCGCGGTGTCTCTTCCCCGGTACATGACGGCCAGCGAGCAGGTGAAGAACTTGGTCGCCATGCCGACGAACGCACTGACCCACATCCAGAAGATCGCCCCGGGGCCCCCCGTGGTGATTGCGATGGCCACGCCGGATATGTTCCCCATGCCGATCGTGGCGGAGAGGGCGCTGACCAGCGCCTTGAAATGGGAGACTTCGCCGGGGTCGTCGGGATCGTCGTACCTGCCGCGTACCAGGTCGATGGCGTGCTTCACGTACCGGAACGGCGTGAAGCGGCTGTAGAGCAGCAGGAGGGCTCCGCCGCCGATGACCAGGTAGAATACGTAGGACCAGGCCAGGTCGGAAAAGGCGACCACGTAGGGTTCTAAGGTTTCCATGCCAGGGTTTTCGGTCTTGCGCGACACCACGAACGTTACGCTTGATGGACGCGGGATCAGCCCGCAGGCGCATCCTGCCTGAAGCTGCGCACCATCTCGATATAGTCGCGGGAGAATAACTGGTCCGGACGCTTGTCGTAGCTGAAGATCGCGATGATCCGGGGCCGTTTCGTCGGACCGACCGGTGACACGCGGTGCAGGGCGTATTTACCGTTGAACAGCACCAGCGTCCCCGGCCGGATGTCCGTGCGGCGAACGCGTTTTCCAGGCGCTTCGAAAACGGCGCGCACGTCGTCGTAATGCTCGTCGTGGTCCGCTCTGAGGTCCGGAACGTATTCGAATGCCCCACCGGAATCGGGCGCCTGGATCAACAGCGTGATATTGCCGTTATTGGAATCGAAGTGCCACCCGTTGCTGTCTCCCTCGTGCGCGATTTGCAACGTCAGGGCGAGATGGGGACAGGCGCTCGTGTACAGGTTTTCGAACCCGAGCACCCTTCGCACGAATTCGGTCAGGGCCGGCCAGAGGAATACGCTGCGCACGAGACTGTCGTTGGGGATCTGGTAGTTGAGCACCTGCCGGTAGCGGTTTACATGCTCAATGGTTCGGGGATGGCCGGCGGGCCACGTCCGGTCTACGTAGTCGTTTCCCTCGTAGCTGGTGCGCGGCCGGTCGTAGTAGTATCCGAGCGGGATCAAGGCGCTGGTTTCCCGCACCATGCCGGCCAGCGCCCGAGGATGCAGAAAACCCTCGAGTACGCAGATGGACTGCTTCTCGAGCCCGGATTGGCAAGATGTGAGGAATGCCTGGCCGTCGGGACTGTCGAGGTTCTCCAACGGGTACCGGCCGACATCCACCAGCGTGGCGGGACTAGTGGTTTTCATGGTCCTGGTCCTCCCGGTCGTGTCCGCCGGGTACGGGGCGCCCGAATGTGCTTCACAGACGGCGGATCTCCCAGAGTTCCACCACCATTTCCGACGGATAACCGATGGGATCGAAATCGTCCGTCTCCCTCGCGTCGTATCCCACTTCGGCGAACAGGTTCTCGATGGTCCGGGAAGAATGGTGTTGCGCTTCCCCGATCGTGTGGTAGAGGTAAACCGCGGAGGGCAGGATGACGGGATAGCCCATCTCGTACAGCGCGTAGGCCAGCTCGCCTTTTCCCAGACGTGAGACGATGTCGTCGGCATGCTGGATGATTTGCGTATCGTCCTGCTTGACGTCCACATCGAATCTGAAGGCGAAATGACTGCGGAGATATCCCTGTTCGTGCAGGAAACGGCCGATTCGGTCGATGGCGACGGACAACCGTTCGAGCTGACTCGGTGTGTTCAGGCCGTCGGGCAGGTCCAGCGCGAGGTGACGATTCAGGCGGTCGAAGAACAACTTGCCCACCCGGATGGTAAACAGCCGGCGTTCCCGTTCCAGTCCCTCATCGAAGCGTTCCGGATGCCTTTCGATGTGCCGGAAAGCCGATCGGTAAAAGGCATAGGAAAGGGCGTCGAATTCGCCCGACTGCAGCGCCGTTTCACCGTCCGTGTGAACGAAGGCTTCCACCAACTCTCGCCGGGCCGGCCTGTCGTACACCGTCCTGATGTACTTTTCAGCATCTTCCCGAACATCGTTCAGCGCACCGCAGTCGGGTTCCAGCGCGCCGCTGTCGGGTACCAGCGCTTTCCATTCACTGACGATGGCTTCGGACATGAACGCGGTGAACGCGCTGCCTACCGGCCACCAGGCGGCATACTCGGGGAACGGCCTTTCACCGACGACCTGTTCGAGTGTTTTTACCGTCATTTTCGCGCAGGTTTCTCTTCCGGGAATGCAGCGGTGCCGGTTATCCCGATCTGTTCAAAAAAGTCTCCACCTGGGGAAGCAGCATGGGGTCCTCGGAGAGACGAATATACTCACTCAGCGAATCCCGGGCTTTTTCGAAATCGCCTATCCGGAAGTAAGCGATTCCCAACCGGAAATGCCCGGCGCCAAGATCCGGGGCGAGGCGGACGACCTCCCGGTAGCTTAGTATGGCCTGATGGTATCGACGAAGCATATCGTTGACAAGGCCAATATTGAAATGTGCGGTCGTAAACCGCGGTCGCTGTGCCACAGCCTGGTCCAGGGCGCGCAACACCCGGTCCGCGGCCTCGGTTTTCGTACGCATCGCCGTCAGCGACTCCATCGCGGCGGAACCGTCCGGTTCGCCGGACAGGCGTACGGCACCTTCCCATGCCTGAAGCGCCGACTCGAAGTCGCCGCTGGAAACCTTAGCGATGGCCAGGATGGCGTGGGGCAGCGGATCCGCGGTTTCCGGTTCAATCGCTTTCTCGACTGCTGTCGCCGCCTCCTCCCACTTCCCCTGGACCAGCAGGACGGCGGCAACGGCCAACTGGGCGGCGTTCCATTCCGACCGTGCGGCAAGGGAATCCCGGAAGTGCGAAAGCGCGGCTTCAAGATCGTGGCCATCGGCGGCTTCGACCCCGTTCCGATACGCCGACCGCGCTTCACCTCCCACGCCGGAGGACCGGGCGGCCACCCGCCGGAGCGGCATCCAGTCGAAGCTCTCGCGGGCAGACGTGTCACGGCCCGCCCATCCGGCCGCGAGTCCGCGCCAGGTTTCGATCACGTCATCCACGGCGGCATCCCGGCTGTAGGAAAGCGCGAGGTTGTTGTAGGCTTCCGGGAAATCCCCGCGGAGCGAGATAGCCCTGTTGAACTGCTCGCTGGCCTCTGCATCTTTCCCCTGCCTGAGATAGACGATGCCGAGGTTGTTGTGGACCTCGGCGATGCCTACTTCGGCGCGGATGACCTTCTTGAATTCCTCGACCGCTTCGTCCAGTCTGCCCGCCTCCGCATACAACAGTCCGAGGTTGGTACGGGCGTCGTAGAAACGGTCGTTCAACGCGAGCGCTTTCTTGTATGCGTCCATGGCGTCATCGGTCCGGCCCAAATCGGCATACATGCTGCCCAGGTTGTTGTAAGTCTCGAAGAACTGCGGGTCGACGGCGATCGCGGTCTCATAGGATTCGACCGCCTCCGCATGGCGGTCCTGAATTGCGTAGATGTTGCCGATGTACAGATGCGCCTCCGCAAGCCCGGGATCTTCGGCCAGGGCCTGTTCGAAGGCTTGCATAGCCTCCATGTACGCGCCTTGTTCGTAATAGTTCAACCCCCTCACATGGACATAGGGCGGCGACCGGCGTCCCTGCCGGATGCCGGGAGACGGTGGACCGCCCATCCTCCCTAACCTGGCTCGGTAGGCCGCGATGCTGCGGGTCTTCGACCGGTCCACGGCACTTACGGTACTGCTTTCCAGTGCGCTCTCCAACCGCCGGTCCAACACGGGGTTGTCCTCCAGCAGCCCGAACGCCTCGTCAAATCTCTCCGTCCTTGAGTAGACCAGTGCCAGATTGTACCTGGCCACGGCGTGCGTGGAGTCCTGTGCCAACGCACGGTGATACGACGCCTCGGCCTCGTCCAGCCGTCCCAGCCGGAAGTATATGTTGCCGACCCCGGTCAGCATTGCCATGTCATCGGGCGCGAAGACCAGCGCCTCCTCGTACGCGCCCAGTGCCTGGTCATACGAACCGGACAGTTCACTGGACCGGCCGAGGCCCATCAGGGCGTTTCGGAGTTGATAGCGGTTTTCCTCCGGAAGGCCGCGGGCGATACCGACGGCCGCGCCATAGGCTCTCGACGCTCCCTCGTGGTTTTCCCTGCGAGTATAGATCGCGCCCAGATTGAGCCGCCAGTTGATTTCGTCGGGCGCAAGCACGACGGCCTGCAGTGCATTCCGCAACGCCTCGTCGTATCTGCCCAGGTAGTAGTAGGCCACGCTCAGGTTTCCGAAGGCCTCGGAGTCCGTCAGGTCCAGGGCCAGCGCCCGGCGGTAGTAGGCGACGGCGCCTTCGTAGTCGCCTTGATTCATAAGTGCGAAACCGGATGCCATCACGCTCGCACTATCGGTGTCGACGGAATTGGTTCTCGGCGCACCCGCACCCGCACAGCCCGATGATGCCCAATGAAGGCAGAGGGCGGCCGTTCCGAGGCAGATGAATTTCCTTAAAGCACTCATTTCACGCTCCGCATGGGTCGACTGGTCCAGCGACGGAGATGGGGGTGTATAGTCATAATATACGGCTTTCGAAGCCCTTCCTCTCCGGTTTTTTTCCATGTGCACGTCAACAGGCCGGATCAGCGTGAAATTACTTTACTTTTGGGTCGTTCGGGGATACTTTTTTCCAAGTTTCCTCACCCGGATTAAGACCATTTCATTATAGTCAGGCGAAATTCGCTTGACACTACACAAATGTTTGGCATATTGGACAGGGTATGCCAAAAAGACGTTCACTTGCATCAACGAAGGGGAGATCGCGAATATGAACGATACCGATCCGGGAAGGGAGAAGGCGCTGAGCGGCGCCATATCGCAGATAGAGCGGCAGTTCGGCAAGGGTTCCATCATCAGGATGGGAGACGAGAACCCCCAACTGTCCGTCGAGTCCATACCAACAGGATCCCTGACCCTCGATCTGGCGTTGGGCATCGGCGGCGTGCCGCGTGGGCGCGTGGTGGAGATCTACGGTAACGAGTCCTCCGGTAAGACCACGCTGGCCAAGCATATTGTGGCCGAGGCGCAGAAACTGGGCGGGATGGCCGCCTTCATCGACGCGGAACACGCGCTGGACATCCGCTACGCGCGGGCCCTCGGCGTGGACATGGACAAACTGCTCATCCATCAGCCGGATACGGGTGAGCAGGCCCTCGACGTGGCCGAGATCCTGGTCCGGAGCGGTGGCGTGGACGTGATCGTCATCGACTCGGTCGCCGCGCTGGTACCGAGGGCGGAAATAGAAGGAGAAATGGGTGATTCCCATGTCGGCCTGCAGGCCCGCCTGATGTCGCAGGCGCTACGAAAGCTGACCTCGGTGATCAACCGGTCCAGGACCTGCCTGATCTTCATCAACCAGATCCGCCAGAAAATCGGCGTAATGTACGGCAATCCGGAAACGACGACCGGAGGGCTGGCCCTGAAGTTCTACTCCTCGGTCCGGATCGAGGTGCGCAGGATCGGGAACATCAAGGGGGACGACGCCTCGGCGGGCATCCAGGTACGGGGTACCGTAAAGAAGAACAAGCTGGCGGCGCCATTCCGCGAGGCGCAGTTCGATATCATCTACGGGGAAGGCATCTCCAAAGAAAGCGACCTGATCGAACTCGGGGTCAATAACGGCATCATTGAAAAGAGCGGGACCTGGTTTTCCTACAATGACGAAAGGCTCGGGCAGGGCCGCGAGAACGTGCGGCAGTTACTCAGGGAACAGCGGGATCTCGCCGGGGAGATCGAAGAGAAAGTCCGAGCGATTTTCGCACCGCCGGGCCAGGACGAATCCGCCGAAAACAACGGCGTCGCCGGGAAACCGGCCGCCCGTCCCGAACCCTCGGTGAAACGGCGCTGAACGGCGGTGGCGCCCGGTGGCGTCCTGTGGCGCCGGTAGCGCCGGTAGCACCGGCAGTAGACCGCGCCGGATGGGGTTGTGCCCGTCCGGCGCGCCGCTATGTGTTATGTGGAACCGGCAGGTTGCCGCCTTCATGGTACTCCGCCGCGGCTTCGATCAAGCGCCGATAGGCTCTGGGAAAAGCGAAACGGCCGAGGTCTTCGAATCGAACCCATCGGCATTCGTTTCCGTCGCGATGGCGGGCTACCCCTTCAAGGTGTGAACAGCAATAGCCCTGCAGTGTCATCTCGAAATGGGTAAAGGCATGTCTCAGGGTGGCAACGGCGCTATCGACGCGGATTCCGATTCCCAGCGTGTTTTTAATTTCCTCTGCCAGAAACGTTTTCCCTTCGACCCCTTTGCCGACGATCCCGCCCGGAAACTCCCACAGTCCACCCAGCAGGCCTTCTGTCGGCCGCCGGACGATCAGTACCTCGTCGTTCCGGCTAACGATGCCGGCCGCGACATGGTGGTGAGGCCGTTGCTTGCGCGGCCGTTTGCGCGGCAGCACCGAAGGGTCCGGCAGCGTTTTTCGGGCTTTGCAATACGGGTTCACGGGACATTCGCCGCAGCGGGGTTGGCGCGGCGTGCAAATCGTGGCCCCCAGTTCCATCATGGCCTGGTTGAATTCGCCCGCCCGGCCCCTGGCGAGGAGTCGCCCGGCGAGGCTATCCAGTCTCTTTCTGGCCGCTGAGGTGGCCGGGTCATCGATCAGGTGGAACAGGCGGCTCAATACGCGAACGACATTGCCGTCGACGACCGGACAGTCTCTTCCGAAGGCAATGCTCAATATGGCGGCAGCCGTGTAGGGTCCTATGCCCGGCAGGTCCGAGATCTGCGCGGAATCATCGGGTATCCGTCCGCCGTGTTCGTCGACGACTCGGCGGGCGGCGCGATGGAGGTTCCTTGCCCTGGCGTAGTAGCCCATGCCTTCCCATGCCTTCAGGACGTCCTCGAGCGGTGCCTTGCCGAGGTGCGCTACCGTGGGAAAACGTTCCATGAACCGGTCGTAGTAGGGCCGTACCTGGTCTACCCGCGTCTGCTGGAGCATGATTTCCGAAACCCAGACCGCGTAGGGGTCACTGGCCCTTCGCCACGGCAAGTCACGCTGGTTCTCGTCATACCAGTCGAGCAGGGCGCGGCGGAACGCGTCGATCTGTTTGGCGTCCAGACGGACTTCCGCGTTCTTGTCCATGGTCAGGCGCATTCCTTAGATTTCCATCTGTCGACGTACGGGTGTCTGTGGACGTCGCATGCGTGCGGGTGTCTGTGGGCGTCGCATGCGTGCGGGAGGCCGCCGGCCCGAACGCCTAGTGCCGACGGGAATGACCGGGCATGCTGTATTCTCCGTGGGTGATCCGGGTCCGGTTGTAGGCTTCCGTCTCCTGAGGATCGAACCGGTCCGGCGAGAATTCCCCGATATCGATTTCGGGCCGCCCGTCTGCGACGCATCCCGCCAGCAATACACCGGCCGCGGGGTTGTAGGCAAAGCCGCCGGAATGGAAGGCGACGCCCACGTACAGCCCCGGAAAGCGTTCCACGGGCCCGAGCACCGGTTCGCCGTCCGCGGAGAAGGACAGCAGTCCCGCCTTCTCGATTTCCCAGCCGGAATGGGCAGCCCGGTCCACCCGGCCGGTCGAGCCCGCCTGGCCAGCTCGCCAGGCCCCGGGGACGAGCGGGAGCAGGTTTTCCCGCGCGGCCTCGCCGAGTCCGGGCGGCGGGGCAATCGTCGACATGTGGAAATCGCGGCCGGGTACGCGAAACTCCGGCGCCTCGGGGTTCTCGATGCCCGCAAGCAAGCGCTGTCCGTAATGCGGCCGGATGTATCCACCGTAGGGATTGGCGTTGACCGCCGGGATCCGGATCGGAGCGGGTAGCGGCGCTGTGACGTAACGCTGGTGCACGAAGGATTTCAGGGGCAGCTGCAGTCCGATGGTTTCCAGTACCTTCAGGGTCCATACGTGCACGGTACTCACCACGGCATCGGCTTCTATGCGCCTTCCATCGGCGATGACGCCCGCCATGCGTCCCCCATCCATGATGAAGTCGGAGACCATGCAGTCTTCCCTGATCTCCACGCCCAGGGCGCGGCAACCGTCCGCCAGGGCCGGAAGGTAATGATCCGGTTCGCTGTAACCGCCCAGGGGATCGAAGAGCCCGATCGGCTCACCGGACAGCGCCAGGTCCGGCCAGGCCGCGACCATCTCGGTGCAGTCCATGACGGTGTATTCCACGCCCAGGCGGTCGTACAGGGGCAACAGCCGTTCCCGTTCCGGCCAGCTTGCCGCGTCGAACAGGTTCAGGCAACCCACGTCCTGGTACCTGTAGCCATCCAGTTCTCCGGACAGTTCCCTGAACCGGGTCAGGCTGATCTTGCGGGCCAGGATACCGGTCTCCGACCACAGCAGTCCCGTGATGATCCCGGCGGCCCGGCTGCTGGCGCCGTCTCCCACGCGTCCCTTCTCGACTACCGTGACACTTCCGTACGACTTGCGGGCCAGATGGTAGGCCGTGCTGAGGCCGATCACCCCCGCGCCGACGATAACGGCGCGTCTCGACATGGTTCAGTCCTCCAGCGCGTTCTTTATGTCCTTGCCCGTGATGGAAAAATGGGAAGCGTGCCAGGTTACCTTCCCGTCCCGGAGCAACAGCAGTTGCGGCGACTCGTGCCGGATCCCCAGGCGGGATTCGATCTCATTGGAGAGATCCCTGTTCTCGATGACCATGACCTGGGTGAACAGCGGCGTGGGCGTGGAGGTGTCCTCGTCCGCGAAGTCGTAGTAATGATCGGCGGCCCGGGCGCTCACCGGGCACACCGTACTGTGCTTGTAGACGAAAACGGGACGTTCGGCCGACGAGGCGATGGCCTCGTCCAATGCCGCAAGTTCGGTCAGGCGCACGACACGGTCAGACATGGAGGGTCTCCTTGAAACCACGGGGTGTTGCCGACAATCCCCGGATTCGATTTCGACACAACGACCCCTGCTTCCACGTCCTGCAGGGATCAGGTCACTTACTCGATCAGGTCACTTCCTCAACAGCCGCGGCCACCTTGCGCACCTCGGTAGCCGCCTTTCGGAATTCGCGGTCCCGCGGCAGCATCAGGGCCAGCGCCACTGCGGCCATCGGGATCACGGCCAGTACTTCAAGCGTCGCCACTACGCCGACGCGGTCCGCGATACCGCCGAAGACGATCAGCGCGCCACCCGCCGCGCCCCAGCTGAAACCCATGGGAAAGCTGGAGGCCGTTCCCGCACTGTCCGGGACGAGTTCCTGCGCCATGGCGACGGAAACGGAATTGGACGCCATGTTCATGAATCCGGCCAGGAACAGCCAGACGGGAAGCAGCGGTCCGGTGTCGTAGAGCGAAGCGAACAGAAAGGGGGTGGAAAGCAGGATCGTAGTCCAGATCACGCGGCTTCGTCCCAACCGGTCCGAAAGCCAGCCGCCGACGAACCCGCCGATCACCGCGCCGCCCTGGAAGACGAAGAGCAGGTCGCCCCCTTGCTGCAGGGTAAGGCCCCGGTCCTTGAGCAGCAACACGAAAAAGGTGGCGAAACCGACCCCGGAGATGGTCCGGATAATGCCCACTACCGTGAGATTGACCATGGGCCACAGATTCGGCCGGAATGAAGCGCCCACATCGGCCAGGCGGGTTATCTTGCGGTCTTCGTTGCGGATGGGGATGACCCGGGCCATGGCCAATACGGCGATTACCGTGGGAACCGCGAGCCAGACCAGGCTTTCGAGACCGAAGCGCTCCACGATGCGGGGTACGACAAAGGGGCTTGCCGCCAGCCCGGCGGTCCCGCCGACGATGAAAAGCGACACGCCATAACCGCGTCTCGAACCGCTGACGTCACCGGCCATGGATACGCTCTGCGGGTGGAAACTGGCGGTGCCGAATCCGCCCAGGACGATGAACAGCAGCAACACGAGAAAAGAGGGCGCCAGTCCCACGGCGGACATGAAGACGGCGCAGAACACCGGCCCGAGAATGATGAAATAGCGTTTCTCCATCCGGTCCCCCAGGACGCCCATCAGGGGCTGGACCAGGGAGGAGGTCATGGCCGGCAGACCGGCGAGCAGGCCGGCCTGCGTGAGGGAGAGCTGCAGGCGCGTCACAAGTGCAGGAAGAATCGGCGTCAACAGGGAGGAAAAGAGGTCCACCAGGAAGTGTACCACGGTGAGCAGGACGAGCTTGGCGCGCTGCATGTCAGACTTCATGGATTGAGCCTTCCATGGAGCAGGTACAGGCGTTTCAGTTCCTCTATGGGATCGGCATGGTCGTCGACCCGCAGGTCCACGAGGTAGTCGGAGGTGCCGCCGCAACCCCCGCCTTCCCGCGCCACGAGCAGGGCGGCCGACTGCATGCCCCGCCGGTCGCCTCCGGCTTCCTGGCCGGCCGAGAGCGCGGCGAGCAGCTTTTCCGAGAAATCCTCATCGCCGGGGGCCTCGAAGGTTTCCGCCATGGCGGTAATCACCTCTTCACCCGCGAGGATGTTGCCCAGGCAGACATGGCCCGGACCGGTGACGTGCCCCGCCCACTCCTGGCAGTCCTCCCCCGTGAAGGCCGCCGCTGTGCCGTCGAGATCCACCACGCCGACCTGGCGGGATTGCCGGCCGGCATCCGATTCGATCAGGCGTTCGAGGGTGTCGATGGCGCCGACGTCCTGCTCGAGTAGGTCGAGCCCCCTGGGGCCGAAGGACGCGTTGGCCCAGGCCTGCGTGGCGATGGCGCCGGCGTCGAACCGCACCCAGGGTACCACGGATCCCACGGCGAGATACTTCGACTGGGTCGCCACGCCGAGATCCCCCGATTCGGGGTCAAGGGCGACGATGGAGAAGGTGGAGAAACAGGGAGGGCGGTTCAACGCTCGATGCTCCGTCGGTCGCCAAGGGCTCTTCTGATCAGTTCGATCGGATGGAAGGCCGTCCTGCCCGTGCCGTCGGCGATCTGGTGCCGGCAGGAGGTCCCCGTCGCGGCGAATTCCGTCCCCTCATCGGCGGCGCGGATGGCGGGAAAGAGCCGGTCTTCGCCGATTTTCATGGACAGGTCGTAGTGCTCCCGCTCGTAGCCGAAGCTGCCGGCCATGCCGCAGCACCCGGTATTCAGCGTCGTGACCTCGTACCCGGGCACCAGTTCCAGGGCGGCCGCGGTGGAGCCCGTGCCGGCGATGGCCTTCTGCTGGCAGTGTCCGTGCAGGCTGATCGCCTGGTCGGTGGGCATGACCGGAAGCGAAAGGCGTTCGGCCCCGTGTTCCCGGGCCAGGAACTCGTCGATCATGAGCATGCCGTCGGCGACCCGGTCGGCCCGCGGGTCGTTCACGAGGTCGCGGTAGTCGTCGCGGAACGTCATGACGCAACTGGGTTCGCAACCCACGATGGTCCATCCGCGGTCCACGTACCGTGCAAGCTGGGCGATGTTGTATTCGGCGGCCGCCCGGGCCTGGCGCAGCATGCCCTTCGAGATCAGGGGCCTGCCGCAGCAGGCGCGCGGTTCGGCCAGCACCACGCGGAATCCGGCGCTTTCGAGTACCTCCACGGCGGCGATCCCGATATGGGGCTCGCTGTAGTTGACGAAGGTGTCTGGGAAGAAGACGACGGTCGGTCGATCAAGGCCGGCGTCCTCCGTCGAACCGCCCGGACCGCCCGGACCGCCCGGACCGCGCTGATAGAACCACTGCTCGAACGTAACTTCGGCGAACTCCGGAAGGGACCGCCTTCTGTCCACGCCGATCGTCCGCTCCAGGAACCGCTTGTGCCAGGGATGGTTCACGATCCGGTTGCTCAGCGGCGCGAAGGCGGTACCGAGCCGATTGAGCGTTTCGATGCGGCCGAACAGGCGGTTGCGCAGTGGCAGGCCGTGTTTTTCATAGTAGTGGGCGAGGAACTCGTACTTCATCTTGGCCATGTCGACGTTGGAGGGACACTCGCCCTTGCAGCCCTTGCACTCCAGGCAGAGGTCGAGGGCTTCGTAGACCCGTTGGCTCGTGAATCCCTCGCCGTCCAGCTTCCCCGAAAGGGCGGCCCGGAGCACGTTCGCGCGTCCCCGGGTACTGTGCTCTTCGTCGAGCGTGGCGATATAGGAAGGGCACATGGTCCCCACCAGCTTCTTGCGACAGGCGCCGACTCCGTTGCAGAGCTCGATGGACCGCGAGAACCCGCCGTCGACCGAGAAATCGAAATACGTGTTGATCTCCTCTGCCTGGTAGGCGGGGCCGAATCGCAGATTGTCGGTCATCTTCTGGTTCGCGATGATCTTGCCCGGATTCATGATGCCGTTCGGGTCGAACACGGCCTTGACCGCCTTGAAGGCCTCGTACAGCCGCGGGCCAAACACCTTTTCGTTCCACTCGCTGCGCACGAGTCCGTCGCCATGCTCGGAACTGACCGCGCCGCCGTAGGCCAGGACCAGGTCGCGGATTTCTTCCGCGATGGTCCGCATGCGTGTGACGCCCTCGGATTCCTTGAGATTGATGAGCGGCCGGATGTGGATCGTGCCCACGCTGGCGTGGGCGTAGTAGGACGCCACCGTGCCGTGCTTGTGGACGATGTCGCGGAAGTCGCGGATGTAGTCCGGGAGCTTCTCCGGCGAGACCGCCGTGTCCTCCACGAAAGTAGCCGGCTTGGTGTCCCCCTTCATGCCCATCAGCAGCCCCAGCCCGGCCTTCCGGATAGCCCAGGCGTTCGACTGGGCGGAGGCGGTCGTGGCCCGGACGCAGGCATAGCCCAGGTGCTTCTCCCGGAGCAGGGATTCGAGCTTATCCAGGCGGTCCGAAACCTCGCCTTCCGTTTCCCCGTAGTACTCCACCATGAGGATGGCTTCCGGGTCGCCTTCGATGAAGTCGCGCTGATGGGCGGCCGCGGGGGAGGCCTTGGCCAGGTCAAGTATGGTCTTGTCGGTGAGTTCCACGGCGGAGGGGTCGGTCTTCAGGATCTCGACCGTCGCTTCCATGGATTCGATCAGGTCCTTAAAATGACAGATGCCGAGGGCCTTATGGGCAGGCAGCGGCACCAGGTTGACGCGCGCTTCGGTCACGGCGGCCAGGGTGCCCTCGGACCCGACGATCATCTTGCAGGGGTCGAAGGGACCGTCACCGGTGAATTCGTCCAGGTTGTATCCGCCTACGCGTCGCATGATCCGGGGGTACCGGGCCTCGATCTCGTCCCGGTTCTCGTGGGCGATGCGGCGGATTTCGCGGTAGATTCGGCCCTCCAGGCCGCCGAGTGCGGACTTCTCGCCGTATTCGCGATCACCGACCGGCTTGAAGACTGTCCGCGTTCCGTCGCTCAGGACCACGTCGAGTTCCAGGACGTGGTCGATCGTCTTTCCGTAGATGATGGAATGGGAGCCGCAGGAGTTGTTGCCGATCATGCCGCCGACGTTTGCCCGGTTGCTCGGGGAGACGTCCGGCGCGAAGAGCAGTCCCATCGGTTTCAGGTGGGCGTTGAGTTCGTCGAGCACCACGCCGGGCTGGATCCGGGCCCACTGCTCCTCGACGTTGACCTCGAGGATCCGGTTCATGTGCCGGGAGAAATCCACCTGGATGCTGCGGCCCACCGCCTGGCCGCCCAGGCTGGTGCCCCCGCCGCGGGGTGTGACGGGAATGCCTCTTTCGTAGGCGAAACGGAGGATGCGGGAGACGTGGTCCGCGTCGGCCGGATACGCGACGCCCAGCGGCTGGATTTCGTAGATGCTGGCGTCCGTGCTGTACAGGACCCTGGCCGTTTCGTCGAATCGAAATTCGCAGTCGATCTCTTTCCCGATCTGTTCTTGCCAGGCTGTGTCCATGTACCTTGCCTTTGCGACCTTCCGTGCGGTGCCGGTCAGGCCCGCTGTCGGGGCCCTGCGATGGCGGGTCAGGCTCGACACCGCGTCCGTGCGGTGCGTGTCATACGGTTAACGTGACCACATCCCTCTGGGCCACGTCCTTGACCTCCGTGAAGGAGGCCAGGGCCATCAGTTCGTTGGTCTCGGGCGAAAGCCGGGCCTTCAGCGTGTCCGTCGTCCACGGTCCGCCGCCGCTGTACTGGGGCGCGTAACGCAGCACGAGCACGATACGCTTCCGATCGGTCGGCTTCCACCGGAGAGTACCGTGCGTGAGCAACTCGGATATGATCACCGCGTCGCCCGCCCTGGGCGTGACGTTGATCGTGCCGGGCGGCGCATCGTCTTCCAGGTCGCCCCCGTCGAAGACCGTATCGGGTCGGTCGAAATTGCACTTGTGGGACCCGGGTACGACCACGAGCCCGCCGTCGCCGGGATTCACGTCGGTAAGATAGATGAATACGACGAAATCATCGCAGTAGATGCGGCCGTCCCGGCATTCGTAACGTGTACTCTGCCAACCGTAGGCCTCGCGCGCACAGTGGAGCGATCCAGGATCGACGACACCTCCGGGCTGGTTTACGAGCATGGACCCCCGGACGAAACGGGGTTTGCCGGACGTGAACTCCTTTATAATGGGCCAGTAGCTCGGTTGGAAGACCAGCCGCTCCAGTGCCTTGTCGAAGGCGAATCCGTTGTCGTAAATACGGCCATCCCTGCTTCCAAAGTCCGGCGGGAGATCTTCGGCGGGCGTCTGTATATACCGCTCCGCGGCGTCAAGTGCCCCGGCGAGCGCCGGTTCCCCGAGGGCGCCTTCCAGGTGCAGAAAGCCGGTCAGGTCGAACAGGTACCTTTGCGTTTCGGTCATCATGGTGGATTCCAGTTTTTGGCGTCCTCAACCCACGAGCAACAGTCGCAGGTCCATGACATTGGTATGAGTAGGACCGGTCATGACGAGGTCACCCAGCGGTTCGAAAAAGTGATAGGCGTCGTTCTGGTCCATGCAGGCGTCGGCGTCCAGGCCCATTTCGGCAGCCCGGAGCAGCGTACGGCCGTCCGCCACCGCGCCCGCGGCGTCGGTCGGACCGTCCGTTCCGTCCGTTCCGGCGCTGAACACGACGGTTCGTTCCAGTCCCTCGATGTCGGCAACGGTGGCCAGCACGAATTCCTGGTTCCGTCCGCCCTTACCGCCGCCCTTGAGCGTGACCGTGGTCTCGCCGCCCGAGATAACGCACGCCGGGCGCCGGACCGGATCGCCGTACCCTTCGATCTCCCGGGCCATGGCGGCGTAGACACGGGCGACCTCGCGGGTCTCGCCGTCGATCGAACTGGACAGCACGAGCGGGTTGTAGCCTCTCTTTTCCGCCTCGATCCGGGCGGCATCAAGCGCCTGCCGGTTGTTGGCGACCATGACCGTCTGTGTACGACCGAAGACCGTATCACCGGGACCCGGCGTTTCGGGTTCGGTTCCCTTCGACCCCGCTTCCAGGTGGCCCGTCACCGATGCGGGCAGTCTATTTCGCAGACCGTACTTTTCGAGAATCGACCGGCAATCGGCATAGGTGCTTTCATCCGGCACCGTGGGCCCCGATGCGATGACGTCGAGCGGGTCCCCGATGACGTCCGAAAGGACCAGGCTCACCAACCGCGCGGGCGAGGCCAGCCTGGCCAACTGTCCACCCTTCACCCGCGAGATATGCTTGCGAACCGTGTTGGTCTCGTTGATCGTCGCGCCGCACTGCAGCAGTAGTTCCGTGACCGCCTGTTTCTCCTGCAGCGTCACCCCTTCTGCAGGCAGTGGCAGGAGTGCGGATCCCCCGCCCGAAAGCAGGCAGAACACCAGGTCGTCTTCTCCAAGGGGCGCCAGAAGCTCAACGATTTTCTGCGTTCCGGACACGCCCGCCGCGTCGGGTATGGGATGGCCCGCTTCGACCACCTCCACGCGCCGCAACGGCGTCGTATGACCGTACTTGACGTTGACTCTGCCCCCGGTAAGCAGGTCGCCGAGTAACGATTCCATGGCGCCGGCCATCACGGAACCTGCCTTGCCGGCACCGACGACGTAGACGTTTTCGAACCGGCCCAGGTCGTAGCCGCGGCCGTCGATCGTCAACCGGTTCCCTTCAAGTACGACATGGCGCCGTATAGCCACCGCTGGATCTACGGCTTGAAGGGCCGCTTCGAATATGCACCTTGCGTCTTTGCGAAGGGCGGCAGTGGACATGTCCTGTAGTCGTGGAAAGCGCTGCGGGCTTCGGATCATGCAAAACGGGCGCACCGCCCGCCGGCCGGCACGCCCATTCGACAAGCCTGCTGTTCCGTTGTCCTATGACCGGTCCAATTCCTTTGTCGGCGGAGGCTTTCGCGGGGGCGGTTCCTTCTCGTCGATGTCGATGGCGCGCTGGATTTCCGTATTCGCATTGTTCACGACCCGCTTGAACTCCCGCACGCCCTTGCCCAGCCCTCTCGCCAGGGCCGGAATACGGTCCGCGCCGAACAGGAGCAGGACGATCAGGAAGATCACCATCAGTTCCTGCATGCCGATATCACCGATCATGCCGTTAAACTCCCGGAATGAGCGTAAGAATGCCCGCTTGCCCGGACAGACCGCGTTGCGCGGCCTTCCGATAGTAAAGCCGGATGCGGAAAATGTACAGGACGGGCTGAAACCGGGCAAGCGATTTATGCGGAACTGCCGCGCGCAGGGGCCGCGCGCAAGTGCCGCGCGCAAGGGCCTCGCCGGTCGGTCTCCCAGTCCTCCCTTGACGTCCGGCCCAGTGCGGATCAGTATACACGGATACAGACCGTGGGCCGGTTACGCGGATCGTGAGCCGGCTACGCGGACCGTGGATATGCGCATCGGAGGGGCCGGATGGGCAGGCCGATCGTCAACCCGGGCAGGCTGTACTGGACGGGCCAGCACTGGATCAATTATTTGCGACCCCCGGATGCCGGAGAGAACAGTGCGATGGTCAGCCTCTGGCATACGCACTTCAGTTCGGCCGGCGAAGGGACCGTGGCCTATGTGCTGATCGAGCATGAATCCCCGTATTACAGGATTTGTACCGACAACCCGGAACTGGCCGCGTTCATTGGAAACTGGATGAGCGGCCGGGGCGGCATGTACGACATGGAACTGGACGTGGTGCCGGCTGTTTTCTCGCGGAGCGGCAACGTGCTCGAAGCGCCCGCGTGGACGATCGAAACAGCGGATGATCTGGTCATCGCCCGCTGGGACGGCCTGCAGCCCCCCGAACTGCTCGAAGCGCCCGGTCCGGGACTCAGGGAGGGATGGGACGTCTTCTCCTGCCTGTTCTTTGCCCGGTCCGCCCAGATCATGTTCAACGGCCACATGATCCCGGGCGAACCCTATCCGGTCGATATCTGGAAGCCCAGTCTCGGCGGCCAGCGCAGCTCCTGCGTGTTCGCGCTGTCCGAGACCTTCATTGAAGCGTCCGGTCAGCCTGGTCAGAACGAAGGAACGCCCATCCCGCGAAGGCGGCGATGACCAACATCAGTACCAGGAGTCCCGCCACCCCGTACAGCGCGCCGTCCGGCGTCGTGGCCAGTACATCGAATTCCCACAGAATGGTGCCCCGTTCCAACAGCCAGTGCCAGGCCGTATGGCCCGCGAGGACCGAGAGGATGACCGCGCCGATCCGCCTGGGTTGCCCGGTCCACCCGGTCCGTCCGGCCTGTCCAATCTGCCCGGCCTGCCCACTTTGCCCGGCCTGCTCACTTTGCCCGCCCCGCCCACTCTGTCCGGGCTGCTCTCCCGGAAGGTATCTGAAGAGTAACCGCAGTATCGGGACACAGACCAGGATCACCAGCAGCTGACCGATCTCGACCCCCACGTTGAACGCCAGCAGCGAGACCGCCAGGTGGTCACCGCCGAAAGGCAGCATGTCCCGCAGAGCGTAGGCGAAACCGAACCCGTGCACAAGACCGAACCCGAATACGGCCATCCAGCGCCGGCGCAGGCCGGGCGACACGATGTTCTCCAGCGCCATGTAGACGATGGAGGCGGCGATCACCGTTTCCACGAGGGGTACGAACCAGAGGGCGGCGGGCGTCAGGCCCAGGGTGGCAGCGACCAGCGTGACCGAGTGCGCGACCGTAAAGGCGGTAACGAGGATCACGAGTACGCGCAGGCGCTGGAAGGGGATGATCAGGCACAGCAGGAACAGCAGATGGTCCATGCCGTCGAGGATGTGGGTAAAACCGAGCTGCACGAAACGAAACGCGGCCTGGTGCCAGCGGGGATCGAGAACGACAAGGCCCGGATTCCCGGTATACTGGTAGAGACGTTCGTCCCCTGAAACGGGCAGGAAGCGCAGTACGGTCGAGACCCGCAACCCCAGCCTCTCGAGACCGGGGAGGATCGAAAACTCCGAACGATCCGACGTGATCCGGTACTCGAAGAGCACATCCAGCATCACCTGCTGCCAGAAGAGCTGTGTACCGGCCGGAAGCGGCGGTCCCCGGGTGGAAGCCAGCGCGGTATCGTACGCGTCAAATGATCGATCGGATGGCAGGGAGGCCCGGATGGCCACCAGTTCGGGCACGGCCAGGCGCGTGCCGTCTTCGTAGATCGACACCTCCTGTCCGAGCCACAGCATGGCGGCGTCCCTCAGGGATTCGTCGGCTCGGGACAGATCGAGGTAGCCGGGGCCGGTCAGGGGAAAGGTGACGTCGAGCATGGCCTCGAGGGGGACCCGTACGAGCATCCTGAGGCGCTGGCCTTCCGGCTTGATGAAAGCGCGAACCGTGATGTCGGAGGGGATGTCGTGGCCGAATGCGCCGCTTGGCGGCACGGCTGCCGCGAGTCCGGCTATAGCAAGCGAGAGAAGGACGCGGACGGCAACGCGGCCGGTCGCCGTCCGTCGTCCCGCAAGAGGAGAGACCCGATCCGTCGTGCCTACCGGGATGCGGAGGGCCATATCACGCCCTGGTCCTGCTGCTCGACCGGGCCCTCACCCATGTAGGTGAACTTCTGCACGCGCTTGCCTTCGTAGGTCTCCGTGGTGTAGATGTTTCCCTTCGAATCGGTCGCGATGCTGTGGGTGCCGAAGAACTGGCCCGGCTGGCGGCCGCCGTCTCCGAACGTGGTCAGCACTTCCATCGTCTCCCGCAACAGCACGTACACCTTCATGTTCTGGCCGTCCGCCACGTACAGGTATTTCTGGTCCGCATCCTTCGAAAAGGCGACGTCCCAGGTCGACCCGGCGCCCAGCGTGTTGCCGGAGAGGACTTTCTCCATCACGAAGGTTCCGTCCGTCCGGAAAACCTGGATACGGTTGTTGGGACGGTCGCAGACGTATACGTGACCGTCGTTCGAGGGATCGGCCGCATGGACGGGATTGCGGAATTGCTGGGCCGGCGGCGCTTCGGGATCGTATCTCCCTATATTGGCGTCATCCGGCTCGTTGCCGTAGGCGCCCCAGTACCGCTTCAGGGCCCCGGTCTCGATGTCGAGGACCGCGACGCGCTTGTTCAGGTAACCGTCGGCCACATAGGCTTCGTTCGTGGAGGCATCGAAGGAGATCTTGGCCACACGACCGAAATTCCCTGGATCCATGCTGTTGCCGCTCCACGCCGGATCGGCCTCGTCGAAGCCATCGGCCCTTCGTGCGCCCGGTTCGCCGAACTGCTTCAGGAAGGTGCCGTCCTGGGCGAAAACCAGGATGTGGGCGTCGTCGCCCCCGTTGCCGCCGATCCAGAGATTACCCATCGGGTCGACGGTGATCCCGTGATTCGAACCCGGCCAGTCGTATCCTTCTCCCGGTCCGCCCCAATGGTTCAACAGATCGCCCTCGGGACTGAACTGGAGTACCGGCGGGGCGGGAATGCAGCATTCGGCCACGGGCGGGTCTTGCGCGGCGCCCAGTTCCGTGCTCGGGTTGCCGTTTCCGCGGTGTATGATCCAGATGTTGTCGTTGGCGTCGACGGTTACGCCGATGGCGGAACCCAGGATCCAGTGGTTGGGCAGCGGCTTGGGCCACAGGGGGTCCACCTCGAACATCGGCGCCATCACCGCATCGGCGTCAGCCGTCTGCTCGGCCACTTCCATGTCCGCACACGCGACCGCCAGAAACGCTATTCCTGCCGCGGTCAGGGCGGCCGTGGCCATGGGTATGAAGGACCTTCGAATCATGATTCCTCCCGGGTATCTCCTGCGCTCATTCCGCGTTACGCCAGCCCACGCCCTTCATCGGTTATTCGCTTGAAGTCCGGCCGCATGGCCGGCGCGATACGACGGGCGGTCTGGTATGGCGGCAGTCTGCCTGCAGGCGAAGATGGAAAGTTCGTACCTTTCACGGTCTGCATCGGTTGTCGGTATAGGGCGAAGTTACCCCGTGCCCCAAGGGTGGTCAAGCGAATATTCGCCGATTGCGATCGCGGGGCCGGTCATTTATAGATCGACAAACACGCGGCGGGATTCTATAATTTAAGTGATCCTGAAAATGCAACCCATCGGAACCGGAACCATGCACGCAAAAGCGCCCTGGGACATGTCGGTCAACCGCAGGATACTCGAAATGGAGTACGCCGTACGGGGACCGATTCCCCAACGGGCGGCCGAACTGAAGCAACGGGGAAAACGCATCATCCCGTGCAACCTCGGCAACCCCCAGGCGCTTGGCCAGCAGCCCATCTCCTTTTACCGGGAGGTGCTGAGCCTGGTCGAACATCCCGTTCGTATCGAACGCGAGCGGCGACTCAAAGCGTTGTTTAACGGCGGCGCCCTGGACGGACCAGGCAGATTGGGTGGACCAGGCGGATTGGGACCGGACGGACCGGGCGGACTGGAACAGGACGACTTCCACTCCGACTACGTGCTCGATCTCAGTGAACGCTACCTTGCGCAGATGGAGACCGGCATGGGCGCTTACTCGGACAGCAGCGGACCGCGGTTCATCCGGGAAGCCGTGGCGGATTTCATAGACCGCAGGGACGGTGCGGACGATGCGGACCGCGGCACCGTTCCCCGTTCCGACCCGGACCAGGTATTCATCACCAACGGCGCCAGCGAAGCCGTGCGGTACGTCATCGACCTGTTGATCGACGACGAATCGGACGGCATCATGATCCCCATTCCCCAGTATCCCCTGTACTCGGCGGCCATCAAGCGTTGCGGCGGCGTGCAGGTCGACTATTTCCTCGATGAGGAGTCGGGTTGGGCCCTGGACCGGGACCTGCTGGAATCTTCCCTGGAAGCCGCACGGGGGCGCGGCGTGTCCGTCAAGGCCATCGTGGTCATCAACCCGGGCAACCCGACCGGCGCGGTGCTGGGCGAAGAGACCGTCAGAGAGGTGGTCGCCTTTGCCGGCGACAACGGCCTGGCCATCATCGCCGACGAGGTCTACCAGGAGAACGTCTACGGCGGGGACGCGGGGTTCGTATCCATCGCCCGTGTGCTGGGACGAAGCGGTGTGCCGCTGTTCAGCGTGCACAGCACCTCGAAGGGCTACTACGGCGAGTGCGGCCATCGGGGCGGCTATCTCGAGATCAGGAACGCGCCGCGTGTTCGGAATACCGAACTGTCGTTTACCGACCTCGTGCTCAAGCAGGCGTCGGTGAACATCTGTTCGAACACGGTCGGGCAGCTGATGATGTACCTGCTCGTCAATCCGCCGCCCGAGAACGCCGAACCCTATCGCCGCTTCACGAATGAGCGCAGGACGATCCTCGAAGACCTCCACGAAAAGGCGGTCATGATCAGGTCGGGATTCGATCAGATGGAAGGGGTGTCCTGTTTCGGGCGAACCGGGGCGATGTACCTCTTCCCCCGGCTGGACCGGCTGCCGGAAGGAACGAACGACTTCGATTACTGCATGGCACTCCTGGAGCGGACCGGACTGGTCACGGTCAACGGCGAGGGATTCGGGCAGCGGCCGGGCACCAGTCATCTGAGGATCGCGTTCCTGCCGCCCCGGGAGGTGATCGAGGAAGTCCTTCCGAAGTGGATCGCGTTCCACAACGCCTATGTAAACTGACGGGTCGGGTTAATTGACGGGCGGGTTACATGCTTACGAATAAAGAGAAGTGGCTTTTCGATCTGCACGGTTATCTCGTCGTGCGCCAGGTCGTCACGTCCGAGGACCTTGATCGCATGATCGCGCGGTGCGACGAATGGCACGGGATGGAAGAGGAAGAGCTTCCGCCGCCGCTCTGTTCCTATGAGGATCCCGGGAAAAACCCCACGGCCGCGCGGGCCATTCTCCATGCCGAGTATGCCGACCCGGTCTTTGACCGGCTCGTGCTGAACCTGCCGGTCATGCGCCTGGTGCTCGCCCTGACGAGGGAGCGGCCCCAGCACCTGCTGTCGGCCCTCACAGTGAACCTGCCGGACAGCGACGAGATCACGCTGCACAACGGCGCTTCCGGGGCGTGGAGGAATCCGGCCAACGACTACCAGGCCGCGGACGGCGAAGTGTTCGCCACCTTCATCAACGTGGCCATTTCCCTGGTTGACGTGCCCGAAGGGGCCGGATTCGTGTGCATTCCCGGCAGCCACAAGACCTATTTCGAACGGCCGGAACTCATCGACATCCGCTCAGGCCCGCCGACGGTCGTCAACGTGCCCATAAACGCGGGGGACGCCGTCGTATTTACCGAAGCCCTCTGCCACGGCGCGCTGCCCTGGCCCTTGCGCGATCCGCCGCGGCGCACCATGTTCCAAAGGTACTGCACGTCCTACGCGTCCTGGACACCCGGCGCGGGTCCCATCGAGGAGTACCGGCACCTGCTGTCTGACGGCGTTTGCGAAATGAAACGCCAGGGCGGATTCCAGGGACCGAAGGGCATCGTCGAACGCCTGCTGGACGAAATGACCGCCTGGGAGGCAGCCGGCCGGCCGGCGGGATGGGAGCGCCGGTTGCAACAGTCCACAGGGAGTCCTGCATGAAGATCACCGACCTGAAATGTGCCGTCATCGGCCAGAACCCCGTGGTACGGATCACGACGGACGAGGGGATCCACGGGCTGGGACAGATCGAGAACTCCAAGCCCTACATGAAACCCCACGTCCTGTTCTACCGGGACCACATTATCGGCCAGGATCCCACGGACGTGAACCGCGTCGTCGCGAGCATACGGCGGCTGGGCAGCTTCAAGCCCTGGGGCAGCGCGGTAAGCGCCATCGAGATGGCGCTGTGGGATATCGCGGGCAAGGCGGCCGGACTGCCGGTGTACAAGCTGCTCGGGGGCAAGATGCGGGACCGGGTCCGGGTCTACAACGGCGCCGTGCGGTTTCCCATGAAGGGAGCCACCGTGGAGGACTACGCGGAGGACATGGCCCGGATGAAGGCGGCGCCCGAGGGGTTCACCATCATCAAGCAGGGCATCAGCTTCCACAGCCAGATGCCGTCGCAGGTCCCCGACTTCTTCTACGGCGACCAGCAGAAGCAGGGCTTTCACGGCAATCGGGGGCCGCTCACCGAGAAGGGCCTGAAGCACCTCGTAGCCTGCATCGAGGCCATGAAGGCGGTCCTGGGCGATGAAGTCGGCCTGGCCCTCGACTGCGGCCCCGGCATGCTCGTGCCGGACGCCCTGCGCCTGGCGAAAGCCGTTGAACACCTGCACGTCATGTGGCTGGAAGACATGATCACCGGCGACTATACGCCCTACGTCCTGGCCGACCTCTACCGGGAGGTGAATTCGAGGACTTCCACGCCGATTCACACGGGGGAACAGATCTATCTTCGGGAGAACTTCGTCGATCTCATCGAAAAAAGGGCCGTGGACGTGGTGGGCCCCGATCCGGCCGATGTGGGCGGGATCGCGGAACTGAAGTGGATCGCGGAATACGCCGACCTCCACGGCGTGCTCATGGCGCCCCACGGCGTCATTGACGGCCTGATCGGCCTGGCCGCCCTGGTGCACGCCTCGGCCGCCATGCCGCCCAACTACATCGCCTTCGAATACCCCGTCGGCAACCCGTCCTGGTGGTACGATATCGTGGAGGGATTGCCGGAAACGATCGTGAAAGACGGCTTCATCGACGTGTGGGACAGCCCCGGCCTGGGGGTCGACCTGGTGCAGGACCGGGCGCTGCCCTACCTGATGGAAGACGACCAGGGCTTTTTTGACTAGTACACCGTGGATCGCCGGAGCGGCCCATGTATGTGCGGCACCTGAAAGTCAGAAACTGGCGAAATTTCCCGCGGATCAGCGTCGATCTGCAGAAGCGGCAGTTCGTCGTCGGCCCCAACGCGTCCGGGAAGTCCAACCTGATGGACGTGTTCCGGTTTCTCCGGGATATCGCCAGGGAAGAGGGCGGGGGACTCCAGAAGGCCGTCGCGGACCGGGGCGGCATGACCAAGATCCGCAATCTCGCCGCGCGCAGGGATCCGGATATCGCCATCGAGGTGCGGTTCTGCGACCCAGTGAACGGACGGGAGACCTGGCGCTATGAACTCGGGCTCAAGCAACAGGCCAGGGGGAACCGGCACACGCTGATCACTTATGAACGGGTAAGCAAAGACGAGGTGGTCATACTCGACCGGCCGAACGAGGAGGACCGGGAAGACATCGTACGGCTTACCCAGACTTACCTGGAGCAGATCACCGCCAACCGGGCGTTCCGGGAGATCGTCCGGTACTTCCAGGCCATCACCTACCATCACCTGGTTCCTCCGCTGCTCCGCCACGCGGACCTGATCGGCGGACGGACGCTCGAGGGCGACCCCTACGGGCAGAACTTCCTGGACCGCATCGCCCGGGAACACGATCGGACCCGGAAAGCCCGGCTGTCCCGGATCGAGGCGGTGCTCAAGGCGGCCGTGCCGCGGCTCGAGCAGCTAGAGTTTATTCGGGACCCGGAGACCGGACGCCCCCATCTTCAGGCGCTGTACGCCCACTGGCGGCCCAGGGCGGGCATTCAGCGGGAGGACCAGTTCTCCGACGGGACACTACGGCTCATCGGCATGTTGTGGGCGCTGCTCGAAGGGGAATCCATGCTGTTCCTGGAGGAACCCGAGCTCTGCCTGCACCCGGGCATCGTCAACCGGCTCGCTGCACTGATCCTGCGCATGCAGCGGAACACGGACCGGCAGGTGTTGGTCAGCACGCACAGCGCGGCGCTGCTGTCCGATCCCGATATCGAACCGGAAGAAGTCCTGCTGCTGAAACCCGTCCATGAAGGATCGGAAGCGGAAGTGGCCGGCGACGTGTCGGACGCGCTGCTCCTCCTGGACCGCGACGTCGACGAGGAAAGGGCGCCCCGGGAGAGAACCCTCGAGAAAGACCCGAATCAGTTGAGCCTGTTCGAATGAAGGGATCGGTTGAATGAGGGATCGGTTCAGGTACGCACCATGAACGACACCGGAAGCCCGGCACGGAACTTCGCACGGCATATCGCCTCGAACCGCTATCCGGGGCGGGGACTGATCATCGGCCGGTCGGCCGTCGCCGCCGCCGCCGACGACGCCGCCGACGCCGACGCCGACGCCGACGCCGACGCATGGTTCCTGCTCTACTGGATCATGGGCCGCAGCGACAGCAGCCGGAACCGGAGGTTCGCGATCGAGGGGTCGGTGCTCCGTACGGAACCGGTCGATTCCACGAAGCTGGACGCGCCGGAACTGATCATCTATCCGGCCATGCTCGAGCTGCCCGGTACTTACATCGTTGCCAACGGCGACCAGTCGCGGACGATTTACGACGCGCTGTGCGACGGCGGGACCTTCGAGGCCGCCCTGGCCACCCGAGAGCGAGAGCCCGATGCGCCGAACTACACGCCCCGCATCAGCGGCATGCTGGACCTGAACGGACCGCCTGCCGTAACCCTGAGCGTACTCCGGGCGAATCCGACCGATCGCGCCCTTACCGACCGGCTGACTTATCGGCCGGACCCGCCTCCGCCTGGACTGGGACTGTGCCTGACGACCTACATGGGCGACGGAACGCCGCTGCCGGCCTTTTCGGGCGATCCCCTGCTCATGCCCCTGGAAGGCGGGGCGGAAGAGGTCATGGGGACGTACTGGGACGCACTCGACGAAGAAAACCGGGTGGCTATCGCCCTGAAAAGCGTGACGCGTGACGGCGGCAGCGAACTGATGGCCATCAACCGGTTCTAGTCCTTCTATTCAGAGGTGATCCACTTTGCGGTTGGTAAACGGTATTACGGGAATCTTGATGGTCGTGTGGATAACGATGGCCGCGTGCCTGCTCGCGGGCTGTGGCGAGTCCGCTCCTTCCCGCGATGTGTGGGAGGAAGCCCTTTCCGCGAAGCACACCGGACTGGCCTACCTTTACCGGAACGACCTGGAGGGTGCGGCAGGTTCCTTCGAGTCGGTGGCCCGGCTGGTGCCTCGCGAGCCGCTCGGTCACGCGAACCGGGCCCTGGCGTTGCTGAAGCTTCGAGACTACGGGCAGGCCGCCGCATCCGTCGACCGGGCCGTTGATCTTGCCCCGGAAGACGGTGAAATCCTTTCCATCAAATCCGATATCGTGGCGGCACAGGGAGACCGCGAAGCCGCCCTGGGTCTGCTGGCCCACGCCGTTGGGCACAACGCCTCCGACGTGGTGCTCAGGTACAAGTATCTCATCGAGATGAGAAGGCTGCGGGGTCCGGATCTCCAGGAGGAGGACGCCCTGGAGGAACTGCAGGCCATGCTCGAATATGAACCGGAAAACCTGGCCGTGCTGGTCGAACTGAATGAAATCCTGGTCCGCCTGGGACGGTCGCGGGAAGCAACGGCCGGGTACCGGCGGATGTCCCGGTTGCTCGAGCCGGTTCCCGAAGAAATCCAGACCTGGCTGGACCGGACGCTGGACGCATTGGATCGCGGGGATGGGTCAGAAGCCGAATCCAGCGCGGGCATCCTGGGCAACCTGCTGGTGGTGGACCCGGCCTACCGTACTTCGCGGGACCGCCTGGGGGATCCTTCACAGCAGTCGCCCCCGCTCTACGATTTCCGGACGGCGCCGCCCGATCTTGCCGTCGCGGCGGCGAACTCCCTCGTTGATATGCAGTTCGTGGATGCGAGCGGTGAATGGATGGGCGGTATCCTGCCCGAAGAGGAGCAATGGACGGACCTTGCACTGGCGGACGTGGACGGCGACGGGCGACTGGACCTGGCGCTGGCAGGCCGGCAAGGACTGACCGTCCTGCATAACCCCGTGGACGGTTGGGAGACCGTTTCGAGTCCATGGGAAGCAGATTCCAGGGCGACACCAGGAAATACGGCTTTAAGATTAGCCACGGGGGACTTCGATAATGACGGCGACGTGGACCTTTTTAGAGCTGGTTCATTGCTTCCTCAGGTGTACCGGAACGAAGGGGATGGAACATTCGACTTGGCACAGAACCTTGACCCGGGGGAAAGTCCGGGGTTTTTCGCCTCCGTTTCCCGGGCGGATTTCGACCACGACGGGGACCTGGATATCCTGGCGTCCAGTATGGGCGCGCTTCGCTTCTACCGACATACGGAGGGAGGGGTTTTCGATGAGGCCACCTCCTCGTCGGGTTTTCTTGAATCGGCGTCCGGCACTCCCGGCGGGAACGCTGGCGGTGTCACCGCAGATGTAATTCCCTCCGATGGTATTTCCGCCGTGCGGTCCGCCCAGCCCTTGGCCTGGGGCGACTTCGATCTGGACGGCGCCGTGGACGTGGTCGCGCTGTCAGGCGACGGCGCGCACCGGTTCTACCGGAACCTGCGGCAGGGCAGGTGGGTGGACTGGACGGAACGAATCGGCGGAATCCGGTGGGGCGGCGCGAAAACGGTCGCCGCGGCCGATTTCAATAACGACGGTGCGCTGGACCTCTTCATGGCGGGATCCGCTGCCGTAGGCTGCCGTCTGTTGTGGAACGACAATGGTCGCCGTTTCGACGGGGAGGACACGCCCCCGGCGTTCGGCGACGCCTGTGACGGCCTCGATGTCATTGCTGTCCGGCCCTTCGATTTCGACAATGATGGATTCATCGATCTCGTGCTCGCCGGCGCTTCGGTGCCGGACCTGTCGGGGCTGCGGCTGGTCAGGAACCTGGGCAACGGCGCCTTCGAAGAACGGGCCGATCTGCTCCCCGGCCTGCTTGGGAACGTCGAAGACGTGGAACCCGCCGACCTGGACGATGACGGTGACCTGGAACTCGTGCTGCTTTCCGAGGGGCGGCCTATCGTGCTGCGGAACGACGGCGGCAACGCAAACGGCTGGCTCAAGGTGCAGCTTGCCGCGGCCCTGGAAGGAAGCGGAAAGAACAATTTTTACGGCATAGGTTCGACGATCGAGGTAAATGCCGGGGCGCACTACCAGTCACTGCTGGTCGACGCTTCCGTCACCCATGTCGGGCTCGGCAGCCAGGATCAGGCCGACGTGATCCGGGTCGTGTGGAGCAACGGCGTCCCCCAGAACCGGATCGATCCGGAATCCCGCACGCTCATCGTCGAACCGCAGCGGCTCAAGGGATCGTGCCCGTCACTGTACACCTGGAACGGCGACCGGTACGTCTTCGTCACCCACCTGATGACGAGGAGCGCCATCGGCGCCCTGACGGAAACCGGCGCGCCGGCCTGGCCGGACGCGGCGAACGACTACGTGAAGATCCGTGGCGACCAGCTGCGGATGCGGGACGGGAAGTTCGAGGTACGGGTCGTGGAGGAACTGTGGGACGCCGTGTACATGGACAAAATGGAACTGCTGGTCATCGACCACCCGGCGGAGACGGACATCTTCGTGGATGAAAAGTATCTCCCGCCGCCCTACCCGGATCTCGAAATCCATACGGTAACGGACCCGCGCCTGCCCGTGGCCGCCCTCGACCACCACGGTAACGACATCCTGCCCGCGCTCGCCGCCCGGGACAGCCTTTACGTCGGGGACTACGGGCTCGGCGACTTCCAGGGCGTTCCGGAAATGCATTCCATTACGCTGGACCTGGGCGATCTGAAGGGCGCGGAACGGATCCACCTGTACCTGTGCGGCTGGATCATGCCGATCGAGCCCAGTTCCAACCTGGCCCTGTCCCAGCGCAGGAACGCCGCCGTGGTCCCGCCGTACCTGAAAGTGCCGGACGGCGAGGGGCAGTGGCGGACCGCGATACCGTACACCGGTTTTCCATCAGGGGAACACAAGACCGTTTTCATCGATCTGACGAACCGTTTTCCCGCCGAAGACTACCGGGTGAGGCTCACCACGAACCTGGAGTTGTACTGGAGCGAGGCCTTTTTCACCGTCGACGAACCCGTGCGGGCCGAAAGGCGCATTACCCGGCTGTCCCCCGAAAACGCGGATCTGCGCTACCGCGGCTACTCCCGGGAGTACCGGACCGCGCCTTTTGGCCCGTTTATCCGGGATTACCAGGTGCTGAGCGGCGAACCTCAGTGGCTGCCCTTCGCAGGATACCGGACGCGGTACGGCGACGTGACGCCCCTGCTCCGGGCGTCCGACAACCGATATGTCATCTACAGTTCGGGGGAGGAAATCAAGGTGACCTTCGATGCGGCGGACCTGCCCGAACCACCGCCTGGCTGGACGAGGGACTTCGTCCTGCATACCGACGGCTGGCTGAAGGAAGGCGACCTGAACACGGCGACGGCCGCCACGATCGAACCGCTGCCCTTCCACGGGATGGCCGACTACCCTTACGGTCCGGATTCCCGATACCCGGACGATACTGGCCTTCGAGCGTACCGCAGCGCCTACAATACGCGCTGGGTTTCCCAGGAGAGTTTCAGAAACGCCCTGCGGATGCACGGACCGGGCCGCTGATCATTCTTCCGGCCGCGGGGCCGTAAGTAGGCCGTCTCAGGAACCCGGCACCAGCGACACCTTGATCAGGCTCAGGAACCCGGCACCAGTGACACCTTGATCAGGTCGCCCGGGTCGTCCACCAGTTTCGCGAAAATGCCCGGCCCCTGCTCCAGGTCCCTTTCGACGACCATGGAGGCGACGTCGATCTTCCCCGTGGATATGAGTTCGAGGGAATAGGCGAAGTCCACGCTCGTGTAGGCATACGAACCGCGCACGACCAGTTCCCTGTTCACCATGGACACGCCGTCTATGGCCATGGGCGCTTCGGCGCCAAGACCCAGCAGCACGGCCTCGCCGCCCTGCCGCAGCATCCGCACGGCCTGTTCCTGCGTCGCCGTGTGGCCCACCGCTTCGACCGCCAGGTCCACCCCCTGGCCGTCCGTCATGTCGAACACGGCTTCCACCGGGTCGTCCGACTGGACGTCGATGGCGTGGGTCGCACCCATCGAGGTGGCCAGTGACAGGCGCGATGGCACCCTGTCCGTCACCGCGATACGGGTCGCCCCGATGTGCCGGGCCACCTGCAGGGCGAGGAGCCCCTGGGTGCCCGCACCGATGACGGCCACGCTCTTGATGAAACCGTGCAGGCTCCGGTCGAAGATATGCAGCGCGTTCGAGAGGGATTCGACCATGCTGCCCTCGAGGTCGCCCACGTGGTCCGGCAGCCTGAAGCAGGACTCCGCGGGCACGGAAACGTAATTGGCGAAGGCCCCGGGATGCTCGATGCCGATGACCGTTCGATGGGGGCAGATGCTGGTGCGCCCCCGGAGGCACTCGTCGCACCGGCCGCAGGAGAGGATCGGGTTGATCGTGACCCGGTCGCCGACAGACAGTCCTTCCGCGCCGCGACCCAGGTCCACCACCTCGCCGGTGAATTCGTGTCCCATGATCAGCGGTGGGACCCGCTTCGCGCTCTTGCCCAGAAAGCCGTGCAGGTCCGAGCCGCATATGCTCGCCGCGCCCACCTTCAGCACTATGTGACCGGACGTGACCCGTGGTTCTTCAACCTCCTGCATTTCCATCTGGCGCGTTCCCAGGTACATCAGTGCCCGCATGCCTTCCTCCTTAAGATCGGCCGGTGTGTTACATAAATGACGGCCGGTGTTAGAGCGGCGGTTTGTTACAGCTTCCTCTGTATCGGTCAGAAATCCCTGAACATGATCACGGGATCGATGGTGTCGACGTCGGCGAACAACATCGCCAGACGGTCCAGGCCGAAGGCGATGCCGCCCGACGGAGGCATCCCGTATTCCAGGGCCGCCAGCAGCGCTTCGTCCACCCCGCCGTCGTAGCAGTCCGGGCCTACATTCGATCGCTTCACCTCCAGGTCCGCCTCGAATCGGGCGCGCTGCTCCACCGGATCGTTCAGTTCCGTGAAGGCGTTGGCCAGTTCCAGCCCGCCCATGTACAGTTCGAATCGTTCCACGTACCGGGGGTTGCCCGGAACCCGGCGCGCCAGCGACGGCAGCCGGGCGGGATACTCGGTCAGGAAGACCGGCCGGTCCGCGGGCAGCGCGGGTTCCACGTCCGTCAGGAAAACGCGGTGGAACAGGTCGTCCCAGTCATCGTCTTCCCGGACCTCGTAACCCCTGTCTTCGGCCGCGGACGAGAACGCCTCCAGGTCGTCGCAGGCATCCAGGTCTATTCCCGACCGGTCCAGGAAGCAGTCCCGCACTCTGTACCTCGGCCAGGGAGGCCGAAGGTCGATCCTGGTCCCCCGGTAGGTCAGTTCACCCGCTTGGTCGAGGGTCTCGGCCAGCGAGGTCACGTAATCCTCCGTGGTGACCATGACCGTCTCATAGTCGGCGTAGGCCTCGTACCACTCCAGTCCGGTAAACTCGGGATGGTGGGTGTCGAACCGTTCCCCGTTGCGGTAGAACCGGCAGATCTGGTATATCCGTTCGCAGCCCGCCGCCAGAAGGCGTTTCATGTAGTGTTCGGGTGAGGTTTGCAGGTACAGGATTTGCGTTCCGCCTTCGCCGTCCACGTATTCCGTTCGAAAAGAACTCAGGGCCGGCGTCAGGTCCGGAACGGTCATGAAGGTCGGCGTTTCCACGGCGATGAAGCCGCGGGATTCGAAAAAGGAACGGGTACCGGCCATGAGACGCGCCCTGATACGTACGGCGCCGGCCGCGTGCGGTCCAGGCGCGCTTCCGATCGCGTCCGGTTCAAGCGCTCCGCCGGCCTCTTCCGGTTCAGGCGCGCCGCGCAGGCAGGGAACCAGGAGCCTGAGGCCGGTCACAGTGTATGTATCGTTCTCCCATCTACCCGTGCATTCCACGAGGTCGCCGGCACAGACCCGCGTCAACATGCCGGCCAGGGCCGGATCATCCAGGACGAGGTCGACCGTGCCCGTCCAGTCCTCAAGCGCGCCGCGCCGGGCCCGTGTATCCAGCCGGACCAGCCGGCCGGCAATGACGGTCTCGTTGCCGGCGATTCCGGATTCCCGCGCCTGCCGCACCGTGTGCGTCCTGCCGGACCGGGCGGGATACGTTGGAATTCCCTGGCTGAGGAGGCGTTCGATACGCGACATGGCCGGCCTTCTAAAGGGTTCCTTCAGACAAACTCGTGGTAAACATTAACGGTCGATTTCATCAAAAGCAAGCATCAGTTTGTCCTTGATTTGCATCCCCCGGATCATTACCATGTGAAGGAACCGTAACGTACTTCAGGACCCTGCCGCGCTTTGCGCGTCTCCGGCCGAAATGCACGCCCGCAACGATCACCGCCGACCTGTTCCAATGACCGCAATCCGACGCTGGACACCACGTCTGTTCCTGTTGGGCTTCCTGTTGGGCACCGCATGCGGGTCGGCCCCCGCACCCGGTGACGAATCTCCTGAATCCGATCCGATCCTGTCCCGCATCCAGTTGCCGGAAGGCTTCCGGATCTCCGTCTACGCCAGCGGCGTCCGCAACGCGCGGGCCATGGCGATGGGACCGAGCGGTACCCTCTTCGTGGGTTCCCGGCGCGCCGGGAACGTGTACGCCGTCAGGGACATGGACGGGGATTTCGTCGCCGACGAGGTGCTGACCCTCGACAGCGGGCTCAAGATGCCGAGCGGCATCGCTTTTCGTGATGGGGCGCTCTACGTCGCCGATATCAACGTGGTGCTCCGGTACGACGACATCGAAAACAGGCTCTACGATCCCCCCGAACCGGTCGTGGTCAACCGGGGTTTCCCGACCGATCGTCATCACGGCTGGAAGTTCATCCGGTTCGGGCCCGACGGCAAGCTCTATGTTCCCGTGGGGGCGCCGTGCAACGTCTGCGAACGCGCCGATCCGCGTTTCGCGACCATCATGCGCATGAACCCGGACGGAACGGACCTGGAAGTCTACGTGAGCGGCGTGCGCAATACCGTGGGCTTCGACTGGCACCCGGACACGGGCGAACTGTGGTTCTCCGACAACGGGCGGGACCTCATGGGCAACGACGTCCCGCCGGACGAACTGAACCGCGTGACCGAAGCCGGACAGCATTTCGGCTTCCCGTATCACCACGGCACGGACATACCGGATCCCGAATTCGGCGGCAGGCGTCCACTGGATTCCCTGGTGCCCCCAGTGCAGGACCTCGGTCCGCACGTGGCCGCGGTGGGCATGCGATTCTACACCGGCGACATGTTCCCGCCCGAGTACCGCAACCAGGTATTGATCGCGGAACACGGGTCCTGGAACCGGGACAATCGGATCGGGTACCGGGTCACCCTTGTGCGCCTTGACGGCAACGAGGCCGTGAGTTACGAGGATTTCGCCGCGGGCTGGCTCGTGGACGAGGAGTACTCCGGTCGCCCGGCCGACGTGGAGGTCATGCCGGACGGCTCCCTGCTCGTTTCTGATGATTACGCCGGGGTGATCTACCGGATCACGTACGGACAATAAACGTTGTTAACTCCGGTGACGAATGGCTGATCAGATCAAGGTGTTGCCCGAGAAGCTGGCGAACATGATCGCCGCGGGCGAGGTGATCGAACGCCCCGCCTCGGTCGTGAAGGAACTGGTCGAGAACGCGATCGACGCCGGCGGTGAGCGCCTTTCCGTGGAGATAAACTCGGGCGGAAAGCAGCTCATACGCGTCATGGACGACGGCGGAGGCATGACCCAGGAGGACGCGGTACTGGCCTTCGAGCGGCATGCGACCAGCAAGATCGCCGGCGAAGACGACCTCTACCGCATCGGTACCTTCGGTTTTCGGGGCGAGGCGCTGGCCAGCATCGCCTCCGTGGCCCGGGTGGACCTGACGACCAATACGAAAGGCGAAGCGGCCGGGACCCGCGTCCGCATCGACGGGGGTTCGGCGCCAAAAGTATCGGATGCCGGACGGGCGGCGGGTACGACGGTCGCCGTTTCGCAGCTATTCTACAACGTGCCCGCCCGCCGGAAGTTTCTTCGGACGACGGGTACGGAGACGCGCCATGTCGTCTCCGTGGTTTCCTCCATCGCCATGGCCTATCCCGGGATTGCCTTCACGCTGACGGTCGACGGCCGGGATACCCTTTCCCTGCCCGCCGTGTCCAACACCTATACCCGCGCACAGGCCGTCATGGGCAACACGCTCATGAACCAGATGATCCCGGTCACATTCGACGACGACCTCGTCAAGATACACGGGTTCATCAGCCGGCCGGACGCCGCCAGGGTTTCTCGTACCCACCAGCATTTGTACATCAACCTCAGGCCGGTATCCAGCCGCGCCCTGAACCGCGCCGTGTTCGAAGGGTATGGTTCGATTCTGCCCAAAGAACGGTTTCCCGTGTCCATCGTTTTCCTCAACATCGATCTCGACCAGGTGGACGTCAATGTCCACCCCGCGAAGCGAGAGGTCAGGTTCTCCGACGAGTCCATGGCGTTTGAGCGGCTCCTGCGGGCCATTCGGCTGGCGCTGCAGAACTCGGACGTGGTTCCCGTTTTCGATACGGACACGCCGGACATCTCCGGAATGGCGCCGGCCGCGGCGCCCGGTGCCGTGCATACGCCCGACCACGAACCCGTCACGGCGCGCAGGACCCAGATCGATCTGTTCGGTCCCGCACGTAGCATCGACGGCGATCCACCGGGCGAGTGGACCTACACCCCGGCGGACGCGGAGGGCGGGGTGCGTGACGAAGGGGAACCGGGAACGGTGAGGGAGCACGGCGATGCGGAAATGGTATCGCTCTGGCAACTGCACAACGCCTACATACTGGCCCAGGTCAAAGGCGGTTTCATGCTCATCGACCAGCACGCCGCCCACGAACGCGTGCTGTTCGAACGGGCGCTGAAGACTTTGGGCGACGAATCCGCTCCCTCACGGCAGTTGCTGTTTCCGGTAACTCTCGATCTCATGGCGCCGCAGATCGCGCTGGTCCGGGAACATTTCGATCACTTCGCCCGGCTGGGATTCAATGTGAAATTGTTCGGCGAGCAGACCGTGGTCGTCGACGCCGTACCCTGCATGGCCCACAGCCAGGAAGTAGACACATTGTTTCACCGGATGCTTGAGAACCTGCAGGAAATGCCGGAAAAGAACCTCAAGAAGGAAGAACGTATCGCCCTTACTTTCTCCGGCCACGCCGGGATAAGGAAGGGCAACTCCTTGTCCCAGCAGGAGATGAACGGGCTCGTCAACGATCTGTTCGCCACGGAAATGCCCTATGTGACACCCCGCGGGCGACCCACCGTGGTCCGCATGCCACTCGAAGAGATCGAACGCAGATTCAACAGGTCCTCGTAGGTCTCTTCAAGCAATCAATTTATATACCCCCAAAGCCAGTCACCTGACTCGATACCTTGCCCCGTCCTGATGACGTCCGGCGAGCAGGAAATCGTTCTGGCCAGGTGAGATCCGGTACCGAACTAGCTTGCCTGCCTGCATAAAGGCATTCCATACGGTTCAGACGAGATTCCATATGCCTTCAAAATCCTATTGTTTTAAAAGAAATGTTAAATTAAGGTATATTTTCGATATTCCGAATACTGTCCAAGTAAAAGGTCACGATTGCACGTGGTACGTAACCCTACGCGGAATGTTTTGTGAAAACCCGAAGGCCGGCTTGACCGTCGAGGGAGTGTGCGCCATAAGTCTTCCGATCATCCTCGCCCACGGCATCGTACCCTTCGACGCGTTTTACCGGCCGCTCCTCCATGTGGGTTTGCGCCGACTCCTTCGCCAGCACGACAAGTACGACTACTTCAGCGGGATCGCCAGCCATCTCGAAAACCACGGTTACACCGTCTTTGCCCCCCGCGTGCCCTTCGCCGCAGAAGTTCATAAGCGCGCGCTGGCCCTGAAACGCCGTATCGAAGTCATCCTCAAAAGCACCGGAGCTGACCGGGTTCACATAATCGCCCACAGTATGGGCGGTCTCGACGCCCGCCACATGATCGTCGATTTCGACATGGCCGACCGCGTCGCGACACTGACGACCATTGGCACGCCGCACCGCGGAACTTGCTTCGCCGACTTCGGCCTTGCCAAAGTGAACTGGCTGATCGGCTTCACCGGCCTCTTCGGCCTTAATCTCAAAGGCTTCCGCGATCTCAGCACCGAGGCTGCCGCCGTTTTCAACGAGCGTGCCCTGAACGCCGAGGCGCGAAACCCCGTCCGCTATGCCACCTACTCCGCCCACCAAAGCTATGGGCGGATATTTACCCCACTGAAGCTGCCCTGGAAATACATCGCAGGTCGCGAAGGAGACAACGATGGGCTGGTGTCTGTGACTTCGGCCGCCTGGACGGACAGGTTGGGGTCGAAGACCGTGCGCCAGGAAGCCTTTCCCGTCCCCGCCGATCACCTCAACGAACTGGCCTGGTGGGAGCCTTGCGAGTTGCGCGCTCCCCGGCAGGCGCGAAGGCCCTTCAAGAACAAAATACGCGATGTCTACCTCAAAATGATACGTGACGCCGAGCGGGAAGTTTGATCCATCTGGAATGGATGTCGCCCGCGTGCGGTATCCCATCCTCGCACTTGACACGGCTTGACACGGCACTACCCACCTCATACCTTGATTGAGTTCGAAAGGTAGATACCGTGTATCCTGGATCGTGCGGATGGTATGCATGGTCCAGGCGGAATCCGGGCCGCACGCCGGCCGTTCGCGTGGCGGATTCATGGAGCTTCTTGCATGGGCGAATCTCGGCAGGACGGGGCTGAAAGCGGCGTGACGCTGGAACTCACGATCCCGAGCAATCCCGATTTGACCGCGGAGGTGGACCGCCGCATAGAGGAGTTGACCACGCAGACCGGCTTCGACCAGGGAACGCGGGGCGACATCATGATCGCAGTGAACGAAGCGGTCAAGAACGCGATACTCCATGGAAACCGGTGCGACGAGTCCAAGCAGGTCATTATCTCCTGCAAATGCAGTTCGACGTTGTTCCGTATACACATATGCGACTGCGGCGGTGGTTTCGACCCAGACGCCCTGCCGGACCCGCGTAACCCGGACAACCTGCTCAAGGAGAATGGCCGGGGCATCCTGATGATCAAGGCCCTTATGGACGAAGTCGAGTTCGATATCACGGAGCACGGCACCAGCGTGACCCTGATCAAGTACGGCCACTGAGGAGCGTCCATGCAGATCGTCGAACTTCGCAGCGACACCATGACCCGGCCGACGCCGGCCATGCGACGCGCCATGGCGAACGCCGAGGTCGGCGACGACTGTTTCGGCGAAGACCCATCGGTCAACCGGCTTGAAGAAGCCATGGCCGCCCTCCTCGGAAAGGAGGCTGGGCTCTTCGTCACGAGCGGCACGCAGGGCAACCAGCTTGCCGTGCGGTCACAAACCCATCACGGCAACGACGTCATCGCGGAAAAGTACTGCCACATGTTCAACGCGGAAGCCGGCGCACTCGGCGCGCTGTCGGGCGTGCAGGTCCGCCTGCTGACGGGAGAACGGGGTGTATTCACGGCGGCGCAGATGGAGGAAGTGATCCAGCGGGGCGACAACGTGCACTACGGCAGGACAGCGCTGGTCGCCGTGGAGAACACCCACAACAAGTCCGGCGGATATCCGTGGCCCGTGGAGGCGCTGTCCCGGGTCGGCGAATGCGGAAGGTCAAACAACCTGCGCGTCCACATGGACGGCGCCAGGCTGTTCAACGCCTGCGCGGCGACGGGCCTGACCGCACAGACCTACACGCAGCATGTCGATACCGTATCCGTGTGCCTGTCCAAGGGCCTGGGCGCGCCGGTCGGCAGCGTGCTGGCGGGCGACCAGGCCACGATCGACGCGGCCCGCTACTACCGGAAGATGCTCGGCGGCGGCATGCGCCAGGCGGGCGTCCTGGCGGCGGCCGGTCTATACGCCATGGAGCACAACATCTCTCGGCTGTCTGAGGACCACGACCATGCCACCCGGCTGGGCGAAGCACTCGCCGACCTGGAAAACGTCGAGATCGACCTGGGCGAGATCCACAGCAACATGATCTTCTTCAGCCTGCTAAACGGCCTGGACCCCTTCGAGGCCGTCGATCGCCTGTCGGAAGAAGGCGTCCGAATGCTCGCCATGAAACCCGGCGTCATCCGCGCCGTCACGCACCTGGACGTAAGCGGCGAACAGATCGACCGGGCCATCGAAGTCTGCAGGAAGGTGCTGCCCCGCATTTCCTGACCCGCGTTTCCCGACTCGAGATTCCCGACCCGCCATGGCCGCTATCCTCCAACTCCATCCCGAACATCCCCAGAAGCGGCATGTCGACCGGGTCGTCGAAGCCCTGCACCGGGGCGGCGTGATCGTTTATCCGACCGACACGGTCTACGGACTGGGCTGCGATATCTTCAACCGCAAGGCCATCAACCGGATCTACCAGATCAAGCAGGCCCCCGCCGGGAAGCCGCTCAGTTTCGTCTGTTCGGACCTGAAGGATCTCGCCCGGTACGCGAAGAACATCTCCAATGCGGCCTACCGCATGATGAAGCGCTTGCTGCCAGGCCCCTATACCTTCATACTGGAGGCTTCGCGGGACGTGCCGAAGTTCATGATCGGCAAGCGGCGGACAGTGGGGATCCGGGTGCCGGATAACCCCATCTGTCTCGAGATCGTGCGGGCGCTCGGCCGGCCTGTGCTGAGTACCAGCGTCGCGCCTTCCGACATCGCGCTATCCGGAAACGGAAGCGACTTGAACGACGCCGATTCCATCTCGGTCCGGTACGGAAAGGTCGTGGACGTCATCGTGGACGGCGGCGTCATTGTCCCGGAACCGTCGACGGTGGTCGATCTGACCGGCGACGAGCCCGAGATCCTGCGGGCGAGTGCGGGTGAGGCCGATCTGTACTGATCCGGCTCCGGGGATTAGCCGCGTTAGACCGGGCAGGTCGGTCGGCCCGGACGGCACGGCAGGATTGAGCAGGCCGGTCGGCTCGGAAGATCTACCGGATCAGAACGAATAGGTCATCTCGAAGGCGAAATTGACCATCGACTTTTCCCCATCCCCGAAGATCTCATCGTCAGAGAAATCCCGGCGGAGTTCCATGAGGAACCCTAGCCCATCGGTCAGCGCGAACGTCGGGGCGATGGTGAGGGCCTGTTGGGTCACGTCCACGCTGCGCGGGTGGTCCTGCGCTCCGCTGCGGCGTGCCGCGATCTGCGATATCTCCCGGCTGAAGCGGTCGTACCGGCCCGTCAACCCCATGACGTCGTTAAGACTGTAGTGTGCCATCACCATGTAACCGTTCCAGCTGTTCTCCACGTCGACCTGGTCCAACTCGGTCTTGCCGTTGTTGTACTCCCCGCCGATGATGAGTCCGGGTGCCGGCGTCAGGGTCAGGTCGACATCGTAGACGGTCAGATTGCCGACCAGCCCCTCTTCGTCGCCGCGCATCGCCGAGAAGCCGATGCCGCCCATTTCCTCGTGGCTGTAGCCGACCCTGCCGCCGATCATCTTGTTGGTATTCGCGTCGACGTTCTGGTCCCAACCGTTGGTCAGGTGTACCACCACGTCGATCCCGCCGCCCAGGTCCATGGATAGCATGGCGCCGGTCAGATTGGTGGGCAATCCGTTATCGAAGACCAGTGCGTGGGAGTACTGGTACATGTCCGGGGCGTCCAGGAGCTCGAACCCGATGGGCGCATTGAATTTGCCGAAGGTCAGGGTCGGGTAGTTCCCCTCCCCGCGGCCCATGCCGAGATCGAGGGTGACGTAACCCTGCTCCGCGTCCAGGGTGAATCCGCCTTCGCCGTCGCTCACCCATTCCAGGTCCGCGCGCAATGAGCCGATATCGCCCAGGTTCCTGGACAGATCGATCTCCACCTGATCGAGACCGAAGGTGTTCGAATCGTCGAGGTTGGAGTACGTGTAGCTGGCGTCTACGAACCCCGATATTTCGACCAGGCCGGAAATGGCCGAATCACCATTCTCCTGTGCGGCGGCCGGGAAGGCCGTGAACATCAGGACCGTCAGCCAGGCGGGGAATCTGCGTAACATTAAGGTACCCATTTCACGCTCCCATGATGTGATGTGATAGGAAAGGAACCTATTGATGTTAACGATTCGTCGCGATTATCCGATTCGTATTATAGGATGTAATAGTACGATGTCAATTAAACATTAAGCTACTTAACATTACAGGTGGACGATACGATCAATGCGATCGCGCTCTCCGGCGACGAGCAGGACGTCTTCTTCCTGGATCACATAGTCCGGTGTCGGAACGAAGTGCGCCTGGCCGACCTGGTTCGGCTGACCTGCCCGGTTCGCCTGGTCGGCCCCGTGCTCCCGTTTCCTGATGAGCAGGATCTGAACCCCGTGTCGGCTGCGGATCTGAAGGCGCCGGATGCTGTGGCCGGTGAACCGCCGGGGCGCGTTGATTTCCACCATGGCGTATGCGTCTCCCAGCTGCACGACCTGTCCGCCGCTCAACGAGTCTACCATGCTCCCGAATTCACCGGCCAGGTCCCGTCTGGCCGCCTCCCGGTTGTAGGCGTCCATGACGTGTTCGCGGCTGATGACGCCGACCAGGCGCCCCGAGTCCGGATCGACGACGGGAAACGCGTTCACCTGGTGCCGGCCGAAGAGCAGCATGACCCGGTCCAGCTTGTCGACGTCCGTGACCGTCGGCAGGTCGAACTGGGCGATGTCGTGGGCCACGATGACGCCTTCGAGATCCTCGCCGTACGCGACGAGACTGCGGATACGGTCGAAGGTGACCGTCCCCTGGTAACGCTCTTCGTTGTCCGTGATATAGAACTCCGTGTCCGAACTCTCGGCAAGGCGGGACATCAGGTCGTCGAGCGGCGCCTGGGGAGGTATCGTCTCGAAAGAGGCCACCCGGGCCTGCCCCACGTTCAGCGATCTGAGGATGTTCGTCTCCTGGCCCTTTTCCAGGTCCACGTTTCTCCTCAGTAGGCGCAGGGTGTAAACCGAAGGCTTGAGCAGGTAGGCGGAGAGCGCCGTACTTACGATGACGGAGATCGCCAGTGGCAGGATCAGCTCGTAGTTGCCGGTCATTTCGAAGATCATCAGAATCGACGTCATGGGGGTCCGGATGGTCGAAGACACCAGCGCGCCCATGGCCACCAGGGCGTACGCGCCGTCGGTGGCGCTCGTTCCGGGAAGCAGTTGGTTGACCAGCGCGCCGAAAGCGCCGCCCAGCATGCAACCGACGAACAGGGAGGGGGCAATCACGCCGCCGGAGGCGCCCGATCCCAGGGAGAAGGACGTGGCGGCGATTTTCATGAAGACCAGGATGAGCAGGAACTGCCATTCCAGTTCGGAGAACAATGCCCGGTCCATGGTCTCGTATCCCACGCCGAGGATCTGGGGATAGAGCAGGGCCAGGGCGCCGACGAGCAGGCCTCCGGTCATCGGCTTCAGGTAATCCGGAAGCGGCACCTTTCCGTAGAGGTCCTCCACGCCGTAGAGCGCCCGGACGAAGAGGGTGCCCACGATGGCGGCCAGGATGCCCAGTACGGCGTACAGAACGAATTCGAGCGGGTGGTTCACGCCGTGCGGGGGCACGATGATGGCCGGCTGGTTGCCCAGAAAATGGCGGGAAATGGCGGTAGCCACCACCGAGGAGATCACGATGGGACTGAACCGGCTGAAGGAGAAATTGCCCAGGATGACTTCGAGGGCGAACAGCGCGCCGGCGATCGGCGTGTTGAAGGTCGCCGCGATGCCCGCGGCCGCACCGCAGCCCACGAAGGTGCGCATGCGATGGACGTTGACGTGCGTCAGCCGGCCGAAGGTGGAGCCGATGGCGGCGCCGATCTGGGCGATGGGACCCTCGCGGCCCACCGACATCCCGGTGCCTATGCTGATGGCCGTGGCCAGCGAAGTCTCCACGGCGACCCGGGGTCTTATGCGTCCGCCGCGGAGAGCTACGGCTTCCATGACATCGGGCAGTCCGCGGGCTTCCCTCGTGCTGAAGTAGATCAGGATGCCGACGATCAGCCCGCCGGCCGTGGGTACCGCGAGCACCGCCATCGTAGTGAGCGAAACTTGATCGGACAATCCGCCGCCCCAGGCCACGGACTCGATGAGCATGATCAGCTCGCGGAATGCGATGGCGCCTCCCGCGCCCAGCACGCCTATCAGAACCGCGGCGCTGATCATGAAGATCTGGTCGGTCGTCCGCATGCGTTCGATATTGGCGTGCAGGCGCTGCCTGAAGCGCCGCGCCATCACGCGCCAGAGGCGAAACACCCGGAGCCTCGACAGATTCATGAAACACCCTTCCCACCTTCATCTTGTCATCGAACGGCAAACCCAGTATCATACATATACTTGCCGAGAATCATTAAGTCAATTTTAGCTCGGGAACAGGCCTGAACATGTCCGAAAACTACAAGTCCGAAGACCCCGTGTCCGACGAATCCAATTCCGAAAAAATCGAGTCCGACGACTTCGCTATTCCACTGCCCGACACATCCGATTGGGGCGAGCCCGACCGGGGCGTCCGCGTGAAACCCGCGGACGGCCGCGGCATCCTCATGCGGGACTGCCAGGTCGGCAGGGCGGGCGAAGTGCCGGAATTTGCCCTCGACGGACACGGCCTGGCGCAGCGGGGTTCGGTCGTCGATCCCGGGACGCCGGATTTCGGATTCGCCATCCGGGAAAAGAAGCTGGTGTGGGCCGATAACATCGCGGAATTGTACGAGCAGGGCAAGGCCGGCCAGTGGGACGCCACGACGGACATCCCCTGGGATGACCTGCCCGAGCTGCCGGACGACCTGGAGCAGGCGGTGTGCCAGGTCATGACCTTCCTGATCCAGAACGAATACCTGGCCATGTACCTGCCGGCCAAGTTCATGAACCGTATCGATCCGCAGTTCTCCGAGGTGGTCCTCTTCCTGGCCACGCAGGTCATGGACGAGGCCCGGCACGCGGAGGTTTTCACCAAACGCGCCCTCGCCAACGGCGGCGGCCTGCAGTACGTCTCGGCCGCGACCGAATGGTCCCTGCGCAGCCTGCTGGCCCAGGACGACTACTCGAACGGTTCCTTTCTCATGCACGTTCTGGGCGAGGGGACCTTCATGGAACTCCTCATGTTCCTGGAGCAGGTCGCGCCCGACCCGGTGACCGCCCGGACCTTCAAGCTGGCGCGCCAGGACGAGGGCCGGCACGTCGGGTACGGCATATCCCATTTCGCCTACCACATCGAGCAGGATCCGTCGATTAAGGACGATCTGATGCGGGCGGCCGAGGAACGGACCCTGTTCCTCCAGCAGGCTTCAGGTTCCAGTCCTTTCGTGCTGAAAGCCATGATGACACTGGCCGGCGGCGGTTCGCATCCGGAGCAACTGGCGCGGGGACGGGACGCGGTCATGGGTCTTTATGAAGAGATGCACCACAAGCGGGTACGCGAACTCGTGGCCATCGGCTTCGACCGTAAGGATGCCGAACGCATATCTGAGCTGCACGGCAGCGGCGTGCGGAACTTCATGTAGTCCGTTCACTTCATCGTGAATCGGCCGTCTTTGGGAGAGGCTTGAAATGGGTGTCGTACACAAGCACCAGGGACAGCAAGGCGCGAACGACTGGTCCGGCGTAGAGAAGCAGCCCTACAGCAAGGGTGGGGCGGTGGGCGGATCGGTGCGTGTGGTCATCGGTCCCGACGACGGAGCGAACAATTTCTCCGTACGCTACTTCGAGATCGAACCGGGCGGGCAGTCGTCCTTCGACCGCCATCCCCACGACCACGGCATCTACATCCTCCGGGGGCGGGCGAAGGTGCTCATCGGGTGGGACGTGCACGACGTGGGACCAGGCGACGTGGTGTACATCGCCCCCGACGAACAGCACCAGTTCGAGAGCGTCGGCGAGGAACCGCTCGGGTTCCTGTGCGTCGTGCCGCCCAAGTAAGCCCTCCGGACCTGGTGTCGGCTGACCCTCTGCCGCCCAAAGAGGATCCCCCGGAACCCGACGCTGGCTAGGTAACGGACAGCCCGTCCTTCGCGCCAGTCAGCCATCCTACGTGCTGGATCGCTGTCCTGCTTGCCGGTCTGCCGTCCCGCTTGCCGATCATCCGCCCTTCGCGGCGCTGTTTTTCATCCCGTTTCCCATCAGGTGCAGTTGCGTATTCACGTAACCCGGACGTACTTCCACGAAGTGGGGGCCCATGATCCGGTGCAGGTCGCCCAGGGCGTGGAAGGGCACGGTGGGAATGGCGTGGTGTTCGGCGTGGTACGCGTTGTTCCAGTTCAGCCACCGGACCAGGGGGATGGTCAGCACGGTGCGCGTGTTGAGCAGGATATGGCGGACGCGGGGACAGCCCGTGTGTTCGGACATGCGGATGAGACGCATGACGGGCTCGCCAAGGAAACGGGGTGCCAGCCAGAACAGGACCACGGCCATCGTTTCGAACCAGACCGAAACGGCCGCCAGCGCGCCGTAGGCCAGGACCATGCTCCAGGCCTCCGTCACCACGATTCCACGTGTTCGCCCCGGAAGGAACTTGCGTTCGACCGCGTTGAACCGCCCGAAGAGCATCCGTACCAGGGCCGTCAGGTTGCTGTAGAAATAGGGAATGCCCGTCGCGTACCAGAGATAGCCGCCCAGGTTTTCCGCCATGGGGATCATCTCGGGATCGTCCCCCGTGATCTGCGTGTGGGAATGATGAGCCAGGTGCTCGTAGCGAAAGTACGCGGGGATGAGGAACAGCCCGGTGCCGGTAATCCAGCCGACGATCCGGTTCATCGCCGCGCTTCTGAAGGCTGTTCCGTGGGAGCATTCATGAAAGGGCGCGAACCAGTGCACCACGACGGCGCCATGGACGAGCAGGGCCGGTGCCAGCCACCACGTGCCCAGGGAGAGCGTCACCAGGAAACCGGTGAGCAAGGTGGCCGCCAGATGCCCGGCGAGGAATACGAAACCCGGCAGGTTACGCCGACGCAGCAGTTCGCTCAGCCGGTCCTGCGGAACGATGTCGGTGGGTTTTACCGGGGCTTGTCCGGATTCGTGTTCAAGGGTGGACATGGGTCGGCCAACGCCTGTTCGGGTGGACGGGAACGGGCTTGCGGCATGGACCGGGCACGGAACGCGGGTCGTGACGCCTATCCGGTGCGCGCCGCGCGGTCGTCGATCTCCACGATACCCCGCTCGAGATCGAAGCGGCGCGTCTTCTGCTTTTCCACGTCCCCCACGGTTACGCGGACGAAGAACGCGCCGTCGGGATAGTCGATGGAGTGGATATCCCCCTCGGCGAAGGCGGTCGCCTGCCCGGCGCCAACGGTGTACTCCCGGGCCACCTCGAGTCGAGCCGGTCCTTCCGATCCTCCATCGTCCAGTCTTTTCCATCGCCGCATCAGGGTATGCCCGGTGTAGTTGCCGTATATCACGCTGCAGGGACCGTGATCGTGGGGCGGGGAAGTGCCGCCCTTCCGACCTCCGTGGACGATGACGTGTATATCCGTCTCGGGATCATGGCCGATCACCGTGTGGCCTTCGTATTCGTCCATGTTCACATAGGTTTCCAGCAGGTCGGACTGGTCCAGCAGCCTTTCGGTGTTCTTCCTGATCGATTCCAGTCCGTTTCTGATCCCGTTCTTCCGCACGATCCGCCGTGCGTCTCCCAGAAAATCATCGACGGTGTACGTGCTCATCGATGGCCTCCTTGATGCTAGGAATCCGACTTGGTGCGCAGGAAAGTCGAGAATATAACTTGCATATTGATGCCAAATGGCATATCTTATCTTACTTGGATACAATATACGCCGAAAACCTCGCTTTGTCCATAAATACTCAGTGTCCTGTTACGCACAGTTATCCAACGGAGGAACGAGGATGACACGCATCAAGAAGTTGAACATTCTTGCCGTATTCACGGTCCTGTTCGCGTTTGTCGCAGCGCCGGCCATTCAGGCCCAGACGATCGCGGATGCGAAGGAAGAAGTAAAGGCCATGCCCGACGACCCCCCTCGTCATTACAACCTTGGCATTGCGTATTACAAGGCCGGACAGTACTCGGACGCCATTGGCTCGTTTCAGAAAGCCATCGAGTTGAAGGAAGATTATAAGGAAGCGTACTACAACTTGGGGCTTTCCCAGGAAAAAGTGCGCCAGACGTCCAATGCAATCAAGTCTTACCAGAAGGCCACGCAACTCGACGCCAATTACGCCGACGCCCATTACGCGCTGGGTGGCGCTTACCAGAAGTTGAAGCGAACCAGCAACGCGATTAGGTCCTACCGGACCGCCATCCGCATCAATGATAAGAAGGCGAACTGGCATTATAACCTTGGCATTCAGTATCAGACAATTGCGGATTATCCGAACGCGATCAGGTCCTACGAGAACTACTTGAGGCTGGCTCCCAGGGCCCGTAACGCCCAGTCGATAAAGGACCTCGTCGCCCAGTTGAAGGACGCGGTCCGGTAAGCGACGACCGGATTGATCCGGCCGATCCAAGCCGAAGAAACAGACTGAGACGGACTGAAAATCGAAAGGCCTCCGCGTGAATGAAAAAGTGCGGAGGCCTTTTTGTGTGGATTCGTTCGTACGGATCTGTATCGCCCTGATCCGCCCACCGTCCTGTATCGCCCGCGGCTCTGTACCACCCACCTGCCCGCCCTCACGCACCTGGGCGTTCTCCCGGGTGGTTTTCAACGGGCGGTTCTCAGCGTGAGATGTAGACCCGCGTATAATCCATGGCGCCGACCGTGCCGTCGGGGTTTTGCTCTATCCCCTTGACCCAGGGCTTCCTTAGTTCCAGATAAACCGGATGGAACAGAAAGGACCCGGCGTAGTCCGAGACCATGATCTCCTCCGCTTCCGCGTAAAGCGCGCGCCGCCGGTCCCTGTCCAGTTCCGCGGCTGCCTCCTCCACCAGGCGGTCGAACTCGGCGTTCGTCCAGTCCGATCGGCCATACCCTTGCGGCTGCGAATGCCAGATCATGTCGAGCATGTTGCGCGGGTCCAGGTAATCCGCGTAGAACACGATCAAGCCCAGGTTCATGCGCCAGTTATACATATTGTTCATGTACATGGTCCGGTCGGCGCTCCGGATCGTCACGTCGACCCCGATGTTCTCCTTCAGCATGGCCATGATGGCCTCGCTGATCCGCTTGATGGTGGGATTGGGCGCCCGCAGCCACATCTCCTGTCGGGGGAACCCCCGCCCGCGGGGATAGCCGGCCTCGCTTAAAAGTTCCCGGGCCCTGGCAGGATCGTAGGCCTGGTGGGGTTTCATGGCCGGTCCGTTATACTCCGCAAACTCGGGCGGGATCATGGAGTAGGCGGGGACGGCCGTGCCGCCCAGAAGGATGCCCGTAATGACCTCCCGGTCGATCGCCCGCGTGAAGGCTTCCCGGACCCGAACGTCGTCGAAGGGCGGCTGCCGGGTGCGGTAGAATAGATACCATGAGGCCCGCGCGGATATCTTGACCAGGTCCGGCGCGAGTTCGGGATCGGCCAGGATACGGGGCATGTCGGTCACGTCGACGAGCTCGCGGTCCACCTCGTCGTTCTCGTAGGCGAGGACCGTGGCCACCGCCGCGTTGCGGAAGGGATGGATGACCTTCTCCAGGTAGGGCTTGTGAGGTCCGTTGTACATGGGGTCCGGAACCAATGTCATGTGGCTTCCGGTGACCCATTCCGAAAGTTTGAATCCCGAGTTCGAGACGATGTTCTCGAGGCGGGTCCATTTCCGCTCGTACTTCTCGACCTGCCATGGCGGTACCGGCAACGCATTCCCATAGGACACGATGTAGGGAAGATACGGCGCCGATTTCTCCGTCTCGATGACCAGCGTGAGATCGTCGACGGCGCGGACGCCCAGCCGGGTCAGGTCCTTGATCTCGCCGCGGTTGATGGGCCGGGCGTTCTTGAAGTCGTGATAGAAGAACCCGTAGGGGTTGGCCTCTTCGGGATCCAGCATGCGGCGGAAGGAGTAGACGAAGTCATGGGCCGTAACGGGCCGGCCGTCGCTCCAGCGTGCGCCCTGGCGAAGATTGAAGGTCCACGTCTTTCCGTCCGGGGAAGCCGTGTAGCTGTCGGCGGCCGCGGGTTCCGGATTCCAGTTCGGATCACGGCGGAGCAGGGGCTCGAAGGGGATGATGGTGTCTTCCGTGTCGTAGTCGTTAATCGCTGAATCGAGCGTGCGGGGCTCGGGGCTCATGTAACGGAAGACCTGCTGGTTCCGCGGAGAGGCGCCCGGCGGAAGGGGCCGAGCGGCCGATTCCCCGGAACCGCCTTGCGCCGCGATCAGCAGCGGGACCAGGAAGAAGGCGGCGACGGCGCCGAGCAGGGCGGCGGCAAACTTGATTGAATGGGGCATGGTTCGGTTCCTGTGATGGATGGATGGTCGGTGAAATACGTTCGTTCTTTGCGAAGGCGATCCGCCGCGGCGAATCCCTATCGGTCCATGCGGACCGTCATATTTCTTCCAGCGTGCCGGCCACCGCCTCTACAAGCCCGTCGATATGCTTTTCGTCCATGGCCGCGGAAAGGCAGTTCATGGCGAGGCCGTTCGACAGGTAGTAGCCGCGGTTCAGCAAGCCGAGATACACCGCGGCCACGGGACCCTTGTCCGCCGCCGCCACGGCTCGGTAGGTTCGGACCGGTCCCTCTGTGAAATAGATGCTGAAGGTGGAGCCTGACGCGGCCACCGTCGCCGCGGTACCCGTCCGTGCGAACACGTCCTCGAGACCATTTACGAGCCGATCGGTGAGACGGTCGAGCCTGGTATACACGTCGGGCGTCAGCACATCCAGCATGGCGAGGCCCGCGGCCATGGTGACGGGGTGTGCGCTGAAGGATCCGCTCTGGAAAACCCGGGCCTTGCCCTGGGTGGGATCCAGCAGGGACATCAGTTCCCTGCGTCCGCCGAAAGCACCCGCGGGAAACCCCCCGCCCACGATCTTGCCGTAGGTGCTCAGGTCGGGCAGAATGCCGCACTGGGTCTGGACACCGCCCGGTGACGCACGGAATCCCACGATCTCGTCCAGGATCAGGAGCACGCCGTGACGCTCGGTGATCTCGCGCACCGCCTTCACGAAGTCCAATCGCTGGGGAATGACGCCCGTCTTCGGATCGAGGATCACGGCCGCCAGTTCGTCGCTTTTCTCCGCGACAATCGCCTCGACGGCCGCTTCGTCGTCGAAGGGCAGGATGACGACGTTGTCGGTGGCGTTGGGCGGCATGCCTCCCGCGCTGGCCACGGGCACCGGCCGGTCCGCGGGACCCGCCTTCGCCGGATCGGGTGAAGTGCTGATTTCGACGGCGTCGTGGCTGCCGTGGTAGCCCCCTTCGAACTTGGCGATGAGGTGACGGCCCGTGTATTCCCGCGCCAGCCGGATCGCGTGGAGGGTCGCCTCCGTCCCGGAGTTGCAGAACCGGACCATCTCCAGGGAGTCCACTCTCCGGCACAGCTCGTCCGCCAGTGCCGTTTCGATTCCCATGGGAGCGGCCACGGCAATGCCCTGCTCCAGCTGTCGCGCCACGGCTTGAACAACGGCCGGGTGGTTGTGCCCCAGGATCTGCGTCGTGTGATGGTTGGCGAAATCGACGTACCGGTTGCCGTCCACGTCGTACAGGTGGCAGCCTTCAGCCCGCGCGATGGTGACCGGGTACGGCGCATAGTAGTAGGCGCCCTTGGCGACGCCTGGCATGACTTCGCCCGCGCGCTTGAACGCTTCACAGGATCCCGGCGTCCTTTCGCGGTAGACCGTCTCCTGCGATATCTTCTGGGCCGTTGACATGAATCGATGATTCCTTTTTTTGGATCGGACCGCCGTCGCTTACGTCTGGTACGCTTCCCAGAGGGCCTTGTAGTATCCCATCAGCCGTTCGGGTTCGGGGCTGTGGGCGATTTCCGCGAGGGTGTACCCTTCGTAACCGTCCGCTTGCAGCAACCGGAAGAGTTCCCGCCAGGGATACTCGGCGCGATAGATCTCGGTGATGTGCACCAGGCCAATCTTGTGGGCCAGCAACCGGTAGTTCGCCTCGACAGATCCGTCCTGCACTTCGCCGAAATTCGAGTTCCAGCAGATGTATGCGTTAGGATGGTCCGCGTGGTCCATGATGGCGCGCATGCGCCGCGGCTCCTGCGTGTCCTTCCCGTGTACCTCTACCCGGATCTGCACGCCGAGGCCGTCGGCCGCTTCCGCGCACTCCCCGACGGCTTTCCCGATCTGCTCCAGGGTCGCCTCCTCTGGGATGCCCGCTTCGGTCTGCAGGCCGTTGGGGCGCACCTTGACGCCCGGACAACCGAGGTCGGCCGCCAGTTTCGCATAATCGACGGTTCCGTCCACGTTCGACCGCACCTCGTCGGGATCGACCGAATGATACTCGAAGGCCGTGCCGAGGCCCACCAGGTCCACGCCGCCGTCCTCGAAACGCCGCCGTACCTCCGAACGCTCGCCCGCACTCAATGAGGATTCCACGCCGTGGGCATGGGTCGTGCGGAGTTCCACGCCGGTGAAACCCGTCCTTCCGCACATGTCGATGATGGCCGGCACGTCCCAGTCCCGGCCGATCTGGTAGGTCACGAACCCGAGCTTCATTCGGTCTCCTAACCCCGCAGGCGCCGGACGCGCGCCGCACTAACCCCGCAGGCGCCGGACGCGCGCCGGTACGTCGTCCTGGTGTATTTCGGCGGACAGGATGCCCAGGTCACGATCCGGCACGGGTAGGTGAACCTTCTGCCCTTCCCTTCGATGGGATTCCCGGAGAGCGATGGCCACTTCCAGGGCCTCCCGTCCGTCCACCCCCGAACACTTCGGTGGATGGCCGTTTTCGATGGCCGAAATCAGGTCCGCGACGATGGTCAGCCCCATGGATGGGTACCGGGCCGGCCAGGGAAACGGCATGCGGGCGGGCACGCCTCTGTCCCGCGGACCGCCGGGATGCAGCTTCACCAGTTCGGCGTCCTGGCCGTTCGCGATGGAGCGGAAGCGGCCCTTCGTGCCCAGTACGTCGATTTCCCAGTTCGCGATCCCGCAGGGCATGCCGCGGACAAAGGCCCGGACCCCGTTGTCGAAGGCCAGGTATCCGTTGCCCATGAGATCTTTCTCGCCCGCCGCTGCCTCGTCGGATTCCATCTCGCCGTACACCCATTCGACCCTGCCGCCCGCCATGTACCGGACGATATCGATGAGGTGGCTGCCGTTGTGGGAAAGACCGCACTGGCCGTAGCCCGTCACCTGGACGATCTCGCCGAGTTCGTCTTCTTCGATCATGGTCTTCGCGTGGGAGAAGAACGGATGCCAGCGCCGCGCGCAGTTGATGGCCAGGGCGACGCCGTGCCTTTCACAAGTCTCCACCATGGCGTCCGCCTCGGCCAGGGTCAGGGCGATGGGCTTTTCGGCCCAGATGGCCTTCACGCCGGCCCGGGCGGCATCCTGAACGATCTGTGATCGGATCCGGGCCGTGGTGCAGACGCTGAGCAGATCGATACGCTCCTTCTCGAGCATATCGCGGTAGTCCGCATAAAGGTGACCACCTTCGATGCCCCAGCGCTCGCCGAATATCGAGCTCTGCTCTTTGTGGGGATCCGCCCCGGCGACCAGGTCCACATCCGGCGCGGCATGGTAGGACGGCGCGTGGCAGTAAGGCAGGAAAATGGATCCGCCCTGGTCGATCTCGTCGTCGAAGGTGCTGCCCATGCGGCCGAGGCCGATCACGGCGGCGCGGTATCTGCTGGCCATGCTGTCCTCCGGGTCATCCGGGAGCATTCGGGTGATTCTCGTGTAACGAGGATTATAAGACGGCAGCGGACCCGGGACAAGCAGCAATTACCCTTTTGGCCCTACCCGCGGTCCGTACGACCGGCCCAGAATCGTCCCCATGATTCCAGGTAGTCGGAACTGCTCCAGGCCTTGTCCAACCCCACCCCCGAAATCACTTCGATGCCGAGTTCCTTGCATACACTCCACTCGGGTATATTGGACATGTCGGTCCGGTCACCGCCCTTGGTGAACACGCGGGGCCGGATCACCCTCAGGGCCTCGCAGACCGTATCGTCGTCTTCTATTTCAAAAGGTATGACGTAGTCCACGCCGCGGATACAGGAGACGACCTGGCAACGGGCCCTGAGATCCATGAAGGGCTTGCCCTTCTTGCGGCGAAGAAACCCGTCGCCGTTGACGATAACGACCAGGGTATCGCCATGGGCCGACGACTCCAGCAGGCAGGAGACGTGGCCGGGATGAAGCGGATCGTATCCCCCTGAGGTGGCGACGATGGCGCCCAGGTCTTCCCTGGCCTTCGGGCCGGGGAACTCATCCAGGTCTACGATGCGGGCTTCATTTCGCGTGTGCTGCGGCATGGTTCGGGATGATGGTTGGGGCAGGGGACTCGGAATCCTGCTCAGAAGTCCAGGGTCTGCGTGATCTGTTGTTGGCTGAACAACAGGCTCTTCTTCTGGCCGTTGGCGTTGACGTGCACGAGATTGACCTGGTCTTCGTAGGTCTTGAGGAGAAGTGTATTCGTCATGGTCATCGATTCCAGCACAGGGATGTTCTCGACCTCCACGTAACACCAGATCGCATCCGTGTCCACTTCCTTTCCCAAAAAGGCGGCACTGACGCGACGGCCGTTAATCTCGATTACGACGTGGCGCGCGAGATATCGGTCAATGTAAATATCCGCTTTTTCAACTTCGCGTTCCGTTCCCAGGTGCAGCCGATCCGTGCCCATCGTTTCCAGGGCCAGTTCCAGGTCGTCCATGAAGATGCGAAAAGACATCTCCAGCGCACCGGATTCGGGGTTGTGATCGACCTGGCAGACGCTGATGTAGAAGGGATGGGCTTTCGGAGGTTCGGTTTCTGTATTGTAAGCCACACTCCCCGGCCTGCCACGCGCGAGGGTATCCGCTAACGACAGAGTTGCCTCACAGAACACCAGAATCCCCGTTAGGGAAATCAGGATAAATCGCGAACCCATCCAAGATCCCTCATAATCCGGAGCTCGATCCCATTCTCGACTCAGGACGCCGGTTCATCGTTCTAGCTGTAGGCGCTGGTACAACGTACCGCCAATGGTGTCCTGTGACCAAGCTGATGTGCGCCTGCCATGTACGCCTGACACCGTCCAACGAATCTATCCGGTTGTCAGCGTGCAAGCAAACTGATTCTAGCTACGCGTCAATTCCTATGCTTTTCAACAGTACTGATTTGATGGTGACCTAAATACCAGGGGTTTTCAAATGAGCAAATACTCAAGATTCTAATTCTCTAGCCGAATATGACCACTATGTGAGACAGTAAAGTACGTACTGAATGAACCCCTACGATTTCATACTTTATGTCTCCTTATTAAAGAAATAGAAATTGATGTTTTATGAGAAATGTCTCATAATACGTATGTTTATTTAACGAAAACAAAAGCGTTTGTTTAACAGCTAGTAACCTTGGAGAGGAGAGACAGCTAAATGGACTTTATCGACGAAGTTCGAACCCGGTCGGGCAGGTTTCAAAAGCGCATTGACAAGATGGCTGATTCCGAGTTCATCGAGGAACAAACCAAAACATCCTTTGTACTTCCGTTTATTCAAATGCTCGGTTATGACATTTTCGACCCGCTTGAAGTGGTTCCAGAATTTACGGCCGATGTGGGAACGAAGAAGCACGAGAAGGTGGATTTCGCCCTGATGAAAGATGGCGATCCGGTGCTGCTGATCGAGGTGAAAAAAGCCGGAACCGATCTGGGCGGTGATCACATATCTCAACTTCTTAGGTATTTTGGCGTTACCGAAGCGCGTTTCGCGATACTGACAAATGGTCTAAACTACCTGTTTTTTACAGATCTCGATCAGCATCACATCATGGACCAGCGTCCCTTTTTCGAATTCAACATGCTCGACTTCACGGAAGTCCAAGTGAGAGAACTAAGGCGTTTTACTAAAGAGCAATTTGACACGAACTCGATTGTTGACGCCGCACGGGAGCTTAAGTATACGGGCCAGATCATGCGTTTGCTGGCGGATGAGTTATCGCAGCCTTCAGATGAATTCGTTAGATATGTTACGAGCAAGGTTTACGAAGGAAGGGCTACTTCCGGTGTACGCAAAATGTTCACCGATCTCACACATTCAGCATTCAACCAGTTTATAAGCGACAAAGTCCGTGATCGACTTAGTAAGGCATTGAAACAGGAAAACGAAACCGCTGACACGATGGACGACGTTAAGACACAGAAATGGGTGTCTATTCCCGGTTACGGGCTACCTGGAGGCTCACCGCCACCCGTATCAATTCGATTCTGGGACAACGATACACGTCCGGTAAAAGTTTGGTATGAGGTGCTTACTGTCACCGTCGACAAGGTGTATGGTGAGGGGCTGATTAAAATGGAAGATGCGCCGATCCGCAGTAATAACCGAAAGGCCGTTTACGTCCATTCCGAACCCGTTCGCCAGGACGGTACCGCTTTCCGACGTTACGAAAAAGTGGGAAATCCCCCTTTGTTCGTTAACACCAATTTATCTGGAGAGCAGGCGAGGAATCTAGCGGTAGAACTGCTAAAAAAGTGCCGTATTGATCCCACGACAGTTCACCTGGAGGTTTGATAAGACCTTAAGAAGCTGGCGAGAAAACCACTAACATTGGAAGACATTTGTAGAACCGTAACGAACTGAGTAAGCACCATTCTCGTCACTAACTAATTCGGTGAGTATCCAAGCTAATTGGAGAAAACACCAATCGTTGCCCCCGATTCCATCCCCGTTCCGATCACACCATGAGGTACTTCATATACTGGTTCCCCACAGACTCAGATCCAGCTCCGGCCTCAGTATGCATTTTATCAACAGTAGGAAGTAGGTAACTTCATGCCTGGTCTTAACATCAGTCGTCGTTTACCTGAATTCAAAAGAGGAGATGAGCAATTCCACCGCCGAGGGAACTCCGATGGATTTACCGTTGGCGACTACTGGCAATGGATGGGCTCCGATCTACTCAGTAATCTTCAAAGGGGTGTCTTGGCCGAATTCATCGTTGCCAGGATACTTAAAGACACGAATCACTGTCGTCATGAATGGGATTCGTTTGATGTACAGACAGAAGACTTAGAGACACTCGAGGTCAAGAGTGCGGCGCATGTACAGTCTTGGCATCTTGCACATCCGGATGAGTACAAACCTTCAGCTATTCGATTCGGAATCGCCCCCAAAAAAAGTACAGAGAGGCGTGCGGCAAACGGCTACGTCTTTTGCGTACTCGGCAAACCCTATATGGTTCCCGACCCACTTGATCTGACACAATGGGTGTTTTACGCCATCACAACGAATGCCTTAGATAATCAATGCCCAAAGCAACAGTCGATTGGACTACGATCACTCCAGAAACTGAATGAACTCTATACCGCGAATTACCATGAGTTACCAGTTGTTGTTAAGGAGATGTTCCGTCGCGATCCACTAAAAGGGGAGTTGATTCGTCCTGACACGTCGTAAGGTGATTCACAATCTTCGTGTCAGATTCAGAGGTTTGAGGACCTGCATATCCACGGCGAAGGGAAACGGTTGTCTGTTCCATCGGAAACGTACTGTTGACAGACGTCGACTACTCCGTGCGATCACCATGATGTCGTGCCGTACTGTAACTCATCGTGGATATCGTCCTGTTTATGTATAATAAAATGGCTTAGTCGCGTATTGGCACTGAACCGACAGACCTGCCTGTTCGCTTCGTCGTTCCTGATCTAATAGTCATCACTTACCATCTCTGATCTAGGCGGGACTTTCCCGCAGGAGAAACGACATGCGTGTTCTATTCATGCTGACCATCGTGCTCACACTGGCCTGTGGCGATGACGACATGCCGACGGCCCCGACGCCGGCCCCGGAACCAGATCCTGCCGCCAAACTGATCGGCACCTGGAGATACACGGGGAACGATTTTGATACCAAGATTACCTCCAACCTGCGGGAGTACCTTGTCGGGGAAGGCCTGACTGCGAGCCAGGCCGACATGGTGATAGCCGACATGCTTGGTGATACCAGCGAGACGTTCTCCGTTACCCTTAACTTCAGGGCTGACGGCACCGTAGTTGCTGATAACGAACCACCTGACCGGTATCAGGTGTCCGGCAATCGAATCAACATCACCGCGTCAGACGGCGAGACCTTTAGCGTGGGTTACACAGTCACGGACACCACGCTCTCACTACAGTTTCCAGTAGCTGCACTGCTGGCTACTGTGGGTCTTGAAACGGAGGACGAGGAGGAAGCGGAACTGCTGAGGATCATGTTTAAGGATATAGAGGTCATGACCATGTTTTTCTCCAAGGCGTAAGTAGTTTATTGGAGCTAACCAACGCGAACCAGACGCGGGCCGAGTTTTCCCATGCGGACTGCGTCATCCGCTCAATTTGATATCTCGCCGCCAGGCATGTACTCCGTCCCCTGGCACGCGCCCCCATCCGCCGGCACGCGCCCCCATCCGCCGGCACGCGCCTTCGTCCCCATCCCCCGGTACGTGCCCTGTCCCCCCGGATGATACTTTACACGCGCCCGCTCACGCCCTATATTTCCCTAATTCATATCGATCTGTGTTGACCGGGACGCACCACTCAAGGAAACCAGGAGATCATCCATGGCGAAACGCCTTCTATTCTACGTGTGCGCGCTGAGCATCGCGTGTCTTTCAACTTCCGTGATGGCCCAGAAGGGCCCTGAATCGATCAACCGCAGCAAGTTCCGCCAGATCAAGCAGGAAGCCCCGACGCCGAACGTGTACCGGACCGCTTCCGGCGCGCCGGGTCACCAGTACTGGCAGAACGAGGCGGACTACGAGATGGAGATCGAGCTCGACGATGAGACGCAGCGTCTCTACGGTACCGAGGTCATCACCTACCACAACAACTCGCCCGACGAACTGGCCTACCTCTGGGTGCAACTCGACCAGAACGTACGGGCACAGGACTCGGACACGCGCAAGATCGCGGGCAGCCGGGTCTCGGGGCAGATGAGCTTTTCCCAACTGCGCAGGCTGCTGAACGACTTCGACGGCGGTTTCAAGATCGAGTGGGTGCGGGACCGGCGCGACAACCCGCTGCCCCATACCATCAACAATACGATGATGCGCGTGGACATCCCCGAGCCGCTCCGTCCCGGGCGGTCCTTCACGTTCAAGATCAAATGGTGGTATAACATCAACGACCGTATGAAGATCGGCGGCCGTTCCGGTTTCGAGTATTTCGAGGAAGACGACAACTATCTCTACGCCATCGCCCAGTACTTCCCCCGCATGGCGGTGTATAACGAGGTCGAAGGATGGCAGAACAAGCAGTTCCTCGGCCGGGGCGAATTCACCCTGCCCTTCGGTGACTACAAGGTCAGCATTACCGTGCCGGCCGACCATATCGTTGCGGCGACCGGCGTGCTCCAGAACCCGAAGGACGTGCTGACCGACGAGCAGCAGGCGCGTTTCGAGCGGTCCAGGACGGCGGACGAGCCCGTCATGATCGTGACCGAAGCGGAGGCCATCGAAGCGGAAAAGAGCCGCGCGACGGAAAAGAAGACCTGGGTCTTCCACGGCGATAACGTGCGTGACTTCGCCTTCGCCAGTTCCCGCAAATTCATCTGGGACGCCATGGGCGTCATGTCCGGACCCCAGCACGTCATGGCCATGTCCTTCTATCCCAAGGAAGGCAACCCCCTGTGGGAACGGTATTCCACGAAGGTGGTCGCCCATACGATGGACGTCTATTCGAAGTACACCTTTTACTATCCCTATCCCACGTCGATTTCCGTGCACACGAACCGCATCGGCATGGAATACCCGATGATCTGCTTCAACGGCGGCCGGCCGGAACCGGACGGCACCTACAGCGAGCGGACGAAGTACGGCATGATCAGCGTGATCATCCACGAGGTCGGCCACAACTATTTTCCCATGATCGTCAATTCGGACGAGCGGCAGTGGACGTGGATGGACGAGGGTCTGAACACCTTTCTGCAGTACCTGGCCGAACAGGAATGGGATACCGAGTATCCTTCCCGCCGCGGACCCGCCCACCAGATCGTGAACTACATGAAGGGCGACGTGGAACGCATATCTCCCATCATGACCAATTCGGAGTCCGTGTTCCAGCTCGGGCCCAACGCCTATGGCAAGCCCGCTACCGCGCTGAACATCCTCCGAGAGACCGTCATGGGCCGGGAACTCTTCGACCATGCCTTCCGCAGCTACTCACAGCGCTGGATGTTCAAGCATCCTTCCCCCGAAGATTTCTTCCGCAGCATGGAAGACGCGTCCGCGGTGGACCTGGACTGGTTCTGGCGCGGGTGGTTCTACAGCACGGACCACGTGGATCTCGGGTTGGGCGACGTGAAGTGGTTCCAGATCAATACGCGGGACCCGGAAGTGGAGAAGGAGATTGCACGGGCGGACCGGGAAGAGGAAAACCGGGGGATCAGCTACGCGCGCAACCAGACCGATATCACGGACCCGATGGTCGCGCAGGACTCGACGCTGGTCGATTTCTACAACAGGTACGATCCCTTCGAGGTTTCCATCCTCGACCAGGACGAGTATGAAAGCTACCTGGCGACCCTGTCCCCCGAGGACCTGGCCATCCTGGAAAGCGGCAGGCACTTCTACGAACTGACCTTCGAGAACGTCGGCGGGCTGGTCATGCCGGTGATCCTGGAGTTCGAACTCGAGGACGGAACGAAGGAAGTGCAGCGGATTCCGGCGGAGATCTGGCGGTACCGGGACGACCGCGTGACCAAGGTGTTCGTCATGGATCAGCCGGTGGAGAGGATCACCCTCGATCCCTTCCTGGAGACCGCGGATACCGACCTGAGCAACAACGTCTGGCCGCCGCAGTCGAAACCCACGCGCTTCCAGCTGTTCAAGCAGCGTCGCCGGACGCCGGAAAACCCGATGCAGCGTCAGCAGCGCGCGGATGACAGAGAGAAGGAAGAGGCAGAGGAAACGAAGACCGAAACGCGGTAGGGTACGCGGTCGCCCGGGCCGGAGCTCACCCGGGCACCGTGTTCAATCACAGCTTCAGCCAGCAGAGGCCTTCGCCGTCGCGGTAGTAGACGGATACGGCCCGGCCGTAGACCGCCTCCTTTGAGATAAAACCGAAGACCCGGCCGTCCTTGCTGTTCCCCCGGGCGTCTCCGATGGCCAGGAGATACCCGGGGGGAATGATTTCCGGACCGTAGTCCTCCCCCCCGCTGTAACTGAGGTTCAGGCGGACCCGGCGTTCTCCGTAGTACTCCTCCCGCATATCCGTGAACGAACCCATCGGCGTGCCGTTGATGGATACCTGGCCGCCGCGGACAGACACGGTGTCGCCTCCCACGGCGACGATCCGCTTCACCAGGCGGATGTCTTCCACGGGCGAATCGAAGACCACCACCTCGCCCCGTTCCACTTCACGTCCCTCGGTGAGCTTCCAGTCCGTGAAAGGAAACCGGAATCCATACGTGTACTTGGCCACGAAGATACGGTCTCCCGGCAGGAGCGTGTATTCCATGGATCCGGAAGGAACGGTGTAGTGATCGGCCAGGGTCGATCGGGCCGCCAGCAAAACCAGCGCGATGAGCCCGAAGGAGACGGCTTCCCTTCCGATGGTCCTGAGTCTGGGGTGCATGCGTACCTTTTCTGATGACACCGCCCGCGGTCCGGTTACTAAGGTTACTAAGGTTTCTATGAACGCGGTCCGGTGAACGCGGTGTGCGGTGATCGCGACGTCCGGGGTTATTCCCGTTCGAAGAAGAAGCTGATCCCGCCATCCTCACCGAAAACTACGTCGAAGAGCATCAGCTCGTCCTGCGTCGGGGGTTCTTCGGAACCGACCTGGATCAACTGCAGCACATGATCCCTGGTCAGGGTCAGGGTCAGGCGGTCGTTCTCGACCACGTAATTGCCGAGAAAAACGACGGAGTCGTCCTGTTTCAGGACCAGAATGCTGCCGTTGGCCGACCACACGGCCGATTCATCCAGGTGATTGGAGGCGGTGGCGTCGGCGTTCAGCGTCAATGTCCCGAGGGACGAGCTCGCCAGATCTGCTTCGATTTCCTTGAGAAACTCGGCGACAATGGCATCGGCGGTCGCTTCGTCCAGTCCCCCTATGTTCATCAGGAAATCCCGTAAGTTCTGCGCAAGGGTCTGACCGAGATCCGTACCCACGGCCCGCCACGAACCGATCAGGTCCAGGTCGATGACCCGAACCTCGCCAGGCGGTCCCTGCGGTCCTACCGGTCCCGTACTTCCGTCCGTGCCAGTTGGGCCTCGCGGCCCCTCCGGTCCTCGCGGTCCCTCCTGTCCCGGCGGCCCTTCCGGTCCGGTCGGTCCCACCTTTCCCTCGCAGGCCAGTGCGAAAAGCGCCGGTACGAGGGCCATCAGGCCTATGGACAACGTAGTCTTGATACGCATGTATTTGAACATCCCTGGAATTCCTCCCTGATCGATGAATTGGCGCCTTGGTGCCTCCTGCCCGGGTGTATTTAGTCTCTCGAGGACAGGAAGAACTGCAGAATGTACCAGAACAACAGCGCCACGGAGGCGAAGAGTTGAAGCGCCGCGCCAACGTGCCGGTCTTCGGGATAGTGATGCAATACGTTCGATGTGTCGTAGAGGATCGCGCCGCCGGCCAGTACGATCATGGCCACGGTGAAGATCGTCCCCAGGTGGAATCCGAATAGCACGCTGGCCACGATCAGCACGAGCGCGCAGATGAACCCCCACCTCAGCAGTCCGCCGAGGAAGGAGAAGTCCTTGCGGGTATGAAAGGCCACGATCGTCAACCCGAGAAACCCGAGGAGCGTAACCGTGGCGGCGCTGTTGATCACACCCGGCGCCATGGAATCGGCAACGTAGAGCAGCGGCGTGAAGATAATGGCCTCGCCTACGACGAACAGCCCCAGCGCGCCGTACTGACCGCCCTTGGTCTGCGCACTGTGCGCGAAATGGGACGCGATCCAGCTCAGGATGATGAACCCGCCCAGTACGATGAGCCAGGATCCGCCGAGCAACACGCGGGCGATCGACTCCGCCATGCCAGTCTGGAACAGGTAGATCTCGATCAGGGCGAAAGCCAGGATCGCCCCGAGAAGATGGGTGTAGGTACGGGTGATAAACGCCCCGCGCACGTCGACACCCAGTTGCGCGACAGGTATGCCTTGCTGTGCCCTGCTGTAGGCCGCCGTCCTGTTCATTGGTTCACGCTCCTTCTATTGGGTTAATCAACCGGTCTTAAGATCCCGTTACTCTTCGCCGAGCAGGTCCTCGAGGTCCTGCAGCACGTTGCCGTCGGATCGCACCAGTGCCAGGATGGCGTTGTGCGGGACGATGATATAGGTTTTCTCCTGGTAATTGATCTCGATGGACTCCTTGCGCAGGTAAAAGGCGAAATCGCCCGTCTGGGCCTGAAGCGGCAGGTAGCGCACCGATTCTGCGGGCCTGGTGACCGGGTCGCCCTCGTTGTAGTCCGGATTGGGCATAAGGTGCCCCGGTCCCACGCGGACGACTTTTCCGGTCCCCACCTTTTCCTTCTCGGTCACCGTGGCGGGCAGGTACAGTCCCGAATGGGTGAGCTGCTCGCCGTCATGCTGCTCGACCAGCACCCGGTCTCCTACTATGATTAACTCGCTCATATCCCTTCGCATTTCGTGGAATTTGTGTGACGTCCGAACCCCGGCACCTATCCTGGTCCCGGTTCAGGGTTCGATGCCAAAGCGCTCCCGCAACAACTGCAGAAACTCCGCCTCGTCGGCCAGGTCCCGTTCCTGGCGCCGGGAGTCTTCCGATTTATCGTCGCCGGCGATAGCCCGTGACGGGAACCCTTCCGTCTCGATCAGGCACCGGTCGCTCAGCGTGATCCGCCCGGTCTTCGTAGCGAGCGAACACAAGCGCTGCTGCGTAAAATGGGACTCCGGCGAGTGCTGGTGATGCTCGCAACCGGGCGTAAAGTCTACCAGTTGACGCGGCCGCAGCCGGAAGCGATACTCGGTTTTCCAGTCACCGGCTGTCGTGCGGCTCGAATGCAGGCCCTCGCAGCCGTCGTGCTGCACACGCCAGATGCCATCCGAGCGCGCCTGCGGCCTCGCCTCGTCCAGTAACAGCGGTTCGCGAAAACCGTCACCGAAGCCCACATCCACCAGCCAGCGCTCCTTCAGGGTGACCTGCAACGTCATATGGTCCCAGGGGAGGCTGTCCTCCCAGGGGTTCGCGCCCACGCGCGCCTCCAGCAGGTCGACCGTGAAGCCGAGTTCGCGCAGCACCATGGCAAACAGGCCATTCTGTTCGTAGCAGAATCCGCCGCGGCTCCGCGTCACGAGCTTCTCGAAGAGCCGCGCTTCCTCCAGCACAATCGGGCGGCCCCAATGAATGTCCAGGTTCTCGAAGGGCACGGCCAGCATGTGCGCATGGTGCAGCCGGCGCAGTGTCGCTACCGTTGGCGGCAGCGGGCCGCTGACTCCGATGCGCGCGCAATAGGCTGCGATATCAACGTCCATCTGGCTTCCCTGTGCACTCCGAGGCGCAAATGGATTTTGACGCAGCAGTGCACCGTGTGCTTTGCGCCCTCACGCCTTCAACCCGTGTTAATATACGGCATTTCACGTAGTGCCAGCAACCGAAATCCGGTCGTTGGAACAGGGACCGTACCACCTGAAACGATTGGACTACAGGACCGCTCCCGCGTCCCTTAGCACCTGAATCCGTTCCTCCGTATATCCCAGCACTCCGGCGAGCACATATCGACTGTCGGCATCGAATGCCGGAGGCGAATCCAGTGTGGGCGGGGGCGTTACGACATCGCTTTCGAAAGCGACCGTGCGCAGGCCGTGGATCGGGACGCCGTCGCTTCGCTTCCCTTGAAGCAGCAGCGGTTCCACGGACGCGTGGGCAAGAACATCGTCCAGACGCCGGACCGCGCCGGCCGGTACCTGTCGCGCCTGTAACTCATCCAGCAAGTCGTCCCTCTCCTGCCCGCCGATTCGTTGCGTCAGCAGCGCGTTCAGCGCGTCGCGGTGGACCACGCGTTGCTGGTTGGTGGCGAACCGCCCGTCCGCGGCGGCTTCGGGAATATCCAGGACCTCGCATAGGGCCTGGAACTGGCTATCGGTGCCGACGGCCAGCACGACGGGTTCCCCGTTCAAGGTCCTGAACACCGTTCCATACGGCGCGATGTTCGGGTGATCGGAACCTGCGCGGCCCGGCACGGTACCGGCCACCAGGTAGTTCGCGGCCTGGTTGGCGAGGGACGCGACACCGGACTGGAACAGCGAAACCGTGTTGTACGAGCCCCGTCCCGACTGCATCCGTTCGATGAGGGCGATCAGCAGGGCTTCTTTCAATTGATGGGCCAGCAGCAGGTCGATCAGGGCCACCGGCATCTTGACCGGGCCGCTCGTTTCGGTACCGTTCATGCCCATGAAACCGGTCTCCGCCTGCAGAACGGCATCGAACCCCGGCCGTTCGTCTGTCTCGCCAAAGGCGGTGATATCCGCGTAGATGAGCCGGTCGTTTACATCGCGGAGGACCGGGTAGTCGAGCCCGAACTTGCGGGCGTCGCCCGGTTTGAAGCTCTGCAGGAAGACGTCGGCGCGCCGTACCAGGTCCACGATCACCTCGTATCCCGCAGGGATCGCGAAATCGACGCCGATGGATCGCTTGCCCCAGTTCACCGAAGAGAAATAGGCGGACACATCGGAGTTCCTGTCTTCGGCAGGCAGTTTCCACTGACGGGTCGTGTCGCCGCCGGTCTTGATGTTCTCCACCTTGATCACCGTGGCGCCGAGTTCGGCAAAGAACATGCCCACGGCGGGGCCGGCGAGCACGTTCGCGGCCTCGATGACGATCAGGTCTTTGAAAAAGGTGTCGGTGGAAGACAAGGCAGGACTCGCCAGTCAGCAGGATCGCAGTCAGCCGGATCGCCGGTCAGCCGGATCGCCGGTCAGCCGGTCAGGATTTCGAAGAGGCTCATGCACAGGGACCTGCTGCGGCCGTCTTCGTCCATGTTGGAACGCCAGGTCGAGATAGAGAGCGCGGCGATGTCGCAATGATCCGCGAGGTGGCGGAACACGCGCTCCAGGTCGGAGGACGGCGGTCCGCCCGGCGCCGGGTAGCCCATGGCGGGCGCCTCGGAGGGGTCCAGGATGTCCGTATCGAAATGGACGTAGACCGGCCTGCCGGACAGGTCGCACTTCAGGAGTTCGAGCACGTCCGGGAAATGCCGCAACCGGGACGCTTCGACCAGTTTCCGCTCACCGGGATCCAGGTCGCGGCCGTCCGACATGATGACGTCTCCGTCGGGAATCGGATCCATGCGCACGTTCTCGACCATCGTCTGCTCGCCCAGTCCGACCATCATCGCCAGCGGCATGCCGCCCAGGAACCCGCTCGGCGTCGTGTCCCAGGTGTTGAAGTCGCCGTGGGCGTCGAGCCACAGGAAAAGTGGTTGAATCCCGGCGCGCTGCAGCCCGGCCATGACCGGTATGGTCGCGCAACAGTCGCCCGCGACGCTGACCGGTCGCCTGCCGGCCTTTGCGGCTTCGGCGACCCGGTCGGCGAGAGGACGGTGCACACACAGGGTGCGGGCCATCTCGCTGTCGCCCTGCAACGTGGTTTCGTTTACGGTCCAGTCGTCCTGCGCCAGGTCGAGGAGCGCCGCGTCATGGCGGTCCAGGAAATACGGCGTGAGTATATATTGATTACGCATGGCCACCCCTGTATCGATGGCGGTATCGTGTGGTCCTCAGGTGAAATCCAGCCAACGGTCCTGCTCTTCCGGCATCCAGCAGGTCTCGGTTACGGTTTCCAGGTCGAAGAACTGGTAGGGATCCACTTTCCTGTATTCGGCGTAGGGTCCCGACCAGTCCTTGCGCCTCTCCTTGTACGCGAGAAATCCTTCGTGGGACACGTATTCGAACACCATCACGTAGCGGCCCGTGGCCACGCCGGATTTGCGTTCCACTTCGCGAAAGTAGCGGGCGGACCGCCATTCCGGGAACAGGTCGTATTTGTGGGCTTCCACGAAAGCGAACCAGGTCCGGATCATTTCGTCGTGATCGACTTTCCGGTCGGGCTTGGGTACCCAGGTTTCCACTTCGAAGAAAGACATGGCCCGTCCGTTCCGGCAAGTCGGCCGCGGCGGCGCCCGGCGTGTGGACCGCGGCGGCGCTCGGCCTGTGGACCGCGGCGGCGCTCGGCCTGTAATATGGAACAGGGGCAGCAGGATTCGAACCCGCGACCTACGGTTTTGGAGACCGCCGCTCTACCAGCTGAGCTATACCCCTTGAAAACCCGCCTCGAACTGCACGGCACAAGATACATCGACGCGGCCGGATTGGCAACCAAATTTCCGCCGACGGGCCCGTCGTTCAACGCCCGATATCCCTTGCCCAAAATGGCATTGCGATCTATGATGCCCAATCATGAACGCCTTTCAGAAAACGGCCCTCGCGACCCTGGCAGCTACGGTACTCCTGATCACCGTGGGCAGCCTGGTACGGATAACCGGCGCGGGCCTGGGTTGTCCCGACTGGCCCAGGTGCTGGGGTTCGTGGCTGCCGCCGGCGACCGTGGAAGCGCTGGACATGGCCTATGTCCGGGAAAAGGGCTTCGATCCTGCGGACTTCAACCCGGTCAAAATGTGGACCGAATACGCCAACCGGCTCGTGGGCGTCGTCATCGGGATACTCGTATTCGCGACCTTCCTGCGTTCTTTTCGATACCGGAGGTCGCAACCGGTGATCTTCTACTGCGCGGGCCTGTGCTTCGCGCTAGTCGGCTTCCAGGGCTGGCTGGGAGGGCAGGTGGTCAGATCCGGCCTTCAGCCCGGGATCATAACGCTCCACATGGCCCTCGCGGTCATCCTGCTGTGCCTGCTGCTCTTCGTGACTTTCCAGTCCCTGGAGCAGCGCTTGCGCGTCGAACTCACCGGGCAGGGACGGTCCGTACTGTTGAGCCTGGGACTCGTGCTCCTGGCCTTAACGGCGATACAGGTGCTCATCGGCACGCAGGTACGGGAGGGCATCGATCCCTTCATCAAGGACGATGGCGGTCTGCCCCGGGGCGAATGGCTGGTCCAGGTGGGTCTCGTCGACCACGTGCACCGGTTTTCTTCCTGGCTGGTCCTGATCGCCGGCGTGCTCCTATACCGGGCGGTCCGGCGACACGGCATGACCGGGCGGCTCCCCACGGCCGTCCGGTTCATCCTGGCCGCCATCCTGCTGCAGATCGTCCTGGGGGTCGTCCTGGCCTACGGCGGCCTGCCGCCGGCAGCGCAGGTCTTTCACCTCACCCTGGCCACGCTGCTCGTCTGCGCAGAATGCACGTTTCTGCTCATGGTCAGGGCGTCATGCCGGTAAATTGAGGTTTTCTTCTTTTCACATTTCCGCCGTCCGGTTATGTTTGCTCAAGTTTCTCCTTTAAATCCCTTGGAATCTGCTTAGCCAGGCCCGGGCCGCCACGGCAGGTCCGGCCACCACAGCAGGCCCCGGCCGCACCAGCAGGCCCCGGCCGCACCAGCAGGCCTGGCCGACCCGTCCAGGGAAGGAACGATGGACCCACTGACCGCACAGCTGAAGAGGATCAGGGCACGATTCGAAGACGGGGTGCTGACCAGGGAGGACATCGACGAAGCGATCGCCCTGGTGGAAAACGCTGAAGCGGAGCACGGTCCGGGCAGCGGTCGCCAGAGCCTGCTCTACTTGCAAGCGCCAACGACCAACCCCCACTCGGCGGTGGTCGGCATCAGTATCTACGAAGACGGGGCGGACTCCGACGGGCTCGACGAGAACGGCGAGTTCCGGTACCGGTCGATCAAGGAGGCCCTGGACGACGGCTGGCGTATCATCAAGTTTCCCGAAGCGTCCCTCGCCATGCGTGAACAGGATACCTACGGACTCGGATACGAGTTTGTGCTGGAAAGGTGGAGATAGACTATGGAGACTGTGATGAACGGGGCACCTTACGGAACAGAAATGGACTGCGCGCCGACGCTGACGGACCGCGAAGTGATCGAATTCTGCCGAAATGGCTACCTGATGCTCCCCGGTGTCGTGCCGGAAGACGTCAACAGGGAGGTCATCGACTACTTGGACCGCGTCGACAGTACCTACGAGCCCACGCCCATCATGAAGGAGTCTTTCTTCGTGGACGGCGTGCTCATGAACCCGCAGGCGGCGGGCGCCGTCCGGTCGCTCCTGGGTAGCGGCTTCACCCTGCCGCTCATCATCAGCAACCACCGGGGTCCCCTGCCCTTCGACCAGCCCCAGACCTGGCACCGGGACGGCGGCACGATCTACACGGACCGGCTGGAATACCTTCAGGTCTTCTACTATCCAGAGGAATGCACCGAGGACATGGGACCGACCGTGGTGCTGCCCGGGTCGCACTTCATGCGCAACAAGGCCCCCATGATGGCACATCTCGGTTCCATAAGGGGGACCGTTTCGTCGGCCGGTCCGGCCGGCACGATCTTTCTCACCGTCTACGGGATCTGGCACCGCAGGTCGCGGGCAACCACGGGTCCGAGAGGAAAGAGCAAGTTCCGCAACCTGCTAAAGTACAACTACTGGCGGACCGTACCGCCGCAAAGAGACTGGATCACGCAGGAGGACATCGACTTCAACACCATCAAATTCGACCCGCCCGCGGGCGTGTTCGAGCAGTTCCAGGGCGCCATCGCGGCCGCGCGGATGTTCACCTGGCTGTGCGGCGCGGAAGACGAGTACCGGAAAAGGGGCGGTCAGTGCTGGCCCATCGCTACCACCGTCCGGGACGGCGTGAACCAGGAGGGAGCGCCCAGGTCGCTGGCGAATCGTTAATCTAACCATCGCATAAAGGTGCGGTAACCGACAGGATGGATTCCGCACAGAAAGAAGCAGGCCATGAAAATCACCGACATCGCAATTACCCATATCAATCCGAAACTCACGGAACGGAACGTCGACAAGAAGGTCCAGTTTAGGACTATCGATACGCAGACGATCTTCAAGGTGACGGCAGACAACGGCGTGGTGGGCTACGGGGACAGCCGGGGACACGTCACGATGGATATCAGGGACGTGGAGCGGTTGACTGGCAGCAGTCCCTTCGATCACATCAACGCGGGCTATCCAGTGGGTCTCATGGGCGCGTTGTACGATCTCATGGGCAGGCATCTCGAGATCCCGGCCTACAAGCTCATGGGACAGAAGGTGCGCGACCGGGTGCCCGTCGCGGCGTGGACCCGGGTTGCCTCCTCCGAAGAACTGGCTGCCGAGGTGGTGCGCGCCGCGGACGAAGGGTACATGATCTTCAAGATGCACACCGGCGAGTACTACGACGTTTACGAACAGAACAGCGCCGTGGAGGAGGTCGCCCCGCCCGGTTTCAAGATGCACTACGACTTCAACCACAACCGGTCGTTCGCCGATGTGGCGCGCATCGTCGAAAATCTCGAGAAGTCGCCCGTCGTCGGCGTGATTGAGGATCCGCTGGCCTGGCGCGACGTGGACGGCTGGCGGCGCCTGCGCGAGCAGACGTCGATCCCCCTGTTGATGCACGTGCCGCAGCTGGGCGGCGGTCCGGAGATCGGGCTTGGATGCGCCGACGCCTACATGGTCGGCGAGCACGGCATCGGCATGAGCCTGAAGCGGGGGTTCGCCTGTGCCGAGGCGAACGTCTCCACCGTGATCCAGTTGACCGGGGGCACGCTCAGCAAGGCGATGGCGCTCCACCTCGGCGCGGTGATCCCCAACGTGATGCATACGGTCAACCTGGACGACCAGTACGGCGAGGACGTAACCGGCGGCCGGATCGAGGTGGCGGACGGCAGCTCGCCGGTGCCTGAAGGCCCCGGTCTCGGGGTAGAGATCGACGAAAAGGAACTGGTGCGCATCGCGGGTAACCCGATCACCGAGCTTCCCCGGTATATCGGCAAAACCCGTCTGCCCAGCGGAAACATTTATTATACCATCGGGTATCCCTCGGTCCATCGGCTGACCGGTTTTACCGAAGGCAACATCCGGGGAATCCGGCTGGACATCTGGGAAGAAGACGGAAGCACATCCTGGCAGGAGACTTACGATTGGATCGAACGCCGTGGACCCTTCATGCGCAAGGAGTCGGAATGAATGAAACACCCCGTATACTCGTCACCGGTTCTGCCGGCGTCATCGGAACGATCATCGTAAACGGACTTAAAGACAAATATCCCCTCCGTGGTTTCGACCGGGTGCCTACACCGGGAATGGATGACGAGGTCGTCGGCGATATCACCGATATGGACGCGGTGCTCCAGGCCACGGAAGGCATGGACGCGGTAATCCATCTGGCCGGAAATCCGTCCGGCGGCGCGACGTGGGAGGAAATCCTGGACGCCAACTTCATCGGCACCTACACGCTCTTCGAAGCGGCCAGCCGCAACGGCGTGCGCCGCGTGGCTTTCGCCAGCCGGGCCGGACTCCTGGCGCCCTATCCGCAGGACGTGCATCGCACAATCGACATGACGCCACGGCCGGAAAGCTATTATTCCATCAGCAAGGTCTTCGGGGAAAGCCTGGGTTACATGTACGCGGTGAGGTTCGACATGGAAGTCGTGTGCGTGCGCATCGGCAATTTCCAGAAACAGCGGGACCTGCCGGGACATCCCCATCATCTGAGCCACGGCGACGCGGTCCGGGTGTTCGAACGGGCGATCATACACCCTGGCGTCAGATTCGAGGTCGTGTTCGGCGTGTCTGACAGTACCTGGAACCTGTACGACCTGGATCACGGGCGCCGCGCTATCGACTATCATCCCCAGGATAAGTCGGTAATCGATCCGGAAGTGTGATCGTTCTGACGCGTCCTGCTATAGCGACGTCCAGCCGCCGTCGACCATGAGCGCGACCCCGGTGACGTACCTGGACGCGTCAGAGGCCAGGAAGACTACGGCGCCCTTGAGATCTTCGTTGTCCAGCATGCGTCCGAGCGGCACGCGATGTTCGTACCGTTGCACGAACGGCCCCGGCTGTTCATTGAAATACCCGCCCGGACAGATGCAGTTGGCCCGGACGCCCTGCTTCCCGTAGTAGTTCGCGATGTACCTGGTGAAATTGATCATGCCGCCCTTGACGAAAGTGTAGTCGGGAGGCTGTTTCATATCGGTTTCTTCGTACAGGCCGGGGTCGTTGGCCACGACGCCGTAGATACTCGATATATTGATGATGCTGCCGCTGCCCTGGCCGGCCATGACGGGGACGAAGGCCTTGCAAAGGGCGAAGAGCCCCACCATGTTCCCCTGGGCGCTGGCAGCCCAGTAGTCCGGCGTCTGCTCGTCGAAACCGCCGCCTCGGCCGACCACGGCGCTGTTGACCAGGACGTCCACGCGGCCGAAACGGTCCATTACGCGTCGTTTCAGGGTGTCGATCGATTCGGTGTTCGTGATATCCAGCGCCTCGGGGTGGGTGTCGAATCCCCGATCGTTCAGTCCGGCGACGAATCGCCGGTTTTTTTCCAGGTCCCGCGAAGCGACGACCACCGTGGCGCCGGCCTCCGCCAGCGCTTCGGAGATGCTGCTGCCGAACTGCGGACCTGCGCCGCCTGTAACAACGGCGATGCGCCCCTGAAGCGAAAAGCTGTCTAGTACACCCATATCCTGACTCCTGTCGTTCAACTGTGTATTGTCGTTCACCTGTGTATTGTCGTTCACCTGTGTATACAAAGTATCAACAAATACGGAAAAGTATGGACAGAGTATATACCGCTCGAAATCGCGGGACAAAGTCTTTGTACCCGCCGGGTTCGCCGGAATCGACAGAGAAGCCGCGGCGCCCTGCCGGGTTCGCCGGAATCGACAGAGAAGCCGCGGCGCCCTGCCGGGTCGCGGTTAGAGATCGGAAGCCATATCGCCGGAGGATCAGACCATGATTTGGGGATCGGGAGATTACTGTTACGAGAAGGTGCCCGGATGGGGATCCGAGCGCACGCTGGGCATCGCCACGGCCGTGGCCGTGGATTCGCGGGACCGGGTCTACGTCGTCGACCGGGAGCCCAGTCCCGCCGTGGTGGTCTACGACAGGGACGGCCGCCTGCTGGACGAATGGGGCCACGACATACTGGCCCTGCCCCACGAGATCTGGATCGACGGGGACGACAGGATCTTCATCCCGGACTGCAGAGACCATACCGTCCGGGTATTCGCGGGCGACGGCACACTGCTGCAGACGCTGGGTGAGCCGAACCGGGCCGGAGCACCGGGCAAACCCTTCAACATGCCGACGCGCGCCGTCAGGGGCGCCTCCGGGGACCTGTACGTCTCCGACGGTTACGGACAGTGTTACGTGCACCGGATGACGCCCTCTGGAGACCTGGTCCAGACCTGGGGTGGAAGAGGTACCGAACCCGGCCGGTTCACCCTTCCGCACAACATCTTCCCCGTGTCCGACGGCCGCCTGCTCGTCGCCGACCGGGAGACCAACAACCGGATCCAGGTCTTCGATTCCGAGGGCAGCTTCCTCGCGGAATGGCCCGGCCGTCCCGCGCCTTGCGGCCTGTTTGTCGATGACGAGGATACGGTCTTCCTGGGCGAGGGCGGCGGGGTCACCATCATGAACATGGACGGAAGGCTCATCGCCCAGTGGGTCGTCCGGGGCGGACCGGTCGATCAGGCCCACGGCGCCCACAGCGTCTGGGTAGACCGCCACGGCGACATCTACGTGGGCGAGGTGGGCGTGGAGAACCTCGTGCACAAGTACGTCCGCGTGTAACGGCCGGATTTACACGCATACATCCATGACTTATCTCCCTTTATGACTCCATTTACTACCGACCACCATTTTCCCCGATGGATCTGGGCCGTCTACGCGGTCTTATTCGCTCTTTCCATACCGTGGTACCTCCCGAAAATAGACCCGGTCCTCATCTGGTTTGGCGTGCCGTACTGGGTCGTGATCTGCCTGGCTGCCTGTCTGGCCGTCGCGTGCTTCACCGCGTTCGTGATATACCGGTACTGGCGGGAGGACGGCTGAGACATGACGGATCAGCCTTACGGCCCCGGCGCCTTCGCCTTTCTGGCCGCCTACCTCGTCTTCATGATTGTCCTCGGATACGTGGCCCGGTCCCGACGCCGGGACGATTCCATGTCCTCCTTCTACCTGGCGGGCAAGAACCTGGGCGCCCTGGTCCTCTTCTTCACACTCTACGCGACCCAGTACAGCGGCAATACGCTCATCGGTTATCCCGGCGAGGCCTATCGGCTGGGATACGCCTGGACTATGAGCGTCGGGTTCATGATGGCCATCGTGGTGGCCTACCTGCTCTTCGCACCGCCGCTCTATCGCGCGTCGCGACGAGAGCACTTCGTGACGCCGGGCGACTGGATCACCCATCGGTTCGGTGAGAACGGAAGATCCGGCCTGACCCTCTTCGCCGGCGTGCTGTTCGTGGTCGCCATCGCCAACTACCTGCTCGCGCAACTCCTGGCGGTGGGACATATCGTTTCCGGTCTCTCCGGCGGCGCCATTCCGTTCTGGGCGGGCGTGGTGATCCTTGCCGTCATCATCCTGTTCTACGAGACCCTCGGCGGGATGCAGGCCGTGGCGTGGACCGACTGCATCCAGGGCCTGCTCCTCTTCGTCGGGCTGCTGGGCATGCTGGCCGCCGTGGTCGCGGGGAGCGACCGCCTCGGTGAAGCGACGGCTTGGATCGTCGCACACCAACCGGCAAAAGCCGCACTTCCGGAAGGCGAAACGATCCGCACCTGGATCAGCACCATCCTGCTGGTGGGCTTTGCCGCCGCCGTCTATCCCCAGGCCATACAGCGCATCTTCGCCGCCCGGAGCACCCGCAGTCTGAAGCGGTCGTTCACCGTCATGGCCTTCATGCCCCTGGTTACCATTTCGGCGGTCGTGCTCGTTGGGATTCTCGCCATCCCGCAGTTGTCGGGCCTCGAGGGCGTCGAGACCGACCAGGTCATGCCCCGCCTACTCCGGGTCTGGGCCGCCGAATCACTCTGGCTTTACGTCATGACCGTGCTCGTCCTCACCGGCATCGTCGCGGCGATCATGTCGACGGCCGACTCCGTCCTGCTCAGCCTCTCTTCCCTGCTCGTCAAGGATGTACTGGCCCGATTCCGGATGGGGTCGCTTCCGGAAGCAAGCCTTACCGCGTGGGGGAAGCGCCTGTCCTGGATCATCATGGCCATCCTTGTCCTCATCGCCCTGACGCCGGATCTCACCCTGTGGGGACTCATCGAGCTGAAGATGGAGGTGCTGATCCAGACCGCCCCACTGTTTGTGCTGGGAGTGCTGTGGCGGCGATTCAGCGCGGCCGGGGCCGCCGCGGGAATGGCCTCGGGCACGGCGCTCGCGGCCGGGCTGACCCTCGCGGGCATGGGCAAGGTCTGGGGCTGGCACGCCGGTGTGCTCGGTCTGGCGCTGAACGTGATCGTGGGGGTGTCGGTGAGTTGGGCCGGGCGCCGCCATTCGTTCGGATCACCGAAATAGCTTGACTTTTGTAACTAAATGACACATATTACTCGGTACGTCGGATCATAGTCGGATGTCAATTTTCGAAAGGAGCAAAATCATGAGAAGTGGCGATGAAATGTTAAAGCAGATCGTTGAGAAGTCCTCTCTGGACGCAGATTTCAGGCAGAAGCTGATTTCGGATCCGAAGTCGACCATCTGTGAGGAACTGGACATCACGATGCCGGAATCCATGTCGATCCAGGTTCACGAAAGCGATATGCAGACGGTGCATATCGCACTGCCCCCGGATGCGAATATATCCGAGGAGCAACTCGAAGCCGTTTCGGCCGGCCTCTGTTGCTGCTGGTAGACTGAAATCAGCACGCCGGTCACTATGCGGATGCCTGGTATTCGCGTGATCAAGTAGTTAGATAAAAGTCCTCCCCGATCATCCTGGTCGGGGAGGACTTTTGCTTTGATTGCCTGACGTGGCGTTCAGTTTGCGTGCGAGGCGCACGGTTCGAGCGCATGGTGCTCGGTTCGTGCCCATGGCGCTCAGTTCGAGTGCGCGCCGGAAAGCACCATGTATAGATAGGCCTTGGCCTGCTCCAGCCCGTCTCCTTTGATGACCAGCTTGATGTGGTGTATGCCCCGCAACATGAGAAATGGCCCGGTTTTGCCAAACAATGTCGTGGGTTTGGAAGCCCAGTCCGCAAGGGCCGCAAGCTTCTCCGGAACGACATAATCCTCAAAACCCAACGCATCCAGTACGGGATCCCAGTCGGTCATGCCATCGATCCAGTAACGGGAATCCTGTGTGTATCTTTGCTTGACGATGGGGGTCAGACCGAGCGTTGGTCCCAGCCCGTCAGCCCGAACGTCTACATTTAAGCCTGCGCTCACGATCTCCGCTCTTTCCCTCAGGCGCCCGAGCACGGATTCGACCGCGGAAATCTGCCCCGGCCAACCGGTGTTTTTGAGATAAGGTCCGATTCCGTCCTCCGCGCTGAAACCCATGATCGCCAGGCGGACCGTACGCTGCCGGGACGGGAATACGCCGAAAGAGTCCAGGCGCGTGTCTTCCGGCTGCGCCAGGTAAATCCGTTCCGCGTTCTCCCGCTCAGCGGCTATCCTTTCCCAGCCGACGCAGGAAACGAGGGCGTCAACCACGATGCCGACGTCCTGCTGGAGTCCGGCGCCGCCGAACAGCGTGCGTTCGTTGGGCCGCAGAAACAGGCCCGGTAGCGACTTTCCTTCACCCGGCGCCGAGCCTACGTCATACTCCAGCATCAGCTTACGCCCCACGATCTCTCTCAGCGACGAGTGCTCGGCTTCCATTTTCCCGAACAGCCGCCTTACCGCACCGGCCGTCTCATCCGACTCGTCTGTCCGCGCCTGCGCTTCAAAAAAGTCGCCCGAACGGTTTCCGCTTGCCAGCGAGACGCCGAAGTCCGCCACGGGCCGGCTATCGTGCAGCGGAAGTTCGAATCCGAAGGGCTGGGCGCCCATCGTTATGGGCAGTTGTGTCGCCTGTTTCAGTATGAGACCCCATTCCCGCGCTCCGATCAGATCTGGAGAAACTTTATTCCGCAACTGCGCCAGCAATTCGGCCATCGTTTCGCCTTCTTCGGCGAGACGATCCTGGGTGTGCAGGACGGCATCGTCGATATTCACCTTGTCTCCTTACGCGATGACCGGTGCGGGATTCAAGTCGGCTTCCGCCAGGGGTTGATTGCGATAGCCCATCTCGACCGGCACGTCGTACAGGCGCCCAGGGGCGAATCTCGCCCAGAAATGGCGCATGCCCGGTACGATGACCCGCGCAACCGGCATGTCGATGTCCGGCCGCGTCTGGTCCAGCACGAGGAACTCCATGCCCCTGGCTTCGACCTTCTCCCGGCAGTACTCCACGTCCTCTCGCGAGTCCGCTCTCTCGATCGACGGATACTGCGCAGCCTGCCTGAGTGTCGCGTCCGCCGCCGGTACCAGCCAGGCGCAATCGGCGATTCGAGCCGTCTTCCACCAGTTGAGTGCCATGGGATCGTCGATCATGGGCCGGTTGGGCCCACTGGATCGGCCAGACTGCGCGGGCCGCCCGGCTAGTCCGGCCCGACCCGAATGTCCGCCGTCTTCGCGTCCACCGGGCCGGGGAAGCCACGTCAGGCACTGGTTCAACTCGCACATCGCGCGCAGGGCCGCCAGTCGCGGGTCGGCATGGGCGCCGGCGCCGTATATGATGTCCTCGGTTTCGGCGTCCGGCCGCCGGGAAAGCGCAACGAATGACGGAATGCCCGTATCGGCAGTCACGTCGAGCATCCACACCTCCCGCTCGTATCGGCCGTAATAATCCGTGGCCGATGCAAGGAATTGATCGTCAAAGCTGGAAAGATCGACCCCGGGAACGCTCAACCGGTTATACCACCAGATGGCGAAGGCATCGCGTTCGACCAGCTCATAGAAACCCTGCAGGATGGCCTCTTCCAGGGTGTTCCCCGCGGCGCAGCCGTTGGAATCGGCCACCAGATCGGCGGGGCCACGCTGTTCGGGCGCCATGCTGTAGAGCATCGACGTGGGCAGATACCGGTGCCGGCCATGCGTGAACGACCACAGGGGGGTCCAGTCGATTTCGGCGGCGGGATCGAGACGCGGCGGGACGATGTTGTAGGGATGGCCTGCCGCGTTGATGTGCTCCGCGTTGTCGAGCTGGTCGTCGCTGAACAACTGCACGTCGTTGGGGTGGACCGCCCCGTCTTCCGCGGCGAAATCGATGAATCGTCCGCGGGTATGGATTTCGTCTCCGCTGAACGCGCCTGAATGACGTTCGATCGCCTCGCAGAGGGCACTGGCCTCGGACTGTTCCCGTGTACTGCCCTTGCCGGCGCTCTTGCTGCGCAGGCTGCGCCTGAGCGAACTAAGGCTCCGGCTTCTCATGCCGGGATTGCTTCCGGCCCAGTAGACGTGCAGCCAGTCGTCGTTCTCATCGGTCGTGCGCGCCAGCCAGGATACGACACCGCTCACCGGGCTCACCAGGTGGCGGTATCTCGCCAGGGTGGATTCCGGCGTCACGGACCGTGCACCGCCGCTGTTCCGATGGTGTTTGGGGCTGGCCTTCAGACATACGGGCACCGGTGCCCGGTTTGGCCGGTACAGCCCTTCGTCGCCACAGACCGGACACTGCGGCCGCCGCAGGACCGTATGCATAGTGCTTGTGAATGTGCCGACATGCATCGAGACCGCATGTGCGTGGATCGGAGCCGCAACATCCAGCACCAGCCATTTGACGATTTCAGCCGAAACCAGCCCGTATACCGCCTCGAGCGCGACAGGTTCGACGGCGAACGGCTTGAATGCGGCTTCCTCGCCGGCGACGTGACGAAGGAACTGGTGGGCCTCCTTGTGGCCCCGTAGCCGGTGGGCCAGGCAGTCCCAGCAGGGACCCTTCCGGTCCGCGCGAAACACGGGTCCGAACAGCGCCTCCATGCCGCGCGGACGCACCAGCATCCACGGCGCTCCCGCCTCGAGCCGGCACCGATTCACCGCCGCAAACCGCGCGTCGAGGTAATCGTCGCATACGATAACCTTGAGCTGGACGTCGTCGACGGCCACCGTGTCGGCCACCACGCCGGCGCCGCTCGTTTCCAGCTGCCGGGACAGCCTTTCGTCGTCGCCCTCGACCGCGACGGGCGCTTCCGCCAACCGTTGTTCGACCCATCGGGGCGATGCGCCGAGCGACGTCCAGTAAGCGGCCCGGGACTGGTCCATGCCATGATCGGCCGAGATGACATAACCCCGGTCGGAGAGCGAAACGATCGCTGCGCGCACATCGGCCGCGGCATGGCGGCCCTCGAGGTCGGCGACGATGCCGGCCAGGGGACGGCGGCCGTCGAGAAGAGGAAGCAGATCGCAAAGCAGGGCGCCGTGCAGAAGTGTATCGAAGGACTCGGAAACCAGCAGCGTCTGCTGCGCGCCGATGACGTGGGATCGCAAGTGCGGGGTAAGCGTGGGTAGATCGACGAGTCCCAGGTCGGCAGGGGTCGTTCTCGATAGTTTCCCCTGGCGGGCATGCTTGCTGGTCGGCCCAGGCATCCCGGGTTTCCGCGTCTTCTCGGCAGGCGCTTTCATGCGTGTGCGGCGAGTGTATCGATCCGGGCGGCGGCGCGAGCGGCGGTTTCGTCGACCACCGACGCCAGCGCATCGAAGTCCTCCTGCCCGCAGGCGTTCGCCACCAGGGACTTGACCTTCGCCCCCGCCGTCGCCGCGTCAAATCCGTCCTCTCCGACAAGCCGCATTACCCCCTGCAAGTCGCGCCACAGGTTAGCGGCTTGTGCCAGCGACTCGTCGCCGGCGGCTTCGAACACCATCGCGGCGGACGGAGCCGGATCGTCGAGGAAGTCTCCGGCACGGGTCAACTGCAGATTGCGCGCGGCCTGCTCGACATCGTTCAATCCGCCGGGCATCCGGGCGTATGCGGACACACTCGTCTCTGCGCGGCCTGCCGGCCGATCGTCCGGACCGGTGCCGTCTTTCTGCTGTCCGCCCGGTCTGGCGTACGCCGGCTCGTTCGCGCTGCATTCGGCCAGGATCCGGCGCCGCGTATCTTCGAATCGGCTTCCGATGCCGGAACCTTCCGGCTCGAAGACGCAGCGGGCCCGGGTGAAGACGGTGACCCCGCCGGAAGCCGGGTCCCGAGCCTGGTCGGCCAGTTCGGAGAGCGGCAACGCGGGCATGACATCCCCGTCGGAGGAGACCGGGGAGAACAACAGGTTGTCCTGTGCCAGGTCGGCCAGGGCCTTGCGGAAACTCCCGAACAGGCGTTCGTTCGCGCCCGACTGCGCGCCGTCATGGACGAACAGCGTTTCGACCGCAATGCCGGGATAGGCCTCCCGGCTGGCCAGATCGCCCAGGAAGACGGCAGCGACCTCGCCCACGCTGTCCGTGCCGTATCGCTCGCCGAAATCCGCCACCACCGAGGCAAGCACGGTCGATACGGATGCTTCGGAAAGGTTGGACAGCGCCGTTCTCGCTTCCGCCGGAAGCAAGTTGCCGCGCATCACGTGCATGCCGATTTGAAACACCTTGTCGTTCGACCAGTTCCGCACGATTTCGGCCGTTTCTTTCGCATCGACCACGGGCAACTCGACGATCAGGTCCTTCATTTCCTGAACGCCCATTTCGTAAGTCCAGTAGACCCGTGCAAGTCCGCGCCGTGCGATCGACTCGAATTCCTCGTCCTGCTCGAACCCCTTCGGCAGGTCGAGGTCGAGGAATTCCTGTTCCTGCAGGTTGTCCAGCAGCTCAGGGTTCCGTTCGATCCATTTCGCGAGCCGCGGCGCGGCGCCGAAGATCTCGACGATCGTGTCGAAGGCGTCGGGGCGCTTCGCGGCAAGCGGACTGTCGTAGACGCTCCAGTCATCGATCTCCGGATAGAAATGCTTGCGCCACTGGTCCACCAGCGGGTCCATCTTCTCGAACCACTTTTTGGGCTTCAGCACGATGTTCATCATATCGGAGTAGGTGCCCGGCAGTTCCGGCGATTCGTCGAGGCTGACCTGCAGCAGGGGATACTGGCGGGATGCCACCGCGTGGTGGTCGGCATGGCGCTGCGCATTGAAAAGCATCCAGTTGCTGAACTTCCAGTCGGCGCTCCAGGAATGGCGGGGCATGATCTTCTCCCACCGGCCGTTCTCCAGCCGGACCCGGCGCAGGCCGTAGTGCTGGAAGTAGTTGCTGATCTTCATCGAAAAGACGCAGGACAGGCCGAGGAAGGCGAAGACCGGGACGGCCCAGATCCCGCCCATCCAGAAAACCAGCGCGTACCAGAACGCGACGCCGAAGCCGTAGCGCCAGAAGGGATTGCTGTAATGCCACATGGTCCGGCGGCGCCGCGCCAGGCGTTCTCGCGCCACTTCCCATGAATTGACGAGGTTGCTGACGATTTCCTTGGGCATGTACCGCCAGAAACTCTCCCCCTTCGGCGCGGACCCCACGTCATAGGGCGTACCGACCAGGGCGTGGTGGATGTAAACGTGTTCCGTCGCATACTGCGGATAGGAGGCGGAAGAAAGCAGGAACTCGCCGATCCGGCGTTCCCAGGTGGTGCGCCGGTGTATAAGTTCATGGCCGACGACGAACACGGCCTGTGCTTCCATCGTCAGGATGATGGCCAGCACGACGTCCTGCCACCATACGAAGGGATCCGCCACCAGAATTTGCCACAGGCCGAAAACCAGAGTGGGCGGCCACAGAAACGCCCACGACCAGACCGGCAGATTGTGCCAGATCAGGCGGTGTTTCGGCGTCTTCCACGGATCCATGATGCGCCCGTCGCGGCCGAACACCCGGTCGAAGGACCATGACAGACTCATGAAGACCATGGGTGGCAGGAGCCACCATCCGCCCCACAGCGCGGCGAGCAAGATCAACGGGAAAACGCCCAGCGGCAGGTAATGGGGAAGGGCGGTCAGGATGGACGGTTCAATCTCCTGCGTCGCCTCGGCCTGGTCCTGGACCGGCCCGGCGCCATTGGTTTCAGTGCTGTCGATTTCAACTGGATCTTGTGACATGGCTACACCTCCTTGGTCAGCATAACCTGGCACCCGCACGGGCGTAATATCGTAGCGGCAAAACCGGACGACCGGAACCGATTACCCAAAACCGAATACCCGGAACCGCTGGCCTCAGGTCCGCAGGCAGGCGGCCAGGCGCTCGAGCGCTTCGATACAGAACGCGGTGGTCACGGCTTCGGAACCATGGCCAATTTGTCCTACCGCGCCGAACTTCAGCATCTGGTCGCCAAAGGCGAGCAGTTCCGGCCAGCTGCCGTCCTCGCGCTGCGCGCTCATGATGCTCCTCAAAGGCCGCTTCACGTCGGTTCTTTCAAGGCATTCGACGTCGCTGAGCGTCGACATGGCCTGGGCGGTCTGAAGGACGTTGCCGAAACCTCCCTCGTCGTCCATCAAGTCCAGGACACGATCCGCGAGGACCGGGCGAAGCCGGTCCATGGCGGGGCTCACGCGTCTCACGGCTCGGGCGACCGCATAGCAGATCGAAATCTCGTCAGGGTACCACTTGGACGCGTCCTTGAGATTGCCTTCTGTGATCAGTGCCTCCAGCCATTGCTGGGCATCCCTGGTTTCCGGGCAGTCGCCGAACCAGGCGATGACGTTCGCATTGACCACGGGGTCGGCTTCGATACGAAATCGTGACACGACGTCGGGTTCGTTGCCCTCCAGCATCCAGGTCGTAAAGCGGCCTGCCCCGTCGCGGTTCGCCAGTATCCTCGGAACGTTTCTCCCCAACAGAATCCAGGGGTGCGATCCGATCACCAGGGAACATAGCGCGGTGCTGTCGAGATCCAGGGGCAGATGGCGGTAATAGCGCCAGAAACCGGGATATTCGATGGTGTCGGCCAGATAGGCCCTGGTCGCGGCGCAGATGGATCTGGCCTTCGCTTCCCGGCAACTTTCCAGGGCAAGGGCGCAGAACGCCGAAATGAAGGGAGGCCTTTCGAAATGCCGCGGCACCTTCGGGTCGGCCACGTTGAACCGGATGCAGTGCCAGGCGCCGTGCTCGTCTATCGTCGACTCCAGAAAATCAAGGCCACGGCGGACGCTTTCTGTGCCCGCCTCCGCGAGGACCTCGGCCCCGGCATCGCTATCGGGGACGCGCCCCGCCCCGTCACCCGGTGGACGAAGGGGCGGCGCGGGATCGTACATGGTCTTGCGAAGAAACGCGAGGGACGACGCGCCGGTTCGCGCCTCCTCCCGTTCCTCCCGGGTGTACCGGCCGCGCGGTGGCAGGACGATGTGGGTCGCGCCGACGGTTTCTTCGTGCACGTGAACCTCGTGGTCTTCAGCCATCGTCACGCCCAGTTCCTGCTCGATGGTTTCTTTGGGCCTGGCAAGGAGACGTGTCCGCAAGTCGTCGTCGTCGCCCGCTCTCATGATAAGCAAATCGGCCGCGTTGGGGGACTTCTTCATGAACATCTGCTCCGTTTAACGGCTCCGTCCGCCGCCTATCCGTACGTCACACATCGGTCCGCCGACTATCCGGATCAGGCGATTTGCCGCCTGATCAGTTCCCTGAACTCCCCGTCGGTCTCCTTCAGTTCGTTGAAGGAGCCGCTTTGCACGACCTTGCCGGCTTTCAGCACGTAGATGCGGTCGGCCTGCTCGAGCGTGGACAGGCGATGGGCGATGACGAGGCGGGTGGAAGTCATGGCGGCCAGGTTCCGCATCACGCTGGCCTGGTTCTCGTTGTCCAGCCAGTTCGTCGCCTCGTCGAACAACATGATACGCGGGCTGCCAATCACCGAGCGGGCGATCGTGATGCGCTGGCTCTCGCCGCCCGAAAGGACGGAACCGCTGGTGCCCACCATGGTCATCATCCCCATGGGCATGGCCTTGATCTGGTCCTCAACCTCCGCGATCCGGACCGCCTCCCATACTTCGTCGGTCGACACGCCTTCATAGTGGCTTACGAGGTTGTCCCAGAGATCCTGTGGATGGAGCCCGACCGACTGGGGCACCGCACCGATCTTGCGGCGTACCTGTTTCAGATTCAGGTGCCTCAGGTCGCGCCCGTCGTAATATACCGCCCCGGCCGTCGGCCAGTCGATGCCGAGTGCTAGCCGGAACAGGGTGCTCTTGCCGGCGCCGGATTCCCCGGCGATTGCGACGAATTCGCCGGGATAGGCGCGAATCGTGACGTCGTCGAGGATCAGCGGTCCGTCGGCGTCGTAGCGGAAGGAAACATGGTCGAACAGGATGTCCCCACCCAGGTATTCGACCGGTTCGCCTTCCGTTCCCGTCTCGGGCGCCGCCGAAAGCAGGGGGCGCATCTGTTCGAAGGCCGGCAACATGGAGGCCAGCGCGCCGATGGACTCGCCGAGCCGGGCGATGGTGGACTGAAACACAATGAAGACCGTGTAGACGACGAGAAAATCGCCGACCGGCATGTTGCGGTCTCCCGCCTCCATCACCGTGAACAGGAGCACGCCGGCGGCAAGGAAAGGCAGTGCGGCGCCGAATGCCCGAGAATGCCCCTCCAGTGCGCCCAGATCGATCTCCGCGCGCTTCTGTGCACGATAGTCCCTCGCCCAGATGGCGTAAGCCGATCCTTCCGCGTTATCCATGCGCAGCTTGGAAATGCCCCCCACGATCTGGAAAAGCCGGCCGGCCACGCGCCGGGCCGACCTGATCATCCACCCGTATGGAGAGATCTGGCGCAACCCGAGCACCAGGGTGACCAGCAGCGAAACCAGGCTGAAGAGCAGGGTGACGACCCCGAGGGTGGCGTCGTAGAAGAAGATGACGCCGAAAACCGGAAGCAGGAATACCAGCGACAGGAAACAGTTGGCGACGACCCCCCGCAAGCCGTCGCGGAGTTGCTGAAAGGTCATGCCCGACATGGCCAGGTCGCCGGCCGGATTGCGGTGCAGCATGCCGGGTGGAAGACGCATGAGACGGTCCCAGAAGGCGGCTTCGACCCGGGAGGCCGAGCGCCCCTCCAGCCGCATCATCGCCATGTTCTGGAGGAGGTGCAGCATTGCGCCGAGCAGGCCGAAGGCCGCAATCGCCACGGCGACGGCGTATAGCATTCCCGCGCTTCCGCCCGTCGTGATGTGGTTCGCTACGTACCCGAGGGCGAGCGCCGGCAGCAGCCTGATCACGCCGTATGGCAGCCCGGCGATCACCATCCGCGCCCAGTCCGAGGCCGATCCGCGCAGGGCGATGCCCAGCAGGTCCGCCGGTTTCACACCCCTCGCGGGCAGGGGCTGATAGAACATCCAGGCCTCTTCCGCCAGCGCGTCCGAACCGGCCAGGCGGGCCGCCGAGACCCGTGTGCGGCGATTGCCGGCCGGGTCGATCTGCCGGTACCGCCCGAACATGCCGGGCAGCAGCGCCACGGGCCGCCCATCGTCGGCGCGATAGGCCAGCAGCGCGTTGCTGTCGCCGTGCCACCAGCGGTCATCGGCGTTGAAACGCACGCGCCGGGCGCGCACGCCCGATGCGTCGAGAATGTCCACGAGGCCGACGGGCGCTTCGGACTGACCAGATCGCACCGGGATTTTGAAATCAATGCCCTCATGGCGGCCGATGAGGTGCAGGGCATCTGACAGGGCCGTATCCTCGACACCGGCGTCCCGGTCGATCGGAAGGTCGTAGATATTGTAGAGCCGCTGCCGCGCGGTTTTCTCGGCCGTTCGGCGGCTTGCCGTCCGCGCCCGTTCGAGATTGACGGCATCGACCACGACCAGCCGGCGGTTCAGGCGCTCCAGGGTGAATGCGACCGCGTGGAACGAGGCGAGTGCCGCCAGCAGCCTGCCCTGCCGGGCCAGTGTCTCCGTCGACTGGCCGGTCAACGTCGCCTCGTCGACCAGGGTGAGCCAGCTCGTCCGGGCCAGCGGGATGACCGTCTCGTGGTGGCTGCCCGTCTCGGTTAGTTCCGCCGTGTCGACGATCCCCATGAACAGGCCCGCGCCGGACGGCGGTTCGGAGACCCACACCACGCCGCGACGGACGGACAGCGTACAGGGCGCCAGCGTCTGCGTCAGACCGGGTTCGGCCAGCGCGGTCGGACGGGGAGGAGGGACGGCGAAACGCGCCAGCGTCTCCGTGATGGCGGTCAGCCACGTATCGGTCTGCTCGGCCAGTTCCACTGGATCCACCCGGGACAGCAGGGATGCCGGCAGGCGTTTGAGCAGGGTGCCCGGCATTCCCCTGGCGATGATACTGAGCGTGGTGTCCGCCTCATTGTCCAACCGGTACGCCGCGACCCCCGGCAGCAGCCAGCCCGATTCCCGGCGCAGCAAGTGCTGCGGCGCCGCCTGCTCCGTCCCGCTTTTAAGTTCGACCAGGAACAGATTGACGACGCCCTGATCGATGAACCAGACGCTGTCCGGATCGTCGAGGTTGACGGGCAGATTGCCCGCGCAGGGCACGGATTCGCCGAAGCGATCGGCGAGTTCGGCCAATGGCGAGTATTTGGGTTCGTTGGGCTGCATCAGTTCGACCTGACCAGTTTATAGTACGCGCCGTCTTGGTCGGCGATCAACTCGTCGTGCGTACCCCGTTGTACCGTAATGCCCTGGTCAAGTACGATGATCTCATCGCAGTCCCTCACGGTACTCAGGCGGTGCGCCACGATCAGGCAGGTGACCCCACGCCGCCGCAGCGCGTCATCTACGAATTCCTCCGTGGCCGCATCGAGGGCGCTGGTGGCCTCGTCCAGGATGAGCACGGTAGGGTTGCCCACGAGCGCGCGGGCGATTTCCAGCCGCTGGCGCTGGCCGCCGCTGAAGTTCGTCCCGCCTTCTTCGACAAGCGTCGCATAGCCGTGGGGCCTGAGCAGGACTTCGTCGTGAATCTGGGCATCCCGTGTCGCGGCGAAAAGGACTTCGTCCGGGATGGCCGGGTTCCACAGCGTGATATTGTCGCGCAGGGTCGCGGAAAAGAGCACGATCTCCTGGTCCACCATGGAGATGGACTGCCGCAGCACTTCCTCGGGGATCTGATCGCGCAAATGGTCGTCAAACATGATCTCGCCCGACCAGGGCTGGTATACCCCCGAGACCAGCCGCGCGAGGGTCGATTTGCCGGAACCGCTGGGACCGACCACGGCGATCCGCTGGCCCGGCTTGATCACGAGGTTGAAATCCTTGATCAGGGGCGGCCGGCTGCGGTTGTAACCGAAGGTGACGCCACGCAGTTCCAACTGGCCGGCGAGCTGGAGCCGGCCGTTGAATGTGTGGATCGCGTCCGATTCCGGGTTTCTGCGGCGAAAGACCGGATCCTCATCGGTTCTGGAAATGTCCTCGAGCCGCTGCAGATCGGTTTCGAGGGCCTGGCGGTTTTCGGCGAACTCCAGGAAGCGCTCGACGGGGGCCAGGAACATCTCCGCCAGAATGAAGAATCCCACCAGCATGCCCAGCGACATTTCTCCCTGCATGACCATCATGCCGCCGATGCCCAGGATCGCCGCACTGCGCAGCGCGTCGACCAACCCCGGCAGCGATGCGTTGACGGAGCCCAGTTCCGAATACAATTGCCGTGCGCGCAACTCCCGGGCCTGTTGCCCGCTCCATCGCGAGAAAAACCGGTCATCCGCGCCCGTCATCCGCAGATTGTCGGCGTGGCTCAGCATCTGCATGCCGAGACCGATCAGCAACCCCTGCTCCCGTCGCATCGTCTGACTGCGGACGGCTCTGAGGTTGTTGAGAAAACGGGCCAGCGCCGCGTGCAGCAGCGCCAGCATGATTACGATCAGCGTGAGTACGGTGTCGAAGGCGAACATCGCAACGAGGAACACCGCGCTCATGGCCATGTCGATCACGAGCACCAGGAACTGGTCCGCCAGGTTTTTGGCGATTCGGTCGGTGGACGACACCCGGTCCGTGACGTCGCCGGCCAGCCTGTTTTCAAAGAACTCCACCGGCAGACGAAGCAGCCGTGACATCCCGTTGCTGTAGCCGGCTACCGATACCCGGACCGCGAGCCGCTTGAGGAACCGGTTCTTGAGCATGGACAGGACATACACCAGGATCCCTCCGCCCAGCAAGGCGGTTACCAATCCGCCCCAGGTCCCGTGCTTGGCCATGACGTCGTCGACGAAAACGCCGAGTGATGCCGGGATGACCAGGGTCAACATCGTCAGCATGAGTCCGCAGGCCACCACGCCGGTCAGCAGGCGCCATGACCCGGCGATCAGGCCGTTCAGCTGCCTGAACAGGTCGGGTTGCTCGCCGCCGGGCGTGAAGTCCTCCCCGCGCTTGAAGCGTAGCGCAATGCCGCTGTAGCTCTTCTCGAACTCTTCGGCGGTGACCCTGCGCCGACCCGTGGAAGGGTCGTTGAGATAGTAGTAACGGCTGTCGATGCCTTCGAGGACGAGGAAATGGCTGAACTGCCAGAACAGCACCAGCGGAAATTCCAGCATTTTCAGTTGCTCGGCGCGCACGCTGAGGCCGTTACACTCGAGACCGTAGTGCCGGGAGGCGCGCAGGATGCTCGCGGCACTGCTTCCGTCCCGGCTCACCTCGCATTTTTCCCGCAGTTCGGTGAGCGGCACCCATTTCCCGAAATATCCCAGTACGATGCCGAGACAGGCCGCGCCGCACTCCGATGCGTGCATCTGCAGCAGAACGGGCGTGGATATCCGCTGCGCCGAGTCGTCCGCGGCTTTCTTGTTGCCTGCTTGTTTGTTCGTGCTCACCGTCATCCTGCGGTCACCTCATGAGGAACAGCCCGATCGGAGATTGCCTGCCCAGCTCGATGACGATCCGGCACTTCATGCCCGCCAGGGATTCCGGATCCCGGTCTTGCGGGAGTGTGGTCTCGAGCACAATATCGATGCGGTGAACGGACACAGGCGCCGCGGTTTCAAACGCGGCCGGTCCACCCGAGACGGGTTCGGCGGCGATGGCCCTGACCGTTCCGCCGGGCGCGTATGTATCTCCATCCGCCGGCTCCGGCTCGATCAATACCGGCATCCCGGCCGCGATATCCGGCGCGATTTCGCTATTGATCCAGGCGAGGGCCTCCACGGAGATGCCGCCGTCGGGAAGGGTTTCCCCTTGCTCCACGATGACGCCGTCCACCACGATACTGCGCGCCACGCTGCCGAAGAAAAACCACGCCAGGAGGGCACACAGAAAAACAGCGATCGCGGCAACCAGCAGCCGTTCCCGCGGCGTAGATATCGTCAGAAGCCGGTCGAGTTGCTCGCGGTCTTCCTTCGCCTCCGCAACGGTTTCATGAAATGAGTTCAGCAGATTGTTAAACACGGGCGTTTAATGGTCTCCTTATGGCAGTCGAGCCGGTTTGCGCGCTCACGAGTCGAGCGGGTTTGCACGCTCACGACAGGTTAACTCAACCAGTACGTTGCATATATTATGATATGTTATATGTTTCAAATCAAGAAATGTCACGATTCGGACGTCGCGGCACGCCGTTGCGCGGCGACAGTCCCGTCCTGTCCGAAGCCTGTTAGCCGGTCCGGGATCCAGCCTGGGACGGCGCCTGTCAGCCGGTCCAGCCCAGTCCCTGGGACATCTGGGCGTAGCTTGTAAGCGGCACCGCGCACATCCGGTCCCAGTCGGCTTTGTCGATGACCGGCCGGTTCAGCAGATCGAGCATTCCGTCGAATTTGCCGAGTGCATCGCAATCCACCGCATCGGGATCCATGGCCTTGCGGTGCCGGGGCCAGGCGCGGTCTCGCGCATGACGCCAGAATGCGGTGTCGTAAATCGAACCGCAGGAATAGTGCCAGCCGACGAACAGGCCGTAGCAGAGCATGTTGTTGATAAGAAACCGGTTGACCGCGGGCGCGTCGCGCTCGAGATGCGCTGCCGGCCGGTTGAGGCGCGTGTGGAGCACCATCCCGACCTGCAGTTGGGCGGATACGATCGCCGTCGCCTCGAGGGGCTCCATGAAGGCCGCCGCGTTGCCGATGCGGGCCACGGCACCGTCGTAGATCCGGCGATGGACGAAGTTCGGAAAGGGGATGACGGCCCGTTGCTCGAATTCGGCCACTCCGTCGGATTCCAGGAATGCGTCAAAGTCCGATTCGACTTCCGCGAGGTCGGTTACATCCCGGTTAAAGATGTACCCGTAGGACGTGTGCACCGTCAGCGGAATGACGAATATCCACCCGTGCGGCCGGGCAACCGCCCGGGTGTAGGTATGTTGCAGCACCGGTCCGGTCCGTACGTCTTCGATGACCGCCGGGCAGCGCCGGATGACGGCGGTATTCGTTGGGATGAAGGAAATGTCGATGTGCCGGTCGGGGTGAAGTTCCTTCGGAAACCCGCGGGCGTCGAAGACCAGGTCGTAGCGTTCCGGCACCCGGCCCTCGAACTCCACCTTCGCGCCGTCCTCGACCCTGGTGACCTCTAGCACTTTCGCGTCGATGTGGTGCGCGCGTGAGCCTTCGCGCAGCAGGTCCGCCATCAGGTCGGCGGACAGGTGATAGGCGTAGGACACTTGCTGCGGGGTGAAGTAGTGGGTGAAATCGCGTTCGCGCCGGCCCCACCCCTCGAAGGCGACACCGTACTTGCGCGTTCCCTTCAGGCGCTGCTGGACGGTTTCATGGGGCAGCCTCGTAAGCTGCTGCAGTTCCTGCACCAGGCTCGGCCAGCTGCCTTCGCCCACCCCGATGACCGGAATGCGCGAGTCATAGATGTGGTGCAGCTCGTGGTCGCCGTCGGGGTGCAGACGCGTAACGCTGGCGGCCGCCAGGGATCCCGCGGTTCCCTGCCCGATCACCGCGATCTTCCGTAACGATTCCGCACCAGGCTGTATCATCCCGCGTCCTTTCGCACACTTCTCCATCGTAACTGATTCGAAACAGAATAGTTATTGATTCATAAATAAGAAGATACAAAATGCCGGCGGGATGACAACAGTTGTATCAACTCATTGCATCGCAAGAACATCGATGGATTTAAGGGGAGATCCGAAGGGCGCCATTACGTTAAAGCTGGCCGGTCGGGCAGGGTTCACATGTTGTGGTCGGGAGGACGGCAGATGTAATGCTTCAGCAGGTTACTATCGTGGACCCAACCCCTTCACCGCCGCCTCGATCCTCTCCAGCGCCTCGGCGAGGATCGACCGGGGGCAGGCGATGTTGATCCGTTCGAAGCCCTCGCCCTCGGGGCCGAAGATGTACCCTTCATCAAGAAAGACACGCGCCTCCTCCATCATGAGGTGCTGAAGGGCGTCCTTGTCCAGCCCCAGGCTCGTGAAATCGACCCACACGAGATAGGTGCCCTCGGTTTCGATGACGGGTATGCCGGGCAAGCGCTCGCGGAAGAAGGATTCGAGAAACCGGAAGTTTCCCTCCAGGTAGGCCAGCAGTTGCTCCAGCCATTCCTCGCCGTCGTTGTAGGCGGCTTCGACGGCCGCGATGCCGAAGGGATTCAGCGTGAAGATGCCGGCACTGCGGACGGTCTGCTGAAAGGCTTCCCGGAGTGCCGGGTCGGGGATCATCATGTTCGACGCCTGCAGCGCGGCGAGGTTGAAGGTCTTGCTGGGCGAGGTGCAGATGATCGACCGCGCCTCGTATTCCGGACCCAGCGTGGCGTATGGTGTAAAGTCCCGGTTCCCCAGGATCAGGTCGCTGTGGATCTCGTCGGACACGACCAGCACGTCGTTGTCCATGCAGATCCGGCCGAAGCGCCGCAGTTCCTCCCGGGTCCAGATCCGGCCGACCGGGTTGTGGGGATGGCAGAGGATGGCCATCCTGACCTCCGGGTCGGCGCATTTGGCTTCGAGATCGTCGAAGTCCATGTAGTAGCGGCCGTCCCGGTATTTGAGCGGGTTCAGCGCCGGTCGCGTCTGCAGGTTCTCGATGGCGTTGTAGAAGGGATAGTACACCGGCGGTTGTACCAGCACCTTGTCGCCGGGTTTCGTGTAGGCGGAGACCAGCATGTGCAGGGCGGGTACGATGCCCGGGGTGAAACAGATGGTGTCGGGATCGACGGGCCAGTCGTGGCGCCGCTTCATCCACCGCACTACGGAATCGTAGTAGGACGGCGGCGGGAAGGCGTATCCGTAGACGCCCATGTTCGCGATTTCGGTCACGGCGTCCACCACCGGCTGCGGGCACGGAAAGTCCATGTCCGCCACCCACAGCGGAAGCACGGGCTTCTCGTGCCGGCTGGCATCGGTCTCGTCCCAGGGGACAATGGCTCCGTCCTGCTTCACATAGTCCCACTTGTACGAATTGGTTCCGTTGCGATTGATGCGCTGGTCGAAATCATAGTTCATCGGGAAGGGCATCTCCATCAGTTCGGGGCGGTTTAAAAGCTGTACCAAGTCGTGTCGAAGGTGGCCGTACGGCGTCGTATGTTAACCGGTCGCGGCAGTGCTGTCAATTTGCATTTAACGGTTGCCTTGCATGGCCCTGGACTGTACCATGTTGACTCGGCGGCCGCCTGTCCGATCCGCCGACTTCACTGCCTTGAATGACGAGCAAAAAAACACGCAATCGCCGGGTTACTCCCTCACGCATGCGCATTGTTGAACGGTTCAAGAACCTGCCCGCCGGGGAAACCATGGTTATCGCCGGCGTGGGTCAGCGCGCGGGTGTTCCGGCGAAAGAGGCCGACGCCGGCTGGCCCATGGGCGTGGTGCGCCGGCCCGACGGCGACCTGGTCGTGATCGACTACCAGTGGCATCGCATCTGGCGCATCGACCGCGACGGGATCCTCCACGCCTTTGCCGGGGATGGCGTCGCAGGCAACTCGGGCGACGGCGGTCCGGCCGCCGAAGCGCGGTTCCGTCATCCCCATGACCTGTACCAGGACCGCCACGGCAACCTGTATCTCTCCGACCTGGGCAATAATACGATCCGCCGCATCGATTACGAGACCGGCATCATCTCCCGCGTCGCCGGCAACGGGGCGATTGGCCGGGGCGGGGACGGCGGCCCGGCACTGGACGCGGAACTTGACTGCACCTGCGGCGTGGCCGTGGACCGGGACGGCAACGTGTTCCTGTCCAGCGAGTGGACGAACAACATCCGGCGTATCGACGCCCGGACCGGAATCGTCGAGACCGTCTTCGGCCATCACGCCCGGCATTACCCCTCCGAGCGGGGAGAAAGTCGGCCGTACGGGGGGCCCGGACTGAGTCTGGGCGGGTACCATGGCGACGGCGGCCCGGCCCGGGACGCGGGGTTCTATCATCCGGAACACCTCGCCTTCGATTCACTGGGCGACCTGTACGTGTGCGACAATTCCAACGACAGGGTGCGCAGGATCGACATGCAGTCGGGGATCATCGACACGGTCCTGGGCAACGGCCAGCGTGCGTCCAACGGCGACGGTGGTCCCGCCGCGGAGGCGAGCACGCTCATGCCGGACGCCATCTGCCTGGACGCCCACGACAATCTCTACGTCGGCGAGAAATACGGTTTCCGGGTGCGCAAGGTGGAGCGCGAGACGGGTATCGTGCGGACGCTGGCCGGTACCGGTGAACCGGGATTCGGCGAGGAAGGGCTGCACGGTTCCGTCACCCGGTGCAATTCCGTGGAAGCGGGGATCTACGCGGACCCGGACGGCACGGTGTTCTGGGGCGACTGCTCCGGCCGGCTGCGTCGCTGCGACGGCGCCACCGGCATCGTGACCACAGTCCTGGGCGGTACGGGCGTGCACGACGGCGAGGTCGCCACGGCAGGCTTCCTGAACGGGCCCGGCGGCCTGTCGGTCGGTCCCGACGGTACATTGGTCGTCGCGGACGTCTGGAACCAGCGCATCCGGGTCATCGACCCGGACTCCGGGGTAATCCGGACGATCGCGGGCACCGGCGCGCGGGCCTACGGCGGCGACGGCGGTCCGGCGGTCGATGCCCATCTCGGCAACCCCCACGACGTGTCCGTGGACCGCTCCGGCCGGGTGGTCATCGCCGATACGCGGCACGGCCACGTGCGGCGCGTGGACGGGGACGGCGTGATCCGCAATGTCGCGGGCGCGGCCTTCAAGTGGGACAAGGGGGACGGCGGCCCGGCCCTGAGCGCGTGTCTGATGCACGTCCTCGCGGTGACCCACGGCCCCGGCGACGACCTATACATCGGGGACGCCGGCTGTGGCCGCATCCGGCGCGTCGACGCCAGCACCGGCATCATCACCACGGTGGCGGGCATCGGCCTGCAGGGTTGTTCGGGTGACGGCGGTCCGGCGACCAAGGCGCGGTTAGGTTCGCCCACGGCCCTCTGCGTCGATGGATCCGGGCACCTGTACTTCGCCGATGACCGGTACCACGTCATCCGGCGGGTGGATGGGGATACCGGGATCATATCCACCGTGGCGGGCACAGGAGAATCGGGCTTCTCATCGGACGGCTCGCGGGCTTCGAAATCCGCGATTTCCACGCCCCGGGGTTTGGCCCTGGACGCGCGGGGACGCGTGTACTTCTCCGATTCAGGCAACAACCGGGTGCGTCGCATCGCGGAGAACGGCGCGCTCGAGACGGTGGTCGGCAGTGGGGATTACGGCGACAGCGACCGTCCGGCGCCCGCGAAGGATTCACCTTTGAACGAACCCCACGGCCTGTGTTTCTATGGAGACGATGTGCTCGTCTTGAGCGATCATGGCAATAACCGTTTGAAAGCCGTCCGGATAGGTAATTGAGCTGGGACGCTGGTGGCGTGCCGGCCGTTGCTCCAGTGATGGCCGCTTGGAAGTCGGTCGACCGAGCGCGCGTCGGTAGCTCCTATGAACCCGGAAACAAATAGAAAACCCAGAATCAGACAGGAGAAGGAATGAAGATTACCGAAATAAAGACCGCCGATGTGAAGGTACCGTCCGGATACACGTACCACTACGTCCGCGTATATACCGACGAGGGCGTGTACGGTACCGGGGAAACCAGCCATGTCGACCCCGGCTGGCGGGATTCGACCCGCCACATGGCGAAGATGATCATCGGCATGGACCCACGCGACGTGGACGCCTGCTTCGAACTCATCCGCCGGAGGTACATTTTCATGGGCGGCGCGGGCGGCACCTCTATTTCGGCGCTGACCGGCATCGAAATCGCGCTCTGGGACCTCGCCGGCAAGGCACAGGGCGTACCGGTATACCGCCTCCTGGGCGGCAAGTTCCGGGACCGGGTCAGGTTGTACGTGGACAGTGCCCACGCCGACTACAACGAGCGCGCCGCGGAGGTGAAGGAACGGGGTTTCACGGCGATCAAGTTCGATCTCGACGATGCGGAGAACCCCCACAAGCTGGACCCCTGGAACTGGTCGGTCACGCCCGACGAGTTGAAGTCGCTCGTGGACCAGGCCTTTGCGATCCGGGAGGGCATCGGTCCATCCCTCGACCTGGCCATAGACCTCCACGGCCGGTACGACGCGACGGCCGGGATGAAGATGGCCCATGAATTCGAGCCGCTGAACCTTCTGTGGCTCGAGGAACCGGTGCCGCCGGAGAACATCGATGCACTGGCCAAGATCACCCGGGCCACGGGGACGCCCATCTGCGTCGGCGAAAACCTCTATCTCCGCCACGGTTTCAGGGACCTGCTCCAGCAGCAGGCCGCCGACATCATCATGCCGGATATCTCGAAGTGCGGGGGCCTGTCGGAATGCCGCAAGATCGCCAACATGGCCGAGTTGTACTACGTGCCCTTTGCCCCGCACAACAACTCCAGTGCACTGAGCACGGTCGGCGACGCCCATGTCTGTGCGAGCGTGCCGAACTTCCTCGTGCTCGAGTTTCACCGGTTCGACG
>JAPOZT010000032.1 GCA_026705925.1 Gemmatimonadota bacterium
GGGGCACAGGACCCCTTACCGTGGCCTTCAACGAAGGGCTTCGCGATCTGACCCGGGACCTGGGCGTGCTCCTGGTCTACGACGAGGTCATTACGGGATTCCGCTACGCACCGGGCGGCTACCAGGAATACGCCGGGATCACGCCGGACCTGAGCTTCCACGGCAAGATCGTGGCGGGCGGCATGCCCGGCGGCGTGCTCGCGGGCCGCGCCGACATCATGGAAGTGTTCGACTACACCGGCGACGCCCACCGGGACCGGTACGAACGGGTGCATCACCTGGGGACCTTCAACGCCAACCCGGTCTCTACCGCCGCCGGCATCGCCACCTTGAAACGCGTGGCCACCGGTCTGCCCCACGAGCGGGCGAACCGGCTGGCCGCGCAGTTGCGCCAGGGCCTGGACGGCATCCTCCGCGAGGAAGGCGTGGCCGGTTACGCCTACGGCGACGCTTCCATCTTCCACGTCTACCTGGAGGCCTTTCCGGGCAGCGGCGGCTCCGACCGTGAACAACTGGTCACCGACGACGTGAACGTCCTCAAGGGGATCCCGGCTCCCGTGGTCTCCGCCTTCCAGAAGATGCTGCTCGCGCGCGGCATCGACCTGGTGTCCTATACGGGAGGCGTCACCTCCTCCGCCCACACCGAAGAGGACATCGCGATGACGCTGGACGCCTTTGGAGACGTCATACGGGCCCTGGTCCGGGAACGCGTGATCGCGACACTCAAGTAGAAAGGAGCGACAGGTCACATGGAACTCACCCTGACTTCGCCGCGGTCCAGAGTAGCACAGCTGGCTGCCATCCCGGCGCCTGATGGCTGTGACGCGCAGGTGCTTCGTCTGACTGGAAGCGGCGGTTCGACCCTTCTGGCCGAACGGGATCCCCTGTCCGCCATATACCACGCCATCCTGCCGTCCATGGCATCCGGCGAGGCGGCAACGTGGGATGCGGCCGCCGCCGAAGGTCCGACGCCCCGCTGCGGCATCGAACATGTATGCCGTGAAGACCGGGTGGAGGTGTCGCTGGGCGGCGCGCCGTTCATGACCTTTCACCACAGCGCCGCATATCCCAAACCTTTCATCAATCCCATCCTCACACCGGGCGGCGTCAACATGTTGAGGGAACCCATGCCGGCTTACGGCGAAGGGGAGCACCCCTGGCAGCGGGGACTCACCCTGATGCAGGGCGCCATCAACGGCGTGGATTGCTGGGGTGAATTCGACCGGCCCGGGTTCGGGCGGACCGCCCAGGATGAGATGTCCATCCACCGGGGGCCGTTGTCGCTCACGATCGCCACGGGCAACACCTGGTACGAGGCAGACCGGCCCCTCATGTCCGACCGCCGCTGGTACCGCCTCTTCGACACCGGCCGCGACGCCGTGGTACTGGATGTCCTCTTCACGCTCATCACCGATCACGGTCCCGTAACCATCGGGTCCACGAAGGAGGGCGGGTTCCTCAGCATCCGCGTCAATCCCACCATGAACGCGTCGGGCGACGGCCGGATGCGCAACGCCTACGGCGCGGACGACGAGACCGGTTGCTGGTCCCGTAGGGCGCACTGGATGGACTACTGCGGCCCGGTGGGTGGCGAGACCGGGCTGACCAGGCCGACCGGTGAGACCGGCGAGGTCCGCGAGACCGGGCCGACCAGGCAAACCGCAGGTTTCGCCGTGTTCGACCACCCGGACAACCTCCGCTATCCCACGGCCTGGCACGTGAGAGGCTATGGCCTGTTCGCCGCGAACTGCTGGATGGTCTGGGACGACCACCACTGTGAAGCAAATACGGAAACAACCTTCCGGTGGCGCGTCGTCATTCACACCGGCGATACGCGTGAGGCGGCCATCGCGGACCGATTCCTGGATTACGTGGACGGACCGCGTGCGCAGTGGGACAGATAAACGGCCAGGCGGGGCACCCGATCGGGTGATCCCTGCTCGGTATCCGAAGACTTAAATTTCCTCACTTTGCACGAGAAAACAACCATGGCGCTGACTAATCCTGTGAGAGGCACATTTGCAACCCTATTAAATAGCGCTCACAGGAGGCGTACATGTTGACCCACGAAGATCTAGACAAGCGGTTCGATGTCTTAGAGAAAAACATGACCGAAAGGTCCAATAGGTTTGAGCAAGATGTGGTTAACAAATTCAACTTCTTTGCCATAGAAGTAACGAGGAAGATCAGCACGCTGCACGAGTACGTTGACCGGCGGTTCGAGGCCATGGACAGACGGTTCGAGGCCGTTGACAGACGGTTCGAGGCGGTGGAACAGCGACTCGATGCCGTGGAACGACGACTTGACGCCGTGGAACAGCGACTCGATGCCGTGGAACAGCGACTCGACGCCGTGGAACAGCAACTCGACGCCGTGGAACAGCGACTCGACGCCGTGGAACAGCGACTCGACGCCGTGGAACAGCGATTGGAACGGATTGAAACGGACGTGGCGGAGATCAAGGACCTCCTGGTCAAAGTACTGGCGAAGTTGTAGTTCGGGTCGATCTGGACAGCGAATGAGGAGACCCCGCCTGCCGCTTAAACTCCTTGAAAGGCCTTCCAATCTTCCTGTATCTTGACAGGCCGTATCTTCACAGCATCGGTGCGCTTACAGGCCTGGACTCCGAGAGCTGTGGGATTGGGCCGGGCACTGGATACGGACATTGGATACTTATGTCGCGCGGCGATAGAAACGGATTCGTTTTTCGAGGGAAGGACCTATGAGTGAAGAACATCAACACGACGATCTGAAAATCGTCGAAGAACTCAAAGAAGCGGGCGAAAACATACGGACTGAGATTTCCAAGGTCATCATCGGCCAGCAGGACGTGATTCAACAACTGCTGACCGTCCTCCTGGCTAACGGCCACGCCCTGCTGATCGGCGTTCCGGGGCTGGCCAAGACGCTGCTGATCAACACGCTATCCAGGACGCTCGATCTCAAGTTCAGCCGCATACAGTTCACGCCGGACCTGATGCCTTCCGACATCACGGGAACGGAAATCCTGGAAGAAGACCGGACGACCGGTCACCGGGAGTTCAAGTTCATCCGCGGACCGATTTTCGCGAACGTGATCCTGGCCGACGAGGTCAACCGTACGCCGCCCAAGACCCAGGCGGCCCTTCTGCAGGCGATGCAGGAACACGAAGTAACGGCCGCGGGCGAGTCCATGAAGCTCGACGAACCGTTTTTCGTCCTGGCGACGCAAAACCCCATCGAACAGGAAGGTACCTATCCGCTGCCCGAAGCCCAGTTGGACCGCTTCATGTTCAGTATTTACATGGATTATCCGTCCCGCATTGAAGAGATCGAAATCGCCCGGAGCACGACGAGCGTTCAGGAAGCCGAACCGGAACATATCCTGACGGGGACCGACGTAAAGAAACTTCAGCAGCTGATCCGCAGAGTACCCGTGGCGGACCATGTGGTGGAATACGCCGTCTCACTGGCGCGCATGACCCGTCCGAACGAGCCCGACGCCCCGCCCTTCATCCGGGACAGGGTCAGTTGGGGCGCAGGTCCGCGGGCTTCCCAGTACCTGATCCTGGGCGCGAAAGCCCGGTCGGTGCTCATGGGAAACTACACGCCCACGCCGGAAGATGTGCGGGCCCTGGCGCTGCCCGTACTGAGGCACCGCATCGTGACCAATTTCAACGCCGACGCCGACGGGGTCACCGCCGATGACATCATCACGCAACTGATGGATGAAACGAATGGCGCCTGATCCTGACGAGGGCGCCTGATCCTGACGAGGGCGCCTGATTACGCCGCAGCTATGGCAGCACACTCGGCCGCATACCATGAACTCAACCGAATACCGCAAATACCTCGATCCGATGACCGTGTCCCGGCTTGGCCGGCTGGATCTCAAGGCGCGGCTGGTCGTGGAAGGGTTCATCGCCGGGCTGCACAGTAGTCCCTACCACGGGTTCAGCGTCGAATACGCGGAACACCGGCAGTACATGCCGGGCGATCCCATCAAGCACATCGACTGGAAGGTCTTCGCCAAGTCAGACCGGTTCTACATCAAGGAATACGAAGAAGAAACCAATCTGAAATCCTATATCTTCCTGGACGTCAGCGCGTCGATGGAATTCGTGTCTACGGGGATCAGCAAGCTGGAGTACGGGAGATACCTGGCGGCCGCGCTCACCTACCTCATGCTGAGCCAGCAGGACTCCGTGGGCCTGGTGCTGTACGACGAGCGGATCAGGCAATACGTTCCCCCGCGGTCGGTCCGCAACCACCTGCACATCATTCTGCAACGGCTGCACGCCGCGGCGTCCGGATCAGGAACGCGAAGCAGGGCGACCTTTCACTCGCTGGCGGAAAGGATCAAGCGGCGCGGGCTGATCATCATCATATCCGATCTTTTCGACGAACCCGGGGACATCGTCGACAGCATCCGGCATTTCCGCCATCGAAAACATGAAGTGATCGTGTTTCGCCTGCTGGATCCCGCCGAGAAGGACTTCGAGTTCCGCCATCCCGCCCGTTTCCGCGACATGGAGACCGGGGAGGAGGTGTATACCCACCCGCATGTGATCCGTGAAGCCTACCTGGGGGACCTGAAGGAACAGGACGAACTGTACACCCGCGTCTGCCGGGAGAACGCCGCGGATTATCTCAGCCTGGACACCGGCACGCCCTTCGACCAGGCCCTGTTGACTTTCCTCGCCAAGCGCGCCCACCTGGGCTGACAGCGCTCACCCGGTTAGACGCCCGCGCCCGCCTGGGTTGACGCCTGTCGCTAACCGGTCAGACAATCGCCGCTTCATCTTCCCTGGAGAAGAAGTGGGCCCGGGCCATGTTCACCAGGAGCGGCAGTTCCGTGTTTATGGCGGGGTCTACGAAGGCGTCCACCCTGGCGATGAACGGATACCGGCCGGTCGTCAAGTAGAGAAAAGTCTCGCTTCCCATGGGTTCCACCACCTCGACGGTCGCCTTGATCTGACGGGCTTCCTGCCAGTCCTTGTTCGCATCCACGGAAGTGATGTCCTCCGGACGGATGCCAAAAGTGACCTCCCGGTCCCGCCAGGGCGCCAGGGCTTCCCGCATCCCATCCGGAATGGGGAGCTGCAGGCTGCCTTCGTCGAAGGCCGCATGCCCGTTGTCGAACACGACCCGGCCTTCCAGGAAGTTCATGCCCGGACTGCCGATGAAACCCGCGACGAACCGGTTCGCCGGTTTCTCGTAAAGCTCGAGGGGCGCTGCGACCTGCTGTACCTCGCCGTCTTTCATCACCGCGATCCGGTCGCCCATGGTCATGGCTTCGACCTGGTCGTGGGTGACGTAAACGATGGTCGCTTCGAGGCTGTTATGGAGCTTGCTGATTTCCGTTCGCATCTGCACGCGGAGTTTGGCGTCCAGATTCGAGAGGGGTTCGTCGAAAAGAAACACCTTGGGCTTGCGCACGATGGCGCGGCCCACCGCCACGCGCTGACGCTCGCCGCCGGAAAGCGCCTTCGGTTTGCGGGCGAGTAGATGGCCGATGCCCAGGATGCCGGCGGTCTCGTTGACCCGCGCCTCGATCTCGGAGCGGGGATACTTGCGCAGCTTTAACCCAAAGGCCATGTTCTCGTAGACCGTCATGTGGGGGTACAGCGCGTAGTTCTGGAACACCATGGCGATGTCCCGGTCCTTCGGCGGCACGTCGTTCACGCGATTCCCGTCGATGTGGATTTCGCCGGAGGTAACTTCTTCCAGCCCGGCGATCATGCGCAGCGTAGTGGACTTGCCGCAACCCGAGGGTCCGACGAGGACCACGAACTCCCTGTCCCTGATTTCCAGGTTGACGTTACGGACCACCGTGTTCTTGTCGAACCGCTTGTCCACGTTCTTCAGGACTACATCCGCCATGTAAGCACTCCTCAGGGACTTTGCCAGCCGGTCTGTGAGACTCCCGTATTGTGTGACACGCCGGGGTTTTTGTCAATACAATATCCCCGCCTGCCAGGCGCGGTATCCGCGCGGTTTTATTTGACTTTGCCCCGTAAAAACGTTATTTTGTCTGCTCATTTTTGGGAAACATTCCACTTGCCTGTTGCGCCGTGCGCATACCCCAGATAACCGGACTGCCGGGAGGAGTCTTACCATGCCGCTCATCGTCGAACTGGACCAGATCAAGGAAGCCCTCGAAGGCATAGACGTCATTCAGGATATCGAAGACGGTTTCGTCGCCTATTCGCAGGGGAAGGTGCAGGTGCCGCCCGTCGGCGAGATGCACTTCGAGGATCCTCCCGGGAACGTGCATATCAAGTACGGCGCGATCGACGGAGACGACTACTACGTCATCAAGCTGGCCTCCGGGTTCACCGACAACCCGAACGTCGGCGTTCCCCGCGTCCAGGGCATGATGCTGATCTTCAACCAGCGCACAGGTCAGCCTGTGGCGATACTACTCGACGAAGGGTACCTTACCACGGTGCGCACGGCCGCCATGGGGCCGGTCGTGGCCAGGGCCCTCGCGCCGAAGAACGTGAGCCGCATCGGCGTATTCGGCACGGGTCTCCAGGCGCGCATGCAGGTCGAGTACCTCAAGAGCGTCGTCGACTGTACGGACGTGATCGCCTGGGGACGTTCCGCCGAGAGCAAGGCCTCCTACAAGAACGAAATGGAAGCCCAGGGATACACCGTCGAGATCACGGATGACGCCGGCGCCGTGGCGGCGACAAGCAATCTCATCATCATGTCCACGCCGTCCCTGTCACCGCTGCTGACCGCCGACCAGGTGCGTCCCGGTACGCACATCACCGCGATGGGCTCCGACACGCCGGACAAGATCGAACTCGATCCTGGCGTCCTCGCGAAGGCCGACGTGGTCGTGGCGGACAGCATTCCGCAGTGCCGGCTGCGCGGCGAAATCGCACAGGCGATGAAGGCTGGCGCCATAACCGAGGACAAGGTGGTCGAACTCGGAAACGTGATCCAGGATCCGTCCCTGGGCCGTACTTCCGACGACCAGATCTCGATCGCCGATTCGACGGGCGTCGCGGTACAGGACATCCAGATTTCCAAAGCCGTCTATCACGCCGTAAAGTAAGGAGCAAGCACATGGCAGCGGCCTTCCAGCCTTTCGAACTGGAACGCATCATGTCGGACTGGGAGCAGGTCGTGGAGTACAACCTGTCCGAGAGCGGCGCGCACCCGGTTAAAGTCAGAGAGTTGATCGAACACGATCCTGGCATCCTGGACCGTATGCTGGACACCGAACTGGGCTACGGATACGCAAATGGCTCGCCGGAACTGAGAGAGGCCATCGCCCAGTACTATCCCGGCGCGACCGCCGAGAACGTCCTGGTGACCATCGGGTGCATCGAGGCCAATTTCATCACGTTCCAGACGTTGCTGGATGAAGGCGGAGAGGTGGCGGTCCAGGTGCCCTGCTACCTCCAGAGCTGGGGACTCGCGCACAACCTGGGCGCCGTCCGGCGGACGTTCCGCCTCGATCCCGACCGCAACTGGGCGCTCGATACGGACAGCCTCGAAACCGCCGTCTCGAACGAAACGAAACTTATCTCCATCTGCAATCCGAACAATCCGTCCGGACAGATCCTGACGGAAGCCGAAATGGACGCCGTAGTCCGTGTGGCCGAAGGCAGCGGCGCCTACCTGCTCGCGGACGAGATCTACGCCGGGTCCGAACGGGAACGCGAGGATGTGTCGCCCACCTTTTACGGCCGGTACGACCGGGTCATCTCTGCAGGCAGCATGTCCAAGTCCTTCGCCATGCCCGGCCTGCGGATCGGCTGGCTCGTCGGTCCCCAAGACCTGATGAAGAAACTCTGGATGCGCCACGAGTACCTGACGCTGAGCACGGCCAAGCTGTCCAACCACTTCCTCGCGCCGCTGGCGCTGCGCCCCGACGTGCGGAAGGCCATCTTCGAGCGGACGCGGGGCTATATAAGGCGCGGATGGGACAACTACCAGACCTGGATCGACGAAAACGCGGACATCCTGAGTCTCGTGCCGCCCCAGGCGACGGCCATTTCCTTTGTCCGGTACAACCTGAAGACCGATTCCGCGACGCTCGCGAACCGGCTTATCCAGGAGAAATCGGTGCTCATCGGGCCCGGCGACTACTTCGGCGTGCCCAACCATCTCCGCATCAGCTACGGCCTGCCGCCCGACTACCTGAACGAGGGGCTGCGCCGGATCTCCAGCCTGCTCCGCCAGGTCGCCGAGGAAGAGGCCGCCGGATCCGAAAACGAGCGCGGCGCGGCCGCCGGCTGATCACGGGAAGTCCTGCCATGAAGCCGTCCCTCGATCCGCTGGTACCGGTCGACGAGTTTCCCGTAGCGCAGACCTGCACATATATCAACGCGGCCAACGTGACGCCCATGTACCGTCCGGCGGCCGCGGCGATCGCCGAATGGTACCGGGACGTCGCCGAGCACGGCAGCAACCACTTCGACGAAGAAGCCGAAGCCACGGTATTCGACGAACTCCACCGGCAGGCGGCCCGGCTGTTTAATGCGGCCCCGTCAGACATCGCCGCCGGTTCCAGCACCACGGAACTCCTGAGTTCCCTCGCCTGGGCGGTCATGCCCGGGCCGGAGACCAACGTCGTCAGCACCGATGTTTCCTTCCCTGCCTCGGTTTACCCCTGGCGGCGCGTCGCCAATCACACGGGTTGCGAGATCCGACTGGCGCATGCGCGGGGAGATACCGTAGATCCCGATCGCGTCAGGGACCTCGTGGACGACCATACCGCGGTGGTGGCCCTGTCCCACGTGGAGTTCCGCAGCGGCCAGCGCTGGGACCTGGCCGCCTTCGCGGAGATCGCACACCGCCACGGCGCCCTGCTGGTCGTGGATGCCACGCAGTCGGCCGGGGCGGTGCCCATCGACGCGCCCGCCATGGGCGTGGACGCCGTGGCCGCCGGCGCGTACAAGTGGCTGTGCGGCCCTTTCGGCGTGGCCGTCATGTACCTCGCTCCGCATCTGGCCACACGTCTCGAGCCCGGCCTGGTGGGCTTCAGAAGTCAGAAGGACATCTGGGATATCCGCACCGATCCGCCGGACTACCCGGAGGACGCGTCCCGGTTCGAGTTCAGCACCATGGCTTACGGGCTGTCCGGCGGGTTCGCGAAATCGATCGGGTTCCTCGTGGACACGGGGATCGATCGGATCTTCGAACATAACCAGGTGCTGGCCGACCACCTCATCGACGGCCTGGCCGCGATCGGCGCCGAGGTCACCTCCCCCCGGAACGCCGACGAGCGATCGGCCATCGTCACTGCCCGCTTCCCCGGCCGTGATGTTTCCGACGTGGCACGGTACCTGAAGCAGGCCAACGTCATGGTCGCCCTGCGCGGTCCCGTGATCCGCTTTTCGCCCCACCTGTACAACCGGATGGCCGACGTGGAACGGGCGCTTGAAGTGATTTCCGGCATGCCCTGATTCCGCCGACCGTACCGGCGCGGGTGCCGACATCAACGAGTTTTCTCCGGCCATCCGAACCCGGGCTCGTCCGACACCGGGCCGGTCCACAAAAGACCAACTATGTACAAATTTAAGTGGTACCAGTCGATCTACGACAGCTTTCCGGGAATCGTCGAGGAGGCACGACGCTGCGGTGAAGAGATCGGCACGCTGAAGCTGAAGCAGGACATCGGCCTGTACGCCGGCAGCTCGGCCAGACCGGGCAACCTGCCCGATTACGTACTCGACGCGATCGTGGAAGCCAACCGGGGCGGCAAGACCTACCCGGTCCGGGTGATCGAAGACGAACTCCGTGAAGTCGTCAAGGACGTCTACGGCGACGAGTACGACGCGGTGGCCGCCAATACCTGCGAATCGCTGCTGCGACTCACGCTCGAGACCCTGTGCGCGCCGCCCTCCATGCGCCACGGCGACATCTACCGCGGCAGAGTGCTCATGCCCTACGGGGAGGACTACGAATGGATCGGCGGATACGGCCGGGCTTTTCCGCCGCGGTACAAGAACCTCCTCGTGGACCGGACCATCGCCGGCGGCGAACTGGGCATCGAGAACAAGAGCCTGACGAACCTCGAGACGCTCTACGTCCGCATGGACGGCGCGAAGTACGATCCCCACGGGATCCGTTACAATCCCACCTCGCTGCTTACCGCCGTCGACGTGAACGGCACCATCGAAAACGTGAAGAAAGCCGCCGAGCGAAACGCTTCGCTGCTCACGGGCATCGCCACGGTAGGATACGACACCCCCAGCTACGGGCTCGGCGACCAGGACGAGAACGGCGCGCCTATCCTCCTGAAGAAACTGGCCGACGTGGCCCGGGACTACGACGTACCATACATTGTCGACACCGGCGGCTCGATTCCTTTCGTCGGCATGGACCCGCGGGACATCGGCTGCGACATCATCACCTACAGCATGGACAAGCCGGGCCGCGCGCCCGCGTCGGGACTGCTGATCGGCAAAGAGGAGATGATCAACCCGATCCGGAAGGGCATGGGCCTCGGCGGCCAGCGCTACGGCGAATTGTCCTCCCATGGGAAGGCGGTCTACACCTTCAGCGATCCGGGCCGTGATACGCTGGTGGGCTTGACCGCCTACCTGAAGGTCCTGCGTGACCGGCCTCGCCTGGTCACCGACCCCGTGGACCGGTTCCACGAAATCATCGTGGAGGAATTCGCACAGATGAAGCCTGCGCGCTTCCGCGACGATCTGATCTTCACGAAGACCTACCAACTGGGCGGCACCGAGCTCAACTACGAACGCACGTGGAAGGACGGCGCCTTCGGCATCCCGATCTTCAACCTCGAAGACCTGTGGGCCAACACCAACCCTATCGTGCTCGCCCAGGAGCACATGGGCGTCGAACCCGCCACGATCTACAGCGGGAAGATGTTCCTCGGGCCCGGACTTGGAACCCTCGACCAGGAGGGCAACCTGATCGAGGAATACGCGGTCCTCGGCGCGAAGACCCTGGTCAAGGCCGTGGAAATCGTGTGCCGGCATGCGGGGTTGGGGGATTGATTGATGCGCTGTCGTGAAAAAAACTTGCCATTGATATCATAATGTGATATCATATAGCATGAACAGTCGTCAGCGGAAAATCCTGGAAGCGGTTTTTGCCGACCCGATATCCTCGAGCATAGAATGGCGACAAATCGAGACACTTTTTGTTTCAGTGGGTTGTGAAGCAATCGAAGGTCGTGGATCCAGAATAGCTTTCAAGTACGGGACGCTTCGAGCCGATTTTCATCGACCGCATCCAGGCAAGGAGGCCAAGCCCTATCAGGTACGTGCTGCACGGGAGTTTCTTAAATGTTTGGGGGTAACACCATGAAGCCGATGCGCTACAGGGGATATCCAGCACGTGTCGAATACAGCGACGAGGACGGGTGTTTTGTCGGACGCGTGGCTGGTATTCGCGACATCATCACGTTTCACGGAGAAAGCGTGGGTGAAGTTCGCGAGGCTTTTGAAGAGGCGGTTGAGTTCTACCTGGAAAGCTGTGACGAACGGGGCGAGACTCCGAATAGACCTTATTCCGGGAAACTCCTGTTGCGTATTGATCCTGAAATCCACGCAGCTGTAGCCGAAGCGGCCGAAGTCAGTGGCGTGAGTATAAACCAGTGGGCTGGTGAACGACTCTCAGAGGCTGTAGTTCAAAAACACTGAGCGCGAGACGGGAGTCAGGTACCGTACTTAGACCTCCACCGTGCATCATTCCCACCCCACGCCTTCCAGCACCAGCGATTCCATTTCGTCCCACTGGCCGGAGGGCTGGTCCTCTTCGCACAACTGTGCCAGTTCCTTCTCGAAAAAGAACGCCTCCTCGCCGAAAGCCGGCTCCAGGTCGTCCAGCCAGATGGCTTCTTCGTCGTACCGGGCGTAAAACGGCCGCAGGACCCAGTCGGGGTTGCGTCCCTGCAGGAACCGGAGGGCGATGATCTTCTCCCCGTGGACCTCGCTGATGCCCAGTACGTGGACCTTTCCGGGATGGGCCGACATGCTGGGACCGCGCACGGTCCGGCAGATACCGCTTACCTGCTGATAGGCGTTCTGGAAGATCTCCCAGGCCCGTACCATCGGAACGGCGAAGAAATGCTGCACGCCGGTGTCCCGCACCATGAACATGTAGTACGGCACCATCCCCAGGTCCACCTGCCTGCGCCACATGGCCGCCCACGTGTCCGGATCGTCGTTGATATTCCTCAGGATGGGCGACTGCGTATAAACCTTCGCTCCTGTACCGCGGATCCGGCTGACCGCCTTTGACACCACGTCGGGCTGGAGTTCGGCGGGATGGCTGCAGTGGGCCATGATGGCCAGGTGCTTGCCAGCGCGGGTGATCCGTTCGAACAGCGCCAGCACGTCGTCCGCATCCGGGTCTGTGAGGTACCTGTACGGCCAGTAGGCCAGTGATTTCGTCCCGATCCGGATCGTGTGCAAGTTGGGGAGATCGGCCTTCAGCAGCGCATCGATGTACACGCTGAGGTTCTTTGCCCGCATGACCATGGGATCCCCGCCCGTGAAAAGCACGTCGGTGACCTGCGGATTGTCTTCGAGATACCTGATGAGACTTTCCACCTCTCGGCTGGCGAACTTCAGTTCATCGATGCCCACGAACTGGGGCCAGCGGAAGCAGAAGGTACAGTAGGCGTGGCAGGTCTGACCCTGGGATGGGAAGAACAGGACCGTCTCCCGGTACTTGTGCTGCATGCCGTCCAGTTTCTCGTTGTCCTCCCTGGGGACGTTGTGCTCGAGTTGACCGGCGGGCTGTGGATTCAGATCCCATCGGATCCGGTTCACGGTCTGCGCCATTTCCGCATTCCCCGCCCCCTTTTTCACCAGGGCCGCCACCTCTTCGAAGTGGTCCGGTGACAGCATCTCACGCTGCGGAAAAGTGAGCTGGAACATGGGATCGTCCGGGATATTCTCCCATTGGATCAGGTGCTCCACCACGTGAGAATTGGTCCGGAACGGCAGAACCCGTGCCACGACTTCCATTTCAAACTTCAGCTCGTCCGGGAGTCTGTCGATCTGAGGTATTTTCCGGTAGTTCCTGAGATTGTATATCTGCAACCTGGGGGCTTTGCCGTTCATGCTTCTGATCATGGTACTTTCCTTACTGACAACGGAGATCCGGCGCCCGGTGATTGGAATCTGTTCTGTGTGCTCCTCGCAGCCCGACTCGTTCTCGGGTAGCGACGGATCGGGGCGCAAGACCCACAAATGGGGTTAGATTCCAAAATGGCGTCGGACCCATAGAGGGCGTCGGACCTACAAACGGCTCGGACCCATAGAGGGCGGCTCGGACCTGTAACGTTCGATCCGCACGGTGCGGAGACAAAGGTTGCGACTGGATCTGTATCCGGGCGGCTACAAGCAGGGATGCCCGTGCATCCACGAGCCGCCATCGCCCCGGGTGGTACGAACAAGAAGGCCGCCCGGGCCGCAAATGGAGAGAAAGCCGTTTCGCGAGGACTATCGGAAACGCTCAACCGGAGACGCTCAATGAGCGCGAATCCCGAGGGAGACGTCTTTAACGCGCAATTGCCCGCTGTCGCCGGTTATGTGGGAGACAAGTTTCGGCGGGGGCAACAACCGCGATAGAGCAGACTACGCAGACACTGCCTCGCGCCGCGGGAGGACGATACGTCCACCTAATACCTCCTTTGGGTGAGGGCGTGTTTAGAGGAAGATAGGTACAGTCTCAAGATAACCGCAGGCGCGCCGCGCCTCAAGTCTTTTCGACCGAATCCGCGAACCAGTCCGTTCCGAACAGCCGCTCCGCCGCCGCGATGCGGTCCACGCTTCCGAGATCCGCCCACCGGGCTTCTTCGGACCGAAAGGCCTGAACGGTCTCGCCCGAGCTTGCCAGGTCCAGGAAGAAGCCGATGATAGAAAAGGGACCGGTGCCGGTCATCATATTCAACGCCGCCGGGGACATGACGTAGACGCCCATGAAGGGCAGGGCGGTAACGGGACCTTCCATCGGCCGGACCGTGCGCGTCTCTCCCGTGATATCCGAACGCCAGCCGCCCAGCCGTCCCGACTCGTCGAATAGCAGGTGGCGCGAGCTCTTCCTTCCCTTCACGGCGAGGGTGGCCAGGGCGCCAGACGCCGAATGGGTGCCCGAATCCGAACCGTCATCCGAAGCGCGGTGGGACGTCATCAATTCTGACAGATCCAGGTCGGTCAGCACGTCCACGTTGTGCACCAGGAACGGCTCCTCGCGGTCGAAGAACCACGCGGCCTTGCGCACACCGCCGCCCGTGTCGAGGATCTCCTCCTCCACGGATACGGTCAGCGAAACACCGGGATCATCGAACGCCGCCGCGAAGGCTTCGATCTGTTCCGCGAAATGGTGGGCATTGATGATGATGTCGGTGAAACCATGGCGGGCGAGCCGCCTGATCACCCAGTAAAGCATGGGTCTGCCGGCCACCTCTACCAGGGCTTTGGGCCGGTCGTCGGTGAGGGGCCGGAGCCGGGTACCCAGGCCCGCCGCAAGGATCATGGCCTTCACGAATCCTCCTGCTCCCGGTGCCTCAGCCGGACCATGACTCCCTGCCGGTTCGCCAGGTGCGCCGCTAGCCGCTCCGCGAAGTATACCGAGCGGTGCCGGCCGCCCGTGCACCCGAAGGCGACGGTCAGGTCTGTGAACCCGCGTCGCAGGTGGTGTTCGACCGCCCGCTCGACCATGGTCTGCGCATCCCCCAGGAAGGACCGCGCCTCCTCGAGCTCGTCCAGGAAGGCCGCCACCGGCGCGTCCTTTCCCGTCAGGTCCGCGTATTCCGGAATGCGTCCGGGGTTCGTCACGATCCGGCAGTCGAAGACGAACCCTCCGCCGTTTCCGCTTGGATCCCGTGGCAGGCCGAGGTGATAGGAAAAACTCCAGAGGTGGACGGTCAGTCCTTCGCCGGAAACCTCGCCCATTCGCCGGAGCGCGGGATCGTCGACAATGCGCGACCAGGCCCGGTCCAGTTCAGGCAGGTCGACCGGCAAGCCGGCCCGCGCCAACAGGCCCTCGAGGTTACGGACGCCGTGGGAGATGCTGGTGAGGAAGTGGGACTTGCCTTCGTACAAGCCGCGGTACCCGTAGGCGCCCAGCGCCTGCATGAGACGGACCAGGGCGTAACCGTAGTAATGCGCAAGAAAAGAATCGCGATTAACGGGCGCATGCGCGCTCACAGCCTCGATGTAGTGTTCCAGTAACTCATCCCGGATCTCCCACGGGATGCCAGCTTTGCCATCCTGCAGGAGAGACGCCACGTCGTATTGAAGCGCGCCCTGCCGCCCGCCCTGGTAGTCGATGTAGTGCGGGCGTCCCTCATGCCACATGATGTTGCGGGACTGGAAGTCACGGTACAGGAAATAACGGGTATCCGCTTCCAGGAGGAACGCCGTGAGCCGCTCGAAATCGTTTTCGAGGGCCTGCTCGTCGAAGTCGACAGGCACGAGCTTCAGGAAGTGGTACTTGAAGTAGTTCAGGTCCCACCGGATGGACTGCGCGTCGAACCGGCTCCTGGGGTAACAGACCGAGAAGTCCAGGTCCGCCACCGCGGTGACCTGGAAACGGGGCAGGTCATCGAGCACCTGCCGGTACATTGCGACCAGCCGATCCGAAAAAGTACCTTCCTGCGCGCAGGCGGCGGCCACCTGGCTGAACAGGGTCTCGTCACCAAGGTCCTGCTGCAGGTAAACGCCCTGGTCCAGGTCCTCGGCGTAGATCTCGGGCACAGGCAGGCCGTGGCGGCGGAAGTGGCGGGACAACGTAAGAAAGGCGACGTTCTCCCGGCGGTCATCGTTTGCCGTCCCGATGACCGTCCGTCCCCCGTCCGCCAACCGGTAGTACCGCCGCCTCGACCCATCCGCACCCAGGGCGGCGATGCGCACGGGCGCGCGGTCGAACGTGCGGCGGAAGAGACCTGCCAGCCTGTCCTGGGCATCACGAGTCATGGTCGCTTGTCCCCGGCGGGTGCGGTCCGGCGCCTCGTCACCCAGGCCGCTTCATGATCAGGAGCAAGGGTCTGTGATCGGTGGGATACATCCGGCGCGCGTCGTTGTTGTTGTCGAGGATGACGTAGACCCGGTCGCGGTCCAGGGCGAGCCCCTCCGCCGTTTTCGCGCCGAACTGTTCGTGCTGATAGAGGTATTCCGGGTCGTTTACGATATGGGCGAAGGACCAGATCGTCGAGGGACTGTCCACATCAAGATACCGAATGGTCCTCCGGATGGTCGCGGTGCTTCGCTGCAGGATGTATACGTTCTCGACCTCGCGGTGCAAGCCCGTGTAACTTTCCGTCGATCCATGATTCGCGATCTCCACGATCCTTTGCACCGGGGCCATGTCGACTTCGATCAGGCCGCTGGGTTCCCGTTCCGCCGTGACCAGGAACCGGTCCGGGGCCATCAGTGTGATGCCCTCGAGATAACCGCCGCGCGTCTGGAAGAGCCCCGCCGAAGCGCCTACTTCCCGGAGGCTCGTGGTGACCCAGGACGCCTGCTTCCCGTCCGCGTCGACTTTCAGAATGGCGAACGCCCCTTCACTGGCGAGATAGAAGCTTCCGTCGTCATCGCGGGTGATGCCCTCCAGGTCCAGCCTGAACACCCCGAAGGGTTTGGGCGCGTCGAACCGGATATGCGGAACGAATACCGCGGCGTCCTCCCGGAGTTCGATCCGGAAGATGGTATCGTCGTGCTTGTCGGAAACGGTGTACAGGGTGTCGTTATGGACGAAGAGTCCCGATGGCTGGTTGGATTCGGGACCTTCCACGGGGAGGACGCTGAGGGCTTCGAGGAGGACCGGGTTTTCCTGTGCTGCGGCCAGCCCGGGCATCCAAAGCAGGGCTGAAGCGCATAGAGCGAGCGGCGCGAGTAGGACGCGAAGCCCTGGCGGCTGGCGATGCCCGAGCGACTGGCGAAGGACGGCCGGGCTCCGCCTACCCCCGGAGAACCTCCTACTCCCCATCGTCCACCTCGGCGATGTATAACTTGTGCCAGCGGAAGGAACCCACAGTGCCGTCGTCGTTTACGGCATAGCCCTTCAGCCAGGGCTTCCGGAGCTGCAGGCCCATCTTGTGATAGAGGAACGCGCCGGGATAGTCCGCCACGTGGACGGCCGAGGCTTCACGGTACAGACTTTCCCGGATCTCCGGATTCAGTTCGGCCGCGGCCGCATCCACGAGGCGGTCGAAGGTGGGATTGTGCCAGTCCTGCCGGCCATGGCCCCGGGGCTGGGAGTGCCAGATCATGTCCAGTATATTGCGGGGGTCGAGGAAATCGGCGCCGAAGGCGATCAGCCCGAGGTTCATGTTCCACTCGTACAGATGGTCCATGTAGGTGTGCAGATCGGCCGTCCGGATGTCCACGTCGACGCCGAGATGCTCTTTCAGCATGCTCTGTATCGCCACGCCGATCAGGCGGTCGGAGGGCGTAGGCGCCCTGAGCCACAGTTCCTGGCGGGGGAATCCCTGTCCACCGGGATATCCGGCCTCGCGCATCAGTTGCCGCGCCCGTTCGGGATCGAATCCCTGCACCGCGGCGTGCGTGTCGCCCTCGAATTCCCTGAAGCCGGGCGGGATCATGGAATAGGCCGGTACGGCCCCGCCACGAAGGATGATGTTGCAGATGTTGTCGCGGTCCATCACCCGCGTGAAGGCTTCGCGGACGCGTATGTCGTTGAAGGGCGGCAGCTGCGTCCTGAAGAAGAGATACCAGGTATTCAATCCGTGAAAACGCACGAGATCATTCTTCAGTTCGGGGTCACGCTCGATGCGTTCCAGGTCGTTCACGTCCACGTTCTCCATGTCGACCTCGTCGCTCTCGTAGGGAAGGATGGTGGCCGCGGCCGCGTTGCGAAAAGGGTGTATCACCTTCTCCAGGAAGGGCTTGTGGGGGCCGTTGTAATAGGGATTCGGAACAAGCGTCATGTGGCTGCCGTTGACCCACTCCGTGACCATGAAGCCGGAATTCGTGATGATATTCTGCGGTTCCGTCCACTTGCGGCCGTATTTGTCCACGAGCCGCTTCGGCACCGGCATGGCGTCGCCGAAAGAAACGATATGCGGCAGGTAGGGCGCCCGCTTTTCCGTCTCGATGACCAGGGTCGTATCGTCCACGGCCCGGATGCCCAGAGACTCAAGATCCTTGTTCTCCCCCTTGACGATCGCTTCGGCGTTCTTGATGTCGTAATAGAAGAAGGCGTAGATGTTGGTGGATTCGGGATCGAGCATCCGGCGGTAGGAATACACGAAGTCGTGGGCCGTCAGTGGCGATCCGTCGCTCCAGCGCATCCCGGACCTGAGGTTGAAGGTCCAGACGATCCCGTCGTCCGAACCCCAGCTGTGCGCGGCGCCCGGGATCGGGTTCCAGTGCTCGTCCTTGAACAGCAGGGCCTCGAAGGGCAGGATCGTCTGTTCGGTATCGTAGGGCTCGATACTGGGGTCCAGGCTCTTGGGCTCCGGACTCATGGACCGCAGCATCTGGCGGGAGGCGTCCACGGCGTCGTCCGGGAGCACCACGCCGATCGAGTTGACGCGGCCGCCTTCCGTCGTGGTCCCAGGCTGTTCCCCGCCGCGCTCACTTTCGCCGCAGGAGACCAGCAAGCAGGAGACCAGCAAGAGGATCGATACAAGTACCGCGGGAGTGCGCATAGGGTATAGTCGTCGCGTTATGTACCAGGCCACCGGTGGCTTGGCGGTTGAATCGCGGGAAAATCGCGGCCGATCTGCGTCCCGGCACGCTAGATCCGGATCAGTTCCTTGACCAGCAGGTCGTTGATCCGGCTCGCGAAGCCCACGGGATCGTCGAGCTTGGACCCCTCGGCCACCACGGCCTGCTCGTACAGCAGGCGGCCAATGGATTCGACGCGGACGTCTTCGCCGTCGCTGTCGTGGAGCTTCTGCAGACCCTGGACCACGGGATGTCCGGCATTGAGTTCCAGTATACGCTTGGTAGTCTGGCCGCCGCCCTCGCCCATGCGCTGCATGAGCCGTTCCATGTGAGCGCTCATGGCGCCCTCGTCGGCCACCAGGCACGAGGCGCTGTCCTTGAGGCGCGTGGACAGCCGGACATCCTGTACCTCCGGAATCTTGCCCTTCAGGGCCTCGATCAGGGCCTGGAAGGTCTTCTCGTCGTCCTCCGCCCTGGCCTTACCTTCTTCGTCCGCCGCAATGTCGCCTTTGTCGGCCGCCTTGTACTTCTTCTCGCGATACTCGTCCACCGACGACATGACGAATTCGTCTATGGGGTCCGTCATGAAGAGGACGTTCCAGCCGCGGTCCCGGAAGACCTCCAGGTACGGCGTCCGCTCGAGCATGCCGCGGTGCTCGCCGATCAGGTAGTAGATCTCCTCCTGGTCGGGCGGCATCTGGTCGACGTACTCATCCATGGAAATGTACTTCCCGGCCTCGGTATTCATGGATTCGTACACGGCCAGCGTGGTCAGGGTGTCCCGGTTCTCGAAGTCCTGCGCCATCCCCTCCTTGAGGATCGGGCCCAGTTCCCTGTAGAATGCCACGTACTTGTCGAACTCGTCCTTCTTCATCTCCTCCAGCACCGTGAAGATCCGCTTGACGATGTTCTTCCGGATGCGGTCGAGAATGGGGTTCTGCTGCAGGATCTCCCGCGAGACATTGAGGGGCAGGTCCGCGCAGTCCACCACGCCCTTGATGAAGCGCAGGTAGGGCGGCAGCAGTTCCTCGCAGTTTTCCATGATCTGGACCCGCTGCACGTACAGCCTGGGTCCCACCTTGGGATCGCCGAACATCATGTCGAAGGGCCGCTTCGCCGGGATGAAGAGCAGCACCTTGAACTCCGTCAGCCCCTCGGCCGTGTAGTGGATCACCTTCGCGGGATCGCCGTAATCGTGGGAGATCTGGCGGTAGAAGGCGTTGTACTCGTCTTCCTCGATCTCGTCCTTCGAACGCAGCCAGAGGGCCTTCATGGAGTTGAGCGTCTCTTCCCGGACCACCGCCTCCGTCTTGTCGTCCTCCTTGTCGTCCTCGCCCTCGACGGGTTCGTGCCGTTCCACGTCCATGACGACCGGGTACTCGATGAAGTCGGAGAACTCCTTGACCACCTGCCGGAGCCGCCATTCCTCCAGGAACTCCTTCTCGTCCTCCTTGAGATGGAGCGTGACGTCGGTTCCGTGCGTCTCCTTATCCACGGTCTTGATGGTGAACTCGCCCTCTCCCGCGGAGACCCAGCGGACGCCCTGGTCTTTTGGATCGCCCGCCAGGCGGGAGACCACTGTCACCCGGTCGGCCACCATGAACGACGAGTAGAAACCTACGCCGAACTGGCCGATCAATTCGGGACGGCTGGCTTCGTCGGCCTGCTGCAGCGTCTCGAGGAAGGCCCGGGTGCCGGACTTCGCGATCGTGCCCAACTGGTCGATGATGGTATCGCGAGACATCCCCGTGCCGTTGTCGGAAACTGTCAGGGTGTTCTTGTCCTTGTCGGCGATGAGCTTGATCTTCCACTCGGTGTCGCCGTCGAGCAGATCGCTGTTGTTGATGGAGTTGAAGCGGATCTTGTTGATCGCGTCGCTGGCGTTGCTGATCAGCTCGCGGAGGAAGATCTCCTTGTTGGAGTATAGCGAATGGGTGATCAGGTGCAGGATCTGCCGCAACTCGCTCTTGAATTCCATGGTTTCGGTGGACGCGGTAGGTGCTTCGGACATCGTCTGGCCTTTCCTTCTGGGCAGGGAACCTGATTGTTCCCCGATGGACATGCCGTTCCGGGCCGTGATTTACGCCCGGATACAACGTGTTCGGTTGGTTTTTCAAATGTGAAACGTGGTGCTTTCCGCCGGTCAGCCGCCCGATTGCGGCGGGCCGGACAACATGCGTATTATAGGGGTTTCAGCCGAAATTGTCAACATGGGGCTTCCTTCAAAAAAGGCTTTGGCGGGTTCGTGCCGGGGGCTAAATTGGTAACTTGGAATACGTGCGTTTGTGAACACCGCAGATACGTCATCAATTGCAGATACGACATCAAAGAGGCCTAAAATGCGTCGACGGCATGCGTGGTCTCTGGGCTGCGTACGCGGACGAAAACGGGAGGCGCCGGGATGCTCACCAATGACCAAATAGTCGAATTCCACCGCAACGGGTTCCTCAACGGTGGCCGCGTCCTGGATGACACCGGCGTCCAGGAACTACGCGACGAACTGCAGCGCGTGCTCGACACAGGTCCGGAAGGCTTTCCCGAGGACGGACCGAGGCCGGTGCTGTTCCACAACATGGTCCGCGATCGGGAACCGGAACGCTGCGTATGGCAGATCGTGAACATCTGGGAAGTGTCCGGCGCCTACCAGCGCCTGATCCACCATCCAATCATCGTGGATGCAATCAGCCGGCTCACGGAGGCGGACGAACTGATGGTCTGGCACGACCAGATCCAGTACAAGCCGGCGGGCTACGGCGGCGTTACCAGCTGGCACCAGGACGCGCCGCTGTGGCCCATCATACGGCCCATGACGCCGGTATCCGCATGGGTCGCCCTCGATGACGCGACGGTGGAAAACGGGTGCATGTGGATGACGCCGGGCAGCCATCGGTGGGGCAACCAGATCGAGTTTCTGCGTACGCAGGCCCACCTGAATCAGGTCGAGGACTTCGGGCGGATCGAAGGTTTCACGCCGCCGGCCTGCAATGGCGCGGAAAAGGCGGAAAAGGTAGCACCGCGCCCCTGGCCGGTGAAGGCCGGCGAGGTTTCGTTCCACCACTCGCTGACCTGGCACGGATCGCCCTTCAACCGGTCCGATCAGCCCAGACGCGCCATCGCCATGCATTACATGACGGGCGAGTCCCGCTTCGTCGCTTCCGGGCAGCACGTCATGAAGGCCTTCGTCGACCTGCCGGACGGGGCGCCCATGAACCAGGCGGGCGAGCATTTCCCCTTCGTGATGCGAAACGGAAAACCGGCCGCTCTCGCCGGTTAGCGAACCTGGACGGGTGAAGGAGTGATCCATGGACGTCGTACGCATCGGTGTGATCGGCCTCGGGAACATGGGCGGGTTCCACGTCGATTACCTCACCGGGAACGAAGTGCCGGGCGCGGAGCTGAAGGCCGTCTGCGATGTCGATCCAGATCAACTGGCGCGGGCGAAATCGCTCGCCGGCAACGGCGTATCGACCTACGGAAGCGCCGATGAACTGCTGGCGGAGGCGGCGATCGACGCCGTAATCATCGCGACGCCCCACTACGACCATCCGCCGCTGGCTATAAAGGCCTTTGGCCGGGGGCTGCACGTGCTCTGCGAAAAACCGGCCGGCGTATACACGCGCCAGGTGCGGGAAATGAACGCGGCGGCCGAGAAGAGCGGCCTCGTCTTCGGAATGATGTTCAACCAGCGGACGCTGGGCGAGCACCGGAAGCTCAAGGAACTCGTGTCATCGGGCGAACTGGGCGAGCTGCGCCGGACGAACTACATCATCACGAACTGGTTCCGCGCGCAGAGCTACTACGACTCGGGCGGCTGGCGCGCCACGTGGTCCGGTGAAGGCGGCGGCGTGCTCGCCAACCAGTGCCCCCACAACCTCGACCTCTGGCAGTGGATCTGCGGCATGCCCGTGCGCATCAGGGCCTTCTGCGGTTTCGGCAAGTACCACGACATCGAGGTCGAAGACGACGTGACGGCCTACGCCGAATACGAGAACGGCGCCACGGGCGTATTCATCACGACCACGGGCGAGTCGCCCGGAACCAACCGCATGGAAATCACGGGCGACAACGGGAAGGTGGTCATGGAGGAGGGCCGGATCACCTTCTGGCGCAATCGCACGCCGGCGGATGTCTTCAACCGCGAATGGAAGGGCGGTTTCGGCAGCCCGGAAACCTGGAAGTGCGAAATCCCCTTCCAGGCCGGGGGCGAAGAGCATCGCGGCATCACGAAGGACTGGGTGCGCGCGATCCTGGAGGGCACGCCGCTCATCGCGCCGGGGGTCGAAGGCATCCGGGGCGTCGAACTGGCGAACGCCATGCTGCTTTCCGCCTGGCAGGACGACTGGGTCGATATCCCGGTGGACGAAGCACTTTACTACGAGAAGCTGCAGGAGCGGATCCGGTCGTCCACGGTGCGCAAAAAGAAAACCGGCGGCACGACCCTGAGCGTGAAAGGCACGTTCTAGGGGAGCCGGTTACAGCAGACCGCGCAGTCCCAGTCGTGGTACGCATCGGCCAGGCATTGCATCTTGGGCCGCCAGTAGTCCCGCGAACTCCCGTTCTGCTCATCCCACACGGGAAGTTCAACCCGCCAGATCAGCTGCAGGCGGTAATCCCTGCATAGATCATCCCACGAGTAATCCTTCACACCGCGATTCACCAGCGTCTCGTAATACCGCTTCAAGCATCGGATCTCCCGGTCGTTTTCCTGTCGCTGTTCACGTGTCCAGAACGTCGCGAACAGGTAGACCAGGTCTTCGGCGCCCAGGTAGATGCATGCCTCCTCCAGATCCGACAGGTAGGTTCCGTGAGTCTCCGGGTCGTCGGGACAGAGGAACTGGGTGAAATAACAGTCCGAGTGACACACCGTGAGCTTTGAGAAACGGGCAATTCGGTGTTTCAGGTACCGGTCCCACAGCGTGGGCAGTGCTACTATTCGACTGTCGTACAACTCGACCAGTTCGCGGGGCAGTTCGGCACCGGCCGATGCGCTGAATCGCCTCCATTCCTCGGCCTGGTCCCGCACCTCGGCCATGTAGCTTTCTTCATTCCTGAAAGGGGTCGGGTTCCTCACGGGGCTGTCCCCCAGGGCCGGGCCGTCCCCCAGGGCCGGGTGTTCCCACCAGTAAGCGTGCAGGCCGGCCAGGGCATCCACGCAACCGGCCAGTTCCCCTTCTTCCGGCACGCCGTCACCTGCCAGCAGGCGCGCACGGGAGACGGGGGCATGATGCGTTCCGGAGACATCGAGCATCAGGCAATGCGAAACCCCCGTGTCCTCGTCGTATGCGCCGTCGATGAAGGGGATCAACATGGGCAGCGGCCGCTTCTGTTCCGTTGCCAGCCGGTAAAAGGAGACTTCATCCCGTCCCCAGTGGTGCTGTTTGATTTTGATGAACAGGCGCTCGGGAACATCTGCCGGCGCATCCGCGGAATACACGGGCTCCAGGTGCGCCGCGATCGAATTGAACGCGGGATTGGGCCGGATCTTCACGTCCAGGATCCTGCCCTTTCCCATCTTACCGTTTTTCCGGAGTCTGGAAGTCAGCCATTCGGGTGTGACTGAATCCAGGGACGGGATAACTTTACTCATCGACGGCTTCACGCGGATTCGCATGCGTATTGTGCGTACCTGGCGTGTTTCGTGAATCTCGCGTATGCGTATTGTCCACGCCTACGGCATCGGTAATCCGATCCAGGCCGTCCCGGTCCATCAGGCGGAGCAGGCCCCGGTTAATGCGCTTCACCAGGCCCGGACCATGGTAGACGAGGGCCGTGTAGACCTGGACCAGGGTCGCGCCCAACCGGATCTTCCGATAGACGTCTTCGACCGTGAAAATGCCGCCGGTGCCCACGATCACGTGGCGGTCGTGGTCCATCCGGGTATACCAGGCCTGGATGGACGCGTCGATCAGCGCCCGGGTCGGCCGGCCGCACAGGGTTCCGGGCATGCGGTCGAGGACCTGTGGCGGGGTCTTCAGGCTATCATAGGGCTTTCCGGTGGGCAGGCCGAACACGATGCCCTTTACGAAGGGGAATGGATCCATGGCGGCGAGCGTCCCCTCGATCGTTGCGGGGTCAGTGGTCGGCACCACCTTGAGGAAGGTAGGCGGCATGGTGTCGTATCCGGCGTATCCCGAGAGCAACGACCCCAGCGTGCCCGGATCGTCGAAGGGGCTTTGGCCCGATGTCGTATTCGGGCAGTTCAGATTGAGCGTCGCGTAATCGGCAAGACCCAGAAAGGGACGCATCGCCGCGATCAGTTCCTCCACCACCTCTTCCGCGCCTTCCGCGCCCGCCGGCCTTCCAGTGTTCGTCTCCACCAGGTTGATGCCGAGGGGAACAGACGGCCGAGCGGAAGCGAATCGCCGCGCCACCGCGTCCGCACCGTCGTTGGGCACACCGTAATTGACCACGATCGCTCTATCTTCCGGAACGCGGAACAGCCGTGGCCGTTCGGGATTCCCCGCCGAAGGATGGGCCGAGACCGAACCCACCTCCACGAATCCGAAACCCGCCGAAGCAAGGCCC
>JAPOZT010000009.1 GCA_026705925.1 Gemmatimonadota bacterium
CGCTCGAGTGCTGCTGGATCGCCGCCATGCTGCGGTCCCGCAGCGCCTGGGTGGCTTCTTTCTGCGCGGCGATCCGACCGGCGAAGGTCCGGGACGCCTCGTCCCGCTCCGCGAAGGTGGCGCGCGCCTGTTCCAGCGCCGTCTCCAGCGTCTTCCGGTCGTCCCCGATCCGGGCAAGCTGGGACCGGATCTCTTCCAGCTCGGACTCCGCCTGTTTGGCTTCCCCCGACGCGGATTGGGCCCGCTGCTCCAGGCCGGTCCGGCGCTCCTTGCTGACCAGGAGTTCCTCTTCCAGCGCCCTGATCTGGTCGTCGATCTGGTTGACGGCGTCCTGCCGCTGCTGGAGTTTCTCTTCCTTTTCCAACTGGACGGCTTTGCTCTTCTCGACCTCCGCCTCGGCGGTCCGTATGCGAGTCTGAACGGCTTCCTTCCGCTCCGCGAACTGCCGGATCCGCTCCCGGACGGGCTCGGTCTGCCGGCGCAGGTCCTGGAAGGCGTGACAGGCGACCACGATCTCCACGTCCTTCATCTGCTGCATCAGCCGCTCGTACCGCTCGTACTTGCGTACCTGCCGCCGCAGCGTGCTCACGCTGCGTTCGACCTCGTCCAGCAGGTCGGCGATGCGGACCAGGTCGTGCTCGGTCCCTTCCAGCTTCCGCTGCGCCAGGCGCCGCCGGGTCTTGTACTTGTTGATGCCGGCGGCCTCCTCGATGAGTTGGCGCCGTTCCAGCGGGCTGCCGTTCACCACCGATTCCACCATGCCCTGCTCGATGATGGAGTAGGCGTGGGCGCCCATGCCCGTGTCCAGCAGGAGGTTGGTGATGTCCTTGAGGCGGCAGGGCACCTTGTTGATCTGGTACTCGCTCGCGCCCGAGCGGAAATAGCGGCGCGTGATCGTGACCTCGCTGTATTCGACGGGCAGCATCTGCTCGCTGTTGTCGATCGTCAGCGAGACCTCCGCCATGCCGAGGGGCTTGCGGGCGGCCGTACCGTTGAATATGATGTCTTCCATCCGGTCGCCCCGCAGCGAAGTCGCGCGGTGCTCCCCCAGCGCCCAGCGAATAGCGTCGACGATATTGGACTTGCCGCAGCCGTTCGGACCGACTACGGCCGTGATGCCGTCGCTGAACTTCACCTTCAGCCGGGTGGAGAATGACTTGAAACCGATCATTTCAAGATGGGAGAGACGCATCGGGCACGGATCCTGATGGCGAATGCAGCCGGTTTTGAAATACGGTAAAGTCGGATCGGGATGAAAATGGGTTTCAGGAGACTGTTATGGGGGTATATTAGTATATGTAGGGGGCTTGTCAAGCGAATTATACATTATGTACGGCGGGCCCGGACCGCTGGAAACCACTGTAAACACGGATCGAAAGGGATTTTGCGGGGCCAGATATGGCGATGCCGGACATGGCGCGGTCGGATATGGCACGGCCGGTGTACGGTCGGAACATCGTGGTCATCATTCCGGTCCTGAACGAAGAGGATTCGATCGGGCTGGTCCTGGCGCATATCCCGGAAGGCATGGCCGCGGCCGTGATCGTGGTGGACAACGGGTCGACGGACCGTACGGCAGCCGTAGCCGCGGAGGGCGGTGCCGTCGTCGTGAGCGAGCCCCGGCGCGGTTATGGAGCGGCCTGCCTGCGCGGCATGGCCGAGGCCGCCCGGTTCGCCCCGGACGTCATCGTGTTCCTGGACGGCGACTACAGCGACTACCCGGAAGAGATGACGGACCTGGTGCGGCCGATCGTGGAAGAAGGCTGCGACTTGGTGATCGGGTCGCGGATGCTGGGCCGCCGCGCGCCGGGTTCCATGCCGGTCCAGGCCGTCATCGGGAACGTCCTCGTACCGCGGATCATCCGGTGGCTCTACGGCCATCGGTACACCGACCTCGGACCGTTCCGGGCCATACGCTACGACCGGCTGCTCGAGCTGGACATGGCGGATCAGAACTTCGGCTGGACCGTCGAGATGCAGATCAAGGCGGCGCAGAAGGGGTATCGGACACTCGACGTGCCGGTGCAGTACCGGAAGCGGGTCGGGGTTTCGAAGATCACGGGCACGCTGTCCGGGGCCGTCCGGGCGGGCGTGAAGATCCTGTGGGTGACGTTCAGGTATGCGTTCGGGAAGTGAGGGATGGAGGTCACCCCTCCCCCGTCCCGATCGGCCGGTCCTCGTCGGTAATCCACTCGCTCCAGGAACCCGGGTAGAGCACGGCGTCCCCCAGGCCCGCGTGGGCGATGGCGAGCAGGTTGTGGCAGGCCGATACGCCCGATCCGCAGTAGTTTATGGCACGGTCGACCGGTACGCCGCTGAATAAACCTTCAAATCTCCGTCTCAGTTCCTCTGGCGACCGAAAACATCCATCTTCACCCAGGTTCGCATCGAACGTCGCACATGTTGCGCCCGGGATATGACCAGCCACGGGGTCTATGGGCTCCTGTTCGCCGCGGAATCGTTCCGGCGTGCGGGCATCCAGGACGGCCCAGTCCGCGTCCTTCCGGTTTCGGTCGACGCCGTCGATGTCGGTGACCAGGTGTGCTCGGACGTTGGGCACGAAGGTGCGCGGCGCCACTTCCCCTACTTCTTGCGTAACCGGCAGTCCCGCCCCGGTCCAGGCCGGCCAGCCGCCGTCCAGTACGGCTACGGCGTCGTGACCCAACCAGCGGAGCATCCACCACACCCGGCCGGCCACCGAACCACCCGCACCGTCGTAGACCGCGACCTGCACGCTTCCGTCGATCCCGAACCGTGAGAACACCTCTACGGCCCGTTCCACGGAAGGTAGTGGATGGCGGCCCGTTTCACCGCGGATGATAGGTCCGGAGAGGTCGTCGTCCAGGTGAGCGTACAGGGCGCCGGGCACGTGGCCTTCACCGTACTCACGGGCGCCCTGGCCTGCGTCGGCCAGGGAGAACCGGGCATCGATCACGCGCCAGTCCGGGTTCCGGTGATGCCGGTTCAGCGTTTGTACGTCGATCAGCGTGGTATGCATGGTTGATTCTCCGACCAGCGAGCCGTCAGGGCCGTTCAGGGCCGTTTAACTGCCGCCTGCCTGCCCCTCTTGTTCGTATACGATCCGGATTGCCCGGATGTTAGCGATCTTGAAGGCCTGCACGTCCCCCTCGGGGATGCGATGGGCTTCGACGAAAGGCGTTCCCCGGGTCCGTTCGATGCGGATGGGCTTGATCCGGTGCAGGAAGCTGCGGCTCCGGTTGCCCAGGTAGTATTCGATGACGGCCCGGTGGTTGTTCGTCACCGCCATTTCCAGGAGTTCTTCCGTCTGCCCGGGAGACAGGTACTGCAGGTTGGCGGCCTGCTCGATGTGCGGCGCGTTCCGGTCGGCCCCGCCCGATCCTCGGTGCAGTTTAAATCCGGGCAGGCAGTCTTCGAATCCGAGTACCGGCTTTCGCTCGGAAGGCGTTGGTTGCCGTTGTGCATCGTCCGCGGGAGGATCGCTTCGGTCGGGATGAACGCCTTGGTCGGAATGACTGCTTCGCTCCCGCGGGTCTTTCAGATCTGTCCGCAGGCCGTTCCCGTTGCCGGACCGGGCACGCTGGACCGCTTGTCCGGCGTTGGGATCCGAATCGGACCCCACTGGTCCGACGATCCCCGACCTCGGCATGTAGCCCTGTTTCTGAAGCAGATCCAGTAGCTCCCGGTACCTCTTGCGCTCCACGATCAGCGCATCGGGCGCCACCTCACCCTTGATGTAAGGCGCGAGTTCCCCGTGGGCTTTGATGTGGCTGGCGATCTCCGCGCTGGCGGTCCTGAGGAGGAAGGTCTCCATGAAGTACACCTGGCCGTACGCATCGCCCCACGACTGGATCGAGTACGCGACGTTCTGGGGTATGTCTTTCTCGGAATGGTCCGCCAGGAAGCCGTTGACCTCCGCGCCGGACATGTCCGCGTTGGCAGCCCGGTAGATGGTATCACGGGTAACCCGGTAGGTCAGCGTGAGATCGACCTTTCCGAGGTCGGCGAAGCATTCGAGTTTTTCCCTGATCCTCAAGTCCAGGTCACGGGGCGCGATGATCTCGAAGGTGGGCTGGACGACGAAACCCGTGCTCCAGGCCTCCTCGTCCGACCAGTCCTGCCCGCCGAAGACGTGCCGTCCCGCCGGCGTGATCACCAGGCCGCCGCCGGACCCGTTCTTGCCGTCGAATTGACGCAGGAGACCGATCCATTCGAGCTCGCGGAGCGCGGCAAGGATTTCCGCTCTTTCCTCGTCGCTGAAGGCGTCCGACCGCACTTGGGGAGAGGAACAGTTCAGCACGCAGCGCAGGATCTGGTCCAGGTCCACCTGCGCAAATCCCACGCACAGTTGAAGGATGCCCGGGAGCGCGGATATCACGGGGGAACGGGCCCGGTCCCGTGCGTGCCAGAAGGACAACAGGTTCGCCAGTTTATCGGTGGTGGGCAGCTCCAGCCACGATTCGAATTCGTAGTCGGCGCGAAGGCGTCCGTCCTCTACGCGCGTCAGTCCGCGCCACTGTGCATAGTCCATGACGAAGCGCATCTGCCCGGTGATCTCCTCCGCCGAATCCGGCAAGCCGTTCGTCGCGGCTTCCTGCCGATCCATCATGGCATCGAGCGCCCGTTTGTAGGGCAGGCCCCGGTCCGTAAGCCGCGCCGGATTGTGCCGCAGCCCGTTTACGAGGGCGAAGACGTTTCGGACCGCGGTGAGATCCCGGCTTTCGTCGTCTTCCGATTTCCCCGCTTCCGTCGAGAAAAACCCCGCCAGCCGGTCCGTGAAATTACGGATCAGCATATCGCGGAGGTCTTCCGGTACGGTGAAGTCGACCGTGCGGTACGCCGGCCGCCGGCCGATCACGAGCCCCCGGTTCAGTAGTCCGTGCAGTTGTTCGATCAACTCGTCGTTGGAGGGGTTTCTCGTGTCGTAGACGCGGCCCGCTTCTCCGGCCGACAGTATGGCCAGGAGGATCTCCCGGGCTTCTTCGTTCAGTTCGTCCACGCACTGATCGATGTGCCCCGGCTGGAAGACCTGGTCCGTGATTTCGCGGATCAGCCGGGCACGGGAGATCATGCCGGGCTGCACGCCGAGGGTGACGGCCATGGATTTCAGGTCGTCCATGGGCAGTGCGGCGAGGTAGTCCTGGAGGATCAAGGGATCATTCCCACTCGATGGCAGAGGAGCGATGCTTGCACTGCGAATTCAGTGGCTTACTTGCTTGTGGCCGGAGCGAAAGAAGTCGGCCATCTGCCGGTGGAAACCCACCAGTCAGGCACAGTGAGATCCGGGCATGTGGCTTTCCCAATAGACACAAGAAGTTATACATGTCCACTAAACCGGGTCAACTCCATTCTCATGGTGGTGGGAAACATCGAACCGTTCAAACCGGTGAAGGTTCAGTTCGGCAGGCAATTCGAGCAGCGCACCCGCATCCCGGGAGGCTTTGGCCCATGCGAGGAGCAGGTCGTAATGCCACTGTTCCTGGAGGCCGCCGAACCACTGCATCCCCTCGGGCGAGATGACGCAGAAGACATTGGCCAGGTCGCACGGACCAAGACATCCGGAGATCGTCAGTTGCACCGATCTGTTGAGTTTTTCTTCTTTCCACTGCTGCTTGAGCCAGTCGCGGGGAAAGGGCGGGAAACCCTTGTCTGTCTGACCGCAGCAACAGCCTTCGCAGCACACGACCTGGCCAAGAACGTGGCCTCGGCCCGTAGCCAGTGCGTCGTGTCTGCTGAGTGATTCGCGGAGGCGTTGGGTCTGAGCATTCATGCTTTTTTCGCGCGATGACGTTTTCGGATGCGAAGCAGGCGCCGCCAGGACACGACGACGGCGGTTGAAGAGAACAGGAAACCGGCGCTGCACAGCACGATCACCACCACATCCCAAACGGGGCGGTTGTCGATGAGAAATCCGAAGTCCAGGCTGTGAAGGCCGTTGTAAAGCCAGCGTTTCGCGCGTCCTGTTTCCGTGAGTTGATTGATCAGCTCACCGGTGGTGAGGTCGATGTGGTACCAGGTCGCGTTGGCATCATCGAAGCGCACCCGCAGTACGGGCAGTGGACGCCACCGCTGGTGATGGGAGTAATAATAGAGATCGTAATCCGTAAGCCGTTCGATAGAGACGGTCCGGTGGCCTGCCATGCCCCGCTTTAACTGTGCGAGGACGGATTCCTCGAGACTGCCCTGCTCCGATGAAGTCAGCAATTGGCGTCGGCCATCGCCGGTGACGGCATAGGCATAGGGTGATCCACCCATCCATTGCCACACCAGTTCGCGCGTGTCTGGCGGGAAACTCAGGCTGCGGCGAGACGGCATTTCCAATTCGAGACCGGGTGAGGGGAAACCAACCCCGGTCGGGTGGCTGCGGACGGTGGCGGCTGCGGCGAGTGCACCGACATGGGCCGTACCGGCGGAGACCACACCGACATGGGCCGTAGCGGCAGAGACCGCACCGACATGGGTGGTGCCGACGTTGAGTGCGCCGAAGGTGGGCGTGTCCAGATCGGCGGCGAGGGCACCGACGGTGGGCGTGTTTCGGTAGGCGGCGAGTCGATCGCTAAAAGGAATGTCATCGTCAAACACACCCCAGGGGTTCATCGACAGAAGTCCGCTGAGCAGGAAGGTGGTCAGCGGTATCAGGAAAACCAACCCCAGGATATGGTGTAGTTTCAGCGTGCCCCGGTAAGGGGTCGCATCGCTGCCGCCGCGATAACGGTTGCGGAACCTCAGGCGCATGACGCCGACTACCGCACCGGTGATGATGGATACCAGGCCGGCGATTGAGAGCACCACGATCACCCAGTGCCAGACAGAGACATGCTGGCGGAGCTGCACCGGGTAGATCCAGTGCAGGTTCGCCCCCAGCCAGTTCCAGCCGCGTTCCAGCGCGCTGGTATCCCGCACCACTTCCCCGGTCACCGAGGAGACATACAGTTCAGTGCCCGCCGGATCGTTCAGCGCTACTGCGTGAAGCGGCCGATGTGGATGGAGGCTGCTGGACACGGACCACTGGTCCACGAGCAGGAGCGCTCTGTGCACCGGTTGTGCCGGCGAGAGGCCGGTTGCGTGGGCGTAAATCCGGCTTGCCTGAAGCGCGTCTTCAGCGCCTATCTCGCCGATCGCACCGCCGGTGTCGGCAAACAGACCATGGTGCGTGCCATCACCCGTTCGCATGAGCCAGGCGGGCCGTCCAAGCACGGTGGTAAGGCGCAGTTCCTCGATGGTCTGCGCAGGATCAAGGCGCTGCAACAGTTCAGCAGGTCCGGTCCGCAGTTCATCCGGTTCGAGTTCCGGCAGTGCGGCGAGACGTTCCGCCCGCGTCAGCTGCGGAAAACCGACATACATCATCACCACGCCGGAGAAAAACCACATGGCCACGAGCAGGCACATGGAGATACCCAGCCAGCGGTGGCCGAGATAAAGCCAGCGGCGGAAGTTTATGGCGCGCCTCACCAGTTCTTCACTCTCCAGACCGTCACGCCACCCTGCGCATCGAGCGCGGCGAGGGCACCCCCGTCCGGCCGCCAATACACGTCGGAAACGACATCCGCCAGATACCCGCTCCCTATGGAACGACCTTCGCCGTCATGCTGAAGCGACCAGGCAACGACGGCCCCATCGCGGCCTCCCGAAGCCAGCCATAACGCGCCGGGAGCAAAGGAAAGCGTCGTGATGGGTTGAACATGATATTCCAGCACGCCGGGCCGCGTGCCTTCTGGACCCTGCCCCCGAAAGCTCCAGACCGTCACCGTTTCCCCTCCTCCGGTGGCCAGGAGGGTACCGGTGCCATCGAAAGCCAGGGCCGACGGCTTGCCCGGATAGCCGGACATCATGGAGTCCTTTCCCGTGTCGCGGCGCCAGAAGTGCACCGAGTTGTCCTGGCTGCCGCAGGCCACGATGCCCCCGTCCGGGCTCAGTACCATGGACACCAGGGACCCCTGCCATTCCAGTTTCTGGTGAGGCTCGCCGGTGGACGCGTCAAAGAACGTCACGCGACCGTAACAGGCCGTCGCCAACTCTTCTGCGCCAGACCACGCAATGGCGCTGACGGTGCTGGGATGGGCATCAGACCGCCAGACCTCCGTGCCGTCCACGGTATATACGTAAACCTGCCTGGAGCAGGAGACCGCCAGCCACCGGCCGTCCGGCGACCAGGCCAGGTTTTCCACCCAACTGTTTCCGACGTCGATAGACTGGCTTGCCTGGCCTTCGGCGGCACGCCAGATCAAGGCTCGACCGTCCTGCCCTGCCGTGGCGAAGGCGGTTCCCCCCGGGTGGATCGCCACCGCGAGCAAACCGCCCTCATGGACCTCGTGATCTGTCCACCGGTTCGCGCCGGACTTGCCGTCGAAGGCGTAGACGCTACCCGCGGAGTCACCGATCACCAGCGCGTCACCGCGCAGGATCCAACCCCCGGCAATGGCGTAATCACCGACCGACGCAGACCAACCGTCGCGAATCACACCGCTCGGGTTGCCGACGTTCAGACCAGACATGCATTGAACCCTTGCCGCATGTCCTGCTCATCGAGGTTGCGACCGATGAAAACGAGTTGGTTGTGGCGGGGATCGTCCCCCCATTCGCGATCCGGCTGGCCGTCAAAGAGCATATGAACTCCCTGAAAGACGAAGCGACGGGACTCGCCCGCGAGGCTGATGAAGCCCTTCATCCGGAAGATGTCCACCCCACGTTCACGGAGCAGTTCGCCCAGCCACATATTGAGCCGGTCGGGATCGACATCGCCCTCATGCTCGATGGCGATAGAACCCACTTCGTCGTCGTGCTCATGCTGTGCGACCCAGGTGCGTTCGACCTCATGCGCGATGGTCTCTCCGTCTGCGTTCCTCAACTGGATATCGAATTCATCCGCGGTGTGCTGGGTGAAGAGGCCGACCCGCGTCTGCCTGCCGACCTCCAGGAAGAAGGACTTGCGCCCCGTGGAGTCGAGCTCGAGATTCACATGCTTTCCAACAGGAACCTCTTCGCCCGGGCCAAGGTCCTCCGCGGTTTCGGCATACCTGCGCACACACCACTCCGCGCCTTCACGGAGGGCGGCGTCATCTGTGCCCTGGTCCGGCACGACGACGAGTGACATCTCCGGATCGGGTCCATCGGCGAGGCTGAGCTCGTATCGGCCGGCATCGAGCGTAAAGACGCCTGTCCATTCAAACGGGTATTCGGGCTCGAGGAAAGTGGGACGACGCTCGAGCACATCGTCCAGGTCGAAGGCTTCGAGGTTGAGCACCGTGTCGACGGGAACCTCCGCCCGCTCGCTTCGCACGACTTTGGCCATTCGGTTCATTTCCCGGAGACGGGTTTCGAGCCGGTCGAGTACCTCGTCGTCGACTAGGTCCGTCTTGTTGAGCACCAGGACGTCCGCGAAGGCGATTTGCTCAGTGCTTTCGTCGCTTCGACCGAGCTGCTGCTCGATGTGGGCGGCATCGACGAGCGTGACGATCCCGTCAAGGGCGTACTCGTCGCGGATTTCGTCGTCCATGAAAAAGGTCTGGGCCACTGGGCCGGGATCGGCGAGCCCCGTGGTCTCCACCAGCACATAGTCGAACTTGTCGCGGCGCTTCATGAGATTGCTGAGTACGCGGATGAGATCTCCGCGCACCGTGCAGCAGATGCAGCCGTTCGACATCTCGAAGATTTCTTCGTCTGCGTCGATAACGAGCGCCTGATCAATGCCTACCTCCCCGTACTCGTTCTCGATCACGGCGATGCGCTTTCCGTGCTCCTCGGTCAGGATCCGGTTGAGCAGGGTCGTCTTCCCGGATCCGAGGAAACCGGTGAGGATGGAAACAGGTACTTTTTGCGGCGAGATCATCTGGTTTCTCCTTTATGGGTTTGCTGGGTATTCGGGGACGGCCGCCGGGGTGTCGAAACCCCATGTCCTGCAGACCCGGACCAGGTCCGCGGCGTCAACGGCGTCCGTTGGTTTGTGCAGCTTACACTGAAGTTGTGGCGCATCGGGCCGAAGCAGGCCGATCACGGTTTCGACAGGCGCGCAGCCTTCTTCGAGACAAGCCAGTTCGGTGACCGTGACCGTCATGTCATCGGAAAGGCTCAGTGCTTCGCGCAATGCCTCCTTGATGTATCGGACCCGTTCGCGGTCCGGGCGACGGGGTGACGTGTTGATCAACATGTGCTTTCCTTTTCCTGCGACAGGTATGAGGCCGAGTCGGTCAGGCCGGCTCCTCGGCCATTTGAAGTTCCGGAAACGGATTTGGGGCCTCTGCCCAGACCTTGCTGTCTGCGGCGGCGAGGCGCTCGTCGAGCAGGCACGCGTCGAGGCGTGCGCGTATCGTCTCCTCGTTCATCTGCTGGCCGATGAAGACCAGTTGCTGCGCGCGATCACCGAAGCGGGGATTCCAGCCCGGCTGCCGATCCGGCCGCTGATCCTCCGGATGCCCCCAGTGTTCGCGAGGTATGGCCGCCCACCACATCCCCAGGGGTTTCACGGTGCTGCCGCCGCCGGCCTGCGCCCACTCGTAGGCGACCCGATGGTCCGCGGCAACCCAGAAGAAGCCCTTCGAGCGGAGCACGCCGTACCAGTTCTCGTCGTCGTGCAGGAAGGCCCACAGCTTCTCGGCGTCGAAGGGCTGCGACGTCCGGTAGGTGAAGCTCGAGATCCCGTATTCTTCGGTCTCCGGCGTGTGTTCGCCCTGAAGCTCACGAATCCATCCGGCGGAACTCTCCGCCTTCTCGTAGTCGAACAGGTTCGTGTCGAGCACGTGTTCGAGCGGGACCTGTCCGTGCGTCGTCCTGAGGATCTCGGCGCCGGGGTTGAGCGCTTTCACGATGGCCTCGACCTCGAGCGCCTGTTCGTCGCTCACGAGATCGAGCTTGTTGAGCACGATGACGTCGGCGAACTCGATCTGGTCGGTGAGCAGATCGGTTACCGTCCGGTAATCATCTTCACCCAGGGACTCACCGCGGTCCTGAAGCGCATCGGCGGCGGCGTAGTCCCGCAGGAAGCTCGCCGCGTCCACGACCGTGACCATCGTGTCGAGACGCGAAACCTGACCCAGGCTCACGCCGTTCTCGTCCTCGAAGGTGAAGGTCTGCGCGACCGGAATGGGCTCCGAGATCCCCGTGGACTCGATGAGCAGGTAGTCGAAGCGCTTCTCCTGCGCGAGCCGCGAGACCTCGGCGAGCAGGTCGTCCCGCAGCGTGCAGCAGATGCAGCCATTAGTCATCTCGACCAGCTTCTCCTCGGTCCGGGAGAGTTCCGCGCCGCCGCGCTCAACGAGCGCCGCGTCGATGTTAACCTCGCTCATGTCGTTGACAATTACCGCGACGCGCATGCCCTCGCGGTTGTTGAGCACGTTGTTGAGCAGTGAGGTCTTGCCGGCGCCGAGAAAGCCGGACAGGACAGTAACGGGAAGTCTTTCTGACAGGGGCATTTCGGTTCCTTCATTCATTGGGTGGTGAATCCGTCGAGCGGATTAGAATCGATATGGATACCTCTCAGTCCGTATTGTCTTTCTCCGAACTGCACTGTGCGCAGGTGCCCAGCAGTTCGACGACCGGCCGCCTGGTCCGGAATCCAATCTCCTTGCCCGCCGCATTCAGGCTCCTGGCCACGCTGGGGTCTTCAACTTCGGCGACCTCGCCGCAGTCGTCGCAGATCAGGAACTGGCCGGCGTGGGGATGATCCGGATGTGCACAGCCCACATAGGCGTTCAGGGTCTCGAGCCTGTGCACCAGGCCCTGCTCGAGCAGGAAATTCAATGCCCGGTAGACCGTTGGCGGGGCGGGATTCCGGACGACTCCGCGCATGCGCTCCAATAGGTCGTAAGCACTGAGCGGTTTTTCGGCTACGCACAGCAGTTGAAGCGCGGCCTTGCGTTGTTCGGTCAGCCGCGCGCCGCGCTCACGGCACAGCACCTCGGCTCGTTCCAGTACCTGGGAAAGCGCTTTGTTATTCACAGGTCTCTCCTTCCGGATCAATCGCCCAGGGCGGCGACCAGTGTTCGGATGTTGTGCAACATCATGCCAAGGTGAGTATCAGCCGGCCCACCCGCCTTCGACAGCGCGTCGGAATAAAGCGTACCGCCGATCTGTGCTCCGGTTTCACGGACGATCTGGTCGAGCAGGCGCCGGTCGGAGATGTTGTCGATGAAGACGGCCGGGATCTTTTCCCTGTTGATTTGACGTATCAGCCTGGCCACGTCGCCGGCGGACGGCTCCGCTTCGGTGCTGAAACCGACCGGGGCACGGAACTCGATGCCGTAGGCTGCGGACAGATAGCCAAATGCGTCGTGGGAGGTGACCACCATGCGCCGTTCGGCCGGAAGCGACTCGATCGTCTCGCGTACCTGTGCCTCGACCGCGTCGATCTCCTCCATGTACCGCGTCGTGTTGCGGTGATAGATTTCGGCCCCCGCCGGGTCGACCGCGGCCAATCCACCGGCGATGTTGCGGACATAGATCCGGGCGTTGTCCAGGCTCTGCCACGCATGGGGATCGATCTCGCGGTGGCCGCTTTCCCCTACCCAGAGGGGCTTGACGCCGGCGGTCGCCGTCACCACCCGCCCCTCGTACCCGGATGCCTTCGTCAGGCGGTCTATCCAGCCCTCAAAACCCAGTCCATTGACGACCAGCAACCTGGCTTCGGCGACGGTCCGGGCGTCCGCCGGGGTCGGCTGATAAACGTGCGCGTCTTCGCCGGGACCGACGAGGGTGGTAACGTGCACCCGGTCACCGCCTATCTGCCGGACCATATCACCCAGGATGCTGAACGACGCGACCACTTCGATGGAGGTGTCGGCCCGAGCGGTACCCGCCCCTGACACGGCGATCAAACAGGCGGCGAAGACAAAAGAGCGGATAGATCGAATAAACAACTTGGCCCTTTCCTGGTTCATATCTGGCATTATGCTTCCAGATGACGGCGTGGCCTGAGGTGCGTCATGATTACGCCGTCAGGCCCGAAGGACAGTGAGAACAGATAGAACGCACCCGCCGTCAGGATGATGGCGGGGCCGGAAGGCAGACTGGCGTGATAGGACAACAACAGGCCGACATACCCGCCCACAAAGGCCGCAAGCACACCGATGACCACCAGGGGCGTGAGATCCCGCGTCCAGAACCGGGCGGCAGCGGCGGGAAGGATCATGATCCCAACCGCCATCAGGGTCCCCAGCGCATGAAACCCGCCCACCAGGTTGAGCACCGCCAGCACGAGAAAGCTGTAGTGGCCCACCGGGCTCAGGGAACTCACCGAGCGGAGAAAGCCCGGGTCGAAACACTCCATTACCAATGGCCGGTAGAGGACAGCGAGCCCGAACAGGGTGACCGTGGCGATGCCCGCGACCAGGTATATGGCCGCATCGTTCAATGCGAGCACCGTACCGAACAGGATGTGCAGCAGGTCGACGTTGCTGCCACGCGTCGAGACGATGACGACCCCGACGGCGAGGGAAATCAGATAGAAGGCGGCCAGGCTGGAATCCTCACGGGCCACGGTGGTGCGGGCCACCAGTCCGGAGAGCATGGCCACGGTCACCCCCGCGATCACACCGCCGAGGGTCATGGCACCGAGCGACAGCCCCGCCACGAGGTATCCGAGCGCCGCGCCGGGAAGAATGGCATGGGCCATGGCATCCCCGGTCAGACTCATCCGCCGCAGGGTCAGGAACACCCCGATGGGGGTAGCCCCCAGCGAAAGGGCAAGGCACCCAACCAGGGCCCGGCGCATGAAGCCGAATTCGACGAAGGGGGCGATGACGGCATCGTACATCACGCGTCCTTCATAGGAAAGTCCACCGGACTGGAGGGAACCCAGGCGTTCATCTGACGCATAGGGCCGCTCCGTCGTCAAAGGCCTCGGTAAGCCGGCGCGCGTGATCGAGATTATCCGGAGAAAGAACGTCTTCCGTCGGTCCGGCGGCGATCTGCTCGCGGGCCAGCAGAAGGGTCTCCGGGAACTCCGACCGTACCTGGTCCAGGTCGTGCAGTACGGCGACCACCGTCCGCCGCTCCCGGTGCCAGCGGCGAATGAGCCCCTTGAGATCCCGCACCGTCGCCGAATCGATGGCTGTGAACGGCTCGTCCAGGAGAATCAGCCGAGCGTCCTGGAGGAGCAGACGGGCGAACAGGGCACGTTGCATTTGCCCCCCGGAGAGCGTGCCGATGGGGCGCCGCTCGAAACCACCCAGCCCCACGGTATCCAGGGCCTCGCCGACCATCCGGTCGCCTTCCCGTCCGAATCGACGGGAAGCTCCTCTTTGCCTCCACAGTCCCATGGCCACCACGTCGAAGACCGAGATCGGAAAGCTCCAGTCTATTTCGGCCTGTTGAGGGAGGTACGCGATTTCCGAAGGGTCGATCCCCGTCAAACTGATTTTGCCGCCAAGTGGCGCGAGGCTGCCGATGGTCCCTTTGAGTAGCGTCGACTTCCCGGCGCCGTTCGGTCCCACCACGGCGACGAGGGCACCGGCACGGATGGCGTAATCGAGATGATGGACCGCGGGATGGCGGTCGTATCCGAGGGTCAGATTGTCGAAACGCAAGATCGTGCTGTCCATTGTCGCACTCATATCAGAGCCCAGGCGACTGCGAACCACAGCAGTCCGGTGGCGACGCCGGCCAGCGCAATGCGTGCTCCGATGCCGGCTCGAAGAGGTGAAAATCGCGCTTTGTTCATTTATTACGACATGACCTTTCGCGATGACCGTTCGTGCGGAAACATAAGTCTATTTCCGTCCTTTACAAACCCACTGCCGGTTTCAGTGCGAACGACGCGTTCAGCGCCCACAATCCCATCAGTACCAGAAAGGTGCCGCCGAGCGCACCCAGGCCGGCGCCCGCCAGCGTCCACAGCGGTGACCGGTGAGCGACCACCGTACTCGCCCATGCCCGCGCCTCCGTCGCGATGATGGCCAGGACGACAATGGTGATCGCGGTACCTATGGACATGGCGATCACGGAGAGCGCGCCAAACCAGATCAGATCCATCGCGGTAGCGAGGATCAGCACAAACACGGCTCCGCTGCAGGGACGCAGTCCAATGGACAAAACCACGCCAGCCGCCGCATGCCGGCTGCCGACCGTTTCGATCTCGGCCGCGCTGGGCATATGCCGGCAGGCGCTGCCCGCCCCGTGAACATGGCCGGCATGGTCGTGGCGGACTTCGCCGGTTACGCGCCGTAGACGTCGAACGCTTTCGGACAGGACCCCGGCCGCGCGTACCAGCAAGTAGAGTCCGACGAGGGCAAGCAAAGTGAAACTGGCCCGTGTCGCCCACAGTGATGCCGTATCCGTATCTATCGGCAGGCTCCCTGCCAATCCGATCGGTACGCAAACCAGCAACAGTGCCGTCACACCCTGAAGGAGCGCAGCCGCGGCTCCCATGGCGATACCTCGATTCAACTGGCTTCGTTGGGTCAACAGGTAGGTCGTCAACACGATCTTCCCGTGTCCGGGCCCCGCGGCATGCAATATACCGTAGAGAAAGCTCGTCAGCACCAAAGCCCAGCCGAAGCCATCCGTGCCACGCAGCGATTCAAACTCCTGCATCAAGCCCATGAGGAATTCATTCTGCAATGCCCAGATCCAGAGCGCTACCTGGTCCCAGATCGCAACTTCCTGTTCGGCGTCGATGGCATGCCAGGTGTCTGCGGATTGCCCAGTGTCGGCGGCCTGCCCGGCGTCAGCTTGACCGTCACCCGTGGATACTGAAGCGGCGACCGTCTCGACGGGCAGCATCGTTGTCGCGTGGATATCCATCGAGTACGCGACGGCACACAGGCATGCAAGAAAGAACCACATGTTGCAACTGACCCGCATCGAACAGTCACCTTTTAACAAACGGAATCCTGAGGTTGTTACCACCGCTATAGACAAAGTCCAGCAGGTCTGTCGTTGTTGTTAATGTTATGTTATAACGTAACGAATAACAACTAAAAAAAGCACGTTGTCAAGCCCAAGATTGCCTGTTCCGCAAAAAGACAGTCTGTGAAAGCTCGACCGTGCCGGAAATTGCAGATTCGGTATGAAATAAGTCCGCTGTTATACGGATTTACGTGTGTTCTGGAATTTCCGAGTGCCAGCCGGAGTTGGAGAGGCGCCAAACGGTGCTGGAGGGGGTCTCAGGACGAGTGCCGGACGTGGGTTCATTCCCATTCGATGGTGCCGGGTGGCTTGGAACTGAGGTCGTAGACCACGCGGTTTACGCCTCGCACTTCGTTGATGATGCGGTTCGAAACGTGGGCCAGGAAGTCCGTGGGCAGGCGCGCCCAGTCGGCCGTCATGAAGTCCAGCGTGGTCACGGCCCGTAGGGCGATGACGCGCTCGTAGGTGCGGGCGTCGCCCATCACGCCGACGGTCTTGACCGGGAGCAGTACGGCCAGCGCCTGGGAGACTTCGTCGTACAGGCCGGCCCGGCGCAGTTCGTCGATGAAGATCCTGTCCGCGTCCTGCAGCATGGCCACCCGCTCCCGGGTCACTTCACCGAGGACGCGGATACCCAGTCCCGGCCCCGGGAAGGGATGGCGGTTGATGATCTCGTCGGGCAGGCCGAGTTCCCGGCCCACGGTGCGCACCTCGTCCTTGAACAGGTTCCGCACCGGTTCCAGCAGTTCGAGTTCCAGATCGTCCGGCAACCCGCCCACGTTGTGGTGGGTCTTGATGACGCTGGCCGGGCCTTTCACGGAGGCGCTTTCGATCACGTCGGGGTAGAGGGTGCCCTGGGCCAGGATGTGGACGCCGCGCAGCGAGGTCAGTTCGCTTTCCAGGACGCGAATGAATTCGTCCCCGATGATCTTGCGCTTCTGTTCCGGTTCCTCCACGCCTTTCAGCCGGTCCAGGAACCGGTCCGAGGCGTCGACGAAGCGGAACCGGGCGTTGATGGTCCGGCGGTAGGTTTCCTCGACCTCCCGGGCCTCGCCCTTCCTGAGCATGCCCGTGTCCACGAAGATGCAGGTGAGGCGGTCCCCGATGGCCCGGCCAATCAGCGCCGCCACGACCGAGGAATCCACGCCGCCGCTGGCGAAGCAGGCCACGCGGCGCTCGCCCACGGTCTCCCGTATGGAGGCCAGGGCCTCGTCGATGAAGGTCTGCGGCGTCCAGCTTCCCTCGCAGCCGCATATGGCGAATACGAAGTTTTCCAGGATCTCGCGGCCCTGGACCGTGTGCACCACTTCCGGATGGAACTGCACGCCGTAGATCCGCCGTTCCGGATGGGCGACAGCGGCGATATGTCCGTTGTCGGAACGGGCGATGACGTCGAAATCCGGCGGCGGCGCCTTGAGCTCGTCGCCGTGACTCATCCAGACCGTCATGCGCTCCGGCAGGTCGCGGAACAAGGGCGTTTCGCCCGTCGTCCGGATCCCTGCGTTGCCGTATTCCCGTGTTCCGGCGTGGGCGACCTCGCCTTCGTGGTAGTGCCCCATGAGCTGCAGGCCGTAGCAGATCCCGAGGATCGGCCTGCCCGCCTCGAATATGGCCGGATCCGGATGGGGTGCGTCATCCCCGTACACGCTGGCCGGACCGCCCGACAGGACGATGCCGGTGACGTTGCGCGCCGAAAGTTCAACCGCCGGCGTATCGTAGGGCAGCACCTCGCAATAGACGTGGCTTTCCCGTATGCGCCGCGCGATGAGCTGCGAGTACTGCGCGCCGAAATCAAGGATGGCAATCCAGTTCGAGTCAGCCATTTAGCGGATTTCAGAGGGATGAAAGACGGGTGCCGTCAAACAAACGAACAGATTAGATAATATAGCCCGTTCATCGCCCGTCGTCCAGCGTTGAAAGTATTTCCTCGAGTGCAGGTTCACCCGAGGTCAGCCGGAGCACGATATCCAGGGCGACCAGGTGTTTTCTGACGGCGTGGTCCGGGATCCGGACGGCGTCTTTCTCCGTGGTGACGATGCATTCCGCGCCCGTTTCTTCGAACAGGGACAATGCCCGGTCCAGGTCAGACGGGGTAAAGGGGTGGTGATCCCGGTACGCCAGGACCCGGTTCACGCGTCCCCCGGCGTCCGTGACCGTTTGCACGAAGGAAGCCGGGTTGGCGATCCCGCAGAGGACGAGCACCTCGCGGCCGGCCAGCCAGTCCGGCGGGAGCTGGGTAACGTTGTCCAGGCCTACGTCCAGGCCGTCGTCTAAGCCGTCGTCCAGGTTGATCTCCAGGCCGTCGTTCAGGCGTCGTAGCCCCGCGGCTTCATAGACGGCTTCGATGATCGCCAGGTGGGGGAAATCTTCTTTGATACGCGCCGTGTCAACCGCCGCGAACCGGGCCTGGTCCGTCCGCGTCAGCACCAAGGCACGGGCGCGCCGAAGCGAGGAAACCGGTTCGCGATAGGGGCCGGCGGGGAGCAAGCGGTCCACGTTGTGCTCCGGACCGATCCGGATGGTGGCGTCATGCACCACGATGTCCACCGCGCGGGCCGTGCTCCGATGCTGGAATCCGTCGTCCAGCAGCAGCACGTCCGCCCCGTGCCGGTCAATGGCGATCCGTCCCGCCGCCGTGCGGCTCGGACCGACGACCACCGGCACATCGGGAAGGGTCGAGGCCAGGAAAGCCGGTTCGTCGCCCGCCTCCTGCCAGGGGGCGCCCGGTCTGACCGTCTGGGTCGCGCGGGAGTTTCTGCCGTAACCGCGGCTCAGCACGGCAGGCCGGTAGCCGGCGTCCCGCAGGTGGCTGGCGAGGTACCTCACTACGGGTGTCTTCCCCGCACCGCCCGCGGTCAGTGCGCCCACGCTGATTACCGGTACCGGAAGGCGGTCGGAAGTCAGCAGTTTGTTGTCGTACAACCCGTTCCGTAATCGTACCACCATGCTCATCAGCAGGGACGCGGGCAGCAAAGCGACGCGCAGGAAGCGAATGGCCGGAGCGTGCTCGCCGGGGTCCATCAACCGGGTAATGAACGGCGTGCGATGCGGGTAGCGCCGCAGCCCGGATCCGCCGAATCCGCTCGGGTCCGGCTCGAGTATCCACCGGTCGATCACGTCCAGAGTGCGGTCCACGGCCCTGGAGCACTCGGACACGGCTTGCCGGGCGGCCGCACCCGTCTGCGCACGCTTGCCCGGATCATCCAGCCATTCGAGCCAGTGTCGGGCGAGATCATCGACGTCGTGAACGACCATGCCGCCCCCGGTGCGCAGCAGGGCCGCGGCGCTCGCCCGGACGTTCTCGGTGTGGGGACCGAAGAGGACCGGAATTCCGCATGTCGCGGGTTCGAGCAGGTTGTGGCCGCCGAGGGGAACCAGCGTGGCGCCGACGAAGGCCATGTCCGCGGCGGCGTACATGACCGCCAGTTCGCCCATAGTGTCCAGGATGATCACGTCGGCGGGAGCGGGGCTCGTCCCGCCCGAATCGTCGGGGCCGCCTGCTCCCTCCCCGCCTGGGTCGTCGACACCATAAGCGCTCGAATCGTCGGGGCCGCCTAGCAGCGTCCGACGAGCGGTCCGCAGGCCGGCCGCCTTCATCATCTGCTCGGCCGGGGGTATGCGCTGGAGGTGCCGGGGCGCCCAGATCATTTTTATTTCGGGATACCGTTCCCGTACGAGGACATAGGCCGCGAGAACGGCCCGTTCCTCTTCCACGGGCCGGGGGCAACCCGCCATGATGACCGGCTCGGACGTGGACAGGCCGAGTTCACGACGCAGCGCTTCCCGTCCGGGGCCCTTCTGTCCGGCGGCCAGGTCGAACTTGACGTTTCCGGTCACCCGCACCCGGCCCGGGTCCGCGCCGAAGGTAATGAACCGCTCCCCGTCGAGCACATGCTGGACGCCCATAACAGCCAGATGCCGAAACATGTACCTGAACAGCGGCTTCACAAATCGGTTTCGCACGAGACTGCGATCCGACATGCGGCCGTTCACCAGGGCCACGGGGCAATCGTGAGCGGCGGCCGCCGCGAGCATGCCGGGCCAGAGTTCGCCTTCGAGCAGAACCAGGGCGCGGGGGCGCACCCGCCTGAATACCCGGCCGACGATGAAAGGTGCGTCGAGGGGCGCCAGTCCGAAGTACCGGGCCCGGGGTACGTGCTTCTTTGCATAGGCCAGGCCGGTTTCTGTCATCGTGGTGACCAACACCTGGAAACCGGGATGCCGTTCCGCGAATCCTTCGATCACGGCCGCCAGGCCGGTGGCTTCGCCCACGGAAGCGCAGTGGAACCACACGATCGACCGGTTTTCCCCGTCGGGGACGAGTGGCCGCTGGCCGAGCCGCTGGCGCATCCCGTACCGGTCCAGGATGGACAGGCCGGCCAGGACCGGAGAGAGCAGCACGGTCAGCACGGAGTATAGCGAGGTGTAGACAAAGACCATATTGAGAATCTGACGCTACGTCAGGGTTTCGCCTGGTGTTCAGGACTCAGCCGCTTCGTCAGGACGTATCCAGGCTTCGTTCGGCGATTTCACGTGCTTCCAACAGGCGCTGCTGGAGTTCGGCCCGGTAGGGTTCGAGGCGCTCGACCGGCGCGTCTCCAGGCACGGTCAGCGGTTCTCCGAAGGCAATCGCCGCCCTGGAAAAGGGGCACGGTACCATGAAACGGTCCCAGCTCGAAAGCAAGCACGCTTTGTTCGAGGCGACCGCGAAGGGCACGATGGGAAGCCCGGACCTCCCGGCGATGATGAGCGTGCCCGGTTTGACCTGAAGCCTGGGGCCGCGGGGCCCGTCCACGGTTACCCCCAGGTCGTCGCCGGCCGCGCCAGCCGCCGCCATGCGGAACAGGGCGCGCGTTCCCCCCCGGGTGGAAGATCCGCGTATGGTCCCGTATCCCATGCACTCAATGGCCCGGGCAATCCACTCGCCGTCCCGGTGCTGGCTCACCAGTACCTGTATCCCCTGCCGGCGAAAGGCATAGGTGGCCACCAGCAAACCCTCGTGCCAGAAGGCGTATATTACCTGCCGGCCGCCTTCCTTCGCTTGCTCGAGGTACTCCGCGCCGATCCTGCGAATGGTGAGCGATCTTCCAAGCAGGCCTATGGCCCCGGCGCTCAGATTTCCAATGAGGGAATATACAGGACTTTCAACCCCCGCCATCCGCTGTCCTTTCCCCGTGCGGTTCGCTTTCCCCGCTCGGTCCGCTTTTTTCATCATCCGGTTGATGCTCGTCCGTGCCTCCCGCCATGTCCAGGGCCAGGTCGGCGACGCGCGATGAAGCGCCCGGTGTACCCAGGCGGGTCCGTACTTCCCGGAGTTCGAGCGCCATGGCCTGGCGCTTTGCCGGGTCCTTCAATAGCTCCAGCACTACGGGGGACAGCGCTTCCGGGTCGACGGCGTCCTGGAGAAACTCCGGTGCGATGCGCCGGCCCGCGACCACGTTCACCAGGCCAATGTCCGGAATGTTGACCAGGCGCCGGGCGATCCACCAGGACAGGCGGGACATGCGGTAGAGGACCAGCAGGGGCGTGCCGAAGCAGGCGGACTCCAGCGTTGCCGTTCCCGACGTGACCAGCAGCAGGTCGGCGTGGCGCATGACCTCGTAGGTGCTTCCTTCCATCACGGGGACCTTGCCTGCGTCTTCTTCAAGGGCCGTATTCCCCGCGAGACACGCCGTCAGGTCGGTCCTCGAGACGGTTGGCGCCAGTCCGATGACCCCCTGGGTCCCGGGCAGTTCCTGCCGGACGATTGTCAGGGTGCCCGCCATCGCGGGCAGCATGCGTTCCACTTCCATGACACGGCTGCCCGGCAGCATCCCGATGATCGGCCGGTCGGGATCGAGGCCCGCGGCATCGCAGAATTCAGCCCTGGACTGCCGGCTTTCGAGCACCTCCAGCAGGGGATGGCCGACGAAGACCACCTTCCCCCCGGCTTTCTCGTACAGTTCCACTTCGAACGGAAAGACCACGGCCATGCAGTCCACGTTACGCACGATGGCGTGGATCCGCCGCGGCCTCCAGGCCCAGACCTGGGGACTGATGTAGTACAGGACCGGTATGCCCCGCATGCGGGCCTTCCGGGCGAGGCGAAGATTGAAGTCTGGATAGTCGATGAGGATGACCAGGTCGGGACGCCGGGATTCGAGGAGGCCGTCCAACCGCCGCAACGCCTGGCGAATGAAGGGCAGATGCCGGACGACCTCGGTGAGGCCCATGACCGAGAAGCGCTCGATGTGGTAGACCAGCGCGCAGCCGGCCCGCTCCATGCGTTCCCCGCCGACGCCGAATACATCGATATCCGGACGCCTGGCCTTGAGCGCGGCCACGACGCCGGCTCCATGCATCTCGCCCGACGCTTCTCCGGCGATGATCATGATCCTCAATGGCTTCGACTCCTTCGTTTGAACCCGTCGTGCCAAGCCCGCTGGATTCTACCCGTCCTGCTCGATGGATTCTGCCCGCACTGCCCGCCGTCCTGCCTGCCGTACCGGTTAGGCGTAAGGTACGATAGCAGCAACAGGCATCTAAAATCCAAAATACACTTTGAGGACGCAACCTCGGAGTATATTTTGAAGTCTTACCCGTTAAGGTAGTCATATATATAAACCAGGAGATCGGAAAAGCATGGCTGAATCCACGTCAGGACGCACCGTTGTTTTCGTCTCGCTAACCGGCGACGAGCAGGTGAAGGCTTACGACCAGGAGCGGGAGACGGGCGCACTGACCCTGCGGTCCACCAGCGACGCCCATGGTCCGTCCGGGGCGCTGTGCCTGCATCCGGCGGGCAATCTCATGTACAATGCCCACGTGGAATCCACCACGCTCGCGTCCTACAGGCTGGACAGGGATTCCGGCGAACTCTCCCTCATCAACAAGGTGGATACCGGCATCGAGATCCCCGCGCACCTCGTAACGGACCGTCACGGCAGGTTCCTGCTGACGGTATACTACGGGGGCGGCGGCATCACCGTGCACCGCCTGGGCGGGGACGGTGCGATCGGTGAGCTCGTGCAGTACATCAACACGGGCGAAAAGGCCCATGCCGTCAGCCTGGCGGTCGAGGACCGGTACGTGATCATCCCCCACGTCTGTCCCACCAACAAGACCAACCAGCTCAGATTTGACGCGGAAACGGGGCAGCTTACCCCCAATGAACCCGCGGTGCTGAACCCACCGGACGGAGAAACGGGCCCCCGGCATATCTGCTTCCGGCCCGGAGGTGACGTGGCATACATCGTTAATGAACAGGGAAACACGGTGACGGCCCACCACTTCGATGCGGATCGCGGCACTCTCGAGATCTTTCAGAACGTATCGACCCTGCCCGAAGGCTGGGCGGAGGGTGGGGCTACTGCCCACGTGGAGGTGCACCGGAACGGGAGGTGGGCCTATGCCTCCAACCGAGGGCATGACAGCATCGTGGGCTACGACGTGGCGGCTGACGGTTCGCTGAGCGCCTTCGGGCATGTATCGGTTCCGGCTAGTCCACGGTCCTTCAACGTCGATCCGGATGGCCGGTTCCTCTATTGCGCCGGCGAAGCCGCGGGCGTGATGACGGCCTATCGCGTGGATCCTTCCGACGGGACCCTGCATCCGCTGCGGGATTATACTGTAGGCGACAAGCCATTCTGGGTAATGGCAACGACCCTGGGTTGAGCGAATGAGCGACAAGCGTCAAAACGACGATAAATCCAAGGGCCTGGTGGGCATGTTCGCGGCCGAGCGGCAGCGTGAGCAGGACAACACCATGGACCGCCGGATCGAGAAGAA
>JAPOZT010000024.1 GCA_026705925.1 Gemmatimonadota bacterium
GTGTCCGCCGGTCTCTGGGGCGAATGCGGAACCCCGGCCGGGAGGAGGAAGATCTCGCCTTCCCGGATCGGGACGTCCACCGGCTTTCCGTCGTCTATGATCTTCAGGACGATGTCGCCCTCCACCTGGTAGAAAAACTCTTCGCCTTCATTGTAGTGGTAGTCCTTGCGGGCGTTCGGTCCGCCGACGACCATGACGATGAAGTCTTCGGCCTCCGTATAGACGCACTGGTTGCCGACCGGAGGCTTGAGCAGGTGTCTGTGTTCGTCTATCCAGGCCTTGAAGTTGAATGGAGCCGTTACAGCCATGATCGGACCTCCTTGTTCAGATCGTAGCGATGCATTTCAGTTCGATAGCGATTTGGGTGGGGAGCCGGGAAACCCCGACCGTGGTGCGGCAGGGCTGATGCTCCCGGAAATACTCGCGGTAGATCCGGTTGAATGCCGCGAAGTCTTTTTCCATGTCGGTGAGGTACACGGTGATGTCCACGAGGTTCTCCCAGGCGCTGCCTGCGTCTTCCAGGATGGCGCGGACATTGTGGAAAACGGCGTGGCACTGCTGCTCGATATCGTAGGATGCGACCTCGCCGTCCGGTCCCAGGGTCACGCCTGGAATGTCCTGCCGGCCCCTGGCGCGGGGCCCGATGCCCGACAGGAACAGCAGGTTCCCCACCCTTCGGGCATGGGGATAGGGTCCCACCGGTTCGGGGGCCCGATCGGAATCGTAATGCTGTTGCATCGTCGTGCCTCCGCGTTCCGCCTGGATTTGCGGTTCTGCCGCGCTACCGTCCATACCGTCCGCTACATCTTGATGCACACGTTCTTGGGCTCGGTGAAGAATCGAAGGGCTTCGAAACCTCCCTCGCGACCCACGCCCGACTGCTTCATGCCGCCGAAGGGCGTGCGGAGGTCCCGCAGCATCCAGCAGTTGATCCAGATGATGCCCGCGTGCAGACGCTCGGCCACGCGGTGGGCGCGGCCCAGGTTGTCGGTCCAGACCATGGCGGCCAGGCCGTAGGGCGTGCCGTTGGCCTTGGCTACCGCTTCGTCGTCGGAGTCGAAGGGCAGGAGCGTCACCACGGGACCGAAGATCTCTTCCTGGTTGGTCCGGCAGTCCGGCGCCAGGCCCTCGATCACCGTGGGCGCGACGAACCACCCGTCCCGGCAGCGGCCGTTTACCCGCACTCTTTGACCGCCGCAGAGGACCCGCCCGCCTTCTTCCCTGGCCAGTTCAACGTAGGAAAGAATCTTGTCCATGTGCGCCTCGGACACGACGGCACCGAGCCGGTTGCCGGCTTCTCTCGGATCCCCGACGGTCAGGCCGCGGGTCCGTTCGACGAAATCGTCCCGGAAAGTCTCGTACAGGGGCCGTTCGACGAGGATGCGCGGACCGCACAGGCAGATTTCTCCCTGGTTGGAGAAAGAGGACAGCAGGGCGGTCTGCAGGGTATCCTCGTAGGGACAATCCGCGAAGACGATATTCGGGTTCTTGCCACCCAGCTCGAGGGAGACCCGCTTGAAGTTCGGCGCGGCCGCGGCCGCGATGCGCCTGCCCGTCGCCGTCCCGCCCGTAAAGGATACGACCGGAATGCCGGGATGGTCCGCCACGGCGGCGCCCGCCTTGTGGCCGTGGCCGTGCACGATATTCAGCACCCCGGCGGGCAGTCCCGCTTCGATGCATATCCTGGACAGCAGGAACGCGGTGGTGGGCGTCAGCTCCGAGGGCTTGCCGATCACGCAGTTGCCGGCGGCCAGGGCCGGCGCGATCTTCCACGTCAGCAGGTAGAGGGGAAGGTTCCAGGGAGAAATGCACCCGGCGAGGCCGATCGGCGCCCGAAGGGTGTAATTCAGGGCGGTTCTGCCCATGGCGTGGGCGTCGCTGGCGAAGTGCTCGATGGCCGTCGCGTAAAACCGGAAGTTGCTCGCGGCGCGGGGGATGTCCACCGTTTCCGCCAGGGCCACCGGCTTGCCCGTATCGTTCGATTCCGCCAGGGCCAGTTCTTCCCGGTTCTCCTCGATCAGGCCGGCGATGCGGAGGAGGTGGCCGGATCGTTCCTGCACGGACAGGGACGACCAGGCCGGAAAGGCCTTTTCCGCGGCGACGACCGCTTCCTCCACGTCCGGCGCGCCGGAGTCGGGCGTCCTGCCGATCACGGCGCCTGTGGCGGGCTCGATATTGTCCAGGTAAGCGCCGCCGGCCGGTTCGCGCAATTCACCGCCGATGTAGTTGAGTACATGCATAGTGCCGCGAAACCGCCTGAAATGTGGTATTGGATACGTCGGGCCGGGTGCACCGCGCCGGGTAACAGGTTAATGTAGAACGGCCCGGGAGACCTGTCAAGCCGGCGGAGGGCCGTCCATCGCGAACATCCTGCCGTGTTCACCGTACCGTACCGGGCGTCCTCCGGGCATCGAGGCGCTCGCCGACGAGCCGCTCCGCCGTGTTCCAGTCGACCTGGTCCGCCGAGGATATGGAGGCGCAGAGCTCCCGGAGAATGCCTTCCTGGACCTCGCCGCAGTACAGTGCCTCGCTGTAGGGGAACCGGTGGAACGACACCATGGAATACCGCGGGATGAACCGGTCGGGGTACTTCTGTTCCAGCAGGAATCCCACCTTTTGCCGCAACTGGAATCCCGGGTCGCTAACCAGGTCGCGCATTTCGATGTAATTGGCCAGCGCCATGTCGGCGATGGCATCCGTGTCTTCCTTCCTTCGGCGCCCGAAGGACTCGAATACGCTTCCCCAGTCCGGCCAGTGGGCCTCGATACACTCGTCGAGGATGGTGCAGTCCTCGAAAGCGCAGTTCATCCCCTGGCCGAAGAAAGGCACGATCGCGTGGGCGGCGTCACCCAGAAGCAGCACGCGGTCGCGGTAATGCCAGGGAAAACACTTGAGGGTGACCAGGGACCCGGTGGGATTGTCGAGGTACAGGGTGGTCAGATCGGGCATCAGCGCCGTCGCATCGGGGAACTGCATCTCGAAGAAGTCCAGTATCTGGCGCGGGTCCTGGAGACTGGCGAAACTGTATTCACCTTCGTGAGGGAAGAAGAGGGTGCAGGTGTAACTGCCGTCCAGGTTGGGGAGCGCGATGAGCATGTACATGCCCCGCGGCCAGATATGGAGGGCGTTGCGCTCCATCCTGTACGCGCTGTCCGGTCCGGCGGGAATAGTCAGTTCCTTGTATCCATGGGTCAGGTACTGCTGGGAGAGGTCGAACCGGCCCACGTTCATCATGGCGGTCCGAATGGCCGATGCCGAGCCGTCCACGCCGATGACCCGGTCGGGGCGGAGGGAGTGGACGTGATTGGTCGCGTCGTCGCGGACGTACAGCACGCCGGTGCGGAATTCCACCCCGGTGCACCGGGCGTTGAAATGCAGCCGTACGCCGTCCTGCCGTTCCGCGGCGCTCAGAAGGTACCGGTTCAGTTCGCCGCGGGAGACGGAGTAGATGACCTCATTCTCCCGCTGGCCGTAGGGCTGAAGGACCCGGTCGCCATCCACGGGATGGATCAGCCGTCCCACCATGGGGATCGCCATGGCCAGGACTTCATCTCGCAGACCTACCTGCCCCAGCGCATGAAGACCCCGTACCGACATGGCCAGATTGATCGACCGGCCCGCCTTACCCGCCGGATCGCGACGGATATCGGGCCGCTTCTCGTAGACTTCTACCCGGAATCCGCGGCGGGCGAGGAAGATCGCCAGCAGGGATCCGGCAAGGCCCGCGCCGATCAGGGTGACAGTTTCCCGTTTGGCTCCCATGACAACCCTCGATTGCTTCCGGACCGGAACGTATACCGGCTCACACGGCCCGCCCGACTCACCCGGTTTACCTCGCCCGCTCGGCTCACCCGGCTTACCGGGCTCCTCCGACTTACCAGGTCCGCCGGCCCGTTCGGCTCACCCGGCTCACCCGGTCCGTTCCATGCCCTCCGCCATGACCTCCACGAAACGGCGGACGTCCGCAAAACGGTTGTACAGCGGTACGGGGGCGACGCGGATGACGTCGGGCTCCCGCCAGTCGCACCAGATGCCGCGTTCCGACAGATGCCGGTGCACGCGGCCGCCTCGCGGCCCCGTCCTGAGCGAAAGCTGGCATCCGCGCGCTTCAGGGTCTGGCGGCGTGATGATGGCCAGATCATCCGGGAAGCGGTCCCGGAGCAGGTTTTCGAGGTAGCCGGTCAGCTTCTTGCTCTTTTCGCGCAGCCGGTCAATACCCGCCTGGTCGAAAAGCTCCAGCGAGGCGCGCAGGACCGCCAGCGGGAGAATGGGCGGATTGCTCAGTTGCCAGCCTTCCGCGCCCGGGATCGCCTCGAAAGCCGGGGGCATCCGGAACCGGGTGGACTTGTCGTGTCCCCACCATCCGGCGAATCGGGGCAGGTCGTCTCTCCTGCCGTGCCGTTCGTGGACGAAGCACCCGCCTACGCAGCCGGGTCCGCCGTTCAGGTACTTGTAGGAACACCAGACGGCGAAGTCCACGTCCCAGTCGTGCAGCCGCAGCGCCAGGTTTCCCATGGCGTGGGCTAGGTCGAATCCAACGACGCACCCCTGCTGATGACCCGCCGCCGTGATCCGTTCCATGTCGAAGGCCTGACCGGTCAGATAGTTTACCCCACCCAGGAAGACCAGGGCGATGGACTCGCCCTCTCGTTCGAGCAAGTCCTCGATGTCCCCGGTGCGGACCGTGTCCTCCCCTTCTCGGGGCCGCAGTTCGGTCACGCTCTCCGCGGGATCGTAACCGTGCCAGGCCGCCTGCGATGCGACGGCGTACTGGTCGGAGGGAAAGGCGGCGCCTTCGACGAGGATGCGGTGTCTCTCCGGGGTCGGCCGGTAGAAGGAGACCATCATCAGGTGGAGATTCACCGTGAGGGTGTTCATGGCGACGACTTCGCCGGGCAGAGCGCCGGCCAATCGGGCCAGTGGTTCCGCCAGTGCTTCGTGGTAGGGCATCCAGGGGTTCTCCCCCTTGAAATGCCCTTCGACGCCCAGGTTCCGCCAGTCATCGAGTTCCCGTTCCACGTAATCCCGGGCGGCGACGGGCTGGAGTCCGAGCGAATGGCCCACGAGGTAGACCGCCTCCTCCCCGTTAACGGTCCTCGGGAAATGAAATCGCGCCCGGAAGTCCGATAGCCCGTCCCCGGCGTCCATTTCGTCGGCGTCCATTTCGTCGGCGTCCATTTCGTCGGCGTCCATTCGCTGGTCGGATCGCGTGTCCATGGCTAGTCTTTCCCACCAAAAAACCGGTCTGCTTCCAGGTTCAGCCAGGCGAGCGCGGAGCGGTACAGCAGCCTGGACTTGACATCGTCGTCCAGGTGGCTCATGGATTCGATCATCGTGCCCGGCACCGCTTCACCGAGGGGGAAGGGATAATCCGATCCCAGGGCGATGTGGTCCGGTCCGATGAGCTGGATCAGGTAGTCCAGGATGCGGCTGTCGTGGACGAGGGAATCCAGGTAGAAGCGGCCGAGGTAGTCACTCGGCAGCACGTCGTTGTCCACCGCGCACAGGTCGGGACGGATCTTGAACCCGTAGTCGATCCGCCCGATGGTCGCGGGAAAGGACCCGCCACCGTGGGCAAAGGCCACGCGCAGGTCGGGCAGGCGCTCCAGCACCCCGCCGAAGATCATGGAACAGATCGCACGGGAGGTCTCGGCGGGCATGCCCACCAGCCAGGGCAGCCAGTACTTCTCCATGGATTCCTGCCCCATGATGTCCCAGGGGTGGATGAACACCGCCGCGCCGAGCTCTGCCGCCGCTTCGAACACCGGGAACAGGTGGGGTTCGCTCAGGTTGTTCCCGTTGATGTGGGTCCCGATCTCAATGCCGGACAGCCCCAGCTCCCGGACACACCGCTCCATTTCCCTGATGGCGAGTTCGGGCGCCTGCATGGGCACGGTCCCCAGGCCGATGAAACGCCGGGGCCAGGTATGTACGACATCGGCGATATGGTCGTTGAGCATGCGGGACAGGTCCAGCGCGTCCGCCGGCTGCGCCCAGTAGCTGAACATCACCGGGACGGTGGAGAGGACCTGGACGTGCACGCCGGCGGCGTCGCATTCCCCGATCCGGGTCGGCGGGTCCCACGAGTTGTCCTGGATCTCGCGGAACTGCCTGCCGTCGATCATCATGCGCGCGCAACCCGGCCGGTAATGGTCCAGTTCGACGAAACCGCCGTACCCGTACCGCTTGTGCAGGTCGGGCCAGTTCTCCGGCAGGATATGGGTGTGGATGTCGATCTTGGGTATGGGGTTGGGGCCGATGTAGTCGCACATGGTTCCGGGAAGCAGTTCTGGGGCGGCGTCGGGACCTGCGGACCGCCTGTCCGAAGCGTTTACGGCGACGCGTCCCACATCCTGAAAGGGACGGACGATACAGGATCAGGATAACGGGAAACACGCGGTACTGTCAAGGTCATGATGCCCGGTGCACAGCCTGGCGATAGGGGGCCAGATCGATACCCGGGAAGGCCCGCGCGATTAGGCCCAGGGTCTGTTCCGTGTAGTAGGAATGACCGGGCTCGGGCCAGCCGAACAACGATCGGACGCGCGGGGTCGTAGACGTTATGAAGGGCATCATGTACTCCCGCTCGCCATAGATGAAGGGGTTCGCAAACCGGGTCCACCGGTCGGCGTCGCGGCGGCACATGGAAAGGGTCCAGAAAGCCCGTTGCTTTTTCTTGTTTTGAAAGGGTTGCGCCGAATGGAGCAGGTAGGAGGAGTAAAAGGCGGCGGTTCCCTTCGTGCCCACGGCCGGGACCGGATCTTGCAGGCCGGCCTTGCGGATGTCGCGGACGTGGCTGACGCTGGCCATGTTGCCCGTAGCCCATCCCTCAGCGAAAACCTCGGCCGCCCGTGTGTGCGACCCCGGTACGAGCAGCATGGGCGCGCCGTCGTCTTCGACGTCATGGAGATACACGCCGGAGTTGATGTAGGAGAATCGCGCGGCGTCCACGGATGGGGGAAGGACGCAGTTCGTGTTGTGGTCGACGTGGTATCCGCTCCAGGATTCGTCGGGATACCGCTCATCCACCGGTCCGGTGCGCATGAACAGGTGGGCGTTGCAGTAACTGGGCCGGTCACCCAGGAACAGCTCGAAGAGATCGAGATAGCGGTCGTTCTCGATGAGCCGGTCGAGGGCCCTGTCGCCGACGGGAAACTGGGACCGTCCCACCACTTCGTCCTGCTTCGTGGTGAACCCGTCGCCCACGGAACTCTGGTTTCCGCGTTCGAAGTCCTCCAGCCAGGAAGCGTAGGGTTTCCCATAGAAGTTACGCTCCATGGCTTCCAGCGCGGCGTCCATTTCCTCGTCGTCGAAGACGCCGGGCACCAGGACATAACCGTCGCGTTGAAATTGTTCCAGCATGTCGCCTCCCTGGATCGGGCAGGATCGTCTGCGTCAGGCGTTGCGAATGAGGTCGTCCCACGACGGCGCGATGCCGTCCCGCCGTCGCCTGGATATGTTCAGGGCCGGGCCGTCGGGACGGACGCCGTGCTGGACGATCACGTCGAAATAGGGTTCCCGCGTGGCTTCCAGCAGGCTTAGCAGACGGGACCGCATCTCCGCCAGCCGTGCCGGGTCCGCGTCCGCCCGGACATCCGGATGCGATTCAGCCAGGTTACGCGTTTCGTACGGGTCCTCCCACAGGTCGAAGAGCACTTCGTGGCCGGTCTCGTAGAAGGCGTACTTCCAGCGGTCCGTGACCAGTCCTCGCCAGTCCGCGTAGTCGAAGTGAACCCTCGGCGCGCCCACCATTTCGAGCAGTACTTCCCCGGGTCCGTCGAAATCCGCGCCCCTCAAGGACGGAGAAAAGTCGGCGCCCTGCATGTGGACCGGCACGGGCACCCCGGCCAGTCCGAGGGTCGTGGGCGCCATGTCCACCAGGCTGAACAGGTCCGGCCGCGCGCCCTGCGGCTCAAGGACTCCCGGGGCGTGAAAGACCGCGGGTACCCGTACGGACTCTTCGTGGGGATGTCCCTTGTCCTCCATCTGGCCGTGGCTTCCCATGAAGTCGCCGTGGTCTGAGAAGTACACCGTCACCGTGTTGTCCCGGAAACCGTCCATGGCATCCACGGCCTCAAGCAGGCGGCCGATGTTCCCGTCCAGGTTTTCGATCATGGCGTAGTATGCGGCAAGTCGCTCGCGAAGGTCGGGTTGGCGGCCGAAATTCGGTCGGGTCTTCAGGGACGCGGGATCGAACCGCATGGAGGCATCCGGCGCTTCGAGCGGCCAGTGGGGCGGCTCCACGCTGAGGACGAGAAAGAGCGGCCGGCTTCCTTCGTAGTCCTTCAGGTACGCGATGGCCATGTCGGTCAATGCGTCGGTCTGGTAGCCCGCCATGCGCGTGGGATCCACGTCGCTTTCACGGTAGTAGAACCCCTTGAAAGGCGCGTTGTTCATCTCGAATCCGTACCAGTCCTGGAAACCGCCCCGGTGGAACTCCGGCGTGCGCGGAGCGGCTTCGACGTCATAGTATCCCGGATCGCTCCGAACCTCCGGAGGGATCTGGTCGCGCACCGTCCCGCAGTGCCATTTGCCGAAATAAGCGGTATGGTAGCCAGCTTCGCGGAGCAGCGTAGCCGTGCTCGGTGCCGCCGGCTTGTACACGTCGTGGAACCCCTGTACCGGACCGGCGTGGGCGTGGCGGCCCGAGAAAATGGTGCCTCGCGAAGGCGTGCACACGGGGCAGTTGGCCCGGGCGCGCATGAAACTCACGCCCTCCGCGGCCATGCGGTCCATGTTGGGGGTCCGCAGGTTGGGATCCCCCCCGTGGCCCATGGCCTGGCCCGCGTGTTCGTCGGACAGGATGTAGATGACGTGCGGTCGGGGCATGTGTCGTGTTTACTCCGTGACGGCCTTAGCCGGCCATCGGGTTCGTCTGCTGCTGCCTTTTCCAGTAGATATAAAAGGGCAGGCCCACGGCCAGAATGGCGAGTCCAACCAGCGGTCGGGTATAGTCGATAATGAATGCGTTGACCAGGACGCCAGTGGAGATCAGCAGAAACATAACCGGCGTTACCGGATACCCCCAAGTGCGGTAAGGACGGTGAAGTTCCGGCTCCTTCTTCCGCAGGATCATGAGACCTATGACCGCGAGCGTGAGAAAAACGTAAGTAAAGAACGCCGTAAAGCCGATGAGTTGCACGTAGGTTCCGGTCAGGGCGAAGACTGATGCCCAGACGCCCTGAAGAACGATGGACACGATCGGCGTGCGGAACCGGGGATGCACATATTGGAAAATCCGGAAGAACAGTCCGTGACCGGACATGGCGTAGTAGACGCGGGGCGCAGCCATCAGCTGAGCGTTCACCGTGCCGAAGGAGGTCAGCATGATGAACGCGGAGATGGCGATGGCGCCGGAAGGTCCGACAAGTATCGCCATGGTGTCGGCCGCAACGCGGCGGGACATCTTGAGTTCTTCGAAAGAAAGCACGTAAAGGTATACGATGTTGGCGAGAATGTAGACCGTCATCACGATGGCGAGGCCGCAGAAAATGGCTCGGGGAATGTTACGCTGGGGATGCTTCACCTCGCCTGATACAAAGGTTACGAAGAACCACCCGTTGTAGGCGAACAAGGCGCCCAGCATAGCCAGGCTGAATCCACCGAGCAGCGCAGACCCCGTTTGATCCTGCACCACCGGCGTCCAGGATACCTCCGTTCCCTGTGCGAAGAAGAACCCGGCGCCGATCACAGCCAGTACGGCGCCGACCTTGATGAAGGCAAAGACGTTCTGGAACCAGCCTCCGACCTTTATCCCGAGGCTGTTCATAACGGTCAGGAAGAGTATGCACCCCACCGCCACGAAACGCTCTGTCCACATGTCCTCGATCGCGAACAGCCCGCCGGCGTAACGGGCGAAGGCGGAGGCTACCGCACCCATGGCGCCTGTTATTATGATGAACAGCATGGTCCAGCCGAAGAAGTAAGCGACTACGTCCGACCGGTAGGCCCTTTTCAGAAAGGCATAGGTCCCTCCGCTGTGCGGGATGGCCGCGCCGAGTTCAGCGAAACACAGTGCACCTGCCAGGGCGAGCAAGCCGGCGCAGATCCATACCATCATGCTCAGTGCCGGCGATCCCACCTGGGACGCCACCGAACTCGGAACCATGAAAATGCCCGATCCGATGATCGCGCCGATGATCAGGGCCGTACCGGTTTTTGCGCTCAGGGCCCGCAGCAGGCGGGGCTGTCCCTCGGGCAGTACCTCCTCCAACGTCCGGGTTTCTGATTGATGTGACATTGAGGCTCCTTTGTTACTCCGGTGCGATCACCGGCGCGGCGTCCAGCTGCGAAGGAACCGGTTCGACCCCGTGAAACCGGGTGCCGTGCTCGAACCAGGACCGCGGGGCGGCCTGCCCCCACAGGGTCTGGCGCCGGGTGTCCTTCAGGTCCCAGACCCGCGCGGGATGATCCGGATCCACGGTGACGTAGTCTCCCGTGAACAGCTCGATCCGGTGGCCGTCCCGGTCGAACAGGTACAGGAAGAAGGCGTTCGAGATGCCGTGGCGCCCCGGTCCCCGCTCGAAGGCGTCGCGGTGCTGCGAGCTGGCCAGGCGGTCGCAGAAGTGGATGATGTCCATGGCCGTGGGCACGTAGACGCCGATGTGATGCAGGCGCGGCCCCAGCCCGTTGGTGAAGGCGATGTCGTGGACGCCGCCCCGGCGGTGCAGCCAGGTGGCCCAGAGGTCGGCGTCCTCGTCTGTGATGTCGGCCACGGTCACCTCCGTCGGCCGGAACCCGAGCGACTCGGCGTAGAAGGCCGTCATCCCGTTCACGTCATGGGAGAACAGGTTGAAATGGTCGATGCGCTGGATATGGGCGCCGCGGTAACGGTGGTACTCCTGCAGCAGCAGGTCCCGGCGCTCCATCTCGTGGTAGAACTCCAGGGGGATGCCGAAGGGATCGTCCACGTGCAGCGTGCGGCCCTGGGCGTACCGGTCGACGAAAGCCGTCCGGCAGCCGGCGCCGTCATAGAAGGCTTCGGCCCGGTCCAGGTCGGCGTCTCCTCCGACCTTGAAGGCAATGCGATGCACGACCGGTTCGTCCGCCTTTCTCAGGACCAGCGAATGGTGGTTGCGTTCCTCCATCCCGCGCAGGTAGAGCGCGTCCCCCGCGTCGTCCTCGCAGACGTACCCCAGCAAATCGATATAGAAGTCGCGGGCGTAGTCCAGGTCCGTCACCCCCCACTCCGCGTGACTGGCACGGACGATGTTGAAGGGCGGGGAGGGATTCGCTGCGGGAAGGGCCACGATGCGTCCTCTTATTTTCCCAGCTTCGGCACTGGGTGGTGTTCCAGGGCGATGTCGATGTTCTTCGTTTCCATGTAGAAGTCGAAGCTGTAGTCGCCCCCGTCCCGGCCGATCCCGCTCGCCTTCATGCCGCCGAAGGGCGTGGGCAGGTGGCGCACGTTCTCCGAGTTCACCCAGACCATGCCGGCATCCAGGCGCTGGGCGAAGGCATGGGCGCGCGTGACGTCACTCGTCCACAGGTAAGCGGCCAGGCCGTAGTCCACGTCGTTCGCCACCTCCAGCGCTTCCGCTTCCGAGTCGAAGGGGATGGCCGTAAGAAAGGGGCCGAAAACCTCCTCCCGGGCGATGCGCATGGACCGGTCGGCGTCACCGAAGAGCGTGGCTTCGAAGTAGTTGCCGGCGCCGGCGTGTTCCGGGCATCTCCCCCCGGCGATCAGCGTGGCGCCCTCCTGCAGCCCATTGGTCACGTAGCGCTGGACCTTCTCCAGGTGCAGCGGGTGGATCAGGGGACCCAGTTCGGTGGCCGGGTCGAAGGGGTTACCCAGGCGGATGCGCTTCACCCGTTCGGCGAGCCGGCCGGTGAAATCGTCGTAGGCCGCCCGCTCCACCAGCACCCGGGTGCCCGACGTGCACCGCTCCCCGTTGAGACTGTAGATCATGAACACCGTGGCGTCCAGGGCCCGGTCCAGGTCCGCGTCGGCGAAGACGACCACCGGGTTCTTGCCGCCCAGTTCGAAATGCACCCGTTTCAGTGTTTCGGCGCCCTGGCGCATGATGGCCCGTCCGGTCCGCGTGTCGCCCACGAATCCGATGGCCTTGATGTCCGGGTGCTCGGTGAGGGCCCGTCCCGCGGTCTCGCCGATGCCGTTGACGACGTTGACCACGCCCGGCGGGACGCCCGCCTCGTGGACCAGTTCGGCCAGGCGCGTGGCCGTGACCGGGCTCCATTCCGCGGGCTTGTGCACCACCGTGCAGCCGGCCGCCAGCGCGGGCGCCATCTTCCACGTGCTGAGCATGAAAGGCGTGTTCCAGGGCGTGATGATGCCCACCGGCCCGATGGGCTGTCTCAGGGTATAGTTCAGGTGTCCGGCCGCCGGCAGGGAGAGACCGTCCGCCGCGCTTTCGGCCCGGTCCGCGAAGAACCGGAAGTTCTCGGCGGCCCGCGCCGCGGCCTTCGACATGAACCGGATGGGCTGGCCCGTGTCGAAGGTCTCCAGCAGGGCGATCTCCTCGCCGTTCGCCTCGATCAGGTCGGCCACCCGGTGCAGCAACCGTTTTCGCTCGGTCCCGGTCGTCTCGCGCCAGTCGCCGAAGGCCTCCGTTGCCGCACGGGCCGCGGCGTCGACCTCCTCCGGTCCGCCGCTCGCCACGTTGCAAAGGACGGTATGGTCGATGGGCGAGGCGTTCTCGAAGGTGTCGCCGCCGGCGGAGGGGACGGACGATCCACCGATGAGATGGCCGATGCCCTCCTCGCGGTAACGGGCGATGAACCGCTTCGCTTTGGCCTCGTTCGGGTGTGTCTGCGTGGAAACCTGGATGGCTATGATCCGCCCTCCTTGAGACTGGCCACCACGTCGTTTTCCAGGGCGCCCAGTCCGTCCACTTCCAGCCGGAGGCTGTCGCCCGCGTGGATGTGGGATATGCCTTCCGGCGTGCCCGTCCAGATCATGTCCCCGGGGTTAAGCGTCATATAGGCGGTGATGTACTCGATGAGTTCGGCGACGCCGTGGCGCAGGTCGCCGGTCCAGCCCTCCTGGCGGAGTTCCCCGTTGACGTAGGTGCGAAGGTGCACGTCCGTGGGGTCGACTTCGTCCGCGGTGGTCAGGAAGGGGCCGAGCGGACCGAAGGTATCGAAACCCTTGGCCTTGATCGGCGGCCTGAAGTAGTTGCTGACGAAGTCCCGGATCGTCAGGTCGTTGCCGATGGTGTAGCCCCCCACGTAGTCCAGGGCCTGCGCGGCCTTTACCTTCCGGGCGGGCCGTCCGATCACGGCGACGAGCTCGCACTCGTAGTGCAGGTAGTCGAATTCCGGGGGTACGACGATCTTCGCACGGTGGCCGATGAAGGTCTGGGGCATCTTGTTGAACAGGATGGGTTCCTCGGGCAGGTCCAGGTTCAGCTCCTTCGCGTGCTCGGTGTACCCCAGCGCGACGCCGATGGCCTTGCTCGTATGGGCCACCGGCGGCAGGAACATGACATCCTCCGGATCGTAGGCGACCGTGCCCACCATGAGTTGTCCGTTCTCGAAGACGGCCTCGAGGACCTGGCCGTTGCAGGCGAATCGCGCAGTTTTCATACTTGATCTCCGTTATGTGCCATTACACCTCATACCACTGTTCCACGGCTTGCGCCAACGCTTCGGGACGGGCATACCGGTCTTCCATCTCCCGAACGGCGGCATCCACTTCCGACGCCGACGGGACGAGGTCCCGCTGTCCGGCGGCCAGGTCGTAGACCGACCGGCCTTCCGTGGACAGGAGCATGTCCAGGTCGATCCGGCCCGAGGACCGGCGTTTGAGCAGGGCGCAGTAGGTGTCGCAATACAGGTCCGGATCGTACGCGCCCGTCCCGCATGCCTTCTCCGCATCATCGAGCAGGCCGAACCGCGACGCCACTGCCCGTAGGTCTTCCCACAACGCGTACATGATGTCCGGCTGCGCGTCCCCCTTCTCCCGCTCGTGCAGGGGGCTGACGCTCCGTTCCTTGCGCTGTGCCTCGATGAGCCGCCTGACCCGCCGGGAGGGCGTGGGTATGGCGAAGTAGGCGGATTCCCCGTCCGAGAGCAGGGGCTCGACGGGGTCCTGTTCCCTGCGGACGAGTTCGACCAGCCGGTTGCCGATGATCGGGACCTCGCCGATGAGGATGTCCCGGTCGTCCCGGTGCGCATCGGCCCAGTGCCCAACGGCGCGCCTGGCCCACAGGCCCACCGCCTTGCGGACACCCGCGTGGGTGATCCCGTCCTTCTCGTGATAATGTTCCTTCACGCGGTCGTTTGTCAAGAACGGCAGCCGGCAGACGTCCCACTGGAGCAGGTGGGGCGTGCGCCCGCGGCCGTGGGCCAGGATGGCCAGTTGCTGCAGCAGGAGGCTCTTCCCGGTGCCCGGCAGTCCGGCGAGGAAAACCATCTTACGGGTATCCGCCAGGCGCTGAAGGGTTCGAAACAGTCCACTGTCTTCGGGAATCAGAAACATGTCTGAGCATGTCCTACCACTGCAGGGCGTGTTCGGAGCGTTCGGCCGTGCCCCTTACGCGGGCCCCCCGCTTGAAGCGGTCCACGTCCGGCATCTCGCCCACCGGGATCTCCACCAGGGTGGGACCGTCTTCGGCGAATCCCGCGCGGATGGCCTGGCGCAGCTCCTCCGGGGTCTCCGCCCGGATGCCCCGGGCGCCGAAGGATTCGGCCATCCGGACGAAATCGGGGTTGTGCAGGTCGGAGGCGATCACCCGGTTGCCGTACAGTTTCTGCTGCATCCGCTTTACGTTGCCGTAGGCGTTGTCGTTGAAGAGGAGCGTCACCAGGCCGATGCGGTGCTGGACGGCCGTGGCCAGTTCCTGCACGCCGAACATGAACCCGCCGTCGCCCGTAACGGAGATGACGGGCTTGTCCGGGTGGGCGACCTTCACCCCGAGGGCCGTGGGGAAGCCCCAGCCCAGGGTGCCCTGGTAACCCGTGGAGATGAAGGTGTAAGGCTTGTACACCGGCATGATCTGCCGGGCGGCGTAACCCACCTGGGTCAGTTCTTCCACGAAGAGCCCGTCCTCGCCCAGTTCTTCCCGGATCACCCGCAGGAAGGAGGTCTGGGGCTCCAGGAACGCGAACATCTCCTCGGTCTCCGTTCTCAGCGCGCGCATTTCGGTTTCCCGTGACGGGCGGACGCGGTTATGCGTTTCCACCGCTTCGACGAGCAGGGGCATGGCGTTTTCGGACCGCGCGGTGATGGCGATGTCCGGCCGGGCGATGCGGTCCTGGGCCCTGGCGTCCACCTCGATGCGTATAGTCGTCAGGTGCTCGTCCACGCCCCAGTAGAGCTGGGGGATGGCCAGCCTGGACCCCACGGCGAGGACGACGTCCACCTTCGGCCAGAGCTTGTGGGCCGCGGGGTTGGGATGGCTCAGGTAGTGGCGGCTGTCGAGCACGCCGCGGCCCGTCCGGTACCCGATGACCGGCGCCTGGAGCAGTTCAGCGAGCCGCGTGATCTCTTCGGAAACGTTCATGGCGCCCCGGCCGACGAAGATCATGGGGTTTTCGGCCCGTCCCAGTTTCCGCGCGGCGGCTTCCAGTGTCTCCACGTCCACCGGGGGATTGGACATGGGTAACGGTCCGGGAATGCTTGGCGCATCGCCTTCGGCCGCGAGCACGTCCCAGGGGCATTCCAGGCCCACGGGGCGCGGCCGGCCGGAGTTCAGCTGCCGGATGGCCTCGGCCGTCCTGGAAGGCGCGCCGGCCGTACTGTCGATGCGCGCGGCCCACTTGGTCAGAGACCGTAGCACGTCGAGCTGGCCGTTGATCTCGTGCAACTGGCCCGTGTGGCGTCCGAGGTACTTCGTCGGGATCTCGCCCGTCAGGCAAAGCACCTTCGCGTTGGTGGCATAGGCCGTGGACAGGGCGGCGGTCCCGTTGAGAAAACCCGGTCCCGGGACCACGTTGTAGACCCCGGCCCGGTCCGTCGAAAGGGCGTATCCGAGGGCCATGTACGCCGCGCCCTGCTCGTGGCGCGTGTGAACGACGCGGATTTCGTCCCGATGGTCGTAGAACGCGTTGTAGAGGGCGTCGTTCTGCACGCCGGGCAAGCCGAAGACGGTATCGATACCGTGGGCGATCAGTGTCCGGACGATGGCTTCGGCGGTGGTCATCTGTTGCATGGCGGGCGTGTATCCGGGGAAGGCGACCGGCCGGTCACGGGTCGATCACAGGTCGATTACAGGCCGATCACAGGTCGATCCGGTAAAGGGGTACCATTCCCCGGGCGACCCGGTCCGTGTTCTCCGCGGCCGCGGCGGCCCGCCGGCGGGAGGTGCCGTCCGTCACCCCGGCGATATGGGGCGTGACGACCACGTTGGGCAACCGGTAGACGGGAAGGGAAGGATCGGGCGGTTCCTGGGCAAAGACGTCGAGACCGGCCCCGCCGATCTTCCCCTCGACGAGAGCGTCGTAGAGGGCTGCTTCGTCCACGAGGGCGCCGCGGGCCACATTGATGACGCTGGCCGTCGGTTTCATGAGCCCCAGCCGCCGGCCGTCGATGATGTGGCGGGTCTCGTCGTTCAGATGCAGGTGCAGGGAGAGGAAGTCGCTTTCGGCCGCGACCCGGTCCAGATCATCCGGGCCGCCGATGAAATCCGGCTGAATGTCGTCGAGCACCCCGGATTCGATCTCCCGGACGTCGATGCCCAGGATCCGCATGCCGAAGGGCTTGGCTCGCCGGGCCAGGGCCTGGCCGCTCGCGCCGAATCCCACGATGCCCAGCGTCTGGTGCTCCAGTTCGTATCCGAGTGGATCGTACATGCGACCCTGTCTAAGATTGTCCGCCGCTTCCCGGTACCGCCGCGAAACCATTATGATGAACATCATGGCGGTCTCGGCCAGGGCGATGTCGCTGAATTGGCCGGGGGTATTGGCCGTGGGGATGCCCTTCGTCTTGATATAGGCCAGGTCGAAGTGGTCGAATCCGGTGCCCACGATCTGCCACAGCCGGCAGTCGGCCGCGGCGTCCATCATCTCCCGCGTGCCCCGGCTTCCGCCCTGGTCGATCACCACGTCCACGCCGGCGAACTGTGGCGCCAGGGGTTTGTCATCGTCGAAATCCCTCAGTTCGTGGCGGTCGCCGATGGCTTCCCGGATGTCCACGCACCACGGGCTGTAAATGGGGCGTACGGGAAGCAGCAGGACGTTCAGGCGTTCCATCGATTCTCCAGTAGTTGAAACTGCAGTATATGAATCTGCGGTAAATACTCGGGTCAGGCCCCTGGCAGGTCCACCGGGGTCGTATCCTGCACGTCGGTCCGGAACACCCACGTGCCTTCCTTCACGTAGTGGACGGCAAAGGCCAGGCGCGGCCGCGTGTGCGACCGGTTGGCGTAGGAACCGTGCACCGTCCTGCTGGTGAAGAACACCCCGCTGCCGCGCGGCACCGTCAGCCGGACCAGGTCTTCTTCCTCGATGCCCACCACATCGAAGGAGTAAAGCTTCTCGGTCCACTCGCGTCCGTCGGGCGATCTCATGCCGTAGTCGCTTTCCCAGCTCATGTGTTCGGGATTGGTATTCAGCGTCGTCTCGCGAAGGGTGTCCTTGTGGCTGCCCGGCGCCACGCACAGGCCGCCGTTCTCCGGATCGGTATCGCTCATGGCGATCCAGCAGGCCATCAGCGTATCGGGCTCGTTGGGCAGGTAGTGGGAATCCTGGTGCAGCGAGATGCCGGCGCCGCCCAGTTCCTCGTCCGGTCTGGCCGGTTCCTTGGCCATGTACATGGTCTGTACGATGCGGGGCCGTCCGCCCAGGATCTGGCGGGCGACGCCGGCCACGTTGGGATGGTGGGCCAGCCGTTGCCAGAAGGGGTCCGACAGGTGGGTACGAAGCCCCTGTTTCAGGGACTCGGCTTCCGGATCGGCCTGGTGTCGGATAAACGCCTTGACTTCATCGGCCGTCAGCAGGTCCGGGACGACGAGATAGCCTTCGTCGTGGAACCGGGCGACCTGCGCGTCGGTGAGCTGGATGGACAGGGCTTTCTGCGTCATGTTCCGCCGGGGTCTCGCAGGCAACAGGCAGTGAAAGGCCACGTCACGCGGCCATGTTACGCGGCCACATTACGCGGCCACGTTACGCGGCGTGGATTCGCGTCTGAAGACAATCAACCTAAGAAAACGATCCGGGGGTTACCGGTCAAGGAGTATGTCCCGGCCATACCGCCCGCCCGACGTAGTCATGACGGGCCGCCCGCCGCCGCGATTCCGGGGCGCTACAACTGGTTGAGCAGCATCAGTTCGCCGGGAAATGGATGGAGGTAGGTCTGGTCCTGCAGGTAGGTGATGTCGAACTCCCGCACGTAGTGCCGGAGCATGACCACGGGCACGATCAGGGGCAGCAACTCCTCGTGGTACTTCTGGATCATGCGCGTCAGTTCACGGCGCGTGCGGCCGTCGAGCCGGTCGGAGACATAGCCCGCCATGTGCTGCAGCACGTTGGTGTGGTTCCGCCGGGACGGCGTTCTCTTCATGACCCGGTTGAATTCGTCCAGGTAGGCGTCCGCCAGTTCTCGGGTGGTGGCGTAGCGCTCCGGTTTCGCCAGCAACCGTCCGAGACGACGTGTGCCTTCCTGGCTGTGGGCCATGAGGAGGTACTTGTAGGCCCGGTGATAGCTCATCAGCGACTCCCGGGTCAGGCCCGAATCGGCGAGCTGAAGCCAGCGGTAACAGGCGAAAACCCGGCTGATGAAGTTCTCCCGGACCCGCGGGTTATGCAGCCGCCGCTCTTCTTCCACGGGCAGATGGGGCAGGGCATCCATCAGCCGCCGGGCGAATATCCCGCGCCCGTTACGGAGCGCGGCGCCCTCGGGCTGGACCACGGGCACCCTTCCCATGCCGCAGGAGGGTGACCGGCTCTTCAGGATGTAGCCGCTGAGCCGGGCCTGCTCCAGCGTCTGTACGCGTTGCCGGGCGAACCAGTCCACCTTGTCGGTATGATCGACCCCGTTTTTCGTCAGCATCCGGACATCGCCGTCGACCAGGGTCAACTGTACGGTCTCCCGCGGGGTACCCATGCCTGCTTCCACTTCCGGACAGACCGGGATCCACTCCACGTAACGGCCGACCACGTCCACCAGGTAGTCGTCGCGCTTGTGTCCTCCGTCGTAACGGACCCGCTCGCCGAGCAGGCAGGACGAGATGCCGATGCGCACGGGCATTTCGGCCCGGTGGATATCCATCATGGACAATTCGCTCATCTCGCTCATCTCGCTCATGGAAGGAAGTCTGTCACGTTACGCTACCAGCGGTCGATTGCGCCGAGCAGCAGTTTCTGTTCCCTGGTTCCCTTCTCCCGCATGGCGGTCACCCGTGGGCCGTCGAAGGGTTCCCGGGACTTCATCCAGGCGTTCTGGTAGCACATCAGGCAGACCCTGCGGTTGCGGTCCGACTGGTTGGCGGCCCCGCGGTGGAAGAGCCAGCCGTCGAACAGGACGGCCTGTCCCGGCCTCGCCAGCACATGCTTCTCGTCCGGAAAACGGGCCTGGGTCTCCGGCGGCTTGAAGGGCGCCCGGTGGCTGCCCGGCACGATGACGATGGGTCCGTTCTCCATGGTCAACTGGTCGAGGTAGTACCCGCAGTTGATCTGGCCCGGCTCGTTGCCGTAGGGCGGCGGCTCCGGATCCTTGGGCCAGGGTATGTCCCGGTGCCAGTTCTGGTCCGGTTCGCCGG
>JAPOZT010000014.1 GCA_026705925.1 Gemmatimonadota bacterium
AGATCTTCCTCCTCCCGGCCGGGGTTCCGCATTCGCCCCAGAGACCGGCGGACACCGTGGGCTTGGTCATGGAAACTAAGCGGAGACGCGGTGAGATCGACGGGTTCATGTGGTACTGTGAAAGTTGCGGGGAGAAACTATACGAGGAACGTTTCGAACTGGAAGACATCGTCAGCCAGCTGCCGCCCGTCATGAACCGGTTTTTCAGCAGCGAGAAACACCGTACCTGCAGGATCTGCGGCGCGGTCATGCCGAAACCGGAAGGCGGGTGATCGGGAGACACGAAACCTTCGAAGTCGTATTCCCTTGATTTCTGCGGGTTTATGCAGGCCTTTTCCGACTAAGGGAATGTACAGCATCAAGATCGCAATTGCAGGGATTCCAACGTCCGTGTTCACGCGGAATGTGCCACGAATTCTGGATTTCTGCGAAAAAACGCGTTCGTAGTCCGGATTTTTAGCAAAATATCGACAAAAAGTTGACAATTAGCCGATTTGTGCTTATCTTTTGTTTAGTAGTCCGGTGATGCTTTCGGAAAGGGGGTAGAATATGGTCCTGATTTACCGCGGATTCGAAGGCAACAGGGTGTTCAAGTGGTGCCGGGGAGACTCGGACCGGGTCAGCGTGATGTTTCCGGCGAAGCCCTTCTATAACCGGTGCATCAGTCGCGTGCTGGACGAAACGCGTGCCGGCAAAAACGTCCTGGCCTGGGGAGATCCCGAAGGCCTGTCCCGCCTGGGAATGGCCCTCAACGAGCGGCACATACCGACGACGCCCTTCGGGGATGGCATCGCCATGCACTGATCGCGGCCGGAGAAATCCACCCCGTTCGGCTTTCTCCGCTGCTCAGAACGCGACGCCCAGCAGCAGGGTGAATTTGCTCGTGTTCTTGCCGCTGCCGCCCCTGGCTATTCCGTATTCCCTGTCGTGGAGCCACTCAAGCGTGCTGGAGAGTGTCTCCTTCCATAAGTCGACGGAGACCACGGACAGGTAGCGAACCGACGGTATGCCGAGTCCCGCCGCCTCTGATGTGCCGTGGTACCCCAACGCGAGTGCTCCGCCCCTTCCCGCCAGTTCGAACCCATAACCGACCTCCAGAGACCAGACCGCAGGGCGGGCGCCACGGCCATCGAACGCCAGCACGCCAGGAGCGTATCGATCCTGGGAGATCATGTACTCGACGGTGATGGTCACACCGTTGTAGCGAATGGCCGTCGCCGCGGCCCATCCGGGCATCCGTTCATCGCTGCCGGTGGGTAGCCCGCCGTGGTCGGCTCCGTGGTGAGCGTCGTGGTCAGCGCCGTGGTGAGCGCTGTGCGCTTCCTCATCGTGTCCGAACACCTCTTCCTGAAAGCCAGCCAGCGTGCCCAGGTCATCGATAAACGAAAGGTTGAAGGCGATTTCGTCTTCCTCGTCCACGTGTTTTCTATATCCCAGCACGGCCCCGAAACCGGACCGGGGTTCATCCGAACGCGCATCGTCTCCGTGGTACCCGTAGACATTGCCCCGGAACTCGCCAATGGAAACACCCAGCATCAGGGATTTCTCACTTATGGATCCGATTTCGTAGGACAGCGGATCAACTACCCCACCGGTCTCCAGGGGACCTATGCCGGCGTCTTGCACCGCCTGGAATCCGGCTGTTTCGAACAGGGTGAAGGGAAGGAACTGCACGCCGCCTTTGAGCCACCACCTGCCATCGGGCGGCCCTACGACGATCGAGCCCGTAATGAACCCCAGGTTGCGCCCGTCCTCCTCTTCACCGTGACCTTCTTCATGCTCGCGTATCCATCCGAACTCCGAGCCAATCCACGCGTGGGGCTCGATGCCGACACCCACTTCCAACTGCTTGGCCGCTATGGACGTGGAACTTTCTCCCTCGGAAAACCGGCTCAGCGACAGGATAAGATCCGCGGCTCCACCGATTTCAATAAACCCGGGCAGTGACGCCTTGCCGGTATGCTCGTTGGATTCCTGTGCGGAAGTGAAGCCCATGCACAGAACGGCCGGTAACACCGTGGCAAGGGCAACCAGGATTTGTACCGGGTAATTAAAAGGGCGAATTTCCATGGTTTGTACTTCCGCTCCCTAGTGATTACCAGTAAACGAACGTCAGTTTTAGCCGAGACTAAATAATAAATTTTTGGTGATAGATGTCAATAATTAGTTTTTAAAAAAATCCCGATCCGATCATCACTATGCGGACACTGCATGACGGACGCCGCGTGGAATTGAATTCACACCTGCAGGAAGGCAGATCGACGAGGGACACACCGATGGTCGGCAACAGCCGGCGGGCGGGCAGACAAAGACCTTGCGATAAGCCGGCGCCCCGGCTTACTTTGAACGCGATCGCAGGGATCCCACGCAGCGCCGGGTTGTCAACCGGCGTCCCGTGCGAAATTGGGTAAAATGCACGAGTATCAGACGCAGAACCGTCCAGCACACATGACCCACGAAATCGCCATAGGTCCGCACCGCGTAAAGTCGCTCAAACCCGGCATGCCCATCCTCACGCTGGCGCCTATGGCGGGCATCAGCAACTGGCCGTTCCGGTTGATCTGCGCGAAGATGGGCGCCCAGATGGTCGGCGTGGAATTCATCAACTGCAACGCCATACTCCACAAAAACCCGAAGACGCTTCAGATGATGAACTTCTGCGACGCCGACATCTACCGCGACACCGGCATGTCGCTGCTCGCTGCGCAGATCTACGGGAACGATATCGGCCGCATGGTGGAAGGCGCGCTGGTGCTGGAGGAAAAAGGCGCGCAGATTATGGACATCAACTTCGGGTGTTCCGTGCCCAAAATCCTGCGGTCCGATTCCGGCGCCGCCTTTCTGAAGGACATCGACCGGATGATGAACGCGGTGCGCAGCGTGGCCGAGGCCGTCTCGATCCCCGTCATCATCAAGACGCGGCTGGGCTGGGACCACGACAACATCAGCATCCTGGAAGTGGTGAAACGCGCCGCGGATTCCGGCGCCCACGCCGTGGCGGTGCACGCCCGCACCGTGGCGCAGAAGTTCAACGGGACCGCGGACTGGTCATGGATCGCCCGCGCCGTGGAAGTCTCTCCCGTGCCGATCTTCGGAAACGGCGACGTGTTCACCTACGAGGACGCGGTGCGCATGGTGGATGAGACGGGGTGCGCCGGCGTGATGATTGCCCGGGCCGCGAGGGACAACCCCTACATCTTCTCCGGCGCGCGGATACCGACGTTTAACGAGCGCGTCCGGCTTGCCCGGGACCACCTGGGCATGATGGTGGAGTACAAGGGAGAGAAGGTGGGCGTGATGGAAATGCGCAAGTTCTTCGCCTCCTACTTCAAAGGCTTCCCCAACGCATCCCACCTGAGGACCAGCCTCGTTCAGGTGGACACCGTCACGCAGGCCCACCGGATTCTGGACGAATGGGTGACGGAGTCGGATCTTCAACCGCATGATGCTTGATCACGCGGCCCTGGGAGAAATACACCACGCCTTCGGCGATGTTCGTGGCGTGATCGGCCAGGCGTTCGATGTGGCGGGAGATGAAGATCAGTTGCATCGCCTGGGGCACCGACCCTGAATCTTCCTTCATGAAGGCCAGCAGTTCCTCGAAGATCTGGTCCTGCAGCTGATTGACCTCCTCGTCCCGGTCGCAGACGTCCATGGCCAACTGCTCGTCTCCGCGCACGAAGGCGTTGAGGCTGTCCTTGACCATGGACTGGGACAGGTCCGCCATGCGGGGAAGATCGACGAGTGGTTTCAGGTTCGGAAGCCCGGTAAGCTGTTTCGTTTTCTTGGAAATGTTGACGGCGATGTCGCCCAGCCGTTCCAGGTCGATCGTGATCTTCATGCTGGCCGCGACAAAGCGCAGGTCCCGCGCGATGGGGTGCTGGAGCGCCAGCAGCCGAATGCACTGCTCGTCGATCTCCAGTTCCATGGCGTCGATGGGCCCATCGCCGGCGATAACCTGGTCGCACAAGTCGACGTCGCGCTCCATGAACGCGGTGACCGCCCGGGCGATCTGTTCCTCGACCAGCGCCGCCATGCTCAGCAGGGCGGACCTCAGGCCTTCCAGTTGTTGTTGCAGGTGGGTTTCCATGTTCGGTATCCCGCATGGGCCGTGTATTCAGGCCGTGGCGCCGGTCGGCCGTGGCGCCGGCTGACCGTGGCGCCGGCCGACCGCAACGCTATCCCGCACGACCCGTGATGTAGTCCTCCGTGCGCCGGTCGCGGGGCGTGGTAAACATCGCGTCGGTCACGCCCATTTCCACCAGCTCACCCCTGAGCATGAACCCGGTGAATTCGGACACACGGGCCGCCTGCTGCATGTTGTGCGTCACGATAACAATGGTGTATTCGTCCTTCAGATCAAGCATTAATTCCTCGATCCTGGACGTGGCGACGGGGTCCAGCGACGAACACGGCTCGTCCATGAGCAGGACTTCCGGTTCGACGGCGATCGCCCGTGCGATGCAGAGCCGCTGCTGCTGTCCGAGGGAAAGCCTAAAGGCGCTTTCCTCGAGCTGTTCCTGGACCTCTTCCCACAGGAAGGCCCGGCGCAGGCACCGTTCCACGATCTCGTCGAGAAAACCGCCGGACTTGACGCCATGAATCCGGGGACCGTAGGCCACGTTCTCGTAGATGGACTTGGGGAAGGGGTTCGGCTGCTGGAAGACCATGCCCACGCGCCGGCGCAGTCGCGTAACGTCGGTATCCGGTCCGTAGATGTCCTCCCCGTTCATCCGGATCGTGCCCGCCATGCGGACCTGCGGAACAAGGTCGTTCATGCGGTTGATCAGCCTGAGCAAGGTCGTCTTTCCGCAGCCTGACGGACCGATGAAGGCCGTGATGACCTGGCGGTCGATCGCCATGGACACGTCCTTCAGCGCGGCCCGGTCCCCATACCAGAAGGACACGCGCTCGACGTCGATAATCGTTTCCTCACGCAGGATCTTCGGCGCGATCGGCGCCTTTCCCGTCGTCATTCGCTATCACCCTTTGTGTGCGCTGCTCGTATACGCTGCATGTGCGAGCTGTTGATGCGCGTTGCTCGAGCGCGCTCCCAACGCGCGCGGCATGTGTGCACTTCCGGAACACCTTTGGCGCTGCGCCGTAAACTCAGTCCGCGGGAACCCTTATGCCGCGGCCAGCGAATAGCGTCTCCTCAGCCGGCTCCTGAGCCCGATGGCCGCGGCGTTCAGCGCGACCACGATGGACAGCAGCAACAGGGTGGACGTGTACGCCATGGGTAAAGACGCTTCCCCTCCGTCCGGCCGGAAACCCGTGTCGAAGATATGATACCCCAGGTGCATGAACTCGCGTTCCAGGTGCACGAAAGGCCAGGCGCCGTCCACGGGCAACGCGGCGGAAAAGGCGACGACCCCCGTGATCATCAGCGGCGCCACCGTTCCGGCCGCCCGCGCCACGGACAGGATCAGGCCCGTGAGCATGGACGGCAGCACCACGGGCACGACGACACGCCAGAGCGTCTCGAACCGTGTCGCGCCCAGCGCGTGGGACGCTTCACGGAGTCCCGAAGGTACGGCGGCCAGTCCCTCCTCCACGGCCACGATGACCACGGGCAGGGTGAGCAGGGCCAGGGTCAGCGCGCACCAGAGGATACCGCCGCGGCCGAAAGTCGGTTCCGGGAGATCCGCCGGGAAGAACTGACGGTCCAGGGTCCCTCCCAGAAAATACACGAAGAATCCGAGTCCGAAAACCCCGAATACGATGGAGGGAACCCCGGCCAGGCTGTTCACGGCGATCCGCACCGCGTTCAGGAACGGACCCGGTTTCCCGTATTCCCGCAGATAGAAGGCCGCCAGTACGCCGAAGGGCATGACGACGATCGACATGAGGATGACCATCGCCGCCGTGCCGAAAATCGCCGGATAGACCCCTCCCAGCCGGTTATCGTCCCGCGGAGGCGTCCACAGGTAGGACCAGGCGCTAACCAGGTAGTGCTGGACCCTCGTCCACGTGGTCATCGCGTTGGGTGCGTAGATGCGCTGGACGTTAGCGAGGGAGATGGCCTGCTGCCGGCCGTCCACCGAAGACAGGACGATGGACAGCGCCCGTTGCCTGCGCAGGCGTTCCAGTTCCGGAGACTGCTCCAGGTAATGGGCCCGAACGGCTTCGTAACCCCGGGCGACGACTGCACCGTCGTCCACGAACGAATCGAGGAACCCGAAATAGTCCCCGCCCCGTACCTGTTCCACGACCACGGCCTCTCGAGGGGCGTCCCGCGCTGCGACCCGGCCTTCCTCCAGCCAGATGTATTCGTCCGGATACCGTGCCCGGTCGCCGGTTCGGACCCGTAATCGATACGCCTCGGTACGTCCCCCCGCGGCGTTGGTGGTCCGGACGCTGACACGGGACATCTCGTGGCCCAGCACAATCCTGCCGTCGCGCAGTTCATACCGCGTCAGTTCCCGGGGCCAGAACCCGCCCAGTCCGTGCACGACGATCACCAGGATCAGTCCCGCCACCATCAGGAAACCGAGTACCAGGGACCCACCGGACATCCAGATCAGTGCGTCATCCTTTGACCACTTCGAACCCATCGCATCTCCCTGCGCGCGGACGGAACATCCGGCGCTTAAGCGTACGGCCGTCTAAGCATACCGCCTTCGCAGCCGCCTTCGTACCAGTTCGGCCACGGTGTTGATCGCAAATGTCGAAACGAGCAGGAGGAAGGCGGCGAAAAACAGGACCCGGTAGAGCGTGTCGTCCCGCGCGGCGTTCGGCAGGTCGAGGGCCACGCTGGCGGACAGGGCCCGGAACCCGGTGAAGGCGGACCAGTCCAGCACCGGGACATTGCCCGAGATGAACAGTACGATCATGGTCTCCCCGATCGCCCGGCTGAATCCCAGCAGCACGGCGGCAAGTATGCCGGATCCCGCGGCGGGGAGGACGATGCGCACGGCGGTCTGCCAGCGCGTGGCCCCCAGCGACACGGATCCTTCCAGGAATGAGCGGGGCACGGCGGAAAGCGCTTCCTCGGACAGGGTGAATATGATCGGGGTCACGGCCAGGCCCATGACCATGCCCACGACGATCGCGTTCCGCTGCGTAAAGGTCAGCCCAAGGGATTCCTCGAACCAGGTTTCGTAGCCGGCCCGCAGCCAGGCGGCCTCCAGCAATGTCCCGCATTCCAGGGCTAGCCATCCCCCGGCGAGCAGGGCAACCAGCAGCAGCCAGATCTCCCGGCCCGGATGAGTGAACGCCCGGAACCGGACCGGGGCATAGTGCCGGATGAGGAAAACGGCCACCACCGCGCCTGAAATGAATACGGGCGCCAGGAAGAGGGCGAAGACGTGGGACGCCAGGAACGGCGCGAGCCAGACGCCGCCGATGAAACCGAGCACGACGCTCGGTACGGCGGCCATGATCTCCACCAGCGGTTTCAGTCTTTCCTTCAACACCCGCGGCAGGAACTGCGACGCGTAGAGCGCGGCGAGCACCGAGACGGGCACCGCGAAAATCAGGGTGTATACCGCGCCTTTCAATGTCCCGGAGATCAGCGGCAGGATGGGGTATCCGGATGCGGTGCCATCGGGGCCGGAAACGCCCCAGGGGTATTCCGCGGGCGACGTGAACGGCGACGTGAACAAGGGGTAGAACACCCACATGATCACGGCGAATACCGACAGGATGGTCAGGATCAACACCACGCCGCCAAGTGCGGCGAGTCGACCAACCAGCAGGTCCAGCATTCGGCGGCGGTCCATCCGGCGTCCTCGGGCGCGTTCGGTCATCCGGGGGTCCTGGATCGGGTTATAATCTGATCACTTCAGCAGGGTCATCTTCCGGTTGAAGACACGGGCGGTCCGTCCATCGGCGGTAGCCTCGAAGCGGTAGAAATACACGCCGCTAGAGAGATGCTGTGCCTCCCAGCGCTCAGTGTAGTTCCCCGGAAGCCTGATATCGTTCACCACCGTCGCCACCCGCTGGCCGAGAAGATTGTACACCTCGATCAGTATATGGCTCGTCGACGATACGGTATAGTCGATGTTTGTGGCCATGGCGAAGGGGTTCGGACTGTTCTGCGCCAGGCTGAAGGCGTCGGGTACTTCCACGCCCGGTACATCGGGCTCCGGCGGTACCGGTGCCGGCGCGGTGCTGAAATAGCCCAGCGCCGCAAGCGCCGACCAGTGATCCGCCCAGTTTTCCGTTCCGAAAGCGCCCGCGTGATCGACGTCCGTAAAGAAACCGCCGCTCCGCGGTGCTACCATGAGCTTGCTCGCATCCCAGGCGGGACTGGCGCTTCCGGGACGCGGGTCAAGCCCCAGGTTCCGGTTCCAGCTGATGCCCTGCAGCAACGGGTCCGCAATTCGGTTGGCGTTGCCCTCGTTGGCGAGCAGATCCCTCGTGTGGGGATCACCACCCAGGTCCGCGGAAGAACTACCGGCGCCGAACCTGCCCAGGATATTGTACTGGAAGGCCAGGTCGCCCGCGTCCAGGCGCGCCTTGCTGTCCTGCGCGCCGCGGGTCGGATCCAGGTCCTCGATCGACAGCGCGTGGCCCTGGAACTCGGTGAAAATGCTGTTGTAGTACTTCCCGCCCGCGTTGTCCCGGAAGATGAGGGCGTTGTTGTCCTTGCCGCCCGTCGACGACGCGCCGCGGCCGATGTAGGTGGCGTTCATGATCGTGGGACGGGCGTAGGGCCTGCCGTCCTCGGGGTCGGTGCCGCCGTCGTGCTCGCCGGCATGGTCGCCCAGGGACGGGTCCTGTATCGAGAACCAGAACTGGTGCTCGCCCCGGAAGCCCTCGTCGTAGTCGAAGGCGTCATCGCCTGCGAAGGCGGATATGAGGTAGCGTGTATTCACCGTGCCGCCGAACCATTCGAAGCCGTCGTCCTGGTTGTAGAACACCTCCACGTGGTCGATGGTCGTGCCGCGGCCCACGCCGGCCATGGTCAGCCCGTTGATCTCGTTGTCCGCGCCGATGACCGCGCCGCCGTGCCGGATCGATACGTACCGCAGCACGCCCGAGTTGTCGTCGTCGTCGGGATTCGATCCACCGCCGTAGATACCCCGCGGTTCGGTCGTCGCGTCGATGCCTTCGATGTTGTTTGTGCCTGTGGCGGTGTTGATGGACGCCCGTCCGAGGAGGATGATGCCGCCCCACAGCCCGCGGGAAGCCGTTGGCGAAGACAGCAGGATGTCGTCCGGATCGTCGACATCGTCCGCTTCCGCCGTGAAGATTATGGGATTCCGGGCCGTGCCGTCGGCGATGATCCTGCCGCCCTGGGCTACGATCAGGGCCGTGTCCTCGCCCTCGGTGTTCGTGGGACGGGCCTTGATCACCGTGCCGGCCTCGATGGTCAGCGTCTCGCCGTCTTCGACGAAGACCAGGCCGGACAGCAGGTAGGTGTTGTCCGAGGTGAAGATCGTATTGCCGATGATATCTGCGTCTGTGATGGTTACTGCGGGACCGGTGGGGGATTGTGCTGCTGCGAGGACTGGAAAAACCAATGATGCGGAAACTACGGCGATGGAAATCCACCGAAACATACCTTCTCCTCGCGGGCCGGTCCGTCGGCCGCTGTTATATCCCGTACGAGAAACCCAGGGAGAACGTCCGCCCCCGCTTGTACAGGCTGCGGATGAACTCCTCGTTGTTGAACGGATGCACCTTCTTGATGTCCGGATCCAGCAGGTTCTTGGCGGAGAACTTCAGCGTTACCCGGTCCCACAGCCGTTGCGAGCCCGTGATGTCCAGCATGCCCGCGGGCTGTTCGTAGGCGTTGGGCGTCCCGCCCGTGCTCACTTCGGAAAGCCTTTCGCCGAAGACGTTGTAGTGGACGCTCACCAGGGTACCGGTGTCCGTGTTGTCGTACATGGCATCGATGTTGACCACGTAGGGGGACTGGCCCTGCAGCTTGCGGGTCTGTGCCGCGTCGGGATCGAGCGCGCGGATGATGGCGAGTTCCGACGGCGCGATGTCCACCTGGGACCGGACCAGGGACAGGTTGCCGCCGACCTGGAAGTTGCTTAAGGCAGGATGAAGCTGGTCGAGCTGCTTCCGGAACTCCAGTTCCAACCCGGAGACGAGCGCCCGGTCGACATTCTGAAACTGGATTTCGCCGTTCGTCGTCACGATTACGCGCTCGATCGGGTTCTCGAACCTCTTGTAGAAATAGCTGACCGCGTAGATCTCGCCAGGACGGTTGAACCATTCCCAGCGGAAATCGTAGTTGTCGATCAGCGTCCGCTTCAGTTCGCTGTTCCCCACGAAGATGTAGTCGCCGACGAAGAGGAAAGAGGCGAACGGGGCCAGTTCTCTGAATGAAGGCCGCGCCAGGGTCCGGCTGTAAGCGCCCCGGACGTTCATGTTGTCCACGACCTGGTACACCGTGTTGATCGAGGGCAGCCAGTCCTTCTCGTCCAGTCTGCCGGGCGCAAGGGAGGTCTCATGGCTGGCCACGTCCAGCAGGGTGGACTCGTACCGGGCGCCGCCCGTGACCTTGAACCGCCTGGTGAGCGGCAGGTCCAGCATCAGGTATCCGGCCCGGATTTCCTGGTCGCCGTCGTAGTTGTTCCTCAGGTCCGAGTCCTCGGATACGAAATTCCCGAACCGGGTGAACCCGGGTGTGTCCTGCAATTCGTGGGGAAGGATTCCCGTGCGCGCCGAAGAGAAGAAGACCACCGGGTCGTTGCGGTACAGCAGGTTGTCCTGGCGGATCGAGAATCGCCGCTCCCGGAACGTGTGGTCCTTGTCCAGGTAGGCCCCTCCGAATTTAAGGCGGGCCGTGAGTCCTGACCATGGCGTAAAGGGCAGGGTCAAGTCCAGCTTGAAGTCCCGGTTGGATTCTTCCAGGTTCCGGAAGTAACGGGTCGGCGCCGCGTAATTGGACAGGGCGATCGTGTAGCTGTCGATATCCGGTGCGCCAGCGCCGGCCGCGTCGACCGTCTGGAATTCGTTGGTGAAGTACCGCAGGTCCGGCTCGTCCTGGTTCGACCGGATGAAGGCGCCGGTCCATTCGATTTCCATGTTGGACACGGACGGCATTACGTGCTTGCCGCGGAACTGCAGGGACCGCATCTCGCGCTCGATGAAGGACAGCACGCGGGTCTCGTACCGCACGTTATCACCGGGCAGGGAGGATGGCCAGGCGCCGGTCTGGAACCGGGACAGTTTCTCGCCGCTGCGGTTGTAAAGCAGATTGACGCCGATCTCGTGGGTGATGCTCGGCTGGTAGGTGGCGTTCACCAGTCCGCCCCAGAGCACTTCTTCGGACCCGCTCATGTCCGTCGCGAACCGCTCCCTGTTCAACCCCTCGGACTCCCGGGACACGCGCTTCCAGATCCCGGACGCGCCGTTGTCGTAGGCCGAGATGTTCCGATTGTAGCTCACGCTGCCCAGCATCCCGAAGGGACGTTCCGCGATCTCGGTCTGGTTGCCTATTGAAAACACGTAGCTCTGGCCGAGCCCGCCTTCTATGGTGGTCGGCGTCATCGACTTATCGGTAAACGACTTGGAATAAAGATCCAGGAGTTGCGCGGCCTCCGGGTCCCGCAGCGCGCTGGTGATGCTGGGAATCTCCACGTCGGGGTTCCGCAGGGGCAGGGGAATGTCCCGGGTGCCGTCGTCGAAGCCCAGGAAATCGTATTCACCGCCATTGTAACTCAGCATGTCCTTGAAGGAAGACTGGGTGTTGTACTTCGTGGACGTGGAGAAGGACATGGTGAACGACTCGGGCAGGGACTTGGTCTTCACGTTGACGCTGCCGCCGGTGAAGTTGCCCGGCTTGTCCGGCGTGAAGGTCTTTTCCGTGGTGATGTTGTCCAGCAGGTTCGTCGCGAAGATATCCATCTGGACCGACTTGCTGTTGGGATCGGTGCTCGGCAGGGAGGTGCCGTTCAGCTGCGCGGTACTGTAGCGTTCGCCCAGTCCGCGAATGTAGACGTACTTGCCGTCCACCACCGATGCGCCGGTGACGCGGGTCATGGCCGAGGCCACGTCTCCCTGGGCGCCGCGGGAGATATCTTCGGCGCTGATGGCGTCGCTGATGGAAAGGGCGTTCTGGCGGCGCTTGAGCAGTGCCGCTTCCGTGTTTTCCAGGGACCGGGCCGTCACCTCCACCACGTCCGCCACGATCAGTTCCTGATCAACGGTTATGTTGATTCTGGTGACCTGGTCCGGGTCGACCTGGATCTCGGTGACCCGCTTCCGCGCGTACCCGATCATGGAGACCTGGACGGTGTGCATTCCCGCGGGGACGTTCCGGATCAGGTAGGCGCCTTCGAGATCGGCCATCGCGCCAAGTTCCAGTCCCACCACCACCACCGTGGCGCCGATGAGCGGATCGCCGGTCTCCGCGTCTACGACCGTACCCGATATGCGGCCCAAGGACGCCTGTCCGCTGACCTCCATCGCCGTGACGGCCAGCAGCGCGAGTGCGGCCGCGAATACCGCAGCCTGCACCGATGCGGCCAGCCAGCTTCTGTCGTAAATCGCGTCAAGGCGGTTCCTGAACCGGTAGGTCTTCGTCATGTGCGGCATCTCCCCCTGTTTACGTCGGATCGGTCCGTCTGCGGGTGCATGGGATGCAAGCTTGAATCGAACACGACGATATTATAAACAGGTTATTTGACGATTCTGTTACGAACAGCATACAAGGCCATGACGATATGACTAAAGTCTGGTTTTTCCCGCCGGATGGGACCGCCGGGTCAAAGACGGCTTGACAGAACCGCCGTTCGTCCTGCTTTATGGATACTTGATCAGGTACGAAACCGCAGATATCCGGAACGGCAGTCGAATTGCGGTATCGCGCGCGTCGTGTCCGCCACGCGACGTGAGACCTTATATCCATCCACCAGGTGGCTTTAGTCATGTCTTCCGCGAATGGGAACAACACCCGAACCGCCACGGTTCGAACCATCGCCTCGAAGAGAGCGGGGCGCCGGTTCACCCACAAGCCCCGGCCTCCCGTCGCGCCGCTGGTGACGAACTACTGGCGCCCGGAACACTTCTTCAACCGGGAACTGAGCTGGATGGAGTTCAACGCGCGGGTGCTGGAGGAAGCGCTCGACCCGACGGTTCCCCTGCTGGAACGGTTGAAGTTCCTGGCCATATTCAGCACCAACCTGGACGAGTTCTTCATGATCCGCGTCGCCGGCGTCAAGCGGCAGATCGACGCGCAGGTCCAGTCCACGCGGACCGCCGACGGCCTGAGTCCCCGGGAGGTGATGACCGCGCTCTCGTCCCGGATGCACGAACTGGTCAACAAGCAGCACGGCCTGTTCATCAACGAGATCCGCCCGCAACTCACCAAGCAGGGCATCGACATCCTCGAGCCGGAGCAACTCAGCCCTTCGCAGAAGGCCTATCTGGACGAGTACTTCCGGAAGACCATCCTGCCGGTGGTGACCCCGCTGGCGGTGGACCCCGGCCATCCGTTTCCCTACCTGGCCAACGGCACGCTCTGTCTCGTGGCTGAAATCCGCAAGATCCAGAAGTCCGTTTTCCCCCATACGAACCTTTCGGTCATCCACCTGCCCACCTCGGTCATTCCGCGGTTCCTCGAACTCCCGTCCGAAAACGGCCGGCAGGCGTTCTTCATGCTGGAGGACGTCATCCAGATGAACCTCGACCTGTTCTACAACGGTTACGAGGTGCTGAACTGCGCGTCGATCCGCGTGACGCGGGACTCCGACGTGGATTACGTGGAGGAAGGCGCGGAGGACCTGCTCAAGGTCATCGAGGAGGGCATACGCAACCGGCGCAACGGGGCTGCGGTGCGGCTGCAGTACGACCCCGAGCTTTCTTCGCGCATCCTGGACGTCCTGGTGGAGGAGCTGGAACTGGAGCCGGAGGATCTCTACCCCACGGAAGGCTTCACCGCTTTTTCCGATCTCATCGAACTGTACGACGCCGTCGACCGTCCCGATCTCATGGACGAACCCTTCCCGCCCCAGCCGGCGACGTCCATCGATGGCGCGCCTTCCATCTGGGACGCCATCAGGAAGGATGACATCCTGCTGCACCACCCCTTTCATCAGTTCAACGCGGTGGTCCGGTTCGTTTCGGAAGCGGCGGAGGATCCCCAGGTACTCGCCATCAAGATGACGCTGTACCGGGTCAGCGCCAATTCGCCCATCACCCGGGCGTTGACGCGGGCGGCGCAGAACGGCAAGGAAGTCTCGGTGCTGCTGGAGTTAAAGGCTCGGTTCGACGAGGCCGCGAATATCCAGTGGGCCCGGCAGCTGGAGGAGGCGGGTGCCCATGTCATCTACGGCATACCGGGCATCAAGGTCCACTGCAAGGCCTGCCTGGTCGTGCGCCGGGAGGGCGAGGGGATACACCGGTACTGTCACCTGGGCACGGGGAACTACAACGACAAGACAGCACGCATCTACGCCGATTTTGGCCTGTTCACCGACAAGGAGGAGTTCGGCGAGGACGTGACGCAGCTCTTCAACCTGCTCACCGGCTACGCGCTGCCCTCGCGCTTTCACCATCTCATCCTTTCGCCCACGTCGATGCGGGAGGACATGGTGAAGCGGCTGCAGCGGGAGAGCGAAAGCGCACGGAACGGACGGCCGGCCCTGGTGATCGCGAAGATCAATTCCCTCGTTGACCCGGACATGATCGTGGCCCTGTACCAGGCCTCCCAGGCCGGTGTGCGGATACAGCTGATCATCCGCGGCATATGCTGCCTGAGACCGGGTGTCCCGGGATTGAGCGAGAACATCAGCGTCATCAGCATCGTCGATCGGTTTCTCGAGCACGTGCGGCTATTCTATTTCTACAACGACGGGGATCCGGAATACCTGTTTTCCAGCGCGGACTGGATGGACCGGAACCTCAACCGGCGGGTCGAGATTTCGTTCCCGGTCATCGACCGGGCGCTCCAGGCGGAGCTGTGGGCGTATTTGAAGATACAGCTGAAGGACAACGTGAAGGCGCGCGAACTGCAGTCGGACGGGACGTACCGATACGTGAAGAAAGCGGGAAGGCGTTTCCAGTCGCAACGGGAACTGTACGAACTGGCCTGCGAGACCGTGAGGATAAACGCGGACCTGAAGATGAAGCGCGCCGCGACCTCGCAGACTTTGCTGACCGCCCGGGACTGAGGGGATCGGGAGTAGGCCGGAAACCAGGAGGAATCCCGTACCTGGGGACATCCAGTACCACGTGACCATTGGAACCAGAAGTAAACCGGTATACAAAAACAGGCGGATCAGGGTGGTCGTGCATTCCCCGGTCCGCCTGTAGTTTTTTACGACGACTATCTCGTTGTTACCACCTTACCACCCGATACGGGCCTTCGTCCTTTTCAGGAGTATGGTAACGACGCCGGCGTACAGGACCGTGCTGACCGGATCGATGATCGCGTCAAGGGTCGCGCCGATGGCCGGTATGTTGCTAAGCACGTCCATGCCCGCCGCCGCACCGACGGCAATGGTAACCGCCAGGTAGCCCGTGGCGTCTTCCGCGTCGACCGACAGGTGCGCGTGCAACAGGCCGAGGATGACCAGCAACAGCCCGACGACCGTACCGTCAAGCACCATGCCGGCTATCAGTCCCTCGTGCAACGCCAGCAGCACCGCGAGTGCTACGACTATCCGGGATGCCATATAAACTACCTCCTAAAGTACTTGATAGAGACTCCACTCAGGGAAAACCAGGTGGTGTGAACCGCCGCGGCACTTAAACTTAAGGCCGCGGGTCCCGGCCACCTATCCCTTGAGCCGGTTGATCGTACGCATGATCAGGATGGAAAACACGCTGGCGTACAGCGCCGAGCTGGCCGGATCCATAATGGCGTCCAGGGACATTCCGATGACCGGTATGCCGCTCAACACGTCTGCGCCCGCTGCCGCGCCTACCGCGATAGTCACGACCAGGTAGTCCGTCGCGTCCTCAGCGTCTACCCCCATGAAGCCGTAGACGATACCCAGGAGCACAATCAGGATCATCATGGCCCCGCCGCCAATCATGTCGCCTGCCAACCCCTGGACGATCGCCAGAAGGGCGATCAATCCCACAATTACTCTGGTTGCCATATCTACCTCCTGGAGGAGAATGGTTTTGCCACCGGCCCGCACCAGCGCGCAGCCGTGGCGGGAACTACGGCGAGACGAACTTGCGTCGTGTACGCACAGTAAGCCGCACCTGTCACTAACTTCCTTCGCAACGGTTCAGTCGGACGCGCGCGTCCGCGCATCATGCGACTGCCTTCAGAAGCCTGGTCGGAGTACAGCGTATCGGGGTCGTGTTCCCGATGGATTTATTCTATTTTTTGGGTTATGTACCCAATTAATATCAGAAGGAAAGCACTGTCAAGGGTAAATGTGTTTCTTGATCCAAAAAACACTGGGAAAGCAGCGGATGATCGCGGCGGTCCGTTTGTCGCGCGGACCATGAAACCAACGGTCCCGGCTGGAACATACGGTCGGTTACCGCGATGGAGGGATGGTGCGGCCTAAGTGTTTCCGTCCGTTGATGTTTCGCTGATCGATTCTCCCGGCGCCCGCGCGGGGCGACCGGTCGCTTCGGAAGGCGCGTCTTCGGACGGCGCGTCTTCGGACGGCGCGTCTTCGACCCACGCGGGCAGGGAAAGGTAGAAGGTCGCGCCTTCTCCGAGCCTGCTTTCGACCCAGGTCCGGCCGTTGAGCAGTTCCATGGTGTGCCGGACGATCGCCAGGCCCAGGCCGGTCCCGCCTAGCGCCCTGGACCGCGCCCGGTCAACCCGGAAGAAACGTTCGAAGATCCGGGGTAGTGCCTCGGACGGAATGCCCGGTCCGGTGTCGGCGACCGAAAGGACGATCTCGTCGCCCCGTTCCTCGGTGCCGATGGTGATCGATCCGCCTTTCTCCGTGTATTTCACGGCGTTGTCCACCAGGTTGGACAGGGCCCGCTCCATGAGTTCGGGGTCTCCGCGCGCCGGCCGGTCCGTTTCGAACAGCAGGGAGAGGGTCAGCTGCTTGCGATCGATCTGTTTCGCGAAGATCTCGGTGACCCGTTCCGATACCCGGTCCAGGCGGCAAGCCGTGGATTCGACCTCGTAGCGGCCGGATTCTATGCTGGACAGTTGCAGCAGGTCCTCGAGCAGCGCCTGCAGCCGGTCGGCATGGTGCCGGATGGACGTCATGAAACGGCGCAGGGCGGCGGAATCCTCCATGGCGCCGTCCAGCAGCGTCTCCACGTAGCCCTTAATGGAGGTCAGCGGCGTCCTGAGTTCGTGCGACACGTTGGCCACGAAGTCCTTCCGGACCTGCTCCAGGCGGCGCAGCTCGGTCATGTCGTGGAACACGGCAACCACCCCGTGAAGCTGCTCCCCGATGCGTACGGGGGTCAGGTGCACCTGGAAGATGCGCTGGTTCCACTCCAGGGTCAGGTCGAACACGGTATCCTCGTGCAGGGACGGCGCCGAATCGATCGCGGCGTCCACCACGCTCTGCAGGTCGTGGTTGCGCACGACCTCGATGGGACGCTTGTTCAGGCACCACGCGTCCACGTCCATCATGCGTTTGAAAGCCGGATTGACCATCAGGATCCGCCCTTCCGCGGAGGTCACCATCACGCCCTCCGCCATGCCGGACAGCACGGCTTCGAGCTGGGCGTTCTCTTCCCGGATCCGCGAGAGCCTCTCCTTTGATTGCGCGGCCATCTCGTTCAGGGCGGCCGCCAGGGAGGAAAGTTCGACGTGCGCCGGTGCGTAAGCGGTGATCTCGAGGTCGCCGGCGGCCTGGCGCCGGGCGACTTCCGTCATGCGTTCGATCGGGCGGGAGACCAGTCTCTCCGTGCCCCAGCTCAGCACGAAGCTTAACAGGAGGCCGATGCCGAGGGCCGCAAGCACGATCTTCCATATATGGGATTCGATCCACCGGAACTGCTGCAGCGGCAGCGCGACACGCACGACGCCACTGGCCTGTTCGGTCCGGAAGGGGACCGCCACGTAAGCCATGTCGGTTTCCAGCGTGTTGCTGTAGCGAATGCTGTTTCCGATCCCGGACGCAGCGGCTTCGAGGATCTCCGGCCGGTCTCCGTGGTTCTCCATGAGGGGGACGGAAGAAAGGGGGATGGACGAATCACCGGCCACGACGCCGTCGTCCCTCACCACGGTCACCCGGGCACCGCACTGCTCGCCCAGGCGGTCCGCGATCGGATCGATGGTCTCGGGTGAAAGTGCGGGAAGAGAGGCGTTTTCGAGGTAGGACTGGATCAGGCGCGCGTCATTGAGCAATTGCTCGCGGGTATGGCCGCTGACATCCTCGCGGAGGGACGTGTTCAGATAGATGTACACGGCGCCCGCCACCACCAGGGTAAAGGCGACGTAGCCGACCAGGATCTTTGTCTGCAGCGAAAATCGCATGACCGGACCTACCTGGTGAAGCGGTATCCGACCCCCCGCACCGTTTCCACCATGCCGGCGGCCTCGCCGAGTTTCTCTCGCAATCGCTTGATATGGGCGTCCACGGTGCGTCCGTACCCCATGTAGTCATATCCCCAGACCACGTCGAGCAGTTCTTCCCTGGTCTGTACCCTGCCGCGCCGCTGAAAGAGAGTGGCCAGCAGCTTGAACTCGGTGGCCGTCAGGGACACCGTGCTGCCCGAAACGGACACGTGGTGGCCTTCCACGTCGATGACCAGGGGTCCCGCCCGGACGGGGCCCGGAGTTTCCAGCGCGGACCGGCGACGCAGGATGTTACGGATGCGCAGGGCGATCTCCCTGGGACTGAAGGGTTTGACCACATAGTCGTCGGCCCCCAGTTCGAGACCGATGATCCGGTCGATTTCCTCGCTCTTCGCGGTCAGCATCAGGATCGGTATGGACCTCGTGCGTTCGTCCTGTTTCAGAATGCGGCATACGTCGGTGCCTTCGAGTCCGGGCAGCATGAGGTCGAGCACGATGAGGTCGGGAGTCTCGTCACGGACTTTTTCAAGCGCGGCCGGACCGTCCCCCGCCACGATGACGTCGAAGCCGGATTTCTCCAGGTTGTACTGGATGATTTCCACGATATCGGGTTCGTCGTCTACGACCAGTATCGTTTGTCGCATTTCCCTTCCTGTCTGCCATGACGGTCCATCGCTGGCGCGTGGTGCCGCTCGCGTCCCGCGCGTGGTGCCTCTCGCAAGCGTGGTGCCGCTCACAAGCGTGGTGCCGCCTACTTTGCCGATGGGCACAGGTCGCTCAGGACGCATTCATCGCACTTCGGACGCCGGGCGACGCAGGTCTTCCTGCCGTGGGCCGCCATGAGGTGTCCCAGGCCGGTCCAGTCCTGTTCCGGCACGATCTTCATCAGGTCGCGCTCGATCCGGTCTGGATCAGCGTTTTTAGTGAACCCGAGCAGCCCGGACAGCCGTTTCACGTGAGTATCCACGGCGATCCCCGGGATCCCGAACGCGTTGCCGCGCACGACGTTGGCGGTCTTCCGCCCCACGCCGGCCAGGTTCGTCAGGTCCTCCATGTCCGAGGGCACTTCGCCGTCGTGGAGATCAATCAACGACTGGCAGCATTTACGGATATTGGCCGCCTTGTTGCGGTAGAATCCCGTGGTGAAGATATCCGCTTCCAATGCCTCGGGCGCGGCGTCCAGGTAGTGCCCGGGGGACGGATACTTCCTGAAGAGGGATTCCGTGACCACGTTTACCTGCTTGTCCGTGCACTGCGCCGAAAGTATGGTCGCGACCAGCAGTTCAAAAGGCGTGGTGAATCTCAACGCCGGTCCCACGTCGGGGTAGGTCTTCTTCAGGCGGTCCAAGACCTCCGCCATGCGTTCGCGCTGTGCTTTCACGGTCGGCATGTTTCGGCGTCTCCAGGCGGACCAGGCGGACTAGGCGGGCAAGGCGGGCCAGGCGGGCAAGGCGGTCCGCTCAACTCGCCGCCGTGCTGAGGCTCCCGGTCTTCAGCCGGACCAGTTCTTCCGCCGTCAGGCTGTTCAGGAGTCGATCGGGCGTCACGCCGCCCTTGCGGACCATGGAGAGTCCATATTCCACGTAATCCAGTTCGTCCACGTGATGAGCGTCGGGTCCAATGCTGAACCGGGCGCCCCGGGTCATGCCGTAGTCGAGGTGCCGCCAGTCCAGGTCGAGGCGGTGTGGATTCGCATTGACCTCTACGGCGACGTCGTGATCCACCGCTTCGTCGATGAGGCGGGCCACGTCCACGGGATAGCCGTCCCGGGCCAGCAGCAGCCGGCCCGTGGGGTGTCCCAGGATGGTCGTGTGCGGATTTCGGATCGCCTTGACCATGCGTGCAGTCATATCCGCTTCGGACATGTTGAACATGGAGTGCACGGAGGCCACGACCAGGTCGAAGGAGGCCAGGACCTCGTCCGGGTAGTCCAGGCTACCGTCCGGGAGGATGTCGGACTCGATGCCCTTGAGGATGCGGAAGTCGTCGTAACCGGCGTTCAATCTGTCGATTTCCTCCTGCTGCTCCATGACCCGTTCGATACTCAGTCCCTGGGCGTAGGCCGCGGTCCGGCTGTGGTCGCAGACCGCGATGTAGCCGTACCCCCGCGCACGGGCGCCTTCGGCCATTTCCCGGAGGCTGTGCATCCCGTCGCTGTAGGAAGTATGGTTGTGGATCACGCCGATGATATCCGCCCTGGTCGGCAGTTCCGGCAGCCGGCTTTCCGCGGCCATGGCGACCTCTTCGCCTCCTTCCCGCAGTTCCGGTGGTATGAACTGCAGACCGAGCAGGTCATAGATCACGGATTCGTCGGCACAGGGGATCACGGCGCGGTCGTGTATGACATGCCGGTCGGTGATGGTGATCCCCCGATCGTCGGCGTGCCGGGCGATCTTCGTCCGGTGGCCTTCGCTGCCCGTACAGTGATACAGCGTGACGGCGAAGGTGTCGTCCGACACACAGTGGACCCGCACGGGCAGGCCGGAGGGTCCGATGACGGTCACGTCCCGGCCGTCCTGCTCCTGCACCTCGCCGAAACGATGCAGGATGGGCTTGATCCCCTCCGGGTCGGGATGGCCGACGACGAGGTCCGTCTCGCGAATGACTTCCATTCCGCGTCTGACGTCTCCGGCGACCTCGGCGCGCCAGACGTCGGGGTGGCGGAGCAGGTCGTCGGCCAGGGATTTCGCCTCCTTCGACGCCCGGTCCAGGAGATGGAACCCGCGCGACCGCTTGATCAGGTCGATCCCCTTGAGCACGCGCTCCTGGGTCTTGGCGCCGAACCCGTCCAGCTTGACGAGCCGGTTCTCCCGGCAGGCGTATTCCAGTTCCCCCACGGTATCGATGCCGAGATGGTCGTAAATCGTTCGGATTTTCCGCGCGCCGAGGCCCCTGATGGCGAGCATTTCCTGGAATCCGGCCGGCACCGTTTGAACGAGGGTCTGATGATAGCTCGACTGCCCGTCCCGGACGAGTTCGGTGATGTGGCGCACCATGGAGGCGCCCAGGCCGGGGACCTTGTCCACCCGGCCTTCGTTCACCATGTCCGCAACCGGTTCGGAAAGGGTCTCCACGCGGCGCGCGGCGTTCGCGTAGGCACGGGTCTTGAAGGTGTTCTCGCCCTGCAGGATCAGGAGCGATCCGATCTGGCTGAGCACCTTGCCGATCTGCTTGTTGGTCATGGCTGGATTCCGTCCTGGCGCGTCTTAACGTCCTGGCGCGCTTTCAGACTATCAGCGCGCGGCGCGGGCATGCTGTCGGCAGACTTCAATGAATTCCGGCAGTCTCTTGACAAATTCCGATCTCGGCACGGCCCGTTTGCAGCCTGCCTCACGGGCGCGCACGAAGGCTTCGGGCCGCGTGTGCCGGCCGTAGGCCATCATGGGTACGTCCCTGGTTGCTTCAACGGCCTTCAAGTGGGAGATCAGACCCACGGCATCGGTACGCGATAGATCGAGATCCACGATGATCGCGGTGGGCGGACCGTCCTCGGATTCACCCGGGATTTCGCTCGCTTCCGCGGCGAAGCGCGGCTTGCCGCCCAACTGACGGATGGTCTCCCCGATCTTGGCAGAGAAGAACAGGTCGTCCACCACGACGAGAACGGTATGGTCGGTCATCGGTTCTCCAGTCTTGCATTACGCTGGCTGACGGTGTTTCGGCCGACGGCGTTCCGGCTGTTCGGCTGTTCGGCTGTTCGGCTGTTCGGCTGTTCGGCTGTTCGGCTGTTCGGCTGTTCGGCTGTTCGGCTGTTCGGCTGTTCGAATATAAAGGTGGGAGTCTGCCGCAAACAAGGGGATTGTTTCGGTCCTGCACATGGTCCAAGCGGGACCCGCCGGTGCCCGTCCGGACGAGTCTGCCGTTGCCCGTCCGCGCGAGTCTGCCGACCGCTGTTCGGAAAAGCCTGCCGGCGCCTGTCCGGACGAATCTAGACTTTTTCCATTCTAATTGTTGACACATACATTATCAAACTATATATTTATCCTTGTCTAAAAATAACGCCTTCAATCCAGGCAACGCCGAAACCCTATTTGGTCGTTCCCATGCCCACGCCCGCCACCGAAGACTACCTGAAAACCATCTACAAGCTGCAGGAAAACGCCGAAGCCGCGTCGACCAATGCCGTTGCGGACCGGATGGGCGTATCGGCGGCCTCCGTTACCAACATGATGAAGCGGCTGTCGGAGTCGGGTCTGGTCGAGCACCGGCCATACCAGGCGATCAGGCTGACCGACGCGGGCAGGAAGATCGCCCTCGAAATCATCCGCCATCACCGGCTGCTGGAGGTGTACATGGCGGAAGCGCTCGGGTTTACGTGGGACCAGGTGGACGCGGAGGCGGAACGGCTCGAACACGTGATATCCGAGGAATTCGAGGACAAGATCGACGCCATGCTGGGATACCCGACGACGGATCCCCACGGCTCGCCCATTCCGACGAAGGACGGGTCCATCGCCACCACGAACCACGAGAAGCTGTCCGACATGGAGGCCGGTCGGTCCGTGGTCGTCCGCCGCGTGACCGACACGGATCCGGAACTGCTCCGTTACCTGGCAAAACTCGGCCTGCGGCCGGAAAACACCGTGGAAGTGCTGAATAAGGAGCCCTTCGAAGGCCCCTTGCTCCTGCGCGTCGGCGGGGAGGAACACCACGTCGGGCGCCAGGTCGCGCGTACCGTCCTGGTCGAAAGCCTGGCGGCCGTCGAAGGAAGCGACGAGGGGCGGGCAGACCCATGACCGGTATCATCGTGCTCATCGTTGTCGGCGCGCTTTTCGTACCGCAATACGGCCTGTTCTGGCGCATCCGGCGCCGGCGCTGGCTGCAATCCCGTCAGGCCGTGGAGGACGCCCTCGCCCATCTGCACCAGTTTCAGCACGACGGCCGCCCGGCGTCCGTGGAGACCCTTTCCAATACCCTGGGCACGTCGACGAAACACACGCTGGACCTGGTCAATCGCATGGCGCAACTCGACCTCGTGGCCGTGACGGGCCAGGGGATGCGGCTCACGGCGGCGGGCCACCGCTGGGCACTCCAGATCGTCCGGGCCCACCGGCTGTTCGAGCGGTATCTTGCCGATGAGACTTCGGTGCCCCGGGAAGAGATCCATGCCCGCGCCCACCGGCTGGAGCATACGGTGACCGAGGCGCAGGTCGACAAGATGGACGCCGACATGGGCCATCCCGCCTTCGATCCCCAGGGAGATCCGATCCCGAACGCCGCCGGCGACATGAAGGAGATCGAGAGCCAGAAACTCGTCGACTGGCCGGCGGGCGTACCGGCGCTGATCGTGCATATCGAGGACGAGCCGCCGGAAGTGTACGCCCAGATCATCGCCGAGGATCTCCATCCCGGGATGGTCATCACGATCGTGGACATGTCGCCCGTGCGGGTGGTCATCGGCACGCCGGACGCCGAACACGTGCTGGCGCCGGTCGTGGCCGCGAACGTGTCCGTGCGGGAGGCGCCCACCGAAGGCGTCGAACCGGCGGGCGTACCGCTCACCACGCTGGAACACGGCGAGGCGGGGCGGGTCGTCGGGCTGGCGCCGGCCTGCCAGGGCCTGACCCGAAGGCGGTTCCAGGACCTGGGTCTCACGCCCGGCGCACGCGTCGAGCGGGTCATGCAAAGCGCTTTCAGCGACCCCACGGCCTATCGGGTCCGCAATACGATGATCGCGCTGCGCCGTGAACAGAGCGATCTGATCCGGATCGAAAGAGCACCGCGGAAGGAACAGGAGATCGACACATGAGTACCGACGCCGCACCACCCGGAAACCCCGGAGCGCAAGGACCGTCCGTGCCGCAAGGAACGCCCGCACCGCCCGGTCACGACTGCGCGTCGTGCGCACTGCAGGAGAACCTGGTGCAGATGGGTGTTTCGCTGGACCGGTGGGATTATGTCATCGCGCTGGCGGGTAACCCGAACGTGGGCAAGAGCACGGTCTTCAACGCGCTGACCGGATTGAAGCAGCATACGGGGAACTGGCCCGGGAAAACGGTGAACCGGGCCGAGGGCGGTTTCGAGTTCAACGGCAGCAGGTACAAGATGATCGACCTGCCCGGCACGTATTCCCTGCTGTCAGCGTCCATCGACGAGGAGATCGCCCGGGACTTCATCCTCTTCGGCCGCCCCGACTGCACATTGATCGTCATCGACGCCACCATGCTCGAGCGCAATCTCAACCTGGTCCTCCAGGTGCTGGAGATCACGGAGAGAGCGGTGGTCTGCCTGAACCTGATGGACGAGGCCGCGCGCAAGGGGATCTCGGTGGATCACCGCGCGCTTTCCCGGGAACTCGGCGTGCCGGTCGTGCCCGTGTCGGCCCGGAAGAAAGAGGGACTGGGCCTTCTGATGCGCACGGTCGCCGACGTGATCCAGGGCGAGATTAAGAACGCGCCGCGGCGCATAACGGGCAACGAGGAACTGGACCGGACGGTGGATACGATCACGGGCATGCTACGAACGTCCTACCCGGACCTGCCGAACCCCCGCTGGATCGCCTTCAGGCTGCTCGACGGCGACTACCGGGTGCGAAAGGCCCTGGAAACGGGTGAATTCAGCCGGATGGGCATCCAGGCCGGTGTAATCGACGGGAAATGAAGACGGGAAATGAAATCATGAGCGAGACTTCGACAAAACCCACGGTCGGCGAGGACATTCTAGGACGGGTCGAGGAGATGCAGCGGGGCCTGGACGGATCGTACCGGGATGAAATCGTCGAGGCCATCTACCAGGATGCCGAGGCCATCAGCCGGAAGGTGGTCCGCACCGAGGAATCGACTTCCTACCCGTGGGACCAGAAGCTGGACCGCATCGTGACCTCGAAGATCTGGGGCCTGCCGTTCATGGCCCTGCTCCTGGGGGTCGTCTTCTGGGTCACGATCTCGGGCGCCAACGTGCCCTCCTCCATGCTGGCCGAAGGCCTGTTCTGGCTCGGTGCACGTGGCGTCGAGTTCTTCGATTGGCTGGGCATGCCCTGGTGGGTCACCGGTTTCATCTGGCACGGCGTGTACCGGGGGCTGGCCTGGGTGATCGCCGTGATGCTCCCGCCCATGGCGATCTTCTTCCCCATATTCACCATACTGGAAGACCTGGGGTACCTCCCCCGTGTGGCCTTCAACGTCGACGCCCTGTTCAAGAAGGCGGGTGCCCACGGCAAGCAGGCCCTCACCATGAGCATGGGACTGGGCTGCAACGCGGCGGGCGTCGTGGCCTGCCGCGTCATCGATTCCCCCCGGGAACGGCTGATCGCCATCCTGACCAACAACTTCATGCCCTGCAACGGTCGGTGGCCCACACTGATCATACTGGCCACCCTCTTCGTGGCGGCGGCATTCCCGCCGGCCTTCGCGGCCATGGCCGCGGCGGGCTCCCTGGTCCTCATCGTCCTGATCGGCGCCGCGACGACTCTGCTGGTGTCGGCCGTACTGTCCAGATCCTTCCTCCGGGGCGAAGCCAGCAGCTTCACGCTGGAGCTCCCACCCTACCGGCGCCCCAGCATCCTGCGCGTGCTCTACACCTCGCTGATCGACCGGACGATTTTCGTTTTGTGGAGGGCGGTGGTCATGGCCGTGCCGGCGGGCGGCGTGATCTGGCTGCTGAGCAACATCCACGCCGGGGGGCAGAGCCTGACGGTATGGGTCTCGCAGTGGCTGGAACCCGTGGGACGGGCCATCGGGCTCGACGGCGTGATCCTGCTGGCCTACATCATCGCCATACCCGCCAACGAAATCGTGGTCCCGACCATCATCATGGCCTATACCGGTGCGGGCATGATGATCGAACTGGACACGATGGCGGAACTGCAGCATCTCCTGGTGAACCAGCAGGGATGGACGCTCCTCACCGCCGTCTGCCTGATGCTCTTCTCCCTGCTGCACAACCCGTGCTCGACGACCATGTGGACGGTCTACCGGGAGACCCGGAGCGTAAAGTGGACCGTGGTGAGCGGTCTCATGCCCCTGGCCATCGCCTTCCTCCTGCTATTCATCGTCGCCCAGACCGCCTACTGGATCATGGGGCTGGCGGGAATGTGACCCATGGGTTCCCGCGCGCCCGGCTACGGCCTGGCCAGCAGGTAGCCTCTCTCCTTCAACACCGCTATAATACGTGAAACCGACCGGTCCACCGGGTCGGTCTCGGTAGCGACCTTCACCGCCGGGTCATTCGGCCTTTCGTAGGGGTAGTCCACACCGGCGAGGTTGCGCAGCAGGCCCCGGTCCGATTTGACGTAACAGCCGGTGGTATCGTGCTTCCGGCACCAGTCCAGCGACGCGTCGACGAAGACTTCCATGTACCGGTCGGTCCCGATCCGCTCGGCCACCTGGCGGCGGCCCTCTTCGCTCGGCGAGATGAAGGAGGCGACGACGATGAGGCCCGCGTCGTTGAGCACGCGGGCGCATTCGGCCACGCGCCGCAGGTTCTCCGCCTGGTCCGCCGCCGAGAAGCCCAGGTCCCGGCTGAGTCCGTTGCGGACCACTGAACTGTCCAGCACCACCACCGAGTACCCCTCCTCGTACAGCGCCGCCTCGAGTCCGAAGGTGACGGCCGACTTGCCCGATCCCACCAGTCCCGTGATCCAGATCGTACAGGGCTTCTGGCCATAACGCGCGATCCGCCGGTCCGGGTCCACCAGGCTGGACCGCTTCGAGGTGGACGCCCGGGGTTCGGAACCGGCGTCCACGTCCATGGGGACGCGGTCCTCCGGCAGCCGGTCGATGATCATGCCCGCGGCCACGGTATGGTTGGTCAGGTAGTCCACCAGAATGAAACTCCCGGTCAGCCGGTTGTTCTGGTAGGCGTCGTGGAAGAGGGGCCGGTTCGAGGTCAGGGCCACGCGGCCGATATCGTTAAGCGCAAGGTGGGGTACGTCGACTTTGTGCAGGGTATCGACGTCGATCCGGTAGTCGACGTGATCGATGCTCGCGCGGGCGGTCTGCGTGGTCTGTTTGATCAGGTAGTGACGCGACGGGTCCATGGGCGCCTCGCCCATCCAGACCATCATGGCTTCGAACCGCCGGTCCACGTGGGGCAGGTTCTTCGGATGGACGATCATGTCGCCTCGGCTCACGTCCACTTCGTCCTCCAGTTGCAGCGAAACGGACATGGGCGGATAAGCCTCTTCGAGGTCGCCGTCGAAACTGGACACGGACTTCACCCGCGTCCGGTTCTGCCCGGGCAGGACCAGCACTTCGTCCCCGGGCCGGACCACGCCGGACAGCACCGAACCCGCGTAGTACCGCGCGTTCTGGTGGGGGCGGATGACGTACTGCACGGGAAAGCGCAGGTCCACCAGGTTGCGGTCGGTCAGGAACTGCACGTCCTCCAGGATATCCAGCACGGTCTGCCCGTGGTACCACGGCATGCGGTCGCTTTTCACCACCACGTTGTCGCCCTCGAGTGCGCTCACCGGAACGAGCCGGATGTCGCTCACGTTCAGCTTGGCGGCGTAGTCCAGGAAGGTGCGGCGGATGTCGTCGAAGACCGCTTCGCTGTAATCCACCATGTCCATCTTGTTCACGGCGACGACGAGGTGCTGGATGCCGAGCAGCGAGGTGATGAAGGCGTGGCGGCGGGTCTGCGTCAGCACGCCGTGGCGCGCATCGACGAGCACGATCGCCAGGTTGGCGCCGGACGCGCCGGTCGCCATGTTCCGCGTGTACTGTTCGTGGCCCGGGGTGTCGGCGATGATGAATTTACGCCGGGGGGTCGAGAAATAGCGGTAGGCCACGTCGATGGTGATGCCCTGCTCCCGCTCGGCCTTGAGGCCGTCCAGCAACAAGGCCAGGTCGGGCGTTTCGTCCTTGCGGGCCAGTTGCTTCAGCGAGGCGAGGTGGTCCTCGTAGATGTTCTTCGAGTCGGCCAGCAGCCTGCCGATCAGCGTGGACTTGCCGTCGTCCACGCTGCCCGCCGTGCTGAAGCGCAGCAGTTCCTTTTCCTCGTTCTGGGTTAAAAAAGTCTGGATGTCGGTCATTTCAGGTTGCGTGGCTGGTCGCGAGGCCGAATCGGCTTCAGAAATAGCCCTCCCGCTTCTTCAATTCCATGGACCCTTCCTGGTCGTGATCGATGATGCGGGTGGAACGTTCCGAGATGCGCTCCACCATCATTTCCTCGATGATCTCTTCGACGGAAGCTGCGGTGGACCTAACGGCGCCGGTGCAGGGCGAGCAACCCAGCGTGCGGAACCGGCAGACCATGGAGCGGGGAGTCTCACCGGGCAGCAGGCGGGCCTGCCCTTCCAGGGGTATCAGTTGCTCTCCCCGGACCACGACCTCGCGCTCCCGGGCGAAATACAGGGGTACGACCGGGATGTCCTCCCGGTGGATGTACATCCAGATATCCAGTTCGGTCCAGTTGGAGAGGGGGAAGACCCGGATGGACTCCTCCTGGCCGATGCGGCAGTTGTACAGGTTCCACAGTTCGGGACGCTGGTTCTTCGGATCCCACTGGCCGAATCGGTCCCGGAATGAGAAGAACCGTTCCTTGGCCCGTGATTTCTCCTCCTCGCGCCGGGCGCCGCCCAACGCGGCGTCGAAGCGCCCTTCGCTGAGCCCGTCTAGCAGGGCCTGTGTCTTAAGCAGGCCGCAGCACCGCTGCGTGCCCAGGTCGTAGGGATTGGCGCCCGCGGCGATGGCTTCCTCGTTGCGGTGGACGATCAGGTCCGCCTCGTATTCCTCGGCCATGCGCCTTCGAAAGTCGTACATCTCCTCGAACTTGTACCCGGTGTCTACGTGCATGAGCGGGAAGGGCAGCTTTTGCGGATAGAAGGCCTTGCGCGCGAGGTGCAGCATGACCGAGGAATCCTTGCCGACGGAATACAGCATGACGGGCCGCTCGAATTCCGCGGCGACCTCGCGCATGACGTGGATGCTCTCGGCTTCGAGCTGCATCAGGTGTGAGATGGAATAACGGGGCATGTCAGGGCCTACAGAAAGGGTGCGATGTGGTCCATGACCATCTTCTCGGATTCCGCGGCCGTCAGCCGCGAGGTGTCGATACGCAATTCCGGCGCTTCCGGTGCTTCGTAGGGATCGTCCAGTCCGGTAAACCCGCTGATCTCGCCCCGCCTCGACCTGGCGTACAGTCCCTTTACGTCCCGGGCCTCGCATACTTCCAGAGGCGTGGACAGGTGCACTTCGATGAATCGCACGCAGCGTTGCCGAACTTCCTCCCGGGCTTCCCGGTAAGGCGAAATGAGCGACACGATCGTACAGATGCCGTTTCGCTCGAGGACCGATGCCAGGTAACCCACGCGGGCGATGTGGGCCAAGCGTCCGGGTCTGTCGAACGCCGTGTCGGGAAAAACGGCCCGGATTTCATCTCCGTCCAGCCGTTCCGCCTTGATCCCGCGCTCCCGCAGGATTCGGTGAACCCGGCCCGCGATCGTGCTCTTTCCCGACCCGGACAACCCGGTGAACCACAGGACAAAGGGGTTCTTCGCTTCGCGCGGCCTGTCCCCCATGCCTCATCTCCTGCGTTTGTCAGACCGCCTGGTCCGCCTGGTCCGCATCGTCCGCCTGGTCCGCCTGGTTCGCCTGGTCCGCATCGTCATCAACAACCGCAACCGGGCGCATTCCGCTGGAGGCGAAATCCGCCGAAAGCGCATACCATATAACGAAGCCGCGATCGAATTGCAACAGATATATGAAATGAGCCGCAAGGGTTTATGGCGCGGGCTGTCAAACAATGAAATGCCTTGACGGAAACAGCGGATGTTCCGAGTTTCTTCTGTGTTCGACGTCCGTCCGTTCAGGCGCGAAACATGGACCGGTTGGCACGTAACTAGGATCGCCGCCACCGACCGGCAGGAGGTTTTCTTGCGATCAGCCATGGCCATGCTCGTGTCCGTATTCGTGTCCGTGTTCGCGGCGCTGGTATCGAGTTGCGCCTCGGCGCCGAAACCGCAGCATCCGTCCCTTGAAACCCCCGTTCCCCTTCAGTGGACCGCCGCGCCGTCGGAATCCGGCGCGATCGGTGAGCGCTGGTGGTCGGATTTCAGCGACAGCCGGCTGGACGGACTCATCGACGAAGCCCTCTCCCGAAACTTCGAACTCAAGTCGGTCACCGGCCGAATGCAGGCCGCGCGGGCCCAGGCGCGCATCGTGGGCGCTCCCCTGCTGCCGCAGGTCAGCCTGGACTTCAACCGAAACAGAACACGCCGGAACTTCATCGGGTTCCCGATACCCGGCGGGAATGGCGGCGTGCTGAAGACGACGTCGACGACCTACGGCGTATCGACGAACATCAACTGGGAGATCGATCTGTGGGGCCGGCTGAGCGATGACAAAGCGGCCGCGCTGGCGGACGTGCAGGGCTCGCAGGCAGATCTCTATGGCGTCCGGTCGTCCGTGGCCGGCCAGACCGCCAAGGCTTGGTTCGCCGCTATTGAAGCCCGCCGCCAACTCGATCTGGCACGGGCGACGAGAGACAATTTCACCGTGGTGAACGAACGGATCGAGAACCGATACGCCCGCGGGCTCAGACCCGCCCTCGACCTCCGCCTTTCGCTGGCCAACGTGGCCGCGGCCGAGGCCGTCGTCCTCCAGCGTATGCAGGCGTACGATGGCGTCGTCCGGCAACTCGAGATCCTGCTTGGCCGGTATCCGTCGGCCGAACTCTCCATCGCTTCAGACCTTCCCCCGGTACCCTCGACCGTGCCGGCCGGACTTCCCGCCGATCTCATTGCGCGACGGCCGGACCTGATGCTGGCCGAACGGCAGCTCGCCGCGGCCGGCGCCCGTGTCGGCGTGGCAAAGAAGGCGCGGTACCCGGCCATACGCCTGACCGGTTCGGGCGGCACGTCCACCGCCGCGCTGACCGACCTCCTCGATGGCGATTTCATCGTCTGGAGCCTCGTGTCCAGCCTGCTGCAGCCCCTGTTCCAGGGCGGACGGCTCAGCGCGGGCGTGGACCTGGCCGAGGCCAACAGGGACCAGGTCCTGGCGAACTTCGCGGACCGGGCCCTGCGCGCCTACGGGGAGGTGGAGACCGCCCTGGCGGCGGACGGGCTTCTCCGGAGGCGCGAAACCGCGCTCCTGGAAGCCACGACGCAGGCCGCGGCCGCCCGCGAACTGGCGGAATCGCGGTATCACGGCGGTCTGAGCGACGTGATCACCATGCTGGACGCCCAGCGGCGCGCCTTCGATTCCGAGGGACAGTACCTGGCCGTGCGGCGTCAACGGCTGGACGCCCGGGTGGACCTCTACCTGGCGCTGGGTGGCGGATTCGAAGGAATAGCACCGGAAACCGGTGAACCGGGAGATCTACGACCTAAAGGGGAACTAGGAGATGTACAGGAGTAGAGGATGAACAAGTGGCTTAGAATATCCCTTCCGCTGGCCATTGTCGCGGGTTCGGTGCTGATCATGGTCTTCCTGGTCCGCAGCCGGCCCGTGGTGGAGAGCAGGTTGCCGGCCGTCCCGCCTCCGCTGGTTCGCACGGCCGTCGCGACGCTGGACACGGTCCAGCTCACGGTACGGTCCCAGGGCTCGGTGATGCCGAGGACCGAGAGCGCGCTCTCGGCCGAGACGGACGGTCAGATCGTATTCGTGTCGCCTTCCTTCGTACCTGGCGGGTTCTTCGAAAGAGACGAGTTGCTGGTGCGTCTCGACACGCGCGACGCGGAACTGGCGGTCACGCGTGCAGCCGCGGACACGGCCCGGTTCGCCACCGCGCTGCAGATCGAGCAGGAGGAAGCCCGCCTCGCCCAGGACGAATGGCGCCGGCTGGGATCGGGCGCACCCATGCCGCTTGTCCTGAGGGAACCTCAACTGACCCAGGCCAGGGCCAACCTGGAAGCGTCCGTCGCGGCGCTTCAGCAGGCGAAACTCAACCTGGAACGAACGGAGATCCGCGCGCCGTACGCCGGCAGGGTGAGGAAGAAGAACGTGGACGTGGGTCAGTTCCTCAGGCGGGGCGAGGCCCTGGCGACCATCTACGCCATCAACTACGCCGAGATTCGGTTGCCCATACCGGACGAAGAACTGGCGTTTTTCGACACGCCCATGCAGTTCCGTGGCGAGACAGCCCGCGCTGCGGGGCCCCCGGTCGTGATCAGCGCCGAATTCGCCGGCCGCCGGCACCGGTGGGACGGCACGGTGGTCCGCATGGAGGGCGAGATCGACCCCATGAGCCGGATGGTGTACGCGGTGGCAAGGGTCCAGAATCCGTACGGCCGGGGCGCGAATCCCGACCGGCCGCCCCTGGGCATCGGCATGTTCGTCGAGGCCGAGATCCTGGGCAAACGCTATCTCGATGTGGCGGTATTGCCGCGGACGGCCATGTATGGCGAGAACCGGATTGCCGTCGTCGATGACGAAAACCGGCTTCGGTATCGGCCTGTCGAGATCCTCCGGATAGCGTCCGACCAAGTATACATCCTGAGCGGAATCGAGACGGGCGACCGCGTCTGCCTGTCCGCCCTCGATACCCAGGTGGAAGGCATGGAAGTGCGCGTACTCGAATCGGATTCCTCAGGTAACGTCGTACAGGAAGAGGAAGGCACGGGCAGATGAACTACGTACTGGCCTGGTTCGCCCGCAACAACGTGGCGGCCAACCTGCTCATGATGACGATCATCGTGGGCGGACTGCTGATGATTTCACGGTTAAAGGTCGAGATCTTTCCCGAGTTCGAGACTGATCTCATAATCATCACGGTCCCCTACCTGGGCGCGGCGCCGGCCGAAGTGGAAGAAGCGGTATGCGTCCGGGTGGAAGAAGCCATTCAGGACCTGGACGGCATCAAGAAACTGAGTTCCACCGCGTCGGAAGGGGTCGGAAGGATCGAGGTCGAGGTGGACCCCGACGCAGACGCACGGACGTTGCTGCAGGATCTGAAGTCCCGCGTGGACGCCATTGACACCTTCCCGGCGGAAACGGAAAAACCGGTGATCCAGGAGATCATCTTCCGGCGCCAGGTTATCGACGTCGCCGTGGCCGGCAGGATGGACGAGCCGTCCATGAAACGGCTGGCCGAAGAGATCAGGGAAGACCTGCTGGCCCAGCCGGAGATCAGTAACGTGACCCTGGCGAGCGTCCGGCCTTACGAGATTTCGATCGAGGTTTCCGAAGCCGCGCTTCGCCGCTACGGACTGACGTTCTCCGAGGTCGTCGGCGCCGTGCGGAATTCCTCGCTCGACCTGCCCGGCGGCTCGGTGAAGACCCCCGGCGGCGAGATCCTGCTCCGATCGAAGGGGCAGGCCCTGGTCGGATCCGAATTCGACCAGATCGTGCTGCGGTCCCGCTCCGACGGTACGCGGCTGCTCCTCAGCCACGTGGCCCGGGTCGTCGACGGATTCGCGGAAACGGACGTCTCTTCCCGGTTCGACGGAAAACCGGCCGCCCTGGTGAAGGTCTTCCGCGTGGGCAACGAGAACATCCTCGACGTCTCCGGCGCCGTGCATCGGTACGTGGCCGCCAGGCAGGCGGAGCTGCCGGACGGCGTCGAGCTCATCACCTGGCAGGACCAGTCCCGGCTTCTCGAAAGCCGGCTCGAACTGATGATCAACAACGGTCAGCTGGGTTTCCTGCTCGTATTCCTCTGCCTGGCCCTGTTCCTGCGCATCCGGCTGGCGTTCTGGGTCGCCCTGGGCATCGTCATCTGCTTTCTCGGCACGTTCTGGATGATGCCGCTGGTGGGCGCGTCCATCAACATGCTCTCGCTTTTCGCCTTCATCATGGTACTCGGCATCGTGGTGGACGACGCCATCATCGCAGGGGAGAACATCTACGCGCACCAGGAAAGGGGTGTGGAACCCGCGACGGCCTCGCGGATGGGCGTCCAGGAGATCGCCAAGCCCATTACCTTCGCGGTACTGACGACGATCGTCGCCTTCATGCCCATGTTCTTCGTGGATGGGCTCATGGGGAAATTCTTCGAGGTTTTCCCCATCGTGATCATCCTCATGCTGTTTTTCTCCCTGGTCGAGTCCCTGCTCATTCTGCCCACCCACCTGCGACACGGCCAGCCGAAGAAGAAGGAAAATCCGCTGCCTCGAACGTTCCTTCTTATCAGGCCCTTCTACCTCGTGCTCTTCTACGCCGACAAGTGGCTGTACGAACTGCAGGACAACGTGGCCCGGTATCTCCGTCGATTCGTGGAAGGCGTCTACGTCCCCCTGTTGAAAAAAGCCCTCTCCTGGCGGTACCTCACCCTGTCCATCGGCGTCGGCGCCATCATCCTCACCACCGGGCTCGTGGCCGGCGGCATCCTCCGATTCGTGTTTTTCCCGACCGTGGAGAACGAATTCGTCTCGGCGCACCTTACCCTGTCCGAGGGCACGCCCGCCGAGGTCACCGACCGGTACATCGCGCTGATCGAGGACAGCGCCGAACTGCTGCAGAGACAGGTCGGCGACGAAATCGCCCGCGACGACCCCGGGAGCGATACGGAGGTCATACAGAACATCATGGCGGCCATCGGCGAACAGCCGAACGCCGCCAGGGCGCAGCAGAACGCGGGGAGCATAATCGGGTCCGCCCGGTCCTCGCACATCGGTGAAGTCGTGCTGGGCCTGTCCCCTTCGGAAACACGGAACATCAGCGGCGAGGAAATCGTGAACCGCTGGCGGGAGCTCATCGGTCCGATACCAGACGTCGTGGAACTCTCGTTCACCTCCTCCCTGTTCAATGCGGGCGAGGCGATCAACATCGAACTGTCCAGCCCAGATCCCGAAGCGCTGCTGCAGGCGACCGCCGAATTGAAAAGTACGGTGGCGAACTACGACGGCGTCATGGACGTGGCAGACGATTTCAGGCCAGGCAAGCAGGAAATACGGCTGAACGTAACGCCCGAAGGCGAAGCCCTCGGCATCACCATGGCGGGGCTCTCCCGGCAGGTCCGGCAGGCCTTCTTTGGCGAAGAAGCCCAGCGGATCCAGCGGGGCCGGGACGACGTCCGCGTGATGGTGCGTTATCCCGAATCGGAGAGGCGGTCCCTGGGCGACATGGAGAACATGCGCATCCGGACGCCGACCGGCATCGAAGTGCCCTTCTCGCTCGCGGCGCGCGCGGAAATGGGAAGAGGTTATTCCAATATCCGGCGGACGGACCGGAAGCGCGTCATCACCATCACCGCCGACGTGAACGACGCCGTCGCCAGTTCCAACGACATTCTCGGCGACCTCACGTCGTCGTACCTGCCGTCGCTGATGGCCAAATACCCGGGCCTGACCTACACGCTGGAGGGTCAGCAGCGCAACCAGCAGGAGTCCATCGAAAGCCTGAGCTTCGGGTTCCTGGTCGCCCTGCTCGTGATCTACGGACTGCTGGCCATCCCCTTCAAGTCCTACGTTCAGCCCATGATCATCATGAGCGTCATACCCTTCGGCATCGTGGGGGCGGTCCTGGGCCACCTGATCATGGGATTCGCGATTTCGCTGCTCTCCCTCTTCGGCATCGTCGCGCTGTCCGGCGTCGTAGTGAACAACAGCCTGGTGCTGGTGGACTTCATCAACCGTGGGCGTGAACGCGCGGGGCCCGGCGCGGACCTGCACGAGATCATCCGGAACGCGGGGGTCGCCCGGTTCCGTCCCGTGCTGCTGACCTCGCTCACGACCTTCGCCGGGCTTATTCCGATCCTGATGGAGCGAAGCCTCCAGGCGCAGTTCCTCATCCCCATGGCCATATCCCTCGGATTCGGCGTGTTGTTCGCGACCGCCATCACGCTGATCCTGGTTCCCATATGCTACTATATCCTCGAAGACGGACTCGCCGTCCTGTCCACCGTCCGGAACCGGCTGAGCGGACAGGTCCTGGAGCCGGGCGAAGCGGCCGAATCTCCGGCTTCCTGACCGCCTGTCCCGCCGCGCCTGACCGCTCGCCCTCGTAGCCCGGCCCCCCGCCCGCGTCACCTGGTCCGCCCCGTCCTGACCCCCTCGACCGCCTCACCTGGTCCGCCCCGTCCGGACCATACAAACTCCTTGCCCGGACCCGTGTATTCCCCCATCTTTCAAACAGGTGCGGCAACGCCGGAAGGACCGGGAACAGGGTACTTGCGGCGCATGGAATCCGAGACGGCTCAACGAACAGAGGAACGCCTTGCCCTTCCACGCCGATCTGCATCTCCATTCCCATTACTCGAGAGCGACCAGCAAAAACCTGAACCTGGAGCACCTGTACAAGTGGGCCCAGCTGAAGGGTATCCGGGTGGTGGGCACCGGGGATTTCGTTCACCCGGGCTGGATGGATGAGCTGGAGGAGAAACTGCAACCGGCCGAGGAGGGCCTGTTCCGGCTGAAACCCGAGCTCGAGCGGACGATGGACGGCCAGGTGCCGGCCGCCTGCCGGGCGCCGGTCCGTTTCATGCTGACGGTCGAGATATCGAACATCTACAAGCGGCTCGGTCGCGTGCGGAAGGTGCATAACATCATCCTGACGCCCGGATTCGAAGCCGCCAAATCCCTGCAGGCCCGCCTGGGCGCCATCGGCAATATCCAATCGGACGGACGGCCCATCCTGGGACTGGACTCCCGGGACCTGCTGGAGATTACCCTTGAGACCGATCCCATGGCCTGCCTCATCCCCGCCCACATCTGGACGCCCTGGTTCTCGGCCCTGGGATCCCGGGGAGGATTCGACAGCATATCGGACTGTTACGGCGACCTCACGGAGCACATCTTCGCCGTCGAGACCGGCCTTTCGTCCGATCCGCTCATGAACTGGCGGCTGGAGCAGCTCGATCCCTACGTGCTCGTGTCCAACTCCGATGCTCATTCGCCCGGAAAGCTGGGCCGGGAAACCACCCTGTTCGATACGTCCTGCGACTATCCCGCGATCTACAGCGCCCTGTCCGACCCGGAAGACGTGGGACTGACCGGAACGGTGGAGTTCTATCCCGAGGAGGGCAAGTACCACTATGACGGGCACAGGAAGTGCGAAAGAAGGATGCACCCGAAGGAGACGATCGGCGCGAAGGGCCTGTGTCCGGATTGCGGCAAGCCCGTGACCGTGGGGGTCATGGCCCGCGTGGAAGAACTTGCGGACCGCGATGAGGGCAAAAAGCCCCCCCGGGCGCGCCACTTCTTCAGCGTGATACCCCTGCCCGAGATCATCGGGGAGGCGAAACAGGTCGGCCCCGGTACCAAGACGGTAGATAGGGTCTATCAGGCCATGGTTTCGCGCCTGGGCAGCGAACTCGACATCCTCCTGGACATCCCGGAAGACGACATCGCGCAGGTCGCAGGTACCCTGATCGCCGAGGGCATTCGCCGCATGCGCGTCGGAGAAGTGGATATCCTTCCGGGGTATGACGGAGACTACGGCGTGATCAAGTTGTTCAACACGGAGGACCGGCTCGGAAGCGACTCGCAGATCGCACTGCTTGAGGATTTACCCGTGAAGGAGAAGAAGCCGTTACGAGCGGACCCCGTCCCGGCCGATACGCCGGAGGTGGAGGAGGACGAAATGCCGGTGGTGGAGGAAGCGTCCCCGGCAAGCACCAACGGAATGGCCGAAGTCGCGGTTCCGGCGCCAGCCGTGACCGTCCCGGAAGCGCCTGATGCTTCGGCAGACGCGACCTCGATGAGCGGTCCGCTCAATGAAGATCAGTTGAAGGCCGTAACGCACCGCGAGGGACACCTGCTCATCGTGGCGGGGCCCGGCACCGGAAAGACCCACACGCTGACCCACCGGATGGCGTACCTGGCGCGTCACGAAACCACGCCCGGCCGCCTGCTGGCCGTGACTTTTACCAACAAGGCCGCCGGGGAGCTGAAAGCGCGACTGGGCATACTGCTCGACGGGCAGGCCGGCACGGACGCCATGGTCGGCACTTTCCACGGTATCTGTCTCGCCTTGATGCGCCAGTGGTCCCGCCACGCAAGCATCCCCTTCAGCCTGAGCGTGGCGACGCCCGACGACCAGGAGCGGCTGGCCCGTGCGCAGTGGCCGCTGGACAACGCCGTGCAGCGGAGGAGGCGGCTGGAGGAGGTCGCTCGATGGAAGGCGTCGGGCCGCAGTGGTGAAATCCCGGAAGCGGTCTCGGCGTACACCCGCCTGCTGCGGCGGCACGGGCTGCTGGATTTCGACGACGTCATCCTGGAAACCACCAAGCTCCTGAGGTCGGACGAACGGTTCCGGCAGAGCGTGCACAAGCGGTTCCACTACGTTTTCGTGGACGAGTACCAGGACATCAACCCGGCCCAGCACGACCTGCTGAAGATCCTGGTGAAAGGCGGCGCACAGATTACCGCAATCGGCGATCCCAACCAGGCGATCTACGGTTTTCGCGGAGCGGACACCCGTTACTTCCACTCCTTCGAGGACGATTTCCCGGGAGCTCAGGTACGTTACCTCAGCGAGAACTACCGTTCCGCGGCTACCTTGCTCGACGCCTCGTCCCAGGTCATGAGCGCTTCCGGCGCTTCCACGGCGCCGCCGCCGGTCGCCGCGCTTTACGTCCAGGGGCGCCTGGTCATCCGGGAGACCCGGTCGGACCGGGCCGAAGCCGAGTACGTCGTGCACCAGATCGAACGCATGGTGGGCGGCACCAGCCATTTCTCCCAGGACTCGGGGCGGCTGGAACACGGGGCGGACCCGGGCGAGGAAAGATCCTTCGGCGACATCGCCGTACTCTACCGGGTGAACAGTCAGAATACCGCCCTGGTGGAGGCCTTTGAGCGCAGCGGCATACCGTATCACGTAGCAGGGGATACGTCCCTCATCAACAGGCCGGGCGTGCAGGAGATCGTTACCCTGCTTCAACTGGGCGACGGACGGACCGTCACCACCGGTTCGGCGCTGCGGTGCCTGTCTTCGACGATCGACGGGCTGGGGGACCGGACCGTGGAACTCATCGAGGAACTCTGGAAAAAACGCAACCAGATCACGATCGACCACGTGGCGGAGTTGATGGATTATCCCCGCCTGCTCATGAAACGTTCCAGGATCGGTGTGGAAGCCCTGTTGAGTGACCTGAAGACGATCAATTCGGACCTGGAGAAGCGGACGGCGGCCCACATCTTGGAAAACCTGGCGCGCTCTTCCATCTGGGACAAGCTGAAGTGGCGTTATCCCAGGGCGGATGACAGCTTGCGCGAGCTTACCCGGTACGCCCGAATTGAAACGGAATTGCCGGTCATGCTCGACAAGCTGCTGCTCAGCCAGGAATACGACGCTTTCGAAGAAGCTTCGGAGCATGTGCATCTCATGACCCTGCACGCGGCCAAGGGACTCGAATTCCCGGTCGTCTTCGTCGTGGGGTGTGAAGACGGCCTGGTGCCCCTGCAACACGGCGGCGCGGTATCGGACGTGGAAGAGGAGCGCCGGCTGTTTTACGTGGCCATGACCCGTGCGAAAGAACGGCTTTACCTGGTTCGGTCCGGGAAACGCATGCTGTTCGGGGAGGTGCGCACCACCCGGCCGTCGCCCTTCCTGACCGACATCGAAGAGCAGCTGAAGCAGTACGACCGTCCGCAAGGTCCACACAAGCCGGACCGGCGGCGGAAAAAGGCTAAATCCAAGCCGACGAACCAGTTGAGCCTGTTCGGCTAGAACGGTTTCCCGGGCGGTCCGGCCGGATCCGTTCATCGTGAAAGGAGAACCCCATGTTCAATGCGAAGCGCATTCTGCCGATCGCGCTCATCGCGGCACTGTTCGCCATTACCATGTATACCGTGGCCCGGCCCGAAGGCGAACCCACACCGCGATCAGACGAGACCTTGCAGACCGGGCAGACCGGGCAGACCGGGCAGGCCGAACAGACCATGCTGGCCGGTCAGGCCGGGGAGATCGCGCTGGCGACCTTCGCCGGAGGCTGTTTCTGGTGCATGGAGCCGCCCTATGACGAGCTGGATGGCGTCATTTCGACTATCGCGGGTTATATCGGCGGAACGACGCCCAATCCGACTTACGGGCAGGTAACGACCGGCCGAACGGGGCACACGGAAGCCATGGAGATCCGTTACGACCCGTCGAAGATCACCTACCAGGAACTGCTGGACGTCTTCTGGGTGAACATCGATCCCACCGTGAACGACCGGCAGTTCTGCGACAAGGGCAACCAGTACCGCGCCGGGATCTTCTATCACGACGCCGAACAGAAGGCGCTGGCCGAGGCATCCAGGCAGAAGATCATCGATTCCGGCCGGTTCGACCGCGTGGTGACGGAGGTCACCCCGGCGTCGACGTTTTACCGGGCCGAAGAATACCACCAGGATTATTACCTCAAGAACCCGTTGCGGTACAAGTTCTACCGGTACAACTGCGGCCGGGACCGCCGCCTCGAGGAACTGTGGGGCGACTGACGGGATCTTCCGCAGCGCACCCGGCTACCGGACCAACGTGCCCGGCGACCGGACAAACGGACCGATAACCGAATGGAGACCATGCATGGCTGATCTGGAGAATCTGGTCAAGACCACACTGAGTGAAATGAGAGAAATGAACAGGGCGCAGTCCGTCGTCGGCGATCCGGTGGAGGTCGGGGAGACGACGGTCGTCCCCCTGGTCAGGCTCGGTTACGGCTTCGGCGGCGGCGGAACGTCGGGAAAAGAAGGGAATCGGGGCGGCAGCGGTGGCGGTGCCGGCGTACAACCGGTGGCCGTGCTGGTCGTCCAGGATGGGGAAGTCCGGTTGGAGCGCATGGCGGGCCAGTCGGGGTTCTCCTCGGCCACGAACTCGATGGCGGATCTCGTGAAGTCGGTGCTGGACCGGTGGTTGAAACACCGGTCGGAAAAGAAAGCCGACCCTTGACCCCGATCTTCGAACCCTATCTGCTCATACCGGTCGCCGTCCTGCTCTCGATGCTGATGCTACTGGCGATTCCCGTGACGATCTCCTTCTCGGTCGTTCGCCGGGAAGGCTTCTCGGGCAGGATCACCTTCGGGTGGCTGTTCGGCCTGCTCCGCATCTCCCCTTCCATACCGACCGGCGTCCGTCGAAAGCGAAAACGCAGGCGCCCGGTCCGCGCACCGGCCGAGTCGGTCGAGTCAGGTGGATCGGATGTACCAGGCGAACCAGGCGAACCAGGCGAATCGAAGGCCCCGTCCGCGCGCACTTCGGCCGACGAAAAGGCCGACGGGAAACGTGCCCCGGCGGAACGCTTGCGCCGGGTACTAAAGACGAGGGGATTCGTCCGGGGCGTGCTCAGATTCCTGCGTGATATGGCCCGATGCGTGCGTTTCGTGTCCTTGCACGTCGCGGGCCGTATCGGGCTGGACAATCCCTGTGACACGGGCCGCCTCTGGGGCACTTTCTGCGCCTTGACCGGATTCCTCCATGGCGCCGAGCGCGTGAGGCTGCGGGTCGAACCCGATTTCGACGAGGCGGTATTCGAACTGGACGGACGGGGCGAGATCCGTATCGTCCCCGTCACCCTGTTCCTTCCCTTCATCCGGTTCTTCCTTGCGCCCGCCACGCTGCGCGCGGCCTGGGCGATGTCCAGGCGGACCGGACGGACCCGGCCGGACGGGCGGACCAGGCGGACCAGGCGGACCGGGTAACGCCAGGCCATCAACAGATCAAAGTCAGGAGCATGCATGTCATCGTCTCTTCGCAGCGCACGGTGGTTCGGTCCCAGAGACAAAGTGGGGTTCATTCATCGAAGCTGGATGAAGAACCAGGGGCTTCCGGATCATGTCTTCGACGGCCGGCCCGTCATCGGCATCTGCAACACCTGGTCGGAACTGACGCCGTGCAACGCCCATTTCCGGACCATCGCGGAGCGGGTGCGCCGGGGCGTCTACGAAGCGGGCGGATTCCCGGTCGAGTTTCCCGTCATGTCCCTGGGCGAACCCCTCATGCGGCCCACCACCATGCTCTTCCGCAACCTGGTCAGCATGGACGTGGAAGAGACCATCCGGGCCAATCCCCTCGACGGGGTCATCCTGCTCGTCGGTTGCGACAAGACCACCCCGGCCCTGCTCATGGGCGCGGCGAGCTGCGATCTGCCCACCCTTGCCATCTCGGGCGGTCCCATGCTCAACGGCCGGTTCAGGGGACGGAATATTGGGTCCGGCACGGACGTCTACAAGTTCAGCGACGAGGTGCGCGCCGGGACGATGAGCGAGGAGGAGTTCCTCGAAGCGGAATCCTGCATGAACCGGTCCACGGGCCACTGCATGACCATGGGCACGGCCTCCACCATGGCCAGCGTCGTGGAGGCGCTGGGCCTGGGCATGCCCGGCAACGCCGCCATCCCCGCGGCCGACGCCCGGCGAATGAAGCTGGCCCACGAAGCGGGCGCACGCGTGGTGGAGATGGTCCGGGAGGACCTGCGCATGTCCCGCATCGTCACGCGCGAGGCCTTGGAAAACGCCATCCGGGTCGTCGGGGCCGTCGGGGGTTCCACCAACTCGGTCGTGCACCTGCTGGCCATCGCGGGCCGCCTCGGCGTCGATCTCTCCCTGCAGGACTGGGACAACCTGGGCTGCGACGTCCCGTGTATCGTGAACCTGATGCCGTCGGGCAAGTACCTGATGGAGGATTTCTACTACGCCGGCGGATTGCCGGTCGTAATCCGCGAACTGGGCGACCTGATCCATCGCGACGCCCGGACCGTGAACGGCCGGACCATCGGGGAGAACACGGCCGATGCGCCCTGTCATGACCGGGACGTGATCCGGACGCTGGACGCTCCGTTGACTCTGACCGGAGGACTCGCCGTGCTCCGGGGCAACCTCTGTCCCGACGGCGCCATCATCAAACCCTCAGCGGCGTCGCCCGGACTGATGCAGCACCGCGGCCGCGCCGTGGTGTTCGAAAACATCGAAGACCTCCACGACCGCATCGACAGTCCTGATCTGGACGTGGAAGCCGAGGACGTCCTGGTGCTGAAGAACTGCGGGCCGAAGGGGTATCCGGGCATGGCCGAGGTGGGGAACATGCCCCTGCCGTCGAAATTGCTGCAGCGGGGCGTCACGGACATGGTCCGCATATCCGACGCGCGCATGAGCGGCACGGCCTTCGGCACCGTCGTGCTTCACACGGCGCCGGAAGCCGCCGCGGGCGGCACGCTGGCCCTCGTTCAGGACGGCGACATGATCTCGCTGGACGTCGGGCAGCGCCGCCTCGAACTCGAAGTGCCCGAGGATGAACTGGCCCGGAGGCGGGACCGCTGGTCGCCGCCGGAACCCGCGATGGACCGGGGATACTGCCGGTTGTACGTGGACCACGTGCTCCAGGCCGACCGGGGCGTGGACTTCGATTTCCTGGTCGGCGGAAGCGGCGCGCCGGTGGCCAGGGACTCACACTAATACCTCCGAAAGGTGGGCATGATCAAGATACCGGACGAGGCCCCTTCATCCTTCGCGAAAAACGGTTTCCTCCTTGTCGAATCCGTTTTCACGGCGGAGGAAATGGCGGCCTGCAAGACCGCGGCGAAGGAACTGGTGGCAAACAACTCGGGACCGTCGGGCGTTCACGTGTGGATGTGCGACACCATCCCGGTCCGCTTCGAATCAGTTTCCTGCGACCCCCGAATGGCGGCCATCCTGCGGCCGCTGATCGGCCCGCGCATCGAGTTCCTCAGCGCAAAGCCCGTGTTCAAGTCCTCGTCGGTCCACTTCGCCTCGCCCTGGCACCAGGACCAGGCGTACTGGGGCGGCGCGACCAAGTGGTCCGCCTGGATCGCGCTCGAAGACGCGACGACGGAAAACGGCTGCCTGAAGGTTATACCCGGCTCCCACCGCCGGATACGGGATCATGCGGCCGTGCAGGACGCCCGGGGGTTCACGAACCGCGTTTCGGACGATGAGCTCAAGGACGAAACGATCATCGACGTGGAAATGAAACAAGGGGACGTGCTGGTGTTTCACGACCGGCTGCTGCACAGTTCCCACCCGAACCGGTCCGGCCGGGAACGCTGGTCCTTCATTCCCACCTATCGAAACGCGGATGTGCCCGATACATCCACGGTCTGGACCATTTCGAAACCCATGAACGCGCCAGGTCGGCGCGCATAGCCGAGGGGCGCGCCTTGCCGGCGCATAGCCGAGGGGCGCGCCTTGCCGGCGCAGCCTGATCCAACCCCGAAGAGACGAAGGAGACGAAATGAAAATCGCGCTTCAGGAAGGCCTGCTCCCGGGCGGCACGCTCAACGAGAAACTGGATTTCGCCGAGTCATTGAACGTGGAAGGCCTCGAGGTTTCCGGGAGGGGACCGGCCCGGCGGATCGACGAACTGGAATCCGCGCTGCGGAACCGCGGCATCCGGCTGGTCTCGCTCTGCGGCCAGGGCACCTTCGACTTCCTGGACCCGGACGTCGACAAGCGGAACCACAGCATCGCCGAGGCGAAGGAGAATCTCCAGGTGTGCGGGCATTTCGGCGCCGTCGGTCTCATCCTTCCGCCCATATTCGGGCCGCCGCGCCTCCCGGACCTCACGCCGCTGGCCGACGCCGTCACCCTGGAATTGCAGTTGCTGACGGAAATCGTACGGGACCTGGCCGCATTCGCCGCGGAACAGGGGACGAAGGTGTTGCTGGAACCGTTGAACCGCTACGAAGAGCACCTGCTCAGGCAGCAGGAACGGGGCGTCGAAATCATCCAGCGTGCCGGCGATCCTCCGTCGGCCAGCCTGCTGTGCGACTTCTTCCACATGCACATTGAAGAGACGGACACGCCGGCCACCCTCCGGCGCATCGGACGCCGTTACGTAGGCCACGTGCACATGGCCGACAATACGCGCCAGGAGCCGGGCTCCGGGGACATCGACTGGCGCGCCGGGCTTTCGGCTCTCAGGGACATCGGTTTCGACGGATATCTGGCCTATGAATGCGGCATCACCGGGGATAACGAAACGGAGAGAAGGGAGGCCCTGTCAAGGTCCGTCCGGTTCATCCAGGACATGATCAAGGAAGGATGATGTCCCGGTTCTCGTAACGCAGCCGCATGAGGAATGCGGGACCGAGAGTCTTCCAGATGCGCGTCACCGAGGCCCGGGCCTCGAGATGGAGGGGATCAAGGGCGATTACCTCCATGTAGGCGTCGTGGGCTTCCTCCAGCCTTTCCAGCTTCTCCAGGGTCCGGCCCAGGTCGAAATGGCTTTCTACCGCCCATAGCCGGTCTTTGTCCCTGGCAATCGCCTCCCGGAATTCGGTCACTGCCGCTTCGTACTGGCCGGCAGTGTCATAGAGGCGGGCGGCCATCAGCCAGCAGGGTACGTAGTCCACGTCCCTGATCCGTGCCATGTGCACGTAGCGGATCGCCTCCTTGACGTCTCCCCGCTCAAGGAAAACACGGCTCATCCCCACGTAGGCCGGCGCGAAGCCGTCATCGAGCCGCATCGTTCTGCGCAATGCCGCTTCCGCCTCGTCATGGGCGCCCGATTCCAGCAGGCTCAGTGCCTTCGCGTACTCGGCCTCGGGCGTATCGAGCGAACCAGAGTACTGCATGGTCGTCGCGCCGCACCCGGCGAACACCAGGGCCGCGATGACCAATCCCAGGCTGGCAACGCCGGCCAGGCCGGTCAGGTTGGTCAGGCCAGTCAGGCCGGTCAGGCTGGTCGGGCCGACCGCCGCTCTGCTCACAGGTACCTCCCTCACAAGAAAACGCCCTGTGGGCCGGTACGCCACAGGGCAGACAGGCGGGAAACGGGGCTCGAACCCGCGACCCTCAGCTTGGGAAGCTGATGCTCTGCCAACTGAGCTATTCCCGCGGGATGGGCAGGACCGAAGATGGCCGCTGCACAAGGTATTCTAACCGGGCGGCCGGCGCCGTGTCAAGCGAAATCCGGCCTTGTTACGCCATTCATGATGGCGGGCCCGGTGTATGTCCCAAATCCAAATTTTATGTTGATTTTTATTTCAATCAACATTGACAATATAAAAAACGCTGTGAAACAACTATACTGCCGAGCGAGACAAGGTCGGGCTACGTATCGAGCGTCTTCTCTTCATCGAACCGTTCCAGCGCGAGCTGGATCAGGCGGTCGATCAGGTCGGCGTAGGATACGCCGGCGACTTCCCACAACTTGGGAAACATGCTGATCCGGGTGAACCCGGGAATGGTATTGAGCTCGTTGACCAGGACTTCGCCGTCTTCCTTCAGAAAGAAGTCCACCCGGGACATGCCTTCACAGGCCAGCACCCTGTGGACCTCCACGGCGGTTGCGCGGATCTCCTCCGTCAGTTCCTTCGGCAATTTGGCCGGAATCTCCAGCTCGGCGCCGTGCTCGTCGATGTACTTCGCCTCGTAGGAATAGAACTCGTGGGTGGGCCGTACCTCGCCCAGGCCGGACGCTTCGGGCCGGGCATTCCCCAGCACGGCGCATTCGATCTCGCGGCCGGTGACGCACTCTTCCACCAGGATCTTCCGGTCGTACCGGAATGCTTCCCGTACGCCCGCTTCTAATTCACGGGCATCGCGGGCCTTGGTGATGCCGACGGAGGAGCCCAGGTTGGCGGGCTTGATGAAACAGGGCATGCCCAGGCGGCCCCGCACCTCATCGAAGGAGATCCGGTTTCGATCGGAGGACAGGAAGGTCATGAACTCCGGTATGGCGATGCCCGCATCCCGCAACAGGCGCTTCATCACGTCCTTGTCCATGGACACCGCCGATCCCAGGACGCCTGAACCGACAAAGGGCAGATTGGCCAGCTTGAGCAGGCCCTGTACCGTGCCGTCCTCGCCGAAGGGGCCGTGAAGCACGGGGAAAATGACGTCGATGTCTCCAGCCGGGCGGTGCGTCGTCGTGGTCGTCACCGGGTCGGTGGGCGCCCCGGGGGCGAGGGTCACCGTCTCGCTCAGGCGGTTCAGGGCGATCTGCTTCGGATCATGGGCGTTGAGCAGGAATCCCGCAGAATCGCCCAGGTGCCACTGCCCCGTACGGTCGATGCCGATCAGTACGACCTCGTACCGGTCCCGGTCGATGGCGTCGACGATATTCCGGGCCGACTGCAGCGAGACCTGGTGTTCCGCCGACCGACCCCCGCACAGGATGCCCACCCTGATCTTCTTCATGTCGTATTCACTTTCTGCACGGACCAGACGGACCGGCCCGCCACATCCGGCCAGGCCCTACATGAGATATTCGCAGACGCTGTCGGCCAGGGCCAGTCCTCTCCGGGTCAGGCAGAGCCGCGATCCGCGTTTTGCGAGCAACCCCTCGCCGGCCAGGGCATGGATGGCCGGGTCCCGTTTGTCCATGGCGTCGTCCCCGTAGCGGTCCCGAAACAGCCGGGTGTCCAGGCCATCGACGGATCTCAGGCTCAGCAGGATATACTCGTGTATACGTTCGTCCACCGTAAGCGTTTCATCCATATCGGTGGCTTCGCCCCGTTCATCCATGGCACGCAGGTAGTCGGCGAGGCCGCGCGCATTGGCGAGTCTTCGTCCGTCCGTGCGCGTGTGGGCCGACGGCCCAAGGCCCAGGTAGTCGCCGCCCTTCCAGCAGGATACGTTGTGCCTGCATGCAAAACCCGGTTTCGCCAGGTTGGAGATCTCATATTGCCGGAAGCCGGCGCCGGTGAGCCGGTCCAGGGCCTGGAAATACAGGGCCGTGTGCCGCCCTTCGTCCGGCAGGTCCAGCGCGCCCTGTTCCGCCAGCCGGGCGTATTCCGTCCCCGGCTCGATCGTCAGGCCGTAGACCGACAGGTGCTCGGGGTCCAGGGCGACCGCCCGTTCAAGTGTATCCGCCCAGTCCGCCGCCGACTGGCCGGGCACGCCGAACATGAGATCGAGATTGACGTTCCGGAAACCGGCTTCCCTGGCGGACGCAAACGCCTTTTCGGCCCGGTCCACCGTATGGCGACGCCCCAGTTTCAACAGGATTTCCGGGGAGAAGGACTGGACGCCGATGGAGATCCGGTCGACACCCAGGCCGCGGAGCCGCTTCAGCTTGGGAATGGTGACTGTTTCGGGGTTCGCTTCCACCGTGATTTCGGCGTCTGGAGAGACCCGGAATCGATCATGGATCGTCCGGAAGACGCGGTCCAGCTGGCGGTCCGTGAGGCAGGTGGGCGTGCCTCCCCCCAGGAAGACCGTGTCGAAGGCGCTGTCGGCCCAGGGCGATTCGCGGCCGAGCCGCCCTGCCTCGGCTTCCAGGGCGCCCAGCAACTCGTCCACCCGGCCGCCCTTGAGCAATTCAAAGGAGAAATCGCAGTATGGACAGGCGTGGCTGCAGAAGGGAATATGAACGTAGAGGCCGGCCAATGCGTTTGCGTCCCGATCTGGTGTGATTGCGTCCCGAATTGCTGAGTCGCGCCCCGATCAGCTGAGTCGCGCCCCGATCTACAAGACGATTCTTCCGATGCGGTTCCAGCGGACCCGCCACGGGACATGCACGATATTGTACCCCAGTACGTAGACCAGCGAGGCGACGCTTTCCAGGGGCCTGGACGACTGCCACACCAGTTCGGGGTCCTCGCGGTGGCGTTCCCAGGACCAGTAGATGATGAAGGCGTTGCCCACCACGTCCTCCCGGTCCACGAATCCCCAATACCTGCTGTCGGAACTGTAGTCCCGGTTGTCGCCCATGACGAACAGGGCGTCCGCCGGGACGATCTTGGGACCCCAGTTGTCCCGCGTGCTCCGGATCGCCGCCCTGACCGACGGATCATCGAACTTGACCTGCGGCGGATTCTCCACCATCACGTCGTCCACGTATACGTGCTTGTCCCGGATCTCCACCTTCTGGCCGGAGACGGCGATACATCTTTTGATGAACATCTGCGCCGGGTTGCGGGGATAGGGAAACACCAGGATATCGCCGGGTTCGGGATCACGCCAGGCGGGCATGCGTATATCGGTGAACGGAATGCCTGGACCGTAGATGAACTTGTTGACCAGCAGGAAGTCCCCCACCTGGAGAGTAGCCTCCATGGATTCCGACGGTATGCGAAACGCCTGGACGACCTCCGCCCGTATGAAGAGGAAGAGCAGTACGGTGAAGAGCAGGATTTCCAGGTACTCTCTGAGCAGCGACTTGTTTCTTGCCAAGGGTTCGAATCCTCCAGGAGCCGGGCTATCCGCCGGGACCTCCATCCTCCAGGGGCCGGGCTATCCGCCGGGACCTCCATCCTCCAGGGACCGGGCTATCCGCCGGGACCTCCCGCTCCGGGCGTTCAGCCTCCCACTGCCGCGCCTTCGCCCCGTATATCCAATACCGCCAGGAAGGCTTCCTGCGGCACTTCGACGTTACCCACCTGCTTCATGCGACGCTTGCCTTCCTTCTGCCGTTCCAGGAGTTTGCGCTTCCGAGTGATGTCGCCGCCGTAGCATTTGGCCGTGACGTTCTTGCGCAGGGGACGGATCGACTCCCGCGCGATGACCCTCCCGCCGATGGCGGCCTGGACGGCGACCTCGAACATCTGCCGCGGTATGATCTTCCGCAGCCGCTGGCACAGCTCGCGGCCCCATTCGTAGGCCTTGTCCTTGTGGATGATGATCGAAAGGGCATCCACCAGGTCGCCGTTGAGCATCAGGTTCAGCCGGACCAGGGGCGAGGTGCGGTATTCCAGGAAGTCGTAGTCGAAGGAGGCGTATCCGCGGCTGATCGATTTCAACCGGTCGTAGAAGTCGAAGACGATCTCCGACAGCGGCAGTTCGTACTGCAGGGCGACCCGGGTCGGATCGAGGTATTCCATGGCCTTGTAAACGCCCCGGCGGTCCCGGGTCAGTTTCATGATGTTTCCGATGTAGTCGTGGGGGACGACGATCTGGGCCTGGATGAACGGCTCCTCCACGGCGTCGATATACGAGGCTTCGGGCATGTCGGCCGGGTTGTCCACCATGAGCACCTCGCCGGCGGTAGTCGTGATCCGGTACTCCACGCTCGGCATGGTGGCCAGGATCGTTAGCCCGTATTCCCGTTCAAGACGCTCCTGCACCACTTCCATGTGGAGCAGTCCGAGGAATCCACAGCGAAAGCCGAATCCGAGGGCCACCGACGTCTCGGGTTCATAGACCAGGGCGGCGTCGTTCAACTGGTACTTCTCAAGGGCCTCCTTCAGCGGTTCGTAGTCTTCCGATGTCGTGGGATAGAGCCCGCTGAACACCATGGACTTGGCCTCCCGGTACCCGGGCAGCGGTTCGTCGCAGGGCCGGGCGGCATCGGTGACCGTGTCGCCCACGCTGGCGTCCGCAACGTTGCGGATATTACCGATCAGATAACCGACCTCCCCGGCCGTGAGCGCGTCCACGGGCGCTTTGTCGAATCGGAGCACGCCGGTCTCGGCGACCTCGAACAGCTTGTCGTTGGAACACATCCTGATATGCATGCCCGGCTTTATTTCGCCGCTCACGACGCGTACGTAGGGCACCGCACCCCGATACTGGTCGAAGATCGAATCGAAGATGAGGGCCCTTAGGGGACCATCGTCGGGTTCCGGGGGCGGGATTCGGTCCAGGATGGCCTCCAGCACCGCTTCGACCCCGATACCGTCCCGCGCGCTGGTCAGCACGACATCATCGGGGTCGACACCCAGCAGATCCACGATCTGGCCCGTTACGACGTCGACCCGCGCGTTGGGCAGATCGATCTTGTTTATGACCGGGATGATGGTCAGGTCGTTCTCCAGGGCCAGATACAGGTTGCTGATCGTCTGCGCCTCGATGCCCTGTACGGCGTCCACAATGAGGAGCGCGCCTTCACAGGCCGCGAGGCTCCGGGAAACTTCGTAGGAGAAATCGACGTGCCCGGGGGTATCGATCAGATTCAGCGCGAAGGACCGCCCGTCCGGCGCATCGTAGGCCATGCGGATCGCGTGGGCCTTGATCGTAATGCCCCGCTCCCGCTCCAGATCGAGATTGTCGAGCATCTGGGCACGCATCTTCAGGGGAGACACGGTGCCCGTCATCTCCAGCAGGCGATCCGCCAGCGTCGATTTGCCGTGATCTATATGCGCAATGATGGAGAAGTTGCGAATGTGTTCCGTCGACATGTGGAAACCGTCCGGTCATCCCGAAAACGTGAGTATTCACCGCCTGTTAAAAGCGTATGCAACAGGGTGAAATAAAACGATTAAGACGCGGAATGTCAACAGGTATGCGGGATGGGAAGGGTCCGTATCACGGGTGCGAAACGGGGGTTTCAGGGGCAGGGGCACGGCAGCTGTTCAGCCCGTGCGGGCGCTCGAACGGCCAGGCGTTTCAGTACCGTCTGCCGATCCGGAAGCTCGATCGGCCGACATGCAGGTTCTCGGCCGCGCGTATGAGCAGGTAGCCGACCGCGAGGGTGGTGGCGACCAATAGCAGGGAACCCCATTCGACCGAAGTGGATACCGGTACCGGAAGGTGGGTCAGGGCGGCGCCGGCCTGCGCTTGCAAGTAAGCCTGGACATCTCGAATCGCGGTAGTCACCGGTCCGGCTACCGTCTGAACGGGCAGGAAGTTCTCCACGATTTCGGCGAGTGACGCGCGGTACAACCAGACCAGTGCGGCGGCGGCCAGTGTAATGGCAAATACGAGACGGGGAAAGACCAGGGACGGCGCGAACCACGATGACCATGAAGATGACCGCGAAGTTGCGGGAAGCTGCGCCATCACGTTGGACAGGAAGGCTTCGGAGGGTTTCGCGGCCGGGGTCGCTTCGACGGTCTTGATCAACGCGTCGAGGACCGCCGCCTCCGACCTGCAGCGTTCGCAGCCGGCAAGATGGGCATCCAACAGACGGCGCTCATCCGGCGTAAGCGCCCGGTCGACCGCCTCATACAACATTCTTTGTGTGGATTCGCAGTTCATGATCGTTCGGTTCCGCGTCCGGCCTAACTCAGCGTATCTGGCTCGATGGATCGGTAGATCAGCTTCCGCAATGCGGCACGGGCGCGGAACAGCCGGGCTTTGACCGTGCCGATCGGCAACTCCAGCGCTTCCGCGATCTCGTCGTAAGACAGGCTTTGCATATGATACATCGAAATCACCGCGCTGTAAATAGGCGGAAGCGCCGCCACCATGTTTCTTACGTGATCCCTGAATTCAGCCTGCTCGAACCGTTCCGCGGGATCCGCCAACGGATCGGGCAACTGCATCGGCAATCCGTCCTCGTCGTCTTCCGGTTCCGAGAGGGAAGTCGTGGAAAGATCCCGCCGGGAACGACGCGCCGAACTCAGGCTTACGTTTACCGCGATTCGGTAAAGCCACGTAGAGAACCTGGAGTCCCCGCGGAACCGGTCTAGACTCCTGTAAGCGCGGACGAACACGTCCTGCGCGGCCTCTTCCGCGTCTTCCCGGTTTCCGACCATCCGCAACGTCAGGTTGTACACGGAAACGCTGTGCCGCTCGACGAGACGGGCGAAGGCCGGTCGATCTCCCTCCCGGGCTCTTGCGACGAGCTCCTCATCGCTCAAATCCATGGGTCGCCTCATCCTGTCTCAAGCGCATCACAGCCATGAACAGGGCCGTTTCGCCCGACAGATTCGACCCTTACAGGGAAACCGGTCGGTATCCCTATTGCTTATATGACTATCGGGAATCTACAAATGTTTCAGCATACGGTCATGCTTTTCTTATGGCGGGAACGACAAATCAATTTAACTTTTAGTTTCTGAAACAAAACGATCGACTTTCGTGTCGAAACCTTGTGAAGCATGAACGATCAGGTTGGTTGACAGGCGGGGCGATCTCCGATCGGAGGCAGGAAATGGACAGCTGGAAGGCCTGGGCGGCGTTTTTCGTCAGCGTGTGCGTCATGGTCGTTGTACTCGCATATCTGGATTACGAGGAGCCGGCCATCGCGGCCATCGCCATCCCATTCGGACTGGGCGTCATCTGCGCGGTGCTGGGGTACTTTAGAAGAGGACGGGAAATCAGGCACCAGGAGCGCATGGCGATGATCGAGAAAGGGATCTACATCGAAGCCAGGAAGCACGAATCCGGCGTACCTTCTCTATTCGTCGTACTCCTGGTGGGCATCGGCCTGGCCACGGTCATCGCGAGCGACGTGGAGTTCTTCGGCTTCGTCCTGCTGTTCGTAGGCATCGGCCTGATCGTGCGTGCCAGGATGCAGCACAACAGAAACACAGCGCGGGAGTTCCTGCCGCCGGTCCAACCCGCGAGCCCACCGGTCCAACCCGCGAGCCCTCCGGCCCAACCTGCAAGCCCACCGGCGCAGCCCGCGAGTCCAACGGCCGCGGAAGAACAGCCCGCGAGCCCACCGGACCAACCCGAAAGCGCGCCTGCAGCAGAAGAACCGTCAACGCCGGATAGAAAGGAAAGGTAACGCAGCCGTGCCCGACAAGACACTCTACAGATCCGCATCCAACCGGATGATAAGCGGCATCTGCGGCGGCCTGGCCGAATACTTCGACGTGGACGCTTCCGTGCTTCGAATCGCCATGGTGGCCTTTACGGTCATCACGCTGCCGGTATTCGGCCCCTTCGTCTTTCTGGCGTACCTGGTATGCGTCTTCATCATTCCGCGGAATCCGGGCCTGGTTCCAGCGACGGCCTCCGACTCGTCCACAGATCCAGGGAATCCGGACCAGCCGGAACAGGGCACCCCGCAGATTGCGGAGAACCAGCCTACCAGCCGGAACAACAGCATGGTCCTGGGCGGCCTGCTCATCCTGCTGGCCGTGATCGTGCTGACCTGGTCGTATGCGCCGGATTTCGGACGGTTCTCCTTCTTCCTGCCCATGGTTCCCATCGTGGCCATCGGCGCCGCGGTATTCATCCTGTTCGTCTACAGGGGGCAGATCATGGAGTTCTTCAAACATCGACGGCTGTACAGGCTGAATGAAGGCAAGAAGATCTTCGGCGTGTGCAACGGCCTTGCGGATGCCTTCAACCTGGACCCCACGCTGATGCGTATCGGGTTCTTCATCGCCTTTTTGTTTTCCGTGGGTACGGTTACGCTCATCTACCTCTTCATGGCCTTCATCATGCCCGAGGGTCGTCCTGAGCTTCCAGCAGAAAACGGATAGCAAGTGCCGGTCCTCGGCAAACCGAACGACCGCCGATAATGGTCCGTACCCCTTGAATCGGCTTGACAAACGGCGTTCGGTCGACTAGCGTATTTCGCGATCGGTCAGTACACGGGACCGGTCGCTTTTTTCATGCCAATTCGACGAAATGTGTATGAGTAGAAAGCACAATCTACGCCTGGCCCGCGCCATACAGTGCATCAGCGGCTTTCTCGCCGTCCTGACCATTTATCCATTAGTCCGCCTGATCTATCCCTGCTGGCGCCGGTTGAAGGACAAGTAGGCCGCTGTGAAACTGATTGTCACCAACGACGACGGCATCGAGGCACCGGGCCTGCTCACGCTCGAGCACCTGGCGTCGCAGTGGGGCGATGTGGTCGTGGTCGCGCCGGCGGAAGTACAGTCGGGCGCCGCACACCAGTTGACCAATAACCGGGTCATTCGCGTGGATGAACTCGGGGTCCGACGGTACAGGGTATGGGGCACGCCCGCCGACTGTGCGCGCCTGGCGGTCAACCAGCTTGCGACCGACGGGGACTGGTTGCTGTCCGGTATCAACAGTGGGGGCAATCTCGGGGTGGACGTCTACGAATCAGGCACGGTAGCCGCCGCCAGGGAGGCGGCCATCCACGGCTGCAGGGCCATGGCGCTGTCGCATTACACGGCGGACGGCAGGGAGATCGACTGGCCGCTGGCCTCGAAACGGCTGCGGCCGGTCCTGGAACGCCTTTTGCACGAGGACCCGGGAACCGGGGTATTCTACAACGTCAACCTGCCCCACCCGGATCACGACGAAACCCGCCTGGAGGTCAAATCCACCCCGGTGGACACGAGTCCTTTCCGCATTACGTTCACGCCGACCGAAGACGGTTACCTGCATAAAGGGATCTATCACGAACGGCATCGGGAACCCGGCTCTGATATCGACCAGTGCTTCAGCGGGCATATCTCCCTGTCGAAAATCCGGGTCTGATCTATCCCACCGATTCCCTTAAGAGAACCTGCTGATCCTGCTCAGACGGCCGTCACCGTCCACCGAGTTTAGACCATGCCCATAGTTACCATCATCGGCCGGGGGCACTCCGGTACGCGGGCCATGTCCCACACGCTATACACTAGCGGTGTCTACATGGGCCGGACGATCAACGCCTCGGGCGACAAGGTGCCCCCGCACGACCTGTATGACGCCTGCCGGATCTTCGCGAAGTACGTCCGGTGGACCGGCGGCACTTCCTGGGATTTCTCCGAGGTGTTGGAAATGGACATCGACCCGGAATTCGTGGAAAAGGTGGAAACCTACCTGGCGGACGTGATGGAAAACGAAGCCCCTTTCCGCGGCTGGAAACTGCCGGAAACCACGCTCATCTATCCCTGGCTCGTCCGCATGTATCCCGAAATCCGGTACATCCACTGGATCCGGGACCCGCGGGACGGCATCCTCGCCCCGCACAGGACCGACGATCTCGGCGACTTCGGCATCGACTATCCGGACACGGCGGACATCAGGCGGCAGCGGGCGATTTCGTGGTTGTACCAGTATCGGCTCATGAAAGCGACGCCGAAGCCCGGCCACCTTGTTACCGTCCGTTTCGAAGACTTCGTGCTGAAACAGGAAGAGACCCTCCGCCGCCTCGAAGCCTATCTCGCCATCCCGCTGAGCCGTATCGTCGTGCGGCCCGAAGCGGTGGGGCGGTGGAAGAAGGCAGACGACGCGCTCCCCATGGACCTGCTGGGCGAAGCGCTGACCGAACTGGGATACGAGGTCTGAGCCGGGCCGGCCGACCTCAGGGCTCGTAGCGTCGACCTCGCCTAACACCCCTCCCGCCGTGCCGACTGGCCGCGCTTAACGCCCTTCCCGTCGTGCCAGTTCCTTCAGCTTGTCGACGCACCGGTCGATTTCGTCCGTCGTGTTGTAGTAGTGGGTGGAGATGCGGAGGCCCCGGTGGCCGTCCCGGTCGTGGTCGTCCACGTGGAGTTGCGCTTCCTCCTCCATGGGACCGCGCCACCGCGCCGCGTCGATCCCGTCGAACTCGAAGATGGTGGAACCCGGAGACGAGATGTCGTGGGACAGGCTGGTGAGCAGCCGCAGCCCTGGGACTTCCAGGAGGGCCTTTCTCAGGTAGTCCGACAGCATGCGCAGGCGCCGTTCGATATTCCCTATGCCGATGCGGTTCAGGAAATCCAGGGCGGTGCCGAGGGCCGCGCGCACGGGCAGGTCGTAGGTTCCCTGGATTTCGTAACGGAGCGCGTCGCCGCCGGGTTCAGCCTCCGGCACGTAGAGGGTGCTGAAGGAGGGCTGCATGGCGCGGGTGACATGGAGGAATCCCGTGCCGGCGGGACCGAGGAACCACTTGTGCAGGCTGTTGGTATACAGGTCGCTGCCGACTTCGGCCAGGTCGACGTCCAGCATCCCAACCGCCTGGGCGCCGTCGACGGCCGATATCAGCCCGTGCTCCCTGGCCATGGCGCAGAGTCTTTTTACCGGGTACAGGTATCCCCCCCGGGTGACGTGACAGAAGAAGAGCACTTTCGTCCGCCCGTCGATCGCCGCGGAGATACGTTCCAGGATGTCGTCCGCTCCCTCCAGCGGGCTGGGGATATGGACTTCCCGGACCTCGATCCCGTACCGTTCCGCCCTTACCTTCCAGGGCTTCACTGCGCTGGGATGCTCCTGCGTGGTCATCAGGACCCCGTCCCCCGGCGCCAGGTCCAGTCCGTTGACGATATGGTATAGTCCCTCGGTCGCATTGCGCGCCAGGGCGATTTCACCGGTCTCCGCACCCAGGAAACCCGCCATGGCCGGCCTGAGCTCGGACTCGATGTAGCCGTGGAAATCCCGCTTGGCCTTCGACGGGTTCCCGGACATCAGGCGGAATCCCTCGGCGACGGCATCCCTAACGGGCTTGGGAGGCATGCCCAGAGCGGCGTTGTTGAGATAGGCGTGGCCCGGTTCCAGGATGAACTGGGACCGGACCTGGGACCAGTATGCCCGGTCGTCAGGATCGATGGGCTGAGTCTGCGGTTCGGAAATGGCAGTAAACAAAGGTGTATTTCATCCTCCTGGGGCGGGTTTGTATGCTAAATGTGTATCGCGGCCGGCGCGTCGCGGGTCAGATGCCTTCGAGATCGTCCTGTGAAAGCCAGCCGTTCTTGCCGTCCGGCAGGCGGATTCGGAGCCAGTCGTTCCGGTGTTCGACCAGCTGGACCTTGGCGCCTTCGTGCAGCGTGAATACGGGTTCGGATGAAGCGTCTGGACCCGTCCTGACCACGGCCGTCGGCTGGAGGACGATCGCCTCCTCGTTCACCAGGCTGTCGTAGATCTTGATGCCCAGGAACCCGGTGGCCGTGAGCAGCGCGAGGCAGGAAACCAGCAGCGCGTAACCGGTGGCGGTCCGCGTGCGCGGCCACCTCGCGAGCAGATAGCCCACCAGCGCCATCGACGCGAGGAACCCGGCCGTGGTCGCGGCGACCGTGGCCTCGTTCACCGTCACGCCGTCCAGCGCCTGACGGCCGAACCACGGCACTTCGCCCGCGATCTGGTCCGTCGTCCGTTCCTTCGCGAGGTCCAGGTTGTTGTGCAGGTCGCCGTCCCGGGGCATGAGGCGGGTAGCCCGCTCGTAGGCCAGGATGGCCAGGCCGATCCGGTTCTGCTTGTAATAGGCGTTCCCCAGGTTGTAGTACACGTGCCCATTGCGTATCCCGCGTTCGATGATGCGTTCGTAGGTCCGGCTGGCCTCCGCGAATTTACCGCCCTCGTACAGCAGGTTGCCCTGACGGTACAACTCCGCCGTCTGCCGGTCCGCCGGGTCTTCGGCGCAACCGGTGGCCGCAAGCGCGATGGCCAGGACGACCAAACATATCCCCCGGGCCACACCCGGCCCTGGGACCGGGCGTCGAGCCCCCGCGACCGGGCGTCGTCCCCCCGCGACCAGGTGTCGAAAACCCTGGGCTTCCGATCTCCGGTCCGGGTTCGAGGCGGATGCCGTCGGGCTATCCGTGCGCATATCGGGTATCGGGGTGGCTTTCAACGGTCTCGGGATAGCTGGGATTCGATGGATTCGATGCCGTCCCGGGCCTTGTCGATCAGGTCGCCGGCATGTTCCGCCGTATGCGCCGTCGGGGCGAACCGGGCCAGGTCGCAGGCGTCCAGGCAGTCCCTGACCAGGGCGGCTGCGTCTTCGTCCACGGCCCGTTCCCCGAGCAGTTCGACGACGCGGGGCGACGTCAGGCCGGCCGTCGGCAGGTTGCACCTGTCGGCGACGTAACCGTACAACGCGTTGGAAATGCCGGTAAAGGCCTGGTCGAGCGCGCCTTGCTCCATCTGCTCCCGGGACCTCCGCAGCAGGCCGAGGGCGGTGCTTCTCGCCCGGCGGCGCCGGGCGAAACCGGCGTCACGCCGCAGGCGATGGGCGTGGGACCGGTACAGTACCGTCGCCAGGACCGCCGCGACGGGCAGGACGTGCAGCAGCAGGTACCAGGTCGACCGGAACAGGACCTCGCCCTGGTCGCCCAGGAAAACCGATTCGGGTTTGATGTACTGGATATCTTCGCGGATCTGCCGGACGACCGATCTGCGCGGCATGCCGACGGCGGCCGCCTGCGTTCCGCTGGCCGGCAGGACGGCCAGCGTTACCGGATCGGTCGTCGTAACACGGTAGGCGTCCGTATCAGGATCGAAGAAGGGAAAAGACAGCGACGCGATGGTATGGTCGCCGGGTACCGTGGGGATGAGCACGTGATCCCAGGTTTTGGTTCCGGAGATCCGCGATCCGCCCGACGCGTATTCCGCCCGGTTACCGGACTGGTATTGCTGGAAACCATCGAGCGGCGGCAGTTCGGGATCCTCCACGGTCTTCAGGTTGCCTTCTCCGGTCAACTCGATCGTCAGCGTCACGGGCTGGTTTACTTCCGTGGTGGCTAGATCCACCATCGCCTTGAGCGAGAAGTCGCCCACCGCGTTGCGGAAACCGGCGGGGCGGCCCTCGCCCGGCAGCGGCAGCACCTGCACGGTCTGCGCGCCGGACACCACCCTGATCTGGCGCGTACCTGAGAAAAACGTGTCGAATGGATCGGAGAGAAAGCTGTCGAAGAGGCTTCTGCGGGAACGTTCGGCCTGCACGTCACAGATCATCGAAAGCGGTTCGAGTTTCAATTCCCCCGTCACGGTGGGGAAAAGGGCGATCTCGCGCAGCTTCGCGACGGCATACCTCCTGCCGCCGATGATCTCTTCCATGAAGTCGAGGTGATGGGCGGAGAAGAGCTCCTCCATCCAGAAGCCCGTGTAGGAGGGGACCACGTCGTAACGGGCATTCGACAGGCCCAGGCGGGTGTACAGCGTATAGGTCACCGTCACCTGCTCGCCCAGGTAAGCCCGCCTCTTGTCCAGGGTAGTCCGGATGTAGACCGTATCCCCCAGGTCCGGCGTGCCCACGGCATCCTGAGACGGACCCGCGGCCGTGGACTGACCCGCGGCCGTGGACTGACCTGCGGCCGAGGCCGGTGAACCGCCGGACGGCGCGGCACGGGATGCGCCCGACTGCGAAGAACCCGGTGCGCCCGGTTGCGAAGAACCCGGTGCGCCCGGCGTGACCTCGATCGTGATCGGCGTCGTTTCGTGGGCGACGCCGTCAAGCGTCACTTCGGCCGCGTCGATGACGAATGTGCCCGTCCTCCGGGGTTTCAACTGGTAGATGAACCGCACGGACCGGGAGGAGGACAGTTTGCCGTTCACCAGGTTGAAGCTGGAGGAGGAGGAAGACGTGCTGCCGATGACGATGAAGGGCTGCATGTCGGGCAGGACGGGTTTCTGGACGTCACCCAGTTCGGACCCGGAGACCGAAACCGTCAGGATCAGCGTCTCGTCGATGGTCATACGGGTTCGGCTCACCTCGGCCGTGACCGAGATTTCCTGACCCGGCACGGCCCGTGCTCCGAGCAGCAGCAATACGATGAGACCGGTCTGCATGCACCGTTTCATGGGTTCAATCCAGGTATCCCTGGGTCCGCAGGAACTCCGCGTTCAGGATGGACGTACCCGCGGCCCCCCGGACGGTATTGTGTGAAAGTACCACGAATTTCATGTCCAGCACCGGACAGGGCCGGATCCGTCCCACCGTCACGGCCATGCCGTTTTCGGCGTCGCGGTCCATCCTCGGCTGCGGCCGGTCCGGCTCATCGCGCACGATGACCGGGCGTGCGGGAGCGAAGGGCAGGCCGAGTTCCTGGGGCGGTCCCCGGTGGTTGCGCAGCGCTTTGGCGAGACCGTCCGCATCGGTCTTGTTCTCCAGGGCGACGGAAACGCATTCCATGTGGCCGTCCTGGACGTGAACCCGGTTGCATTGCGCGCTTACGACGATGCCGGCATGCTCGATCCGGTTATCCCTGAACCTGCCCAGCAGCTTCAGGGTTTCCCGCTCCATCTTGTCTTCTTCTTCCCCGATGTAGGGAAGCACGTTGTCCAGGATCTCGAGGGAGGGAACGCCCGGGTAACCGGCCCCGGACAGGGCCTGCAGGGTGGTGACCGCGACCTGCCGCAAGCCGAATTGTTCGGCGATCGGCTTGAGCGCCATCGTAAGTCCGATAGTGGAGCAGTTCGGATTGGTCGCAATGAACCCGCGGCCATACCCCCTGCGTTTGCGCTGATAGTCGATGATCGCGCAATGGTCCCCGTTGACCTCGGGGACGAGCAGCGGCACGTCCTCGTCCATGCGGTGGTTCTTCGAATTGCTGACGACGGCGTAGTCGGCCGCCGCGAAGGCCGCCTCGATCGGGCCGGCCACCGCGGAATCCAGGCCGGAGAAGACCAGGTCGCAGTCCAGTCCCGGTTCGCAAAGCGCAACGGGCAGCGTGCGCACGGCCTCCGGGACCGGCGTGTCCAGCCGCCAGGTCACGGCTTCCGCGTAGGGTTTGCCGGCGGACCGCTCCGACGCCGCGACGGCGGTTATCCTGAACCACGGATGGTCTTCGAGCAACTGGACGAACCGCTGCCCGACCGCCCCGGTAGCGCCAAGGACCCCTACTTTGATTTCATTCGTCGACATTACATGCTCCCGGATCTGGTATGAAGGTCATGGATGATCGCCGCCCGGCAGCGCCCTTGCCGCCTTGATCAGGTCTCCGAACAGGCCGCCCGCCGTGACCTCCGGCCCCGCGCCCGGTCCCTGCACGATCAGCGGATTGTCGCAGTACCGCTTCGTGGTGCACACGACCATGTTGTCCGGACCGGCCAGGTTTCCCAGTGGGCTCTCACGATCCACGTTTTCGAGGCCTACCCGGCACGTGCCGTCTCCCACTGTGGCGACGTACCGCAGCACCTCGCCGCGATCTCCGCCGGATGCTACCCGCTGCGCATAGGCCGCGTCTTCGCCGGACACCATGGCCATGAACGCCTCCACAGACGGCGCGTCCAGCAGCGTGTCGGAGACCATGCCTTCGATCTCCAGGTCGTCGAGTTCAAGACGGTATCCGATCTCACGGGCCAGGATCAGGGCCTTTCTGGCCACGTCCATCCCGTTCAGATCGTCCCTTGGATCGGGTTCCGTGTACCCGAGTTCCTTTGCCTCCCGCACGATCTCGGAGAAGGTCCGGCCGTGGTCGAGCTGGGAACAGATGTATCCCAGCGTGCCGCTCAGGCATCCCGCGATCCGTGTTACCTCGTCCCCGGTATCCACCAGTTCCCTGACCGTACTGACAACGGGCAGGCCGGCGCCGGCGGTCGTTTCGTACCAGTACCGCATCCGATCGGCGCGGCCCAGCCGCCGGATCTCTTCGTACGCGGCGCTCCGGTCGGTGATGGGCTTCTTGTTGGCCGTCACGACCGGGACGCCCCGGCGAAGGCAGGCCAGGTGCACCTCCGTCATATCGGCGGACGTGGTGTCGACGACGCACAGGTTCCCGGGCGGATCGTCCGGATCGCCCGGATCGCCCAGCAGGCGATCGATCATGGCGGCCGCGCCGGGGTAGTCCCCGCCACGGTTCCCGTCTTCGAGCAGCCGGTCCAGGCCGCCGGGACCGCTTAACGCCCTGTTGAGTCCTCCTGGATCGAGAACCAGTTGGTTCCTGCCGCAGATGCCGATGTACTCGAAGGAAAGGCCGGTGGCTTCGGCCAGGGAGCCGGCGCGGTCCACCACCTGCCGGATCAGGGCGCCGCCGATATTGCCCTTGCCGAATTGAAACAGGTTAATCGTGCTCAAAATCTCCGTCCCCTCCCAGTCCGAATGACGCGTGCACCAGTTGAACGGTCTTCCGCAGGTCGTCCCGACCGATGATGAATGAAATGTTCAGCTCCGACGAACCCTGGGCGATGGCGATGATGTTGATGCCGTGTTCGCCGAGAACGCCGAACGTGCGGGCCGCGATGCCCGGGGTACCCTTCATGCCGCCGCCGACTACGGCCACCACGGCCAGGTCGTGTTGCACCGAGATCTCCTCCAGGCTGCCTTCGGCGACCTCGTGACGGAACTCCTCCATCAACGCCCGGACCGTACCCGGGCTGTCCCCTTCGCCGACGACCAGGCAGATATCGTGTTCAGAGGACGCCTGCGTGATCATGACGACCTGGGTCTTGCGGTCCGCCGTGGTCTTGAACAGCCGCGCGTGGGTATCCGGCGTCCGGCTCAGGCTGGTACCCTCCACCATGATCAGGCAAAGCCGGTCGATGCTCGTCACCGCCTTCACGCCCAGCGGTGCGGCACGGGTGCGCGAGGTGATGAGCGTACCGCAGTTTTCGTTCCGGAAGGTGTTCCGTATCCGGATGGGAATCTCCTGTTTCACCGCGGGCAGCATGGTCATGGGATGGAGTACCTTGGCGCCGAAATAGGACATCTCCGACGCCTCTAGATACGAAATCTCCTTGAGGACCCGGGCATCCTCGACGATCCTCGGGTCCGCCGTCATCGCGCCGTCCACGTCCGTCCAGATCCATACTTCCTCCGCCTGCAGCGCACTGGCGACCAGGGAGGCGGTGTAATCCGAGGCGCCCCGCCCGAGGGTCGTGGTCACGCCTTCGTCGGTGGATCCGATAAATCCCGTTACGATCGGTATGCGGCCCTCCGATACCATCGGCGCCAGGCCCACCGAAAGACGCCGTTCCGTCTCGGCGAAATTCACCTCCGCCTCGGTGTAGCGCTCGTTCGTCTTCACATACTCCCGCGCATCGACGGGCAGGGACGACAGGCCGGCCGATCTGAGCGCGGCCGAGACGACGACCACGGAAAGGCGCTCGCCGAAGGAGCTGACCAGGTCGACCGAACGCGGGGAAAGCTCCCTGAGCAGCGTGATGCCGTGCAGGATGCCCGACAGTTCGTCGATGAGCCCGGCACAGACCTCGAGGGCCTGTTTCCGCTCTTCTCCATCGGCCAGGGCGCGGATCGTCTCGTCGTGACGTTTTCTCAGCGCCGAGAGGGAGGCCGTGGGCTCCGTTCCCTCGCAGGCCTGCGCCGCCATGCCACGGAGGGCGTCGGTCACCTTGCTCATGGCGGACAGGACCACCACCGTATCGTGTTCGCGGTACTTTGCGACGATCTCGACGACCTGTCGTATGGCCTCTACGCCGCCTACGGAAGTGCCGCCGAATTTCATGACGATCATTGGGTTACCAGTCTTTCTCCGGATTGACCTGCGTGGCCTGTTGTCTGCGCAGCCGGCGCTGGATATCCTGCTCGTCCCTGTTCAGTGCGTTCAGCAGGCGTTCCGCCTCCGCCCTGCTCAGTTCCCCTTCACGGGGCGGCGGAGGCGCTTCCGGGCTTTCCTCTTCCTCGGGTTCCGGCCCCCCGTCGTTCCGGTCGTCCGGGTCTTCCCGTTCGTCCGGGTCTTCCTGGTCCGCCTGGCCGTCCTGGTTGGCCGGGTCTTCCTGCCGGTCCTGCGCGTTCCTGCGTTCCTGTTCCTCCTGCTGCTGAAGCTGCCGCATCACGTATTCCAGGTTGTATTTCATGTCGATATCGTCCGGCTCGATCCGCAGGCCCGCTTTGTAGGCCTCGATGGAATCCTTCAGCAGACCCATGCGATAGAGGCTGTTTCCCATGTTGTACCGGGCCCGTCCGCTGACCGGCGCCTCGCCGTCCAGCGCGTTCGTGTAAGCCTGTACGGCCGTGGGATACTGGTCGGAGCGGTACAGCGCGTTGCCCCGGTTGTAATGCAGTGCCGGGTTCTCGCCGTCCTCCGCCAGCGCCTCCTCATAGGCCGCCAGCGCTTCATCGTATTTTTCCTGTTGATACAGTTCGTTGCCGCGGGCGTTCTTCACGGCCGGCTGCCAGCCAAGGAACAACAGGATGACCAGGATTGCGCTCATGGCTTCGGGTTCCGTTCCCTACGATTCGTCGAGCAGGCCGCGGTCCCGGATCACGGTGTCCGCAACCAGGAGCAGCAGGCCGAAAAACAATATATACTGGAAACGTTCAACGTACTGCGTAAATTCTCTGCTCTCGAACTCCGCCTTCTCCAGTGACGCGATGGTGTCGTATACCAGGTCCATCTCCTCTCCACCGGGCGAGGCCCTGTAGTAGGCTCCTCCGGTCGTTTCCGCGATATGTCGCAGCGTGGACTCGTCCAGGCGGCTCATGACCACCGCGCCGGACCGGTCCCGCATATGGCCGGCGACCCGGCCGTCCTCGTCCGTGACCGGTATGGGTACCCCCTGCGGCGTGCCGATGCCCACCACGTAGACGCGAACCCCCTGGGCTGCCAGCTCAGAGGCGACGGCGATCGGGTCTTCCTGGTGGTCTTCTCCGTCGGTGATCAGCACGACGGCCTTGTACCCCTGGTGATCCTGCCGGAACGACCGGCCCGCGATGCGCAGCGCCTCGGCGATGGCCGTGCCCTGGGTACCCACGGTTCCGGTATCGATGCCGTTCAGAAAAAGCTCCACGATGCTGTAATCGGTGGTCAGCGGGCACTGGAGGAAAGCGGACCCGGCGAATACCACCAGCCCGATCCGGTCGTTACGGAGCTTCCTTACCAGGGACCGGACGGCGAATTTGGACCGGGCGAGGCGGTTCGGCCGGACGTCCTCGGCCAGCATGCTGTTGGAAACGTCCAGTACGGCCATGACCGAGAACCCGGTCTGGCGCACGGTTTCGGACCGGGTCCCGAACTGCGGCCGGGCGAGCGCCAGCACGAAGCAGACCAGGGCGAGGAGCACGAGGGCCGCCTTGACCGCTTGTCTTCTCGCCACCGTTGAACGGGACAGCCTGCCGATCAGTTCCGGTTCTCCCAGCTGCCTGAGCGCTTCGCGCCTGCGCCGGAACCGTGCGGCGAAGAACAGGACGAGCAGGGGTGCGGCCGCCAGCAGATAGAGGTATTCAGGTTGTGCAAACTGCATGTCGGCTCCTCGGCCGATACACGCCGCCACCGGGCGTACGTACACGCCGCCACCGGGCGTACGTGCTACGGCAGCCTTCTCAGCCGGGTGTGCGAGAGCACGATGTCCGCCAGTAGGAGAAACATGGCCGGCAAAAGGAAAAACCCGAACAGTTCGGTGTACCTCGAATAGGCGATGACCCTCATCTCCGTGCGTTCCAGCGCGTCTATCCGCTGGTAGATGTGTGAAAGCATCTCGGCATCGGTCGCCTTGAAATAGAACCCTCCCGTGAGCGACGCGACCTCCCTGAGCGTCCCTTCATCGATTTCCGTGAGGGCGAGGCTGCCGTCCCGGTTGCGCGCGTACGTGCGGCCCAGCACGGGGTCGTCGACCGGGATGGGCGCGCCGCCCTCTTTCCCTATCCCGATCGAGTAGATCTTGATCCCCAGCGCGTTGGCCGCCTTGGCCGCGGTGATGGGGTCGATCGCCCCCGTGTTGTTCACGCCGTCGGTGAGCAGAATGACCACTTTGCTCTCGGCGGTGCTCTGCCGCAGCCGGTTGACGGAATTGGCAATGCCCATCCCGATGGCCGTGCCGTCCTCGGTCAACCCGATCTCCACCTGGTCCAGCAGGCCGAGCAGCACGTCGTAGTCCAGCGTCAGTGGGCACTGCGTGAAGCTGCGTCCCGCGAAGACCACCATGCCGATCCGGTCGTTCGTCCGTTCCCGGATAAAGTCGGAAATCACGGACTTGGCCACGAAAAGCCGGTTGCGGGGCTTGTAGTCTTCCGCCCCCATGCTCCCGGATATATCGAGCGCCAGTACGATGTCGATGCCCTCCGTCATCACTTCCGCGCCTTCGGTGCCCGTCTGCGGGCGGGCCAGGGCAAGGATGGCCAGGACAATGGCCACCGTGCGCAACGCGGTGGGGACGTGGCGGTACTTCAAGGCGGACGCAGGTTTCAGCCGGTTGACGAAGGAGATATCCGAAAAACTCAGGCCGCCCCGTCGTGCCTTCGAATGCCGGCGGTACATCCATAGGAGCACCGGGATGATCGCGAGAAGCACCAGGACCATGGGCGTGGAAAAGAACATGGGGCATCAATCCTTTGCCGGCGCAGTGACTTCCGACACTTCGGGCGGACTTGTCAACTCGACGATCTCCCGTCCTTCCCGCAGCGAAAGCGACTGCCGATGCGTTTCCGGCGTGAACCTGGCGAATTTGACCATGTCGCATTCTTCGAAGAGTTCCCGGACGACCCGGGATTCTTCGTGACCGACCTGAAGCGCGTTCAGTGCCGCCAGCAGTTCGGAGGTCGTGTATTCCATCGCGGCAATCCCGTAGCGCCCGGACAGGTACCTGCGCAGGATTTCCGACAGCTCGGAATAGTGGGCTTTCACGCGTCCCTGGCCCAGCCACTCCTTCAGGGCCAGCCGTTCCAGCTCTTCCAGGGCGATCTCTTCTGGCAGGCGCTCGATCGCCGGGACCGTGCCTTTCGGATCCTCCCGTTTCCTCCGGCGCCTGACGTACAGGATGACGGCCGCAGCGACGGCGAGCAGCACCAGTCCGGCGATCACCCAGTAATACCAGGGCGCACCGCCGGGGATGTCCACCGGGGACTTCAGATCGCGTATATCCGCGGCATCATCGTCGATCACGCTGACGACAGAAACCGGAATGGCATTCGATTCGGCGGATATTTCGGTGCCATCCGACAGGACGCACTTGAGCGAAAAGGGCGGGATGGAGTGCTCGCCCGTCCGAAACAGGGTGAGTTCGTACCGGAGCAGATCGATGTTCGCGCCGCCGGGTCCGGACAGGGGTCCGGCGTGCTCGTAGGACAGGAGGTCGAAACCTTCCGGAGGCGTCCCGGAATCCGGCCATTCGATGGCGGAGTTGCCGGGACTCTTCACGGTGACCCGGTACAGGAAGGGATCGCCCACGGTAATCCGGTCTCGGTCTACCGAGGCCTCGATCGAAAACCCGTAGTCTGCTGCCTGCGGTACCGGGAAGGCTCCGGTGTCGACCGGTTTCGTAGCGACGGCCACCAGGACGGCGGCGAGTAAACAGGAACGCCTCACCACATGCCGCCTCACGTCACGATTTCGGTGTCAGGGCGACCATTTCGTTGATCCGGGCTATGAATCCGGCCCTGGTCAGGGACACGACGGGGCTGTTCCTTTGCTTGACGTAGACCAGGTTTTCGTCCCCGGGGAGGGATTTGCCCACCAGGAGCGACAGACGTTCTTCCGGCACGTCGTTCCGCCCCCCGATCTGCAGCGTTAGTTCCATGACCGGCCGGTCCAGTCCGTAGGATGCCAGTTCCGCATCAGGATCCGCCGTTACGAAAGCCTCTGAATACAGTGTATCCAGTTCGCTGAAGGCCCGGCCGACCGAGATCGCGTCCGCGTCGCCCGTTGAAGGTTCTTCCAGTTTCCACACGACTCTTTGCTTCTGGTCGCGGCGCACCCTCAGGCGTTCGTCGGGCGTGACCACCTCGAACATGTGTACCTGGTAGCCCTTGAACCGCAGGATCTTGTTGTCGCGCAACTCAATCGCGGAGGTCGGCATGCGTAGTAGGCTGGAAGCATCCACCGCATAGATCCATTCTTCCGCCGGATCCATGATGTAGGTGTGCTGCCCGTCTCCGGAGTCCGTCCCGATCAGGATTTCCTGGGATTTCACCCGCTCATCGATCGTTAGCGTAAGGCTGGCGACGGGTTGTTCGAATCCGTACGCCGCTCTGTTCGCGGCCGTCACCGGGATGTGCTCCCGCACGCGCGTGATCTCCAGGCTGTCCAGCATGGCCGTGATGAATTGGTCGTTCGCTCTCAGCGCGTAGGGCGACGTCATCCGCCAGTCTTCGAAGGACTGCTTGACCAGGGTCACGGTCTCGTCTCCCATGTTCATTGTAAAAGCGGGGACCCGATAGGACTGGAAATCGAAGGCCGTGAGGCGCCTGTAGAAGTCGGGTTCCCGGTCCAGTTGCAGCGGGATCGACGACGACACCGAGTACACGTTGGGTCTCTCGCTGGTCATGGCGTAGACCTGGCCCATCTCCTCATGGCCCAGTGAAACCGTATGGAGGACGCTGCCGTCGCCGGATTTCACGGTCGCCGTCATCGCCGGATCCGCCAGACCGTATCCTACAAGCGAAGAGGGCGCATCGTCGACGAAGGACATGGCCGTGGCGTTGATGATCGTACTCAATGCGTTGATCACTTCATCGCGCTCCGCCGGCAGCCGGTAGGGTGCTTCCACGCGCCAGGTCCCGTTGGGGTCCAGCCTTAGGACGACACGGCGGGCACCCTTTTCGAGGACAATCTCCTTTACCTCATCCTGCTCGATCCGCAGCAGCTTGCGGTCCCGAAGCGCATCGGTCGTCTTGCGCAGATTCCCGTTGATCTGCGCAGAGATGAGAAACACCCGCCGCGTGCCCTGTTCCACGGCGTAGTGAGCCGCGCCCGTCGGGTTCACATCTCCCAGCAGCAACACCATGGGCTTGTCGAGACCCCGGATGACCTCTACGGACGCCGACGGATGCTCGAGACCGTATTCCGAAAGGACTTCCGCCGAATCGGCGATGGTCCGGGCCGGAGACAGGACGGAGAATTCCCGCAGCAGCGTACCCACGATGTCCGGGTCCGCCGCGTAGCGTATTGGATCGGTAATCGTCCAGCCTTCCATCGGCACCTTCTCGATCGTCGTGACCGCGCCGTCCACGGCGACCCTGATCTCGGCGACCTCTTCCGCGTTGATCTCGAACACGCGCTCGGCTACCGCGATTTCCTCTTCCTCGAACATGAAGAGGAAGAAAACAGCCGCCAGCAATCCCAGGATCGCGGTCAGCACGATCGTATACCGTCCACCGCTCACGACGGTTCGCCTCCTATTTCCTTCTCCACCACACCACGACGCCCGCGATCAGGATGCCGATGGGCGACAGGATGCCGGTGACGATGAAGATATCCCGCATCTGGCTCAGTGAAATCTGAACCAGCCTGGTATCGCTGGATTTGGGCCGTATCGCGAGCAGGTCCTCCTCCTGGGCAAGCCAGTTGAGGATGTTCAGGGCCAGGTCGCCGTTGCCCGGCAACATGATGTAGGCATTGGACGCAAAAGACGAATTGCCGACGACCACGATGCGGGTCTTCAGTTCGTGCTCCTCAGGCCGCATTGCCATCTCCTGGGGCGTCAGCGACCGCATGTCCCGGCGCGGCAGCGCCCTGGGGACGGCCGTGATGGCCACGGCGATGGAAACGGGACCGGGCTCGTCCGTTCCGGGGTCCAGCGCGGGCGTGTACTCCATGGCTTCTTCCGGCGATTCCGGCAGCGTGGTCTCCGCCCAGCTTCGGGTGCCCGTCATGGCGATGGTCTGAATCTCCACGGTGTCGTCGGAAGCCGAGGCCGGCTCGACGGACCGCACCAGCGGAAAGAAACTCACGGTGCTGCCGAGCGGACGCGTAATGGGATGGGCCGGGTACTGCATGACGGCCGGCATGTACTCGTTCATTCCGGGCAACCGACCCACGGCGCTTTCGTCGATCACCACGTTGTCGCCGATCTCCACCTTCCAGCGTGCGAGGAGCGCCGAAAGGTCGGCGCTTTCCTCCGGGTAATCGGGGTTGATCAGGAACAGGGCGCGGCCACCGCGATCCAGATAGTTGCGAATGGCTTCCTGCTCGTTGCCCACCAGGTTGGTCCGGGGACCCGCCACCACGAGGACGCTGCAGTCCGCCGGGACTTCCACCTCGCGGAGCAGCGAGAAACTCCTTACGATGTAACTCTGGTTCTCGAGCAACTGCATGATCCTGTTGTAGCCGGCCTGGTCGGTCAGGTTGACATTGTGCTCTCCGTGGCCTTCCAGGAAGTAGATGGTCTTCTGTCCCTCCCGCGTGACCTTGACCAGCGCGTTGGTCACGCTCTCTTCAAGGTAGCGGTTGATGTGCTCAGTCTTGCCCTCGCTTTCGAACACCATCGTCCCGTAGGCGGAGATGTTGTACTGTCGTGCTATGCTGGGCTCGAGATCGGGGTCTATGAATTCGTAGGTGATGTGGTCCGAGTGGTACTGAAACTGATTCAGCATGTCGTCGATCTGGTACTGCACCATGGCATCGGAGCCGCTGGAACGGAAGAATCCCACGATGTGAACGTCCTGGTCCAGTTCGTCCAGCACGCTGATGGACAGGTCCGCGAGGCTGAACCGCTTGTTGGCCGTCGTGTCGTACCGCTGGGAATACCGCGCGCCAATCAGGTTCACGAAGGCAAGGATGCCGATCACCAGCAGGACCAGGACGGCGGTGTTGGCGCCGTAGCGCGTGGTACGCCGTCCAAGCAGTTTCCACACCTTGTCCCACTCGAGGACCAGCCAGGCCGATCCGAGCGCCAGGCCGGCCAGCAGGACGATCAGGACCGTTCGCGGCGTCGCCGTATCCGAGGCGTAGAGGTACCCGCTGACCAGGATCAGGATGAGACCGAGGTATCCAGCGGATGAAACGAGACTTCTCATGTACGGATTCTCCCCATTACAGACTGCAGGCAGCTAGAACGCGCGGGACCGGTCGTCCATTCGGAACCGGTCGTCTATTCGGAACCGGTCGTCTATTCGGGACCGGCATCAGCCCCGCCAGCGCGTCGATTCAACCGACCGGACCGTGATGAACAGGCCCAGGAAGATGAAACTCAGGAAAAAGAGGCAGTCCGTCGAATCGATAATCCCCTTCTCGAAAGTATTGTAGTGCCTCAGCACGGACAGGTATCCTAACACCTCGCCCAGCATACCGGTCATCGATTCTGCCGCTGCATCCATCATCCAGAGTATGAGCGCGGCGCCGAAGCATATTACTGCGGCCACGATCTGGTTCTCCGTCAGCGAAGAGGCGAAAAGCCCAATGGTGATCACGCCGCCCCCGAGGAGGACGAGACCCAGGTAGCCGGCCCAAATGGGACTCCAGTCGGGGTCGCCGTACACCTGGAGCACCAGTGGGTAGATGATCGTCATCCCGATCATGGCCGTGTACAGGGTGTAGGCCGCCAGGAATTTGCCCAGGATCACGTGCCAATCCCGGACCGGCGAGGTCAGCAGCAGCTCGATCGTGCCGGTCTTCTTTTCTTCGGAAAAGATCCGCATGGTGAGCATGGGCATGAGCGTCAGGACGGCCACGAAACTTATGGTATTGAACAACGGGCGCATGATCATTTCGTTGATGTTGATCCGTTCCATCATGGACGGGGCCTGCGCGACCTGCATGAAATACTGGGTGTAATTCTGTAAGCTATAGAAAAACATGAAGCTTACGATGAAAATAAACACGGTCGAAAGCGCGTAGAAGATGGGTGAAATGAAATAGGCTTTCAATTCACGTCCCCAGATGGCCAGCAATCCCTGCATCGTCAGTCACCCTCCCCTTCCTGGGTCGTCAACTCGAGGAAGATCTCCTCCAGGCTCATGCCGGCGGTGGTGAGTTCCACGAGGTCCCAATTGCTTCCGACCACCGACGAAGCCACCTCGGAACGGAGATCCCGTCCAGGCAGGACGTCGATGTCGTACTGCCAGAGGCCGTCGCCGAGGGAAGACCTGGTCTTCACGTCCACGACGCCGTCCTTCTGCTTCAACAGGTCCATCACTTCGCTGACCGGCCCCCGGATCTGCGCCGAGATGGACTGCGATCCCCGCAGCCTCGCGTCCAGGTTGGCTGGCGTGTCCCCGGCCACGATCCGGCCCTGGTCGATGATGACCACGCGCTCGCAGGTTTTGCTCACCTCGGGCAATATATGACTGCTCAAGATGATGGTATGGTCCCCGGCCAGGCCCTTGATCACCTCCCGAACCTCGTTGATCTGCTTGGGATCCAGGCCGTTGGTCGGTTCGTCCAGAATGAGGACGTCGGGATCGTGGATCAGTGCCTGGGCCAGGCCCACCCGCTGGCGATATCCCTTGGAACAATGGCCGACGATCCGGTGCTCGACCTCTTCCAGGGCGGTCAACTCGATCACGCGGTTGACGGCCTTCCGTCGATCACGGGACGGGATGTCCTTGATCTTGGCGATAAACTCCAGGTAGGGGCGGACCCGCATGTCCTGGTAGAGGGGTACGTTCTCCGGCAGGTATCCCACCCTGCGGCGCACGTCGAGGGACTGCCGGAACGTGTCGAACCCCGCCACCCGGGCGGTGCCGGCCGTCGCGGGCATGAAGCAGGTCAGCACCCGCATGGTCGTGGTCTTGCCCGCCGCGTTCGGTCCGAGGAACCCGAGGATTTCGCCCTTTTCGACCTCGAAACTCACGTCCCGGACCGCGGTGAAATTGCCGTACTTCTTGGTAAGGTCCTTTACTTCTATCACGTCAGGCTCCCAACGCCGCTACCATAGCCTTCGCACGAAACGCACAGCGATTTTCAAAGTATCCCAATTTAGCACTCAAAGTGATGTAAGGCAAGCCTTTGTTGCCTAGTTGCCATCCGATCCGATCCCTCGGACCGCCTGGTCGCGACTGAAGCCACGGTTTCGATTCATCGTGCGAATTTGCGTTCGCGCAGTTTGAAAAACTGCAGCAACGGGTCGATATAGGGCTCGTCCGTGCGGATGTGGATGGCATCCACGCCGGTCACCCTGAACTGCTGGTCACGCGCTTCGCGGAGGGCTTCGTTGTATTCGGCATACTGCCTGCGCCAGCCGGCGTCGCCGGTGTCGACGAGTACCTCCTCTCCCGTCTCCGCGTCTTCCAGCTCGATCAGGCCGACGCCGGGCAGGCTGAGTTCCCTCGGGTCAGTAATCGTGACGGCGACCACGTCGTGCCGCTTGCTGGCTACACGCAGGGGCTTCATGTAATCCTCGGTCAGGAAATCGGACAGGATGAAGACGATGCTCCGGCGCGTCAGCAGCCGGTTCAGGTATTCGAGCGCCTGCGTGAGGTCGGTGCCGGTATGGTCCGGCTGCGTGTAAAGCACTTCCCGGATCACCCGCAGAATATGGGTCCGTCCCTTCTTCGGCGGGATGAACTTCTCGATCTGGTCGGTGAACATGAGCAGGCCGACGCGGTCGTTGTTCTGGATCGCCGCGAAGGCCAGCAGCGCGCAGATCTCCGCGGTGATCTCGCTCTTCATCTGGTTCACCGTGCCGAAGTGGCCCGATGCACTGACGTCGGCCATGAGAATGACCGTCAGCTCCCGTTCCTCGATGAAGCGCTTGATATAGGGACGTCCCAGGCGGGCGGTTACGTTCCAGTCGATCGACCGGATCTCGTCGCCCGGCTCGTATTCGCGCACCTCGGCGAACTCCATGCCGCGTCCCTTGAAGACGCTGTGGTACTCGCCGCTGAACACGTCGTTCACGAGATGCTTGGTCCGGATCTCGATCTGACGGATCTTCTGGATGATCTGCCTGGGTATCAAGGGATCTCTACACAGTCGAACACACGCTGGAGAATCTGCTCCGAGGTCATGTCCTCGGCCTCGGCTTCGTAGGTGACGATGACGCGGTGGCGCATGACGTCCATCCCGATCGACTTCACGTCCTCGGGCGTCACGTAGCCCCGGCGGCGCAGGAAGGCGTGGGCGCGCGCGGCCGTCGCCAGGTAGATCGTCGCCCGGGGCGAAGCGCCGTACTCCACCAGGTCGCGGATTTCGGCGAGCTCTCCGTAGTCTTCCGGGTTGCGGGTCGCGAAGACGAGGTCGACGATGTACTGCTTGATCTTGTCGTCCATGTAGACCCGGTTGATGATCGATCTCGCCCGGACGATATCCTCCAGCGACACGACCTGGTCCACTTCCGCCGGTTCGCCGGACGTCATGCGGTTCAGGATCTCCAGCTCCTCTTCCTTGCGGGGATAGGTCGTCGTCAGCTTGAGCATGAAGCGGTCGACCTGGGCTTCCGGAAGAGGGTAGGTCCCTTCCTGCTCGATGGGGTTCTGCGTTGCGAGCACCAGGAAGGGATCCTCCAGCGGGAAGGTTTCGTCTCCGATGGTGACCTGGTGCTCCTGCATGGCTTCCAGCAGGGCGCTCTGCACTTTCGCGGGCGCCCGGTTGATCTCGTCTGCCAGGATGAGATGGGCGAAAATCGGGCCCTTCTTGGCGATGAATTCGCCGCTGCCCGCCTGGTAGATCATGGTGCCCGTGAGATCGGCGGGGAGCAGGTCCGGCGTGAACTGGACGCGCTGGAACCGGGCCGAGACCGTCGAGGCCAGGGTGCGCACGGCCAGGGTCTTGGCCAGGCCCGGCACACCTTCGAGCAATATGTGCCCGTTGGTCAGCAGGCCGATCAGGAGGCGTTCGACCATGTACTGCTGGCCGACGATCACCTTGCCGATTTCCGAGATCAGCCGGTCGACGAAGACGCTCTGCTCGTAGATCTGGTCATGGATGACCTTGATGTCGTCCGGTGTATTCGTGTGGTCAGTGGTCATGTTCATCCTTCAGTTGGAGCCGGACGTGCCAGGCTGACCGGACGACGAATCGGTCTTCGAGGAGGCTTCGGACTTCGACTTGTCACCGGAACCGGACGCGTCGGACGACCCGCCGCTGGACTTGCCGTCGGACTTGGACCTGTCGGACCCGCCGTCAGACTTGGATCCGCCGTCCGCCTTGGACGAAGAGGATTCCCGGTCGGCCTTCTCGGCCTGCTTGTAGTTCTCGCTTCGGTAGTCCGTGGTATAGAACCCGTCACCCTTGAACAGGAAACCGGCCCCGCCGCTGATGAGGCGCTTCACGGCACCGCCGCATTCCGGACACGTGGAAAGGGGATCCGCCGTGATCGACTGGAACTCGGAAAACTCGTGGCTGCACTCGTTGCAACGGTACTGGTAGGTAGGCATGCGTTCCTTCTTAGCAAAACCGGCGCCGACTAAGACAGCCGACGCCGGTCTTCATCCACATGAACTGCCTGGCAGGATGGCCTGGAGGCCTACATCATGCCGCCCATGCCGCCCATGCCGCCTCCCCCGTAACCGCCTGGCGCGGGAGGTGGCTCCTTCTCGGGAATATCCGTCACCAGGGTCTCGGTGGTCAACAGGAGGGACGCGATGCTGGAAGCGTTCTGCAACGCGATGCGCGTCACCTTCGCCGGATCGATCACGCCGGCCGACATGAGATCTTCGTAACCGCCGGTGTTGGCGTTGTATCCCACGGCGCCTTCCTTCTGCTTCACGTGCTCGATGATGACCGAACCCTCCGCGCCGGCATTGGCCGCGATATGGCGCAGCGGCTCCTCGAGGGCGCGCCGCACGATGCCGACACCCGTCTCCTCGTCGCCGTTGACCTGCAGCCCGTCCAGCGCGCCGGAACCCCGCAGGTACACGACGCCGCCGCCGGGCACGATGCCCTCTTCCACGGCCGCGCGCGTCGCATGCAGCGCGTCTTCCACGCGGGCCTTCTTCTCCTTCATTTCCGTCTCGGTCGCCGCGCCGACGTTGATCACGGCCACGCCGCCGGCCAGCTTGGCCAGGCGTTCCTGCAGCTTCTCGCGGTCGTAGTCGGACGTCGTTTCATCGATCTGGCGGCGGATCTGGCCGATGCGGCCTTCGATCTCCGACTGGGAACCGGCGCCTTCGATGATCGTCGACTCGTCCTTGTCGATCACCACGCGCTTGGCCTGGCCCAGGTCTTCGAAGGTCACGTTCTCCAGCTTGATGCCGATGTCCTCGGTGATCACCCGGCCGCCGGTCAGGATCGCGATGTCCTCCAGCATGGCCTTGCGGCGGTCGCCGAAGCCCGGCGCCTTGACGGCCGAGATGCGCATGGTGCCGCGCAGCTTGTTGACCACCAGCGTGGCCAGGGCCTCGCCTTCCACGTCCTCGGCGATGATCAGCATGGACTTGCCCTGCTGCACGACCTTCTCGAGGATGGGCAGGAGGTCCTTCATCGCGCTGATCTTCTTCTCGTGGATCAGGATGTAGGGATCGTCCAGGCTGCATTCCATGCGTTCGGAGTCCGTCACGAAATAGGGGGAAATGTAGCCCTTGTCAAACTGCATGCCCTCGACCACGTCGAGCATGGTGTCCATGCTCTTGGCCTCTTCCACCGTGATGACCCCGTCCTTGCCCACCTTCTCCATGGCGTTGGCGATCAGGTCGCCGATCTCGGGGTCGTTGTTGGCGGAAATCGTCGCGACCTGGGCGATTTCGGTCTTGCCGGCCGTCGGCTGGCTGATGCTGTCGATCTCGTCCACCACCGCGGACACGGCCTTCTCGATGCCGCGCTTCAGGGCCATTGGATTATGGCCGGCGGTCACGTTCTTCAGCCCCTCGCGGTAGATGGCCTCGGCCAGCACCGTGGCCGTCGTGGTCCCGTCGCCGGCGATATCGCTGGTCTTCGAAGCCACTTCCTTGACCATCTGGGCTCCCATGTTCTCGTAGGGGTCCTGCAATTCGATTTCCTTGGCCACCGACACGCCGTCCTTCGTGACGGTCGGCGAACCGAACTTCTTGTCGAGCACCACGTTCCGGCCCTTGGGACCCAGGGTGACCTTCACCGCCTTGGCCAGGGTCTCCACACCGCTCAGCACGGAGCGCCGCGCTTCATCCCTGAATTTCAACTGCTTTGCCACTGGTTCAACCCTCCTTGCATAGGCTCAGGTTCAACCTCAACCGGATCTTGAGGTTACGATTCATACACTCGGTTAACTACGACACGATACCCAGGATGTCCTCTTCCCGCATCATGAGGTATTCGGAATCATCCAGGTTGACTTCCGTGCCGGAGTACTTGCCAAAGAGGATCTTGTCGCCGACCTTGACTTCCAGCTCCACGCGGTCGCCGTTGTCGCCGACGCGCCCCGGACCGGCCGCCACGACCTCGCCCTGCTGCGGCTTTTCCTTGGCCGTATCGGGGATGATGATACCGCCGCGCTGTACCTCTTCTTCCTCGAGGCGCTTGACCAGGACCCGGTCGCCCAAAGGTTGTACGTTCATTGCTTCCTGCTCCTTTCACTGGTGATAAGAACGCTGATTTCAGAAATCAGCACGATAATGGACGATCATTTCGTCCGCTTTCTTTATTGCAATATCCGTGCCACGATGGAGTACACCGCTCACAAAACCTGGCTACTAAAGCTTAAATGGTTGGTATTTATGGTGTTATGCACATTGTCGCGAAATGCCGGATGGTACCGTTCCTCTCTCCGGTATTCTGCCATTCTGTCACATTCAACCGTTCGCGCCAATATGGCATTGTCAAAATAACGCAGCAGGCCAATTTAGACATGTCAGTCTGGCGTGTCAAGAGTATTTGCAAATCTGATTGTCAACGACTTTGGAAACACTTGAACTATCCTTTCTAATAAAACAAACCCCGCTCCGGGAAGCGGGGTTTGAGTTTCAGTCAATGTTGGATTCAGGGCTTTGGGGACTACCTGGGTTTGAGGGGTGGCTTTAGGGCACTACCCACATTGGGAGGTTTCGGATTCGCGGGTCTGTTCGGATTAGGTTTCGGCCTGAATCCCCGTGGGTTTATGTTCCTGCGAGTTGGCCCGTACCCTTTTTCTGGAGGTTGGGGTGTTTTTGGCATTTCACTGTTCCTCTTCCTTAATCGGAATGAACTCTACTGAAGAAATCTCCCCACTCGATAGGAAAATGCCACGACCCTGGGGAATCCAGTTATTCTGGTTATCTATTACGTAAACTTCTGATATGTAGATATCCTGGTTCTCAATGTCTGACGAAGCGAAACTATCGGAATCAAGCATCCCTCCAAACTGAGCACCGTTTTTTAATGTAATCAATATGAACTGTTCAACGGATTCAGAAAAACACCATTCCCATGCTGTCGGAGTAGGATGAAAGGGGTTTAGTTTCAGGAAGTACAGGATCCTGTAAACATAACCTTTTGTTGCTACCCACCCGGAAACAAATCCAACGAGTATTGGGACGATAATAACAAAGATAACTTCTTTAAATTCATTAAAAGGAGCAATCAAGTAGTGTATTCGCGCGTAGTCCAATATCAACATAAACAATGGAGAAATCAACAATAACAAAACTAACCAGTATACGGTCGAGACTGACAGATAGGAAAGGAAGCCTGCCGGGTATGGTAGGATCTTCCCTTTGACAAACTGTGACCTCACGAAAACAATGATAACCCCTGGAACTACTGCAGCTATGAAAAGAACAAGCGTGGAACTCGGAACAGGGCCATGCCACTTTTCAATTAAATCGTTGAAAATCGATTCCATTATGACCTCTTAGTAATCAGTCTCCACTGCTGATTGAGCCGCGTTGTTCCCTATCGATGGACAACATCGGGATGGCATATATGTAATCAGTTGTTTTTTGGTCATGAGTTCTCGTATATGGACTCGTTTTCTTTCCAATGCATCGATAGAAGGTTATTTTCATCCCAGGATTGAAAACGTAGGTTCTGTATCCAATACCCACCCAGCCACGCTTACGCAAAACACAGGAGCTTTTGCATGCCTGTAGTGCCTTTCGACAAGCTCAACAGCCTGAGCCGCGCGATCTTCGAGGCGACCGGCATCCCGGTGGAAGACGCCCATATCCTCGCCGATCACCTGACGACCAGCAACCTGCTCGGGCACGATTCACATGGCGTGTGGTTCATGCCCCGATACGTCCCGTCCCTCCAGGAGGATTACAGGCCCTGGGAAAACCATATCGTGGTGGCGGACCGGCCTGGATTCGCGCAGATCGACGGGAACGGAGCCAACGGCATCGTGGCGGTGACGAAGGCCCTGTCCCTGGCGGTGGAAAAGGCGCGCAGCGCCACGATCGGCATGATCGCCCTGCGGAACGTCTCCCACATCGGCCGGTTGGGCGACTTCCCGCCGAGGATCGCCGAACAGGGCATGATCGGCATGGTAGGCCTCAACGGCGGTGGCGAATTCGTGGCGCCCTACGGGAGCGCCGACCGGCGCCTGCGGCCCGAGCCCATCGCCTTCGCCGTGCCGAGGGAGAAGGGGCCGCCCCTCATGCTCGATATGACGCTCAGCGTGGTCGCCGGCGGCAAGGTCGAGCAGAAGATAGAGCGCGGCGAGCCCATGCCGGACGGCTGGCTGATCGACCAGCAGGGCCGCTACGTAAATGACGGCAGCCGGTACCACGCCGAGCCGGACCAGGTGGCCGTACTGCCCCTGGGCGGCCTGCAGTTCGGCCACAAGGGGCACGGGCTGGCCATGATGATCGAGATGATCATCGGCCCCCTGTCGAACGCCGGGTGCACGGGCGGCAAGGGGGGCGGGGGCATCCTGATCGCCGCATTGGACATCGGGGCCTTTATGGACCCGGCCGACTACAAGGCGGAAATCGAAGCCCACGTCACCTACGTGGGTTCGGCGAAGCCCCTGCCGGGATTCGACCGGGTCTACGCTCCGGGAGAAATCGAGGAGGACGTCCGGCAACAGCGGCTTGCCGAGGGCATCTACATCCCGGACAAAACCTGGAACACGATCTCGGAAACCGCAGCCGGACTCGGCGTGGAAATGCCGGCGATTTAGATCCGGCGCCCATTAGAGATCGATTTACGGAGATTCGCACACCGCGCTGGCGGCGCCAGACCAACGTAAAAGGGAGCACCCCATGCCCGACAGACCCGTCCGCGTTGCCGTCTACGGGACCGGCCGGTTCGCACAGGCCACGCACCTGCCTAACCTGAGCCGGATCGACGACGTCGAGATCGCGGCGCTGTGCGACATCAATGAAGAAGCGCTGCGCGAAGTGGCTGCGCAGTTCGGGGTCGCCCGCACCTACACGGACGCCCACGCGATGCTGGAGGCCGAAGACCCCGACGCCCTCTGGTCCATCGTGCCGGCCTTCGCCCGCACCGACGTGGAAATCGCCGCGGCCGAACGCGGCATTCAGCTCTTCAGCGAGAAACCCCAGGCCCTGGACATGGCCCTGGCGAAGCGGATCGACGCAGCGGTACGGAAGGGCGGCGTCATCAGCACGGTAGGCTTCCGGGAACGGTACCGGCCCATCTTCCAGGAAGCCCGGCGGCTGCTCCGGGACAAGCGCATCGTGCACGTCCGCTTCCAGCAGATCTCGCATAACCCGAAGCCGGCCGCCGCTGCCCGCACCGCCTGGTCGCACCAGGTGGAGAAAGGCGGCGTCCGCTTCTTCGACTGGGGCGTGCACGCCACGGACTACACCCGGTTCATGACCGGCCAGGACGTGATCAAGTCCCAGGCATTCCTGTACCATCCGGCGGAATACCATACGCCGCTCTCTTCATCCTTTCATTATCAATTGTCGGCCGGCGCCACGGCGACGCTGACCTTCATCGAGTGCGATCCAGCCGGGCCCGGTGAGGAACCCTATTTCAAGATCTACTTCGATGGCGGGAGGCTGGCCGTTTTCGGTTACGAACGGATCGAAGTGAACGACAAGGTCGTCTACGAGGCCGACCCCTTCGACCCGTGGCTGGCCCAGGACCAGGCCTTCGTCGAGGCGGTCCGGTCAGGGAACCCAGGGATTCTTCAGAGCGATTACCACGACGGGCTCCGGTCGCTCGCACCGATCCTGGCCGGGTGGGATTCGGCACGCCGGGAAGGGGCCCTCGTGGACGTGGAACGTTTTATCGCGGAGGCGTGATTACGGCGGGATTCACGCGACCCTTGCGGCGCGACCCTGGCGGCGCGACCCTGGCGGCGCAACCTTGGCGGCTCGCTACATCCGGGAGACGACCATGTACCCCAAAAGCACGTGTTGCTTCGTTCTTGCTGCCCTGCTGATCGCCATGGGCTGCGGCGGACCGAGGGAAGATCTCACCCATCTGCTTGTTGCCGGCGAGCGACTCGGCGTCGTGATGGATGACGAACGGATCGTTTCACTCAATACGAAGGAGAATGAACCGGTCGTATGGACGTTGAACCGGTTCGGTGGGGTGATTGAATCGTGGGACGCTGAGGGCTTGACTGTCGTCGTGGATGACGTCGACGTGCCTGAAGGCCTGCTCGATACGTTCTCATCCGATCGCAACCGGCTCGTGGTCGAAATCACGCAGGCCGGGGGCAGGGACGGAAACCTCGGCGTATCGTTCGAGCCCATCGGCGATTCGGGATCCGGCGTAGTCGTCCGGATTTCCGACAATCTGGTAGAAGAGGGCTTGAGGCGGATTGAGGATGGACTGGAATTGAGGATTTAAGTGGCGCAGGCGTCCGGCTGTGGGAAGTTACACGATCCCGGTCGCTTCAGCCAACCGGAATCAACAGAATGGCCTCGCGCAATGCTCGCCGCACGAATTCGTTGCCCGTCTCCAGCATCGAGTCCAGTTCTTCCCGCGTGTAAACCACTACATCGACACCCACGCCGACACCCGTCGTTTGGAAGCGGGCCGACCGATCCCGAAATGGATCGGCGCTGTGACTCACCACGATCAGCAGGTCCGCGTCGCTACCAGGCACGGCGTCTCCCCGCGCCAAAGAGCCGAACAGATAGATCGACTCGATTTCAGGGTGGCGATTACCCAGCGTCCGGGCTACCCGATGGAGACGCTCCATCAACTGAGCGCGGTCCAGCCAGAATACCTTCACAGAAGTCGATGATCTGCGCTGCGTTCGCCAGTGCGCTTTCCGCCTCCGCTCGTGTGTAGTATTCATAGGGGGCTCCTTGCGGATGCGAGTTGGGGTACCGGGCGGGAATATAGTGTTTGTCCAGTGCTTTGGCGGCGTCGAGTAGTTGCTGGCCGGACGGCAGAGACTCGGGCAAGGCTTCGAGCAGAGCCGTAACCGAATGTCCCCACGCCACTCCACCCGCTTTCTCGATTACCGCTTTGACGGCTTTTTCAGCACCCTGTTGGGCAGCGAAGCAAGCCCACTCAAAGTCGCCGGCTTCCAGTGAATGGCGTCCGTGGCCCAGATCCCGGAGGCCCTGTTTCATCCAGTCCGCGTGGCGGCTTGCCATAGAAACATCACCTCAACCTTCTCTACCAGCCTTAAGCGCGTACTACTTACCATTCCGTTCTATAGTAAACAATACCGGTACATATAGCAACTCAGCAGATAAAATGGATAAGAAACCCATGCGTCAGGTTCATCGAGGTTACAGACCCACCAACTCACCCCACAAACCTTCCAACGCCTGCCATCTCGCTGTTTCATCTTTCCTGTCGGTGATCCCGTCTACAAGTGGAGACAACCGCCCTTCCATGTCCGGCGGCCCGACATCAAACACGCCGACATTTTTGTGGGTCCATCGCGGCGTACTCAGAAACCGCCCATTTCTCATGTACAGCGCGATCAGCAGATCGTTCACGGCCTGGATCGCGAGGCAGTAGAGATGGATCCGGTCGTCGGCGTCTTGTGCCTTTCGCCAATGGTCCCGAAACAGGGGCAGCCGTTTCTGCGCTTCACCGATCACCGCTTTCACCAACCCGGCAGGTAACGCATCCAGTGCCGCTTTCCACTCGCCGAGCCGCCCGTCCGGATCGACCAATGATTGGCAGCACTGCAACTCCTCGGCGAGAATCCGCTGCTCGGGTGGCCTGGGCGGTCCGGGAAACGCCGCCAGCATATCTTCCACGGTCTGCCTGGTCCAGTAACGGATGTGGACCATCGCCCCGTCAAGCACCACGCTGTCGCAGGCCGGTTCGATCAAGGGCCCGCATGTTACCGCAGGCCAGGCCGAGATCGCCCGGTGACGATCATCCTCACGGGGTATGCCCGGCCCGAAAACAAGCAGGTCGATATCCGACTGGCGGTCGGCGTAACCTCTTCCCAGGGATCCGCCCAGCGCCACGGCGCTCGTTCCATCGAGTAGCCGGATCCTTTCCGCGATTTCGGCGGCCAGGGCGTACAGCTCAACAGGATCCCGGGACTGATCCGGCTTGAAAGAACCTTCCTGGAACTCCCGGTCCAACGCGTCATGATCGCTACTTGATTCGTTTAGCAAAGCCAGGGTATCCCGCATCAGGCCGGCCGCGGCCACCCAGGCTTTCGCCGAATCGCGTTCGGTCGCCAGCGTCCAGAGGGTATCACCCGCATGCGCCGGCGCCCTGGACAAACTGTTCAGCCGGTTTCTCGCGCCTTTGAGCCGCGACGGAAAGTACATGGTCTCCGGCAGACCGTTCATCCCGTAGAGCACAGTAGCGACCTGGTGAATCATCAGGTACAGGGCATACTGGAAACGGACGTGATCGCCTCGGTCGATGAGGTTGGTTGGGGGAAGCCGCAGCCACCATCTGAGCTGGTTCGCTGCTTCTGTCAGGTAGGTCGACATGAAATGCATCAAGGCTCGCCTGTTGGGCCAGTTAATGACGAGTCACCTGGAAGGGAGTGACGAGTCAGTGGGAAGGAGTGGCGAATCACCGGTGAGCGTTAGAAAGTTTACTGAGGCGCGGGAGAAGGCATGATCAGCGTGGGGTCCTGCTGCATGTCCGGCAGGGCGGGTTCCGGTTTCCGCTGGGCTTCGGGGATCAGCGTCCGGGCCACGGCGATCTCGTCGCAATGGGTGAATCGGGCGCAGTTGGTACAGTCCTTCCAGACCTTGTGCGGCAGGGTCTCGCGATCGACGACCTCGAACCCGTGGCGGCCGAAGAAGCTGGTCTCGTAGGTCAGGGCGAAGACCCGGGCGACGCCCAGTTCCTCCGCCTCCGCGATCAGCTCATCGACGATGCGCCCGCCGATGCCGCCGCCCTGGCATCCTCTCCGGACAGCCAGCGACCGAACTTCCGCCAGGTCGTGCCAGACGATCACGAGAGATCCGCAGCCGATCACCTGGCCGCCCCGCTCGCCCACGACAAAGTACCGGATGTGCTCGAACAGGCGGTAGACCGACACCGGAAGGAGGATGTCCTCCTCGATGTAGGGCTGGAGGATCTCCATGATCTCGGGGACGTCCCCGATCACGGCCGGACGAATGACTGTGTCGCTTCCGTTCGATGCCGGCGTCACTGACGTGCTAGCTTTGTTCATGACCGTCCAGCTCCCTTACAACCTGCTCCCTTGCATCCTGCACCCCGACTTGCCGAATAATCGGTATTTTACAATCCCAGCGTCACGGGCTCGCGGGCCGTTTCCAGCCGCTTAACCGCGCGCCAGGATCTCCCGGGCCTGTTCAATTTGCTGCTCGATCGGTTTGCGGCCGGTGCCACCGGGCAAGGCGCGCTTGTCGGCGCTGTCGTCGAATCTGAGCCCGGCGATCACCGCTTCATCGAAATGTTCCGAATACTGGCGGTACAGCTCGAGCGGCAGGTCGCGCAGGCTGCAGCCTCGGTTCAGGGCCTCTTCCACGAGCGCGGCCACGATGCCGTGTCCTTCCCGGAACGGCACGCCGCACCGGGTCAGGTAGTCCGCCAGGTCCGTGGACAGCATGGCGTCGTCCATGTTTTCTTCAACCCGACCGCCTCTTACCTCCAGCGTCTCCCAGATCGCCGTGAAGACCGTCAGCGCGACGGTCACCGTGTCAATGGCGTCGAAGAGTGGTTCTTTCTCATCCTGCATGTCCTTGTTGTACGTGTGGGGCAGGCCCTTGAGTATGGTGACGAGGGAGACCAGGCTGCCCACGACGCGACCGGTCTTGCCCCTCAGCAGTTCGGCGGCGTCCGGGTTCTTCTTCTGCGGCATGATGCTGCTGCCCGTGGCCAGCCGGGGATGCTGCGTGACGTACCCGAATTCCGTGGACGACCAGATGACCAGGTCCTCGCAGGCCCGGCTGATACGGATCATCAGTGTCGTGCAGGCAGCGAGGAACTCGACGTTGAAATCGCGGTCGCTCACCGCGTCGATGCTGTTGGGCGAGATGCCGTCGAAACCCAGTTCATCGGCCAGGAACGCGCGGTCGATCGGGAAGGCGCTGCCCGCCATCGCCCCGGCGCCGAGGGGCATGACGTTGATCCGCTTCCGACAGTCCGCGAGGCGCTCCCGGTCCCGCTGGAGCCCGAACAGGAGCGAAAGGGCATAGTGGGCGAACCGGATCGGCTGCGCCTGCTGCAGGTGGGTATACCCCGGGAAGACGACATCCACCGTGCGTTCGGCCAGCCCCAGCAGCGCTGCCTGGCAATCCCGGATCCGCCCGGAGACGTCGTCCACCACCTCGCGGAGATACAGTCGCTCGTCCGTGGCGTTCTGGTCGTTGCGGCTCCGGCCCGTGTGCAGCTTTCCCCCCACGGGTCCCACTTTCTCGATCAAGCGCTTCTCCACGGCCATGTGGATGTCTTCCAGGTCCCGGGTCAGCGCATAGGCGCCGCTTTCGATCTCGCCTTCGATCTCGCCCAGTGCCTTTTCGATTACGTGGCCCTCATCGGCGGTGAGCACGCCAATGCGCACGAGCCCACGGGCATAGGCGATGCTGCCCCGGATGTCCACGCGGAACAGGCGGCGGTCCGCATCGATGGACGCGTGGAAATCATCCATGAGTTGTTTGAGTGCTTCGTCCCGGGTGTCGGTCATGATGCTCCTGTTCAAGTCTAATCGGTCACTTTGTGGAGGGTGGGTGGCGCGGGCAGTTCCTCACCGCGCGTCCAGCACCCCGCCGAGGATCCCGAGCGCTTCGTCCACGTGCCGCTGCTCGATCACCAGGGGTGGCGCGCAGCGGAGCACGTTGTCCCCGGCCGTTCCCACGATCAGGCCCTCGTCCCGGCACGCGCTTACTACGTCACCCACCTTGTCTTCGAATTCCACGCCGATCAACAGGCCCGCGCCGCGGACTTCCTTGATGTCCGTATGGGTTTCGGCGAGGGCATTCAGTCCGGCGGTCAGTTTCCCGCCCATTTCCAGGGTCCGGTCCGCCAGCCCCTCGTCGATCATCTTGCTGACGACGGCGTGGGCCACGTGACAGGCCACCGGGTTCGCTCCGAAAGTGGAGCCGTGCATGCCCGGCTTGAGGACTTCGGCGATATGGGATTTCATCATGACGGCGCCGATGGGCAGGCCGCCGGCCAGCGGCTTGGCCAGGGTCATGACGTCCGGCTCGATGCCGTGGTGCTGGTAGGCGAAGAGCTTGCCCGTGCGGCACAGGCCGCACTGGATTTCGTCGAAGATCAGGGCGACTTTGCGTTCGTCGCACAACCTGCGCAGATGCCGCAGGAATTCCACGTGCGCCGGGTTCACGCCGCCCTCTCCCTGGACGGGCTCCACCATCACAGCCGCGGTCCGTTCCGCCGATATGGCCTCTTCGAGGGGCTCGATCTCGTTGAGGGGCAGGTAGACCATCCCCGGCAGCATGGGCTTGAACCCCTCGTGGTACTTGGGCTGGGCCGTTGCGCTGACGGCGCCGTAGGTCCGGCCGTGAAACGCGTTCTCGAAGGTCACGATCTCGTGCTTGGTGTCGCCGCCCGCTTCGGACGCCCACCGGCGCGTGAACTTGAGGGCCGCCTCGATGGATTCCGATCCGCTGTTGCAGAAGAAGACCCTGGCCGGGAAGGCGTTTTCCACCAGCAGCTTCGCGAGCTTCACGTGGGGTTCCGTGTGGTACAGGTTGGAAATGTGCATCAGCTTCGCGGCCTGCTGCGCCACGGCGCCGATGATCTCCGGCACCCCGTGGCCCAGGGAATTCACCGCGATGCCGCCGAGGAAATCGAGATACCGCCTGCCCTCGAGGTCGTATACGTAAGCGCCGCTGCCCCGGTCGAACACGACGGGCGGACGCACGTAGGTCGGTGCGATGTACTGTTCCTCCAGGGCGATGATCTCTTCGGTAGTCATGCTTGATCCTTTCATTCGGTGGTTACTGCCGACTGCTTCGCCTCGACCGATAGCAATACGACGCTATCCCGTCGTCACTACCGTTCCGAAAACACTTTCTTCCGACGCCAGTTCCTTCCGCAGCGTTCCGGCCCCCTGCCATGCGATGATGCGGGCGCGGCGGACGCCATAGGACAGGCACTCGAGGGCGGAGCGGACCTTGGGAATCATCCCGCCCGTGATCTCGCCCGCTTCGATCAGCGCATCGGCCAGTTCGGGAGTCAACTTGCGAACGGGCCGGCCGTCGGACCGGTGGATGCCGGCCACGTCCGATATGAACACGATGTCGTCGCCGGCCACGGCCCGGGCGATGTCCAGCGCGGCGTGGTCCGCGTTGACGTTGTAGGTCTCCCCGTTGACGCCCCCCGAGATGGGGGAGACGACCGGCGTGACGTGGTTCGACGCACAGAGATCGAAAAGTGCGGTATTCACCTCGACGATCTCTCCCACGAAGCCGATGTCCACGCCATCCTCCCGGTACTTCTCCGCCCGCAGCAGGCCCATGTCCTTCCCGCTTACGCCGAGGGCGTTCACCCCACAGTGCTGGAAGCGCGAGACCAGTTCCTTGTTGACCTTGCCCGACAGGACCATCTCCACGATTTCGACCATGTCGCCGTCCGTGACCCGGAGGCCGTTCACGAAGGTGAACTCCTTACCGAGCAGCTCCAGGTACCGGCCGATCTCCGCGCCGCCGCCGTGGACGATGATAGGGAAGACGTCCGGCAGGTCCCGAAGGTCGGCGGCCAGCTCCTCGATCACGCCGTCCTGCTCGATCGTCGCGCCGCCGAGTTTTACCACGATGTTTTGTGCCATACTAGATCAGCCCCGTCGTTTCGTCCAGGCCGCTCATGACATTCACGTTCTGCAGCGCCTGACCGGCGGCGCCCTTGACCAGGTTGTCGATGGCGGACGTGACGATGGCCAGGTCCGATCCGTCCACGCGGTCGACGCGCAGGTCGCAGTAGTTCGTCCAGGTCACGAAACGGGTCTCGGGATAGCCGGAATGCGACAGCCGGATGAAAGGCTCCCCTTCATAGCGCTGCTCGTACAGGGCCGCCAGGTCACCTTGGGTCGCGCCGTTCTTCACGCGCACATAGGTCGTCGCCAGGATGCCCCGGCTCATGGGCGTCAGGTGAGGCGAAAAAACCACGTAGGACCGAGCATCGGAGAACCTGGACAGTTCCTGCTCGATTTCCCCCACGTGACGGTGCGAATGGCCGATATTGTACGGCGTGATGCTGTCGTTCACCTCCACGTAGAGATTGCGCAGCTTCAGGCCCCGGCCGGCGCCGCTGACGCCCGACTTGGCGTCCACGATGATCTGCCCGGCTTCGATCACGCCCTCTTCGAGCAGCGGAGCCAGGCCGAGGATCACGCCGGTGGGATAACATCCGGGATTGCCCACGAGATCGGCCGTCCGTATGCGGTCCCGGTTCAGTTCGGGAATCCCGTAGACCGCCGCATTGAGGAGCGACGGTGCGGTGTGTGGGCGGTTGTACCAGGACGTGTATACCTCCGGATCGTCGAAGCGGAAATCGGAACTGACGTCCACGACGCGCACGCCCCGGTCCAAGAAGGCGCCGACCCGGTCCATGGCCACCCCGTCCGGCGTGCAGAAACAGACCACGTCAGCGGGTTCGTCCGCAATGTCGTCCAGGGATCTCAGCGTGATGTCCCGGTCCGGATCCACACGGGGAAAGACCTCGCCGAGTTTCTGGCCGGTGTACTGTTCCGAAGTGGCGAACGCGATCTCGATGTCCGGATGCCGCGACGCCAGCCGGTACAGTTCCATGCCCGTGTATCCTGTCGCACCGATGATGCCCAGTCTGATCATGTACCTTCTCTCTTCTGCTTCATGATGGCCTCGACGCGTCGCAGCGTTTTCCCGGCATGGGCGGTCGACTTGGTGACCAGGAGAATCGTGTTCTCGCCCGCGACACTGCCCACGATCTCCGGCCATTCCGCCTGGTCGATGGCCTCGCACACCCCGGACGCATGGCCGGCGGAGGTCTGCAGGACGACCTGGTTCATCGCGTCGTCTGCACTGACGACGAAATCCCGGATTTCCCGTTCGACCAGTTCGTCCTGGGTCTCCACCGAGTAGTAACGCGGCAGCACGTATTTGTACTGCCCGTCCGCGAGACGCGTCTTGATGACGTGCAGTTCCTTGAAATCCTTGGACAGTGTCCCCTGGTTGACGTCGATTCCTTCCGTGTGCAGGGCCGCGATCACCTCCTTGTGCGTATGGAAGTGCCCCCGCTCGATGAGTGATCGTATGGTTCCCTGGCGCTGGTGCTTGGCGTTCATGATGGATTAAGAATATTTATATTTAATTAAGAATTATTATTCCATTCTTGCACGGACGCAATATAGGCAGGATTAGAAGTTCGTCAAGAAAAAACATCGCCTATCGACCAATTATGTATTGGAGCGGTTCAAGTCCAGGTTGACAAACCAGCAAGAGGTTGTTATTTTAGGTATGAAATCATGAGTACGTATTTCATATGGAGAAAATATGAAAATCTCAGAACGCGGACAGATAACCATACCTAAACGGCTGAGAGACCGATTCGGAATGCATCATGATGTAGAAGTAGTCATTACGCCTACGGAGAAGGGATTGCTGATCCAGAAGCGAGCATCATCCCAACACCCGGTGGATCGCGTCTACGGCATTTTGGGCACTGGTGGGAATACAGACGAATACATCGAAGAGATCCGGGGAAGATGATCACTGCTGTCGACACAAACATCCTGTTGGACGTGTTTCATTCAGACAGCTTTTATGGATCGCAGTCCAGAGAAGCAATGCGTGAAGCCTTTGACAGAGGCGGAATACTCGTTTGCGACTTGGTTTACGCGGAGCTCGTACCGACTTTCAAGGACCGGGACACCCTGGATGGCGCCTTGCGAGAGTTAGGAGCGAGATCGTCCCCCATCGATACGGAAATTGCTTTCGAAGCGGGGTTGCGCTGGATGCGGTACCGGCAGGCGGGGGGACCCAGGGATCGGATCATCACAGACTTCCTCATCGGCGCTCACGCAATGGTTTCCGCAGACGCCTTTCTTACCAGAGATCGCGGTTTTTACGAGACCTATTTCCCGGAATTGAGTGAGAATTGACGTTTGGCATATACCTAGTCAGATACCGCACTACCCCGGACGCTCCCACCCGGGCCGCCTGAACGCCCCGGACCTGCCGCCTTCCTTCTCCACCAGCAGGATGGAGGCGATCTCCATGGTCCGGTCCACGGCCTTGCACATGTCGTAGAGGGTCAGGGCGGCCACGGAGACGGCCGTCAGGGCCTCCATTTCCACGCCGGTCCTGCCGGACGCGACGGCCGTGGCCAGAAGGCCTATCCTGCCCGCGTCCTCGTTCAGGGTGATGTCGATCTCCACGTGGGTCAGCGGGATGGGATGGCACATGGGGATAAGGTCGCCCGTCTTCTTCGCCGCCGAGATGCCCGCGATCTTCGCCGTGGTCAGCACGTCGCCCTTGCCCATCTCGTCGGCGGAGATCTTCCGGATCGTCTCGGTCCTGGCTCTCACTTCGCCGTAGGCCACCGCCCGCCGTTCCGTAACCGGTTTCTCCGTCACGTCCACCATGCGGACGCGTCCTTTTTCATCGAGGTGCGAGAGATCCATAATCACTCCGTTTCAAGGCGTTTCTCAACAGGACGGACAGGGGCAGGGCCACCACGACCGCCACGCCGGCCTGCACCAGGTTGCCCGGGATCTCCGTCAGCGCGGCGATGCCGCCGAACAGGACCGACCCGGCCAGGTAGTAACCGGTAACCATCCAGACGCCGCCCACCAGCACGGCTGCGAAGGCCGCGATCCGGTCGGGATGGCGACCGCCCAAGGTGCCCCCAGCATCCGACTTGACCAGTCCGCCCTGGTCGTCCAGTCCGCCCTGGCTGTCCCGACCGCCCCGGGTGCCCCAGAACGCGATCGATCCGACCAGGATCCCCTCAATCCCCTTGATGACGAGCGTCCAGGGCGCCCAGATGAAGTAGCCGCCCAGTGCGTCGGCCAGGGCGGAACCGACCCCGCCCGCGAGACCGCCGATGCGCCATCCGAAGACGAGGGCGAGGGTGAACAGCAGCCCGTCGCCGAGATTGATGTATCCCTGCGTGGCCGGATTGGGGATGCGTATGACAAAGGTCGCCAGCGTCACGAGCGCGATCGAGAGCGCGGCCAGCGTCAACCTGCGTACCGGAACAGCGGCCATATCAGGCACCTATCCTTGCCATTGGTACAGCATCAGGTACACCAGCACGCCGGTGACGGACACGTACAGCCAGATCGGCAGGGTCCAACGGGCCAGCGGCGCATGGCGTTCGAAACGCCCCTTCAGCGCATGGCGCAGCGTCAGCACGACCATGGGCACGATGGCCGTGGCCAGGATCGTGTGGCTGATGAGGATGGTGAAATAGACGTAACGAGTCCATCCCTCGCCGGTGAAGGGCGTGCTTCCGTGGTTGAAATGGTAAATCAGATAGGTGGTGAGAAACAGTACGGACGCGGCGACCGCACCCAGCATGCACGTCCTGTGCGCGGCGACGTTCCGTTTCCTGATGTTGATGTAGCCCGCGACCAGGAAAGCCGCGCTGGTCGAGTTCAGGCAGGCGTTCACCAGGGGCAGGTCCGTTATTTCCAGCATGCTTTACACCTTGTCATAGGCCATCACGGAGAACTGGACCAGCAGGAACACCAGCGACGCAATGAACAGGTTCCTTGCCGAAGCCTGGGTCCGGGTCACGGTCAGGTGGATGGCGAAAGCGAGCAGTCCAAGTCCGGCCGCGAAAGCCGCGTAGAAATAGACGACCCCCGAGATGCCCAGTATGGTCGGGACCAGGCTGAAGGCGGTCAGGGCCAGGCAGTTGATCAGGATCTGCACGCTCGTAAACCGGCCGTCGGGATCGACGGCGGGCAGCAGTTGAAACCCAGCGCGGGCGTAGTCTTCGCGAAAGAGCCAGGCCAGCGCGAGGGCGTGGGGCATCTGCCAGAGAAAGAGGATGGCGAACAGGACGCCGGCCTCCAGCCCCAGTTCGTTTCGGGCGGCCGCCCAACCGGTCACCGGGGGCAACGCGCCCGGGACGGCACCGAACACGGTCGACAGCGTGGTCCGGTGCTTGAGCGGCGTGTAGAGAAACAGGTAGGTGACGGTGATCAGCGTGGTGACGGCGCAGCTCAGGACGTTGACCACCAGCGCCAGGTACAACAGGCCCGCCACCGTGATGGCCGCGCCGAACCCGAGGGCCTGCGCGGGCCGAAGTTTCCCGGCGGGAAGCGGACGCTTTCGGGTCCGCCGCATCATGGCGTCCCGGTCTCGCTCCATGAACTGGTTCAGTGCGAGCGTTCCCCCGGCCGCCAGGGCGGTTCCGGCCAGCGTGTGCAGCAGGCGCAGCCAGTCCACCGGTCCGTCGGACCCCAGGTAGAACCCGACGCAGGTGGTCAGCACCAGCATGATGACCAGGCCGGGCTTGGTCAGGGCGATGAAGTCCTTCATGGGGCCGAATCAGACAGAGACATTCATGGTCAGCAGGATCAGGCCCAGCAGCACCGCCGCCGCGAAGAGCACGGCGCCCACGATGCCCGAAGCCCTGGACTTGAACCCGATACTGCCGTCTTCGAGGACCCGGGGTTCCAGGAGCCGGACCGCATGGTGCACGATCAGCGCGATCACGATCAGGAGCTTGACGGTCATCAGGGCTTCGTAGCCCGGCGGAAGCAGCGGGTACAGCTCGGGCTGGGACGACATCGCCCGGGCGGCCACCCCATCCATGATCCGGTTGTACAGGCTGAACGAACCGCTCACGACCAGGATGATAATCGCCGTCCAGGATACCCGGCGGAATATGGCGCCGGTCCGGCGCATGATCTCCACGCGTTCCTCCGACGCCCTGCCCGACCGGAGCACCGGGGTGAGCGCGACCAGGACGTAGAAGAAACCGCCCGCCCACAGTACGACGCCCAGTACATGCAGCCACATCCACAGAATCTTGGTATCCAGCATTTGCCGTCCTCCTCCCATTCCTCCGGCGGTCCGTGGAACGGCCGTGGGACGGCCTTTTGGATCCACGCGCCTTGATACGAGGGCCGCCCATGACGGGAAGCGGCCGTTTAGACTCCTGCAAAAATGCCCGGGACGGGCGGTCGCTGTCAATCAGTTTTTGGCGGGCCGGAACGGCATCGCGGCCCGGCTGAAAGCAGTTGACACTACCTGCCCGCGGACTATAATTACTGCAAGTTTTACGGTTAGCCGGAAAGCGACCGCGAATCCCCGGAGATTAACGCTTCGACCCGCGACTATGCCCGGCCAGGACAAACGCTTCGACCCGCGACTATGCCCCAGCCAGACCGGAACGCCCCGTACCTCCTGGGCCATGACATCGGCGGCACCAAGCTCGCCGTGACCGTCGCCGACCGGAACGGGAAGATCCTGCACAAGATCAGGCGGCCGACCGAAGCCGAACGGGGCCCGCGGGCCGTGGTGGCATCGCTGGTGGACATGTCCCGCGAAGCCATGGCGCGCACCGCGCTCGCCCCGGAGGACCTGGCCGGCGTCGGCGTCAGTTGCGGCGGTCCCCTGGACACGGAAACCGGCGTGGTCTTCGCGCCGCCCAATCTGCCGGGCTGGGACGAGGTCCCGCTGAAGGCGTGGCTGGAAAGCGCGCTCTCTCTGCCGGTTTTCGTCGAGAACGATGCCAACGCCAGTGCCCTGGCGGAGTGGTCTTTCGGGGCCGGCCGGGGCTGCCGGCACATGGTGTACATGACCATGAGCACCGGTATCGGCGGCGGCATCATCCTCGACGGCCGTCTTTACCGCGGCCCCGGCGACACGGCCGGCGAAGTGGGGCACATGACCATCGTCGAAAACGGGCCGGTCTGCGGCTGCGGTAAGCGCGGCTGCCTGGAAGCCCTGTGTTCGGGGCCATCGATCGCCAGGCGGGCCCGGGAGAAGGCGCAGGCGGCACCCGACTCGCGCATGGTCGATCTGGCCGGCGGCGACCCGGCACGCATCATGGCGGAGACCGTCATGGACGCGGCCAGGCAGGACGATCCCGCCGCCCGGGAAATCGTGGACGAGACGGCGCGGTACATGGCCGTCGGACTGGGGAACATCGTGAACATACTGAACCCGGAGGTCATCGTCATCGGCACCATCCTGGTCAAGGCGCAGGATCTCTTGCTGGAACCCATCCGCGCGTACCTCCGGCGCGAAACCTGGCCGCGGGTCTACGACACCGTGCGGGTCGTGCCCGCCGGACTGGGAGACGAAGTGGGAGATCTCGCCGCCATCGCCGTGATCCGGCAGGCGGTACAATCCGAAGGGAGTATCTAGGGCATTGGACTGGAACGCGTTGGGGCGGGAAGCCGTACAACTGTTGGGCGAGTACCTGCGCATCGACACGACGAATCCCCCCGGGAACGAGGATCGCGCGACCGCCTTCCTCAGCCGCATCCTCTCCGAAGAAGGCATCGATTGCCAGGTTCACAAGTCCGCCCCGGGACGCTCCAATCTCTACGCGCGGCTGGAAGGGGACGGTTCGAAGCGGGCCGTGGTGCTGCTGAGTCACAGCGACGTGGTTCCCGCCGACCGCCGCTACTGGTCCGTCGATCCCTTCGGCGGCGAGGTCCGGGACGGCTACATCTGGGGGCGGGGCGCCCTCGACATGAAGAACCTGGGCATCGCGCAGCTGGTAGTCTTCCTCGCGCTGCACCGGAATCGTTTTCCTTTGAAGCGGGACGTGATCTTTCTCGTCACCGCCGACGAGGAGGCCGGCGGATCGGCCGGCGCCCGGTGGATCACCCGGAACCGCCCGGAACTCGTCTCGGACGCGGAATTCCTGATTAACGAGAGCGGCAAGGGACGGCTGGAGAACGGCCGGGCCGTCTATTCCATCGACATCACCGAGAAGTCGCCCTGCTGGGTCCGCCTGGTCGCCCGCGGCGAGCCCGGCCACGGTTCCCGCCCGAAGCCCCATTCCGCCGTCAACCGGCTCATCCGCGCCTTGAGCGCCATCATGGCGTACACGCCCCCGATCAAGGTGACGGACGCGGCCGAACGGTACTTCGAAGGCATCGCCCACCTGCAGAAAGACGGATACCGCCGGCGGTTCGCGAATATCCGGGAGTCCGTCCGGGACCGCCGTTTCCTGACGGACCTGCTTCGCAACCAGCATCACGCCGCGATTCTGCGCAATACCATCTCGATAACCATGTTGCAGGGCAGCGACAAAATCAATATCATACCTCAGGCGGCGACGGCCGAACTGGACTGCAGGCTGCTTCCGGGGGAAAAGCCTGGTGATTTTGTCCAGGAGCTGAAGCAGGTAGTCGGCGACGACGGGATCGAAATAGAGACCTTACTGAACTTCGGGAACACGTCGTCGCCCTTCGATACACCCCTGGTCGAATCGGTGCGCGAAGTCGTTTCCCGGCACCACGAGCGCGCGGAGGTCGTACCGAACATTCTGTCCGGGTTCACGGACAGCCACTACTTCCGCGAACTGGGGATCCACTGTTACGGCTTCATGCCCTTTCTGCTGATCGACGAAGAACTGAGACGCATCCACGGCAACGACGAACGGATCTCCCTGGAGAACATGGAACGGGGTCCGAGGATTCTCTACGAAGTCATCGAAAAACTCTGCGGCTGATTTCAGCATCGAGGAGACGCAAATGGAAGCAATACGCATTCACGAATTCGGCGGTCCCGAGGTGATGAATCTCGAATCCGGCGCGGATCTGCAAGCTGGCCCCGGACAGATCCTGGTCGACATACGGGCCGCCGGCGTGAACCCGGTGGACACCTACATCCGGGCGGGCACCTATGCCATGAAACCCGATCTGCCCTTCACTCCGGGCATGGACGGCGCCGGAACGGTCGTCGAAGTGGGCGACGACGCGGCCCATGTTTCCGTCGGAGACCGGGTGTACCTGGCAGGTACCCTGACCGGTTCCTATGCGTCGCAGGCCCTGTGTTCGCCCGACCAGGTGTATCCACTGCCCGGCAACGTCTCTTTCACGCAGGGCGCGGGGATCTACGTCCCTTATGCGACTGCGTGGCGAGGGTTGTTCCAGCGCGCCGGGGGAAAGGCGGGCGAAACCGTCCTGGTGCACGGCGCGAGCGGCGGCGTGGGGATCGCGGCCGTACAGATGGCCCGGGCCGCGGGCATGACGGTCATCGGCACCGCCGGGTCGGAACAGGGCGCTGCGCTGGTGGAGGAACAGGGCGCCCATCACGTGGTGGACCACAACGTCCCCGCATATACGGACAAGATCATGGAGCTCACCGGCGGCCTGGGCGTTGACGTGATCATGGAAATGCTGGCCAACGTCAATCTGGACAAGGACCTGAACATGCTGGCCTATGGCGGACGGGTCGTCGTCATCGGCAACCGGGGCGTGATCGAGATCAATCCGCGGGACGCCATGGCGCGGGACGCCAGCATCCTCGGCATGGTCCTGCTGCTGGCCGATCCGGAAGATCTCGTCAGCATCCACGCCGGATTGTACGCCGGACTGCAGAACGGCACACTCAAGCCGGTGGTCGGTAAGGAGTTCCCGCTGGAGGATGCGGCGAAGGGCCATGCCGCCGTCATGGAACCCGGCGCCTATGGAAAGATCGTACTGATCCCCTGAGCGCACGACACGGACCACGCGCAGTAATTGGCCGGTAAAGGAATCCGACATGGCAAATCCGCTCAACCAGCTCGAACGGCACGGACAGAGCTTCTGGCTGGACAGCATCAGCCGGGAACTGATGTATTCCGGCCGGTTGAGGAAACTGATCGAGGAAGACGGCCTGAAAGGCATGACCTCGAACCCGGCCATCTTCGAGAGGGCCATCGCGGGTAGTACGGACTACGACGCAGATATCGAGCGGCTTGCGGCGGCGAACCGGACCGCCCTGGAGATTTACGAAGCCCTGGCCATTTCCGATATTCGGGAAGCCGCCGATCACCTGGCCGGCGTGTACGAAGCGACCGGCGGCGCCGACGGCTTCGTGAGCCTGGAGGTGTCCCCGGAACTGGCGGACGATACCGCGGGTACGATCGAGGAGGCCCGGCGGCTGTGGAAGGCCGTGGACCGCCCGAACGTCATGATCAAGGTGCCGGCGACGGAGGCCGGCGTACCGGCCGTGCGTCAACTGATCGGCGAGGGGTTGAACATCAATGTGACGCTGATGTTCTCGCGGGCCGTGTACGAGACCGTGACCGACGCCTATATCAGCGGGTTGGAGGATCGTCTCGCAGCGGGGGGTGACATCAACGGCATTGCGAGCGTATCCAGCTTCTTCATCAGCCGCATCGACACGCTCGTCGACGCGTTGCTGGCCGCACGGGCGGAGCGGACCGGAGATCCCGGGGAACGGGCCGCGATCCTGGACCTGACCGGCAAGACGGCCATCGCAAACGGCAAGACGACCTACCAGCGGTACAAGACGATTTACGCGTCATCGCGCTGGTCCGCCCTGGCCGAACGGGGCGCGAGGAAGCAGCGGCTGCTGTGGGCCAGCACGAGCACAAAGAACCCCGAGTACCGGGACGTGCTGTATGTCGAAGAACTGATCGGAAGGAATACCGTCAATACCCTGCCCGATGAGACGCTCGAAGCTTTCCGCGATCACGGGCGCCTGGCCGATACGCTCGAGACCGGTATCGACGAAGCCTGGTCGACCATGGAAAACGTAGAAAAAACCGGGATCTCGATGGACCGGGTCGCGGCGCAACTCGTCGAAGAAGGGGTGCAGAAATTCGTGGACCCCTTCGTGAAGCTGATCGACGCCATCGAACGGAAACGGCTGCAGCCGGCGTAATTGCCGGATCCGGGAGCAACGCATGCAACTGGGCATGGTCGGCCTCGGCCGGATGGGCGGCAACATGACACGGCGGCTGTTGCGCGGTGGTCACGAAGTCGTCGTGTACGACCAGAGCGCCGAAGCGGTCGACCAGGCGGAACAGGCCGGCGCCAACGGCGCCTCGACGCTTCACGGTCTCGTAACCACCCTCCACCCGCCGCGGTCGGTCTGGGTCATGGTCCCGGCCGGCGACGCCACGGAACGGGCCGTCGACGATCTCTCCGGGTTGTTGTCTCCAGGCGATACCGTCATCGACGGCGGGAACACCTACTTCAAGGACGACGTGGCCCGCGCGGAGCGGCTGTCCGCCAGGGGCCTGCACTATGTCGACGTGGGGACGAGTGGCGGCGTTTGGGGCCTCGAGCGAGGGTACTGCATGACCATCGGTGGGCCGGCGGAGGTCGTCGAGCGCCTGGACCCGTTGTTCGATACGCTGGCGCCCGGACCCGGACAGGAAGCCAGCGCGCCCCCTTCAACGGCCCGCAGGGGCTACGTCCACGTAGGACCGGCCGGCGCGGGACACTTCGTCAAGATGATCCACAACGGGATCGAATACGGCATGATGCAGGCCTTTGCCGAAGGGCTGGAAATCCTGCGCGAATCGGGTTCCGACCGCGTGGACCCGCGCCATAGGTACGACCTGGACCTGCACGCCATCGCCGAAGTCTGGCGCCACGGGAGCGTGGTCAGTTCCTGGCTGCTCGACCTCCTGGAGATCGCCTTGAGGGAAGACGGTGACCTGTCCGCATACTCCGGATACGTGCAGGACTCCGGGGAGGGCCGGTGGACGGTACAGACGGCCATAGAGGAAGACGTGCCCGCCCACGTGCTCACGGCTTCGCTCTTCACGCGGTTCCAGTCGAGGCAGGAGCAATCCTACGCCATGCGGGTGCTTTCCGCCCTGCGCCACCAGTTCGGCGGTCACGTGGAGCAGCAGAAAACCGGGGGAGGGCCATGATCCAGATCGCTCCATCCATCCTGTCTGCGGATTTCACCCGCCTGGCCGATGAGGTCCGGACCGTGGAGCGCGCGGGCGCGGACCGGATCCATATCGACGTCATGGACGGCCGGTTCGTCCCGAACATCTCCATGGGACCCTTCATCGTCGAGGCCATCGACTCGCTTACGGAACTGCCGCTGGAAGCCCACCTGATGATCGAGGAACCGGACCGGTACATCGACGTATTCATGGATGCCGGCGCCGACGTGATCATCGTGCACCAGGAGAATACGGCCCACCTGCACCGCGTGGTTCAGTCTGTCCGGGAGCGGGGCAAACAGGCCGGGGTCGCCCTGAACCCGGCCACGCCCGCCCGGGTCCTCGACGAGATCATCGACGAACTCGATCTCGTCCTGGTCATGTCCGTCAACCCCGGATACTCCGGCCAGCGGTTCATCCCGTCCGTCCTGCCGAAGATCCGCGAGATCCGCAGGACCCTGGCGGACCGGGAGATCGCGTGCGACCTGGAGGTGGACGGCGGCGTGAACGCCGATACCGCGCCGGATGTCGTGTCGTCGGGCGCGAACGTCCTGGTGGCCGCCACGGCCGTGTTCAAGCATCCGGACGGCACCGCCGAAGGCATCCGGACGCTGCGCGGCCGGGACTGACCTTCCGCATTACCCTCAGACCACCGCCCTCAGACCACCGCCCTTTTCCAGGTCCCCTTGAAGAAGCGCCTGAGCGTGAGCAGGCCCTGCAATACGGCCGCGGCGAGCCAGGCGATCCAGATGCCCGTCACGTCCAATCCGAGCGGGAAGGCGAGTACGTAGGAAAACACGAGCATGATGCCCCACTGGGAGAAGAGGGTGTAGTACAGCGACGGACGGGTCTCGCCGCCGCCGGCCAGCACGCCGCTGGCCACGATGGACAGCGCGGAGAAGACCTGGGCGATGGCGAAGAAGCGCAGCATGACCGAACTGATGCCCAGGACCGTCTCGTCCGTCGTGAATATGGCCGCGATTCCCTGGGCGAATACCCAGATCAAGGCCGATCCGGCACCGATCACAATCATGCAGAGCAGGATCGTCTGTCCGCCGTACTGCCCGGCCGACTGGATCTGCCGGCCGCCCAGCCGCTGCCCCACCAGGGAGGTCGCCGCGACCGAGAAGGCCAGGGCGGGCATAATCGCGAAGAGACGTATCTGGAAACCCACGGTCAGCGCCGCTATGGCAGCCGTGGGACGGCTTACGCCCGATATGACGCGGTACAGGAGCACGCGCGCGCCGTTGCGGAAGAAGCCGGACGCGCCGGAGGGCAGGCCGATGTCGAGCATGCGGGACATGATGCTCCAGTCCGGTTTGACGCGCCATTTCCTTGAGAGACGCACCTGGCCGTGGCCCCGGACCAGGATCGCCAGGCCGATGACGCATCCCGCCAGCCGCGAGATGATCATGCCCACGGCCGCGCCGGCCACGCCCAGCGCGGGCACTTTCCACGCGCCGAAGATGAACGCGTAGGAGGTCACGCACTTCACGATGATGACGATGACGGAGATCTTGAGCGGCGTGCGGGTGTCGCCCACGCCCCCGAAGATGGCGCTCATGACGTAGTTGAGAATCATGAAGATCATGCCGGCGAAGTAAAGCCTCAGGAAGAGCATCCCGTGGGTAAGGACCTCTTCCGGGGCGCCGAGCAGGACCAGCGCGGGCCGCGTGAGCACGATACTGAAGGCGGCAAGACCCAGGGCCATGTACGCGCCCATCAGGATCGCCTGCTGGCCGGTCCGGCTTACGTCGCCGTGCCTGCCCGCCCCGTAGTACTGGGCCACCAGCGTCCGCGTCCCCCCGGTGATCGAAATGGCCATGACCATGACGATGAAGACGATCTGGCGGCTCATGCCGATGGCGGAGATCGCCGCGGGACCCAGGAATCCCACGAAGTAGATGTCTACGAGACCTTCTGTGGCGTCGATCAGCGAAGCGACAACGACGGGCCAGGCGATGGCCCAGACGTGACGGAGGACCTGGGAAGGCGGGACCTCGTTGTCAGCCGGTTTCGGGGAATCGGCGGTATGGTCGGGCATGGGATGGAATGTATTCCGCCCACGGCGAACCGGCAAGGCAATTCAGCCGGTGCCCGATGCCACTCAAGTTGTTGATGGCGCGATAGATAAGAAAAGGGATGACAGCGTAAACGGTACGCAGTATATCTACATTGTCACGGATTCGTAACCCGCAACCGGACATGGACATACCGACCGAGTGCGCTGCGATGCGCGGGAGGCATGAAGATGCGTGGAATGCGAGGATCGATCTTCTCCTGGGGGCCCTGGCTGTCGATCGTCCTGATGATCATCTTCCTGTTGTCGTGCGGCAGTGAGGACCCGGTATCGCCCGAGCCGCCGGATCCGCCCGAGCCGGTCGATCAGCCGGCGCTGAAGATCGGGCTGTTGATCGACCTGTCGGAAGGTGGTTCGGAACACGGCGTCCTCATGCGGCGGGGATTCGAAATGGCGATAGCGCATGTCAACGAGGTGGGCGTGCTCGGGGAACCGGTCGAGGGCGTGGTGGCCGACACGGAGTTGGACGCCGAAACCGCGGTATCCGAGGCGATGGATCTTGTCGAGGATAAGGGCGTCCACGCGATCGTGGGCGCCTGGGCGAGCTCTTCGACACTTGCCGTCTTGGATGAAGTGGTCGCGGATGCCGGCATTCCCATGGTTTCTCCGGCCTCCTCTTCTCCCGTGCTCACGACCGCCGCTGATAACGATTTCCTGTTTCGCACCACCCTGTCCGACCTCGACCAGGGGCCGGTCCTCGCAAAAATCACGCTGGAACGGGGATACGGCAACGTGGGCATGATCTACCGAGACGACGTCTGGGGCCGGGGCATCGCGGACGCTTTCGAGAATGCCTGGGAAGGCAAGCTCATCCGGGTCGCGGCGGATCCCGAAAAGACGACCCTCGTGGAGGAGCTTAGAGAAAGCAAGGGCGTCCTCGAAGACACGCAGGCGCTGATCGTCCTCGCTTTTCAGCCCCAGCAGGAGACCATCGTGCGCGAAGCGCTGGACAACGGCTTCTATGACGTGTTTATCTTCGGCCCCACCGGACGCAGCCTGGACCTGATCCGGTCCATCGGTCCCGAGCACCTCGCCGGAATGATCGGCACGTCGCCCGGTTCCGCGCAGGACACGCCTTCGGCGATCGCCTGGGCGGACGGGTATAAAAGCGCCTACGGCAGCAATCCTCCGCCTTTCCCCTACGTGAAACAGACCTATGACGCCACCGTGGCGCTGGCCCTGGCGACGCAGGCGGCGGGCAGACTGGAGGGCGCGGCCATCCGGGACCAGTTGCGATCGATCGGGAAGCCGCCCGGCGAACTCGTTATCGCGGAGGCGAGCAGCATCGCGAACGGGCTGCGCGTCCTGGCAGACGGCGGCGCGGTCAACTACGAAGGCGCCGCCATGCCGCTGGACTGGGACGAGAACGGCGACCTGGCCACGGGTTTCGTCGCGGTCTGGCGATTCACCCCGGCCGCCACGATCGAAGTCATCCGGGTCGAACCCTTCGAACACTGAACCGGCTGCCGGACGGCACAGTATGCATGAACCGAACGGAATGCGAAAAGGGGATTGCGCAAGCACGCAACCCCCTTGAGCCATTTCCGGTTATGTCAAATGACCCCAACGGGATTTGAACCCGTGTTGCCGCCGTGAAAGGGCGGTGTCCTTGGCCAGGCTAGACGATGGGGTCACGATCCTCCAAAGCCGTCCTAAAATACCCGACGGACCCTCGAAACGCAAGCCTTTTTTACCCTTCGTAACCCATATCTTCCCATACGCGCAGGGCGTACGGGACGTGCTCCGGATCCGGCTCGCGACAGCCCAGAATGCTGGGCGGAGGCTGTCCCGGACCGGCGTGTTTGGGCCACGGTGACCAGTGGTCGTTCTCCCAGGGTTTCCGGGCGGCCTCGTTCCTGAAATCGGGCACGTCGAAGGGGCGGCCGTCCTCCAGCGCGCTCTTCCAGGCCAGGATACCCACCGACGACATGGCCACGCCGCGGTACACGTCCAAAAAAGGCTGCTCGCCCGAACGGATAGCCCGTGCGAAATGGAAACTGGTCCAGAAGTCGCCGCCGCCGTGGCCGGCCTTGCGGGCGAGGTCGCCGTGCTCCGGCCAGTCCGGCTTGTAGACCCGTTCCGCTTCCTCCCCGGGCTCCAGGTGCCACGGCTCATGCCACACCCGTACCTCCCCGGGTCCGAAGTACCCTGGTCCCCGGGTGATCTCCATGGCGCCGCGCTCGCCGTGCAGGCGATACCAGTTGCTGTGACCGGGCAGGCCGAGTCCGAAGAGCCGGAAGACCGCGCCGTTGTCCATGCGGCAGAGGATGACGGACCCGGGGTCTCCCCTCCGGAGCGTGAGGGTGCGCTCGGGCCGGGCGATGGCCAGGGCGTTCACGCCGACCGGCCGCGTGTCGGTGATGTACACCAGGGGCGCAAGGGCGTGCGTGCAGTAGTAGGTGGAGGGGATCCAGGCCCGCCAGTGGTCGAATCCCGGTGAAATGCGCAGGCTCGCGTCCCGGGACATGGGGTGGTTGTACTCTCCCTCGGCGTAGGTGACTTTTCCGATCTCTCCCTCGCGGTAGAGCCGGTGCATTTCCTGGTTGAACACGGTGTAGGGGTAGTTCTCGGCCAGCATGTAGATCCGGCCCGATTCCTCCACGGCGCGGCAGAGGGCGACCCCCTCCGCGAGCGTGCCGTTGCAGGCGGTCTCGCTCATGACGTGCTTGCCCGCCAGCAGGGCCTTAATGGCGAAGGGCGCGTGTTCGTGGAAGTAGTTGGCCAGGACCACGGCGTCCATGTCGTGGTCGAGGAATGCGTCGTAGTCGGCATACGCGGCGACGGAAAGCTCGCCGGCCAACTCGCTAAGCCGCTCCTCCCAGATATCGCACAGCGCGACGAGTTCCATGCCCACGGCGCCGGACGCGCTCTGCGCGAAGCTCTTCCCCCGTCCCACGCCCACCACGCCGACGCGGATCGGTTGGTCGCTCATGGTTCGTCCTCGTTCACGATGCGTCCCGAATCAGGTTATGCCCAGCAGCCCGGGGACGTCCGTCAGCTGCCGGATCGAGGGCAGGCGATAGCGGCCATACTTCTCGTACCGGTCGATGAGCAGGGCGTCCAGGCCGGCGCGTTCGGCCGGCAGGATGTCCTCCTCCGGATAGTCCCCGATATACAGGATGCGATCGACCGGAGCGTCAGCGCGGTCGATGGCCATGCGAAAGATCCGCTCGTCGGGCTTTTCGCAACCCGCTTCGGCGGATACCACGAGAAAGGAGAAATACCGGTCCAGGTCGTGACGCTTGAGCACCCGGGAGAGATGTTCCGACCAGTTCGACAGCACACCGAGCCGCACGCCGCGGTCCTTCAGTCTTTCCAGCGTGGGCCGGACGTCGTCGTAAACGTCCAGGTACCTGCCGTCCTGAAACCGGTCGTAGTACTGCTGCAACCCGGACTGCAGGTCGCCCTTGATACCCACCGCACCGAACACGTGGGCATAGAGATCCACGAAGTACCGACGCGTCTGCTCCGGCGTGCTCATGCGGCCGTCGCGCTTGCCGAATCGGGGTTCCTCCATGGCCTTCGAGAGCGCCGCCTTCACCTGGTCCAGCGTAATTGCTGCTCCGAGCTCACCGGCCGCGACGACGAAGAACTCCTCGAAGAAATCGGGGGAATCCCGACCGACCAGCGTACCCGCCGCGTCGAAGATCACGGTTTCGTAGAACATGGTGGATCCGAACCTACGCCATACGCCCCATTGCGCTTCCGCCGGCGTTCACCCGCTCACTCCGCGGGCGCGTACCCGCTCACTCCGCGGGCGCTCAACCGTTCACTCCGCGGGCATGCCCCATTTTTCGGCGGCGAGTGGCTTCACTGCGGGGTTTACGAGGCCGTCTTCGGGCCAGCGGCCGCTGAGGATGGTAACCAGTTGCCGGCCAGCTTTCTTGAAACGCTCGACGCCGCCCCTTTCCGACGCCGAAGCGTAGTGCGGCGTGAGGACCACCTGTTCCATCGACCGCAGCGGGTTGTCCGGGGCGGGCGGTTCCTGTTCCTGCACGTCCAGTCCCGCACCGGCGAGCCACCCTTCCCGCAGGGCCCGGATCAGCGCCTTCTCGTCCACGACCTTGCCCCGGCCCGTGTTGATGAAGTAAGCGGAAGGCTTCATGTTCCGGAAATCCCGCTCTCCGATGAGATGATGGGTTCCCGGTCCCAGGGGCACGTGGCAGGAGACGAAGTCCGACTCCCTGAACAGCGTTTCCTGGTCCACCATGGTCACGCCCCAGGGGTCGGCGTCGGCCTGGGTGACGAAGGGGTCGCAGGCGATGACGCGGAGATCGAATCCCGCGGCGATCTTGGCCATGGCCCGGCCGATGTTACCGAAGGAAACCAGACCCAGCGTCTGGTCGTAAATAGGTTGAATAGTGCCACGGCTGATGGGGGTGCCTTCCATCATCGACCGGTTGATGATCATCAGCCGCCGGGCGCAGGCGAGCAGCAGCATCATGGCGTGCTGGGCGACTTCCCGTTCGAATACCCGCTGTATGTTGTAGACGATGATGCCCCGCTCCGTGGCCGCTTCCACGTCGATGAAGTCCACGCCGATCCCGCCCGCACCCACCACGCGTATGCGCTCGGGCAGCGCTTCGACGACTTCCCTGTTGTACGTGAGACCGCCCTGGGTGAACCCGTCCACGTCCCGGGCTTCCTCGAGCATCTCCTCGAGCGTGCTGTAGGACCGTATCTTGAGCTCGGCGCCAATGGTCTTCAGTTCGTCTCGTATGTACTGGTTGGGACCGGGGTTATCCGGATTACCGGGAGCGAGGATAGTAAAACCAGCCATGCAGACTCCTTCGGAAGGGGATATGGGGTGATTGCGACCAGTGAAAAGTATACCGGGGCGGCGGGATTGGCAATATGAGAATTCGATGGACGTTCGATGGTAGTAAGACGGTGATTCGATGCGGATCCGATTCCGTCCGGGCAGGTCATCGCGGACCCTGAAGACAGTGGGATTCCCCGGCCGGATCGCCCAAATATCCCTTGCCCTGACCCGAATATCGGTAATTTTAGAGGAGAATGGCTAAATGAGGACAGGATCCACATTTCAAGTAGCAAATTCCTTCCTCCGCGGGATTCCGACCCGCTGCCCGTTACCGACAGACTCCAGACATTCATGGCTTCACCCCCGGAGGAACCATGCACACATTCTCCCTGTTGCTTGCCAGCCTCTGTTTCATCGCGCTGACCGCCGCGTGCACGCCGGCGGAGGAATCCATGCCCGAAGACCCCGTCGAACGCGCAAAAGCGCTGCACGCGCAAGTTCCACTGATCGACGGTCACAACGACCTGCCCTGGCAGATTCGCAGGAAAGCGAACCGGGACGTGTGGTCCATCGATCTCGATCAGCCCCAGCCCGATTTTCACACCGACATCCCCCGCCTGCGGGAGGGCATGGTGGGCGCCCAGTTCTGGTCGGTCTACGTACCTGTTTCCATGCAGGGCAAGGAAGCGACGCGGGCTACTATGGAAGCCATAGACATCGTGTACGAGATGATCGAACGTTACCCGGACACGTTTCAGCTGGCCACGACGGCCGATGAAGTGGAATCAGCCTTCGCAGCAGGCAGAATCGCGTCCATGATAGGCATCGAAGGGGGCCATTCCATCGATTCCTCCCTCGGCGCACTCCGCATGTTTCACAAACTGGGCGTCCGGTACATGACCCTGACCCACAGCCGCAACATCCCGTGGGCCGATTCGGCCACGGACACCGTGGGGGTCGGCGGCCTTTCGGAATTCGGGAAAGAGGTGATCCGCGAGATGAACCGCCTGGGCATGCTGGCGGACCTGTCCCACGTTTCCCTGGCGACCATGGGGGACGTCCTGGACGTGACGGAGGCCCCGGTCATCTTCACCCATTCCTCGTCCTACGCCATGTGCAGCCACGTGCGCAATGTCCCCGACGACGTCCTGGCGCGCCTGGCCGAAAACGGCGGCGTGATCATGGTCACCTTCGTACCCGGCTACATCTCGGAAGAAACCCGCCTGCACGGCGTGAAACGCAACGAGGAACGCGAGCGGCTCGCGTCGATGCCGGGCAGCACGGATGAATCGGTGGCAGAAGGCATCACCGCCTGGAACGAGGCCAATCCCACGCCGCGTGCCACCGTCGCCCAGGTGGCCGACCATATCGACCACATCCGGCAGGTGATCGGCATAGATTACATTGGCATCGGCGGAGACTACGACGGCATTTCCACGGTCCCGGTGGGACTGGAGGACGTCTCCACCTATCCCAATTTGACGGCCGAACTGGTCCGGCGCGGATACGCGGACGAGGACATCATGAAGATTCTCGGAGGCAATGTGCTGCGCGTGATGCGCGACGCGGAGGCGGTGGCAGCCCGTCTGCAGCAGGAGCGCCATGCCTCGGGCGCACGCATCGAAGTCCTGGACGGTGAATAGCCCGTGAACGAGTCACAGATCAGAGCGTTGCTCGAACAGGTCCGTTCCGGGGATCTGCCGGTGGACGAGGCTTCCACGCGGCTTCGATCCATGCCATTCGAAGACCTCGGGTTTGCGCAGGTGGACCATCACAGGGCGCTGCGATGCGGTTTCCCCGAGGTGATCTTCTGTGCGGGGAAGACCGACGAACAGGTGGCCGCGATCGCGGAGCGTATCGTTGCCTCGGGCAGCGACCTGCTCGCCACGCGGGCGACCCCGGCCATGTACAAAGCCGTGACGGCGCGGTGCTCTTCGGCGGTGTACCACGATGCGGCACGGACGATCGTGGTCCAGGATGCCTGGCAGGACCGGGGCATCGGCGAGGTCCTGGTCGTCTCCGCGGGTACGAGCGATATCCCCGTGGCCGAAGAGGCCGCGGTAACCGCCCGGGTCCTGGGCAACCGGGTCGAACGCGTATTCGACGTGGGCGTGGCTGGCATCCACCGCCTGTTTTCCCATCGCGAAGCCATCATGAACGCGTCGGTGCTCGTCGTCGTGGCTGGCATGGAAGGCGCCCTGCCCAGCGTGGTCGGCGGGATGGTCTCCAGGCCGGTGATCGCCGTGCCCACCAGCGTGGGGTACGGCGCCAGTTTCAATGGGCTGGCGGCACTCCTGGCCATGCTGAACAGCTGTGCCTCGGGCGTAACGGTGGTGAATATCGACGGCGGGTTCAACGCCGGTTACGCGGCGGGCCTCATCAACCGGAAGCACGAATAGGACGGCGGGTCCTATGACGGTGACGGATCCAATCGCGGTAGCGGGTTATTTCGACCAGTTATCCGGCTTCAGCGCGGACATGCTGCTCGGGGCGCTGATCGACGCGGGTTCGGACCGCGAAGAGATCGAAGCGGCCTTGAAACGCCACCATGGCGTGGACTGCGAGATTAACGTTACCTGGGAGCGGGTCGGCGGGACGCAGGTGACGTACGCCTCCCTGTCCTGCGCCTTAGCGTCCGTTCCCGAGACCTACCGGGCCATCCCGCATGGGGGAGCGGGTACGCCGGCCGGCGCGCTCATCAGACGGGTTACGGACCACCTCGAGCGGAATGTGAACGAACTCTGGGGGGCAAACGACCCGCCAGGGCAAACGCCGGGCAACGCTCAGGACCTGGCGCCGGGCCCCGCGCCGGACCACACACCGGACCACACACCGGGTCACACGCCGGACCACACACCGGACCACACACCGGACCACACACCGGTCCCCGTGCCGCCGGTGGAAGCGCTGGGCGGCCGCCATGCGGCTTTGCGCATCCTCGTCCTGTGCAACACCCTGCATCTTCTCGGGATCGATGCCCTCTACCACGAAGCGCTGCCCTTCGCCGCGGGCATCGATGCCACGCCTCCCTTGCTCGCCGCCCTGATGTGCGGCACAACCGTGCGGCCCGTCGAACGCGCCCCCGTCGACCTGGCGGGATGCGCCGTGCTGACCGCGCTATCCGCGGGATCGATGCACGGGGCCGGTATTACGCTGCGGTCCATGGGATGCGGGGGCAACGACGCCGACAGGGGTGATGGAAACCTGGTACGGCTGGGTATTGGGGAAGTCGCCCCCATGGGTGAAGTCACCCCCATGGGTGAAGTCGCCGAGACCGGCGACCGTGAGTCTGTGCAGGTCCTGGAAACGCAGATCGACGATATGAATCCGCAGTTCTACGGCCACGTCCTGGACCTGCTGCTCGACGCCGGCGCGCTCGACGCCTTCCTCACGCCCGTAATCATGAAGAAAAGCAGGCCGGGCGTGCTGCTCACCGTACTGGCGCCCACCGCGCTGGCCGGCCGGCTGACCGAGGTTATTTTCAGGGAAACGACGACCATCGGCGTCAGAAGCTACCCCGTCTCCCGGAGTGTGCTGCCCCGCCGCGAGGCCAGGGCGGAGACCCCCTTCGGCGCGATCCGGATCAAAGTCGTTCGGCAGGGAAACGCCACGCGCTATACCCCCGAATACGAGGACTGCCGTCAGGCCGCATTGAAGGCGGGAATACCGCTCGCCGAGGTGTACGCGGCCGTCCACAAGGCCGCCGGCCGCATGGACCTGGACGCCCTGCCGTGATCGTCGTCGAAGACGTATCCTTCAACTACCATCTTCCGACGGGGGACGAGGTCCCCACACTGAAGGGCTTGTCCCTCGAGATCGGCGACTCCGGAAGCCTGGCCGTGATCGGGCCCAACGGCTCGGGCAAGAGCACGCTCGCACGCTGCCTCAACGGATTGATCGTGCCCCGGACCGGCCGGGTCCTGGTGGACGGCCGGGACACAGCGGACCCGGAGAACAAGTGGCCGGTTCATCAACGGGCCGGCATGATCTTCCAGAACCCGGACAACCAGCTGGTCTCCACCACGGTGGAACGTGAAGTGGCCTTCGGCCTGGAGAACCTCGGCCTGCCTTCTCAGGAGATCCACGACCGCGTTGCGTGGGCTTTGGGCCGGTTCAACCTGGAAAAGTACCGCCAATACCCTCCCCACAAGTTGTCCGGCGGCGAGAAGCAACGCCTGGCCATCGCCGCCGTGGCGTCCATGCGCCCCCGTTACCTCATTTGCGACGAGCCCACCTCGTCGCTGGACCCGGGCGACCGGCGGGACATACTCGACCTGCTCCTGTCGATCGTGGAGGAATACCGGTTGAGCGTGGTATTCATAACGCAGTCGCCGGAGGAAGCCGTCCGGATGGACCGCATCGCGCTGGTAGTGGACGGGGACATCGCCGCAGAGGGAACGCCGGAGGAGATATACCAGGAATCCGCCCGGCTCGCGGCGCACGGGCTCGACGCACCGCTGGCCAAACGGCTGGCGGACACCCTGCGCACGTGCGGCGTCGCGGTGCCGACCGACATCGTCCGTTCGGAATCCCTGGTCCGGTGGCTGGCCGGCAGGGCGCAGGAGTCTCCGCCGTCCCAGGGTAGGGAAGGCACGCCACTGGACGACGTTCATTCCGCGTCGCCAGCACCGGATGCGAATCCGGCCGTGTCACCTTCCATGCCGCCTATCATCGCTTTCGACCAGGTGTGCCATATCTATTCCCCTGGCACTTCCCTGGAGATCCCCGCGTTGCGCGACGTGACCGTGCGGGTGATGCCCGGTGAGTGCGTCGCGCTGACCGGGCCGAACGGTTCAGGAAAGTCCACGATGATTCAGCACCTCAACCGCCTGCTGAAGGCGGATTCGGGCTCGGTTCGGGTCGAGGGAGCGGATGTATCGTCCCCAAAGACCGACCTGCGGAAACTGCGTCAGAAAGTGGGACTGGTCTTCCAGTTTCCCGAGGCCCAGTTGTTCGAGGAAACCGTGTTCGACGACGTGGCCTTCGGTCCCCGGCAAACAGGTGTTGCCGCATCGGAAATCCCAAACCTGGTCAATCGGGCGCTCGAGCAGGTCGGCCTGGACCCCGGCCGGTTTTCACACCGGCATCCCCTGTCGTTGAGCGGTGGGGAAAAACGCCGGGCCGCGATCGCCGGGATCCTGGCCATGGAACCCTCCGTCCTCGCGCTGGATGAGCCTACCTCCGGTCTCGATCCGCATAGCGTACGGCAAGTCGAGGCGATTTTCAGGACCTGCAAGGCGAAGGGGACGACCCTTTTCCTGATCACCCATGACATGGACCTGATCTCCCGGCTGGCGGACCGGATCCTCGTCATGGAAAACGGCGGCATCGCGGCAGATACCACGCCGGTCCGCCTGTTCGCCGGAAAGGACGGCGTCACCGGACGACCCGGACTGTGCGACCTGCTGGCCGCCGCCTGTGAAGCCGGGATCCCCGTCGATTCCGCCTGTTTCGAACTGGAAGAAGCCGCGAACATGATCCGCGCGTGCCTGTTCAACGACAACCATCACGCCAGTCCCGGGGAAAACCATCCATGCTAGTCGACATCCATACCAACCTGATGTGGTACCCGGACCATATGTCCGATGAGTTCGTGGAATTTGCCTACGCCGCCAAGAAGGCCAAGATGCGGCTGTCCGAAGACGTTTACTTCGCCGGCCACGAGGACCGGTACAAGAACGCCTTCGATTCCACGTCCGAAACGCTGCTGAAGGCGACGGAAGACTGTGACAGGGTGGTGGTGTTCGGGCTGAAGGCGCCCTACTGCGGAGTGGACGTGCCCCAGGAACTCGTCGCCGGATTCGTGGCGGAACACGCGGACCGGTTCATCGGCTGGTGTTCCGTCGACCCGAACGACGAGGACGCCGTCGAACAGCTAGAATACAATGTCGACGTGCTCGGCCTGCGCGGGCTGAAGGTCGCGCCGATCTACCAGCACTTCGATCCGCAGGACCCGGTCCATCTACCCCTGTTCAGGAAGGCGGAAGCGCTGGACATCCCCGTGATCTGGCACCAGGGCACTTCCTTCGTGCGGCCCGGCCCGCTCAAGTGGGCCAATCCGATCCAGCTGGAGGACATCGCGGTGGCCTGCCCGGACCTTCGGATGATGATCGCCCACATGGGGCACCCGTGGGAGGACGAATGCGTGGTGCTGATCCGAAAGCATCCGAATCTCTACGCGGACATATCCGCCCTGCACTACCGTCCGCTTCGCCATTACATGGCCTTCATGTCCGCCCTGGAGTACGGCGTGGAGCACAAGCTGATCTTCGGCTCCGACTTTCCCTCCGCCACGCCGACGCAGGTCATAGCGGGCCAGTGGAAAGTGAACGACGTCGTACGGAACACGGCCCTGCCCGTGTTTCCGGAAGAGGCCATCCACAACATGATCTATGAAAACTGGAAACCGTTTCTAGGGGAGTTATAAAAAAACAGGAGCGACCTTGATGGCCGCCCCTGTTCTGAAACGGTACGGGTGATGCGGGGAAACCTACTGGCGCTTCAATTCCACGCGCCGGTTCTGCGCCAGGGCGCTTTCGTCACTGCCTGTGACCGACTGCCGCTCTTCACCGTAACTGACGGTCTCGATGCGGTCTTCCTCCACGCCGGATTCCACGAGGTACGCCTTGACCGCCTCGGCGCGCCGTTCACCCAGCGCCAGGTTGTATTCGATCGTTCCCCGTTCATCGGTATGGCCTTCGACCACCACCCTGTCTTCGGGCTGGTATTCCCGAAGCTTGCGTGCGTTTTCATCCAGGACTGAACGCTGGTCCTCCCGGACGTCCGACCGGTCATAGTCGAAGTAGATGGTGGCCAGGGTTATCATCTCCTGGTGCAGGGCCTCGGCCTCGGCCGCCCTGCGGGCTTCCTCTTCGGCCAAGCGCCGGGCTTCTTCTTCGGCTGCCAGACGGGCTTCCTCTTCGGCTATGCGCCGGGCTTCTGCCTCGGCCGCCAGGCGGGCTTCCTCTTCAGCTTGCACCGCCCTGATCGAATCCGCGATCGCCTGTTGACGCGCCGCCTCCATCGCGGCCAGTTCCTCCGCGGAAGGTCCCCGGGTAACGGCGCAGCAAGCGCCCATCCACACGGGAGCGGCGACCAGCACACAGAGCGCCAGGACCGATGCCGTATTGCTCCATCGCTTCATGCAGAACTCCTTTCCCAAAAACTGGGGTTTTCATCCATTATTGATCCGGCCGGTCTGGCCCTTTTCCGCTAAATATCTGTTTCATCCAGAGCGGCAAAGTATATATCAATTTCCGCTTCATCTTTCAATGTTTTTTTCAATACGCCGCCCGGTGCCTTCCATCCTCATGTTCTGTGGAAACCGGAATCCGTTTCCCGGGAACAAACGAAAAAGGGGCGACCTTGCGGCCGCCCCAGTCCTGTATCGGTACGGGTGCAACTTAAAACACTTAGTTGCGCTTCAACTCGGCGCGCCGGTTCTGCGACCAGGCACTTTCGTCGCTGCCCATGACCGCCGGCTGTTCTTCACCGAAACTGACGGTCTCGATGCGGCCTTCCGCCACGCCGGCATCTACGAGGTAGGTCTTGACCGCCTGGGCACGCTGCTCGCCCAGCGCCAGATTGTATTCGATCGTACCCCGCTCATCGCAGTGACCCTCGATCACCACCCCGTCATCGGGCTGGTAATCCCGCAGCTTGCTGGCGTTCTCGTCCAGGGCCGAACGCTGGTCTTCCCGGATGTTCGACATGTCGTAGTCGAAGTAGACGGTGGACAGGGACATCATCTCCTGGTGCCGGGCTTCGGCCGCCCTGCGGGCTTCCTCTTCGGCCAGGCGACGGGCTTCTTCCTCGGCCGCCAGACGGGCTTGTTCTTCGGCCAGGCGACGGGCTTCTTCCTCGGCGGCGAGACGGGCTTCCTCCTCAGCGCGTACCGCCCTGAGCGAATCCGCTATGGCCTGCTGACGCGCGGCCTCCATCGCGGCCAGTTCTTCCGCGGAAGGGCCCCGGGCACAGGCGGCACCCATCCACGCGGGAGCTGCGACCATCACGCATAGCGCCAGGACCGAATACGTGCTACGCCATCTTTTCATTACAGCACTCCTTTCAAATGGGTGCGTTACTCATCCATCAATGAACGGCAGGCATATGGACACCTTCTCGACCTCACCGTGTTTTTCCGATGCGTGGGTCAAACCGGTACATCCACAGTTAAAATCTCTACTTCAATATCGAAAGTAAAGCAAAAAGTCCGTCTTCCTCAGTCTTCCGGCATCAGTTCCAGTCTCATCCGCGCGAACCCGGCCTCCTCCGAATCGGGGAATTCAGTGATTACCCGTTCCAGGTAGGTCCGCGCCTCGGACGTTTCGTTCCGGGCGACCTTGATGGAGGCGATCTTCAACAGGGTGGCCGGCACCTTGTTGCCGTCCGGATACGCGTTCAACAGCATCTCGTAGGCATCGAGCGCCTGGGTGTACAGGCTCTGGGTATAGTAGCATTCGCCGATATAGAACTGCGCGTCGTCGGCCAGCTCCGAATCCGGAAAGTACTCGATGTACTGGGTAAACTGCCGGACCGCCACGTCGTAACTGCCTTGCTGGAAATCCCTTAGCGCCAGGTCGTACAGCTCACCTGGATCGAAGGACCCGGTCTGTGCCGCCGACGTATCCGGCCCTGCCGGCGCGCTCAACTGGACCTGCAGGCTTTCCATCCTGCGCACCAGGGCCGAAAACTGGCGGTCGCTTTCCGTGTCAGCCGTGTTGATCCCGGAAGTCAGCCGGTTCTTCCAAGAGGGCCAGCTCGATGA
>JAPOZT010000010.1 GCA_026705925.1 Gemmatimonadota bacterium
ACCGCCGACTCAAGCGCTTCCAGGTACTCAATCAGTCCCGCACTGGGCGTGATCCGGTCCCCGATCCGGTAGCCCAGGACCTCCTCCGCGGTGGGCACCGCGGGATCGTACTCGGTACCGGGCCAGTATTCGAAGTCCTGCGCGCCAGCTGCCCGGGGGATCATCCCGGCGAGTAGAACCAGGCAAAAAAGCGGCAGGACGGTGAGCCTCTTCATCGATATACCTCCTCACACAAATGTAGCTCCTCACACGCGGGTCTGGGCGGTTCTTTCAGGAGAATTCGTTGGAGTAAATGAGCGGGTTCTGCGTATCGTCATCCAGCGGGTCGCCGATTTCGATCGTATCCAGGATCCGGTTCGGAAGCACGTTGGGGATGCCGTTGAACGTGCTGTGGTCGGGCATGTACGCGCAGGTGAACGCGCGGCGCGGCCAGGGCGTCATGTTCGCGTTGGCAGCGTGCACGATCAACCCGTTGTGGAAGGAACACCCGCCCGCCGGCATGACGACGGGCACGGGGTCCATCCGGCCGAGATCGGGGTAGGCGTCGAACATGGCTCCCACCTGATTCCCCGCCGCCGGAAAGTCGTCGCGCCGCTGCCGGTGTGAACCGGGCATGAAGAACATGCAGCCGTTCTGAACGGTGACTTCATCCAGGGCGACCCATATGGTGATGGCGTGCTCCGACGCGAAGGACCACTTGGTATTGTCCTGGTGCCACGTGGTGGGGTTGGCCCAGGGCAGTTTGGTCAGGACCTGGTCGTGCCAGATCCGGATTCCGTCGACCCCCTCCAGGTCGGCCGCCATCTTGCCCAGCCGGCCGTCCAGCATCAGCGCGCGGACGCATTCGTGATCCATCCACAGGTTGATCCGCTGCCGGAACACGGATTCGTCATCCGCCGTTACCTTCCTGGCCAGGTGGTAGGACCCTTCGGGCAGCCTGTTCCGTTCCCGCAGCGAGACCGCCTCATCCACCGCGGACCGCCAGGTCTCCAGTTCTGATGCGTTCAGAAAGTCTTCTATGATGAGAAAGCCGTTTTCCCGGTAGGAGGCGATCTGTTCGCTCGTCAACAGGTGGTTCATTAATAGCGCTCCGTTATGCGGACCAGACCCGGGGGAACAGGTCGCAGGCCATGGGATCTCCCGGAGCGAGTCCACCGGTTTCCGTGGGGGAAATCTCCCAGGGCCGGGTCGCGAACCGGGCGTCGTCTCCGAGCCAGCGGGTGGCCAGGACCCGGCGCGCATCGGTGAGGGACTGGTTGCCCGCCGCGCCGTGTAGCGTGCACATGTGGAACGCAATGACGTCGCCGGGTTCCATGTCCCACGACAGGATCTCGTAGTCTTCCGGGTGTTCGTCGATGGGCGGCACGTCCTCGAAGGGTCGGTCTTCGAGCATGGGTTTCGCCGATGCGTCCTCGATGGTGTAATTGCTTTCCGTGGCGAACTTGCGGGGTACGAACCAGCGGCCCCAGTCGTGGGAACCCCGGACGAACTGCACGCAAGACGCTTTCGAAACCGGGTCCAGCGGCATCCACAGGGATACGTTCTGGCGGCCGTTTACCGGGTAATAGGGCTGGTCGTGGTGCCAGGGCGTCCGTTTGAGCGTGCCGGGCCATTTGACCAGCAGGTGTTCGTGATAGAAAACGGAACTCCGCGATCCCATAAGCCGTGCCGTCATGGCCCCCGCGGGCGACTTATAAACGAAGTCGCGGTACTCGGGAATCCGCTGCCAGTTGCAGTAATCGTCGACGAATCCGCCCCGGTCTTCCTCGCCCGCCTTCAGGGTGCCCGCATATTCGCTGGGTTCGGCGAGGTTGCGGGACACGCCGGCTTCCACGACGGACACCCAGTGCGGATCGAAGGCCTGCCTTATGCATACCGCGCCGTCTTCCCGGTACCGCCGCACGATTTCTTCAGTTAAAACCCCTTCGCCGTTCAAGTCCCGCGCGCTCCTTTCGATCGGGCGCCTTCTGAGCCAGCGCCTTCATTACCGTCGTATTCCGTGCCGTCGCCTTCCGTGCCGACGCCTACCTTGCCGTCGCCTTCCGTGCCGGCGTCTTCAGTGCCGGGCGATGTACATCTCGGTGTGCATGATGCCGATCCACGAGAACATCGCGTATCCGAACTTGTTGACTTCGAGCCCTTTCAGGTAGGGTTTCCGCAGGTCCACCGTCAGATTGTGGTACAGAAACGCGCCGCCCACGTCTTCCACGAGCAGCCGCTCCGCTTCACGGTACATGCTCATGCGTTTGTCGTGATCCATTTCATGCGCCGCCGCGTCGATCAGCCGGTCGAAGCCCTCGTTGCGCCAGTCCTGTCGCCCGAATCCTCTCGGCTGCGACCGCCAAACCATGCCGAGCAGGTTGTTCGGATCGGGATAGTCGGCATTGAATCCTCCCAGGCCCATGGGAATGTTCCATTCGTACATATTGTCCCGGTATACCTTGTCTTCCGATCCCCGCATGCGGAGTCTCAGACCGAGCGCATTGCCGAGCATCGCCTGTATGGCCTGGGCGGTATAGCTGATCTGGGGGTTGGTCTTGCCGATCCAGAAATCGATCGTTGGAAAACCCTTGCCGCCCGGAAATCCCGCTTCGGCCATCAGGTCCCTGGCACGGTCCGGATCGTAGGCCTGGACGGACTGTATGGACGCGTCCGCACTTCCTGGAAACTTGGGCGGGAGCATGGAGTAGGCAGGCACGCCCGTGTGGCGCAGGACGACGTTGCACAACACCTCGCGGTCGATGGCGTGGCTGATCGCGCGCCGTACCCGGACATCGTCGAAGGGCGGCTCGCGGGTCTTGAAGAAGAGGTACCAGGTCTCAGGAAAAGCGTAGTACGACAGCTCGGATTTCAGGGTCGGGTGGTTTTCGATGAAGGGCAGGTCGGTCAACAGGACCCTGAGATAGTCGATCTCGTCGTTCTCGTATGGCGGGGTGCCCGGGTGTCCCGTGGTGAAGATCTGGACGATCTTCTCGAGAAACCCTTTGTGGGGACCGGTATAGTAGGGATTGAGGGTCAGCGTGGCCTGCCTGCCCTTCTGCCATTCGGAGAGGGTGTAGCTCGCGTTGGCTACCAGGTTTCCCGCCTCGCTCCATCGTACCCCGTGCTTTTCCACTTGCCAACGGGGTACCGGTCCCGACCCGGTGAAGGCGACGATAAAGGGCAGATAGGGACAGGGCTTCTCCGTTTCGATCTCCAGCGTGAAGTCGTCCAGGGCGCGAACGCCCACGGTCGACGGGTCGGTCACACTGCCCTGGTTGTACGGGCGGGCGCCCTTGATTTCGTAGTAGAAGAAGGCATAGGGGCTTGCTACGGCCGGATCGAGGAATCGCTTGTAGGTGTATTCGAAGTCGTGGGCCGTGACCGTGCGGCCATCGCTCCATCTTCCGTCGGGACGGAGATTGAATGTCCAGCGCAGTCCGTCCGCCGATTGATCCCACGAGGTAGCCGCCGCCCCGACGAGCTCCAGGTTCTTGTCGAGCATTACCAGGCGTTCGAACAGGGTCAGCGCTCCCTGGCCTTCGTATATGTTGATACTGACATCGAAGGTCAGCGGCTCGACCAGCGTATAGCGGAACACCTGCTGGTCCAGGGGCGCCGTGTCCACCGGCATCTCCTTGCCGATGGAATTGACCAGGGGAACGGCACCGGTCAAAACGGCGGCCGACAGGAAAAAGCAGATGAACCCGGCAAGGATGGCCGCGACGGCGACGGTATGTCTCCGTACGGACAGGGCCGCGCCTCGCGCGCCTTGTGCGCTGCGCGCGCTTGTGGACTGGAAAGATCGTGTCTCCTGCTTCATACCCGTTCCCTGGGCTGTCGTGTGCATGATGGGATCGGCGCGGTACCTGGGATCCCGGCAGGCTAAAGACTATACAATACGGGGGATGGCGTGTCAACAGCAGGCTACGGTGTCCGGGGCGTACAGACCAGCGCGTTCGCTGTCGAATTTGTTGGAAGGCTCACGGGCTTTCCAGCCGGACATACTTCGACAGCGTCCGGCCGACGGACACCGCCAGGACGAGCTTGACCAGGCCGAAGGGGAGAAAAGGGATCAGGCCGACGGCCAGCGTGGCGGGCCAGGTGGTCTCCACGCCTGCATAGTAGTTGAAATAGGCGTACAGGTACAAAAGACCGCAACCGAAGATGGCGACATGTCCGAGCAGCATACCGGCGACGAGATGGGGGATGCTGCTCCGGGTGAAACGGTCCAGGTAACTGCCGGTCAGGAAGGCGCAAAGAACAAATCCCACGAGGTAGCCGAAGGTGGGCGAGAGCACGACCGCCGGGCCGGTCATGCCGCCGGCGAATACAGGGATGCCGGCCAGGCCGAGGCATACGTAGACAGCTTGGCTGCCGGCGCCCCAGCGTCCGCCGAGCACGGCGCCGGAAAGCAGGACGAAGAAGGTCTGCATCGTGATCGGCACGGGGCCGATCGGTATGTTGATATAGGCACTTACCGCCGTCAGCGCCGCCATCAGGGAGGCCGTGGCCAATCGCACGTTCCTGGACAAATCAACCTTTCCTGTCGTACCGCCCGAACCGGATTTTACCGCATGCCCGAAAGGACTGCTTTGCCTTGCCACCTCATGCAGGTTCATATACATTGGCGGGCGGTTGTGTCAACGACGTTTTCAAAAAGCAAAAGGAGTTTCGCGATGAGAGTGGGGATTCGCACTACGGGGCGTTTGAACGCTATGCCCTTCGAAGAAGTGTGCGCGTGGATGGCCGAAAAGGGGTTCGATGCGATCGACGTGTCCCGGATCGACGGCGATATGGTCCGGACCGCCGAAGCGCACGGCGTGGCCATCGGTCAGGTGGACCTCGTCGCGGGCACGGAACTGCTGAGTGATGACGCCGGTCAACGGGCGCAGGCGCTGGACGCATCGAGGGATTCCATACAACGCGCGGTCGACCACGGCGTAACCAACCTGTTCTACGTCGCGCCGGCGCCAGTGGATCCCGCCCAGGGCCGCGAGGCGACCTTCCAGCAGTGGAAGCGCACGATGCCCGGCATCGTGGACTTCGCCGAATCGCGCGGAGCGACCATCGCCCTCGAAGGCTGGCCCGGGGGATCGACCCACCATGAGCGGATCGGCGCCACGCCCGAGATGCTGCGGGCCATGTTCGAAGCCTGCCCCTCGCCCACCTTCGGCATCAACTACGACCCCTCGCACCTGATTCGGCTGGGTGTCGATCCCTTGCGCTTCCTGACGGAATTCGGACAACGCGCCCACCACGTGCACGCCAAGGACACCGTGTTCGACGAGGAAGCCCTTTATCTGTACGGCAGAATCAAACCATCCTTCGGTTCCCCGGTCGCCTTCGGCGAAGGCCACTGGCGATATTGCATCCCCGGCGAGGGCCTGGCCGACTGGGCGTTCATCATGAAACGGCTCGAAGACTTCGGCTACGACGGCATTCTGAGCATCGAGCACGAGGACGGACGGTACTATGGTTCGTGGGAGCTGGAAGAAGAAGGTTTCGTCCGCGCGCGAGCGCACCTGAAACGGTACATGGTGTAGCTTCCGCGGTACACGTCGCGGCGCCTCCGGCTGCGACCGTCCGTACGGGGTTGCCAGGGATGGGCCCTTCAGCCGGACACTTCGTCCAGCACCTTCTCGACGTGGCCGTCCACCTTGACGTTGCGAAAGATCCTGGAGATCCGGCCGTCCCCGTCGATGACGAAGGTCGATCGCTCGATCCCCATGTACTTCCGGCCGTAGTTCGTCTTCTCCTTGTACACGCCGTACGCCGTGGATACGGAGGTGTCCGGGTCGCTCAGCAACGGGAAGGGCAGGTCGTACTTCGCCGCGAACTTCTCGTGGGAAGGAATATCGTCGCAACTGACGCCGTAAATCAGTACATCCTGGCCCTGAAACGACGGGAAGTGATCCCTGAAGGCGCAGGACTCCCGGGTGCAGCCGGGGGTGTCGTCCTTCGGGTAGAAATACAGCACTACCGTCTTGCCCTTCAGGTCCTTTAGCGAAACGCTTCCACCCTTGTCCGCCTCCATCGTGAATTCGGGTGCCGGATCGCCTGCCTGCAGCATATTGAAATCCTTTCTATGTAAGTCGGACCGGTCAGGGTTTAACGTACGACCCGCGGTGAATCGCCCGGCCCTCCGCGGTATACTTCGTCTCGAAATTGGTCAGGTCGCGGCCCAGTTCCCTCACCCGTTCGGGGATCTCCCCCAGTGCGTCCAATCGGTCCGACGCTTCGAGCAGGGCCTGGATTTCTTCGTAGTATTCGACGTAGTCCGTGGCGAAATCGAGGGTACCTCCCGCCGCCAGCGTGCGCACAATCTCTTCAATATACCGTGGATTGAACAGGCGGCGTTTCCGGTGCCGCTTCTTCGGCCACGGGTCGGGGAAATAGATATGATAGGCCGAGACCGCCCCGTCGGGAATGAACCGCTCTACGAAATAAACGGCATCGTCCCGCAGCAGGCGGACATTGGCCAGTTCCCGCCGGACCACCCGTTCCTTCATGATGCGGAAATAACGCAGGGCCCGTTCGATGCCGATGTAGTTGATATGCGGATAGGCCACGGCCGAATTGATGATGAATCGTCCCTTGCCGCACCCGATTTCGATTTCCACCGGTCCGTTGTTCTCGAAAAAACGGTCCCACCGAACCTGGTCCTCGTTTTCGCGTATGCGGAATTCCACGTCCCGGGTCGCGTCCGCCGCTTGACCTGGTTCGGGGGAAAGAGTCATTTGTTCCATGGAAATGCGCTGGGGATTGGCGTATCAACCTGGACGTTTCACCGGGCAAATTAGGAATCCGGCGGTGCTCTGTCAAGCGATACGGTACGCCCAGAATTGGTTTGATTTTGCGCAGGTCTCTGGTTATCATTACCAGCGATCACGACCGGCATCCCCGCGGCTGATTTCTCCTGCGGCACGAGGCTGAACCATGCTCGACTACCACATGCACGTGGAGAATTACTATCCCTTCGGCAGGACGGAGGACACCCGCCCGGACGGTACGGATCCGATGGAGACCATGCGCCTTTTCGCCGCCTCGGCAGCCGAACACGGCGTGCGGGAAATCGCCATCACCGAGCACGTGTACCACTTCGTCCAGGCCCGGGAGATCGTGGACAAGCCCTGGGCCGTGGACAAGTGCTTCTACGATATGGACGAATACGTGGACCTGCTCCAGTCCGCGCGCCGGGAGGGGCTGCCCATCAAGACCGGCATCGAGATGGATTACATCGAAGGCAAGGAACCGGTCATCGAACGGATTATCGGGGGGTATCCCTGGGATTTCGTGCTGGGTTCGGTGCACTGGATCGGTGACTGGGGATTCGACATGTCCCTTTTCGCGGACGAATGGGACCGGAGATCGGTGGACCAGGCCTACCGGGACTACTTCCGACTGCTGGGACAGGCCGTGCAGACCGGTTGTTTCAATTCCATGTCCCATCCGGACCTGATCAAGGTGATGGGACACATGCCCGAAGGCGATATTTCGGACCTGTACGAGACCTTCGCCGAGCAGGTGAGCGGGCAGGAGGGCCTCTGCGTGGAGATCAGTTCGGCCGGCTTTCGCAAACCCGTGGGCAGGATCTACCCGGAGCGCCCCCTGCTGGAGGCGTGCGCCCGTCGCGGGATCTCCATCACGACGGCTTCCGATGCCCACGTCCTGGAAGACATCGGCCGTGATTTCGACCGGGTCAGGACCCACGCGGCATCCTGCGGGTACGGGGAAGCCATGTCCTTTGACGGCCGGCGCGCGACGCCGGTACCCATTGAATAGGCTTTTAATCAGCGAAGGGAATAAACCTATGGCCACGGCCGTCGTCGAGCCACGCATCCGGGGGTTTATCTGTACCACGGCCCATCCCGCCGGTTGCGCTTCGAACGTCAACGCCCAGATCCAGGTTGCCCGGGCTGCTCGGTCCGATCGGACGAACGGCACCGCACCGCTCCGTGTACTGGTGATCGGCGCTTCGACGGGTTACGGCCTGGCGGCACGCATCGCGGCAGGCGCGATGTACGGCGCCGGCACGGTGGGCGTTTTTTTTGAACGCGAGAGCAGCGGTACACGATGCGGTACGCCGGGATTCTATAACACCGCGGCCTATCACAGGTACGCGATGGAGAGCGGGCTGGTCTCCGCCAATGTCAACGGGGATGCCTATTCCCACGAGATCAAGCGGAAGACTGTGGAACTTGTTGCTTCCCGGCTGGGCCAGGTGGACCTGGTCGTCTACAGCCTGGCCTCCCCGAAGCGCACGGATCCGGACACGGGCGAGACCTACCAGTCCGTACTCAGTCCCATCGGGGAGACTTACGTGGGAAAGACCATCGATCTGAACCGCGAGGTCATCAACGAGGTCACCGTCGAACCGGCGTCGGACGAAGGCATCCGCGGGACGGTGGGCGTCATGGGCGGCGACGACCTGCGCCAGTGGAGCGAGGCGCTGCTCGACGCCGGGCTGCTGGCCGACGGCGCCCGGATCGTTCCGTTCTCGTACATCGGGCCTGCCCTGACCTGGCCCATTTACCGGAGCGGCACCATCGGCCGTGCGAAGGAACACCTGGAAGGGACCACGAAAGCGATCGACGGCCAACTCAGGTCATCCATCGGGGGAAGGGCCATGGTGTCGGTGAACAAGGCCGTGATCACCCAGGCTTCGGCCGCGATCCCGGTCGTCCCCCTGTACATCAGCCTGCTGTATCGCATTATGCGGGAACACGGTCTGCACGAGGATCCGATCCACCAGATGGTACGGTTGTTCAACGACCATATCGGCCCGGGCAGGACGCCGGCGCTCGACGGGGAGGACCGGATCCGCCTCGATGACCTGGAACTGGGCGATGCTGTCCAGCGGGAAATCGATTCGGTGTGGCCGACGATTACGACGGAGAACTTCCGTGCCCTGACCGACTACGACGCCTATAAGCGAGGTTTCCGGCAGCTGTTCGGTTTCGAAGTGGACAGCGTGGCGTACGACGAACCGGTCGAATTGGAAGCGGAGATATAGCGGTCCGGACGGGGGCGGATCTGCATGCGCCAGAAAGGTTCCTGCCCGATTCACTGGTCGCCTTCGCTGGCAACCGATCTGTACGAACTCACGATGGCGGCCGGCTATTTCGTGAACGAACGCCGGGAAAGAGCCACCTTCGAGTTGTTCGTCAGAGACCTGCCGGCACGGCGGTCCTGGCTCGTCGCGGCCGGGTTGCGGCAGGCCGTCGACTACCTGTCCGCGCTGAGGTTTTCCGCGGACGACATCGATCATCTGAAGACGTTGCCGCCGTTTCAACGCATTCCGGACGCGTTTTTCGATTTCCTGTCTTCGTTTCGCTTTTCGGGAGATCTCTGGGCCGTACCCGAAGGGACCGTGGTTTTCGCCGGCGAGCCGCTGATCCGGATCTCGGCGCCGATTATAGAAGCCCAGATCGTCGAGACCTTCCTGCTGGCCACGGTTAACCACCAGACCCTGGTGGCCACGAAGGCGGCGCGTATCGTCGAAGCCGCGGCGGGCAGGGGCGTGGTGGAATTCGGCAGCCGCCGGGCCCACGGCCCCGAGGCGGGCCTGATGGCGGCCCGGGCCGCGGTCATCGGGGGGTGCATCGGGACGTCCAACGTGGAGGCGGGACGGCAGTTCGGCATCACCGTCTACGGGACCGCCGCCCACTCCTGGATCATGACCTTCGAAAGCGAGTTGGAGGCCTTCCGTGCCTACCATCGTGTTTTCCCCGGGAGCACCACGTTGCTGCTGGACACATTCGACCCCGTAGAGGCTGCCAGGCTGGCCACCAGGATAGGCCCGTCCTTGAAGGGCGTGCGGCTCGACAGCGGAGACCTGGCCGGACAGGCGAGACGGGTCCGCGGCATCCTGGACGAGGCCGGAATGACGGAAACGAGGATCATGCTCAGCGGGGACCTGAACGAATTCCGAATCGCTTCGCTGGTCGAAGCCGGGGTACCTGTGGATCTCTTCGGCGTCGGGAACGAACTGGTCAACTCGCCGGACGCGCCGTCCCTGAGCGGCGTTTACAAGCTGTGCGCGATGGAAACGCCTTCCGGTACGCGGCCGGTTTTCAAGCTGAGCGAAGGAAAGCAGACCCGGCCCTATGCCAAACAGGTGTGGCGGCTGCGCGACGGGCGCGGGGAGTTCGCTGAGGACCGGGTAACCCGGGACGGCGAATCGGCCGGATCCCCGGAATTGGAACCCCTGCTCGGTCCTGTCATGCGCGGTGGCCGCCTTGAAGGTCCGATGCCGGACCTGTATTCGGCCAGCCGCAGGACGTCATCGCAACTGGACAGCCTTCCTGCGCGCTATAAAAGAAGGGAAGGCGCGGCGGCCTATCCCGTCCGGTTCAGCGCGCAACTTTCCGCCAAACGATAAGGAGAACCCGTGCGTTACAAACGAGTATTGGTCAAACTCAGCGGCGGTGCGCTTTCGGGTCAAAACCCCTGGGGATTCGATCCTTCCGCCATCGAGTACATTGCCAGCGAGGTCATGAAGCTCCATGCCGCGGGGGTCGAGGTGGGTATCGTGGCGGGCGGAGGCAACATATTCAAGGGCGAACTGGGTCAGGACTGGGGCATCGAGCGGGCGGAGGCCGACAACATCGGCATGATCGCGACCGTGATCAACAGCATGATGCTCCGGGGCGCACTGACTTCACGGGGGGCGGGCGACGTTCGGGTCATGACGGCCATCCCCATCAACACCGTGGCCGAACCCTACATCCGACTCCGGGCCGTCCGTCACCTGGAGCACGGCTGCATCGTCCTCCTCGCCGCCGGCACCGGGAATCCCTACGTGACCACGGACTATCCTTCGGTACTGCGCGCCCTGGAACTTCGGACCGAAGTCCTGCTTTCGGCTAAGAACGGCACCGACGGGATCTATACGAGCGATCCCCGGGAGAACCCGGACGCCCGCAGGTACAAGGTCATCAGCTACGATTCGGTCATCCAGCACGATCTCAAGGTCATGGACCAGACGGCCGTGCTGCTGGCCCGCGACAACGGGCTGCCGATTCACGTTTTCGACTTCAACTCGCCCGGCGCCATGGAACGGATCTGCCGCGGCGAGGACCTCGGCAGCCTCATCACAAGGGGGGCGGACGAGTTTGCCTGACCACGACCGATTCACCAGGACAACGCCCAATCCATCAACATGACGCCAATCCGTTGCATCAGTCTTTTCTTGCTGGCATGCGCCGTCCTCCGGGGCGACCGCCCCGCGGCACAGGAACCGCCCTTCGCGCTGGAGAATTTCTACAAGGGCGTATCCTGGGTGGGCGGCCGTTGGGAGATGCCGGAAGACGCCCTGCCCGCGGCCCGAGAACTGGGCATCGAATGGCTGGCGCTTACGCCCTTCGGATGGATGGAAAACCACACTACGCCGTCCGTGCGGTTGAACCGGCGCGGACGATTCTGGGGGGAGACCGACCAGGGACTGCGGACGACGGCCAGGAAGGCCAGGGCACTGGGATTCCGGTTGATGCTCAAGCCCCACCTCTGGCTGACCAGGCCCGTGGACGACGGCTGGATCGGCGTGATCGACTTCAACACGGAGGCGGAGTGGCGCCAGTGGGAGGAGGATTACCGGACGTTCATCCTGCACTACGCCGAACTGGCGCAGGCGGAAGACATGGACATCCTCTGCATTGCCACGGAACTTTCGAATCCGGTGCGGTCCCGTCCGCGATTCTGGAAGTCGCTCATCGCGGAAATCAGGACGGTCTACGACGGGAAGCTCACCTACGCGGCGAACTGGCACGGGGACTACGACGTGGTCGAGCTGTGGCCCCACCTCGACTACATCGGCGTCAACGCCTATTTCCCCCTGACCGACCGGCATGGACCGAGCGTCACCGAAATCATGTCCGGGTGGGAACCCCATATCGAGCACATCGGCCGGCTGGCCGATACGCACGGCAAACCCGTGCTTTTCACGGAAGTCGGTTACAAGAATTCACCCGGGTCGACCATCCGGCCCTGGGAATGGCCGCCGAGAAGGCGGAACCGGCGCGGGGAAATCAACCCGGAAGTCCATCAGGTCGATCCGAACGAGCAGGTCAACGCCTACGAAGCCCTGTTCCGGACCGTCGGCAAGGTGCCCTGGTTCCGGGGAATGTTTATCTGGAAATGGTACCCGGACGCGAGCCGTATCACCGAGGACAGGATTGAATTCAGTCCCCAGAACAAAGAAGCGGAGCGGGTGCTGCGCCGATGGTACGCCGTCCCGTGATAAGCGTGCCGTCTCGTGATGATTGCATGATAAAGGCCACCTGCGGCCCGCGCACTGCGTGACGCCCTGAATTTCAACCGGAACAGGATGACGACATGCCGAAGCATTTTCGCTACCGTTCGATCGAGGATCTGCAACAGGATATCGATCGCCTCGGATTGAACGAAGATATTCCGCTGACCGAGGACCTCGATCCGCTCTGGCGCCCCATCCGGTTCGGGGACCGCACGATCGGCAACTCCATGGCCGTGCACCCCATGGAGGGATGCGACGGGCACCTGGACGGCTCGCCCGACGAGCTGGTATTCCGCCGGTGGAGGCTGTTTGGCGAGGGCGGGGCCAAACTGATCTGGGGAGAGGCCACGGCCGTGACGGAGGAAGCCCGTGCGAATACCCGGCAACTCTGGTTGCACGATGGCAACGCTGCGTCCTTCGAGGCGCTGCTCGCGCAGACCCGCGAGGCCCACCGGGCCGTCCTTGGCCGCGATGACGACCTGGTGATCGGGCTGCAGCTGACCCACTCGGGTCGTTACAGTTACCGGAAACCGCTGATCGCCTTCCACGATCCCGCCGCCGATCCGGTCACCCTCGTGGACAAGAAGCGCAAGATACCGGTCACCCCGGACTACCCGGTGCTGACGGACGCCGAACTCGGCCGGGTGGAAGATGCCCTCGTAAATACCGCGGTCCTGGCCTGGAAACTGGGATTCGACTTTGTGGACATCAAGCAGTGCCATCGCTACCTGCTTTCCGAACTCCTGGCCGCACGGCTCCGAAACGGCGATTACGGCGGGAGTCTCGAGAACCGGACGCGGCTTGTCCGGAACGTGATCGGACGCATTCGCGAAGAAACGAATGACAAACTGCCGTTGGCAACCCGGATGAACGTATACGACGGCATACCGTACACCACCGACCCGGATACGGGCACAGGCACGCCCCGCGCACCTTACCCCGTACCCTACCTCTCCGGATTCGGCGTGGACGCGGACGATCCGCTGCGGGAGGACCTGTCGGAACCGGTCGCGGTGGCCGGCCTGCTCAAGGAGGCCGGGATTGGGATGATCAACGCCACCATGGGAAGCCCCTACTACAATCCCCACGTGGGCCGTCCGGCCGAGCGGTCGCCGGTGGACGGCTACGATGCCCCCGAACACCCCCTGTTCGGCGTTGCCCGGCACTTCCGCGCGGCCTCCGCCCTTTGCGCGGCGCATCCTGACCTCCACATCGTGGGCACCGGCTACAGCTGGCTGCAAAAGTACATGGTCAACGCGGGCGCAGCGAATATCCGTGACGGCCGGGTGACCGTCATGGGATCGGGCAGAGGCGCGTTGGCCTATCCCGATTTCGCGAAGGACGTGGCCGAACACGGCGAAATGATCCGCAAGAAGAGCTGTATCACGGTCAGCTACTGCACCGCCCTGATGCGCGGGAAGCACAACGAACTCGGCCAGTTCGCCGTCGGATGCGTGCCACGGGACAAGATCTACGCGGACATCTACAAGGAGATGCTGGATACAGCGCCTGAACCCTAGGGACGGCGAATCCGCGAATCCCCCGGACCGCCCGGATCGCCCGGACCGCCAGCCCGTCACGTTGAGGGCGGCCGGTATCGGCCTCCTCCTGTCGGCCCTCATCGGGCTCGGCACGCAATACCTGGCCGATCGGGGCGGTTACGATTTCATGCTGTTCGCCCACCTGCCCTCCGGCTTCCTGATCCCCTTTCTGGCCTTCGTTCTGCTGCCCAACCTGATCTGCCGGGCCTGTTGCCCCGGCAAAGCGCTAACCCGTACCGAGCTGTTCACGATCTTCGCCATGGGCTGGGCGGCGTCCATGATGCCCGACCTGGGCGTCACCCGCTACATGGTCTCCGCCATCGCGGCGCCCGCCTACTTCGCCTCGCCCGAAAACCGGTGGGACGAACTCATCCTGCCTTACCTGCCCCAGTGGGTCTACCTGAGCGACTTCGAATCGGCCCGGCGATTCTACGAAGGCCTGCAGCCGGGCCAGGGGATCCCGTGGTCGGTCTGGATGACCCCCGTGTTCTGGTGGCTCTGCCTGTTCGCCGCACTCCTGCTGATCGGCGCCTGCATCGTGGTGATCTTCCGCAGGCAGTGGATGGAGTACGAACGCCTTCGATTCCCCCTGGCGGAAGCGGCCCTGCGGCTCATCGGAGAGGCCGATGAGGACCGGACGCAGTCACGTCCCGGACGCGGCGGCAATCGCAACCGGTTGTTTCTGGCGGGGCTGTTCCTCACCTTCTCCGGCATGGCCTGGAATTGCGCGGCATACTCGGGTGCGCTGCCCATGCTGCCCATTCATCCGGGGGCGTTGGCCACGCTGGAAATCGCTCCCTACTTCCCCGGTATACCCCTTTACCTGAACATCTACGCCCTGTGCTTCGCTTTCTTCGCGCCCGCGGAGATCCTCTTCAGTCTCTGGTTCTTCCAGCTGTTCGGTGTGCTTGAACAGGGGCTGCTGAGCCGGATGGGCATGTTTTCCACGAGCGGCAGCGTGGTGCAGGGCGGACTGACAGGCATGCAATACATGGGCGGCGTTATCGTCTTTGCGGCCTGGCTGGTCTGGATCGCTAGGCGTCACCTGGCTTCGGTGTGGCGCGCGGCCTGGCGACCCGTCCGGGACGACATCGAAGCGCGGGAACTGTTCTCCTACCGGTGGGCGCTCGTTGGGCTTGCGGGCGGTTCGGTGTTCGCGGTACTGTGGCTGTACAGCGCCGGACTCTCCATCGCGGTGGGCGTGCTTTTTCTGGCCGTCATGTTCACCTTCTACCTGGTGCTCGCCCGGGTAGTGGCCGAATCGGGCCTGGTCATGGCGGAACTCACCGTGAAACCCAATTACTTCACGGTCGGTCTGATCGGTACCGCCTCCCTGTCCATGCGGGACATCAACGTGATGGGCATGGCCAACGGTTTCGCGCGGAACTGGCGGACCTTCACCCTGGTCGGGTTCTCGCACATCGCGTGGCTGAAGAACCGGCTGGAAGGCCGCGGCCGCGGGTTGTTCGGCTGGATTTGCCTGGCGATCGGCGTCAGCGTCGTGCTTTCGGTCGTCTCCCTGGTCCATTCTGCCCATACGGTAGGCGCCAATAATCTCCATACCCAGCCCGGCGGCCTGGGTACGTTCTTCTTCGGACGCACCATCGTCTGGGCGACCAACGCCGCCCAGATCGGGGTCCTCGAAGCCCTGTTCCTGCTGTCCGGCGTGCTGATCAACGGCCTGGTCATCGCCGGCAGGGCGTTTTTCACGTGGTGGCCCCTGCATCCCGTCGGCATGGCCGTCGGGGACGTGGGCGGCGTGGTGAGGAACGCCTTTCTGCCGATTTTCCTCGCCTGGCTCCTGCAGATCGTATTGATTCGCATCGGCGGCGTGCGCATGTACCGCGCCGCGCAACCGTTTTTCACCGGAGCGATCCTCGGGTTTCTCCTGGGCGTCGTCCTGTCCCTCGTGGTCGACGCGGTCTTCTTTCCGGGGACCCCCCACAGGACGGAGTGGTACTAGTTGATGACGCGTTCGCGCCGCGTGCGCGTCGTGCGTCGCGCGTGGAAGACAGAATAGAACAATGAGCGAACTTATCCCGGTCGGCGTGTCCGAAGTCGACGTAACCCCCGACTATCCGTTGCGCCTGAGCGGTTACGGCGCGCGACGGGAAGAAACGGCGAAGATCAAGTCGCCCCTGTACGCCCGCGCCCTGGCCATCGGCGCGGAGTGGCCGGTCCTGATGCTTGCCCTGGACAACTGCGGCGTGACCGAATCCATGACGGCGTCCGTCGCGCGGGAACTGGGCAGGAGGGCGGGGATGAAACGGGAACGCATCGTCCTGTGCTATACCCACACCCACAACGCGCCCATGCTCTCTGGTGCGGCGCCCATGCTGTTCAGCACGGATATCCCGGCGGCGCACCAACGGCATATCGATCGCTATACCGGGGAGGTAACGGAACGGCTCGTGGAGGTGGGACTGCGTGCGTTGTCGGACCGGAAACCGTCTCGACTGAGTTACAACGAGGGTCACGCCGGGTTCGCGGTGAACCGGCGTGCGCAGATCGGACCCGTGGATCACGTGATGCCCATGATACGGGTCGATGACCCGGAAGGAAACCCGAAGGCCGTGTGGGTCAGCTATGCCTGCCACTGCACGACATTCGGCCCCGCGGACAACTTCATGTGCGGCGACTGGGCGGGATTCGCGGCCGACAGGATCAGGCGGAACCACCCCGGGGCCGTTGCCCTGGTCACCATCGGTTGCGCCGCCAATGCGAATCCCTTTCCCCGCACGGGCCTTTCCTTCTCCCGGCGGCACGGTGGCGACATCGCCTGGGAAGTGGACCGCCTGCTCGGAATCCCCGGACGCCCCCTGACGGGACGGATCCGGTGCCGCCTGGTCCACGCCTCGCTGCCTTACGATACCTTGCCATCGCGCGAGGCCTGGACGGCCACGGCGGAGGAAGCAGGCGCTACGGGCTACCACGCCCGGAAGTGGATCGCCCGCATGGACAACGGCGAAACCGTCCCGGAAGCACTCAGCTATCCGGTGCAGGGATGGTCGTTTGGAGACGAACTCGCCATCGTCTTCCTGGCGGGGGAGGTTGTCGCGGACTACGCAATCAGGCTGAGGCGCATGTACGATCCCGCCAGGCTGTGGATCGGCGCGTACACCAACGACTTTCCCGGCTACATACCCTCCCGGCGGATCTGGAAGGAGGGCGGGTACGAAGGCGGCGACGCCAACGTGTATTTCGGATTGCCCAATCGCTTCGCCGACGACGTGGAAGAACGCGTCGTCGAAGCGGCGCAGCAGGTGATTCCGGAATCGTTCAGGCGGTCTCGGACCAACGAAGCCTGAGGCCGCACGCTTCCCGGCCCGGTTCTAGATCCCTTTGGGTGCCCGGGCCACGGCGGCCTCCCGCCGCGACAGTTCCGCGTGCCGCTTTTCGAAGGCGGAACTGTGGTCGTCTTCGATCACTTCGAGGTGCACCCCCGTTTCGAATCCTGGTAGATTCCCCTTGTAGAACTCGGGCTGGTAGATGCTCTCATCGGTGAACTCCCAGACGCGCTGCCCGCCGGCATGGCCAGGCCAGACCACGCGCAGGATCCGCTTTTTGCTGCGGTAGCGCTGTACGGCCGTGGGTTCGTCGTCGTCGACGGCGTAGGTTTCGATGGCCTTCTCGTCG
>JAPOZT010000034.1 GCA_026705925.1 Gemmatimonadota bacterium
CGTTTGCGGATGTCCCAGCCGCCCGCCGGGAAATCCTCCGCCCTGGGCAGGTAGCATACGCATCCGTTGGTGTAGCCCATGGCCAGGGTCTGGGGAAACGGCGACCCGGCCTTGATGGCCAGTCCGGTTTCGAAAAAAGTCTCCGTGCTGTTCGCGGCCAGGACGATATCGTTGATTCGTATGGCCTGGACCACGACGTCAATCGAGGCGCCGCCGGATTCGACGACCTCGACGAGCCGGTCGCTCCAGTCCGCAAATCTCGTGGTAACGAGCATCTCCCATGTCTTGCCGCCCTGTGCGCGGACTTTGTCCCGCGCTTCGTGGCATTCCGCTCTGATGGTCCGGGCCTCGTCGAGCGGCGGCAGGTCGATGAACCCGAGCGAAACGGATTCATCCGCGGCGGCCAGGCGGGTGCAAGTCTCGCCGGTGACCTGTTCCCAGGGCCAGACGGTAATGCGGGACAGCGATCCCATGCGCTGGCGCTCCCCGCGCTGCCGGTGGGTGTGGATGGCCGCGGCGGTCTTGACGACCTCGGCGCCCAGCGTGGCCCCGATACGGTCTTTCTCGTCCCTGCAGTCGGCTTCCATGCTCAGGCCGCCCCGCGGCATGATGTTCCCGCCGCATCCCTGGAGAAAGAGCGAGAGTCCCCCCATAGCGTGCTCGACGAGGTCCCTGGCCGCGCCCGGGAAATCAGGCGAGGCCACCAGCGACCGGGGACCTACGGTCACGGGGTGGCAGCCGTAGGAAAACAACGTGGCGATGGGACGGCCTTCCAGATCGTCCACGCGCAGGACCCCGACGGTGGGATCGGTCGGATGGCCGGGTACTTCGCCGAGGAAGACCTCGCCTTCGGGATCGGTCTCCCGCCGGTATACCCCGATGCGGCATTCGCCCTGCCCCGCGCCGATGCGGGCTGGGACCTTCCGTTCGTCCGCCTCCCGCGCCGCCTCCGTGATCCAGCCGCACAGATCATCCTGGTACCGGGTCTGCAGCGCGACCTGTTCGGGTACATCGGGGAACCACTCCGGCATGGCGGGCGCACTGTGGGTATGGTTGAGATTGACCATGACGTGGGAGGAGGCGGTTCCCACCGTTTCGGCGATGCGCTCCCGCAGGGCGTTCACCACGGGCAGGTCCATCCAGCCCGTGTCCGTCGCGACGATCACGATCTTGGCCCTTCCGTCCGAAAGGACCAGCGCCGTGGCCGTCAGGTCGCTTTCGATCGACTCGACGAGCCCTTCCCGCGAGCTGAAACCGAAGGTCCGGATACCCAGGGGAGGGTTGATCACGCGCCGGGCAGCGCCGGCGTAGAGGTCGGGCATGGCGCGTTACACCGGCACGTGCGGCTGCATGAGGTCTTTCGTGAAGATGGTCTCTGTCAGGCAGTCGACCCGGTTGCAGTCGAACCACGTCATGTATACGAACTCAATGGACAGGCAGCCCCGGTAGCCCAGTCCTTCGAGCCTTCGGGCGATGTCCACGAAATCGATGGTGTTCTCGTCGAGCCGGGACTGCAGTTTCCCGGGCCGTGCCGCGCGGATGTGGAAATGGTCGGTTCGGGCGAGGAGCGGGTGGATACGTTCCTCGGGGATGTACTGCATGACGAAGTGGGAGTAGTCCAGCGTGACCGTGGCCTGAGGCGCACGCTCCAGCAGGGCCAACGCCCTTTCCGGCGTGTCGACGACGGACTGGACGTGAGGTTCGAAGCGGACCGTGATATCCCGTTCACCGGCCAGGTCGGTCAATTCGTTCATGGCCTCCACGGTCGTGTCGAGATTCTCCTCGAAGGAGCGGCCCGGGTGGTGCGTGCCCGGGCTGATCGTGAATCCCGGTATGCCGACGGCCTCGCAGAAGCGGATGATCCCCTCGAATGAAGTCCTGTTCTGCTTCCGCACCGCTGGGTCCGGGGCATTGAAGGACCGTTCATCGAGGGACGCGCCGAACTGCGGAAAGAAATCGACGGCCTCCAGTTCGTATTTCGCCAGCAAGCGGTTGAGGCGGTTCGCGTGTCCCAGCGGGTCCGCGCCTACTTCGTCCGGCTCCAGGCTGCATCGGCCCCGGTCGTGGAACCCGGCGATGTCCACGCCCTTGAAGCCGATGGCCCGGGCCAGTGCCAGCGTGCCCTCCAGGTCGAGATACTCGAAGGAATGGTTGCTAACGGTCAGGCGCATCGGCCACTCCCAGCAGGTTGTTCCAGCATTTCCACCGTATCTGGCGCTCCTTGTAGTGATCGCTCTGCCCGACGCCGATGGGGTTGCCGAAAGACAGGACGTTCTTGGGATCGTCCCGTTTGCCGCCCCAGGCGGTGGGTACGTTCATGGTTTCGGGATCGTGGTTCCAGGTCGGCGCGCGGTTGTCCCGCACCCGCCTGAACAGGAACTTGATCATGTGGCGTTTGAGGGATGTCCGATTGGCCGCGGTGCCGTGCCAGAGGTCATAGTGGGTCAGGGCGAAGGTCCCGGCCTTTACGACCATCGGCACCTGCCCATGGATGTTGGTATAGGTGGCCATGCGGTCCGTAGGCGCGTTGCGGAACTGCGTGCCCGGGACGATGATGGTCGGTCCCATCTCCGGGGTGATATCGGTGGGATAGAACAGCCCGAGCAACCGGTCGATCCGGGTGTCCCGGCTGTTGGTGCTGTCCTGGTGCCAGGACATGTGGCCGGTGTGCGGCTGCTTGCAGTGCCAGTGTCGGTGGCCCTGTACCTCGTAGTCCTCGCCGAGCAGGCTGACCAGTGCGCCTTTCACCGCGGGATGTTCGACCGCCTGCCAGAGCTCCGGCACCTCGTCCGCGATGGCGTCGCCGGGATTGTGGTCCAGTTCGTCCAGCCGGCCGGCGATGCGCTCGTTGAGCCCCTCGGGAAGATCGAGTTCGAGCAGGTGATAGCCGTTCACGATAAAGCCGACCATCTCCATATCCGTGAGCAGATGGGATTTATCCATCTGGGACTTATCCATCCTGGACCTCCTCCAGTTTCTGCAAGATGAACTCGTATCCCACGACGTCCAGGTCCCGGTCGTCGATAGGCGCCTGGAGATGGGGGAACTGCACGATCTGCCAGCCGTCGACGAGTGCGTCGTGCACGGTGTTGTAGGGCCAGTCGGGAACGTCCGCCGTGATTTCCGCCCGATAGTCCTTTACGGGTTCAACGGGGGTATATCCCAGGATCTCGGAGAAAACGCTGGGCGTCCGGGCGTGGAGGTACAGCAGCCGCTGCCGGACACCTGGGATCGGGTGTGAATCGGTCATGGCGAGAATAGGCTTTGTGTAAACGGGTTTAACGAGCGTGCGACCAATCGATTAAGATAACCGGTACGGTTTAATTCGTCTACGAGAATCACGTACTGTCAGCCGAAATCAGGCTCGGGTCTTCCAAATATGAGTTATGCAAAGTCCGAATTAGAATCAGCTTGACATGTATGATTTTATATGTGCATGATGTCACGGATATATGGGTATGTTTGTGAACGTGTGCATTTAGTGTGACTTGAAGTGTGCTTTGTGTGACTTAGTGTGTTTTCCCGTCTACATGGTAAACAGGTAACTGTATAGCCCTGGTATAGTGCACACGTGAAACGCAAGCATATTATGTCTGAATCTCGAGGCCGAAATCGCAGCTGTACTGGACCACTCGTTCTACCTCTTCCTTATTTCATACAAATACCAAATTCTACGTCTATACAACCCGTACCAAAATATCCGCTCGATCATAGGCAGAATCAGCCAGTGCAGGAATTCGAAACCGGACCGTACACAGGAGGTTGCATGGAATCATCAGGAAAGAAGCTCCACGGTTCACCTGAGCAGTCCATGAGCTATCACGAGCATCCCGCATTTGAGCCGATTGTGCACCAGTGTGAAGTTATGAAGCGAATCTGTTCGATGACCTTTAGTTATGCGCGCATGGACATGCCCGTGTTGATAACGGGTGAAACCGGAACAGGGAAGGAACTGATCGCCAGGGCGATTCATGAGGTAAGCAACCGCGCGGACCAACCTTTTGTCGTAGTGGATTGCGCCGCGCTGCCCGAGACGCTACTGGGGAACGAACTATTTGGTCATGAAAGGGGCGCGTACACTGGAGCCGATAAAAAACAGCCGGGACTGTTCGCCGCCGCGAACAAAGGCACGGTCTTCCTCGACGAGATCGGAGAACTCCATCTCACCGCACAGGCCGCACTTCTGCGGGTATTGCAGGACGGATCCTATCGTCCTTATGGGAGTGTACGGCTAATGAGCACGGATGTTCGAATAATCGCAGCTACCAATCGCGACCTCGAGGAGGCCTCAGTCCGAAGGACCTTCCGGCTCGATCTATTCCACCGGATCAGGAGTGCGGTGCTGCAGATGCCTCCGCTGCGGTCGCGTACGGCCGATATCCCGTTGCTCGTCCGTCACTTCATGAGGAAACTGGCTCCTCCCGGCGGTCAGCCGCTGGAGGTCTCACCAATGGCGATGTCCAGGTTGCTGGGCCATCCATGGGAGGGCAACGTCAGAGAACTCGAGAACAGGATCAGGTCGGCAATTGCGTTGGCTTCGAACGGTCGGTTAACCGTCGAAGACATTTTCCCGGAACGCGCTGAACCGGGAGACGGTAACGGGGGCCTGCCGTCGCTACGAAGCGTTCGAACCAGTCTGTCGAAGGATACCGAAGGCCAGTATCTCGAGCGCATTTTGAGGAAAACGAACGGCAACGTATCGGAGGCCGCCAGGATCGCAGGGGTGCACCGCACCCATCTATATAACCTGATGCGCCAGTATGAGATCGATCCGGCGGACTATCGTCTGGCGTATTGAACTCTGCGATGACAGTCGTCAGATTTCACCACCATTTGCCCCGTACCAACTCCCTCGTGGCTGTACAATGGTAGGCAGGTCTTCGATAGGAATGTCATCCCGTCCCGCGTTACCCCGCATCATCCCGCGATGCCCCGCATCATCCCGTCCTCAGTGTCCTTTGTGTAGAATCCAGACTACATGTCATAACTGGTTGTAATCGAACGTCTTAATGGATTTCCTGCGATTCGGGTGTAGTCGACAGGCGTCACATCGGCCCCCCGCGCCTTCCTTCAAAGGTCATTCCGGGCCTGACGAATACTATCGTCAAGAAGCGTTCTAAATCAATAAATAACAATTAGATATCGTTCATGTTTTGGCCGAACCGAATAGCGTATTCGAGTTGGCGAAAACGTCTTGGTACGTCATTTGCAATACATTTCCGGTTTGAGCGTGGTAAGGATCACCTCGAATACCTGTCAATACTGAACTATGAAACGAAGGTTCAGGAACCCATCCTGAATTCCGTGTTGCAGTCTATCCATCATCACGGCGTAAGTTTAAATCTTTGAAAGGTCCGAATTGTATCGAATGTTGATCAGATGCATCGAATGTCGCCCACGTATTCTTGTCTTAACATGCCTTGTGACGATATGTCTGTTTTCTGGGACTACAGTTGTAGAAGCACAGGAAGAGCCAGAAGAGCCGACATATACTTTAGTAGTGAATATAGCGGCCACAAAGCCGGATTCCTTTGTTGTAAAAGTAACTTCAGAATCTTCATCGTCGCCGGTCGACAATCTTAAAAAAGTCCTACACAGCCTGTCAATTTCTACGAACGCATCAACTGACTACATGGTGTTTGAATACGATGGTAGTAGTGTGCCCATCGATAGTACCAGTACTGCAAATGCCAATTGGCCCCTTCGCTATAAAATCGATGCCACGGCTCAGGAGGCTGTTTTTACATTTACTGAATTTCCGTGTGCGTGGTTGTATCCGTCAAATGATGCATTCAACATTCATGCTTACTATGTTGATGACCCGAATAACAGTGCTGCAGACTTTGCATATTTTGACGTCGTAGCACCTCCGAAGGTTACCGGCCTTGATGGATGGGTTGCAACAGCAAACGAAAACGAACTTTTGTTATCCCTTGATTGGGAACCCAGCTACGGAGCAGAAGGATACATAATCGAAAGAAGGCTATCCACACAAGTCGATTGGCAGGTCCTGTTTGATAGAGATAACCAGCAGGAAATAGACGTTACAGGATGTCGACCCTCAGGTTTAACTGATGGCTGCACTATCTCGGGCTCAGTTTATTATTATCGAGTACGAGCCTATACCAATAGTCATCTAGCAGCATATTCGGATTCCATAGAGGTCCGTACTCCTGTCATATCAAAACCCAATCCTCCATTGAGCCTCAAGGCGAATGTGCGGAACGTTAGCCAGATAAACCTGCGTTGGATCGATAAATCTGATAACGAATCCGGGTTTAAGATCGAAAGAAGGAAAAACAGCTCAGACGAATGGCAAGTAGTAGCCCAAGGACCTTATAGTCCGTGTGAGCATGTTGATTCTAACCAGGTGGTGGGGACTGTAGATGGGAACATCAGTAGTTACACCGATGGGAAGATCATTGACGGGAAGATACCAATGTCTTCTCTTCTCCCCGATACTTTATACCAGTATCGGGTACGGGCATATAATAGAGGAGGATTCTCGACCTATTCAAATATCGTTACTGTGACTCCCACCTACGTCAATTCGCCCAGTCCGCCTGATAACCTGACGGTCAGCACTCGTCTTATCGAAATAGATAATAAGCTCGTAACAGGGTCAATCAGACTAACGTGGCACGATAATTCCTTCAACGAGACCAGTTTCAAAATCGAGCGCAGGAAATCTACTGAAGCCGAATATGGTTTCATAGCCGAGGTCGATGCCGATGTAAAATCGTATGTGGATACCGACATTGAACAGGGAAAGACCTATTACTATCGTGTTCAGGCAGTCAACCCCCACGCAGTATCGGGATACACGGAGCCGAAGAGCGCCACGACCTTGCAAACCGTTCCAGATCCCCCTCATAATTTCTACGCGTGGGTTCGGTCACAGTCAGATGTCGTGCTGCTTTGGAAGGACGTTTCAGACAACGAAGATGGTTTCATAATCGAACGGGGGTTTTCCGAAACCCGCCTAGACTCGCTGACCACGGTCGGTCCAGAAACAGAAGAGTACTCGGATACCACTGTTTCATCCGGCAGGACCTACTACTATCGAATCCGGTCGTACAATTCCGCAGGGTCGGGTTACGCAACAGACGTTCCTAAGGTAACGGTTTCCGCTCCTTCCGCTCCCAGAAACCTGAGCGGCCGTGCGTCGTCGACGGGGATCGTCCTAAGTTGGATGGAGGACTCGGACAATGAAGCGGGGTTCAAGATAGATCGCAAGCTGTCTACGGCGTCGCGTTTTTCCGTCATAGATTCCGTCGGCGCTAATTCCACGGCGTATACGGATTTCGGTGTTCGGTCGAGCAGGACCTACCACTATCGCGTATGGGCCCACAATGCGATAGACAGTTCCGGTTACTCGAATATCGACACGGTGAGCACTCGTCGTCTCCCTCCACCTCCCAAGCCGAATTCGCTGACCGCGCAAGCCACGTCGGCGACTGAGATCCAGCTGAGCTGGACGGACAATTCGGACAACGAGCTCGGATTCGAGATCAGCCGCCGGACCCGGGGCGCCTCCCTTGCAGTGGTAGATTCGGTAGGGGCCGATGTGACGACGTATACGGACAGCGGTCTCAGTCCTCAGACCCGATATGTCTACCGTGTCCGTGCCTTTAATCAGAACGGTAGATCGGACAGGACGAATAATGTCGCGGCCACGACGCTTCCCACGTCTCCGCTACCTGCCAAGCCGGATTCGCTGACCGCGCAGGCCGTGTCGTCGACGCAGATCCTCCTGTACTGGACGGACAATTCGGACAACGAGCTCGGCTTCGAGATTCGCCGCCGGACGCCTTCGGACCAGGCCCTCGCGGTGATAGATTCGGTAGGCGCCAATGTGACGGAGTATACGGACAGCGGCCTCAGTCCTCATACCCAATACAACTACCGTGTCCTTGCGTACAATGCGAGCGGTTTATCGAGTATGTCGAATTCCGCCGTGGTAAAGCCTTCGCCACCCGCTGCGCCGTCTTCGTTGACCGCGGAGGTTCTGTCGGCGACGGAGATCAGCCTGAGTTGGACGGACAACGCGGACAACGAGCGCGAATTCAGGATCGAGCGCAAGTTCACGTCGGCTTCGGACAGCACGTACAGCCAGGTCGGCACGGCGAGCGAGAATGCTACGACGTACGCCGACGGCGATCTTCAGGAGGGCACGGGCTACACGTATCGCGTGCTGGCGCACAACGCCGGGGGGAACTCGGAACACTCGGGTACGGCTGCAGCGACGACGCGGCCACATGCACCGACGGACCTGGCCGGCAGCGTATCGATGACGACGGTGAACCTGAGCTGGACGGACAATTCGTCGGTGGAGACCGGCTACGAAGTGGAGCGCAAGACGGGCGACTCCACCTCTGCGGCTTCCTACGCACCGATCGGCAGTGCGGCGGAGAATGCGACCGCGTACGCGGATAGCGGTCTGCAATGGGAAACAACGTATACCTATCGCGTCCGCGCGTCTGTGTCCGGTGTTTATTCGTCCTATTCGAACACGTATACAGTCACGACGCCGGATTCTACCGGTACCCCGCCCCCGCCCTCGTCCTTGTCAGCGAGCGCCGCGTCGTCGACGCAGATCAACCTGAGCTGGAGAGACAACGCGAACAACGAAACCGGCTTCAAGATCGAGCGGCGTTTGTCGACGCAAACGGACGCGGACTTCAGCCAGGTCGATACGACGGGTGTGAACGTCGAGTCGTATACCGACAGCGGTCTGACCCCGTCAACGGCCTACATCTATCGGGTGCGCGCATACAACACGGCGGGCAATTCGGCCTACTCGAACGCGGACTCGGCGACGACCCCGCCGCTTCCGCCCTCGACGCTCAGTGCCAGGACGGTCTCATCGACGCAGATCCGTCTGAGCTGGACGGACGAATCGGCCGGCGAGTCGGGCTTCAGGATCGAGCGCAAGCTGTCTTCGGCTGTGGGCGATACGTCGTACAGCCATATCGCCACGGCGGACTCCAACAGCACGACGTATGCGGACAGTAGCGGCCTGGAGGAGGTTACGAGCTACACGTACCGGGTGCGTGCGTACAACGCCGGCGGGAACTCGGACTACTCGAATACGGCTACGACGACGTCGTGGCCGCACGCGCCTACGGACCTGGACGGCAGCGTATCGATGAGGACGGTTAGCCTGAGTTGGACGGACAAGTCATTAGCGGAGACCGACTACGAAGTGGAACGCAAGACCGGTACTGCAAGTTCCACGTCAACTTACGCGCGGATCGGCAGCACGGCCACGAACGTCACCACGTACTCGGATCCCGGTCTGCAATGGAATACGACCTATACTTATCGAGTACGGGCGTCGACGTTGGGATATGTTTATTCGTCCTATTCGAATACGTACACGGTTACGACGCCGGACTCCACCGGCACTCCACCGCCGCCGTCGTCGTTGTCGGCGAGCGCTGCGTCGACGTCCCAGATCGACCTGAGGTGGAAGGACAACTCGAACGACGAGACCGGCTTCAAGATCGAGCGGCGTTTGTCGACCGAGAGCGACGCCGACTTCAGCCAGATCGACACGACGGCAGTCAACGACACCACGTACGCCGACAGCGGCCTGTCGGCGTCGACGACCTACATCTATCGGGTGCGCGCGTACAACACGGAGGGCAACTCGGGTTATTCGGGCACGGCCCGGGGAACCACGCTGCCTCCAACCCCGACGCTCAGTGCCGAGGCGGTGTCATCGACGCAGATCAGTCTGAACTGGAAGGACAACTCGAACGACGAAACGGGCTTCAAGATCGAGCGCAAGCGCACTTCGGCCGGGGACGGTACGTACAGCCAGGTCGCCACGGCGAGCGCGAATGATACGACGTATACGGACAGCGGCCTTCGGGAAGGTACGAGTTACTCCTATCGGGTGCGTGCGTACAACGCCGGCGGGAACTCGGCTTACTCGAATGCGGCTGCGGCGACGACGTGGCCGCACGCGCCTACGGACCTGGACGGCAGCGTATCGATGACGACGGTGAGCCTGAGCTGGTCGGACGAATCAACGGTGGAGACCGGCTACGAGATAGAGCGCAAGGCGGGAACTGCCGGCTCCACGGCTTCCTACGCGCCGATCGGCAGCGCGGCCGCGAATGCGGCCACGTACTCGGATAGCGGGCTACAATGGAATACGACCTATACCTATCGCGTGCGTGCGTCGATGTCGGATATTCATTCGTCCTATTCGGACACGTATACGGTCACGACGCCGGACTCCACCGGTATACCGCCTCCTGGCACTCCGGACGTACCTGCGACGCCGTCGGCCCTGTCCGCGGAAGCCCAGTCAACTACAAGCGTTCTCCTGAGATGGACGGACAACTCGGACAACGAGACGGGTTTCAAGATCGAGCGGCGTTTGTCGACGGGAACGGATGCGGACTTCAGCCAGATCGACACGACGGCAGTCAGCGACACGACGTACACCGACAGCGGTCTCGACGAAGGCACGAGCTACAAGTATCGCGTTCGCGCGTTTAATTCGGTGGGCAACTCGGCCTACTCGAATGCGGACTCGGCGACGACCCACCTCACGCTTCCGGACGCGCCGTCGTCGCTGTCGGCTGGCGCAACTTCGCCGACGCAGATCAGCCTGAGCTGGTCGGATAATTCGGACAACGAGGACGGATTCAGGATCGAGCGCAAGCTCACGCCCGCGGCCGACAGTACCTTCAGCCGGATCGGCATGGTGGGGGAGGACACCAAGTCCTACACCGACGGTGGTCTTGCCTCGGGCACAGGCTATACCTATCGGGTTTACGCGTTCAATGAAGCTGGCGACTCGGACTACTCGAATCAGGCGTCGGCGACGACGCGTCCTACGAGGCCCGCCGCACCGTTCAGCCTGACCGCCACGGCGCAGTCGTCGTCTCGGATCCTACTGGGCTGGAAGGATGCTTCGCACAACGAGGCCGGTTTCAAGATCGAGCGAAAGCTGACGACTGCGGCCGACAGCACCTACAGCGAGATCGGCACAGCGGGGACGAATGCCGAGACGTACACCGACAGCGGCCTTTCGGCGAGCACGGGCTATACCTATCGTGTCCGCGCGCACAACACGGCAGGCAATTCGGACTACTCGGGCGAGGCAAGCGCGACGACGCAGGCCCCGTCGCCGCCCCCCGCCACGCCGTCGGGCCTGTCTGCGACCGCAACGTCGTCGTCGCAGATCGATCTGACCTGGACGGACGAATCGGACAATGAGGACGGCTTCAAGGTCGAGCGCAAGTTGTCGACGGAGAGCGACGCCGACTTCAGCCAGATCGGGATGACGGTAGCCAACGACACCACGTACACCGACAGCGGCCTGTCACCGTCGACGACCTATGTGTATCGCGTCCGCGCGTTCAATGACAGCGGTGATTCGGGCTATTCGGGAACAGACCTGGCAACCACGCCTTCCGCTTCCAACCTGCCAAAGGCTCCGTCGTCTTTGTCTGCGAGCGCTGTGTCGTCGTCCCGGATCAACCTGAGCTGGACGGACAATTCGGACAACGAGACGGGCTTCAAGATCGAGCGCAAGCTCATGTCGGCATCCGACAGTACCTTCAGCCAGATCGGCAGGACGAATGCGAACGGTACGACATATAGCGACAGCAGTCTCGACGAAGGCACGGGCTATAAGTATCGTGTTCGCGCATACAATGACAGCGGCAACTCGGTCTACTCGGGTACGGCATCGGCGACGACCCATGTGACTATTCCGTCGGCGCCGTCGTCGCTGTCGGCGAGTGCGCGGTCATCGTCGCAGATCGATCTGAGTTGGACGGACAACTCGGACAACGAGACGGGCTTCAAGATCGAGCGCAAGCTCACGTCGGCGTCCGACAGTACCTTCAGCCAGATCGGCACGGCAGGGGCGAATGCCCGGTCGTACACCGACGGCGGCCTGTCGGCGAGTATGGGCTATACGTATCGTGTCCGCGCGTACAACACGGCGGGCAATTCGGGCTATTCGAGAACGGCCTCGGCCACGACCCGGTCTTCGCGTCCGGCCGCGCCATTCAGCCTGACCGCCACGGCGAAGTCGTCGTCCCGGATCGACCTGGGTTGGAAGGATGCCTCGAACAACGAGACGGGCTTCAAGATCGAGCGCAAGCTCACGTCGGCGTCCGACAACACCTTCAGCCAGATCGGCACGGCCAGCGCGGGCGCCGAGTCGTACACCGACAGCGGCCTGTCGGCGAGCACGGGCTACACGTACCGGGTGCGCGCGTACAACTCCGTGGGCAATTCGGACTACTCGGACACGGCAAGCGCGACGACGCAGGCTCCGCCTCCGCCTCCGTCGGCGCCGTCGTCGTTGTCGGCGACCGCCAAGTCGTCGTCGCGGATCGACCTGAGCTGGGACGACAACTCGGACGACGAGTCGGGTTTCAAGATCGAGCGCCGGCTGTCGACAGGCAGCGACTCGGACTTCAGCCAGGTCGGCACGACGAGCGCGAACGATACGACGTACACCGACAGCGGCCTGTCGGCGTCGACGGCCTACGTCTACCGGGTGCGGGCGTACAATGCCAACGGCAACTCGGGTTATTCGGGCACGGCCCGGGCGACGACCAAAGTAGCTGTTCCGTCGGCGCCGTCGTCGCTGGCGGCGAGCGCCCGGTCCGCCACGAGCGTGCGCCTGAGATGGAAGGACAACTCGGACAACGAAAGTGGCTTCAAGATCGAGCGCAAGCTGTCCACCCAGAACAACGCATCTTTCAGCCAGATTGGCACAGCGAGCGCGAACGATACGACCTACACCGACAGCGGTCTGTCGGCGAATACGGGCTACACGTATCGGGTGCGCGCGTACAACTCGGGGGGCAACTCGGATTATTCGGCCACGGCTTCTGCGACGACCAACATGGCCCTGCCGGCCTCGCCGTCGGATCTGTCAGCGAGCGCGCGGTCGTCGTCGTCGATTCGCCTGAGTTGGGATGACAGATCGGACAACGAAACGGGTTTCAAGATCGAGCGCCGGCTGTCGTCGGGCAGCGACTCGGACTTCCGCCAGATCGGGACGGCGAACGCGGGCGCAGAGTTGTACACCGACAGCGGCCTGTCGGCAAGCACGGGCTACACGTATCGCGTCCGGGCGTACAACTCGGCGGGCAATTCGGGTTATTCCGGCACGGCATCGGCCACGACCAGGGATTCGCTTCCTTCCGCGCCGTCCAGCCTGACCGCCACGGCGAAGTCTTCGTCCCGGATCGACCTGGGCTGGAAGGACACTTCGAACAACGAGAGCGGCTTCAAGATCGAGCGCAAGCTGTCCACTCAGACCGACGCGAACTTCAGCCAGATCGGCACGGCAAACGCGGGCGCCAAGTCGTACACGGACAGCGGCCTGTCGGCGAGCACCGGATACACGTACCGTGTCCGGGCGTACAACTCGGTAGGCAATTCGAGCTATTCCGGCACGGCATCGGCCACGACGAAGGCCCCGCCTCCGCCTCCTGATGCCCCGTCGGCCCTGTCGGCGACCGCGAAGTCGTCTTCGCAGATCGACCTGAGCTGGGACGACAACTCGGACGACGAGACGGGTTTCAAGATCGAACGCCGGCTGTCCACGTCCTCCAGCTTCAGCCAGATCGATACGACGAGTGCGAACGATACCGACTACACCGACAGTGGCCTGTCGGCGTCGACGACCTATGTCTACCGGGTGCGGGCGTACAATGCCAACGGCAACTCGAGCTACTCGGGCACGGACCGCGCCACCACGCAATCCAACCTGCCCAGGGCGCCGTCGTCGCTATCAGCGACCGCGAAGTCGTCGTCGCGGATCGACCTGGGCTGGACGGACAATTCGGACAACGAGACGGGCTTCAAGATCGAGCGCAAGCTGTCTTCGGCGGCCAACAGTTCCTTCAGGCAGGTCGGTACGACCAGCGCGAATGATAACGATTACAGCGACAGCGGCCTCAGTGAAGGCACGGGCTACACGTACCGGGTGCGCGCGTACAATGCTTCGGGCAACTCGGTCTACTCGGCTTCGGCCTCGGCAACGACCAAGGTGTCTATTCCGTCCGCGCCGTCGTCGTTGTCGGCAAGCGTGCGATCGGCGACGACGATTCGCCTGAGCTGGACGGACAACGCGAGCAACGAGAGCGGTTTCAAGATCGAGCGCAAGCTGTCCTCGGCGGCCGACAGCACCTTCAGCCAGGTCGGCACGGCGAGTGCGAACGCGAGGTCGTACACCGACAGCGGCCTGTCGGCAAGCACGGGCTACACATATCGTGTCAGGGCGTACAACTCGGCGGGCAACTCGAGCTACTCGGGCACGGCTTCGGCGACGACCAAGGCTACTCCTCCGTCCACGCCGTCCAGCCTGACCGCCACGGCAAAGTCATCGTCCCGGATCGACCTGGGCTGGAAGGATACTTCCAGCAACGAGAGCGGATTCAAGATCGAGCGCAAGCTGTCTTCGGCGGCCAACAGTTCCTTCAGCCAGATCGGCACGGCGAGCGCAAACGCGGAGTCATACACCAACAGCGGTCTGTCGGTGAGCACAGGCTATACGTACCGTATCCGGGCGTACAACTCGGCGGGCAACTCGAGCTACTCGGGCACGGCGAGCGCCACGACGAAGGCGCCTTCTCCTCCGGCCGCTCCGTCGGGTCTGGCCGCGGACGTCCAGTCATCCTCGAGCGTTGACCTTAGTTGGGACGACAACTCGAACAACGAAACGGGTTTCAAGATCGAGCGCCGCTTGTCGACAGAGGACGACGACGACTTCAGCCAGATCGGCACGACCGGCGCGAACGATAACGACTACACCGACAGCGGCCTGTCACCGTCGACGACATACATCTACCGTGTGCGGGCGTACAATGACGGTGGCAACTCGAGCTATTCGGGCACGGACCGGGCTACCACGCTCGCGGCGGCCAGAGTGGTGGCGGAAATCTTCGAGTATGACCTCGAGAGCAGTCACCCGAATCCCTTCCGGGAACATGCGACGATCGTGTACACCCTGCCCGAGATGGCCGATGTTCGCCTGGAGCTATTCAATATACTGGGTCAGCAGGTACGGACGCTGATCGACGCGGCGAGGCCGCCGGGCCGGAACGAGATAACCTGGAACGGGCGTGATGGCAACGGCAGGATGGTATCGAGCGGCGTCTACATACTCAGGATGACCGCCGGGGACTTTGTCGAATACAGGAAGATTACGTTCTTGAAATAGAAGTTATCGGTCGTGAACCGGTCCTGGTTACGGGCCGCATTCATACCGAAGCCAGGCTCTAGTCGATCGAGCGTTTCTACCGTACGCTTCTCCGACGGTGCTCTTCATCACATCACCCGCTTTTACCCTCCGTCCAGGTGGTGAAGTATTCAGGTGCCCAGCGCCTGGCGACATGGAAGTCGTGGCGCTGACCGGCCGCCAGCGGCGACGCCGTCTCCGCGTCGACCCAGGCCTCGATACCGGCCATTCCAGGGAATTCCAGGATCCAGGCGTACTCACCGCGGTCGCTGGCGCCCAGCAGCCCGAAGACCTCGCCGTGGATGAGGCCGTGGTCCCGGCTCACCTTCCGCATGCGCCGCCATCTCTCTTCGTCGTGATCACCGGAATCGTCCGCGGACGAACCACGGTGCCGACCGCCAAAGGCCAGAAGGACAAACGACGAATGATCGGCCGAAAGGGCCGGTATGATATGCGGATCGGTACCGGGGGTCACCGGCGGTTCGGCCTTGCGCGGCAGCCAGTTAAGGCACTCCGGTTGCCAACGGTGGGCGAGGGTATAGTCGTAGTATCCGTAGCGACCGTACGGCGGTTCCGCCTCGGCCTTCATCCAGGCCTCCGCGCCGGCAAGGTCCGGGAATTCGATGGTCCAGAAACGCTCCCAGTTTCCACGAGATCCGAGCAGGCGATAGCCGTGGATACCGATCAGCCTGTGACGCTTGGAGACCGACAGCATCAAGTCGACGTGTCGCCGTTCGTAGTCGGTCCGCCGGTTCTCGTCCAGCTGATGCCATTCCGGCAACCGTCCACCACGGAACAGAATGACTACGGTTTCTTCCGGTTCGGACATGAAAGCCTTCTTTCGGATTGTCCGGTAACGGCGGGTGCACACGGTGCTTAATCGGACCGGCAGGTACTCCAGGGTAATACAGGTGGACCGTCCTCCCGGCACCCGCACCAACCGTAACAAGGATCCGTCACGAACGGACACCGGAGAACGTCCCGGGTTCCGGTAATCCCGCCACGGTACAGTTCAAGCTTGCGACACGGTTCGCGAGGCGAGTCGCACCGACCGGGTCTTTCGTGGCCGCGTATTCGACGACGAAACCGGCGGCGAAGGCGTCTCCACATCCGGTGGTGTCGACCACGTCCCGGACCGGCTCCGAGGGGATGACAAAGGCTTCGGGCTCCCGGTCCTTCCGGTACACCGTGACGGGACCGAGCGGCCCCCGGGTAATAACGCATACCGAGGGACCGAGCGCTATTACGGACCGTCCGAATACGATGAAATCATCCTCCGAATCCAGCGGTCCGCCTAGGCCGCCTGGTCCGCCTGCCTGTTCACCTGCGCCGGCCGTACCGGCCAGCAGACGGGCCTCCACTTCGTTCATCTGAACGACGTCGAACATTTCGATCCATCGTTGCCAGTCCTCGGGTGCCCGTTTACGCCTGTAGCCCTCTGCGTCGATGCCCAGACACAGGTTGTGCACGTCCAGGTACAGCAACCCGGTGGTCTTTTCCCGCACGGCCGCCATGGTTTCCAGGCTGATATCGTCGCCCACGATGAAATTCACCAGCAGCGCGTCAAGATCCAGAAACGGTTCGATCTGTTCGAAGGGTATGGGACCGATGTGGTTGGTCAGTTGCTCGACTTTCTCCAAGTCTTCGTCGTATCGGATCCGGTTCCGGCTGGTACCCGTTTGTGAAACGCGGATGCCGCGGTTGCTGACGACGGGGCGTAGGTCCAGCATGGCGCGCATGGCGTCGTAACAATCCGTTCCGATGCGGCTGATGGGATACAGTGCGTCGCCTTCGCCCACGAGGTCGGCCATTACGGTGGTGTTGTACAGTATCCCGCCGAGGTCCTGGATCCGGCGGCCGCCGGCCATGAAGATGGTGTCGTGGTTGATGAGGCCGATGATGCCAACGCGCATGTTGTTTCCAGTTCAATCTTTCACGGACGGCCCGGGTTTCCCGAGATGGACGGACACGGCTTCGATCACCCGCTCCACGGTGATGCCGCGCATGCAGTCGTGGGTACCGATGGGACACCGGTTCCCGCCATGGGAACTGCACGGCCGGCAGTCCAGGGGGGTCTCGACGACCTGGTGCCCCGGTCCGTGAGGGACAAACCCAAATGCGGGCACCGTGGGTCCGAATAGGGCCACGACGTGCGTATCCATGGCGGCGGCCACGTGGCCCATCCCCGTGTCGTTTGAAACCACGGCGGAGCAACGGGCGGCGAGTGCTGCCGACTGAAGCAGGGTCAACGCGCCGGCCGCGTTCAACGGGTCGACACCGGACTCGGCGGCAATTTCGGCGCAAAGTAGCTGGTCACCGGAACTGCCGAAGAGCACGGAACGATATCCGTGTTCTTCGGCGAGCCGGCGGATCAGCGCGGCGTACCGGCCGGGGAGCCATCGCTTGGTCGCCCAGACCGAACCGGGACTGATTCCACACAGTGGTTCGGACGGTGCGACGCCCGATTGCCGCATCAGTGCATCCACCCGCATCCGGTCCTCGTCATCCGGGTAAAGGGCCGGACGTATCCCATCCGTCTCCACCTCCCATGAATCGAGAAGAGTAAGGTTTCGGTCGACTTCGTGGACGGGCCGGTAGGTGACCCGGTCTGTCAGGAACAGCCTGCCCGCGCTTCGATCGAAGCCCACCCGTACGGGTATGCCCGCCAGGAAACCCAGCAGTGCGCTTCTCAATGATCGGTGGGGGATCAACGCCGCATCGTAGCCGGATCCGTGCAACCTGCGGGCGAGGCGTAAAAGTTCCAGGGGGCCTTTTTGCGCGCCATGCTTGTCGTAGACGACGATATCGTCGACGTGGGGATTGTTCCGAAGCAGGTTTGCCGTCTCGGGCCGTACGACGGCGCCGACACGGCCGGCGCCCAGCCGCGTCCTGGCCGCTTCGAACAACGGGGTGGACAGAACGAGGTCGCCCACGAATGCAGTTTGTATGACAAGTATGCTCAACCCGCTCAAGATACCTCGCCGGAACGCGGATTCAAGGGCCCCGCGCGGATTCAAGGGCCCTGCGCGGTTTTCAAGGGCCCCGCGCTGTTATTTCCTGAGCGAATTCAGGAAGGCCTGGAACTCGTCATCCGCGCTGAGGACCGTCTTCTCCGGTCCGGTGAGCTTGACGAACACGTTGCCTTCCGGTGCCTCGATGATGGCCCCCAGCATCCTGAAGCCCGGTTTTTTCACGGCCCCGGACTGGAACATGGGGCCCATGGAGGCGAGGTACGTCCCCGCCAGGGACACCGTGGTCACGGCCAGGTCGTTGATGGTCGACGTCCGCTGGGCCAGTGACGGCTGACCGCCCGTATCCGACTCGAACTGATCCCGCCAACGCTGCAGGTTCAGGTCGACGCTGCCTCCCTGCCCACGGCCGAAATAGAAAACGGCGCACTCGCCCGGCTCGTCGTCCTCGCCGGCCTTCGGGATAAGATAGGTCGCCACGCGCATCGTGCGGGGTGGCTGCACTACCCAACGTGGCGGTACGGTCCAGGCGACCCCTGCGGCTCCGCCCGTTGTTGATTGCTCCTGGGCGTTCACCGGAGCCGCGCCAGATGGGCCAGGAGCGCCCGAGCGCTCCGCGACAGCGGGTGCGGCCACAGCAGGCGCCGCCACCCGCGATGGAGGATCGGCCGGTGGTTCCGGCGAGCGTGTTTCGGACGGTTCCCCTCCGTTTCCGCAGGCCGCGGCGATACCGAACAGCGATACGGCGCAGATGGTGATGACAGGGTGGCGTAGCATGGAAATCGTCTCCTTTACTTTACGTGATTTGTATCGTCGGACGCCGGGGTCTTCCACCGCCGGTGTACCCAGAACCAGTGATCGGGATATTCCAGGATGTACCGGGCCAGCACGTCCGTGTAGGCCTGGGTAATCCGTGCGAGGTCGGCTGGTTCGTCACCGGTCGGAATCGCCTCGATCGGGGTTTCGAAACAGACCCGGTGCCGTTCCGGACCGGATCGAATGATGAAACACGGCACGATGGGAGCGCCCGTGCGCAACGCGAACTGCGCCGGTCCCTGGTAGGTGGACGCCCTCATGCCCAGAAAATCGACGAACACCCCGCCGGCCCCCGCGTCCTGGTCCGCGAGCAGCCCCACACATTCGTTGCGCCGAAGCGCCCTGTAGACGGTGGCCGGCGCTTTATCCATCGTGGCCACCGCCATGCCCAACCGCTCGCGCCCCGCATGCACCAGGCGGTCGACGGCGGGATTGTGCAGCTTCTTCGCGACAACGGTAATGGGATAGCCGAGCATTGCGACCGTCGCGCCAAGCAATTCCCAGTAACCGAAATGGCCGGTGATCAGTATGACCCCGCGGCCCCCCTCGAGGGCACGGCCGACATGATCTTCTCCCAAGACGTCGAGCCGGTCCCGCAGGTCCGCCGTCCTCCCCGCGAGCAGGCGGGCGTGTTCCACGGCGGTCCGGCCCAACTGGCGGTAGACGGACCGGGACATGGCTCGAAGCTCCTCGGAATCCCCGGTCATCCCGAAGACCCGAGCCATATGCTCCATGACCAGCTTCTTCCTCATGCTGGGCACGTGAAAGGCCAGCGCCCCCAGTACATCGCCCACCCGCGAAGCACGCACAGGCGCAAGCCGCCTGGTCAGCGACATCAACACCCGAAGTCCCGCGTATTCGAGCCGGTGCGACAGCTTCATTCGAAACGCGCTCTCATACGCGCCCGGTCATTCATCCCGCTCCCTGGACGCCCGGTCATTCATCCCGCTCCCTGGACATGACCCACTCTTCGTTCTTCCTTCGCCAGTCGTCTTCGTCCGTGCGCCAGTCGCCTTCTTCCTCACGCGCCCAGCGGTGCAGTGTGGCCCGCCTCCGCCTTCGGATCTTCAGGAACGCGAGCAGGCAAAGCACGCCGAAGAGGGGCGCGACCACGAGGGACAGGCTTTCGCCGAGTAACATGCGCCAGCCGTAGTTCCGTTCCATGTAAGCGATCCAGTCCCGTTCGAACTCCACGACACTCATGCCGAAAGTCTCGAAACAGGCCCGGTCGATGGACCCGGTCCGCCTCAGGCTGTCGAACAGGGCGTGCAGTCCCGCTTCGCCGTAGCTCCTGAGTATGTACTGCACGGCGAGGGCGCTTTGCTGGTAGGCCAGATGGGCCCGATGTTCAGGGAACCTGTTCACGCCCTGGATGGCGCCCAGGGGGACCAGGTTTCCCGATACGACGGCGACCACCAGGGACGCCCGGTCCCAGAATCCCCAATCCCGCGCCATGTGCATCGCGAAGCCCTCGTCCAGCCAGCGGGGTATATCCGCGCCGCGAAGCGCACTGTGCAGCATCACGTGGGCCAGTTCATGCACCACGAGTTCTTCGGAACCGTCATAGGTACCGGTAATCCGGGGAGACCTGAGCACCACGAGCCTGCGGTGCGGCACCGCGTAGCCCGCGCCCCAATCGGGTATGGCGCCGGGCGTATAGGTCAGGAAGTCATCCTGCGTGGGGGCGATATGCACGTGGATGGTATCGGCGGAGGGCAGGCCCAGCGTGGCGCGCAGATGAGGCGATGCCTCTTGCACGATGCCCAGCACGTGTTCCACGAAGGGGGCGTCGACGGGTTCGAAGGTCACTCGAACGCCATGGTCGATCCTTACGGATTCTGCCGCGCCCGCCCCGGGACCCGGCAGCAGCACAAGTACGCTGCAGGCCAATCCAAGGCACCAGGAACGAAGACAGCTGAGTACTCGCGCAGGCGCCCAACCGAAGCGCATAACGACCTCATTCGCGTATGATGCCGCCTCCCAGGACCGTCTCGCCGTCATAGAATACGACGGACTGTCCCGGCGTGACCGCCCGCTGGGGATACTCGAAGTCGACCCGTACGACGCCGGGTTCGCAGGGCGTGATGACCGCGGGCGTCGCTTCCTGACGGTAACGGATCTTGGCCTGTCCGCGGACCTCTCCCGCCGGAGCGTCCACGGTATGCCAGTTGACCCAGTCCGCAATGAGCCGGTCGCTGAGAAGATCCTCGTCGTCGCCCACCACGATCGTATTCGTATCGGGCAGGATGTCGACCACGTACACCGGGCGTCCCGCGGCCAGACCAAGCCCCTTCCGCTGCCCGATCGTGTAGAGAGGGTGCCCCCGGTGCTCACCCAGGACATGGCCCTTCGTGTCCACGATCGGTCCCGGCCGTATGGGGTCCTCGATGGCCAGCAGCCCTTCATCCGTGTTCACGGGGTGACTCGCCGTCCACTCCTTGAGGAACCTTTCATGGCCCCGGTCCTGGATGAAGCAGATCTCGTAGCTGTCCTTTTTTGCGGCCACCCGCGGCGCGAGCCGTTCGGCGATTTCCCGGGTCTGCGCCTTCGTGAGCATGCCGACGGGGAAGGCGGTCCGCGCCAGCTCTTCCTGGGTCATCTCCCACAGGGCGTAGGACTGGTCCTTGTTTCGGTCGACACCCCGCTTCAGGACCAGGCGGCCCGACTGGCCTGCCTGGTCGGCCTGGTCCGTATCGCCCACCTGGCCGGCTCGGTCCGCCCGCCCCGCGGTTCCATCCAGCGCTACGCGGGCGTAGTGTCCGGTCGCCACGTAATCGGCGCCGAGTTCACGGGCCCGGTCGAGCAGCACGCCGAACTTGACCCGGCTGTTGCAGGCCACGCAGGGATTGGGCGTACGCCCCTGTACATACTCGGAGACGAAATTCGAGATGACGCCCCGCTCGAACTCCTCGCGGAAATCCACCACGTAGTAGGGGATACCGAGCCTGCCGGCCACGACCCGCGCGTCGTTGCGGTCCTCGACCGTGCAGCAGCCGTGTTCGAACTGCGCATTGCCGCCCACGCGGTCGTAGTCCCAAAGGTGCATCGTGACGCCGATGACCTCGCAGCCCGCTTCCTTGAGCATCGCGGCCGCCACCGAGCTGTCCACGCCGCCGCTCATGGCCACAACGACCTTCGCCCCCGCCGCCGGCAGCCGGTTGACGAAGGGATCGAAGGCGGAAGCCGTGGCTTCTCCGCCGCGGACAGAAGTATGGGTAATTGTCGTCATCAATTCAGTCTTTCCGGCCCGTGCCGTGACCTGCATTCCGGTCCGTGCCGTTACGGGACCGGTAATCCTCGATCGCCGTCCGTACGCCGTCCGCGGCCATGGTGGAGCAGTGCATCTTGGTCGGAGGAAGGCCGCCCAGGGCATCCGCGATCGTGTGGTTTTCGATGGACGCGGCCTCTTCGGTCGTCCTGCCGATCACCCATTCGGTGACCATGCTGCTCGCCGCGATAGACGCCGCGCAGCCGAAGGTCCTGAACTTCGCGTCCGTTACGGTCCCGTCCGCGATCCTCAAGTACAGTGCAATAGTGTTCCCGCTGATGGGGTTTCCGGCGTTGCCCACGCCGTCCGCGTCGGGAAGATCCCCCACGTTGCGGGGAGAGTGAAAGTGATCCATTACGGTGGATGAGTACATGGAACGCGCCTCAACCGGGTACCTGCGCGGCGGAAACCTCGCGGAGGCGGGATACGATGCCGGGCAGCCTGTCCATGACGCAGTCCACGTCCCCCATGGTATTGTCCCGCCCGAAGCTGAACCGGACCGAACCGAGGGCGGTGCGCGGGTCCCTGCCCAGCGCCAGCAGCACGTGGGACGGTTCGATGGTGCCCGATGTGCAGGCCGAGCCGGTGGACACGGCGATGCCCGCGAGATCCAGGCTCATGATCAGCGATTCGCCTTCCGCGCCGGGGAAGGACACGTTCAACGTGCCGGGCAGGCGCCGTTCCGGATGACCGTTCACCTTCACGCCCTCGATCTCGACGCGGACTCGCGCTTCCAGGGCATCGCGCATTTCCGACAGATGCCGGTATTCGCTTTCCCGCTCTTCAGCCGCCAGTTCCGCGGCCTTGCCCAGGCCCACGATGCCCACGGTGTTCTCCGTGCCGGACCTCACGTCATTTTCATGATGGCCGCCGTGGGCCGTGGGTTCGATCTCGACGCCCTTCCGGATATAGATGGCCCCTACGCCCTTGGGGCCGTAGATCTTGTGGCCCGAAAGCGAAAGGAGGTCGGCGCGCATCGCTTCCACGTCGACCGGCAGCTTGCCCGCGGACTGCACCGCGTCCGTATGGAAGCACACGTCGCGAGCCCGGGCGATCCGACCTATTTCGCCCACGGGCTGGACCGTGCCGATCTCGTTGTTCGCGTGCATGATGCTGACCAGGATCGTCTGGTCGGTCAGGGCGTCCTCCACCTGGCCTGGATCGACCCGGCCGTATTCGTCCACGGGAAGATAGGTCACTTCAAAACCTTCCCGTTCGAGAAAAGCGCAGCTGTTCAGCACGGCCGAATGTTCGATGTTCGTCGTGATGACGTGCCTGCCGCGCGCCCTGCGTGCGTAGGCTGCGCCCTTGATCGCCAGGTTGTCGGACTCGGTGCCGCCGCTGGTGAAATAGATCTCGCCGGGTCGTGCGTTCACCAGGCCGGCCACCCGGGCCCGTGCCTCTTCCACCGCCGCGCGGGCATCCTGTCCGTATCGGTGGATGCTCGATGCGTTGCCGAACCGGTCCCTGAAGAATGGTTCCATGGCATCGAAGACTTCGGACCGGACCGGCGTAGTCGCGTTATGATCCAGGTAGATGCTCGCCATGCGGAGCGCGGTCTCCGGGAGAGGGGTGGAATCCAGCCCTGTTCATCCATCACGCAAGACGTTCTGAAAACAGCCTTTTCCGTCGCGTCAACGGTCTTTGAAAATAGAGATAATCCATTGAAATGTCAAGTGTTATCGGGGTTTCGAGATGTTTGTGCGGCCGGTGGATATTAGCCGTAGCCGCTTGACTTTTCGTTCGGGAATCCGTAGTTTTCATGTAGCTTGAATTGGTATGCGCGAGCACGCTTTCAAGGCGTTTGCCGGAGATACAGGTACAGGCTTGCCCGGAGCGAATGGACGTATCAGGGAGGGACGGCACATGCATGCACTGAAAACAGCGGTTGGACTGGTGACGATCATCCTTTTGGCGGGATGCACCCACAACATCACGTTGAATCCCAACATCGGCCCTTCGGCCAATATCGCCAGGCCCGTGGATTTGCGCGTCGGAGTGTACATACCCGTGGATGTCAGCGAGTTCATCATCGATGACCGATCGGATCTCGACAAGTACATTTTTGAAATCGGTGAATCGCTCGTATCGGTCATCACGAAGTCGGCGAACCGGGTATTCTCGCGGGTAACGATACTGGACGCGCAGCCCACGGGCGAAGTGATCGAGGAAAGCGCGCTCGACCTCGTCATGATTCCCAAGGTTACCTCGGCTATGGTAACGCTGAACAAGGAAGAAGGTCCGTTTCAGGACGATGCCCGGGGAAACACGGCGATTACAGTCGAACTGATGTTCTATGACGCGGAGATGATCCAGTACGCAACCGTCATGGCGTCGGGCATCGGCATCGCTTCCGAAAGAATCGGGTTCTTCAGCAGAGGCCAGAGAGAATATGCCGCGTCGGTCGAAGATGCCATTACCAACCTGAGCAACGACATGGTCCGTCAGATGTACGGCAATTACGACATCCGCAAGATGGGCGAAGAGCAGGAATAGCAATGGCAGGGATGTCCCGCAGAGACCGCTGGATTTACGGCTTGCATACCTGGTGGGGCCGGTACCGCAACGCGGCGTTCAACCTTTCCGACATCCGCAACCGGCCGGTCCGGCTATTGATCTGCCTCCCGTCGAGTCCCGAAGAAGCCCGTAAAGCCGCCGGAGTTATCCCCGAACTGGTTGCGTGTCTGGACGCAAAGGTCGTTTTCGTGGTCGGCGAACCGCGGTCCGTCGAGTTCTGCGACCCGGTGGATGGACGCATCACCGTGGTGCCGTTGGACCGGAGTGCCCGATGGTGGTTCGGCCTGCCCTCCTTCGGGATCGTCGACCGGTTGTCGGAAGCCGAACTCAACCTGGCCGTCGATCTGAATCCATGCGCGGAACTGCTGCCCGCCGTACTATGCCAGAGAATCGGTGCGAGGATACGCCTGTGCCTGGACGATCCGCAACGGGGGCGTGTGTTCAACGTGCGGGTTCTGCTTGCGGAAAAACATGACGAGGGCGGAAACGGCGCCGAACCCGGAACCATTGCGGATCCGGACCGGTCCGACCCGACGTCTGCCGGGACCGATCGATCTTCCGGTGACTCGCCGTATGTGCGCATGCTACGGGTCGTCCAGGCCGTCGCCCGCCCTGCGTCACATCCCCGGTTTTAACTTGACATCGGGCCCTTCAACCGGGATATTGAAGCAGGATCTGGACAGGCCTTCCGAATGCCGCGCGACCGGGAACGGCTTGTCATCCAACCCATTCGATCCCTCCCGATAGTCCTATGTCCGCCCTGTCTCCTCGACCACTCCTTTGTCGTACACTGGCCGGCTTCCTTCTGTCCTGCTGCCTGGTGAGTTCCATTGCAGACGCGACCGCGGACACGGCGGCATCGAACACGCAGCCCGAACCCGGTCCTGCCGGTCCTGCCGGTCCTGCCGGTCCTGCCGGTCCTGCCTTGCCGGCCAGGCAGACCGAAACGCTGGATGCCCTGCTGGCGGAAGGCATATCCCTCTACGACCAGCGGCAATTCGAGGAAGCGAAATCGGTCTTCGATGAAGCGGTCCGCCTGGATTCCAGGTCCGGGGAGGCTCGGTACTGGCTGGGTATAAGCCTCTATGAACTCGGAGAAGACCGGGAAGCGGCGAAACAACTGCGAATTGCCGTACGGCACGATCGGAAGAACCCGGATGCGCACCTCGCCCTGGGCCGGACGTACATGCGCATGAAGAACCGCATGGTCGACGCGCGCAAGAGCCTCAAGCAGGCCCTCCGGTTCGATCCGGAACACTCCGAAGTGCACTACTACCTCGGTATCGCGTACATGGCGCAGAGCAAGAGAGATCCCGCCGCGCCGCACTACGTGATGCAGGCCCGGAGATCCTTCGGCAAGGCGGCGGCGGCGAATCCCCTGCACCCGGACGCCTATTTCCAGTTGGGGCTGTCCTATGAAAACCCCTCTCGCGATTACAAGAAGGCACTGGCCCTCTTCTACCAGCAGTTGATGGTAAAACCGGATCACCGGGATGCGCTCTATCACCTGGAGCGATGCAGTTACTTGCTCAACCGGTTTCAGGAAGGCATCGACCTGTTGACACAGGTGGTGGAAGTCCACGGGAACACTGTGCCGGACTACGTGCATTCTTTGATCAACAAGCTCAGGGCCACGTCGTTGCAATCCCAGAGTCGGTTCGCCGAAGCGAACCAGGCCTACGGGGAATTCCTGGCCGGAGCGGCACCGGAGGAACGCGCGCACTACATGGACCTGGCCTATGTGACTTCAGATGAGGAATACCGCCAGTACCAGGCGCTGGAAACGGTAGAAGCGAAAGCGGAATTCAGACGAAGGTTCTGGGCGGCCCGCGATCCGAAGCCGGCCACCGCAGTTAACGAGCGGCTCGTGGAACACTACCGGCGAGTCATGCACGCACGAGAACATTTCTCCAGTGGTCAGCAGCCATGGGACCGCCGCGGTGGAATCTATATACGGTACGGCGAACCGGACGATCTGCAGCATTTCATTATGCAGACCGGCGAGAACGCCTTGAAGAACTACCAACCGACCGGCGACGCCCGTATAGATGCGATCCGGGAGCGCAATTTCATGTGGCGGTATCGGCTGAAGATCGATAACGCCGGGATGACGTGGAGTGGACGGGGAACGCGCGGCACCCGCGATCCCGATGCGGGGGACTACCTGCCCGAATTGGAAGAACAGCTGAATGACAACTCAAACATCGTTTCTTCCTCGGCGGAAGGGGGAATCACCTACTCGGATCCCTTTTCGGCCGGCTCCACCAGAACCCAGTCGCTGGGTTATCTCGCCCAAAGCTGGGTATACCTCGAGCACGACCTCGAGTTGTTCTTCGTCGACCAGGTCGGGGTCGGCAAGTTCGACTTCCCGCTGCAGGTGCACGAGACGAACATCACCGAAGCCGTCGTACAGGAAAAGTATCATCCGAGGCGCATCGCGGCCGCGCTGATCGAGAAGACTCCGGAGTCTTACGTGTTCGACTACGGCGGCGGACCGCTGCGGTTCATGTACGACATCGTGTCCTACAAGGGACAGGACGGCCGGGCCGAAGTGGAAGCAACCTACGTGGTTCCGGCCGAACAGCTGGAAACAGTGACGGACGGGCAGGGATTGCGCACGTGGCTGGACGGCCACATGGTATTTCATGATGACGATTTCAACCGCGTAGCCCAAACCTCCAGGCGTTTCGGTCCCATCGACCGGCCGCTCACAGCGGTATCCGGGAACGACCCGGGTATCGAACTTCATACGGGCATGATGGAGATGGAAGCGCCGCCCGGCAGTTACCGCGCCGCCATAGAGGTCCAGGACGAGATCACCCGGCGCATCGGCATATACGAACAGGACTATGCCGTTCCCGACTACACCGGCGACGCGCTGGTAATGAGCGATATCAAGCTGGCGGTATCCATCGCACCGGCCGGTTCGACCCACGGCCCCTTCGTACGCAACGGACTTGAAATCGTACCCAATCCGGCGCGCCTTTACCAGCGCACCGACCCCGTTCACTATTACTACGAGATCTACAACCTCACACAGTCTGAATCCGGTCGAACCGCTTACCAGGTGGAACTGGAAGTGAAGAACAAGGACCGGCCGCAGAACCTCTTCTGGCGCATCCTGAAGGGGTTAGACCGGCTGGTAGGGCGTACGGACAACGAACAGTCCGTGCTCATGGTATTCGAAAACGAAGGAATCCGTTCGGACGAATACAGCTACACTTCCATCGATACGGGCGCCACACCCACCGGTGCCTACGAGATGACGGTTCGCGTCACGGACCTGCATTCCGGACAAACCGCCACGCGGCGGAAAACTTTCATCGTAACCAATGACCGGGTCACGAAATTCAGGGCGGACACGGAATAGCCTCCCGCTTACACCCGCGCTGAAGGACGGCGCAACATGTCGAACCTGAGCATACTCCCCGCACTGGCAGTCCTGCTGATGCATTTCACCTGGCAGCCGTCCTTTGCCGGCCAGGATGCGGAGTCCATTTCCGGCCAGGATGCGGAGTCTCTCGCCGCCCGGGCGGCGGAATCCCTCCTGGACCAGGCCAGGGTGTTGTACGACCAGGGTGAATTCCAGCGTGCGGAGTCCACGCTGAGGATGCTGCTCGAACGGCAACCCGAATTGCCTGCGGCCCACCTGTGGCTGAGTCGTACGCTTGACCGGATGGAAAGGTACGACGAGGCCGAGGAGGCCGCGAAGGAAGCGCTGAAGGTCGACAGCACTTCCCCTGAAATCCTCATACAACTGGCGCGGGTCAACATGCTCAAAGACAAGAAGACGGATGCGCGGGACTACCTCGACGAGGCCGAGAAACTGGCGCCGGACATGGCGGACATATACTACTATCGCGGCCGCACGTACGGAAAGCTCAGGATGGCGCTGTTCCGGCCCCGTACGGCCGAACGGGAATACAGGATCCAGGACGCGTCCTACCGGCGCGCCGTCGCATTGAACCCAAGCCATCCCGATGCCTACTTTCAACTGGGATACGTCATCGAGGAGATCCAGGACGACCCGGAATCCGCGATGGACTGGTATGTCAGGCAGGCATCCGTGAATCCGGCGCACGATGAAGCGGTCTATCGACTGGCCGCCTGCGCCGTCGAGTTAAGGGCGTACCAGAAGGGGTACGCGCAGCTGCAGCGGGTCGCCACGACCCAGGATTCGGCCGTCAATCCCCTGGTCGAGGGGCTGGCGGCACAACTCGAAGCCTACCGGTACCATACCCTGGACCAACACGTGCGAGCGTACCGGGCCATGAGGCGTTACGTCGCGGTCCTGTCGGAAATCGACCCCGGTAAAGTCGCCCTGTTCAAGGATCTCTCCATCGTAGCCTCCTCGAAGGAAGCCGACGCCTTTCTCGAAGCGCCGGAAAAGGAAAGGGAGCAGTTGTGGCGTACCTACTGGGCGGCCCGTGATCCCGATCCCACGACGCGGATCAACGAACGGCTGGTGGAACACTACCGCCGGATGATCTTCTCCAGGCTGCATTTTTCTGCGGGCAAGACCCCGTGGGACCGCCGCGGCGAGATCTATGTCCGGTACGGTCATCCGGACGACCGTCAGCAGTTCATTCTCAAATCCGGGGAGGATGTGGTCAATGCGATTTTCCCGACCGGGATGCAGGCCGTTGACATGATCCGCGAAACCAGCCGGCAGCGACTTGATATGCAGGTCAGCACCGGGGCGCCGATCCAGGACTTCGGCGAATTCAGCGCACGGATCGGGCGCGAGACCAAGTCGGTCGCGTTCCCGACGGAAAGCTGGGTCTACGTCCCCTTCGGCCTGGAGATCTTCTTCACGGATCAGCGGAATTCGAAAGCGTTTGACTACCCGCTTGAGGTGATCGATCTGCCCGACCAGGCGACCAACTTCGGCACGACGGACCGGCTCGCGTACAGCTTCCTGAATACGCCGAGGAAACAGGCCGAAGAACTCATCCGGAAAGTACCCGAATCCCACCGGTACGACTACGGCGGCGAGCCGCTCTCGTTCGTGTACCAACTGGCATCATTCAAGGGCGCCGGCGACTGGGCCGACGTGGAAGTGGCCTACAGCCTTCCCGCGGCCCAACTGGGCAACGTGGAGGACGGACTCGGCGAAAGGACCTGGCTGTCCGGCCGAATCGCCCTGCAAGACCAGGACTTCAACTACGTGCAGGCCATGCCCTTCAGGATGGGACCGCTTCGCCGTCCCGAGTCGGCACAGGACAATCTGCAGCTTTCTACGGGCGCATTCCGGTTCAGTGCGCAGCCCGGGGCGTACCGGTCCGCGGTTTCGCTGCGGGATTCGCTTTCGCAGAAGTTCGGAATCTTCACGGCGCCGCTCCGGATCTCGGATTACAGCTCGGACCGGATGCTGCTGAGCGACGTAAAGCTCGCCGCATCCATCGTGCCCACCGACGCGGCGGGACTGCTCATCCGCAACGGCCTGTTCATCACGCCCCACCCCGCGCGCCTCTATTCCCGCGCGACGCCGGTATTCATCTATTACGAGATCTACAACCTGGAGCCGGATGCCGAGGGCCGGACGGGATTTCGTACGGAGCTGGAGATTGCCGCCAGGGAACCCAGGCGCAATGTCGTCCTCAGATTCCTCACCGCCTTGGGGCGCATGGTCAGCCAACGTTCAGACGACCAGACGGCCTACGTGACCTTCGAGGACAGCGGCACGTCGCCGGACGATTTCAAGTACACCTCGATCGAAACGGCGGACCTGGACCCGGGGACCTATACCATGACGCTGACCGTCACGGATCTCCATTCCGGGCAGCAGGACACGAAGACGGTCGATTTCATCGTGGTCCAGGGCTGAAGGAGCTACAACCCCGGCTTCTCCGCATCCTCCGTGGTAGTCAGCTATTTACCATGAAAATCCATCTTGACATGAACGATTATCATGGTATATTCATCGCATGGTACCCCGACCCGCCATCTTGACATCTATCTCGACAGCCCTCTCGCGCAGTCCCGTCGCCCTGCTTCTGGGGCCTCGGCAGTGCGGGAAAACGACCCTGGCCCGTCAACTGGTGCCATATGACGATCTGAACTACTTCGACCTCGAAGACCCGGCCAGTCTGGTGAGGCTGGATGAGCCTATGACGGCGCTCGGTCCGCTCGAGGGTCTGGTGGTCATCGACGAGATACAGCGTCGGCAGGAGTTGTTCCCTGTTCTGCGCGTACTGGTCGACCGTACGCCATCGCCCGCGCGGTTCCTGATCCTGGGCAGCGCTTCTTCGGACCTGATGCGTAACGCATCGGAATCGCTGGCCGGTCGCCTGGAACGCATCACCATGCGGGGATTCAGCTTATCCGAGATAGAATTCGCCCACCAGCAGAAGCACTGGCTGCGCGGGGGATTTCCGAGGTCGTACCTTGCCGCGAACGAGGCAGATAGCGCCGTTTGGCGCAGGGAATTCATGCAAACGGTGGTCGAAAGAGACGTGCCGCAACTCGGCTTACGTCTGCCGGCCACTACGCTGTTCAGGTTCTGGACCATGCTGGCCCATTATCACGGCCAGGTATGGAACGCGGCCGAATCGGCCAGGTCGCTCGGTGTCGCCGAAACCACAACCCGCCGCTATCTCGACGTGCTTGAAGGACTGTTCATGGTCAGGCGGCTGAATCCATGGTTCGCCAACCTGAAGAAGCGGCAGGTCAGGTCGCCCAGGATATACGTCCGGGACAGCGGTCTGCTACACGCGCTTCTGGGCATACGATCGGAAAGGGACCTGATGTCCCATCCGAAGTCGGGGGCTTCGTGGGAAGGGTACGTCGTCGAGGAGGTTCTGTCTGACTTCGAGCCTGATGAGGCCTATTCCTGGGCGACCCACAACGGCGCCGAACTGGACCTTTACCTGGTTAAAGACGGCCGAAGGATCGGCGTGGAGTGCAAACGTCAGGACGCGCCGCGCGTGACGCGTTCCATGCGTATTGCGCTGGAGGATCTGGCCCTGGATCATCTGTACGTCGTCTATCCGGGTTCTAAGACTTATACAATCGGAAAGGACATAACCGTAACGCCTCTTTCACACATAAAAAGCCCCGGGCTCTCCGAACCTACAACCCCGGCTTCTCCGCGTCCTCCGCGGGCGGCCCCTGGAGGTTGACGTTGTCCCTGGTGGGCCACCGCACGTTGTAGTGCGCGGAGCGGTCCCGCTTGTAGCCCGCGTGCCAGTAATTGCTGGCCGCCAGCCACTCCAGCAGGTCTTCCTTCATCTTCGCCTTGATCCCTGCGTACGCATCGTCGTCCCACCGGTTCCACAGTTCTCCGGGATCCGCCTCCAGGTCGTACAGCTCGCCCTCCTCCTGGCCGATGTAGTAGACCATCTTGTGGGTCGGGCCGCGCATCATGATCTGGTAGTTATCCTCACAGAAGACGTAGTCACGCGGCGTGACGGATGCGTCCGGGTTGGCGTAGGGCAGCAAGGACCGCCCTTCCAGGTAGGTGGGAACCGGCACGCCGGCCGCCTCGAGGATGGTGGGACCCAGGTCCATGAGAGAAACCAGGTCGCTTACGTGGTCGCCTCGTCGTCGGCGGTCCGGGTAGCGGATGATGAGCGGGATGTGGGTGATGGAGTCGTACATCAGCCACTTGTAGGCCAGGGCGTGGTCGCCCAGGTTCTCGCCGTGGTCCGAGCAGAAGATGACCAGGGCGTTTTCCAGGTAACCCCGTTCTTCCAGGGCGTCCAGGATCTCACCCATCTTCTCGTCCACCGTGGTCACCTTGGCGTAGTAGTGGCGGCGCATGCGGTCGATGCGTTCGTCGTTGGCCAGGTACATGTTGATCCCGGATTCGTGGCCGGCCGTGGAGAACATCTTCTTCAGCGCTTCGTGCTGGGGCGGCTTTCCCGCCAGTTCGTTCTCCCGGGTTACCGGCATGGGTATCTCGACATCGTCGTACAGGCTCAGGTGACGGGGGAGCGGGTCCCAGGGTTCGTGGGGACCCGTGAATCCGATTTCGAGGAAGAAGGGCTTGTCGCCGCGGTGGCTGCGGATCCAGTTGAGCGCCGAGTTTCCGATAAAGACGTCGCTGTGGAAGCGCTCCTCCTCGTGCCACGGCACGCCCTGCAGTTTGGTCCACCAGTCGGGGTCCGTCAGGTGGCGGTCGTTGGGCCGCTCCACGCCGTGGAAGGTCATGTACCGGCCCCAGTCGTCGTCCGCGCCGCCGCCGGCCAGGCTCATGCCGGTCGGGTTCTCGACGACGACCCGCTCGTGGAACCCGCCGGGGATGTCCCGCGGCATGAAATGCATCTTGCCGATGCTGGCGCACCAGTAGCCGCTTTCCGCCAGGTCCTGCACCCAGTTGCGGTGGCGGCCCCAGGGCTGGAAACTGTAGACGCCCGTGTTGTGGGGGTACATGCCGGTGAAGACGGCGGCCCGCGAGGCCACGCAGGTGGCGCCCGGGCAGTAGGCCTGCCGGAAGGAAACCCCTTCGGCGACCAGCCGGTCGTGGGCCGGGGTGACCATATGGGGTTGGTCCCAGCCGCGGATCGTGTCGATGCGCTGCTGGTCCGTCATGATGAGGATGATATTGGGGCGGTCCGGGCAGTCCGGGCGGACCGGGCGATCCGGGCGGTCCAGGCCAGGTGAGCCAGGCGGGTTAGGCGGACCAGGCGGGCTAGGCAACGCGGTCCTCCATCTCACCGTCGCCATCCTCTTCGGACCGGGGATGCAGCCGGGTCACCTCCGCCTTGATGATGCGTTGCCCTTCGACTTCCTGCACCACGATCCGGGCGTTCGGGAACGGCACTTCCTCTCCGGGTTCGGGCACCCGGCCGAGTTCATTGAAGATCAGCCCGCCGACGGTTTCGAACCCGTCCGGTGTGATATCGAGGTCCAGGATGTCGTTAAGCGCATCTATGTTGAGCCGGGCGTGGACGATGTAGGAACCGTCGGGCATCGCCTCATACATGGGGTCCTCGTCGTCGTACTCGTCCTGTATCTCGCCGACGATCTCCTCGAGCAGGTCTTCCAGGGTCACCAGGCCCGCGGTAGTCCCGTGTTCATCCACGACGATGGCCAGGTGGATCTTCTCCTGCTGGAACTCTTTCAGCAGCTCGGCGGCTTTCTTGGTCTCCGGCACGACGTAGGGCGGGCGAAGCAACCCGTCCAGGTCCTTCTCCCCATCCGGGTCTTCGCTCAGCTGAAGCAGGTCCTTGGCATAGACGACGCCCACGATATCGTCGACGGTGTCGCCGTAGATCGGAATCCGGGAATGTCCCATCTCGCGGATGAGTTCCAGCAGTTCCGGTATGGGCCTGGACCGCTCGGCGCACACCATGTCCACTCTCGGGACCATCACCTCGCGCACGCTGGTGTCGTGCATTTCGATGATGCTGCTGATCATCTCCTTGTCGTCTGGCTTCAGTTCGTGGGTTTCCTCCAGTTCGAGCACCCGGTGCAGTTCGTCGTCAAGCCAGTATGGATTGCGTCCGCTGCTGAAGAGCCCCGCGCGCGCCATGCGCAGGTTGATGAGCAGCAGCGGGGTGATCAGCGGCCAGAACAGCCAGTAGCTGATGAGCACGAGTACGGCGGAGACGCGAACGGTCAGGTCGGAGTATTGCGACACGAGCAGCCTGGGCAGCCATTCGATGAGCACCAGCAGGAGCCCGATGGCGAATAGTCCGGAGAGGGTCAGGGTCAGTGTCGAACCGAACCAGTCGGTGAGCGGCGGGGTCAGGAACAGCGCCACCACGGAGATCACGACGCCGGCCGTGGTGATGATCTTCCCGATCAGCAGGGTGGTGAAAAGGCGTTCCTGGTTGTCCAGCCACCGGGTAACGCGGCTGGACTGTCCGCCCTCGTGGGCGGCCTTGAGTTCCTGGAGCGTGGTTTTGGGCAGGCTGGAAAACGCGGATTCCGCTCCGGTCAGGAGCATGGCGTAGAGGGTGCATCCAATGAGGACAAGCCATTCGATCAATAGAGGAACGTCGTCATCCACAACACTTTTCTCCCACTTGACCTTCCGGAATCCCGCGGGCGGCCTGGGTGACCAATTCAGCCCGGTCGGCCCGGTCAGCCGGCACGACCCGTTCAGCCAGGTCAGCCTGACCGGCCTGGTCGACCCGGGCAGCCGCATCCGCCGAATAGACCCGCTCCTTCTCCCGCATTACTTTGCGCTGCGAAGCGTTTTGATGGTCATATCCCAGCAGGTGCAGACACCCATGGACGACGAGCCGTTGCAGCTCGTCGTCCAGGGACACGTGATAGCGTTCGGCCTGTTCCCGGGCCCGGTCGACGGATACGTATACGTCGCCCAGGGTCTCCCCTTCGGATCCGGGATCGTCGTCCATTCCGAACGACAGCACGTCCGTCGCGCGATCCAGATGGCGGTACTTGTGATTCAACTTCCGGATATAGGGGTCATCGACCAGTACCACGGTCACGGCCGCACGATCCCGGCCTTCGCCCCGGAGTATCCGGCTTACTGCGCTCCATAACGCCTCGCGCGGAATATCCGGCGCGGGCAGGACGGTCTCGATCTCGATATTCAAGTGTCGTCGCGGGTGGAATTACAGGTTTTCATGGCGTTCATAGGCCTTGATGATGTCCTGGACGAGCCGGTGCCTGACCACGTCCGTCTCCGTCAGGTATACGAAGGAGATCCCGCGGATGTCCGCGAGCACTTCCTGCACGTGTACCAGTCCGGAAACCTTGTCCTCGGGCAAATCGATCTGGGTGATGTCTCCCGTGATGATCGCCTTGGAGTTCGCGCCCAGGCGGGTCAGGAACATCTTCATCTGCGCCGTCGTCGTGTTCTGGGCCTCGTCGAGTATGACGAAGGCGTTGTTCAGCGTACGGCCGCGCATGTACGCCATGGCGATGATCTCAATGGTCCCGTCTTCGATGAGCCGCCCGGCCTTGTGGTTCGGGATCATGTCGTGCAGCGCGTCGTAGAGCGGCTTCAGGTACGGGTCCACCTTTTCCCGCGGGTCGCCGGGCAGAAAGCCGAGACTCTCTCCCGCTTCAACGGCCGGCCGCGCCAGCACAATCCGGTCGACTTCTCCGTGGCGTAGGGCCGAGATGGCCATGGCGACGGCCAGGTAGGTCTTCCCCGTTCCCGCGGGACCGATGGAGAAGACGATATCGCACTTGCGGACCTGGTCGACGTACTTCTGTTGATTGGGACTCCGTGCCCGGATCCGTTCCCGCCGGGAGAGCACGTCGATGGATTCGCCGTAACCTGATCCCGGGTTTTCGCCGCTTTTCGTCCCGGTTCGCGTTGCGCGGATGATGTCATCCACTTCCTTCGTCCGGCCCTGCTGGACGGATTTTATCATCTCGCGCAGCACGCTGGTGATCTGCCTGACCTCTTCCGCCTTGCCCGTGATCACGACCTCTTCGCCCCGGGCGGTGATTTTGGCGTCGAATTCGCTTTCGATGGCACGCAGCCTTGAGTCAAACTGGCCATAGAGCGCGAGGGGATCGATGCCCTTGGCCGACAGACGTTGCGTAACCGTGTTTTTCAATGATGGCATATATTGGAAGGTCGATGCTTGTACGGTGCGATGCGCCGGTCTGTTCGAATTGTCCGGACAGGCCACGCTTTCGCCACGTTTCCCGTAAGTAAAATCTAAGGCTGAATCCGGTCCGTGTCAAGCGTATTCCGAATGCGATTCGATGCCGAGACGGTCCAGCAATGCGTCGAAATCCTCCATGATCCGGTGTATGCCGCGCTGGACTTCCGCGGCGGACGACCTGATGCGATCTGCCGTCTGCCCGTCGACCAGCCCGTCGTCGCAGGCCTGCTTCAACTCGTCCTCGTCCAGCACGCGGCAGCCGCCGTCCGGGAAGAACCACAGGTCCAGCAACTGGTCGTCGTATTCCACGCGATCCGGTCCGATCCGCACCCGGTCGCACAGGTGCACGTAATGCCCGACGAGGCGGCCGGCGGGTCCGATCATCTTCCAGAGGACGTACGGAAGCCCCTCTTCGTAGTACGCCAGGGTCAGCGTGCCGGCAGGGATCCGGATGTCGCCCTGGCTGTACGGCCGGTCGGACCGGTAGGAGATGACCAGGCGGCTGCCGCCGTGGTGCAGCAGGCCGCACTGGAAGGACTGGTCGGGCTTGCCCGGGTTGTGCTTGATTTCCGTGATAGTGGCGGCCATGGATGGATCAGGCGGTCCGCTCGGTCCGTTCGGTCCGCTCGATCCGTTCGAGGACGTCCCGGATCTCCGTGACGAGAGGACCGTTACCATTCTGCCGGTACCAGGTACGGATACGCGGGTAGATATCTTCCATGGGGATTCTGCCCTTGTTGTCCCGCATGATCGCCTGGCACGCCTCGGGCCGCGGTCCCCACCGGGCCAGCTCGTTCAGGCCGTCGTCCATGAAGACAAGGTAGGGAATGGCCTTCGAACCGTCGGTGAGATACCGGTCCATGATATCGAGGTTCTCGTCCCGGCGGAAGATACGGTACGCGATGGACGGGCAGCCCTCCAGCACGCGGACGATGGGCGGAAGGCTCTGCACCACGTCGCCGCACCAGTCCTCCGCAAGGATCAGCACCTTCAGGGGCGTCTCGACGGCGGCGAAGAAACCGGCGTCCTCCCCTTCCAGGCTGAACTTGTCGTAATTGTCATGGAACCGCTCGAGATTCTTCTCGCTGTTCCCCATGTAGTCATCCCACAGGAATCCCGAGGCGAATCGTTCTTCGGAAACTACGGACATGGCGTCTCCAGGCTGTTTCGAGGTTGACTTGGACAGGTTGACGGGACGAATGGCCGGGACGAATGGTCGGGACAAATTGCCGGGACGGTCAGGCGAACCACTCGGTCCGTTCGGCGGCGGGCACTCTTTTCTGGGCGGGGACCTGCGCGGGATAGCCGGTGTAGAGGAAACCTACGATCTCTTCTTCCCGGTCGTCGATTTTCAGCAGTTCCAGCGTATCGGGATCCCGTATCAGGCCTCCCGTGCTCCACTGCATGCCGATGCCCTCTTCCCAGGCGGCCAGGGCGATATTGTGCATGGCGCAACAGGTTGCCGCGTAGTCCTCTCGCGCGCGAAAGGCGTCCGCGTCCTTCTTGCAGACCACGCCAATGATCACGGGCTTGGACATGATCTTGACATAGCCCTTCTCCGTGGCCTTCCGCAGAATATCGGGATCGTCCGACTTTGTCTTTTCCCGCTGGATCCCGCAGTAGATGTGCGCCAGGGTCTCCTTGGTCTTCCCGGTGACGACCAGGAAGCGCCAGGGTTCCGTCAGCTTGTGGTTCGGCGCCCACACGGCGGTTTCGAGCACGCGGGCGATCACTTCCCGGGGGACCGGTTCCGACTTGAATTCGTAAATCGACCGTCTGTTCCGGATCGTATCGAATACGGACATGTTATTGGATGTAGACCAATGCCTTTCAACAAAAGCTATTCCCGGACGGACTCCTCAACCTGGATCGGCTCCACCTGGATCAGCTCGTCGTCCCGCGATGCGCTGGACTGCCTGGACTGCCCGGCCATCCCGGCCATTCCGAGCTGACCGGAGCCGCCGTGACTGCAGATCCCGCATCCCTTGTGGTCCCGCGAGTTGAACTGCCGCGTGAAGGTGCGGACGACAAACGCGGCCGCGACCCCCACGACTATGGCGACGATCAGGGTTTGAAGGTCCATGATAGCAAGATAATGACGGACGGGTTAAAAGCCAAGCGGTCCGGCGGCTGCCAGGCGGTCCGACGGCTGCCAGGCGGTCCGGCGGCTGCCAGGCGGTCCGACGGCGGTTATCCGTACCCCAGGAGCAATCCCCCCTGGTAGACGACCAGGGACCCCACGTAGGCCAGGGCCGTCATGTACAGGACCATGACGATGGGCCATTTCCAGCCGTTGGTCTCCCGTTTCACGATGGCGACCGTGGCCATGCACTGGCAGGCCAGCGCGAAAAACACCATGAGCGATACGGCGACCAGCGGCGTATAGACCCGATCGCCCGTTTCGGGATCCACCTCGCTTCGAAGCGAGGACCTCAGATCGACCGAGGTCTCATCGGCCTCCTCCACGTTGTAGATCGTGGCCATGGTGCTGACCAGCACTTCCCGGGCGACAAAGGAGGTGATCAGTCCAATGCCCACTTTCCAATCGAACCCGAGCGGCTCGATGGCCGGTTCGATCAACTGGCCGAGTTCGCCGGCGTAACTTTGCTGTATGCGCGACCGGGAAGTCATGGAATCGTAGTCGTCGGGTTGCGGATAGGACGCCAGGAACCAGAGGACGACCGATATGGCCAGGATGATCTGGCCCGCCTCCGTCACGAAGACTTTTGCCCGCTCGTACATCTGCAGCAGGACCCACTTCAGGGAGGGCCGCCGGTAGGGTGGCAGTTCCATGACGAAACTCGTGGGGACGGCGTCCTTCATGAATAACCGCTTGAACACCAGTGCAGCGCCGATAGCGACGACGATCCCGAAAAAATACATGGAAAACAGCATGAGCCCCTGCAGCGTGAACACGCCCAGGATCGTCATGGACGGGAAGAACGCGCCGATCAGCAGGATGTACACGGGCAGGCGGGCGCTGCAGCTCATCAGCGGCGCGATCATGATGGTGATGAGGCGGTCCTTCCAGTTCTTGATCGTACGGGTCGCCATGATGCCGGGAATCGCACAGGCAAAGGACGAAAGCAACGGCATGACCGAGTGGCCGGACAGGCCCATGCTCTTCATGAACCGGTCCATGATGAAGGCGACGCGGGCCATGTAGCCCGTGTCTTCGAGCAGGGCCAGGAAGAAGAAGAGGAAGAGGATCTGCGGGAGGAAGACCAGCACGGCGCCCACGCCGGCGATGACGCCGTCCACCAGCAGATCCCGCAGCATGCCGGCGGGCAGGAACTGGTAGACGAAGGCGCCCAGGGCGGCGATCCCGTCCTCAATGAGCGTCATGGGCGCTTCTGCCCAGGAGAATATGGACTGGAAGACCAGCGCGAACACGGCCAGGACGATGACCGGACCGGCAATCCGGTGGGTGAACGCGCGGTCCAAACGAACGCTCAGGCTGGCCTGGGCGTCCCGGTCCTCCCGCACCACCCGAGAATAGAGATCGTCGATCTGGTCATACCGCAGGATGGTCTCCAGCATCCGCCACGGAACCTGCAACTCGTCCAGCCTGCCCCGTGTCTGTTCCACGATGCGTTTCAGATCTTCCTTGCAGGAGGGGTCCTGTCGGCCTTCCATCCAAGTCTGCAGCGCCTGGTCGCTCGAAGTCACGCGCAACGCTTCCGAGGTCTGCGCCACCTCGTTCAGGTTCGTATGTTCCTCGAACCACGCCGCCGCGGGGGCGAGCGCCTCGTCGAGGAGGCCGCCCAGCAGCCGCCTCCGCGGAAACCGTTCGGCGAAGGAAACCGCTTCCCCGGCTGTTTCCGTCGACCCGTCCGTCCGTGCATCCCGATCCACCGGACCGACCTGGTCGAACATCATCCGTCTCAGTTCGTCTATGCCCTGTTGGCGGGACGCGACCACCGGAACGATCGGGACCTGCAACTGTTCGGACAGGGCGTCAAGGTCGATGTGGACGCCACTGCTGGCAGCGTTGTCCATCATGTTCATGGCCACGGCGACGGGGATGCCGAGGTCGATGAGCTGGGTGACCAGGTAGAGGTTCCGGTTGAGGTTCGAGGCGTCCGCCACGACCACGATGAGGCGGATGTCCAGGTCCTCGTCCGCTTCCCCGATCAGCACCTCCCGGGCGATGGAGTCGTCCAGGGACTTCGGGATAAGGCTGTACATCCCCGGCATGTCGTGCAGGCGAAGCGTGCCGCCGTCCGGACCCGTCACGATGCCCGTTTTCTTCTCCACGGTCACGCCGGAATAGTTGCCCGTTTTCTGACGGAGCCCGGTCAACGAATTGAATACGGACGTCTTGCCGGTATTCGGGTTGCCGACGAGGAGTACGTCGTACACAGATTCCCGTGCCGTGTATGTATCGGTTGTTTCGGCCATGTCACTGGATGATTCTGGAATGGAATCGGTATCAAAACCGGACCGGAAAACCGTCAAGCCCGGATCGAAACAATATAACTAAATACATCATAAAAGGGAATAAAAAGCGAAGCGCATGGGCTGTCCGGGCTGACCACACCTTTTCCCGCCGGACCGCGACCAGGCAGGCCGCGACCAGCCAGACCTTGTCTCGCCAGGCCGCGACCGGGCAGGCCACTCAATTCAGGTGGCTGTATCTGCACGGTGCAAAGGGGATGAGCTTGGCCGTGCGCTGCTGACCTGATTCGACCGGTTGTTCGGGATTGTCGGAAAAAAGTCGCTGAAAACTTGTCATGGCCCGTCTGAGGACGTGCACGAACATTCTGAAGGCGGGCAGGGGCATTTTGACGACCGTGTCGTCGAACGTCACGTCGATGTGTTTCGATGCCATGCTCTCCGGGCTTTGTTTCTGAATGTACTCGAAGGTCTGTACGACGCAGTCCAGGAGTTCGCGGAACTCGCCCGTCGACAGGGCGATGTTGGTGCGCCGATAGATGACATGTATATGACCGGAGTGGCATCGGTAAACCCGGGTCATGTTCTCTTCATCCTGTGCGAGCAAAGTGTGGTTCTTCATCGGATTCTCCTGGTATATCCTTCGTCGTGTATGCCCTGTCCTGCCGGCTTCTGTTGTACCTTCGGAATCGCCGCCATGCCAGCGAAAGCCCCGTCCAGACCAGGACCACGGCGCCGGCCGACGCCACGCCTGCGATGAGCTGGCCGAACCAACCGGCCGCTTCGCCCGTATGAATCCAGCGCAGCCATGTGCGGATCTGCCGTCCCATGTTCAGGCTGGTGAAGGGTACCCATTCGATTGATTCCGCATCGCTCGTAGATACGGTAAGGGTCGATCGGGTCAGCGGAATGCGGTTGTCCATTTCAGATACGGTCAGTGTGGTGGTCTCCGCGCCTTCTTTCGGCAGGTTCAGGGTGATGTACGCCCATTCCGGAACCTGCTTCCGTGCCGCATCCAGAAAGGACTCGGAGGGCGCGAAAGAGGACGGCGCGGATTCCTCCTCCGGGTATTCCGGTTCCGCGGCGGCCTGCGAAGCCCGTTGCGGGGGTTCCGTACCCGTGAGCGTATAGACCAGGTTGCCGGCCCAGCGATAGGATATGACCAAGCCGCTCAGCGAGATCAGGAAGAGGGCGGGAAGGCACCAGATGCCGAAGGAATTGTGCCAGTTGAAATCCCGATTCTTCCCCTTAATACGAAAATTCGGGACAAAGACGGCCTTGAACGCCGCGAGGGTCCATTTGCGGGGCCACCAGATGTACAGTCCCGTGATGATCAACAGGCAGAAGGCCAGGTTGCAGGCGCCTGTAACCGCGCGGGTGACTGCCCTGTTCTCGCCCTCCGCGGCGAACCAGCGGTGCCAGTACACGATCTCACGCAAGAAATCGCGGACGGCAATATTGCCTTCGCCCCGGACATCCCCGGTATAGGGATCGACGAAGACGGTTTTCACTCGGCCGAATCGCACGACGTATGCCTCGTCTGGATCGGGACGGATGGTGACGGAGGTGGGTTCCGTTTCGGTTTCGACGTTCCGGACCGCCGACAGTACCGCGTCGAGATCCATGCGCTCCGCGCCCGAATGGGGTGGTCGGACCGTGGAGTAAGCCCGGTTGGCGAAGTCGACGATCTGGCTTTGGAAGGTGAGCAGCACGCCGGTGACGGACATGATCAGAATGACCACGCCGGCGACGACGCCCGAGGAGAGATGGATCCAGAAGATGGTTTTGCGAAACATGTAAGCCCCACAGTGATCCGATGAATTTGACACCGAGCACCAGGGGGCATATATTCAACAATACAGGCCGGGATCGGATTGTACCCGCAACGCGTACGTATCCCCCTGGTCCAGGGACTATCGGGGAGAGCTGGCCAGCCGAACCGATAGTCCTTTTTTTGTAACCTTCAGTTCAGCCTCTTTCCACCATGACCGAACGGGCTTCCGAGCAACGAATGGACAGGTGGTATCTCCGAACGCGTATCTCGATCGGATCGCCCATAGGTGCGCGTTTGATCATTTCGACGGTTGTCCCGGGTAACAGTCCCAGTTCCATCAGGTGCACTTCTTCCCCTGCCGTGCCTTTGATCTGCCTGATCGTCGCTTTCTCGCCCGGTTTCAACTCATCCAGGCAAATCGTATTCGCTTGTGTACTGGTAAAGTGTTCGGATTGCATGGGTTATCTCGCGTCAGAAGGTCCGATGCCGGTACTTGCTACGGAACGCAAAGGTGTTTTACGGATAGGCAGTGCCCCCTTTTTGCGTAGATGGATAACCTGGTGCACGAGGTAACCGGTTATCCAGAGGAAAGAAGTGATGCAGTGGACGACGATCCAGGCGATGCGCCAGGATTCGCCGACCGACACCTGGATCAGGTACCCGGACACGACCATGGGCGCCATGGTCAGCATCAGGCTCATTCCGCTGCGCCGTCCGGTCGTCAGCCCGCGTCGATAGTGGTCGAAGACATGATTTTTCCAGATCAGTCCGATGGCGAACACCGCGATCGGGGCAACCACGATATGGAGATATTGCACGCCGGGCTGCCACGGGTGGCCGACCACGGAGTAGGCATCGGCAGGATCCATCAGGTACCGCATGACGGCATAAATCACCCCGGTGACCCCGACGAGGATCGTCGAGATATGCACGAACCAGGCTTCGATTCTGTTCAACGTTCCAGTTGATCCTTGATAACATGATGAATCGCCAGCATGCGCCGCACCGCGTCGGTGGTGCTGCGCGTCGTTAAGGTTGCACCCAGAATGCCGCGTATTCCCCGGTTCACGGCGAGGCGGTCGTCCAACCGCTGACCCGGGAACAAACGATACCAGGCATCCGGCGGTATGTAATCGGGCGGTTCATTGAACACCAGCAGTTCGACCCGGCTTACCCTGTCGTCCGGGTCGATGGCCACCATGATCGTTTCCCCCAGCGTACGCACGATATGGCTGTCGAAGTATGCGACTCCGGCAATTCGGCCTTCCTTCAACGCCACGTAGGGGTAAATGATCGCATTGTTCAGTTCTACCCTGGCCAGAACCCCCGCATCGGTTTTCTGCTTCTCCGTAAGATACACGGTCCGCCGTACTATTTCGCATTCAGGAAACGCCATTTCGAGCGCTTCGCCTACGGACAGGTAAACGTTGGCAGAAGCAGGGGCCGGCAACGTAATCAGTACAGCAGTAGCAAGCAGCCATGGACTGAACCGCAATGCCGGCTGCAGGACCGGCCACGACGGCGTGGAATTAACGGAAGGACAGGACGACATCCGATCCTCCTGAATCGATTCGGCCCCTGAATCCGGTTGTCGCGCGGGCGTACATACCGTCATCGGAAGATTCAAGCACGAGTACTTCTATCCCGTCGCGTTCCGCCGCCCAGTCCAGGGCCTTTTCCGGTCCGAGCACGTAAAGGCCGGTCGAAAGGCAGTCCGCCGCTAAGGCGTCATCGGCCCACACGGTCAGCGAACCGAAATCCGGTACGGGCATTCCGCTTTTCGGGTCAAGGATATGGCTGTAGGTTCGATCGTCGATCACGAGACCTCTCTCGCTGTTCCCCGATGTGGCCAGCGCTCCCCGATCGATGGTGAGCGTCAGCGCGACCTGTTGCCGGTCCGATGGATCCGCCACCTCGAAACGAACGGATCTGCCGGAGCCGTAAAGCGCCACCTGCCCGCCCAGGTTGATCATGGCGGACGTCGCATCCGTCTCTGTCAGCTTTCGTACCGCGTTGTCCAGGCCGGCGCCTTTACCGAATCCCCCCTCGTCGATGCGCAGGTCGGGATGCCGCCGGGCGGCGGTAGGCCCGTCCATATCCAGCGCCTCCAACCCCGGCAAGTCCCCAACCCGATCGAGCAACGCGCGGTTCGGCTTCTTCCCGCCGTTCCGCAGACCCCATATCTCCGTGAGCTTCCCGATTCCGGGATCGAAAGCGCCGCCGGTCGCAATCCACCACCGCCGGGCTTCGGTCAGATCCGCGGCCAGTTCGGGGGACAGGGTCATCGTCCGCCCCACCTCGGCTTCGTTCAATCGAGCCAGCTCGGAATCGTTCGTCCAGGTCGACAGTCTCCGCTCCGCCCGATGCAGCACCGCCAGCACTTTCTCGCTTGCATCAAGAGCCGAGGCCCGATCCCCGGCTTCGACCGAGATCACCAGCGTAGTACCCATCAGGGTCAGATGACGCTCGATGCGCACGGGATCCGGCCGGTCTTCCGGCTGCAGGGTCAACCAGGGTATGAGTAACAGGCTGATGATCATGAACTAGAAGACGTATCCTACCTGGAAGTTGAACTGATCGAGTCCCGAGTCCGCCTCGTTGGTGTTATTTTTGTAGTCCACCTTGAAAACGATCCTGGGTTCGGGCTGATAGGCGGCGCCGAACGTAATGCTGCCCTTCTCGTTTGCCGGGTTCGATGCGTAACCCGAAGGTACGGAGGCCTGCGTGTTCACGCGCTCGTATCGCAGGTACGGCATGAAGGACTGGCCGACGTAGTTGGTGCGGTGAAGCAGGTCGTATCCTGCCTGGACGTAGAAACCATTCAGCGTTTCACCCACGGATCCGCTACCGGTAAAGCCGAGTGCCTCGTTCAACGCAGCCACGTCATCCAGTTTCGCGTAGGCGGCGAGGGCGCTGAACCACAGGCCTGAATGGCGTATGTCGACATGGCCTTCGTAGATACCCGTCGGGACCTTGACATTGGCGTTTTCGCGTGCCAGATCCTGGCCCGAGTTGCCATAGTAGAAAGACCCACCGAAGAGAAACCCGGGCCGCGGTGTGACGTCCGCCCTTCCAACCAACGCGAAATGGTCGCTTACCGCTCTTCCGCCTTTCTGCCGGCCGCCCCGCAGGCCGCCGGATGAGAACTTGGCTCCTTTCAGCCCGTTGACGATATAGGCCCTGTAGGCAACCGTGCCCGTGTCGCCGTAGATGCCCAACCCGTTTTCCCGCCAGGTACTGGGTATGATGGATTTCTCGACGTCCGGCCGGTTCGCGCCCATGTAGACCGTCGGTTCGTGCAGTTCGTTAACCAGTCCCATGGGAACGAGCAACAGGCCGAAGCGCATGTTGAAAGCGGGGCTGTGGGTATACTCGAGGTGGATGAACTCGGCCGAGACGCTGCCACCCGCGCCCGTCGAGCCGTGTTCGAACTCGAATTCGGTATTGAGAAGCCATTTGCTGTTGAACTTGTAACCGACATACACGATGGCGCGCAACAGGTCGGTCACGTCCGCTTTGCCGCTCGAGCCGTCGTCCTTTTCATCGGCGTAGTTAAAGTACACGGCCTCGCCGTAACCGCCGATGGACACGCCGCGCTCGGTCTGGTAGATCTTGGATGCCGCAGGGCCGAAGCCGAATCGGCTTTGATCAGCCTCCACAATGGCTTCGCCCAGTTTCAGTTGTTCGATCTCCTGGGCAAGGGCATCGATACGACGCTTGATTTCCTCGGATTCATCCTTCGTGTCGTCCTGCGCGAACAGCACGTTGGGAAGGATCATCAGACCGATCACGGCAATCAGTATACGACAGTACATCTAACGGAATCCTTTCGAGTAATACATTGACCCTTTCGAGCGGCCAATGTATATTACAGAACAAGAGGGTCGCGTACTTCCGTACCGCCCTCAGGGACAGTAACACCTGTCCTGCCAGGGACTATCGCCGGGCTTGCCGGGCCATGTTGCGATAGTCCCTTTTCGTTTACTGACGGCACGTGTTCCGCCGCCAGGACATCGGATGCTTCCACTTCCCTCACGCCGACTCCGATCGGATGACCAGGCATTCGCCCACTTCCTCGCACACCGCGCAGGACTCGAAATCGCAGATCGACAGCACGTTGGCGTCCCAGTAGGACTTGAGGAACGCCTTGCCGTCGGGATCGTCCGAGAGCAGGAACTGCAGGAAGAGCAGCAGCCGTTCTCCCGTCTTCGTGCTGATCAGGTGCTCGATCTTGCACGCGTCGATCTCCGCCTGTTCCGCGTCGATATGCAGGACGCCCTTGAGAAAGGCGATAAGGATCTGACGGTGCGACCATACCGACTGCGCCAGCCGGTTTCCTTCGTCCGACAGCAGCAGAAACCGGTTCCTGTCCTCTTCGAGGTATCCCTTTTCCCGCAGTGACTTGATCATGATCGACGCGCTGCCCGGTGTGATGTGCATTTCCCGGGCCACGTCCGAGACCCGGGCGTACCCCTGGTCCTCGATGAGTTGCTGGACCGTCATCAGGTAGTGCGCGCCACTGTGCGTGATCTCGTTGTGCTCGAATTCTCTCCAGACATCCATCTCACTGTCCGATTCGTTATGGCAACCATCGTGTTGCCGGCGCAATAAAAAGTTTGGCTTATCAAATATGGCTTCGAATAATATAACAGTTTGTAGGGCTGTCAAGAAAAAAGTGGACAATCCGCAAGTTTACTGCAGCCGTGCGCCTGGTTCTGCCCGGTCGCGTCCTGTCTTTCACGCACGCGCACGCCCGGGCGCGTGTGCCTAAATATGTTCCGGGGTTGTGTTTACGTAAGGTTGGATGTATTATGTATGATAGGCGTACTGTGCCCTTGACAAAAACACCGGAACCTCGGCATGACGAATACAATCCCTATCGCGGAACTTTCCGAGAAGCTCATGGACAGCGATCTGTCGGATATGCTGATCCGGGATCATCTCGACAGGATGGAGCCCGCCTACTTCGAGCGTTACGAGCCAGGAGTGGTCCGGCGGCACATCGAAATGGTCAGCCGGCTGGGGCCGGACAGCGCCGCGGAGATCGACGTGGAGCCCCGGGACGATGCCACGTGGCGGCTTACCGTCGTGGCTTTCGACAACCTGTCTGTAATCTCGATCCTGTCGGGCCTCCTGGCGTCCAATGGATTGAGCATACGTCGGGGAGACGTGTTCACCTACGCCGATGCGGCGCCGGCGGTTGATGGGCGAAAACGGTCCCTAAGGCAGAGACGGCGCCGCCGCGTGCGTCCGGGCACGCCGGCCGCGCCGCCGGGCATCACCTCGGCGCCGCTGAGGACGCAGCGGAAAATCGTGGATGTCTTCCGCGTGCGCGCGTCGTCGGAGAAGCCTCCCGACTGGCCCGCCATTACGCGGGAAATCAAGGATGCCATGCACAGCCTGCGGATGAACAGCGCGGGGGCGCTGCAACGAAGGATCAACGAGCGCGTCGTGGACTACCTCCGTCACGAGGAGGACGGGGAGCGCTCTTCCATGTTCCCGGTGCGCGTGGCGATCGACAACGAAACCGGGACCGGGGCAACCCGCCTCGACATCACGGGCCAGGACACCCCCGCGTTCCTGTACGCTCTTTCGACCGCCCTGGCACTGCGCGACATCAACATCCGAAGGATCGATATCGCGGCCGCCGGCGTCGAGGTGCAGGACACGCTCGAGGTGACCGACCGGCGCGGAGGCAAGATTACCGACCCGAGGAAACTCCATGAACTGCGGTTCGTGATCACCCTCATCAAGCAGTTTACCCACCTGTTGACCCGGGCGCCGAACCCCGCCCAGGCCCTGGAACACTTCAACCAGTTGATCGACCAGGTCCTGGCCAACGTACCGCCCGGCCGGGCGATGGAGGAGATGTTCGACCAGCTCGAGAAGCAGGAAGTGATCAGCGCGATGGCAACCCTCTTCGGCACGAGCGATTTCCTGTGGAAGGACTTTCTCAGGATGCAGTACAAGAACCTGTTCCCCGTGCTGCAGGACATCAGGGTGGTCGGTATCGTAAGATCGCGGGAGCAGATGGAAGGCGAACTGGCGGCGCGGCTGTCGAAGGTCGGTAGTTACGCCCGCCGCAAGGAGTTGCTGAACCGGTACAAGGACAAGGAGATGCTCCGGATCAGCATGCGCCAGATCCTGGAGAAGAAACAGGACATCCAGGCCTTTTCCCGCGAACTCACCACGCTGGCGGAGGTGGTCCTCGAATCGGCGTACGACATCTGCGACCAGGAGCAGCGCCGGCAGTATGGCGAGCCCACGCTGCCCTCCGGCGAACCCTGCGTCTTCAGCATCTGCGCGCTGGGGAAATGCGGCGGCCGGGAACTGGGCTGGGCCTCGGACATCGAACTGATGTTCGTCTATGCCGGACAGGGCAGTACGAGCGGCCCCCACGTCGTATTGAATTCGGAGTACTACGAACGGCTCGTACGCATGATCTGCAGCACCATCGAATCCCGGAGAGAAGGCCTTTTCGAAATCGATCTCCGGCTCCGGCCTTACGGCGAAAAGGGCGCCCTGGCCTCATCCCTGGAGAAGTTCAACGCGTATTTCAACGAAAAGGGCGGCGCCTTGCCCTACGAGCGTCACGCGCTGATCAAGCTGCGCGCCATCGGAGGCGATCCGGTGCTGGGCGGGGACGTCGAGTCCGCCCGCGACGCCTTCGTGTACCACGAAGCTCCGGTCGACGGCCGGTCGTGGACCCATCTACGCGAGCGGCAGAACGACGAACTGGTCGAAACCGGCGCCATCAACGTCAAATACAGTTACGGCGGCCTGATCGACATCGAGTACTTCGTGCAGGATCTGCAGATCCTCTACGGCGCCCGGAACGACTCCGTCCGAGGACCGAACACGCTGGAGGCCATGGAAACCCTCAACCGTGCCGGATTTCTGTCGGACGAAGAGCGCGGCATGCTGGACCGGGCATACCGGTTCCTCGTACGGCTGATCAACGCCCTTCGCATGGTGCGCGGCAACGCCCGGGACCTCGTCCTTCCGGACTGGTCTTCCCAGGAGTTTCTTTTCCTTGCCCGCCGCCTGGGATACGAGGAGGGAGACGGCGCGGGACCGGGCGAACGTCTGCGGCGGGACATTGAACGGAACATGGAATGGGCGGCCAGGGCGCTGAGGACCCGGTTCGTCCACAAGCTCTTCGATTGAAGACATCGGGTCGGCGGCTACGGGTCGGCGGCTACGGGTCGGCGGCACTCGACTGGCGGCCCCGGTCTTCACATCTCGGTACGGCACGATGAAACTACGGCTGAACATATGGACCATGGGACTGGGCCTGCTCGCCGCTGTGACGCTGGCGGCGAGCCTGGCCGTCCTCGTCCTGTTGGGAACCGGCTGGGGCAATGACCAGATCCGCCGCGCCGTGGTGCGGAACGTGCAGGAACGGCTCAACGGACAGGTAACGATCGAAGGCGTCGAAACCGGCTTGCGGACGCACCTGACGATGCGGGGCGTGTCCTTGAGCCTGGCGGACGTCCATGGCGGCTGGGAAGTCGCGGGGGCGGAAGAAATCAGGATAGACTTCAACGTCTGGGACGCCGCGGTGGGCGATGCGCCGCTCTACAGCGTAGGGATCGACGGATTCCGCATGGCCTACATCGAAGACGCCGCCGTAAGCGGAATGAATTCTCTGGATCTGCTGTTTGAAGGCCCGGCGCAGGACGGGGAAGCTGCGCAGGACGAGGAAGCGGCCGTGGCGCCAGATGAGGGAACGTCCGGCCTGCCCTTCGATCTGCGCGACCTGCGGATCCGGAACGGCACGTTCCGCTATTTCGATCCCGGAGATTCCACGGCGGTAAGCGCCGGGGAAGTCGGTTTCAGCGGCTCCGTGCTCCGTCCGTTCACGGTGGAAGGCGAGATCGACGCGGGGCACCTGGCCTACCGTATTGCAGGTTATGAGGACGCGGCAACGAACATGCGCGCGGATGTGTACTTCGAAGGGGACGACCTTACGGTTCACGACCTGACCATGGAATCCGCCCATGGCCCTCCGATAAAATACCATGTGACCGGCGAAATCTCGACCGCGGAAGAAAATCCTGCCACGCTGGATTTCGCTGCGAACGGACAGGTCGGCGCTATACTGCGGATCATCGGTTTCGAAAACACCATGCCGGGGATCTTCACCATGACCGGGTCGCTGCGCAACAGCCTGACCGATCCGGCCATCGAGGCCAGGTTCACGTCGCCGGTGGTGCGATCGGAATACGGCGCGTTCAACCTGGCCTCGTTGGATATGGCCTATGCGCGGGATGTGCTGACGGTCAACCAATTCCGGGGCAGACACGAGGCCGGCAGGATATGGGGACGGGGCCTGCTCGATTTCAGCGGTGAGTCTACCGGATACCGCCTGCAGCTTGAGTCATCCGGCATCGCGCTCCCCGCGTTGCCGACCGTCCTCGTCGGCAGCGATAGCGAGCTGGAAGGCGAGGTGGGACTGGCCTTCGAAATGGAAGGCGACGGCTTCGACGATGCGCCCCGCAGGGCCGACCTGAACGCTACTTCCGCCCTGGTGAGCATAAGCGGCCTGCCATTGCGGGAGGTAACGGCGACGGTCGCGTACCGGCGCGGCCTGCTGCGGACCGAACTCCGGGAAGCGTCCTTCCGGGTGGACACCGAGGGACAAATCGATACGGACGGGAACATTCAGCTGACCGGTTCGGTCGACGTGCATGACGTTGGAAAGCTGCCCCCGCCGCTGGATTTCGCGAATCTCCGCGGTTCGGGCGACCTGGATCTCTACCTGCTGGGCACGCTGCGGCGGCCGAACGTGCGGTTGGGTGGCTGGCTCAGCGGCCTGGCCTATGGCGATGTCCTCCTCGGCGAAACGAAAGTCGAAGGTTTTCTGGATGAAAGACGCAACCTGACGATCAACGCCGTGCTGGACAGACTGGAGCTCCGGGCCAGGACGAACCTGGCCGGCGATCGGGCGATTTCCGGATACTTCAATGTGCATGACCTCAGGCTCGGAGATTACCTCAGCAGTGAATCCTGGTGGGGACTGAACGCCATCCTACGCATGCGGGGCGATATTGCCGGCACCCTTCAACAGCCCTCCGTAACGGGGAAGGGCACCGTCCAAAACCTTTCGATTCAGAACGAAGACCTGGGAGACACCGACCTCGACATGACGATCAGCACGGACCGCCTGGCGTTCATCATGACCCGGGTGCCGGGTCCCACCGTGCACGCGGAGGGATCCGTCGAGCTGACCGGGCAGTACCCCTACGACCTGCGGATCGATCTGCTGCAGACTTCACTGTCTCCGCTGCTTTCCATACTCTCCAAGAGACCGATCGAAGGCGGCACCGGCACCTTCAGCGGGAGCGTACACGCCGTGGGAGTGGCCGGGCATCCGGACCAGTCCACCATAACGGTCTCCCTCGATTCGCTGGATGTCTTGATGAACGACCGGATACTGCATTCCGCGGCCCCCTCCACCGTGAAACTGGAGAACCAGGTCATTACCGTGGACGGATTCAGACTGGCGGGCGATTTCGGCCGCGTAACAGTCGACGGCACAGCGAGTCTCATCGCCGATGGAAGGGTCGATCTCGAAACTGTCCTGGAAGGCGTGCGGCTGGAGTTCATCTCGCCTTTCCTGGTGTCGGACGGCACGTTTAGCGGCGCCATTGATGGCGAGATCTCCGTGGGGGGCACACCAGAAGATCCCAGGATGAACAGTCAGCTGACCGTTTCGAACGTGAGTTATGCAAGAGGTAACAGAACAAACCTGCTCGGTACGGTGGCCGCTTCGGCGCTTTACGAAGACCGGTTGCTGCGGGTTCCCATGCTGTCCGTGCAGAGTCCGTTGGGGCGATCGGAGATGGATCTTGTCTATCCGGTCGATCTGCGGTGGGCTCCGGACGTCCAACCGGAGTCGCTTCCGTCCGGCGAAAGATACACGGCGTCCCTGGTCGTGAACAACCTGGCCGTGGCGCCTCTGCGGGAGTTCCTCGAGGTGGTTCCCGCCGATCTGGACGGGTACATCCGGGGCAGGATCGACGTGAACGGTTCGGTCCGGGACCGAAGTGACGTCAACGGGGTCATGGCGCTGGATTCACTGAAACTGTTCGGTCTCCAGAACGAGCTGGTGAACACGAATCCCATCAGGCTGCATTTCGACGGGGCCCACATCCATATGGATTCCATGTCCGCCACGTTTCGCCGCATCAACCAACCCGATGACGAGCGGGGCCGGCTTACGATGCGCGGCCGCCTGGCGTACGTCGATGGCGGAACGGGTGCGGGCGCGTCCGACTTCATCATCCTGGGTGAGCAGATCAGGATGGACGCCGTAATGGCACTGGCCAATCTCGATTTACCCCTGGGTGGTAACGTGAATACCCGGATCGAAGTCACCGGTCCGGCCTCCGCCCGGGTCATAGACGCCCGCGTTTCCATGGATCGACCGAGATACAATCAAGCCTCCCTGGACAGCCTCGCCGTCCACATGGTGTATGGCGGCGGGGAAATCGCTATCCGGGACCTGAGAATTCGCAAAGGCCGCGATACCATAACCGCCCACGGAACCATTCCCTATGACCCGGCCCGTACTGAATGGACCGGCGATGCGACCGGCGTGGAAGATATCGCCCTGACCGTCGAGGGAGACGACATCGACCTGTCTTTCCTGAGTGGCGTCGTGTACGATCTCGAACGCATCGAGGGGAAGGCCGACATCCGCCTGTCCATCGGAGGATCGCCCGTTTCACCCCGGTCGGTCGGTCAGGTCACCGTTCGGGACGCGGGGTTGCGGATCCGTGAGTTCGAACCATTGTTCCGGGCAGACGTGCTCCAGGTCGACGTCGACGGAGGCGTTTTCGCGTTGAAGCCCACGGCGTTCCGCGCCGGAGACGGCACGGTCCGGGTTTCCGGCGACCTCTTGACAGACAACCTGTCCTTCGCCGAAATCGAGGCCTATGCCGATTTCAGCCAGGCTGAAGTGGAACGGCTCGGTTCGGCCATGCTTGTAATCGACGGAACGCTTGCCTGGACCGGCAACAGGGACCTTTCACGGATTTACAATGTAGCCGATCCGATCGTCGTGACCGGAGTGGTCACGCATTCGCTGGATATAGGCGAGTTGCTCCTCGACAACGCGATCATACGTCCGCAGGACACGCCGGACCCGTTCCTGGAGAGCATCGCGCTGGACGTAGCCGTGGACGTGACCGATCTGGCCGTCGAGAACAATATCGCCCAACTGACCGTCGAGGGCGGGGTGGCCCTCGGCAATACGGTGCAGAATCCCCTGGTGACCGGAAACGCCGTCGCCGAGGAAGACGGTGTGATCAGGTACCTGGGCGCAACCTTCGAACTGGAAACCGGACGGATCGACCTGACCAGGCGCGTACCGTTGGAGAGCTTCACCGCGTTGATCGAGTACCCGGTGGCGCAGCTCGACCCGGTCCTGAACATACAGGCCTGGGCGCCCCGTGTGCGCGACATTCACGATACCTATTACGAAGTGGAACTGCTTGCGTCCGGACCGGTGTCGACGGTGACACCCCAGTTGCGTGCGGCGCCGCGCGACGACAACGCAACGGAGATTCTGGCGTCTGGTTCCCGGTCGCTTGCCGGCCCCGAGGTAATCTACGGTCCCGAGGTCGTCTCCCTGCTGACTTTCGGTACGGCCGGACTCACCAGCCTGGCCACACCCGATGAATACGCCGGCATGAGAAACAGGGCCTTTTTGATGACCGGAGAAGCACTCGCAGAGGCCTTGTTGAATCTCGACGAAGTCCAGGTCGAAGGCGATCCATTCTCGATGAACAGCGCCATTCAGGCCGGATCGCCTGTTCAACTTACCCTCAGCAAGCGGATCAACCGGCGCGCCCGGGTCAGCTTTACTCGATTGTTCCAATCTTCGGAATACTCGCTACGGGTCGGCTACCAGTTGACGGATTACCTGTTTATCGAGACCTTTTCCGAACAACTGGGCGAACATCCTCAGAATGGCATAGACCTCCGGGTCAAATTCCGGTTTCGGTAAGCTGAGCGCCTTTGCATGTAAGGACGACAGGGGACCAAACGGTCAGGCAATGCACATGGTAAAGGGAATGAGGCTTCCCTCGAAGCCAACCGTTGCCGAATCGGGTCGTATCGGTTCATCCCGGACGCGGTATTCCGGTACATTCCGGACGCTGTTTCTCCTGGCGATCCTGTACGTTTTCCCCGTTGACGCCCAGCAGTCCCTCATCGTCGATCGCATCGTCGTCGAAGGCAACGCGACCATCGCCGGGGACCGTATTCTCAGTCTGATCGAAACCAGAACGGACAGTTTTCTAAGGCCCAGATTCTGGCAACGCAGACGTTTAAATAACGCCACCTGGCGGACCGACCTGTCGGCGATCGAGAGCTTTTACCAGAACAGCGGTTTTCTGGATGCAAGGGTCCGGCACGTTCGCGAAGAGATTGACACGGATCGGGTCGTGCTCAGGATCGTCATTGACGAAGGTCCGCGGTACACCGTGCGCGCGGTTAATCTGAACGGCTTCGGATACCTGTCCGAAGACGAGATCCGGCAGAACCTGATCACGCGGGAGGGCCAGGTATTCTTCCGACTCTCCGCCGCGACGGACAAACGCTACATCCAGCGTCTCGCCGATCGCCGGGCGCTCCTGGACGTGGTGGTGGACTCGAAATTCGTAGTGCACGAGGAGGACCATTCCGTTACCGTCAACTTCGGGGTTATCGAAGGCCATCCCGTCAGCGTGGGTGCGATACAGGTCCGAGGTCTGCGGAAGACCCACAGAAACGTAGTGATCCGCGAACTGGAGATCCAACCGGGAGAACTCTACGACAACGCGAAGATATCGTTGAGCCAGACCCGGCTCTTCCAGACGGGCCTTTTCCGCAGCGTGCGCCTGTCTCCCCTGAGGAGCGACACCTCCGCCACGGTGAGGGACCTGGTGGTGGAGGTCACCGAACTGCCCGGGGGAGAGGTGAGTTTCGGCGCCGGCTTCGCCACGGCCGAACGCTTCAGGGGCAGCTTCAGTGTCGCCTACCGAAACTTGTTGGGCCGGGGGATCACCATTGGCGCCAACGGTCAGATCAGTTCGCTCTTCCAGCACATCGAGTCGGGGGTCACGCAACCGTGGTTGTTCCGGACCCGGACGACGGGCATCCTGCGCGCGTTCTTCCGGCGCGAGGACCGCATCAGCCATACCGAGCAGGAAGCGGGCGTGTCCGTGGCGGTCAACCGCGAACTCTCCCGCACCTACCGCAGTCAACTGACCTATACGCTGAAGAACATCGAGGTGTCGTCGCTCAGCGACGAACTGGCCGAACTCCTGCGAAGCGGTTCGGAAGTCGACAGCCTCCGGTCCAGGCGCGAAGGCAGTCTGACCGGGCTTGTGACGTACGACACGCGGGATGATATCCTGAATCCGAAGACGGGGTTCTTCGGTCAATTCCAGAGCAGCGTGGCCAGCCCCCTGCTCGGTAGTTCCACGCTCAACCGGAACTCGATACTTACGGTGAGGGCCATCGCCCGCAAATACCTGACCTTTCCCAACGCGCCGGATTTTTCCACCGCGGTCTCGTTCGCATACGTGAGGGCGCTGAACGAAAACCGCGTACCCCTCGACAGCAGGCTGTTCATCGGAGGCGACCGATCGGTGCGGGGGTTCGGTATAAACAGGATCGGCCAGCCCGACGGCGGACTGATCGCCATCAGCGCGCAGCATGAAATCCAGGTACCCTTCTCCCGGTTTGACCTGGCCGTATTCGCGGACTGGGGCGGGGTAGGCAAGACGGTGGGTTCTTTCGGTTTCGGAGATCTCCTGCTCGGTTACGGGGCGGGAGTCCGGGTGAATTCGCCGATCGGGCTGATTCGGGGCGACGTGGGCTTTCACAATCAAAGCAAGATCGACCCGCCCAATTCGAGGAAGTACGACCGGACGTTCTTCTACTTCGGTCTTGGACAGGCGTTCTGATTTCGACCGGACGGCGCCTTTCCGCCTTACCTTCAATCACCCATTTACCCATTCACCCATTTGTCTATTAACCCATTGACCGACGCGACTTCAATCGCGATTTCAATCGCGGATTTACGCCGGGAAGGGAGACATGTTCGCCAAATCAAGAATGCAGGCCTTCACGTACTATAACGATTTTGACCGCGCGGACCGATGGCGCGACGACTTCGCCGAGCTCAAGGCCGGCGGATTTAAATTCGTCGTCTTCAGAGACGGTTTCGATCTGAGAAACCAGTTGGCCTCGGAAGACCAGACGGACCGTGTGAAAGAAATGATCGGCGCGGCGGTGGACGCGGGCATCCGGTCCATCCTGCACATCGGCAACCCGAAGGCCCTGTACCTTTTGCCCGACACCCGGGCGTGGCGCCTCGACTATGTGCGGCGCGTGTCGGAGGTATTCGGGTCCTGCAAGGGATTGTACGCACTGCAGCTGGAGGACGCGCCCACGGGAGGCAGCGAGTACCCCGAGGACCGCTGGCAACAGGTGATGGAGTCCGTCGAAGGCCGCCTGTTGACCATGGAAATGACCGAAGACGGATACCGGCATGGGCGCAGGATCTGGCAGATGGAACAGCATGCGCTGTTTACGGCAGAGGTGGCCCGGGCCGTGAAGAAGGTGAGATCGAACCTGAAGACGACGATGGCTTTCCATCTCGAAGCCCTCCTGCCAGCCGAAACGCTGGTCCACTTTCAGCAGACGGCCCGCGCACTGGACTTCGTCATCATCGATCCGGGATCCCCGCCGGTTCAGTCCACGACGGATACCGGCCGCCTGAACCGCTGGGCGGCGCGCGCGGCCGGGTCATTGGCGGAAAAGGACGTCTGGATGGTCGTCGGTTCGCAGATAATGCGGGGCAGGTACCAGGCTACGTTGCGGGAACTGCGGGAATGGACGGGCGCGGCCTGCGCGGCGGGAGTATCGGCCGTTGGCTGGCATAACTGGGACGATACCGCCTGGTGGGACGGCCGGCCCATTCGGGGCAGGACCCTGTCGGAATCGAATCCGCAGCAGTGGGCGGCGATTTCCGCACTGAGTCGATCGGTGACGGAGAAGGAACGCGCGAACGCGCCTTCCACGGGATACCGCTGCCTGCTTTCGTACGATTCCTTCGCGAGCCGCGTGCCCGCGCTGGACGTTTGGACGCCTCATGGCATCCTCGAAGAGAGCACCGGGCAGGAGGTGGGTTACGCCTCCGATCACCAGGTATCGGACGGAGACAAACTCTCCGGATGTGAATTACTTTGCTGCACGCCCTGTCCAGCGGTCAAAGACGCCGTCGTCGAACGATTGATCCGCTACATGCGGGCAGGCGGATGGATCGTGGGATCGGCCGACGACTTCAGCCTGGACGAGGGGATGCGTCACAGCGATGCGCGGGCACGCCTGTTCGGCATGCAGGCAGAATCTGTCTTAAACGATCCGGACCGGATCCTGCTGACCGCCGGTTGGCCCGACCTGCCCGAAGGCGCCGCGCTCGACGCGCACCAGTGGCGGGTCCGTCCGGTGGAGATCGACGACGACGTGCGCGTCATCGGCCGGTGGGGCGACGGATCGGCCGCGGTGATCCTGAAGCCGCACAAGGCCGGTGGCGCCCTGTACATGGGAACCGATCCCTACCGGTCGGCGGACATGGACCGCAACGGCCACTGGCGTGGATTCCTGAAGGCCGTCCTGAATCGGGAAGTGCTCAAGCGCCTGTCGAAGGCATAGCTTCCGCGGCCCGGTGCCTACCGGAGCTACCGGCGCCTACTCCAGGTTGGCGTGGCGGGCGAACATGCTCCGCCCGGTTTCGTCGAGCCGAGCCATGAGCAGCATGACGCAGGCATCGAGCATCATCCCGAGGCTCTGTTCGAAGAGGGTGCCCATCGGCTGGGTCGACCGTAGCATTGGCTGGCCCGACCGTTGTTCCTGACCGCCGGTTGCTTTCGATGATTTCGGCGTGGGCGCGGGTATTACGACGACGACGTCCGCCCGCCGGGCGGCGGGAGAATCCGGGTCGGCGGTGGCCACCGCAACACGTGCGCCGGTCTCGGCGGCTTTACCGGCATAGTCGACCAGGCGGTCCGTCACACCCGAACCCGATCCGATCAGCAGCAGATCGCCCGGTCGGACGGCAGGCGAGGTTGTTTCGCCTACCACGTGGACCGTCAGGCCGAGTTGCGCCAGCCGCATGGCGAAGCTGCCCATGACCAGCCCGGAACGTCCTGCACCGGTAACGAAAATCCGTTGGGCCCCAGAGACTTCCCGCACCAGTGCTTCGACTTCATCGCATGAGATCTGGTTCAGCGTCCGCCCGAGTTCGTCCAGGATGGACCGGGCGATTACATCGAATTGGGGAGAGGTCCTCTTGTTATCCATCGGCTTGATGCTCGATCTCCATGACCTGCCGGACCGCCTGGACCGCACGGACCGCGCGGCCGGGATCGGAGTTTCCGGTGATGTAACCGCCGACGACCACGATGTCCGGGGCGTGGGGAATCAGCTGCTTGATTAAGTCGGGATCCAGGCCGCCCGCGACGGCCAGCCCCGTCCGTTCGACCGCTGCGCCGACCCGGCCGATGCCTTCAAGGTTTCGCGCTGAATCGCCCGGTCTACCCGGACCGCCCGGTTCGCCCGGTTCGCCCGGTCCGCCCGGCCCGCTCTGCCCCCGGGCGTCGAAAGCCGTGTGCAGACAGATGTAATCCACGCCGGTCCGATCCAGTCTGCGGGCCAGGGAGACCGCCTCGTCCACTTCACGGGCGGTGATCAGGTCGGCCATGACCCGGCCGCCGGACCGCTTCGCCCGCTCGCACGCTTCCCGAAGCGTGGCCGGATGGGCCGAACCGAGCACGGTTACAATGTCCGCCCCCGCATCGAAGGCAAGGCCCGCTTCCACGGCGCCGGCATCGGCGATCTTGAGGTCCGCCAGGATCTTCTTGTCGGGATGGTCCCGCCTGATCTCGCCGATGATGTCGACCCCGTAACGGATCAGCAGGGGCGTGCCGAGCTCGATGATGTCCACGTCGCCGGCGGTCTCGTCCAACAGGCGGCGAACCGTACCCGCGTGCGGCGTGTCCAGGGCGAGTTGGAGCAGCATAATGGCCGTGTCCGATGGGCAGCGGTGGACAACCGGTACGCTTCGACCCGGTCAGTCCACACCGTCGCCGATACATACCCGGAGCAGGTTCGGGTGTTCCGGGAGGTCCTTCGTACCGGCGCCATAACCGATCTTTCTCAATATCATCCTGGGCAGGACCCCGTGCCCGTTGGCCGTGGCTTTAAGAAAAGCGGCGCCGGTCGGGGTGACCAGTTCACCTTCGATCCCGGTATGGTAAACCGGCATGTCGCGCATCAGTTCAAGCGCGCCCGGGGCGGGGACGGGCATCCGGCCGTGCGCGCAGTGGATGAAGCCCCGTCCCACCGGCAGCGCCGACGCGTATACCCGGTCTATGTCGAGCAGGGCCAGGCCGATGCAGGCGCCCACGACGTCCACGACGGCGTCCACCCCGCTGACTTCGTGGAGGTGTACTTCCTGTTTCGAGATGTCGTGCACCTTGCTTTCCGCCGTCGCCAGGTGATCGAACACCTCGATGGCCCGGCTCTTGACAGCCCCGTCGAGCGTGCTGCCTTCGATGACGGAGGTCAGATCGTCCAGGTGCCGCGCTTCCCCGTGGTCGTGGAAGGGTCCGGATTCGCCGGGTCCTTCGATGATTTCACGGCCCTCCTCGGTCCGGACGATCACATCGATCTTGGTCCCCGCGATCAGCTGCCGGGTCACCGTCTTTCGGGTGAGCCGGAATCCGTCCATGGGGAGTTTCTCCAGTTCGCTGTTCAGCGTATCGAAATCCAGCCCGGCGTCCACCAGCGCGCCGAGAATCATATCGCCGCTGATGCCGGAGAAACAGTCGAAGTACGCTATGGCCATCCATCCTCCCCATATATATAAATGACCGGACGATCTTTCGTTCATCGTCCGGTCATGAGAAACGGTAGAGAAAGCGGGTCAGGCTACTTGCGGGTCTCGCCGTCCGCCGCGGCATCTCCGGTTTCACTGGTTCCGGCGTCGCCGCTCGCATCACCGGCTTCACTGGCTGCGGCATCTCCGGCGGCGTCCCCGGCGTCGCTGGTTTCGCCGGTTTCGCTGGTCGCGGCCTCCTCGCCGGCGTCCCCGGTGTCGCTGTCCGCTTCCACGGTTGCGTCACCCGCGTCTCCTGCTTCACTGTCCGCGGTCGCTTCCTCGCCGGCGTCCCCGGCCTCACTGTCCTGGCCGCTTCCATCTTCCGCCATCTCCTCTTCGGTCAATTCAGCTTCTTTGAGTTCCAGGGCGACCAGCAGTTCATCCACATCTTCCGGCCAGGCCTCGTTCAGCTCCAGCGCGATCGTCAGTTGATCGGCGACGGTCTCCATGGAGGCTTCCTCGATGCCCATTTCCGCCAGGCTTTCCTTGAAACTGCTGCCTTCGTATTCGATCTCGCCGCCGGAGACGAAGGTGAACTGGGCCATCAGGGATTCCTTCCACGCCTCCTGGTCGACCCCTTCGAGATGGGCTTTCAACCCTTCCTCTTCCACGGCCGCGGCAACGAAGTCGTCGATCACGCCCATGATCATCTCTTCGCCGCCCAGGCGGTCATACAGGGGGCCGTCCATCACCCATTCCATGTTCGGATCGTCATGCTGGGCATGCAAGGGCGCCGCGGTTCCAATCAGCAGCAACAGCGCGGAAAGCGCCGCGGTAGCCATAACCATACGAGTCATTGTGAATATCTCCTTGTCCCGGTTCGGGTCACGTTGTTTCGGTACAGACTCCATCTCACGTCTTGTCTCGTCGTCTGCGTCAACAGGGTTATACAGGAAGATAGGGAAATCCGTTAAAAAATCAAATGATTCTCCCCGGGCCGTACTGGGCCGTACTGGGCCGTACTGGGCCGTGCTGGGCCCGTGCCGAGCCGGCCGGACCGGGGCAGCGCTCACAGCAGACAGGTGTCGATGACGTGGGCGACTCCGTCGGCGTCGTTGTCCGGCGCGACCAGGTCCGCCGCGCGCCGCACGCCGTCGGGCGCATTCCCCATGGCCACGCCGAGGCCGGCGTATTCGATCATGTCCAGGTCATTGAAGTTGTCGCCGATGCCGATCATCCGCTCCGCGCCGATTCCGTACCGTTCACCGAGGAAAGCGAGGGCCTTCGCCTTGGACACGCCGGCCGGTACGATTTCCATGCACCAGTAGTCGCCCACCAGGGTGCTGCGCGACAGGATGACGCCGATACGGTCGCCGTATTCCGCCAGTTCCGCCTTCAGTTCATGCATGGTCGATCCTCTTCCAGCCACCGCGATCTGCGCCGGGTCCCGGCCCAGTACCTCTTCAAGTCCGTCCACCTGGAAGGCCTTGTCCGCATTGGCCTCCAGGTAGCGTTCCCGCCAGCCGTTCGCCGAGCGGGGGTGCTCGAACCAGATATACCGGCTTTCCGGGACCGGTTCGTAGACGAGCGGGTCGTGACCGCGCCGCCTGCAGAAATCGACCAGGTCGGCCGCCAGGTCCCGGGGCAGGTTAACCGCCCTGAGGAGCGGGCCGTCCAGGTGCTCGAGTATGAGTGCGCCGCTGTGGAAGACCAACGTCGTGGAGGACGGCACCTGCTCTGCCGCGGCCCGGCCGGAGTTCAGGCTTCGCCCGGTACACAGCGCAACGCGCTTCCCGGCCGAGACGGCCCTTTGAAGCGCCTTGCGCGTTACCGGGGAGACCTCGCGGCGCGACGTCAAAAGCGTGCCGTCGATGTCGATGGCAATCAGGTCGTAGGTCATGGCTGCGGTGCTTTCAAATCAGTAACTGATGCGGTCGGTTCAGTCTATGAAGCGCTCGATAGCCCGGGCGACGCCCTCGTCGTCCACGGAAGCCGTGACATAATCCGCCCGGGCGAGGATTTCGGGGGGGCCATTGCCCATGGCCACGCCCAGGCCCGCGACGTCGAGCATTTCCAGGTCGTTCAGGTTGTCCCCCACGGCCATGACCTCGGAGAGACCGATCCCGAGCAGTCGGGCCAGCCTGCGCAGCCCATCGCCCTTGGACACGCCGGCCGGCATGACCGTGATGACATGGTAGCCAGGGTCCCACGGACTGATTTCGAAGACCACCTCCGCGTCCGGAAGTTGTGCCTTTATGTGCGATTTCCGGGATTCGACCCGTTCGTTGCGCTCGGCGACCGTGATGCAGGCAATATCCTGCCGCAGAAACGCGCAGACGTCGTCCACCCGGTGAACGCGGTCGGCGTTCTGCGCGGCATAGTCTATAAACGCCTGGTTGTCCGGATCGAAGGAGTCGTAGTAGAAGTACTGCACCTCGGGCAGGGGACCGTACACGATGGGATGAAACCCGATGCCGCGAAAGACCCGGACGGCATCCAGTGCAAGATGATTCGGAAGATTTCGCAGATACCTGGCGCGGCGAGCGGGGACGTCGTATATCATGGCGCCGTTATTCAGTACGTAGGGGGCGTTCAGCGGCAGATGCCTCACGGCCTCCTCGGCGGAGGGCAGGCTACGCCCGGTACTCACCGTGACGCGGACGCCGCGGCCGGCCGCGTAGTGAACGGCGTCGACCGTGGCCCTGGACATTTCCCGCCTGCCGTCAAGCAGCGTGCCGTCGATGTCCAGGGCGAGGAGACGATACATGGCAGACCTAATTAAAAAACGGAGACTTCGGGAAAGCCTCCGTTTTCCGTCGTAACCTTTTCAACCGATGGGCGCTAGTGGACTCGAACCACTGACCTCCACGATGTGAGCGTGGCACTCTAACCGGCTGAGCTAAGCGCCCGGCAAATGGGCCCGCCAGGACTCGAACCTGGGACCGTCCGATTATGAGTCGGATGCTCTAACCAACTGAGCTACAGGCCCATGGTTTACGCTCAGTCAGCATGCCCGATAAGCGGGATCAATATAGGCGAACGGCGGGTCATCGTCAAGCAAAAGATAGGGGAGCTTTTCAGTCTCCGCGGGCCGATCGCAGCAGGACTTTTTCCTGTTGCTTGAGTTCCATGTAGGTGGCCATGGCGTCGTTCAATTCGCTGCTTCGCCCCCCCGATTCCATCTGCTTGATCTGTTCCATCAGGCGAGCCATGCTTTCCTTCAGACGTTTCTGCTTGATCCGGACGATATGGTCCCGGGCTCTCTGCTCCAGGTGAACGCCGGAGTCCGTCGTGTTGATCAGTTCCGTGATCACCCGCGCGGCCTCGTCGTCGCCGATGGTATCGATCAGGCCGGAAAGGTCGTAGGATCCCCCGTCGCCCAGCCCGGCGAGACACTGTTCGACAATCCGGCGGTACAGGGGATACTTGAAATCCTGCGGCTCCAGCTGGCCTTCGACGAGTTCGGCGATGGTCCGGTCGCTGAGCATGAGCTGGACCAGGTCGCGTTCCACCCGCTCGTCGCCGTCCCGCGCCGGCGCGGTGGGGGTCGCCTGGCGATCACGCCCCACGGTACCCGAACCGCCCCGTCCACCCGAACCGCCCCGTCCACCCGAACCGCCCCGTCCACCAGGTCCGCTTGGGTGCCGCAGTTCAGAGGCCAGCAGGCCCTGCAGCGCCGGAAACCGGCGTTCGGCTTCTTCCCGGTACATTTCCCGGTGGACCAGGTTCGTCGTCTTTCGGATCAGGCCGGCCAGCGTACGGAATACCTCGTCCCGGTCGCCTGCTGCCTGTAGATTGGCATGAAAGCCCATGAAATCGGCCAGGGAATCGGCCTGTTCGACGAGTTTCATGAACCCGTCCTGCCCGTGTTCCCGCACGTAGGAATCGGGGTCGTAATCCTCCGGCAGCCGCACGACGCGGGTCCAGAGCCCGCTTTCCACCAGGGGCTCGATGGCACGCCAGGTCGCCCTCACGCCGGCCTGGTCCGAATCGTAGACGAGGTACGCCTGCTGCCCGTACCGCGCCAGGAGCCGGGCCTGTTCCCGCGTCAACGCCGTTCCGCACAGGGCGACCACCCCCTGAATCCCCTGTTCGTGCAGGCCGAGCAGGTCCATGTATCCTTCCACGACCAGCGCCTGTCCCTGCCGCCGCAACGCCTCCCGGGCCTGGTACAGGCCGTAGAGCACCTGGCTCTTGCGGTAGATCGGGGATTCGGGTGAATTGAGGTACTTGGGCTGGTCCTCGTCGGAAAGGGCTCTCCCGCCGAATCCGACCACGCGGCCGCTGGGCGCCTGTATGGGAAAGATAAGCCGTTTCCGGAAGGCATCGTAGGTACGCTGCTCACCCGTCTTGGCCAGTCCGGCCTTGACGAGCCAGTCCGCGCCGATACCCTTTTCCCGGGCGGCGCTGAGCAGGTCGTTCCAGGAATCGGGCGCGTAGCCGAGTCCGAAGGACTTTATCGTCTCTTCGGACAGCCCGCGCTGTTCGGCGTACCGCCGGACGACGGAATCCCGGCCGCTGTTCAGCAGCCGGTCGTGGAAGAACCGGGCGGCGAACCGGGTCACCCGCGCCAGACTTTCCGCCTCGCTGCCGGCCTCGCGTTCCCCTTGCGTATCCGGTATGGTGATATGGAGACGGCGGGCTACATGGTGGACCGCTTCGACGAACGTGACGTTCTCGTGCTCCATGAGGAAAGAGAACACGCTGCCGCCCTTGCCGCAGCCGAAACAGTGGAAGATCTGTTTTTCCGGGTTGACGCTGAAGGAAGGGGTCTTCTCGTCGTGAAACGGGCAGAGCCCCATGTAGTTTCTACCCGATCTGCGCAGCGTGACATAGTCGGACACGATGTCCACGATGTCCGCCTGCGACCGGATCGAATCGATGAGGTCTTCCGGTATCCGCGCCAAGGCGCTCTCCCCGCGTATGCCGCCGGCCTGGGGCGGGCTTGTTCAAAGTCCTCACACCAGGTCGCATGCCTCGGGCGGCATCCAGTGCGCGTCCTGGTTCTCCCACTTGACGTTGCACCCGATGGGGTTGGTGAGCGCCGTCCGCACGGGACGCCCCGCCGTCACGTCGTCGAGGGCCGCTTCCAGGTCGTTCACCGTGATGCCGTCCGCGTCCCGGGGGCTGTCGACGCCGCGGCCGGTATAGACCAGGCTACGGTCCCGGTCGAAGACGTAGAAGTGGGGCGTCCGGAGGGCGCCGTACGCCCGCGCGGTGTCCTGGGACAGGTCGCGCAGGTAAACCCACGGGAAGCGATGGACGTTCATCCGGGAGACCATGTGATCGAAGTCGTCGTCGGGATGGGTGACTTCGCTGTTGGAGTTGATCCCGACGAAACGTACACCGCGGGACCCGAATTTCTCCGCGGAAAGGCGTGTCACTTCGTCGGAACCGGTTACGTAGGGACAGTGGTTGCAGGTGAAGAACACCACCAGCGTCTCGGCGGTGGAGAAATCGTCCAGGCTGTAGGTCCTTCCGTCCGTCGCCGGAAGCGAGAACCCCGGCGCGGATTCGCCCAGTTGCAGCGTAAAGGCCATGATTGTCCTCCTGTCTCAAAAACACGAATTTAAATTGAAGATGGATCGTCCGTCTGCCGCGGTCTGAATCGGCCACCGTGGCGTCAGTGCGCGAACGCGGCGTCAGTGCGCGAACGCGCCTAATCTTTCATCTCCACGACGGTCACCCCGGTCCCCCCGTCGCGCTGTTCGGCGAAATGGGAGGACTTGACCAGGGGGTGGTTTTGCAGAAACTCCTGGATCGCGCTGCTCAGGGCCCCGGTCCCCTTACCATGAAGTATACGGATTTCGTTGAGGTCATCAAGGGCGGTCTGGTCGATGTAGCGATCCACGGCGTCGATGGCCTCCCCGGCGCGGAAACCCCGCACGTCCAGTTCCGTCAGGGCGGCGCGGGGACGGTCCGTCCGGACTTCGACGCGGGCTGCCGGTTTTCCCCGCGACGGCGCAGCGCCGGGTTTGTGGAGACGGACCTCGGACCGCCGGGCTGTGATCTCCATCCGACCGGTCCGGATGCGCAGCCGGTCTCCCTGGTCCTGGATCACGCTCCCTACCTGTCCCAGCGACGCCACCCACACCTCGTCGCCCGCCGAGATGGCCTTCCCGGCGCGTTCCTCGGAGGAGTTTCCGGCGCGCTCCGCTGTCGAGTCTCCGGCCGAATCCCCGGCGCGTTCCGCAGCGGCACCTGCCGTGCCCGCGGTGCCTGCCATGTCCGCGGCGCCTGCCGTGTCGGCGGTGCCCACCATCTCGGCGTCCCCTGCCATGTCGTCGGCGGCATCCCCGGCGTCCCCCGCCGATGAGGTATCTGAATCGATGGTATCGAGCATGCGCTGGAGCCGTTCGCGCTGGTCAACGACCGTCTTGCGCGATGCCTCGACGGACACGGCCGCGGCCTGTTCCCTGCGGACCGTGGCCACCGCCTGGTCGATGGCGGCCTGGGCGTCTTTCAGCAACCGGTCCATCTTCTCCCGGCCGGCGGCGATCGTGTCGCGCTCTTTTTGACGGTAGGAAGCGATCTGGTCCTCGTAGGCCCGTTTCAGTCCATCCAGTTCGGTGCGAAGCCGGTCTGCCTGTTCCTGCGCGGTGACGAGCAGTTCGTGCTTGCGGTCCACTTCCATGATGACTTCGTCCAGGCGCTTTTCGGCGGTGCCCATGAAACGGGAGGCTCGCTCGAGCACGTCATCGGGCATGCCAAGCCGGCTGCCGATTTCCAGCGCGTAACTGGCGCCGGGAATGCCCTGCCTGAACTGGTAGGAGGGCGTCAGGGTATCCACGTCGAAGATCATCGAACCGTTTTCCACCCCCTCGGTCCGGGTGGCGAATGCCTTGAGCGTATCGAAGTGGGTCGTGGCCGCAGTGACGGTCCCCCGCAGGGTCAGCGACTCCAGGATGGCCATGCCCATGGCCGATCCCGCCGATGGATCCGTGCCGGCGCCCAGCTCGTCGAGGAGCACCAGCGTGTGATCGTCAGCCTCCTCCAGTATGGTCCGGATATGCACCAGGTGGGCCGAGAAGGTACTCAGGTTCGCCTCGATCGACTGCTCGTCCCCGATGTCCGCGAAGATGGTGTCGAACACGGCGATTTCGGTGTCGTCGTCCGCCGGTATGTGCAATCCGGCCTGGGCCATCATGGACAGGATGCCGATCGACTTCAGGGCGACCGTCTTGCCGCCCATGTTGGGACCGGTGATCACGAGCGTCTGCGCGCTTTCGCCGACCTGCAGGTTCAGCGGGACGACGGTTTCGCACTGGTCCGACAGCTCAAGGATGGGGTGCCGGGCGTTGCGCAGGACGATGCGCCCGTCGGTATTCAACCGCGGCGGCGCGGCCCGGAGGTCGATGGAAAGCACGGCGGCCGCGTGAAAGAAGTCGAGCTGGCCCAGCAGGCCGTAGGAAACGGCAATGGCTTCCACCTGCTGGTGTACCTGGTCGGTCAGGGACAGCAGGATGCGCTCGATCTCGCGGCCTTCCGCCACGATCAGTTCGCGCAGCCGGTTGTTGAATTCCACGACGCCGATGGGTTCTATGAATACCGTGGCGCCGCTGGCCGACTGGTCGTGGACCACGCCCTGCACCTGGCCGCGGTGGTCCATGCGTACCGGGACCACGTACCGCCCGTCCCGCATGGTGATGACCGGCTCCTGCAGCGCTTTGGCCCCGGCTTCCGACTGTATGAACCGCTGCAGCCAGTTTCGCGCGCGCTCCCGCATGGTCTGCTGGTCCGTGCGGATTCGACGCAATCCGGGACTGGCATGGTCGCGGATGTTGCCGTCGCCGTCGATGGCCTGCCCGATCGAGTTTTCGATCTCCTGGAAGTCTCCCAGCCCGGCCGTGAGGGATCCGACGTGCGGGGCCGAGGAACGATTCCGCACCTTCTGGCCGAATGCCCGCATGCGCCGGCTTACCCGGAGGGTGTCGGCCACGTCGAGAAGGGTCTGGGGCTCCATTCTTGCTCCGGCCACGCCGGCCTGTTCCAGGGCCCCGCCGATGTCCTTGATGCCCCGCAGGGGAACCGTTTCGGCCTGGTCCAGGAATCCGCGCATCTCGGTGACGGTCTGCAGGTTGTTCCCGATCACGACGACGTCTTTGCCCGGTTCCAGGGACATGGCCCGGCGGTGGCCCGGTGCGGAAACCGTCCTTTCCGAACACATGGTCCTGACGGCGTCGAATTCCAGTACTTTCAGCGTATGGGAAGGTATTCCGGGTTGCATGTCAGTCATTCTCGAATCGTCGACGGCCGGCTTCGCGCTTCGGACCGCCGGTTCACATCGACCGGCTTCGCGCTTCGGACAGGCCGCTTACCTCGGGCCGGCTACCTGGCAGTCAGGTACCGTTCCAGTTTCTCCATGACAGACGGGGAACCGGGCGCCACACTGTCCATGACGGTATCGATGATCGCCGGAATGATCGACACGGTCTCCGGCGCCAGGGACGACCGGTCAAGCTGGGTCTTCGCCGTACCGGTAAACGGCATGAATGCGTAAAGGATCAACAGCAGGCTCGCGATGACGCATCCGCGCGCGCCACCGAGCAGAAAGCCGGCCACGCGGTCGAGAAGGGACTTTGAAGCGCCCCGTAACGACCGGCCGGCCACGGCGGTCACGACGTTGACCACCGCGAGCGACAGGACCAGGCAGGCAAACAGGCTGAACCAGTGCAGCCAGCCGGTGGAAATGCCGGTCAAGCGGCCGAGGAAATCGGACACCAGGCCGAACTGGGTCAGGGAGATGGCCACCGCCGCGACGATGCCCGAAAGGTCGAGCAGGCTTCGGGCGAGTCCCTTGCCAAAGCCGGTTGCCGCCTGGTACAAGACGAGAATCCCGATGGCGATATCGATCCAGTTCATGGCATCAAAACACGGAAAGCCTCCCCGGGGATTCGGAGAGGCTTCGGAATCAGGACCGCCGCTGACCACGATTTTTCAGGGAATCATCCAGTCTGCATGGACTGCATGTCCTGCGTGGCCAGGTCGGCCAGGCATTCCCGTACGATGGTGTTGACGAGCCGCCCGTCCGCCCGGCCCTTTACCCGGGGCATGACCGCGCCCATGACCCTGCCCAGGTCTCCCGGTCCCACGGCGCCGGACCGTTCGATGGCTTCCAGTACCACGGATCTGATATCTTCTTCGGACAGCTGTTCCGGAAGATAGGACGCGAGGATCTCCAGCTCTTCTTCGGCCTGTGCGACCAGGTCCTTTCGATCCCCCTTGACGGCGAATTCCAGCGCTTCTTTCCGGGCCTTGATAAGGGAAGAGACCACCTCGACCGTTTCCTCGTCCACCAGTTCGCTTCCCTTGGCGATCTCCCGGTTTTTGATCTGCGCGCGTATCATGCGGACCAGACCGAGGCGTACGGTCTCCCGGTTCCTGAGTGCCGACTTCATGTCATCCGTCAAACGCTCTTTAAGCGCCATGACCCGCTCCGGTCGATCAGTATCTTTCCTGCTGGAGCCGCTTCTGATTCTTCCGTTTCGCCGCGTTCAGCTTGCGCTTGCGTTTCGCGCTTGGTTTCTCGAAATGCTGATGCTTGCGTATTTCAGACATGATGCCGACTTTCTCGCAAGTCTTGGTAAAACGCCGCAGGGCCTTTTCGAACGGTTCTCCTTCCCTGACACGAATACCTGGCATCCTCACACCCCCTCTCATGCCACTCGAATCGGGTGAACCAAGTCTTACTCTCCGTCTCTATTCAAGCCTACCTAATATGCCATGAACCTACTGGAAAAGCAAGGAGATTAATTCGTTCGAACCCGATATGGGCTTTTCGTCCCGCCAAACGATGCTCAAGCGGCCAGTTCGGGCATTTTGCGTCCTCCGAGCAGGTGCATGTGGAGGTGGAAAACGGTCTGGCCGCCGTCCCGGCCACAGTTGACGATCAGCCGGTATCCGCCTGCGTCGACGCCGGCTTCCCGGGCGATCCGGTTCGCCGCCGCCGTGAGCCGGCTCATGACCCCTGCCGTATCGGTGCCCAGGTCGGCGACCGTTTCGATATGCACCCGCGGTACGACGAGGATATGTACCGGGGCAGCGGGATTAATGTCCCGGAAGGCCACGACGTGCTCGTCTTCGTAGACGAATTCGGTGGGCAGCGATCCGTCGATGATCCGGCAGAACAGGCACTCGGGCATATCATCGTCCTCCAATGCGCCTCGTGCACGGCACGGGGCGGTGAATCCCGGCGGCTTCGGTCACGTAGTTGTGACGCCCGGCGCCCGCGATCACGGTTCGGTGACTCCTGTCGGCCTCGGTCACGGAGCGTCCAGGGCCGCCATGATCAGGGCCAGGCCAGCGATGGCCGCCGTGTCGGACCTCAGACGCGAGCGTCCCAGGGATACCGTCACCATGCCCGCTTCACGGGCCATGGCGATCTCCTCACTGGAGAAACCCCCCTCGGGGCCGATCATCAGCAGGATGCGCCTTGCCTTCGCATTTAGGCCGGCCGCGAGGCCCGGCCGCCTATTTACTTCCTCTTCCCAGGCGATGAGGGCCAGATCGTAGGATGACGCGGTTCCCACGACGTCCTCCATGCTCGTGACCGGCTCGATCCGGGGCAACCGGGCGCGCAGCGACTGCTTCATCGCGCTCAGGGCGATGCGCCGCCAGCGGTCCAGCCGTTGACCGGCCGGTCCATCGGACGGTCCGGAGGCCGGTCTGCCGCCCGCCACCGTCCGGGCGCTGCGCATGGGGAGGATGGCGGAAACGCCGAGTTCCGTGGCCTTCTCGACGACGGTGTCCAGCCGCGTCCCCTTGAGCAGCGCCGGCGCGAGCGTGACTTCGGGCGATTCCGTCTCACGGTCTCGCCGGCGGTCCCGGATCTCGATTACAATCTCCGGCTTCATGCGAACGAGCACGCCGTCGTAGATCCAGCCTTCGCCGTCCACGAACTGCACGGCGTCGCCCGGTTTCTTTCGCAATGCGCGGGCCAGGTGATGCTGTTCGTCCTTGTCGGCAACGAAGGCCGAATTCCCGGTGATCCGTTCCGGGGGCACGTAGCTGAATTCCATCCATTCCGCCGATCATGGCTTGCCGTTCTGCCCGTTACCGGAACGGCCGGTCGCTATATGTCAGGTCGCCATCTGTCCGGTCGCCGGCTCGGCCACGCCGGCCCACCAGAGGCCCTGGGTCTCCCGCTCAAGCAGCGTAAATCCCCCGCTGGCCAGCGAAGCTTCAAATGATTCGGCTTCCTCGATGAGCAGACCGGACAGGATCAGTTCGCCTGCGGGGTGAAGGCAGGCTGTGAATCCGGGAAGCATTGCGGTCAGGCTGGCCGCGCTGATATTGGAGACCACGATCCGGTAGCGGCCGTCCACCGCGGGATGATCCAGGCGGCCGGCATGTACGTCGACCCGGCCGGCCACTCCGTTCAGCCGGGCGTTCTCCCGTGCGTTACCGATGGTTTCGGGATCGATATCGATACCCGTCGCCCGGGAGGCGCCCAGGAGTACCGCGGCGATGGAGAGCACGCCGGAACCCGATCCCACGTCGAGCACCCGGTCTCCCGGCCTGATCCGCTTTTCCAGTTGCCGCAGGCACAGTTGCGTGGTCTCGTGGCCGCCCGTGCCGAATCCGGTGCCCGGGTTGATCCGGACCACGAGCGGTCGGTCGGGGCGGGGCGCATCGGACTGGGACGGATCGGACTGGTGTGGTGTGGACCGATGCGCATCGGACTGGGGCACCTCGGCCCAGGGCGGGGCGACTATGAGCCCTTCCGAGATCCGGACGGGCCCCACCTGCGCTTTCCATTTCCCGGTCCAGTCGTCTTCGGAAACCTTCCGCGTAGAGATCCGGCATGGACCTTCCGCCAAGCCCAGGTTGCGAAGTGCTTCCCACAGCCGGGTGATCCGGTCAAGTTTTTCGTTTACTTCGGGCCGGTCGGGCCAGAAGCCCGTCACACGATCGGATGCGCCGGTACGTTTGCCCCCGGATTGCAGGACGCCGCTGGAACCCAGTTCCCAGAACGCGTTGACGATCGCTTCTTCGGTTTCGGGCGAGATGTCTAAAGTGACTTCAACCCAGTGGCGCATAGGCGAGGATCGGGCGGATGCGGGTCGGAGTTAGCGTGTTCGCAGCGGCTTCAGTCGCCGAAAAGTTCGTCCCGGATCCGATTGAAGAATCCCCGGTCGTTTTCCGGTGTCTTCCCGCTTTGCAGGCGGGACAACTCCTCGTACAGTTCCTTTTCCCGTCCGGTGAGTTCGGTGGGCGTCCATACGATGACCTTCACGAGTTGGTCGCCCTGTCCGTACCCGTTGAGATGGGGCATGCCCTTGCCCCGCAGCCGGAACACCTTGCCGAACTGGGTACCGGGGGGGATGGTGAGACGGACTTTGCCCGAGAGGGTCGGGACTTCGACCTGGTCGCCCAGGGCCGCCTGGCTGAAGCTGAGCGGCAGGACGTAGATGACGTCGTCCTCCTGCCGTTCGAAGAACTCGTGGTGCTCCTGTTCGATGACGACGAGCACGTCGCCCGCCGGTCCACTGCGGATCCCCGCGTGGCCCTGGCCCTGGAGGCGCATGTAGTTCCCGTCGCCGGCACCGGTCGGGATATCCACCTTGAGCGTAACCGTCTTCATCTGCCTGCCCTGCCCCTCGCACGCGCTGCAGGGCCGGTCGATGATCTTCCCCTGCCCGTGGCAGTTCGGGCAGGTCGTCACGTTCATCACGACGCCGAACAGGGAGGACGCGCGCTGCTGCACCTGGCCCTGCCCGTGGCAGGTGGGACAGGTCCTCACGCCGTCCCGGTCGGCGGCGCCGATGCCGCCGCAGCTTTCGCAGGGCACGTAACGCTTGATGCGAATCGTCTTGCTGACGCCCTGGGCCAGTTCCTCCAGGGTCAGCTTGAGGTTTACCCGCAGATCCTCGCCGCGGTTGCTTGCCCTTCCACGGGTCCGCCCGCCGAAGAGGTCGCCGAATATGCCGCCCCCGAACAGGTTCCCCAGGATGTCCTCGAAGTCGCCGGCGTGGGAAAAGTCCGCCCACTGGAAGCCGCCCGAACCGAAGTCGCTGGCCACGCCCTGGTGGCCGAACCGGTCGTACCGCGTGCGCTTGTCCGGATCGCTGAGCACTTCGTAGGCTTCGGCGGCCGTCTTGAATTTCTCTTCCGCCGCCTTGTCGTCCGGGTTCCGGTCCGGATGATACTGCATGGCCAGCTTCCGGTACGCCTTCTTGATTTCGTCCTCGGATGCCGAGCGCGCCACGCCTAGGGTATCGTAGTAGTCCTGTTTGTTCATCTTCCACTGGTCCCCGGCGTCTAGTTGCCGTCGTGGTTTTCCGTTTCCGCCTGGTCTGTCTGATCCGCCGAATTCGCCGGTGATTTCGCCGGTGCGCGCGTCACGATGACCTTGGCCGCGCGCAGGACCTTCTCATTCAGTGTATACCCTTTTTCGACCACGTTGATCACGGTGTCGGCCGGATGTTCTTCGTTTTCTACGGCCATGACGGCTTCGTGACGCGTGGGATCGAAGGGCGTTCCCTCCGCCGCGATCTCCTTCATCCCCGCTCTCTCCATTTTCTCCAGGAATTGCTGGCGGATCATTTCGAAACCCTGGGCGAAGGACCGGGTTTCATCGGAGGTCTGCGGAGCCTGGAGGGCCCGTTCGATGTTGTCGAGGATGGGCAGCAGCTCGGTGATCAGCGATTCACCCGCGTTCTTTACCAGCGCGGTGAACTCGCGGCCGGTCCGTTTCTTGTAGTTGTCGAACTCCGCAGCCAGCCGTACCAGGCGTTCCTTGTAACGCAGGACCTCCTCGGCCAGCCTGGCCTGTTCATCCTCATCCTCATCGACCGGAACGCCATCCGATGGCTCTCCGGATTCCGCTTCGGTGCCGGACGCGGGCTCACCGGACGGATCTTCCGCCTCGGCCGTTGAGTTTTCGCTGGCTGCGGGGTCCGCCCCGGCGGCGGCATCCTCCACGGTCGCGGGATCCGCCCCGGCCGTCGTTCCGTTACCCGAATCGGCGCCATGGTTCGCCCCGGCATCGGAATCGCTTTCCTCCGCCGTGGCCCCGGTCACCTCGGTTGCGTCACCGGCTGACGCCGCAGACTCGAGTGTGGCTTCCTCTTCCTTGCCCATAACCACCTCAAACCTCCTGTCACTTCGCCGGACTTGAGTTCGGACGTCCGTTTTCCGTTCTGCCCGTTCAGTCCAATCGACCCGCTCTACCCGTTCTGCCTGTTCCGCGTTGTCCGCCAGGAACTTCCCAGCCTATCAAAACGAAGCGGGCGTGATCGCTCACGTCCGCTGGTATACCGGTCCGGCAGGAAATCGCCGGGACTCACGCGAATATCGTATTCAGGTACCTCGCCGTGTACCCGACGACGGACATCAGCCGCGCGTAGGGCATGCGGGTCGGGCCGATCACCCCGATAACGCCCGTCGTGTCGCCGATTCTGTAGGTCGAAGTCACCACGCTGCACGAAGTTACTTCGCGCTGACCGTTCTCGCGCCCGATGGTGACGGCGATCCGGTTGTCGTGATGGCGCTCGCTCAGCCAGTGTGCCACCGTCTGCTTGTGTTCGAGAAACTGCAGCAGCGACGAAAGCTTCGTGTAGTCCGTCACGAACTCCGGTTGCGACACGATATAGGTCGTGCCGCCGATATGGGTTTTCTCGTTTTCCTCGAAATCGAAGAGATACTCGCTGTACTGGATGAACAGCTGCACGATCTTCCGCCTGGACTGCGGTGCGTCGTCCAGGCGTTCGTCGAGCTGGCCCTGGATCTCCCTGAGGGAACAGCCGGACAGCCGCTCGTTCAGGAACCAGCTCGCGCTGTCGAGCCGGTCTTTGGGGATGTCGGCATCAAGTTCGGCGACGATGCTCCTGACCATTCCGGAAGCGAGGGTCAGCACCAGCAGCACCTTGCGGCGGGCGACCGGGATCAACTCAACCCGTTCGAGCCTGCCGTCGTTCAGCTTCGGCGCCAGCGCCACGCCGACTTCCTTGCATACGAGGCCGAGAATATGCGCGGTATGGCTCAGCAGCTCCTGCACGCTGAGCCAGTCGTTCTCCAGTTCGAGATGGATTCGCTCCCGGTCCCGCTTGTTGATGGGCCGCATGCGGAGGAGGGCATCCACGTAATACCGGTAGCCCTTGTCCGTCGGCACGCCTCCGGCGGAGGGATGAGGCCGGGTGATGTACCCCGCGTCTTCGAGGTTCACCATGGCATTGCGCACCGTCGCCGGACTGACGTCAAGCGGGCCCTGGCCGGCGATCGAACGGGAACCGACGGGCTGGCCCGTGGACACGTGGTGTTCCACCAGGCTCCGCAGTATGTCCTTGTCCCGGTCGGTTTGAAGGGTGTATGCCATTTCGATCCTGCGGTCAGTAAGGTCTGAAAGGAGGTCGGTCAAGGGCCGGGTCCGGAAGCGGCGAAGTCCGCTTGCGATCCCCCGCCGGAACTGCGCTGCCCCGCGCCGGCCCCGGGGCGGGCGGCCGCGCGTAAAAAACTGACTTCTTTATTTACGAATCGCACCTGTCGATGTCAAGCGAAAAGCAGGGCGGAAGGGACGCCTTTCCCCCGGGCACGCAATGACTTTTACTTGACTGCGGGGTACGCCTCGGCTATATTCCCGCAACATGTTTCCGGCAAAGAAAACCCTCGCCGGGTTCCGTCCGTCGACCCGGTTGCGCGGAGCGCCGCAAGGCGGGGTAAGACGGAGCCGATAGCAGGCGGGAACGCGCCGCGGCCCGATGCGGGAGTTTGCCATGCTGAGTTCGAAAGTGAAGTCATGGTACGTGAACATGCTGGGCCCCTTCGTCCGTACGTCCGTGCGATTCGGGATACATCCCAACGCGCTGACCCTGATCGGCTTCGGGATCACCCTGGTCTCGGCCTGTCTCTTCGGACTCGGCGCTTTCAGGTGGGCGGGCCTGGTCATGTTTGTCGGCGGCAGCTGCGACGTACTGGACGGGCATCTCGCCCGGGAGACGGGCACCCGAAGCACCTTCGGAGCGCTCCTCGATTCCACGCTGGACCGCTACGCTGAAATCGCCGTATTCATCGGCATCATCGCCTTCTATCTCTTCAACGCGGCAGACAGCGCGTTGAACGCCTACTGGGTGCTGGCGTCCGTGATGGCGATCAGCGGGTCCCTGATGGTCAGTTACGTCCGCGCCCGTGCGGAGGGACTCGGCCAGGAATGCACCGTGGGACTCATGCAGCGGCCTGAACGGATCGTCTGCCTCGGACTGGGCGCGCTGCTCGGGGAAACGTACCTGCCCGTCGCACTGGTCCTGATAGCCGTGGTGTCGAACTTCACGGCCATCACCCGACTGTTCCACATACGCAGGACATCGAAGGGGTGAGGAAGGTCCCGGGATCCGGGAAAACCCCGGCGCGCGGGAAAACGGGAGGCGGACCGTCGTCCCTTGACGCGGTTCCGAACGCGAAGCGTAGCGGCTTACGCCACAGGAGTTGGTTTCATGTGGGCTAATAACAGGAAAATCACCCTGGCCTTGCTGGTTTTTGTCGGTCTGCTGGGGGCCGTATGGATCATCAGGCAGGACCGGGCGCAGGCGGTCGGCGATCAGCAGTACGACCTGAAACTGCTTCAGCAGGTCGTGGAACGCATCCGCGCCAAGTACGTGGACGATCTGAACGAAGGAGAAGCGTACGACGCGGCCATCAAAGGCATGCTCGGCACGCTCGATCCCTATACGGAGTTCCTGGAGAAGAAGCAGAGCGACGAGATGAAAATGATGCAGATCCAGGGGAAGTACGGTGGATTGGGCATCAGGATTCAGAAGCAGGAGAACGCCCTGGTCGTCGTGGCGCTGTTCGACGATACGCCGGCCTTCGAAGTCGGCCTGCAGACCGGCGACCGCATCGTGCGCATCGAGGAATCCTCCACGGCCGACATCGACGTGTCGCAGGCAGCGGACCTCCTCCGGGGAAGTCCCGGGACTTCCGTGAAGATCTCGGTCAGCAGGGATGGCGAGGACGCGTTCATCGACTTCACGGTAACGCGGGCCATCATCACCATACCCGTGGTTCCTTACGTGGGCATGCTGGAAGGCGGTACCGGCTACATCAAGCTGAACCAGTTTACCGAAGACGCCTCCATGCAGGTGGAACAGGCGTTGAAGCAGCTTCAGGCGCAGGGCGCCGGCGGGTATCTGCTGGATCTGCGGGGCAACCCGGGGGGCTTGTTGGAGCAGGCCGTGGACGTAGCCGGGAAGTTCCTGCCGGAGGACCGTCTTATCGTGTACACGATGGGCAGGCCCGGTTCGGATCAGCGGTCGTACCACGCGCCGGAATCCTACACGCTGGAGGACGCGCCGCTGGTGGTGCTCGTCGACCGGTACAGCGCCAGCGCGTCCGAGATCGTCGCCGGAGCGATCCAGGACTGGGACCGCGGCGTCGTGGCCGGCCAGCCGACCTTCGGCAAGGCTTCGGTGCAGCAGATATTCCCCATGGACCAGGGGACGGCCCTGAAGATCACGACGGCGAGGTACTACACACCGAGCGGCAGGCTCATCCAGAAGACCGGGGAGCGCCTGGACGAAAGCGGCGCGTCGGATTCCGCGATGGGTGAAACGGACGTACCCGACCGGACGTCGTACGAGACGCAAATAGGTCGGACCGTCTACGGCGGCGGCGGCATCGCGCCGGACGTCGAGATCGAGGTCCCGGCATACCCCAACCTGATCCGCGCCCTGAACAGCCAGAGCATGTTCATCAAGTTCGCCATCCACTACGTGACGAACAACCCCGTTGCGGACCAGGCGACCTTCGACGTCACGGACGAGATGATCGACGCCTTCCGCCGGTTCGTCGAGGCGCGGTCCTTCACCTACACCTCTGTAGCGGAACAGTCGCTCGACGATCTGGAAGAAATCGTTCGTGTCCGTGCGCCGACCGACGAAGTGATGGCATCGCTCGCCGACCTGCGGGGCAAACTGAACCGTCAGCGCGAACTGGAGTACGCCAGGCACCGGGACCTGCTCGTGGCCCGCATCGGCACGGAGATCAGCGCGAAACTCTGGGGTACGGCGGGCCGCTATGCCTTCGCCGCCAGGCACGACCCCCAGATCAGGGCGTCCCTGGAGATCCTGAATGACGAACGGGAATACCGGAAGCTGCTCGGTGACGATCCCGCGGAATAGAGGCGGCGGCAAACCGCCGGTAGAGACCCGGGCCACGATGTACGCGGGCTTCGCGAGGGTGGCGGAACTGGTATACGTGCTGGATTTAGGATCCAGTGGGGCAACCCATGGGGGTTCGACTCCCCCCCCTCGCATCTTGCCCGGGGTTTTGTCGCAGGCCCCGGGTCCCGGGCGCTTTTCCGTTGACACACCACCCCCTCCACGGTTAATTACGACGGCTTGACGAACGGCGGCCGCGACGGTGCGGACCGGCGGCCGGTTTATTCGGCGCGGACAGGTCCACGCGGTGCCGAACGGTATATACAGCACAGGGAGCAAATGGCTTGAACTACACGGTTTCCGAACCCAAACCCTGGAAACGTGTCCTGGAGATCGAAGTGCCCTCCGACGCGATTCAATCCGAACTGAACGAGGCCTACGCGCGTTACAGTAGAGAGGTGCGCCTTCCCGGTTTCCGCCGGGGCAAGGTGCCCATGAGCGTGCTCAAGGCGCGGCTCGGAAATGAGATCCGCGCGGAAGTGTTGGAAAAGAAGATCCCGGAGTATCTGAACAGCGCCCACGAACGCGCGGAGATCAAGCCCATCAGCCAGCCCGTGATCGAAGAGATCGACTTCGACGAGGGACAGGACCTGAAACTACGGGCCAGCGTGGAAGTCAAGCCCGCTATCGAACTGGAACAGTACAGGGACCTGCGGGTGACCCGGCGGACCGTGAACGCGACGGACGAGGACGTGGACGAGCGGCTCGAGCGGCTGCGGGAACGCTACGCCAGTGTGGTGCGGATCGACGGGGAAGCGGAGAAGGACCACTTCATCCGGGCCGATATCCAGCACGCCGATGCCAGCGGGGTGCCGATCATCGGTCGCAAGGAGGAGAACCAGTTCTTCCAGGTCGGTTCGGGACGGCTGGGCGAGGGGTTCGATACCCAACTGGCCGGTGTCCGGGCCGAAGAGGACCGGACCGTGAAGACCGCGCTGCCGTCCGATTACCCGGACGAAAACCTGGCGGGCCAGGAAGCCTGTTTCATCGTGCACGTCCACGAGGTGCTGGAACGGCAGTTGCCGGAAGCAGATGACGATTTCGCCGTTGACATCGGCATGGAAAGCCTTGACGCCCTGAAGCAGTCTATCCGCGAGGAGATCGAGCGGGAACCGGACCTGGAGCTGCGCAGGGACCTGGTCACGCAGATCGTGGACGCCCACGACTTCGAAGTGCCCGAATCCATGATGACGGCTTTTCTGGACCAGGTCGTCGCAGACGCGCGCCGGTCGACGCGGGACCAGGACCCGATCGACGAGAACGGCCTTCGCCAGGAGTACCGGCCGGTGGCAAACAGCCAGATCATGCGCCACCTCATCCTGGACGCCATCGCGGAGCAGGAAGGGCTGGCGGTGGAGCAGGAGGAGCTGGACGAGCGGCTGGAGGCCGTCGCGTCAAGGGGACAGGCCTCGGTCGACCAGGTCCGCCGGCTCTTCCGGGAGAACGGGAGGCTGGACCGCATCGAAGCGGATCTCAGGGAAGAGAAAGTCGTTGAATTCCTCGTGGAGCACGCCGACATACAAACGGAGTAGAAGGAGCGCATCATGTTAGTGCCGATGGTGATTGAACAGACGGGCCGCGGGGAACGGGCCTACGACATCTACTCGCTGCTGCTGAAGAACCGCATCGTCTTCATCGGCATGCCGATCGACGACACCATTGCGAACCTGGTGATCGCCCAACTGCTCTATCTCCAGTACGAAGACGCCGAAAAAGACATCAAGCTGTACATCAACAGCCCCGGCGGCAGCATAACCGCGGGTCTCGCCATCTACGACACCATGCAGTTCATCCAGCCCGACGTGGAGACCTACTGCCTGGGCATGGCCGCCAGCATGGGGGCTTTCCTCCTCACGGCGGGCGGGACCGGTAAACGCTACGCCCTGCCCTATTCGCGCATTCTGATCCACCAGCCTTCCATCCCCCACATGGCCGGCACGGCCAAGGACATCGAGATCCAGGCCGAGGAAATGCTGCGCATGAAGCGTACCATGAACGAGATCATGGCCCACCATACCGGACAGTCGGTGGACAAGATCGAAGCGGATACGGACCGGGACTTCTGGATGTCGCCGGAACAGGCCGTGGAATACGGGCTGGTGGACCACGTGGTCGAAACCGCCGCTTCCAGGGCCATCGCCGAGTCGCTGAACGGCAAAACCGCCTAGGATCGGATTAGGATCAGGATCGGATCATGAAGAAGCGATCGACACCGCGGGACCTGCGCTGCTCCTTCTGCAACCGGAACGCCGACGAGGTGGAACGCCTCATCACGGGACCGAACGTGTACATCTGCAACGAGTGCATCCTGATGTGCAACGGGATCCTCGAGGAGGAGATGAGCCGCAGCACCCTGTCGACGGTCGAGCATCTTCCGCTGCCCACGGAAATCAAGGAAGCGCTCGACGAGTACGTCATCGGCCAGGAACAGGCCAAGAAGGTGCTGTCCGTGGCCGTGTACAACCACTACAAGCGGATACAGCACGGCGCCGGCCAGACCGCCCAGGCCGGCCAGGCCACCCAGACCACCCAGACCACCCAGGCCACCCAGACCACCCAGGCCACCCAGACCCCCCATGCCGGTCTTGACGACGTGGAGCTCGAGAAGAGCAACATCCTGCTGATCGGTCCCACCGGCACCGGTAAGACGCTCCTGGCCCAGACCCTGGCGAAGATGCTCCATGTGCCATTCTGCATCGCGGACGCCACGGTGCTCACGGAAGCCGGATACGTGGGCGAAGACGTGGAGAGCGTCCTGGTACGCCTGCTCCAGGCCGCCGATTACGACGTACCGAAGGCTGAAAGCGGCATCGTCTACATCGACGAGGTCGACAAGGTGGCGCGCAAGTCGGCCAACCCCTCCATCACCCGCGACGTGTCGGGAGAAGGGGTGCAGCAGTCCCTGCTCAAAATGCTGGAGGGCACCGTCGCCAACGTGCCCCCGAAGGGCGGCCGGAAACACCCCGAACAGAATTTCGTCCAGATCAACACGCGGAACATCCTCTTCATCTGCGGCGGTGCTTTCGACGACCTCGACCAGATCATCGAGCGGCGGACCGCCGAAGGGACCATCGGATTCGGCGGCGTATCGAAGCACTCCGCGAGCCGCAATACGAGCGAACTCCTCGCCCGGGTCGAACCGGACGACCTGTTGCAGTACGGCCTCATCCCGGAGATCATCGGCCGGCTGCCGGTGATCGCCACACTGGGCGAACTCGACGCCGACGCCCTCATGGAAATCCTCCTCAAGCCCAAAAACGCCCTCGTAAAGCAATACCAGCGGCTGCTCGAAATGGAAGACGTCAAGCTGACCTTCACGGACGAGTCGCTCCAGGCGGTGGTGAACGAGGCGATGGACAAGAAGACCGGCGCGCGTTCGCTGCGGTCCATCCTCGAGGAAGTGATGCTGGACGTGATGTTCAACGCGCCGACACAGGAAGACCTGAGCGAAGTGATCGTCACCGGGGAGACCGTCACGGAGAAATCGCCGCCCGTCTACGTTCAGGGCAAGGAAAGCAAGAAAAGCGCCTGATCCCCCAACCCGCGGCATCAACGGTTTCCCATGATTACCCTCAATCGCAACGAACCCATCACATTCGACGACAAGCTGCCGCTCATTCCTCTCCGTGAAGTGGTCGTGTTCCCCTACATGGAATATCCCCTCATCATTGCGCGGGATGCTTCCATCAAGGCCCTGGAGCACGGGGTCAACAACGACCGGCTGCTCTTCCTGACCGCCCAGCGGAACCCGGATATCGAGCAACCCGCGAAGGGGGACGTGCACCGGACCGGCATCGTGGCCCGCATCCTGCAGGTGGTGAAGCTGCCCAACGGCCTGATCCGCGTGCTCGTCGAGGGGATCGTCCGCGCGCGGATCGTCCGGTTCCTGTCCACGGAGCCCTACATGCGGGTGAAGATCACCCTGGTCGAGGAGGCCGGGGACACCGTGGCGGAGGTGCAGGCGAGACTGCGGACCGTCGTGGACCAGTTCACGGAGTACATCAAGCTGAACCAGCAGGCGCCCGACGAGATCCTGCTGTCCCTGCAGAACTTGGACGACGCCCAGCGCCTGGTGGATACGATGTCGGCCTTCATACAGCAAAGCCCCCAGGTGAAGCAACGGCTCATCGAGGCGCCGTCGATCATCGAGCAGCTCGACGAACTGGCGGCCCTCCTGGCCACGGAACTCGAGATCCTGGAGATCAAGAACCAGCTCGACGGGGAGGTCCGGGACCGCATCACCAAGTCGCAGCGGGAGTTCTTTCTCCAGGAACAGATGCGCGTGATCAAGCAGGAACTGGGCGAGCTGGAGGATCTGCCGGATAGCCCGGACGGCCTGGCCCAGCAGATCGCGGACGCGAAGATGCCCAAGGAGGCCCACGAAAAGGCCATGAACGAGCTGGACAAGCTCCAGCAGATGCACCCGACTTCACCCGAAGCGACGGTGATCCGGAACTACCTGGAGTGGCTCGTCGAGGTCCCGTGGCGAAAACGCACGCGGGACAGCCGGGACATCGGCCGGGTGGCGTCCGTGCTTGACGCCGATCACTATGGGCTGGAAAAACCCAAGGAACACATCCTCGAGTACCTGTCGGTCATCCAGTTGACGCGGCACCTGAAGGGACCGATCCTGTGCCTGGTCGGCCCGCCCGGCGTGGGCAAGACGTCCCTCGGCCGTTCGGTCGCGCGCGCCATGGGCCGCAAGTTCGTCCGCATGTCCCTCGGCGGCGTGCACGACGAGGCCGAGATCCGGGGGCATCGCCGGACCTACATCGGTGCCATGCCCGGGCGCATCATCCAGGCGATGCGCCGCGCGAAGACTGTCAATCCCGTCATCCTGCTCGACGAGGTGGACAAGCTCGGCCGGGACGTGCGCGGCGACCCCGCGTCGGCCCTGCTCGAGGTGCTGGATCCCGAACAGAACAATGCCTTCAACGACCACTACCTGGAGGTGGACTACGACCTGTCCCGGGTACTGTTCATCACGACGGCCAACACCACCGAGACCATCCCCCCGGCCCTGAACGACCGCATGGAGATCCTCGAGCTGCCCGGTTATCTCGAAACGCAGAAACTGGCCATCGCGAAAGAGTTCCTCGTGCCGAAGCAGATCACGGCCCACGGACTGAAGAAGGAACGGGTAACCTTCAGGAAGGACGCCCTGCTGTCCGTCATCCGGGAATACACCCGCGAGGCCGGCGTCCGGGGGCTGGAACGCCACATCGCCGCGGTCTGCCGCAAGCTGGCCCGCAAAGTGGTGGAAGGGAAGTCCGGCAAGCGGATGCAGGTTACGCGCAACCAGCTGTCAGGCTACCTCGGCGTTCCGCGCTACCTGGACTCCGAAGTGGTGAAACAGGACTCGGTGGGCATTGCCACGGGACTCGCGTGGACGCAGTCGGGCGGCGACATCCTCACCATCGAGGTCAGTGTCCTGAACCGCCGCGGCGCCGGGAGACTGACGCTGACCGGCCAGTTGGGGGAAGTGATGCAGGAGTCAGCCCACGCGGCGCTCACCTACGCCCGGTCCAGGGCGGCCTCGCTGGGACTCGAGCCGGATTTCTACAAGAACGTCGAGATCCACGTACACATGCCCGAAGGCGCGATCCCCAAGGACGGACCTTCCGCCGGCATCACGATCGCGACGGCGCTCAGTTCGGCGCTGACCGGCGTGCCGGTCCGGTGCGACATCGCCATGACGGGCGAGATTACGCTCCGGGGGAATGTCCTGCCTATCGGCGGACTGAACGAGAAACTGATCGCCGCGCTCCGGGCCGGCATCAAGAATGTGGCGATTCCGCTCCGCAACCGGAAGGACCTGGTGGACGTGCCGCCGGAGGTGAAGGACGGGATCGAGATCATCCCGGTATCGACCATGGACGAAGTCCTCAAACGGACCATGGGCATGACGGTAGTGGAGTCCCACGTACCCGCCCTGCTCCCCGCCCAGTCCGTCGCCCAGCCGTCCATCAAACCGGTCTAGTGGTCATCGCGCAGCTGCCTCCAAATCGGCCACCAACTTGCCGTCGCCCGCGATCTCCAGCGTTCTCCGCGTGCCCGCTCCGATTTCGATATTTACCGTTACCGCGTCGGACGGCATGATCTCCGGGAACTTGTCTCCCCATTCGACCAGGCAGACGCAGGCGTCCAGATATTCGTCGAAGCCGAGGTTCAGCACCGACGCCGGGTCGTCCAGGCGGTAGAGATCGAAGTGGGCCACGGGGACCCGTCCAGGTTGACCAGGCTGACCAGGCTGGCCAAGCAGGCCGTAGTATTCGTTCACGAGGGTGAAGGTGGGACTCGTGACCGGTTCCGCGATGCCGAGGCCTGCGCAGATCCCCTGGATGAAGCAGGTCTTCCCCGCGCCCAGGTCGCCGGACACCCGCACCGTGTCTCCCGGCGCCAGCCACGCCGCCAGCCGTCTCCCGACCCGCGCGGTCTGTCCGGGGCCGTCCGTGTCGAAACTGCGTCGTTCGGGCCGGGCCCGCGCGCCCGAATGTTTCGTAGCGTTCACCCGATTTCCTTCAGTCCGCCCATGTAGGGGATCAGCACCTCCGGGACACGGATGCTGCCGCGACCGGTCTGGTAGTGCTCGAGCACCGCGATCAGGGTCCGCGCCATGCCCATGCCCGACCCGTTCAGGGTATGCACGAACTGGCTTTTCCCGTCCTTGTTCCGGTACCGGATCCCACTTCTCCGCGCCTGGAAATCCTCGAAATTGCTGCAGGATGAGACCTCCAGCCACCGGTCTATCCCGGGCGCCCAGGCCTCCAGGTCATAGCACTTGGCCGCCGCGAAACTCAGGTCGCCCGTGCTCAGCGAAACCACGCGGTAGGGGATATTAAGCAACTGCAGCACTTCCTCCGCGTCGTTCACCAGCGTCTCCAGTTCATCGTAGGAGGTCTCGGGACGGACGAACTTGACCATCTCCACCTTGTCGAACTGGTGCACCCGGATCAGGCCCCGGGTCTCCCGCCCGTAGGAACCGGCCTCGCGGCGAAAGCAGGGGCTGTAGGCCGTGTAGTAGATCGGCAGGTCGTCCTCGGAAAGGATCTCGTCGCGGTGCATGTTGGTGACGGGAACTTCCGCCGTGGGGATGAGGAACAGGTCGTCCAGGTCGGTCCGGTACATGTCCTCTTCCATCTTCGGCAGCTGGCCCGTGCCGAACATGCTCTGGCGGTTCACGATGTAAGGCGGGATGACTTCCGTGTACCCGTGCTTCTGGATGTGCAGGTCGAGCATGAACTGGATCATTGCGCGCTGCAGCCGTGCGCCCTCGCCCTTGAAGAGGACGAAGTGGCTGCCCGATATCTTGCCCGCCCTTTGAAAGTCGATGATGTCGAGGTCTTCTCCCAGGTCCCAGTGGGCCTTGCGCTCGAATTCCACCTCGGGCGTGGACCCCCAGCGGCGCACCTCCACGTTGGCGCTTTCGTCGGCGCCGACCGGCACCGAGGGATGGGGTATGTTGGGCAGGCGCTCGAGCACGGACTGCAGGCTGTCCTGGAGGCCGGCAAGGTCGGTGTCGATCCCCTTGATGCGCGCGGACACCTCCCGCATCTCCTCGATCCGGGCGGAAGCGTCTTCGCCGTCGCGTTTCATCCGGGCGATTTCGTCGGACACGGTATTCCGACGCTGCTTGAGCGACTCGCTCGCCTGCAACAGTTCCCGCCGCCGGGCATCCAGGTCGAGGAACCCGTCGACGTCGACCCGCTCGTTCTTGTTCGCCGCCGCCTGTTTCACCACGTCGGGGTTGTTCCTGACGAACCGCTGGTCTAACATGATCCCTCCGCTACCGGGCGCCTGTTGGAAAGGCCACTGCCCAAGCGCCTGTCGGGTGGGCCGCTGCCCGGGTGTTGATTGTTGTCTTCCGCGATAAATCACGGTAAAATAGGAAGAGGCCTCCGCGCCCGGCAAGCAGAAACGAAGCGCCGGCGTCGATCCGCGCCCGTCAGATCACCACGGACGCGGCGGTCGCGCCGGCCGGGCCGTGAACGCGCCCGCCGGGCCGTGGACGCGCCCGCCGCCTGGTTCAACGGTTCCTGTACTCCAGCATGCCCCAGTGGCAAAGGGCGAAGTCGTATTTGACCGGGTCTTCCGGGTCAAACCTGCTCAACGCCCGCGTGACCTCCTCGGCCATCTTCCAGTTCGCCTGCTTCCGGGACGTCAGGCCCAGCCGCCTGGATATCCGCGCCACGTGGGTGTCGATCGGCATCACCAGGCGGGCGGGAAGTATACGCGGCCAGAGGCCCAGGTCCGGGGCTTCCTGCCGGACCATCCACCGGATATAGAGGTTCATCCGCTTGCAGGCGCTTCCCGATATCGGGGACGGCAACAGGTAGCGGATCCCCGTTTTCCCCCTTTGCCGCTCCCCGGGATGGACCTCTCGCGCGTATCCGAGCATCGTATTAGTGAAATGGGCGAGCGCGGGACCCGTGTGGGTATCCGACGGGCTGTGGCCCTCGGCGAAGAGCGCGCCGAGGGAGCCGTACCGCCGCAGGGCCTTCCCCATGACCGCGGCCAGCGTGGACAGGTCCCGTCCCCGCGTCCACCGGTATACGAATCCGTCGAATCGTCCGCCGTCCCGCCCGGGGTCGAAACCCGTGACGAAGTCCCAGGGCGCGTCTCCCATCCTCCGCAACGCCTCGCCGGCCGCGGCCGTGATCGTTTCCGCCCGGCCATAAGCCAGCGAAGCCGCGACCAGACCGGCGATCTCCTGGTCCTCCGGACGTTCGAAGCGTCTTACCACTTCGAGCGGATCGGGCGAGATCATGGAAGGATCGAAGGAACGGTACAGGGCCTCCAGCCGGTTTCCGATGGCGGTCCAGTCGACACGCGGCATGGCGTAACGTCCGTTTGCGGGCCACGTTTTAAAGCGCGAGTCCGGTTAAGGGATGGCGTATGCGGCTTGACTTGAATATACTTGACCTGAATATATTCGTATGTCGCGATTCCCGTAACCCGATTTGTGCCGGTTCCGCGCCAATCCCAAAGAGGACGGCCGCGGTCCGGCGGCGAGGCGCCCCCATGAACCCCGAGCAGTTGATTCAGCAAATAGACCGAGGCCGGATCGAAGCGGTATACTTCTTCTCCGGCGACGAGGCGTACCGGAAGGAAGAAGCCATGGATACGCTGGTCGCCCGCGTCGTCGAGCCGGGGACGGAGGCGTTCTGCGTGGACGTGCTTCGAGGCGACGAAAGCGACGCCGCGTCGATATTGACCGCCGCCTCCCTCGTGCCCATGATGACCGACCGCCGGTTGGTCGTCGTCCGGGATTTCCACAAGCTGCCGCAGAAGGACAGGGAAGCCGTGGTGGACTACGCGGAGCGGCCCGTGCCGAGTACGGTCCTGGTGCTCGAGGCGCCCCGGGTGAACCTGAAGACCAGGCTGTATGAACGGCTGGCCGCGTCGGCGGTCTCGGTAGTGTTCTACCCCCTGTTTCCGGAAAAGGTCCCTTCCTGGCTTCAGCAGCAGGCGAAGCGTTACGGAAAGCGGCTGACCCCGGAAGCCGCGCACCAGTTGCAGGCCATCGTGGGGACGGACCTGGGGGAACTGGCCGGAGAGGTGGAGAAACTGGCCGTGTTCGTCGGCGGCCGGGATACGATAGCGGCCGGCGACGTGGAGAGTACGCTCGGTCCCGTCCGCGGGGGAACCGTATTCGACATCGCCGAAGCCGTCGGCGAAAAGGACCTGGTCCGGGCGTTGGTGGCCTACGAGCGTGCGATAGACGGCGGTGACGCGCCCCAGGCCATCGTGGCGCTCTTCGTCCGCCACCTGGTGATCCTCTGGAAGATCAGGTTCCTGAAAAGGGACCGCCGAACGGACGACGACATCAAGAAGAAGCTGCAGCTGGGATGGGGGTTCAACCGGTTCTACAACCGCTATGCCGCGCAGTCCAGGCTGCTGGCGGGACGGGATCTGCTCAGCGGGTTCGAGGCGCTCTACGAAGCCGATACGGCCCTGAAGTCCAGCGCGCTGCCGCCCGAACACGTCATGCGGCGGCTGTTGTATACGTTGTGCACCGGGCACGCGGCATAGCGGCGAAGCGGCAAAGACACGGAGGGCCGTACGAATGAGCAGACCGGGCAGACTTGGTGGGCCAGGCAGGCTGGCAGACCAGGAATCGACACGGAGGGCAGGCCAGGCGCCACGAGCGCCGCGATGGTGAAATCGACCGAAGGCATCGTAATCAGGGAACACCGGGGCGTGTTCGACGTGGAGACTCGGCACGGGACCTTCGCCTGCGCGCTGCGCAGCAGGATGAAGAAGGCACTGATCTATCCGGAACGGGACAATCAGCATCACTCTGTCGAGCAGGTCGGACGTATCGACGCCGTGAATCCCGTGGCCATCGGCGACCGCGTGCGCGTCGTGGAGGACCAGGGTGAGACCGGCGCCATTGAGGAAGTGCTTCCGCGCCGGTCCAAACTCTCCCGTCTCGCACCCGGCAAGCGGCGCGTCGAACAGATCATGATCGCCAATGCCGATCATCTCGTCGCCGTCTTCTCGGTGCGGGATCCGCGTCCGAACCTGCAGTTGCTGGACCGCCTGCTCGTGGCCGCGGAGGCCGGCAACCTCGCCCCGGTCATCTGCCTGAACAAGATCGATCTGTCGAAGGACGGGGATCCGGACATCGCGGCGATCTACGAACGGTGCGGTTTCCGCGTCATACCGGCCAGCGCCGTGACGCGGGAGGGGGTCGACCTGCTGAAGGCCACGCTGCGGAACCGGGTATCCGTGATCGCGGGCCCGTCCGGCGCTGGGAAGACCTCGTTGCTGAACGCCATGCAGCCCGGCCTCGGACTGCGGGTCCGCGAGGTAAACCGGACGACGGGCCGCGGACGGCACACCACAACCTATCTCGCCGCGCACCGCCTCGATGCGGGGGGCCTGGTGATCGACTCACCGGGGATCCGGGAATTCAGCCTGTGGGACGTCTCGCCGCGCGAGCTACCGGAGTTGTTCCCCGACATGCGCGGCCACCTGTCGGGCTGCAGGTTCCACGACTGCACGCACGTCCACGAACCGGACTGTACCCTGCGAGCCGCCCTGGCGGCGGGCGCAGTGTCCCGGGAACGGTACGAAAGCTACGTGGCGTTGCGTAAAGAACTGGACGAGGGGCGACCTGGCGGGCGGTAGGCGTGGCGGCGCGGTACAGCAACAGGCGACCGGACGACCTGACCGCGCCGTTCAGCGGCGGGCGTCGGTCCGTTCGGGTAACTAGAACCCGATGCCCCGGTCCGGGTCCGCGCAAATCCCGGAGAAGGTGACCAGCTCGTCCAGGGGCAGTTCCATATCCCGGCCCGTGACGAGACGCTTCGATCGGATGACGACGTTCAGGTGGTTGGGCAGGTGGGTCTCGTCGAACCCCGATATCGTCCCGATTTCTTCCTCCCGGACGGTGACCGCGTCCCCGCAGAGCAGCAGTCCCGCTTCCGAAACTTCCACGAAGCCGATGTAGGCGGCCCGGTCCACGTTCGAACCCGGTCCGGCGTCTTTTTCGTCGGTGCAGATAAGTTCCAGGACATCTCCCCGCCGCACCGCCCGGGAAAGCTGGGGGATCAGGTTCAGTCCCCGGTCCTTCTCGGTCAGGTCCAGCACGGCGAAAAGGCGCGCCGACAGTTCCGTCTTGCTCGAATAGTGCGCCCGGCTGACCTTGCCCTCTACGTGAGGATCCCTGGACTTCGCCATATCAGGTCCCTTCCCGAAATTGTTGCACGCCCTGTTGCATGCAGCGTTCCACTAAAGGTCACTTGCGACTGAATCCCGCGAGCAGGACGCCGATTGCATCCTGCGCACTGCGCGCCGTTGACGCCGGGCCGACGAAATTGTTTATCATGATCGAGAAAACCAGGGGTTCTCCGTCCAGCGTATGGACGTAGCCGCTCAGGCAGCTCACCCCGGACAGGGTGCCGGTCTTCGCCCTGAGATTGCCCATGGCCGCCGTGTCCTTCATCCGGTTCGCCAGGGTCCCGTCCACCCCGGCGACGGGCAGCGCTTCCCGGAAGTCGTCGCCGATTTCGGGGTCGTGGTACGCCGCCGTCAGCAGTGCCGCGACCTGGTCCGGCGATACGTAGTTGTACCACGAGAGCCCGGAACCGTCCGCGAACCGGTAGGCGTCGGGGTCCAGGCCGATGTAGTCCTCCAGGACCTGCCGCAGGGCGGCCAGTCCGTCGGCGGACGAGCCCGGCTCACCCGTCGCGTGGCGTCCCATGGTTTTAATGAGCAGTTCAGACGACAGGTTGTGGCTGTACTTGAGGACAAGGGCCAGGGCTTCGGTCACCGGCGGTGATCGGTAGGTCGCCACCGTCCGGGCGCGGGTCGGCGTGACGCCCCTTCGGACCGGTCCCGTCACGCGGACGCCACGGGCCTGCAGCCTGTCCCGGAACAGTTTCCCCGCGTACAGGCCGGGTTCTTCGATGGAGCGGTAGTACTCCCGCTCGCCTTCGTCCATGGCGACCCTGCCGGATATGGTGATCCGGTTGGACCGCGACGGCCAGTCCCGCTCGATCCTGAGCGGATCAGTGGACGAGGTATCCCCCGCCGCCGCCGTCAGGGCCTCCACGACAAAGGTTACGGACGTCGTCGGCGGATCAACCCGGACCGTTACGGGCGCGCCGACGGCGGCCCCGGGCGAAATGCCGATCTTCACGCTGTTACCATCTATCGAGAGCGCGTTCATGGAGGCGGAGTAACTGTACTGCACGTCGTCCCACATCCACCCCTCACCGTAGGGCACCCGGTCCAGGTACGCGTCGTCGACGACGATGTCGCCCGCGATGACCCGCGCGCCGTACGAACCGGCGACCAGGCCGGCGAGGCTGTCCAGGTGCGCCGATTCCAGCATGGGGTCCCCGCGCCCGAGCAGGTACAGCGACGTGTGCAGCGTGTCGTCTGCGGCATAGGCGTCTCCGTCCGCGAAGACGCTCGTCAGGTAGCGGTAGTCGGGGCCCATGGTCCGCAGGACGGCCAGGGCGGTAAACAGCTTGGTATTGGACGCGGGATGAAACAGTCCGTCGGAATGCCGTGCGAAGAGTACCCGGCCCGTGACCGGTGAAACGACCTTCACGCCAATGGTCATGGGGGCCAGGTCCGGGTGGTCCAGGATCCGGCTGATGTCCTCCGCCAGTCGGCGTTCCTGCCCGGAAGGCCCCCCTCGGAACTGCAGGGGACCGCCGCAGGCGAGCACGAGCAGGGACAGGACCAGGAACAGGGCCGGCAGCCGGATGCCGGCGGCGGTGGGAAAGGCGACCGTACCGGCGCCGCCGGGATAGCCGGTCGCGCCGGGCGTCGGTTTCGTTTTCATGACAGCACCCGGTCGATCGCCCGGACCACGTCATCGTAACGGGCAGGCAGTTCCAGGGGGGTCTGTCCGTGTCTCACGTTGACGCTGTCCAGCCGGTCTTCATGGTATCCGACCTTGAAATCGGTGAACTTCAGTCCGTTCGCCGTGGAGATGATGATGACGCGGTCCGACGACCGGATCTCGCCCCGTTCGACCATCTTGAAGAGCGCGGCCAGCGCGACGCCCGTGTGGGGACAGTTGTAGAGTCCGGTCAGGTCGCCGAGGGCGGAGGCGTTCGCGATCTCGTCCTCGGTGGCCTGCTCGACCTTGCCGTCGAAGGCCTGCAGCACGCGGACGGCGCGCTTGTAGCTGACGGGGTTGCCGATCTGGATGGCGCTGGCCACCGTCGACTCGGCGTGGATAGGTTCGTATTCATCGAATCCCGTCAGGTAGCTCTGGTAGAGCGGATTGGCCCGCGCGGCCTGCGCGCAGACAATGCGCGGTCGTTTGTCGATCAGTCCGAGTTCCTCCATCATCAGGAACCCCTTGCCCAGCGCGGAGACGTTGCCCAGGTTGCCGCCGGGAATGATGATCAGGTCGGGCACCTCCCAGTCGAACTGCTGGCAGATCTCGATCCCGATCGTCTTCTGGCCTTCCAGGCGAAGGGAATTCATGGAATTCGCGAGGTAGATGCCTTCGCTTTCGGCCACCTGCTGGACGATCTCCATGCATCCGTCGAAATCCGTATCCAGCGACAGGGTCAGCGCACCGTGGGAGATGGGCTGTATGAGCTGGGTCACGGAGACCTTGTCCCTGGGCAGGAACACGATGGCCGGGATGCCCGCCGAAGCGCAATAGGCCGCCAGCGAAGCCGAAGTATCTCCCGTCGACGCGCACGCGATCCCCCGGATGGCCTGGCCTTCCGCGATCATCTGGTTGACCATGGAGACCAGCACGGTCATGCCCAGGTCCTTGAAAGAACCGGTGTGGTTATTGCCGCACTGCTTCACCCAGAGGTCGCCCAGGCCGAGTTCCTCGCCGAGCCGCTCGGCCCAGAACAGGTTGCTGCCGCCCTCGTAAATGGAGACGACGTGTTGGTCGTCCACCGCGGGACAGACCCATTCCTTCTTGCCCCAGACCGAACTCCCGTATGGATACTCCGTCCGCCGGTACCGCTCGTCGAACAGTCTCATCCACGCCGCGGCGCCCCGGGCCTTCAGGCTGTCCATGTCATGCACGACGTCGAGGAGGCCCCCACAGACCCGGCACCGGTAGATGATTTCGTTCAACGGATAGGTCTCGCCGCAGCCTTCGATGCAGTGAAACCTGGCCCTGTATTCCATGGGGGACCTGCTTTTTGAGCCCGCCATCGCCTGTTTTTTTGAACAAAATGAAATAATAATGTTGACTATGAATGGGACCGGATATATACTTACTAACCGTTGCAAGCGAATAACCAAACATAGCCGAACCATTACCAGCGCAACACCTTATGCGCGTCCGTACATAATGTCAAGAAAGATATGACGGCGGTCGCGGGTGTCGCAATCAGTACAATACTGTAATGGAGTCGGGCTGTGTTACGTTTCATGCAATTCGTTTCAGTTCATTTGGAAAGATGAAATTTATTTCGTGCTACTTGTCTTCCGGAAACGACTTCATCCAGATGGCAGAATACGGTCCATGGGCTTGTTTCCCCTAGCGTCCCAAGGGATTTCGGGTGGGGAGCTGTGCGCGTCGGCGCGTGATACGAAATCTGGCACGTTGTTTGCATTTAGTAGGTACACGGAATCACTGACAATCTGAATCGCTGTTTCGTCGCGTGTTCATGCCCTGCACGCGGCTGTTTGCATGTCGTTGCTTATATAAAGGTATTAGATCATTACATACTATACTATTGCCCCAATACCATCGCTGGAGGGAGGTGAGTGTTAAATCATAGAGGTTCGTTTACAGATTTCGAAATTGAGTCTGCGATACTACGATACCGTCAGCAGGCCGGGGCAAGCTGACAATCAATCAGAAGGGCTCTGATAAAGAGGAGTTAGATTGATGTCTACATTAATTTCACGAGCTTTGCGCTTCGCATTCGCCTTTGCGTTATTGCTCAGTTTCTCGACGGATGCGCAGGCGCAGTTGTCGTTGGGTAAGATTTCCGGCGTCGTGGTCGATGGGGCCACCCGGGAACCGCTGCCGGCGGCCAGTGTGCGCGTTGACGGCACGGTAATGGGTGCTATGGCGAATGACATGGGCGAGTACTTCATCCTGAACGTACCGCCCGGTACCTACACCCTGGTGGTGAACGTCATCGGTTACGTCCCGGTGCGCGCAGTGGGTACGCGGGTCAATGCCGACCTTACCACCACGCTGAACTTCGAACTGGAATCCACGATTCTGGAATCCGCTGAGGCGGTCGAGGTCGTGGCGACGCGGGACCTGGTGGAGAAGAGTCTTACATCCACCCGGACCATCGTGGACGCCGAGGAAATTCAGGCGCTTCCCGTCGTGAACATTTCCGAAGTGATCCTGACCACGGCCGGAAGTTTCGCCGGAAACCTCCGCGGCGGTCGCGCGCAGGACCAGCAGACCACGATCGACGGATCGACGGTGACTGGCCAGCACAACAACCAGGGCCAGGCGTTCGAAGTTAATCCCTATATGATCCAGGAACTCGAGGTCAAGACGGGTACGTTTAATGCCGAGTACGTGAACGCGCTGTCCGGCATCACTTCCGTCGTGACCCGGGACGGTGGCAGTCAGTTGAGCGGAAACATCGAGTACCGTACCCTCGGTCAGAAAGGGCTCAACTGGGTGAAGCCGCCGGATATGGATCTTGTGGATGCCTATCGCTCGGGAAGCCTTTCGGCGGAGGAACTCTCGGACGCGATACAGCAGGCCCTTGATTTCACGAACGAATTCAACAGTCATCCGGATCGTGACATAGACGGCTTCAGTTTGAAGCAACCTTTCGACGAGTTGAACATAAACGGCTCGGTCGACAGTTGGGTTGCCCGTTACAGTCGTGACAACTACTACTGGGATTACGACCGTGTCAATCCTGAAGTGGAAACCGTCACCTGGTCGTATATCAGCGAAGGACGGAATGAAGCTGCAACGAACAGCAGAGGCGTAGACCGCGTCTATCATCCCGGCAAGTACAACGAGTTCGCCCGGAACAACCGGACCGAGAAACGGCCCGTGCAGGTCGATTTCGGCATCGGCGGACCGATGGGAAGCAAGCTGAACTGGTTCGTGTCGGGTCGATTCTTTGAAAGCTGGAAGCGCAACCCCAATGAATACGAACGGTTGATGAATGCCTTCGTCAAGATGACGTACCGGCCTCGGACCGACATGAAACTGTCCCTGTCCGGGCTCATAGAAGACGAGGGATTCTTCAGCAAGAAGGGTCAGCGTTCCACACCCTACAGCTGGAAGTACATTGCCGAGGGCCTCAACCAGGATTACGACGGTCGGCTGCACTTCAATGCGTCCTTTACCCACACGCTGAGCCAGAATACGTTCTATGAACTGCGTTTCAGCCATCTGCGCGAATTCAACGAGAACTACAATCCGAAGTACGGGAAGGAACCCCTTCCCGCGCTCACCACTGATTTCCTGACAACCTTAGGCTACTCTGCCTTCGAACAGGGCGGCCGTCCCCAGGTTGGCTACGTGGTGTATGGCGATCAAGCATACGGCGGTCTTAATGTCGGGGCTTACAGTAGCATCAGGCCGTTCAAGACGGATGCCAGTTTCTCCCTTACGAGCCAGGTCACGCCGAACCACCAGATCAAGGGCGGATTTGGCGTCACATTGTACGATTTCGAAGACCATCGACGGGGGCAGGCTCAAGGTAACGCGCCCGCGATGTTCAACGATTTGAACGTGACCGGGGGGACCAGCACCCTGTCGTTCTCGGGCTGGCAGGCGCACGTCTACCCGTATGAGTACTTTGCCTATATCCAGGATCGGATCGAATACGGCAGCCTCGTCGTAAACGCCGGTTTGCGGTACGATATTTTCAATGCAAACGCAAACTCGATCAATCCGTACCGTCCCCGACCCGGTCCCGGCCGGGATCACGACGATCCGGAATACCGGACGCTCGAACCGTCCATAAAGTCGGGTCTGGCGCCTCGCCTGGGCATATCCCATCCGATCACGGACCGGGCCGCGCTGCATTACTCCTACGGCATTTTCAACCAGCGGCCGACCTTCGAGAATCTTTACAACGGTCTGGTTCAGTCGGCGCCATTCGAGAGAAACCACGGCAACACGGACCTTCCGTTTCAGAAGGCCACGAACTACGAAATGGGCCTTCAGGCGGAAGTCTATCCCGGATACTATGTCGACATAACCGGTTATTTCCGTGACGTGAACAACCTGCCCGTACAGTGGGAGATCGCGCCCGACGCCGCGTTCATCGGCGGTACGCAGCGGGAGATTGGCGTTCTGCTGCCGACGAATGCCCAGGATGCCCGGGGATTCGAGGTGTCGGCCCGGCGCCAGATGGCGAATCGCTTCTCCATACGCGCGAATTATACCCTGTCGTTCACCTCCGATGTTACTAACGAAGATGCGCTCTTACGCAACGGCGCGGTTGTGGGCCAATTTTCCGATTTCGTCAACGGAACGCCCAAGCCCACGGAATACGTGAGACACATCTCGAATTTCGACCGGCGTCACCGTATTGTAGCGAATCTGTTGCTTGACCTGCCATACGGTGTCAGTGCTTCGTTCCTTACCAAGGCGCAGAGTGGCCATTCGTTCCGGACGTCCGTCGTAAACGAAAACGATCCACTCGGGTTCCTGAAGCAGCGCGTACGTTCGCCGTGGACCTGGACGACCGATCTGGTCGCGCAGAAAATGTTCGACCTGGGTGACGTACAACTGGGTGTATTTACGCAGATCAACAACCTGTTCGACCGGGTGAACGTTTACCGGGTACCGCTTAATGCTCCGGCGTCGGACCGATACGTACTTCGTAACGACCCGACCGGCCTTAACGGTGGCCCCGTGGCCGGTATAGGAACCCAGGGGAACGGTCCCAGGGATATATGGGTCGGATTGAACGTCGCGTGGTAGGCTTGCAGTCAGGCGCCGGTCATAAGGATGTGATCAATTCCTGCGGCCGGTGCCTGCAAGCGTTGCTGGAAACATTTATAAGGAGGTGTATTTTGAGAAACTGGCGTCGATTCACAATTGCCGGCGCGGTCGTTTTCGCGCTTGCAGCGATGCTGGGAGGTGCACAGTACCTGAGTGCCGTGCCCGACGCGCCGTCCCGGACGGCGACGAGCCAGGGATCCCCGATTCCAGTTGAACTGGCCGTGGACCAGAAGCAAGGCGCGTTCCTTGGCGGCCAGAAATACATGGCCATCATGAATTCCGAATTGACCGATACCTACACCGAAAAGGGATGGCGAGGATCCGGTCGCAGCATGAACCCGAATATGGGTTATCCCTCGTACACGGTTCCCGCGGGCGGCTTCGATTCGCCGCTCTGGGCATCGGCTTTCGGAATTACGGCCTATCTGCCCGAAGCGGCCGCCGCCCATGCCGCCACGTCCGAAGCCGTTGGTTCATTCATCGGAACCACGAACGTTTATCGCAATCCCGCGCAGAAACCGCTGATAGAGCCCCAGGGTTTCTGGTCTGACCTGGGTGGTAACGGCAGTCCCGGTATGGCCAAGGGTACGGTCGGACCGGGCGGATACCGCGAACCCTTCATTACGGAGACGCGGTTCCTGATGAACAACGGGATCGAAGTCAAGCGGCAATCCTATAGCTTCAGCTACGGATATGGCCACACCAACGATTTCATCCTGATGCGGCACGTTCTGTACACGACGGGTGACGTGGACACGAATTTCGACGGCACTCCGGAGTTCAGGGGAAAAACGATCAAGAATTTCTTTGCCGTCTTCAATTATGATTACGATATCACCGTCACGATGAACCCGCTCTCCAAAGCTCTCCTGCCGGGTGGTGGCGGAGGTGACGATAAGCAGCCGCCCGCCATGTTCGTGGAATTGATGCCAAAGGCCGTGACCGTTCCAGGCGGCTTTCCCAATTCGGGACGATACGACGTCGAACCTTACGGCCCCAATTTCTACTCGGGGCTCGTGACGATGTTCGATGAGGACGCACCGGGCATTGACGGTATCGATGCGTACGTCTGGAACGAAGTTAGCGGTAATTTCAATCCATTGCATCTTGGCCAGGCGTCTCTGATGGTATTCGATGGCGACGGCACCGGTCCCATGGGAGATCTGAACGCGGTGGCTGCACTCGATATCTACGAAGCGCCCTCCGTGGGACTGTTCACCGCGCACGAATGGTGGAAGAGCGATCTCAAGGGTGTTTACGACTGGTATCGCGGTTCGATGACCAAGTATCTCAAAGATTACAAGATCAACGTCGGCGATCAGACAATGGATAAGACGGGCCAGGATCCGCACCCCGATCTGTTCGTCAGCGGATCTCCTTTGAGTGAAAATACGGACATCAGCACGTGGACCGCGAAGACCCAGACCGGGCAATCAGCGGCAGGCATGGGCCTGTTGTGGGGTGATCCCCGCAATCTGACTCAGCCGCAAGGCAACCCGGGACTCCAGGCCAATGTGGGACTGCAGAAGGGCAAATACGACTATATCACGCTGAACGATCTCGATGGCGTGTTTGCCGGTATTGTGCCCAATCCCTACAACGGCAGTGACACAAAGGATGAGACCTCGGAATCCGGCTGCATCCGGAACATGATCGGATGGGGACCCTACACGACGGAACCGGGCGAGCATATCTCGATCTGGGAAGTCGATTTAGTGGGCGCCGGCAAGGACGGGGCCTTCGATGTCTACCTGCGCTCAATGGACGTATGGATGCAGCGCAAGTATAACCCGGCGAACGATACGTACTACTGGGATGGTTCGAATGAGCGGATAATCCCGTTGTACAACCCGGACGGTTCGATAATGCGGGACGCCGGTGGGACCGCGTTGACCGAAACGATACCTTTGGGTCGGTCGGCCGATAGCGGGGCGCTGTTCCATCCGCCGCCTGCGCCTACCTTGTCCGTATTCGCCACGAGTTTCGGTACGATTGCCGTAGCGTGGGCCAACAACGCCGAATCGGCAGTGGACCCCGGAACGGGAACCATTGATTTCGCGAAGTACCGGGTCTATCGCGCTTCGGGTTTCATCAACCAGTTCCCGGATGCAACAGAGGTCGTACCGACGGGGTACAACAGCACGATGGTTCCGCCTAGCATGGGCCTCAGCGACGGGGCGGTGCCGGTGATTGACGTGACGGATCCGACCGCGCAAGAGGTCAAGCAGGGACATCCGTACGCGCGCTTCATCCACGAAGGGTTGACGATCGGCGCCGACTACAACATCGGCCGGGTATACTCATTCGTGTCGCCCAGGCTGATCAACAATTTCGCGGCACCTAATTTCAGCGGTCCGTATGTCCAGATCGCGGAATTCGGCGGTGGCGGGGGGGATCAGACGAATACCTTCACTCCGCCTGAACAGGTGCGGTATCCGAATCCGCTGAACCCAGGCGAGAGGATCCCCGGGTTTACGGACGACAACATCGAGACCACGCCGAGTTCCACCCAGATCGTCGAGTTCAATGACAAGTCGAACGCCAACACAGCGTTCCAGGTCAACTTCTCGGACAGGTATTCGGACGCCATTGGCTCGGGCGACGGCCAGATTACGACGGTGGGAGGAATCGTGACCGACCCGCGTCTCGTCGGTAAGACCGGGTACATCTTCGAGGATCGCTCCGTCAGGCTCGGGTTTTCATACTGGTATTACGTCGCCGCCGTAGACAATGAAAGCGCGGTCCAACTTGATTTCGACAACTTCGCTCAGAGTCGTGAAGCCTCGACGAAGGCAGTCACATCACGAACGGTAAACGGTCTGGAGAGTTTCTACACGATGAACGCGAATGGCACGGACGGCCGCTGGCATGGGCAGTTCCCCGCTCGCGGTGTGATAGTAGGACCTCAAGTACCCGGCCAGGAAGTGGTCGCAACGGTTCCGGCGAAGAACGCGGCATCCGGTGGAATGGCCGAATTCCAGGATCAAGTCATCGTTTCGCCAAACCCATTCGTATACCAGGCGGACTGGGATCTGGCGAGATCGCGGACGGTCAAGTTCTTCAACTTACCAATTCCTTCACGCATAACGATCTTCGACGTTTCGGGCACGCAGGTTCGGCAGTTCCAGGTTCCGGATCCGGAAAAGCCTGCAGCGACAGTCGGTGGCGTGACCGATTGGGACCTGAAGAACAACCGGAACTTGCCGGTTTCCAGTGGTTTGTACATCTGCGTAATCGAAGCGGAGATCGATGGTCAGGAATACGCCACAACGTTGAAGTTATACATAAGGCTTTAATCACGGACGGTAAGATGCGGGATAGCGTCCCGGTTTAAGTTCGGTCCCTTTATTAAGCAGGGCCATTCATCGGGACGCTACCTTCCGTCATTCATCCGTTAACGGAGGTTCACTGATGAGCTTGTTCATACGGTGGTGTATGGTTGCGGTAGTGGTGCTGGCGTTTTCTTCCCCTGCACACGCGCAGGTGGAGAAAGTCGGTACGGCGGCCGTTAAGTTCCTTACCCTGGATTCCAACGCGAGAGTCGCCGGTCTTGCTTCGTCCGCGTCTTCATACACGGACCTGGGCGCTTTCTCGGCGCTTACGAACCAGGCGTCCATGGTGTTCGTGGATGGCACAGGCGCCGTGGGTGTGTCATACGCCAGGTATTTCGCCGATATGACGCTGTTCAGCGCCGCGCTGGTATGGAATCTGGGAGACAACGGGGCGATTGGTCTCGGCGTTCATTCCCTGCTTTCCGGCGACATCCCGTTCACAACGGCGACTGACCCGTTACATGTTGGCGACACGGCCGGCCAGAATTTCTCGGTGACCGACATGGCGATCGGTCCCAGTTACGCGCGCAGGCTTACAGATTCGTTCTCGGTGGGCGGTTCGCTGAAGTTCGTATCTGAAGGTACGAGCGGCGCGACCGGTTTTGATCGGACCAGCCGCGCGATCGCCGTGGATGCCGGCACGATATACACCACGGATTACAGAAATTTCCGGATCGGCGCGACGTTTCAAAACTTCGGACCGGATATGCAGTTTATTGACGATTCGAGTGCCCGGGACTTGCTGCCTACGACTTTCCGCATTGGCGTTGCAGGCGAACCGGCCGAATTGCCGGTGGGCAGCGTAATGATCAGCGCGGAGATCTGGAAGTTGCGCGAATACGAATCGGTGGTCAATCTCGGTATCGAATACTGGGTAAACGACTATATCGCCGGGCGCGTTGGATGGAAGGGCGGATACAGCGGTGGAGAGGACGAGGGTGTTTCCGCCGGAGCGGGTCTTCGCTTCAGCCAGGGGGAATTGAGTTTAAACGTGGATTACGCGTATACGCAATTCGAACTTCTGGACGACATCCATCGTATATCCATCGGAGTGGGTTTCTGACACAGGACAACAACGTTCTATGTTAGTGTATCGACGTGTGCCGGTGATGCCGGCCATAACCCTATGGATGGAGTGAGAGGAAGACACAAGAGTTGATCGAACGCGATATGGCAAGCGGCGATCAGATCACTGAGTCGAACTCAAATAGCACCCCATCACGCTCACAGGCGGGGTGCTATTTAATTGTTGGACGGAATAGCGCGGGTACCGAGTAGTGAACTGTACTGCAAAGATCAGCGATCGAAGGAGTAATTCGGTGAAGCGACCGTACGGGAATTGGCGCAGGACCATCGGTGTACTACTCACAGGGATTTTAATGGCGTGTTGTCCAATCGCGGAGGTCTACGCGATTCAGATCAGCGGCGTCGTCACCGACGGAAAGGAACCGATTCCAGATGCAAGAGTGCGGCAGCATGGCAAACCCGACTACGTACTAACGGACGGAAAGGGTCGTTTCACGCTGACCCTCGCAGAAGAGCCCACGGCAAGCTACGTGATTGCGGCGGGAAAGGAAGGTTGGATTAACGGCGGTGTCATGGTGGAGCCAAAGACGTCTTACACCACGATCACCCTGGTGAAGGTTCCTGTCGACGATGATCCGTCCTACGATTTCATCATACCGCATAGATCACTGATAGATCTGCGGGAGGAACCGGACGAGTTGGTACGGTTGCGGATGCAAAGCCATAGCGGTTTCGAGGAAGGCTGCAATCTCTGTCACTTCGATCCGACTTGCTTCCTTTGCCATCGCGAACTGTACAAGCAGTGGGAAGTTTCACAGCACGCCAAGGGGGTGTCCAATCCGTGGACGCTGAACCTGTATGACGGAACCGATGCTGAAGGCAATGTGGGTGTTGGTCCGGGATTCAGGCTGGATTTCCCGGATGATCCCGGTGAATGTGCGGACTGCCACGCCCCAACGGCGGCAGTCAACGCACCGGGCAAGACCGACCTGCGCGTGGTGTACAACCGTTCGGTAGCTTACCCCATAGAGACAGAAGGATACAAGAGTCTCGAGCGAGCGGAACTGGAGCGAAAGGCGGGGTCGGTTGACGGGACCGGGATTCACTGCGACTTCTGTCACAAGATCCAGGCCGTGGAAGTCAATGAGCACGCCGGGGTAAACGGTGCGATAACGGTGCACCGCGTGGATCTGGACACCGACAGGGAAAAACGGCGCATCGAGGGCCGGTTGCCTCCGATTTTCGCCTATGGTCCATACGACGACGTGGTTAACTTTTCGCCCATCCCGGGACAGGAAATCACCTCGCCCATGGTTGCGAGTTACAATCCCCTGTACACCAGCAGCGATTACTGTTCGGCATGCCATCAGCACAAGAACAAGCATGGGCTGCCTTTCATGGACACGTATCGTGAATGGAAGGAGAGTCCGTATGCGGCGCTGGGCATCGAATGCCAGGACTGCCATATGAAACCAATGGCCGGGCTGGACGGTTCGTTCGTCGCCGGCGACGCCGACAAATTCTGGACTCCGATCGAGTATCGACAGACGGTCAGGAAACACGATTTTCCCGGCGCCACGGCGGACATGCTGAAGACTGCGGCCGCCATGATCATCGATGCCGTGGCATCGGATTCGGTGCTGACGGTTACCGTTACGGTACGCAACGTAAACACGGGCCATCACCTGCCATCGGGTATCACCATCCGGAATATGCTGTTGCTGGTAACGCCGGTACGGTCGAACGGCGATACATTGCGATACGTCGGAGACCAGAACGTGCCTGTCTATGGCGGCACGGGCGATATATCCGGTGGGAATTACGCCGGTTATCCAGGGAAGGGGTTCGCCCTGGTCTTTGGCGACGACGAAGGGAACGAGCACGTAATGGACTGGCAGGCGACCCGGATCGTAGAGGATACCCGTATAAGGGCACGCAGCGAGGACGTCTCGCTTTATACCTTTGAATTGCCTGACGAAGCCGACCAGATCGAGATCCATACGGAGTTGATCTACAGAAGGGCCTTCAAACCCCTCGCCGATATCAAAAAGTGGACTCAGAAAGACATGGTAGTGGCGTCCGACAAGACCACGGTGGAGCCAAGTAAGCGGCGGGATGCCGGTACGCAATTCGGAGGACTGAGCCTTCGGGACCGGCTCAGATCCTACTTCTGGTGATTTTGAGCGTGCGTTCGGGTATCGTCCCAATGTCCGACCTGCTCATCCCGCTCGGTTCAGACTTGCACGGCACCACCGATTGCTGACGCGACGATATCATGCGAGACCTTATTCTATACGCACTGCTGGCTTTTACCATATTCCTTTCTGACACCAGCCGTTTCCTCCAGGAATTCCCGACCACCCGCCAGGAAACTCCCCACACACTTACGCCGGACGAAGAGGATAAACTGCTCCGGGACGTAATGTATTTCCGGGCTTTGATCGAGCAGGAGCAGAACGAGCCTGGCCATTTCTTTAATCTGGGGCTTGCGTCGTTGGCCCTGGGCAGGACGAATACGGCCGAAGCGGCTTTCAAAGTGGTCATCGAAATGCGGCCCGCGGACTTCGAGGCCCATCTGAACCTGGGACTGGTATATGCTCGAATCGAAGATTATGCCCAGGCGGCCGAGGCTTTCAATCAGTGCGTAGCGATCGATTCCAGCAGGGCAGATGCGTTCTATAATCTGGGCCAGGCGCTCAGATACCAGGATAAGTGGGTGGATTCGATCAAAGCCCTGTCGAAGGCGACCAGTCTCGAGCCCCAGAACGCGTTGTTCCACTATGGACAGGGTTACGTGGAGGAAAATCTGGGTGCGGACGCCGACGCTCTGATCTCCTATTCAAACGCCGTGGCCATTGATCCGGCATACATCGAAGCGCAACAAGCTGTGGGTAGAATCCTGTTCCGGCAACAGAAGTTCGACAAAGCAAAGGAAGTTTATAGAAAGGTTCTGCAACTCGATCCGCAATCGGTGCACGCGCGCGCACAGATCGGAAAGGCCCTGTTGAGCGAGGGCAAGCCGGACTCGGCGATTTATGCGTACGAAAACGCACTGCGGGTAGATGGGGCGTCCGTAGAGGCTTTGTCGGGACTGGGTCTGGCGACGTTGCGTGCGGGACGTTCGCGGGATGCCCTTGCCATTTACGAAAAAGCCACGGCAGCAGACCCCGATGCTCCGTCGCTGTATTACAATATCGGCATGGCCCACGCTAATCTCGAGCAGCATGAGGAGGCACTGCGGGCCTTCACGAAGGCAATAGAACTCAACCCCCGATATCCCGAACCGTACCTTGCCCTGGGGAATGCCCTGACTGCCCTTGGACGGCAGGAGCAAGCCCGCGAAGCGCTGGACACGTTCTCCCGACTTCATTCCTATCAGCAGGAATTGACACTGGCGGAACGATACGTATCTTTGAATCCCCACGTGGCGGAGATGCGCTACAATCTGGCGAACGCCCTTGCGGGTATGGGACGTTTCGAGGACGCCGTCGAAGAATACGAGATCGCCATCAGCCTGCTGCCGGGATTTGCTCAGGCCTACAACAACCTGGGTGTCGTAAACGTGCAACTGGGTCGATTCGAAGAAGCAGGAACGGCGTACAGGCAGGCCATGCGGCTGGATTCGACGTTCGTGGACCCATATACGAATCTGGCCTGGCTGCATGCCAATCACGGGGAGGACTACGAACAGGCGCTTTATCTTGCGAGGAAAGCGGTTTCGATCAATCCTTCGGTTGTTTCCTATGAAACCCTGGCCATCGTCAGGAACGCTCGACGCGAATATGCGGAATCTGATCGCGCAATGCGCCGGGCCATGGAACTAGAACCGGACAGCGCCCGGTTGATTCAACTGTGGGAACGACTCAAGGCCGATAGAAGCGATGAGTAGATCCGCCTTATTCGGAAAGGAAGTTTGTTGAGCATGTTGAACGCTAAATGGCCTGCTTTCGTAGTGGTGTTGCTTGTTTTTGCCGGCTGTGGCGAAACGCGGGACGACGGATACTGGCAGGGAAGAATCGACGTAATATCGGGCGTGACGCGGATCATGAACGAGGTGCCGATCCTTCACCCTGCCGACAGTACGGCTGAACTGTCATTGAATGAAGATCTCGTTCTCGACGGTAGCGGAGAACAGAAGTTCTCTTCGGTGTTTGGCATTACCACGGACCGGAACGACAACATTTTCGTGGCCGACGCCGAATCGAAGCGTATCCTGAAGTTCTCCCCTGAAGGTCGGTACCTGGCGTCGGTCGGCTCCGAAGGGGTTGGTCCGCTGCAGTTCAGGAATCCCGTCGATATGGTGGTGGACGCGGAGAACAAGCTGTACGTGGTCGACAGCGAGCTCAATCGCGTCTCCGTTTTCAATCCGGACCTCAGTTATTCCGATATCTGGCCCACGCACTACATCAAACCCCGTCGGATACGAATCGACGCGGAAGGAAACGTCCTCCTGTTTGTTATCACTCAGTACGATCTGATCTATAAGTTCAAGCCTAATGGCGATCCGATCAACTCATTCTACGACCCGAAGGAAGCCCCCCGACGCATGGGATCCCTGGACAACCTGGTCAACTACTCCGACGCCGCAATGGAATTGACGAACGAAGGATACGTCGTCGTATCGGCACGGCATCCTTACTGGATCCGGAAATTCGACCGGGTGAATGGTTTGCAGGCGGAATTCAACCGGAAAACAACCTTTGATGTGGTGCCGTTCAAAGAATGGGAGCCGGGGTATAGCCCTCCGCCGGTGGGTATTTCCGGTGGACTGGCGGTATTCCCGGACGGTCGAATCATGAATGTAGTACAGTACCAGGAACTAGAACAGGTCGGAGTGAGTCCTGAGGGATTACCTCAGGTAAAGATAAGCAGGCATGAACGCTGGTATGACTTTTTCACTCCCGAGGGCAAGTGGGAGATGAGCGCACAGCCGGATGTAAACGGATTCCCAATGCACGTCGATCGGCATGGACGCATATACTTCGCAGAATTGGAGAAAAACAGGATCGTCCGCTATGAGGTCGTGTTTCCCGAGGAGCTGAACTGATGCGTGCCCTGCGTATTCGCACGGTTTTCATAGTTGCCATGATGTTCGGACTCTCTTGTGACACAGTACCGGATGACCATGAGATCATCGGCGGCACTTTCGTTGGATATACCTTTTCGGAGCAGCCGGTAGTGGACACCGTCGTCGATTTGAAGGTCAACTATCGCCTGATCTTCAAAGCGTATGATCTGGGCCGGAGCGCCAGATTCGTGGTGTACGTTCAAAAAGGCGAAACCGCCGAGTTTTTTCTCGGCCCGATTCGCCTGAACATTCTGGATCCCGACGGTAACGCCTATACCTACTATCACAGCCCGGAGGGTGAGGCCATAGACAGACCGATTGTTTGGCCGAAGCGGACTACGGGCCTTCATCAGGTAACGGTTGACGTCGAACTGTACAAGGGTGAAGACGTCCGATCAACCTTCGAGGTACCTTTGATCAGGGAGCCGGTATCGGGTTTCCTCGTCGTTGGACTCAGTCTGGGTGTCCTGGTTCTTGTGGCCATGGCCGTGGTACTTGTAAGAAAACGCCGTTGATTTGGACGCTGGCCAGACGCTTGAACGCTGGCCAGGCGCGCGTAGCGGGGAGGATCGGTAGTCTCGTGCATGTTGGTATAATAGGATCCTCGCCCCGGATCTACACGGTCGGCCTTCCGCTGTGCCTTTGCCTTATCTTCCTTTCCTGCGACAGTCCCTCCTCCGAACGACCGGACCCGGCCGACGCCCCGGCGTCTGTCCAGTTCACGGATGTCGCGTCGGTTTCCGGAATCACCTTCCGTCATAACAACGGCAAAACAGGCCGATACTACTTCGTGGAGCAGGTCGCCTCCGGGGGTGGTTTTATAGACTACGACGGAGATGGCGACCTCGACATCTACCTGCTCAACGGTACGGCCATCCCGGGATTTGAACCGGATCGGCCCTTGTCCAATGTCCTCTATCGTAACGAGGGCGGCGGGTTATTCACGGACGTGACCGGCCAGGCCGGCGTGGGCAATGTGGACGGCTACGGAATGGGCGTGGCCGTCGCCGACTACGACAACGACGGCGACGACGACCTGTTCGTCACGAACTACGGGGAGAACGTCCTCTACCGAAACGAAGGGGACGGGACTTTCCGGGACGTGACCCGCCAGGCGGGGATGTCGGTACCTCGGAATCCTACGTTCTCGACCAGCGCGGCATTCCTGGATTACGACCGGGACGGGCATCTGGACCTGTACGTGTGCGTGTACGTCGAATTCGACTTCGAGGCCAACAAGCGTTGCTCCCGGGACGGCATCCAGTCCTACTGCGGACCCGATGTCTACGAGGGTGTGGCCGACCTGCTGTACCGGAACAATGGCGACGGGACTTTTTCAGATGTTTCCGAGGCAGCGGGCATCGCCAATCCGAACGGTAAAGGCCTCGGGGTCGTGGGAGGCGACTACGACGGCGACGGATGGACGGATATATTCGTGGCCAACGACCTGACGCCGGACTTCCTTTACCGGAACAATGGCGACGGCACGTTTACCGACCAGGCGCTGCTTGCGGGCGTGGCCTATGGCGAGGATGGCGTCGCCCGGGCGGGCATGGGGGTGGATTTCGGAGACTACGACCGGAATGGGTCGCCGGATATCTACGTGACCAATTTCTCCCTGGAACCCAATTCCCTGCACCGGAACAACGGGAACGGCACATTTACCGAAACCACTTTCGGCGCAGGCGTAGGGAATCCCACGCTCCTTTACCTGGGGTTCGGTACGGCCTTCCTGGATTTCGACAACGACGGCTGGCTGGATATTTTCGCGGCGAACGGCCACGTGATCGACAATATCTCCCTGTTCGATCCGACGATTAAGTACGCGCAGACCAATCAGCTGTTCCGGAACGACGGGAACGGGGGTTTCACCGACATCAGCGCTGGCGCTGGCCCTCCGTTCCAGGTGGAACGCGTACACCGTGGCGCGGCCTTCGGAGATGTGGATAACGATGGCGACGTCGATATCCTGGTCACCACGGTGAACGACGTACCCCTTTTGCTGCGAAACGACGGGGTTGGCGGGAGCGCCAGCCTGCTCGTCGCCACCGAGGGTGTCCGGAGCAATCGGAACGGCATCGGCGCGCGAGTCACCGTGGTCACCGACGCCGTGCGACAGTCGCGGGAGATTCGAAGCGGCTACAGCTACCTGGCGGCCAATGATCTCAGGGCCCACTTCGGACTCGGTTCATACGCCGGGGCGGACTCGGTCATCGTGGACTGGCCCGGCGGCGCGAGAGACGTCGCAACCGGGGTAGAAGGCGGCCAGCACATCACCATCCGCGAAGGCGAAGGTATCGTCTCGCAAACGCCATTTCTCCGGCGTTGAAGAATCTCATCGCCCACAAAGCCACCGGGTAGGCCGCGATCAGGGCGATCTCCCCGGGCCAGGCGATCTCCCCGGACCAGGCGATTCCGGTGAGCTCACGCACCGCGAACAGCACTCCGCACGCGAAGACTACCTTGATCAGTCGGATGTATTCGTAGGGTATCGGGTAATACCTCCGGCCCACGAGATACAACCCGGCCACCATCACCGCGTAGGCGGCCGCCGAGGCCGTGGCCGCCCCGTACATACCGAATTCCGGGATGAGCCAGAGGTTCGTCAGGATGCAGACCAGGGCCGACGCGGCTGTGATGAAGGGGAGCAGGATGGTCTTCTTCTCCAGGTAGACGCCCACCGTAAGGTTGACGTATATCCCATACAGCACGTACGCCGCGAGCAAGATGGGCACGACGGCGATCCCTTCCCAGTAAGACGCCTCGATCAGGGTGTAGCCACCGATGGAGATGCGGACCAGGTCGTCGATGAGGAAGGAAAGGACCAGAAAGACGCCGCCCGCGACGGCCAGGAAATAGGTTAACACGCGGGCGAACAGCGGCCTGGGGTTCTCCTCCCTTGAAGTCTCCAGAAAGAAGGGCTGCCAGGCCTGCCTGAACATGGTGACGAAGATGAGCATGCCGACGCCCAGCTTGCGGGCCGCATGGTAGATGCCGAGGGTTTCCGCGCCGGCCATCCGTTCCAGCATCAGCCGGTCGATGGTTTCGATGATGATGATGCAGGCTCCGGCGGGCACGTAGGGCAGGCCGAACTTAAGGAGCCGCCCCATGGTTCCGCGGGACCAGGAGAAGGACATGTGCCGCAGGGTAATGCCCGCCAGGATGAGGAAGACGATCCCGGATCCCGCGATGTTGCTGATGAGAATGCCTTGCAGCCCCATGTCGAGCACGACGACGAGGTAGCAGTTCCCCCCGAGTTCGATCACGACCTTCATCAGCTTGAGGGAGGCGAACGTCGCGGCCTTGCCCTCTCCCCGCAGCCGCGCGAAGGGAATGGCGTTCAGGGCATCCAGCGCCAGGACCGCGGCGGCCAGTTGGACGTAGGAGGTCAGGGAAGTGGAAACGGCGATGAGGGGCGCGATCCGGGCGGCGAACAGGAATATGATCACGGCGAGCCCGGCCGACGTCAACAGCATGGTGAGATAGCCGGTGCTCAGCGTATCCCGCTTGCGGTCCTCCTCGAGCACGTAGTACCTGAGAAAGGCCGAATCCATTCCGTAGAGGAAAACGACGTTCGCCAGCGCGATGAAGGTATATACGAGCCCGTAGTAGCCGAATTCCTCCACGGGCATGACATGAGTATACACCGGTACCAGCAGGTAGGCCATGGACCTGCCCAGCACGTCGCTGAGACCGTAGATCGCCGAATGGGTGGTGAGTCTTTTGAGGCCTTGGAACATGGATCCTGGTCTGAGGGCGGTCAGGGTTCTCACCGCCTCGGGAGGGGGCGGATTCCAGGCGCTGAGCACCGATATGGTACCGGCGGCCGCAGGAGACGTCAAGCATTTACGGGTGGGCCAGGTCGCCGGAATCCTTATCGCGTCGGCAATGCCGGACTTCGATATTGAACGCCGTCGGGCGAAAAAGGTTCGTTGCGGGAGCGCCGGTTCTTTATCTTGACCGGGGAAAGTCCAATACTCGTTACGGGCAGGAGCGGCCATGTCGGAAGTCACGGAAGTCACGGAAGTCATCTACGGAAGGAACCCGGTCCGGGCGGCCCTTCAGGCGGGCCGAAGCCTCAACCGGATCTACATCGCCGACGGCGTTGCGCGCCAGGACGTGGCCGACATCCTGGACCTCGCCCGGAAGCGCGGCGTCGTATTCCAGTTCACCGAACGCCGCCGGCTGGACCGCCTTACCGACGGCAGGCACCAGGGGGTCGTCGCCACGGTGGCCGGCCACCAGTACGCCGAAATGGCGGATATCCTGGCGTCGGCCGGGCGGTCCGAATCTCCCCCCTTCCTCGTCCTGCTGGACGGCATACAGGATCCCCACAACCTGGGCGCGATCATTCGCACCGCGGACGCGGTCCGCGCCGACGGCGTCGTGATACCCCGTCGTAACGCGGCGGGACTGACCGCTGCCGCGGTCAAGGCTTCGGCCGGGGCCAGCGTGCACGTACCGGTCGCGCGGGTGGCGAACATGAACCACGCCATGCAGGCACTACGTGAAGCGGGCGTCTGGCTCGTGGGCCTCGCGGCGGACGGTCCTTCGCTTTTCAGCAAAATGGACTATACCGTCCCCGTGGCACTCGTCATCGGCGGCGAGGGCAAGGGACTGAGGCCCCTTGTCCGGCGCAACTGCGACGAGGTGGTGCGGCTTCCGGTCGCCGGGCACGTGGATTCGCTCAACGCGTCCGTGGCGGCGGCCCTCGTGCTGTACGAGGTCTTTCGTCAACGGCAGGAAACGGCGGGCAGGTAGCGGTAAACGTGCCGGGAAACCCACCGCGTCGAACCGACAAAACGGTTGACACTACGGCCTCGCGGCGTTATGCTACCGCCCTGTGTTTTTTTGGCGAAAAGCCCTGCGGACGGGACTGAAAAAAAACAGGCGGGCTGAATAAAGTATCGAAGTAAAGCACTGGAATAAGTAAAGGAGCAAGGAAGCGTCATGGCGAAACACGTATACTACTTCGGCGGCGGCGAGGCGGATGGATCCGCGGAATTCAGGGAGCTTCTGGGCGGCAAGGGCGCCAATCTGGCCGAGATGAGCCACCTCGGCATTCCCGTTCCCGCGGGCTTCACCATCTCAACGGAAATATGCACCTATTTCTACGACCACGACCACCGGTACCCGGCGGAACTGGACGAACAGATCCAACAGGCGATGGCGCAGGTCGAGGGCGTCATGGACGCCGGTTTCGGCAGCGCGGAAAACCCGCTGCTGGTTTCCGTCCGGTCCGGGTCCCGTTCCTCCATGCCCGGCATGATGGACACCATTCTGAATCTCGGACTGAACGATGCCACCGTCGAGGGACTGATCGCACAGTCGGGTGACGAACGCTTCGCCTACGACAGCTACCGGCGTTTCGTACAGATGTACGGCGACGTGGTCATGGGCGTGCGCCCGTCAGACGATGAGGATCACGATCCCTTCGAGGCGTTGCTGGAACGCAGGAAGGACCGCGCCGGCGTCACGGAGGACATGGACCTCGGGGCCGCCGACCTCAAGGCGCTGGTCGCCGAGTTCAAGGCCGAGATCAAGGCGCGTACGGGCGCCGATTTTCCCGACGACCCCCGCGAGCAGCTCTGGGGCGCTATCGGGGCCGTGTTCGGCTCGTGGAACAACGAACGCGCCGTGGTGTACCGGAAGTTGAACGACATCCCGGATGAATGGGGCACTGCCGTCAACGTGCAGGCCATGGTCTACGGCAACATGGGCGACGACTGCGCCACGGGGGTCGCTTTCAGCCGCGATCCCGCGACCGGCGAGAAGCGGTTCTACGGCGAATACCTCATCAACGCCCAGGGCGAGGACGTCGTAGCGGGCATACGGACGCCCCGGCCCATCGAACAGCTCGAGGGCGAGATGCCGGACGCCTATCATCAACTGGTAAGCATCTGCGATACGCTGGAATCCCATTACAAGGACATGCAGGATATCGAGTTTACCATCCAGCGCGGTAACCTGTGGATGCTGCAGTGCCGCGTCGGAAAGCGTACTGGTTTCTCCGCCATCACGATCGCGGTAGACATGGTACGGGAAGGGCTGATAGACGAGAAAGAAGCCCTGCGGCGCGTGGAGCCCGACCAGCTCGACCAGTTACTGCGCCCGGTGTTCGACGTGGAAGAGAAGCGCCGCGCGGAGCACGAGGGACGGGTGCTGGCCCGGGGCCTGAACGCCGGTCCGGGTGCGGCGTCAGGTAAAGTTGTGTTCAACGCCACCGATGCCGAGTCCTGGGCGGACCTCGGCGACCAGGTCATCCTGGTCCGCATCGAGACGTCGCCCGAAGACATACGCGGCATGAACGCCGCGGTGGGTATCCTGACCGCAAGGGGCGGCATGACGAGCCACGCGGCCCTGGTCGCCCGCCAGATGGGCAAGGTCTGCGTCGCCGGCTGCGGAGAGCTGGATATCGACTACGCCGCCCGTCAGATGCGCGTCGGCGAACAGGTCATCGCCGAAGGGGACTACATCTCCATAGACGGGTCCACCGGGGAGGTCATGGCCGGCGCCATTCCGACCATTCCCTCCGAAGTGCTGCAGGTCCTGTTGCAGAAATCCAGGTCGTCGGAGAACTCGGAAGTCTATCAGCGGTACGAAAGCCTGATGGCCTGGGCCGACCGGAACCGCAGGCTCAAGGTGCGGACCAACGCAGACCAGCCCGATCAGTCTGCCACCGCGCGCGCCTTCGGCGCCGAGGGCATCGGCCTTTGCCGGACCGAACACATGTTCTTCGAGGAAGACCGGATCGATTCGGTCCGGGAGATGATCCTGGCCGATGACGAAGCCGGCCGCCGGAAGGCACTGGCCCGGCTGCTGCCGATCCAGAGAAGTGATTTCATCGGGATATTCGAGGTCATGGACGGCTACCCCGTCACGATCCGCACGCTCGACCCGCCCCTGCACGAGTTCCTGCCCCACGAGGACGAGGCCATCGGCCAACTCGCCGCGCAGACCGGCGTACCGGTAGAGCGGTACCAGCGCAAGCTGGAGGACCTGCGGGAGGCCAATCCCATGCTCGGACACCGCGGGTGCAGGCTCGGTATCGCCTACCCCGAGATCACCGAGATGCAGGCCCGGGCGATCTTCGAAGCCGCGAGCGACTGCGTGAAACGGGGTATCAAGGCCATCCCGGAGATCATGATCCCCCTGGTCGGTCACATCAACGAGTTGCGCATGCAGGCCGAGGTCGTCCGCCGGACGGCCCGGGAAGTGCAGTCGGAGACCGGCGTGGAGGTGGACTACCAGATCGGTACCATGATCGAGCTGCCCCGGGCGGCGCTGACCGCCCACGAGATCGCGGAGGAAGCGGAGTTCTTTTCCTTCGGGACGAACGACCTGACGCAGACGACCTTCGGACTCTCCCGCGACGACGCGAGGTTCATCCCCGACTACCTGCATGCCGAGATCTGGCCGGAAGACCCCTTCGTTAGTATAGACGGCAGCGGTGTCGGAGAACTCGTGAAAATCGGCGTCGAGCGCGGCCGCGCCACGCGGGACGGCATGAAGGTGGGCATCTGCGGCGAGCACGGCGGCGACCCCGCCTCGGTCGAATTCTGCCACGGCGTGGACCTGGACTACGTCAGCTGCTCTCCTTACCGCGTGCCCATCGCCTGTCTGGCTGCGGCCCGGGCGGCGCTGTCCGACTAGCGCGCCTGGTTCGCGGACCCTCTTGAGAACCTTCATCGCCCGCGCGGGGACATAGCGGCGGCTTGCCGAAGGACACCCGAATCATGTGGGAACTCTTCTGGCGATTCCTGGCCCTGGGATGCATCAGCTTCGGCGGTCCCGTCGCCCACCTGGGATACTTCCGGACCGCCTTTGTGGATCGGTTGAAGTGGCTTGACGAAGCTTCCTACGGCCGGCTCGTGGCCTTGAGCCAGTTCCTTCCCGGACCCTCTTCCAGCCAGGTCGGCTTCGCCATCGGATACCAGCGGGCGGGCGTCGCCGGCGGCGTCGCCGTGTTCCTGGGGTTCACGCTGCCGTCCTTCGTGATCCTGTACCTGCTGGCCATCGCCGGGAGCACGGTGACGGAAACGGTCTGGTTCGGCGGATTCGTCAATGGATTGAAAATGCTGGCCGTGGTCGTGGTCGCCGACGCCGTCCTGGGCATGTACGCCACCTTCTGCAGGCGCCGCCTCACCGGAGCACTGTGCGTTCTGACCGCGTCGGCCCTGCTGGTCGCCCCTTCGATGACGACCCAGTTCGCAGTCCTGGCGGCCGGCGCGCTGGCCGGTTGGCGCTTTCTGCGCGCGCCGGAGGCCCCGCCCGGAGACCGGCTTAGTTTCTCCTGGCTGCCGCTGACCGGCTTCTTTGTGCTCCTCATCGGTCTTCCGTTCCTGGCGAGCCTGTCGCCGGACCTCGATCTGTTTTCCCGGTTCTACCAGGCCGGAAGCCTGGTATTCGGCGGTGGACACGTCGTTTTGCCGCTGCTCCAGCAGACCGTGGGCGACGCGCTTCCCATCGATCGTTTCCTGCTCGGCTACGCCGCCGCCCAGGCCATTCCAGGCCCCATGTTCGCCATGTCCGCGTTCCTGGGCGCCGGTATGACTCCGGATCACGCGCTGACGGGCGCGTTGATCGCGGTCCTCGGGATTTTCCTGCCGGGATTCCTGTTGATCCTGTCCTTCCACGACACCTGGGAGACGCTTGCGCGGAAACCGGGCGCCGCGGGCGCGGTGGCGGGGGTCAACGCGTCGGTGGTCGGTCTCCTGCTGGCCGCGCTCTACCAGCCCGTGTTCGTCAACGCCGTCTTCTCGCCCCTGGATCTCGCCCTCGCTCTCATCGGGTTTTTCCTGCTCAGGGTGCTGCGCCTGCCGATCCTGGCGCTGGTCGCGTTCTTTGCTGCGGCGGGGATGCTGCAAGCTGTCCTGGGGTGACGGAACAACGAAGTCGGTAATCCTTGTCTATATCGGTTAAAATGGGATATTACAGAAGGGTCAATCCATCTTGGCCGGAACTGTTCACCCTGGCCGGACAAATCCACTTCGTGTCTTCGTACCTGATCATGCGACGAATCGCTTCATTCCTCATTTTATTCGCATTTCTATCCGCCCCGGAAGTCTCCGCCCAGCGGGTCAACTCCATCGGCGTCGAGATGCCCGAAGACGCGGCACCGCCGGAGCGTCAGCGGCTGCGGTTCTTCGAGATGGACGGGACTTACATGGAGTGGTTCAAGACCATATACAAGCGCAGCCCGGCCACCAACCTCATCTCCGAGCCGCTGGTCCGCCAGGACCACAACTACGACCTGGTACCGGCCGCAGCGAAGTCCTGGGAGGCCACGCCGGACGGCAATACCTGGCTCTTCCACCTGCGGTCCGGGATGCAGTGGGACGACGGCCGGCCCTTCACCGCCCATGACTACGTCTTTACCTTCCGCCGGGGAGCGGACCCGGACAATGCCTACGACTTCGAATGGCACTACCGCATCATCAAGAACTGGAGCGACGTGGTCGGCCGGCGGCTTCCCGTGGATTCGCTGGGCGTGGAGGCGATAGACGATACGACGCTGGCCGTCCATACCGAGCAGCCCGTCCCTTACCTGCCCTTCAACCTCATCATGAGCTGGGCTTCTCCGGAGCACGCGGTGGCCAAGTACGGCGAAGAGTGGTCCACCCGGGCGGAGACCCATATTTCGTCCGGTCCTTTCAAGGTTACGGAATGGCGCAAGAACGAGATCATCATCCTGGACGCCAATCCGATGTACCGGGGGTCCATGCCGCCCCTGCTCGACCAGGTGGTTATCCGGGTATTCTCCCAGTCGGCCGTGCCGCTCATGCTCTCGGCGTATACGGCCGAAGAGGTGGACATGATCCTCCTGAACGGGCAGGCAGCGCTCGGACGGGTCAAGAGCGACCCGGTGCTCCGCCATGAACTGCATTCCATGGTCAACTTCGTCACGTTCTACATGACCATGGATACGTACAATCCGCCTTTCGACGACCTGCGTGTCCGGCAAGCCTTCGCCCACTCCATCGACCGCACGGCCCTGATGGACTCCGCCCTGAAGGACGTGGGCGTGGCGGCCTACAGCATGCTGGCGCCCGGTTTTCCCGGTTCGCGACCAGAAGTCTTCCGCCATATGCTTCCCTACGATCCCGAACGGGCCAGGCAGTTGCTGGCCGAAGCCGGATACCCCGACGGCAAGGGTTTTCCCCAGGTCGATATCTGGATCCGCACCCACGACTACCAGGCCACCCGCTTACCCGCGGAGGCCATCCAGGCGATGATCGCCGAAGCGCTGAACGTACGGGTCGGGGTCAGGGTCATCGAGCGAAAGGTGTTCACCGACGGCCTCAACAACCACGAGGTGACGCTGGCCCTGGTGGCCTACAGCCAGGATTTCCCGGATCCGGCCAACCTGCTCGGACTCTGGCGGTCCAGGGGACGCCACGCATGGCACGACGACACCTTCGAACGGCTGATTCACGAGGGCAACGAGTTCATGGGACCGCCCGAGGAAAGGTACGCCATCTACCACGCCGCCGAACGCAGGCTCGTGGAGGACGTGGGCGGCATCTTCCTCTGGTTTCCCGTGGAGCACCGCCTGTGGAAACCTGATTTCCACAGCCCTACCCTGCAGCCCAACCGCCTCGGCATGGAGGTCTGGTCCAACCTGACCTGGATGAACGGGTATTTCAGGGATACGGATCGTGACGCGGCGGATCCGCCGCGCAGCCGCGGCCTCTGGGACTGGCTCAAGTCCGCCCTGGACTGATCAATTCGATTTCTGTGCTTAAATTAAACGTTGTCGCCGTGGATCGAACGGCGTGGCGCGCGCTATGCGGGACTTGAAAAACCTTCCAGCGCCTCATTGTCGATCAGGACACCCAGTCCGGGCCGATCCGTTACGGGAAACGCGCCGCCTGTGGGTTGCGGGGCTTCCAGCGCGTAGCGGCACCGCGTGGGAAAGGACTCGTGGCCATGTTCCATGACCAGGAAGTTGGGGATGGCCGCGGACAGCTGGATGGTCGCGGCGGTAGCGAGCACTCCGCCGCCCCCGATGTGGGGTGACACGGGGATGTTGTAGGTTTCCGCGAGGACGGCGATGCGTTTGCCCTCGGTCAGCCCCGTACGCCCGATATCCGGCATCACCACGTCGCAGGTCCTTCGGTCGAAGGCTTCCTTCATCTCGAACCGGGTACGGTACCACTCGCCGTTGGCCACGTGCATGTCCAGCGCCCGGGTCACGGCCGCGTGGCCCGCCAGGTCCTCGGGCAGGGTCGGGGCTTCCAGCCAGTAGATGTCCAGTGCTTCCAGTTCCCGGCCCAGCCTGATCGCCTCTGCCACGTCGAATTCGGTATGCACGTCCACCATGACGGCGATGCCCGGACCGACGCGCTCGCGGACGGCCCTGGCGATGGCGACGGTACCGGCGCGGTCCATGGACGGGGAGAGTTTCAGTCCGCGATAGCCCGCGGCCACGAGACTTTCGGCCCGGTCCGCCGCGGTGGCGGGGTCGCGGCCGGCGCATCCGGAGTAGATTTCGACCCGGTCCCGGAACCGTCCCCCGAGCAGTTTATGGACCGGCAGGTCCAGCGCCTTTCCTTTCAGGTCCCACAGGGCGATGTCGCACGCGGCGAGGGCGTCGACGTAGAAGCCGGTCGGATGTCCCCTTTCCCGCATGCCGTCGTAGAGGCGCTGCCAAAGGAATTCCACGTCGAAGGGGTCCGCGCCGATCAGTACGGGACGGCAAAGGTCTTCCACGATGGTCCGCGTCGTATCGGGCAATATGGGACTTTGCCCTTCGCCGTAGCCGACCAGGCCTTCTTCGGTCGTTACCCGCACCACCAGGGTCTCGTGCATGTCGGATTTGAATGCATGCCTGTTTTCCGGGATGAAATACGGGGAGGTAGCACCGGGTTCGGGGGACTCGCCGTGCGCTCCCTGCCCGGTCGCTCCCGATCCGTCCGCTCCCTGGTTTTCACGCAATTCCTGGCCAGCTTCTCTCGGAACGCGTACCGCGAAAGCTTCGACGTTCGATATTCTCATCAACTCAATCCTCCGGTCGCTCGCCGGCCGGCGCCATCTTCACCAGCCTGGGTTCGAAGCGGGCCACCACCTCCACCAGGTCGGTCTGCGCCGCCATCACTGCTTCGATATTCTTGTATACAAAGGGAACTTCGTCGAGACCGGCGGACATGAGCGTGACGCCTTTCTCCCGGAGCAGCCGGTTGGCGTCCTGCCAGTTCAGGCTCCGGATCGCCCGTTTCCGGCTCATCACGCGGCCGGCGCCGTGGGCGGCGGAGTTCATCGACGCGCGATTGCCCTTTCCGCGGACCACGAAGGCCGGGCTCGCCATCGAGCCGGGTATGATGCCCAGCACGCCCGGGCCTGCCGGCGTAGCGCCCTTGCGATGTACGATTGCTTTCCGGTCCGTTCTCCGTCCGGACTGGCCGGGGACGGAGATCTTTTCTTTCCACGCGAAATTGTGGTGGTTCTCCAGGTCCAGCAACACTTCCGCACCGAGGTGGCCGGCCATGTGCCGGTGTATGCAGGCGTGGTTGGCCTCCGCATAATGGCCCATAAGCTCCATGGCCGTCCAGTATTCCTGTCCCGGCTCGGTGCCCAGGTCCAACCAGGCCAGGTGCCGTTGTTCCCGGGACAGCTCGGGGCGCATGGACATGGCCAGCCTGCTGTAATGGGAGGCGACCATGGCCCCGGTCCCCCGGCTTCCGCTGTGGGAAAGCAGGGCGAGGTAGGTGCCGGTGTCGAGCCCCTTCAACGGCTCGTTCAACGTCAGCTCGCCGAATTCGACGAAATGGTTGCCGCTCCCGCTGGTGCCCAGCTGGCTCCAGGCCTTGTCCTTTGCTTTTTTGGTCACGGGAGAGACGGACCAGTTCCGGTCGAGGACCGGGTGGTTTCGTCGCTTCTTGAAGCGGGCCCCCAGACCGAAGCGCGTCTCCGCCGAGATAGCCTTCTTCAGGCGGTCCGTTCCCCGGTCATGCCGCAGCGTACCCAGCGGCAGGTCCAGGACGGTCATCTTAATCCGGCAGGCAATATCGACGCCCACGGCGTAGGGTATGACCGCGTTGTCCGTGGCCAGCACGCCGCCGATGGGAAGGCCGTAACCCACGTGGGCGTCCGGCATCAGCGCGGCGGCCACGGCTACGGGCAGGGAACAGGCCCGCTCCATCTGCTGGATCGACTGCTCGTCCAGGTCCCGTCCCCACTGCCGGTAGGGTATGCGATCTGCCAAAGCGGTCATGTCCTCTTCCTGGCATTCGATTCGCGTTCGAACGGACCGTGGCCGCGGTCCTGGACGATCAGAAGCCGGCAATCTGGCGTCCGCTGAAGGTGAGCCGGAACATGAGCCGTTCGTAACGCGTGTCGTCAAAGGGCGTCGGGGCGTGCAGCGTGCACCGGTTGTCCCAGACCACCAGGTCGCCCGGACGCCACCGGTGCATGTAAGTGTAGTCTTTTCCGGTCGCGTGGGCCTGCAGGTCGTTCAGCAATGCCGATCCCTCTTCAGGCGACATCCCTTCTACGGACTCGATGTGGCAAAGGGGCAGGTAGAGGGACTTTCGTCCGGTCTCCGGGTGTCGCGCGACCAGGGGCCGGACGATCGGGGGAAACTGTGCCAGTAGTGCTTCACTTAGTGGCGGGCGATGCGGATTCTTCTTCCTGAGCAGTTCGTTGAGATGGTTGTAGGAATGGACGGTCCGGATGGAATCGGTGCGTGCTTTGACATCGTCCGGCAGGTCCTCATAGGCTGCGGTCATGCCCGCGAAGCCCGTTTCCCCGCCCTCGGGGGGCGTGCGGATGCAGAACAGGCAGGATCCGACGGGCTGGGGATGGCGGAATGAATCGTCCATGTGCCACAGCAGCGGCGGCGGGTCCGCCTGGATGAATAGTGCGGTGTACTTTCCGTGCTCTTTCGCGTTCCCGATGCGCAGTATGTCGGGGAACCCCGGGACCAGGAAGGCAGGATCGTATTTCTCGTTGCCTTCGGGCGTGCCGAGCCGGGTCACGAACCGGCGGAGGTGGGCGGGTTCGATATGTCCCTGGTTTCGGATGACCACCAGTCCGCCTGCCGCGTGAAAAGCGTTTACGGCCTCCTTGACCAGGGCTTCATCGAGCCGTGCGAGGTCCACGTCCCCGAGTTCGGCACCGAACCCGGACCGGGTCAGCGAAGTATATCCGGACGTTTCAGCCATACCGGAAGGGTATCCTGGATCAGCGCAGTTTTCCGCGGCCGAGAATGGGCCAGACCGTCTCGACGACTCCGTTGCGGATCCCGTAGAGGTGGTCGTGGAGGAACAGGGTGACGTCGGTATAGGCCACCATGAGATCTAGTTTGTCCCCGACGGCGATCTCGTGATTCGGGTCGGTGAAGGTCACGGTCCCGTGTTCCGCGGACATGCGCACGCTCTCCACGTCATCGACGCCCACCGGCATGGGCATGCCGAACCACGCGGGCACCGTCTTGAACCCGGCGTCCACGATCAGCCGGTCCGGTTCGGGGCGGCTGGTGACCGTGACGTGCACGAAGATGGCGGGGTCGGTCCGAACCCCCCACAGGGTGTACATCACGTCGTTGAAGATCGCGCCGCCGGCCTGGATCTCGGTGATCCCTTCCAGGTCGGGCGTGACCGACAGGGTGCCGCTTCCTCCGCCGCTCACGATATCGCAGGGCAGTCCCGCGGCCCGGCAGCGCTGTGCGGAGTCCACGAGATCTCCCACGGCCCGCCTGATCTCCCCGTGTTTCCAGTCGGAGTCTTCGTCCACGCAGGCGTGCCCCTCCCAGGCCATGACCCCCCGGAAGCGCAGGCCGGGGGTCTGGTGGACCTTCCGGGCGAGTTCGACGACCGGTTCGCCGGGCCGGACGCCGGCGCGTTCCATACCCGTGTTCAGTTCGACGAGCACGCCGACCTCGACGCCGGCATCCTTCGCGGTGCGGCCCAGGTCCTCCAGCGTGGCGTCGCTGTCGACGGCAACCTTCACGTCCGCCTGCCTGCAGAGACGAGCCAGGCGGATGTATTTCGGCGGTCCGACCACCTGGTTGGCGATGAGGAGGTCCTCGACGCCGCCCGTGGCCATGACCTCGGCTTCACCGAGCTTGGCGCAGGTGACGCCGATGGCGCCGGCCTTAAGCAACATGTCGGCAATCGCCGGGATCTTGACCCCCTTGATGTGCGGGCGCCAGTCCACGCCGGCTTCCTTCAGCCGATGCCCCACGGTGCGGATGTTGTTTTCAAGACGATCCAGGTCAACCCAGAGGACCGGGGTGTCCAGATCTTCCTTGCGCGTTCCGATCTCGTCCAAAGTGTGTTCCCTCACTAGGTTCACCACGGGCCTTACGCGGTGTGGGTCTCCGGCAGACCAGGGCAAAAAGGACATAGCTCACGAGATTTCGTCGGTTATCACCGACTGAACATTTTGTACCATGTCGGCGAGAATACGTCAAGGATGTTCAGAGACCCCATTGCCAATATACGGAGGACATCATGGAGATTGCAGGACTTCTGATCCAACCGGCCGTTTTGCTGGCGGCCTTCGTCTTCTTCTGGCGGGAAGCCAAGGCAGGACGCCAGGAGCTGAAGGTCGAACTGAAGGTCGAGATGCAGAACATGGAAACGCGTATGCAGAACATGGAAACGCGTATCCGGGAAGACATCGGGAAGATGGAGCACCGGATCGCCCGGATCGAAGATATCATGCTCAGTCAAAAACAGACTTCATAACCACAATATCTGAAGAGAGGCGGGACTATGGAAAGCGGAACGCCAGGGAGATCTGAAACAACGAGCAGTCCGTTATCCCAGGTACCGAACATCCTTGAACGGTGAGACCAACGGTCCGTCCGGGCAGTGCAGCCGGCCGTTCACGACCCATCCGCAGTCTCGCGCCTCGAGCTCAGACACGAGATATCCTTCCCACTTTTCCACTGCCTTTTCATAGGCCGGGTCGCCCACCAGGTTACGGCACTCGCCGGGGTCTTCGTCGAGGTCGAAGAACTGCTTCTGATCGATTCGCGGCAGCCAGATGAACTTCCGGTGGCCGTCCGTCACGTACTGCATCTCCTGTTCGGGCGCGTAGCACCAGCAGTGCTCGCCGTGCAGGTAGGTTCTCCAGCCGTCCGTGTTGCCCCGGACCAGCGGCAGCAGGCTTTTCCCCGTCACCGTGAGCGGCACGTCCATCCCGGCGGCGTCCAGAATCGTGGGCATGATGTCGCGGAGTTCGGTCACGCCGTCCGGTATGGCTGCCTTGACCTGTTCGCCCCAGGCAGCCGGCGGGCAGACGATCAGCGGAATCCTCGCACTTCCCTCGTAGGCGTAGGTCTTGCGCCAGAGATGGTGGTCGCCCACCATGTCGCCGTGGTCGGACGTGAAGACGATCCAGGTGTTGGACCAGGCCTCCGGATCGTTCCGTTCCATCCAGTTCTTGAGCCGGCCGATCTGGGTGTCGATGAAGGAGATCTCCCCGTAGTACCCGGCCCGGCCGCGATGGATGCGCGCGGCCGATAGCTTGCCGTGCCATGAGTTCACGTCCGTGGCGTCGAAGGGCACGTCGTGCATGTCCGCCCAGTCGCCGATGTGCGGCGCAGGGGTTTCCCGGTCGTGGTACAGGTTGAAGTACCATGCGGGCGGCACGTAGGGCGAATGGGGCCGGGCGAAGCTGACGTTGAGGAAGAAGGGTCTTGCGCGGTCGCGCCCCGCGATGTAATGGATCGCCCGGCTCATGGTCCAGGCCGTCGGATGGAGGTATTCCTCGGTATGCCAGGGGCGCCCGATCCAGGAGTTCCAGTTGACCCCGTGATCGTCCGGCGTGATATCGCGCCGTTTCTCCCGGTCGAACCACTGGCGGTATTCGTCCCGCAGACCCTGGGCAATCAGCCGGCCGGACTCGTCCAGTTCCGACGACTGAAAGCCCATGTCCGCCCGCTGCGGCGTGAAGTGGCCTTTCCCGACCAGGTGGGTGGTATATCCCGCGTCCGCCAGCGTGCCGGCCAGGGTATGGGGGAAGTCGTTGGGTATCGGCCCCTGTCCCCGTCCCATGCCGAGGACGCCCGTGTGCCACTGGTCCATGCCGGTCATCACGGTCGAACGGGCGGGAATGCAGGATGGGACCGCGGTGTATGCGTGGGAGAACCGCGCGCCCCGGGCGGCCAGGTGATCCAGGTTGGGCGTTTCCACCACCGGATGGCCGTCGCAGCTCATGCAGTCGCCGCGCATCTGGTCCGCCATGATGAAGATGACGTTCGGACGGGACATGGTTTTCTGCTCCTGGATGACGTGCTCCTGGATTACGCGGAGTCCGGCAATGAGCCGGGCGGATGGGATTCATAACTTACGTGTCCCGTGTCTGCTGTCAAGATCGGAAGCCCTCCTCGCATCACGGTATTTGACCACGGTATACGACTTCCGTTAAGCCGTTAATCCCCTTGACATTGGGGCGGTCTCCTCCACATTTCATGCAGGGCAGGACCGTCGATATTCGAGACCTCGGGATCCCGTCAAAGGAGGCAAGCGCCCCATGGCCGCACGCGACAAACCCATAGGCGATGAAGAACGGGCGTTCTGGGCGGACATCCGGCGTCAGTTCTATCTCGAGGACGGTGTTACTTTTCTCCAGGGCGGCTCGGTGGGCCCATCCGCACGGCCCGTGATCGAAAAGGTAATCGATTGGTTGCGGCAGGTGGAGGAGAACCCGTTGCGCAACCAGGGCGGCGGGCTCATGCGGCCCCTGGTCGAGTCAGCCCGCGAGAAAATCGCCGATTTCACCGGGGCTTCCGCGAAAAACGTGGCCCTGGTACTCAACCCCACCATGGGCATGAACGTCCCCGCACGCGGACTGCCGCTGCAGCCCGGCGGAGAGGTGTTGATGAGCGACCAGGAATACCCTTCCGTCCAGCGCATGTGGGAGCACATGGCCAGGACGCAGCACGTGCTGATCCGGAAGGTTCCCCTGCCGACGCCGCCCGATTCACCTGGGGAGATCGTCGACGCCTTCGCCGCCCATGTCACGCCGCGTACCCAGGTAATGGTCTTCTCCCACGTCTACTGCACCACGGGTCTTGTGGCGCCCGTTGACGAACTGACCACCCTGGCCCACAGCCACGGCGCCGTGGCCGTGGTGGATGGCGCGCACGCGGTCGGCATGGTGCCGGTCGATATCGAAGCGTTGGGATGCGACTTCTATGCCAGCAGTACGCACAAGTGGCTGCTGGCGCCCAAGGGGACGGGCATCTGCTATGTCGCGGATCCCTATCTGAGCGCGCTGCCGGCGCCCATCCTGGGGTACAATACCGCGCCGATCGGCCGTGCCGGGAGGTTCGACGTGACGGGGACCCACGATACGACGCACTTCGCCGGACTGGGCGCCGCCATCGATTTTCAACGGGGCATCGGATGGGAGGACCGGATCAGGCCTTATTGCCTCGGCCTGGCCCGATACCTGCGCGAACTGATCATGACGGAGATCGAAGGCGCCCGCATGACCGTGCCCCCCGGACCCGAGATGTCCGGATTCCTGACTTCCTTTACCATCGATGGCTGCAATCTCCAGAAGATCGTTCAGCTCATGTGGGAGGAGTATCGCATACAGATCACCGGCACGAGGGCCGGCCAACTGCCCGTCTTCCGCATATCCACGCACTTCTACGACAGCTACGAGGATATCGACCGGTTCATCGACGCGTTGAAGGAGGTGCTCGCCACCCGGCGGGACGAGCTGTTCGAAGAACGGGAATAGGCCGGAACGATCCATCCCCCGTGCCGCCCCGTGCGTTCAAGGCCCGGACCCCATGCTCAGACTCGAATTCGACCGCGGGACCATCCTGGTGCACGGCGACCGGGACCAGGTGGACGCGTTGTCCCTGCCCGGCTGCGCGTTCGACCGCCGCGTGTCGCTGCACCGTGCTCCGGCGCGGCATTACCGCGAGATCATCACCCGGCTCAACGACCGGGGCATCCCCCACCAGGACGACGCCAGGTCCTACGGGAAGCTGGACTTGTCCTTCCAGTCGGACCGGTCCCCCTTTCCCTACCAGCAGGAGGCCGTGGACGCCTGGTGGAAGGCGGGCGGCCGGGGCATCGTCGTACTGCCCACCGGTGCGGGCAAGACTTTCGTCGCGCTCATGTGCATGGCCCGCGTCCAGCGCGGCACGCTGGTCGTCGTGCCGACCATCGACCTGATGCAGCAGTGGTATGGCGTGATTTCCAGCCAGTTCGACACCGAAGTCGGGCTGATCGGCGGGGGATACTACGACATCGAGCCCGTCTCCGTGTCCACCTACGATTCCGCGTACCTGCACATGGAGCGGTTCGGCCATCAGTTCGGACTCGTGGTCTTCGACGAATGCCACCACCTGCCCGGTCCCTCCTACCTGATGACCGCGGACCTGTCCCTGGCGCCCTACCGGCTGGGATTGACCGCAACGCTCGAACGGGAGGACGGGGCGGAACATCTCCTGCGGGACGCGATCGGCGATACGGTCTACCGCCAGGAGATTCGGTCGCTGAGTGGGGAATACCTTTCCGGATACGAGACCATAAAGATCAGCGTGCGTCTTTCGCCGGAAGAGCGGACGGAGTACCAGGAGGCGAGAAACATTTACCGGGCGTTCCTGGACAGCCAGCGGATCGCCCTGTCCGGCCCAGGTGGATGGGTGCGTTTCCTGGCGGCGACGTCGCGGAGCGAAGAGGGGCGGAAGGCTTTCACGGCCTACCGGACCCAGAAGGCCATCGCCCAGGGTTCGCAGGCCAAGCTGCGCGTCCTGGAACGGCTGATCCGCCAGCACCGCCGCGACCGCATGCTCATTTTCACCAGCGACAACGAAACGGTATACCGGATCTCGCGACGTTTCCTCGTCCCCGCCATCACGCACCAGACTAAGGTCAAGGAGCGCCAGGACATCCTCGCGGCGTTCAACGCGGGCAGGTACCCCTTCCTGGTCACGTCCCGCGTGCTGAACGAAGGGGTCGACGTCCCCGAAGCCAACGTCGCCGTGGTACTTTCCGGCACCGGCAGCGTGAGAGAGCATGTGCAGCGTCTCGGCCGGATCCTGCGCCGTGTGGAGGGGAAGCACGCATTGCTCTACGAACTGGTGGCCGAGCAGACGGGCGAGGAATACGCGAGTTCCCGGCGAAGGCAGCACAGTGCCTACCGGAAGCCGCCGGCTCAGGAGAACGCGACATGCTGACGGGCGACCTGCTCCGCGTACGGTTCCGCAAGGGTCAGATCCAGCTTCCCTACATCGACGAAGCGAGCGGGGATCACCTGGGCGTGGCCGGAACGCTGATCCGCGCTTTCGAGCGCCATGTAGGCGGATCCCGGCAGGAACTCGACGAAGAACTCGCGGATATCACGGGTGCGGGAACGGAATTCCTGTTTCATCGCGGCCTGAGCAAGCTGCTGAAGGATCGCTGTACGTTCGCGCCCGCTTCGCCCGTCGACCCGGTGGAACTGAGAAGCCGGATCTTCGAATCGGCGGCGGCGGCTTATCGGAACACGGACCAGGTCCGCATCGACCGGGAGGCCGTTCTGGCAGAGGCGGCGAAATCGGCCGGGATCGAAGCAAAGGAGGTCGACCGGGCCTTCTATGCCGATCTCAAGGCGGCCGAACGGCTGGAGTCCTTCAAATCCTGCACTCCGGAGTGGCTCCTGGGCAGGTACAACGTCGCGCTGGCCCAGGCCGTCCTGTTCCGGGCGACGGAACTCGACCTGCATGTCGAGGGCGAGACTCCGGCCCGTTACCGCGACCTCTTCCGAAAGCTGAAGTTCTTCCGGCTGCTCCACGAGATCCGGCAGACCGGTCCGGGGGCATACCATATCTATATCGACGGCCCCATGGCGCTCTTCAAGTCGTCCCAGCGCTACGGATTGCAGATCGCCCAGTTTCTTCCCGCGGTCCTGCACTGCGGGAACTGGCGGATCGCCGCTTCCGTGACCTGGGGCGCCAGGCGCCGGGAGGGCGTGTTCACGCTGACGCCCGAAACGGGACTCAAACCCATCGGCCCTTCCACGGGCCAGTGGATACCCGAGGAGGTGGCCTGGCTCGAAGAACGGTTCGGTCGGCTGAATACGGTCTGGCGCATGGCGGCCGGATCGGAGATCATCGACCTCGAAGGCCGGGGCGTACTGGTCCCCGACTACGTCTTCACCCATCCGGCCGCGGGGACGAAAGTGTACCTGGATTTCCTCGGTTTCTGGCGTTCCGCGGCCGTCCGGACGCGTCTCGACCTGCTCCGGCGCCACGGCCCGCCCAACCTCATCCTGGCGATTTCCGACGACCTCGCCGTGGACGATGAATCCTCGTCGGGGCTGCCCGGCGAGATCTATCGGTTCCGGCGGACGCCCGTGGCCCGAGACATCCTCGGAATCCTCGACGCCATGGCGGCGGAGTCCCCCGGAGGATCTCCGGCAACACTGGACTTGTTCGATCACTGAGGAGCGGCATTTGAGGAGCGGCATAAATGGGTTGATTTGACCGTCCGCCGTGCCATAGGTTATGGCCATGTCCTCCCATCCTTCCACTTCCGTTTCTTCGCCATGGATTACCCGGGGTTTCGAGGCCTTCCGCCGGGGCGTCTTCGGCAATGGCGGCCAGAATCTCTATGTGTCGCGGGCGGGGGTGCTGCAACGCATCCACCAGTTCGACCTGGACCGGGACGGCCACGTAGACCTCGTCTTCTGCAACAGCCAGAACCACGGTGAAAAACCTCCGGTCATCCTGTATCATGACGTATTTGGAAAAACCTCGTCTCAGTTCCTGCCGTCCGACGGGGCAAGAACGGGTGTCGTCGCCGATCTGAACGGGGACGGATTCGACGACCTGGTCGTCGGCATGTTCTACAACGGCATCCGGCGGGATCTCAACGCGTACCTCTACTACGGCGGCCCGGACGGACTCGGCGAAGGGCGTATGCAGTACCTGCCCGCGCCATGCTGCACTGCCGTGGCCGCGGGGGATTTCGACGGCGACGGAAGACCGGACCTGGCCTTCGTTTCAGGCGGCAGGCTGCGGTTGTTCCGCCAGACGGCGCTGGGCTTCGAACCGAAAGGCTACCGGGACCTGGACATCGAGGCAGACCAGGCCGCGTCCTGCGACGTGGACTGCGACGGGTACGCCGACCTGGTCATCCGGACCGCACGGGGGGATGTCCGGATATACTGGGGCGGCCCCGGCGGAATCGTGCCGGAACGATCGTCCGACGTCCCCGTCGAGGCAGACCCGCCCGGAAAACCGGACCAGGCGGATCAGGCGGACCAGGCGGACCAGGCGGACCAGGCGGACCAGGCGGACCAGGCGGACCAGGCGGACCAGGCGGACCAGGCGGACCAGGCGGACCAGGACCTCGATGGCTATCCCGAAGAGGTCGATCCCGCTGTCCCGCTGGTCTCCGTGCTCCGGGTCCGGGGTGTGCCCCATGTATTCGTCGCGCGGACCGATGCGGTCTATCTCGTGCCCTTCGAAGGGGGTCGGGCAGCCGGGACGCCGGTCCGGCTTTCCTGCCGGAATGCCTTCGCCGCCGCCGCGGGTGACCTGGCCGGGGACGGACGTTGCGACCTGGTCGTGGCCTGCCGGGACCGCCACGACGGGGAGGAGTGTTCGTGGCTGTACCACGGCGGGGACGAGGACAGGTACAGCGATCAAAACAGGACGGCGATCCCCAGCCGTTACGCCTGCGATGCGGCGGTCGGGGATCTGGACGGGGACGGCCGGTCCGAGATCGTGATCTGTCAGACCCATACGCCGGAAAGCTATACATCGGAATCCCTGGCGTACCGCTGGGGCCGGGACGGGCTGGCGCCGCCGCGCGTCCTCGAGACCCATGACGCCCGGCGGGTGCTGCTGGTCCGCATGGCCCGCGCATCGGACGATCCCCTTCCTCAGGCCGTTTTCATCAACCAGTTCAGCCGGAACCTGAGGGGTGACATCCCCGTCTGCGTCTATCACGGCGGTCCCGACGGGTTTGACGCGGAACGCCGCCAGGAAGTGCCGGGGTGGGGCGCGGTGGAAGCGCTACGATGCGACCTGAACGACGACGGGATGCCCGATCTGATCCTGGCCAACGCGTCCGAGAACTCGGTCCGCCAGGATCCGGGGTCCTACGTGTACTACAATGCGGAAGGACGATTCGGGACCGAACCGGACGTGCGCCTTCCGACCGTGCGCGCCCACGGGGTCTGTTGCGCGGACCTGGACCAGGACGGATACCTGGACCTCGTCTTCTGCGGTTTCGACCATCCGGATATCGTCATCTTCTACGGTGGTCGTGACGGCTTCGACGCCGGCCGAACGGAGCGCATCCGGCTCGAATACGAGGGCGTCGTGTACAAGGATCCGCGCTGGATCTTCCTCGTCGACCTGGACGGCGACGGCTGGCTCGACCTGGTCGTGCCGCAGATCGCCGACGACTACAGCTTCATCCTCTGGGGCGGCCCAGAAGGCTTCAGCATGGACCGATGCCAGGCGCTTTCCGTGTGGCACGGCGCCTGCGCCCGAGCGGCGGACCTCAGCGGGAACGGGTATCCCGACCTGGTCATCGGCGGGCACGAGCCGTCTATCGGGGCGCCCCACGACTCCTTCGTGCACATCTACTGGAACGGTCCCGACGGGCTACGCGAGGACCGCCGCACCCTCCTGCCGTCCAACGCGGTGAACGCCATGTCCATCATGGACTTCAACGGGGACGGCCTGCTCGACCTCTTCGTCTGCTCCTACCACGACAACCGCGTGCGCGACATCGATTCCTACATCTACTGGAACCGTGCCGGCCGGGGATTCTCGGCCGATGACCGCACCCGGCTGTTTACCCATTCCGCGTCGGGCTGCGTGGCCGCGGATTTCGACGGAGACGGCCGCGTCGACCTCGCCATCGCCTATCACAAGGTCGAGGGCGACCACGTCGGCCATTCCGCCGTTTGGTGGAACGGTCCCGGCGGGTTCGACGCCAGGCGGGTCACACGGCTGCCCACGACGGGCCCCCACGGCATGACCGCTGTGCAGACGGGAAACATCCTGGACGCGGGACCGGAAGAATACTATGTCTCGGCGCCCCACGAGATACCCCATGGGCAGGCCGTGACCGCCATAGACTGGGAAGCGGAATGCGGGCCGGGTACCTGGGTGCACGCCCAGGTCCGGTGGGCGGACTCGGAGGAGGCGTTGGCACGTTCGGACTGGCATGGCGCCGGAGGACCGGGCACCTGGTACGAAACACCCCAGCCGGTACGGGTCTCGGGTGCGGCCACGGGCACGGACTCAGGCGCGGGCACGGACTCGGGCGCGGGATCATGGGTTCAGTATCGTCTCGCGCTAGGCGCGAAAAACGGGGGAAGCACCCCGAGGGTCACGGAAGTCCGGCTGGAAACGGGCTGAAGGCACAGCCGCCTCGTCCTTCGGCAAGGGGGGGCCGCGGGTCGGCAGATGGATCACCGGAGAACAGGGCATGCGCAAGGCGTCGGAAGTTTTTGATGAGATTCAACGCTGGGCGGAAGCGGACGATCAGATCAGAGGACTGGTCCTGTCGAGTGGCCGGGTCGATGGAAACGACAAGGTCGACCTGTTGTCGGATTACGACGTGATCGTGTACGTCAGGGACCTGGAACCCTACAAACGGGACGACGGCTGGCTGGAAACGTTCGGATCCGTGATGACGCGCTCGCCACCCTTGCCAACCTTGTTTGATGATGCCAGGATTGGCCGCATGGTGATCTATGACGATGGCATCCGGATCGACTGGAGCGTCGCGGACGTCGAATCCATGCACGACCTCAACGGCGAGCCCGAACCTTACCGGGTGCTGCTGGACAAGGACCGGATAGTAAAGAACCCCATACTGCCCTATCACAGCGCCTACCACGTTCAAAGACCTTCGAAGGACGAATATGACGAACTGGTGGCCGATTTCTGGTGGGACATCATCTACGTGGCCAAGGCCCTGTGGCGCGATGAGCTCTACTGGGCAAAGCACATGAACAGAAAGGTCCATTCCCCCTTTCTTGAAAAAGTCATCGAATGGCATATCGGCATGAAAAACGACTGGTCGGTTACGACCAACAAACACGGCCGCTGGTTCAAGCGCTACCTTGACCCCGGGACATGGGCGGAAATCGAATCCACGTATTCGGGTGCGGACCCGGATCAGAACTGGGACGCCCTGTTCAATGCGATCCGGCTGTTCCGGCGTCTTGCCGTCACAGTCGCCGACGGGTTGGATTTCGAATATCCTCACGAAACCGACCGGCGCGTCACAGCGTACATGGGGAAGATCAGGCGGCTGGACCGGGACGCCGAGGATTTCGTATGAACCCGGGCGCGACGCCGAGGATTTCGTGTGAACCCAAACACTGGAGTATCGAAGATGAAGGCACTGCTTGAAAAACTGAACATCGAAGCCTTGAACGCCGGGGCCTGTACGGGGATGGACGGCTGGATACACGGGGAGGGACCGATCCTGACGTCGTACAATCCGACGACCGGCGATCCGATCGCGGGCGTCCGGCAGGCGACGCCCGAGGTCTATGACCGGGTGATCGAACACGCCCGCGCCACCTTCGATACCTGGCGAGCGCTGCCCGCGCCGAAGCGGGGTGACATGGTCAGGGACCTGGGCAACATCCTGCGGGCGTACAAGGAACCGCTGGGTGAACTCGTCTCCCTGGAGATGGGGAAGATCCGCGTGGAGGGCATGGGGGAAGTCCAGGAGATGATCGACATCTGCGATTTCGCCGTGGGACTTTCCCGCCAGTTGTATGGACTGACCATCGCGAGCGAGCGGCCGAGTCACCGCATGAGCGAGCAGTGGCACCCCCTGGGCGTGATCGGCATCATCACCGCCTTCAATTTCCCCGTGGCAGTCTGGTCGTGGAACGCTTCCCTGGCTTCGGTATGCGGCGACGTCACCGTATGGAAACCGAGCGGGCAGACGCCGCTGACGGCCGTGGCCACGCAGCACCTGTGCAACCGGGTCATGGCCGACCATGGCGTGGACGGCGTGTTCAATCTGGCCATCGGCCGCGGCAGCGATGTGGGCAATCTCATCCTCGATGACGAACGCATACCGCTCGTATCCTTCACGGGTTCGACCGCGACGGGCAGGACCGTGGCCGCACGGGTCGCTTCCCGGTTCGGCCGCAGCATACTGGAGCTGGGCGGCAACAACGCGATCGTCGTCTCCGAGCACGCCGACCTAGAACTCGCCGTGCCCGGCATCGTCTTCGGCGCCGTGGGTACGGCGGGACAGCGGTGCACCTCGACGCGTCGCATCATCGGGCACAAGAGCATGACGTCGAAGCTGATCGATCGATTGGCCCACGCCTACGCGCAGGTGCCGATGGGAGACCCCATCGACGACGGCACGCTCATGGGACCACTGGTCACGGCCGACGCCGTGGACGACATGATGCGGGCCATCGAGCAGGCGAAGGCCGAGGGCGGCGAGGTCGTCACCGGCGGGAAACACCGTCCGGACCTGGGACCGAACTTCGTCGAACCGACGATCATACGCATGCCCGCCCAGTCGGCTATCGTGAAACAGGAGACCTTCGCCCCGATTCTGTACATCCTGGAGTATGAAACCCTGGACGAGGCCATCGACCTCCACAACGACGTGCCCCAGGGGCTTTCCAGCGCGATCTTCACCGACAGCCTGCGCGAGGCGGAGCGGTTTCTCTCCGCTACGGGATCGGACTGCGGCATCGCGAACGTGAACATCGGCACGTCCGGCGCCGAGATCGGCGGGGCCTTCGGCGGCGAGAAGGAGACGGGCGGCGGCCGCGAATCGGGCTCGGACGCCTGGAAAGCCTACATGCGCCGCCAGACCAATACCGTCAACTGGTCCACCGATCTCCCGCTGGCCCAGGGAATCGAATTCGACACCGGCGGAGCGGACGGTGACTGACCGCGCTTCTCAAATCAACCACAGGGAGGAATACGCATGTCATCCAACGGAGCGTTTATCATCGACAAGAACCTGGGCGCGCGCCTGGATGAGGCCCAGGCCGATCTGACCAGGGTGAACGCCGACGGCCGGGACGTGGTCCCGCCGACAGACGAAGAGAAGTACCTGTTCGACAAGGACGGCTGGCTCTTGATCCCCGGGGTGCTTTCCGAAGCCGAATGTGAGGAGATGCGGGCGTTCTGCCTGCAGCTGCACCATGATCCGGAATCCATACCCGAACGGGAGCGGTCGGCGCTCGGCGGTCCGCTGCAAAGCCTGACGGATCATCCGAGGGTGGTGGGGTTCATGAACGAATTCCTGGCCTATCCCGGCCTGTCCAACCAGATCTGCTACGGTTTCAGGCAGGAATCGGCCACTCTGTTCTACCGGGAAGCCGGCGACGGCGAGTTCGGGCCCCACAACGGGAACGGCATGCTGCGGCTCCCCGGCGACTCCCATCTCTACCACTGCATTCCCGGAAAGGCCAACTCCGCGCTGACCCGGGTGGTCTGGGAGTTGAACCCGGTGGAGGAGGGGAACGGCACGCTCCTGGTAACCGGCAGCCACAAGTCCGTCTTTCCCACGCCGTCCTCCATCCGGTCGCCGGACTCGCCGATCTGGGATACATATACCTGTCCGGCTGGATCGCTGATGTTCTTCACCGAGGCCCTGACGCACAGCGGAAGGCCGTGGGTCAGCGAGAAGTATCCGCGCGTCGCCATTTTCAGCTGCTACAACTCCGTCAACTCCAGGTGGCACAACTGGGATCCCCATCCGGAGCTGCTCGCCTCCATGCCGCCCCTGCGCCAGACGCTCTACCGCGGCGTCTACGCGGGGAACAATCTGGTGGGGGGCGTGATGCTATAGGACCGGCGGCCGATTCCGGGATCGGGCCGGCGATGACGGTCCTGGTCACGCCGGTCAGCCTGGGCTGACCGGGAACCGCAGGTAGTCCTCCTCCAGCACCTTGCCCAGACAGTGCAGGAGATATTCGGCGTTCTCTTTGGTGAAGACCAGGGGAGGTTTGATCTTCAGGACGTTGTGCAGGGGACCGTCCGTGCTGATCAGCACACCGTGGTCCCGCATCCGGTTGGCCACGTAAGAAGCCTGGTGGCCGGCCGGTTCCAGCGAATCGCGGTCAATCACGAGTTCCACGCCCACGTAGAGCCCCATGCCGCGGACGTCACCGATGATCGGGTGGTCCGGCTCCAGGGCGCGAAGTCCTTCCAGCAGGTAGCCACCCACCTCCAGGGCATTGGCCTGGAGCCCTTCTTCCTCGATGACGTCCAGCACCGCCAGGCCGATGGTGCAGGAGACCGGGTTCCCGCCGAAGGTGTTGAAATACTCCATGCCGTTGTCGAAAGCGCCCGCGATCTCGGGGGTGGTAACCACCGCGCCCAGCGGGTGGCCGTTGCCGATAGGCTTACCCAGGGTGACGATGTCCGGTACCGCGTCCTGGGTCTCGAATCCCCAGAAGTGCGAACCCACGCGTCCGAATCCCACCTGCACCTCGTCGGCGATGCACACGCCGCCCGCTTCGCGCACGTGTTGGAATGCCGATTTGAAATAGCCGTCAGGCAGCACGATCTGCCCGCCGCAACCGGGCAGGGACTCGGCGATGAAGGCGCTGATGCCGCGGTCCTGTTCCGCGAGCGCATCGATCCGTTCGCGTACGCGCTCCGCATACTGCGCGCCCGTTTCCGGCGAATAGCCCCTGTACGGTCCGCGGTAGGGGTCGGGCAACGGCACCTTGTGGACATGGGGCGGCGCGCCTTCGCCGCCCGGTCCGTCGAATTTGTACGGACTGATGTCGACCAGGGACGTCAGGTTGCCGTGATAGGCGCCGTCGAGGATGAGCAGGTCCCGCCGTCCGGTATAGGTCCGCGCCAGGCGGAGGGCGAGGTCGTTGGCCTCGCTCCCGGAGTTCACGAAGAAACACACGCTTAAGGGGTCGGGCAGCTTCGCGCAGAGGCGTTCTGCGTAGTCCACGAGGTTGTCGTGCAGGTAGCGGGTGTTGGTGTTCAGTACCGCCATCTGGCGGTGGCTCGCGGCGACCACCCGGGGATGGCTATGTCCCACATGGGGCACGTTGTTCACGGCGTCGAGGAAGGCGCGGCCTTCATCGTCGTACAGGTACTGCATGTGGCCCCGGACGATCTTCAGGGGACGCCGGTAGGAGACGCTCAAGGATCTGCCGATGTGCTCGCGGCGGGACGACAGGACCTCCTGCCGCGTCCGCTGGTCCGGCGGGAACGCCCCGGCGGGCACGCCGAGTATGGCATTCGGGTCCGGGGACAGGCTTCGCCAGACGTTCCGCTGGCTCGGTCCGCCGACGCCGGGGAAATCGCCCTTCTTGCCCAGCATGTCGGTAACGACCTGAAAATGCAGGTGGGGCGGCCAGCCGCCGTTTACCGCGGGGTCGCCGAGTGTGGCGAACCGTTCCCCTTTTTCGAACCGTTTGCCCTCGTATAGTCCGTTGAGCGATTCGACGCTCAGATGCCCGTACAGCGTGTAGAAAGTCACGGCCGAACCGGCTGGGGCCGAACCTGCCGAACCGGCCGTGCCTTCCGGTTCCTCCGTGCCTTCCCGTTCTTCCGCGACATGTTCCAGAATGATGCAGGGACCGTAGTCCAGCGGCTGCGTGTTGTTCCGGAAGCTGTGGACCTCTCCTTCCAACGGCGCGAAGACCGGCGATCCGGCGGGCAGGAAGACGTCCATGCCCAGGTGAATGGTCCGGCGTTCCGGCATTTCATCGGAATCCAGGGTAAACTGGCCGGCGGTGTAGACCTGGCGGGCTTCGTCGTAACGGCCGATCCCCGCTTCCGCTTTCGCGTTTTCCATTTTCCTGAAGATGTCCGCGGCAAGTTCATCCGCATCGACCGAACCCCCCAGCAGGGCCCGGTCCGGGCTGCTTACGCTGAGGTCGAATACCAGGGCGGTGGAGAGGTCTACGGCGGGACCCATGACCGGTGCGAAGGCGCCGCGCTTCGATGCAAGGTACGCTTCTATGCCGGGCGTCTGTGGACACGGCGGCCGTCCGCAGGCGTCCCGGAAAAGGTATTCCGCGAAGGATGGGGGGACGTCCTGAAGTTTTTCGAGAAGGCCCCACGCGTTCTTTTCGCTGACGGACAGATAGGTGTTCTCCGGTTCGGCCACCTGCTGGTGGGACGAGATGGCCACGCTCATGCACAGCCGCATCACGGCGCAGTGGTAGAGCAGTTTCAGTTCCAGGTTCGTAAACGGGTGCTCGGCGTGGTACCCGGCCACGACGTGGGCGGCCGCCGACAGGGGCTCCGCCTTGCCGAGCATGACATAGGCCGCGGCGACGGCCGGCTCGAAGAGCGCGCAGGACTGTGCCATGTCGCCGAAATCGATCAGTCCCGCCACTTCCAGTTCGCCCGAAACCGGGTCATCGGGGTGGGCACGGCGGACCAGGCGGACCAGCACGTTCTGATCGTTGGCGTCGTTGTGGATGATCTGACGCGGTAAGGTGTCGAGCCAGGGCCCGACGGCCTTTTCGTACGCTTCGCAGAAACCCGTGACCAGTTCGCGCCGGCCGGCGTCGGGGATCAAGTCGGCATACCGGTGCACGACGTCCGGTCCGTTGTCCATGTTCCAGATGAGGTCCGGCTGCTTTTCGTCGTGGGAGAAATCGGCGAAAGCGCGGGTCAGCCGTCCGAGGAAGGCGCCGAGGTGGTTCAGCAGGCCGGGACTGTGGGGCCGGACGTCGCACAGGGGCCGGCCGTCGATGTAGGACAGCATTCGGACCAGGTGGCGCAATTCGCCGCGTCCATCAACCCGGGTGATGGCCTCGCCGTCATTTGTCCGGCAGACCCGCGGCCAGTCTGTTTCGCCAAAACGGGAAGCCAGGTGTTCCAGGGCGGCATGCTGAAGGTCGAGTATGCCGCGCCGCTCGCCCGCCCCGGAGATCTTGAGTACGAACCCCTCGCCGTTGCCGGCCGTCACTCGGAAGTTCTGGTCGCGCTCGCTCGGCAATGGGCTCAGCGTACCGGACACCCCGTAGAGGGCACGGGCGAGTTCGCCCGCCTCTTCAGGACTGAAACGGGGCCGGTTTTCGGAGATGTCGGACAAATGGGACCTGCTACCGGGCATAGTCGTCGTCGTTGTTCCCGCGCCAGTCGGGAAGATATCCCTCCGTACGTCCGTAACCATACGAGGGCCCGATCTGGTTGGTGGAGTTCCAGGGCCACGCCTGGCCGCCGATAAGACGGTATTCGTCGCCTCTGCCGCATAGCCAGTAAAACATGTGGGCTACGTAACGGGCGGATCCGTGTCCCCCGTAATCGGCGTACCTGAAGTCGAAATCGGGTTCGGCGATCCAGTCCCGCGAGGGCGGTACGGTTCGCCAATAGCTGTATTTCAGCATGTGCCGCAGGCCGGTCGCCGTGGACGTGCCGCGGCGGTGCAGGATGCTTTGCGAATGCAGGCCGATGGTGCCGGCGGGACCCGAACACAGAACGCCGTTCTCCTCCTGCATACGCCGGGTCGTGCGGATATGGGAACCGGGCGTGACTTCGGTGGGTCCCATTTCATCGGGGGTGTCCTGGGGGAAATAGAACGCCTCGACGAAATGGACCTCCGGTCCGAACACGTGATCGGCGTCGTGGTGCCAGGGCTGTGATTCTTTCGGACATTCGATCCGGTGGTTGCTGACCAGCACGGGCAGTCCCACGTGACGTCCCAGCAGCGAACGCAGCGCACCCGTCAGCACCGGGTTGAGCAGGACGTGCTCGATGAACCAGTCTTCGAGCAGAATTGAACTCGGCTCGTGGGTATCGCGAATTCGTGCAAGGTCGTCTTCGGACATGCCGTCGGGTATGTAGCTCGGATTGGCGGGGATCTTCCCGTTCAGGTAATCGCGTGTCCGCCGGTTGATCTCGTTGGGGACGACGCCCTCGAAATGCAGGTATCCGTCCCGGCAGAAGCGCAGCACCTCCGAGTCCGTGAGCGTGGGCTCGCAGTCGAAAGTACGCCGGGAAGCATCGTATTGCATGTTTTATTCCTTGATAATGGGTCCGCGCGGTGTCAATTTCCTTATACACCGCCTTGAGACAACAGTAAAATATGCAGTGCGATCTGCCGGCGGGACAAGGGTTTTCCGACCGGGCAAATGCATTGCGGCCATCGCGAAAGGGTTCGAAGCCATGGGCATCTATGAAGACATCGGCGTGCGTCCGGTCATTAACGCCATCGGCACGGCTACGCGTTACGGAGGCGCCCTGCTGGACTCGGAAATCATGGAGACCATGCGCGTGGCATCCAGGGAGTTCTGTCCCCTGGACGAACTGCACGAGAAAGCCGGGGAGAAGGTTGCCCGAATGCTCGGTGTGGAAGCGGCCTACGTCACAGCCAGCGCCGCGTGCGGCCTGGTCATCACCACGGCGGCCTGCATGACCGGGACCGACCCGGACAGAATACGCCAGTTGCCAGACACGACGGGCATGCGTGACGAGGTGGTCGTCCAGAAGACGCACCGTATCGCCTACGATCAGGCTATCCGGCTGACCGGCGCAAAGCTGGTCGAGTTGGACGACTCGGACGGTCCGCCGGTAGAGGCCATGCGGGCGGCCATTGGCGACGGCGCGCGCGCGGCGGCGGTCTTCTACCTGGGCAAGAACTTCAAAAACACCAACGCCGTCCCGTTGGAGCAGGCCGTGGCCATGGCCCATGCCGTGAACGTGCCCGTCATCGTCGACGCCGCCTCGGAATGTCCGCCGGTGTCCACGCTGACCCGGTTCACGGACGCCGGCGCCGATCTGGTCATATTCAGCGGCGGCAAGAGCCTCCAGGGTCCCCAGTCGACCGGCCTCATCATCGGGCGGAAGGACCTCATCAGCGCCTGCGCGGTGAACGGGACGCCCTTCGCCACGGTCGGCCGTCCGATGAAGGTCAGCCGGGAGGAGATTTTCGCGTTCATCAAGGCCCTCGAAATCTACCTGAACCGGGACCACGCGGCGGACGCGGCGGCCTGGGAAGAAAAGGTGCGCTATATCGAAGAGCAACTGGCCGGCATTCCCCATGTTTCCGTCGGCCGGCTCGATCCGGAGGAAACCTATGCCGTACCACAGCTCAAGGTCGCCATCGAACTGGAAGCCGGCCTGACCGGGGAAGACGCGGTGAAGGCCCTGCTTGACGGCCACCCCAGGATCATCGTGCAGGAACGGGGCGAGGACGGATTCTCCATCAACCCCCACAACCTGCAGGACGGCCAGGAACGGATCGTGGCGGAACGGTGCCGGGCGGTGCTTACGGGCGGGTAGCGGCCGGGTCGGGACCCTGCGCGTCCAAACCGATCGAACCGGGCAAAAGGTTTGTCCAAAGCCACCCCACGGCCGGAAAACACCTTGCACACTTTCGTAACAAAACTATTTTCAACTTGATACTATATTCAACTAGATCGTCCTTTGAGAAGCGTTCGAATCATACACCTTGCCCGGACAACCGGGTTGATCACTTTGGTTACGCTGGCTGCGATACATACCTGCCACACACTTCAAACTCCATAAGGAGACCTCCGATGACACAGCATGTCATTTGGAAAACCCTGAATGCCCTCTTTGTTGTGTCCGGCCTGCTCGTGCTCTACGGCGCCTATGCCGATGTGCGCCCGGCGCTTGCGCAAACACAGATATCATGTCCACTGCCTGAAGGAGCAACGCCTCCTGCGGACCCGGCTGTGACGGCCCGGCAGGTGGAAGACGGCAGCGCCACCCTTGAGGACTTCGCGCTCGCCGTGAGGGAGCGTTCCAGAGAATACGCACAGGGGGCAGCGTCCCATGAGGAAGGGGTATACATTGGATGTATCGTCAGGCAGGAGGATGGGATCTGGCGTTCCGGTTCCACCTACATCGTGAGCCTGACGCTCGACGGAAGAGTGTACATTCACGCGAAGGACATGGCACTGTCGGGCCGGCAACTCAACCCCTTGATTTACGGATCGATCCTTCTTTCCCTGGGCGTCCCCCAAACCGTTCTGTTTAACCTGGCATCTCCCGATCCCGCTACTGCCGGGCAGGCCTTAAACACCCTTCTTGGCATATTGTCGCAGGAACCAGACGGCGCATTCGACGCGACCGTCCCTATTCCGGGCCTGTCACCAGGCATACCCGGCGCCTCGGGCCATACCGCCGTCTATGTGGACCCCAACATAGGTTCTCCGGTCGTGCTGCTGGTCGGATTCGACATCAATGAGTCGCACCTGGTCAACGAAGTCATCGATTACGGCGACCCGACCATTACCGCCATGGAGGTGGTGGACCGGGAAACCCTGAAGGCCTTCGTCACGCAAGCGGGAGAGCACCTGCTTGAATTCATGCAGTCCGGCGATGCCGCCGCCAGCTCGAAATTCAGACTCGCCTTGCGGGATCCGAACGGACCCTGGCGACACGGTTCCGTGTACCTCTACGTCCTGGACCTCAACAGCAACACGATTCTGTTTCACGCGGCGTTTCCGGACGAATTCGAGTACCGTCCTCTGACACCGACCGTCCGGGATGCCGTGACGGGAGAGTACATTCTGCCGCAGGTCATCGAGGCGGCGAAGGGCAATCCGGAAGGCGGCTTCGTGGAGTATTATTTTGACGATCCCGAGGACGACACCGACAGCGCCGACGTCCCCAAGTTGGGCTACGCCCGCGAGTTCGCCGCTGAAGTCCGGAGACCGGACGGAAGCGTCGTTTCGGCCGACTTCATCATCGGGTCGGGTTTATATGGGGGGGCGTCCGTGACTGCCGTGCCCGATCCCTGTCCACTCCCCGCCGACATTGCGCCTCCGGCAGACCCTGCTGTGACGGCCCAACAGGTGGAAGACGGCAGCGCCAGCCTGCAAGACTTCACGCTGGCCGCCAGAGACCGGTTGAACCTGGAATTGGGAGATGGCCTGTACTTGTATAATCTATGTCTCATCAGGCAGGATGGAGGGCCTTACCGTTCCGGCTCCACCTACCTCGTGCAACTGACGCCCGACCGCAGGGTGTACGTTCACGCGAAGCAAATGGCCTTGTCGGGACGGCGCATCAAGGCCTCGATCTATGCGGCGATCCTTACAGCGCTGGGCGTCACCCCTGCCGATCTGGCCAAACTACAGTCTACCGATCCCGCCATTCGGGGCCCCGCATTCGCCGCCCTCAACAACCTCTTGTCGCAAGAACCGGACGGCGCATTCGATGGGACCAGGTTCGGTGCACCTGGCGCCTCCGGCCATGCCGGCAGCTACTTCTCGGAGCATCTTGGCGTCCCGACCGTGCTGCTCGCGGGATTCGACCTGAACGAAACGCACCTGGACGAAGAAGTCATCGATTACGGCGACCCGGCCATTACCGCCAGTGAGGTGGTGGATCGGGAAACCCTGAAGGCCTTCGTCGGGGAAGCAGGGGAATATTACCTCAACCTCTTCCAGACCGAGGGTCGCGCCTCATCCACGAGATCCAGGGTTGCCCTGCGGGATCCGAACGGGCCCTGGCGACATGGCTCCGTGTACCTCTACGTCCTGGACCTCACCAGCAACACGATCCTGGTTCATGGCGCGTTTCCGGACCGTTTCGAGCTTCGGCCCCTGGTAGCGACCGTGCGGGACGTCGTGACCGGAGAACTCATTCTGCCACAGGTCATCGAAGCGGCGAAAAGCAACCCGGAAGGCGGTTTCGTGGAGTATTACTTCGACGACCCGTCTGACGACACCGACAGTGCCGACGTCCCCAAGGTGGGATACGCCCGCAGGTTCACAGGTGAACTCCCGAGGCCAGACGGAAGCGTCCTCCCGATCGACGTCATCATCGGGTCGGGGTTTTATGGACGCGCGCCCGAGATTGTCGCACCCTGTCCACTCCCCGACGGCGTTGCTCCTCCGCTGGACCCGGCTGTGACGGCGCAACAGGTGGAAGACGGCAGCGCCAGCCTGAGGGACTTCACGCTGGCCGCCAGAGAGCGGCTGAACGTGGAAATAGGAGACGGCGTGTACCTGTACAATCTGTGTCTCATAAGGCGGGAAGGGGGGCCTTACCGTTCCGGTTCCACCTACCTCGTGCAACTGACGCCCGACCGCAGGGTGTACGTTCACGCGAAGCAAATGGCCTTGTCGGGACGGCGCATCAAAGCCTCGCTCTATACCGCGATCCTGACTGCGCTGGGCGTCACGCCAGCCGATCTGGCCAAACTGCAATCTACTGATCCCGCTATCCGGGGCCCCGCATACGCCGCCTTCATCGACTTATTGTCGCAGGAACCGGATGGCTCATTCGATGGGACCCGCTTTGGTGTGCCTGGCGCCTCCGGCCATGTCGGCAGCTACTACTCGGAACATCTTGGCGTCCCGGTGTTGCTGCTCGCGGGACTCGACCTGAACGAATCGCACCTGGATGAGGAAGTCATCGATTACGGCGACCCGGCCATTACCGCCAGCGAGGTGGTGGACCGGAGAACCCTGAAGGCCTTCGTCGCGGAAGCGGGGAAGTACTTTCTCAACCTCTTCCAGACCGAGGGTCGCGCCTCATCCACGAAATCCAGGGTTGCCCTGCGGGATCCGAACGGTCCCTGGCGGCATGGTTCGGTGTACCTCTACGTCCTGGACCTCACCAGCAACACGATCCTGGTTCATGGCGCGTTTCCGGACCGTTTCGAGCTTCGGCCCCTGGTAGCGACCGTGCGGGACGTCGTGACCGGAGAACTCATTCTGCCTCAGGTTATCGAAGCGGCGAAAAGCAACCCGGAAGGCGGCTTCGTGGAGTATTACTTCGACGATCCCACCGACGACACCGACAGCGCCGACGTCCCCAAGTTGGGATACGCACGCCGGTTCACAGGTGAACTCCCGAGGGCAGATGGAAGCGTCCTCCCGATCGACGTCATCATCGGGTCGGGGCTTTACAATCCTGCACCCGATGAACCGCTGGAGATCACCCTGACGGTATCTCCCGCCACGCTGACGGAGGATGGCGGGGTCCAGACGGTGACGGTAACGGCCACGCAGTCCAGCGCACCGATTCCGGTAGCGTCGGTGATCGACCTTACACTGTCCGGCACCGCCACCGCCGACGATTACAGCGTCACGGGAGACCTGGTCATCACGATACCAGCCAGAGCGACGGAGGGGTCGACGGAACTGACCTTCACGGTCACGGACGACACGGTATACGAATCCGGGGGCGAGACGATTGTCATTACTGCACGCAGCGAGGATGTGGACCTCGATACCGCCACGATTTCGGTGACCGATTCCTATGATGCTCCCGCGACGATTGGTACCCCGCCCGCGGTAACGCTGGAGGCGGGAGACGACGAGACGGTCGACGCGGGTCCGCTGTTCAGCGGTACGGACCTGAGCTATTCGGCGTCCTCGACGGATAACGGCGTCGTCGAAGCGGTCATGTCGGGCGCCGCGCTGACGGTAACGGGGGTGCGCAAAGGCGGCGCCACGGTCACCGTCTCGGCCCGTAACGCGGCGGGCGAGGCGAGTCTGGCCGTCAGCGTGACCGTCACGGCCATTGCGGCGGAACGGGAGGTCTACACCAACATACTGGCCGCCATGGGCCGGAGCATGCTGTCCGGCGTCTCCGCCACCATAGGCGGCAGGTTCAGCGCGGTTGGTGGACGGGAGATCACCGTGGGAGGCCGCAGGATCAACGGTCTCGCATCGGGCATCACGGCGCTGGCCGGACTGACCGGCCACGGCCGGCAGACCGCAACGAGGGAGATGGCGTTGCTCCAGGGCGCGGAACGACGCCGTGTCGCGAGCGGCGACTACCTGCTGCGGACGAGCTCGTTCTCCTACGCGATGGAGGATCACACCGGTAGCGGCGGGCTCAGATGGTCCGTCTGGGGTGCCGGCGACCTGCAGAACTTCGAGGGTGAACCCGGGCCGGAAGAAAGTTACGACGGAAGCCTCAAGACGGCGTATCTCGGTTTTGACGTGGCCACGGGCCGCAGTTGGTTGGCAGGTATCGCCTTGTCACGCGCTATGGGCGAGTCCGACTACGACGTTACCGTGGCGAGCGGCAGCCTGGAATCACGTCTTACCGCGGTGCTGCCGTACTTGCATTGGACCTGTCCCACCGGATTCACGGAAGTGTGGTCGATCGTGGGACTCGGTACCGGCGAAGCCGAGGTGGAGGATGGCACGAGCGACCTGTCCATGCGCATGGGCATGCTGGGCGCACGGTCCCGGCTGGCCTCCTCGGGCGGTCTGGGGCTCGACCTGGTGGGCGACGCGGGGTTGCTCCGCCTTTCCACCTCCGACAGTGAATCGGCCGCGCTGAGCGACATTGCTACCGGCGTGCAGCGGATTCGGGTCGGCCTGGAAGGGTCGCGTACGACCGCCCTCGGGGGCGGAACCTCCGTAACGCCCTACGCGCAGGTGGCCGGGCGCTACGACGGAGGCGACGGCCAGACCGGACAGGGCCTCGAGGTCTCCGGCGGACTCCGCCTGACCGGCGCCCGCGTCGGCCTTAATGCCCGGGGCCGTTTCCTGGCGGTCCATACGGCCGAGGGATATCGCGAGAACGGCGTTACCCTCGTCGCCTATCTGAGGCCGAATGCGGACGGCCGGGGTCTTTCAATGTCCCTGGCGCCGCGCATAGGGGCCGGAACCACAGACTCCGGCATGATGTGGCGCGATCGGCCCCTGGCCGCCTCCACCCTGCGCGGCGGCAGCCGCGCCCGTTCCATGCGGGCTGAGGTGGGATACGGCCTCGCTTCATCGCCCACGGGCGTGCTCTTCACACCTTTCGGCGACCTTTATCTCGACGGGGATGAACGCCGTCAGTTGCGGCTGGGCGCCCGCTTGGGCGCCGCGGACCTCGGTCCGCGCACCGGATCCCTGGAGCTTTCCGGCTCACCGATCGACCGTCGCGGCGCATCCGACCATCGCATCGGCCTCGTTGCACGCATGAGCTTCTGATCATCGCTTGACGTTTTCCGCGTCGCGCAATTATCGCTTCGCGTACTGTGAATTTGCCTTGCGAGTAAGTATTCATATTATTGAGTTAAACGCTTGACGAGCATCGAAACGAGCGATACGTTAAACGCCCACACCCGAGTCCATTGGTCAAGGCTTCGGCGGAAGGACGAATTTAGGCTAAATGACTGAAGACAAAACCTGGATCGTTCCCGATCCCCAAGCATCGTGTGTAGTCCGCCTGGACGACGAGACCGAGACCGTGTTGCGACGGCACGGGAATCCGCAAGGTCCGCGCCTCGTCCTGAGTCACGGCAACGGACTCGCCATTGACCTTTATTATCCCTTCTGGTCTCTCCTCACTGACGACTACGATCTGATCCTTTACGACCAGCGGAATCACGGCTGGAATACCGTCGGCGATCAGCAAAAGCACGATGTGCCGACGCTGATCCACGACCAACGCCTGATCCTCGAGGCGATCGACGATCAATTCGGGTCAAAGCCGAAAGTGGGCGTCTACCACTCCGTCTCGGCACTGATCACCCTGCTGTCCATCTCGACCTTCAGGGATCTGATTTCGTCGGGCCCGGCGATTGATTTTGCCGGATTGGTCCTCTTCGATCCCCCCCTGTGCAAGCCTGGAGTCAGCCAGGTCGAATTCGACGCGGCCGCTGAACAGGTCGCCGCCGCCACGAGGCGACGCGGGCATTTGTTCCAGACGGAAGAAGACTTCGTGGAGCTGCTCAGCTACTCGCCCGGTTTCGTCCGTGTCGTCCCCGGGGTGCGGGAACTCATGGCGAAGACGACACTGCGGCCGATTGAAAGCGGAGACGGTTTCGAACTGCGGTGTCCGCGGGAATTCGAGGCCCAGATCATCGATTATTCGAGAAGTTATTCGGTGCTTGTGGATTTCGATGCGCTCGACTGCCCGACGAAGGTCATCGGGGCGGACCCCACCCTACCTTATTCCTACCTGCCGACCATGGACTTGCGCGACATGGTGACGGTCGACTACGACTTCCTGCCCGAGACGACGCACTTCTTTCCGCTGGAACAGCCGGAGGAATGCGTAACGCTGCTCCGGGAATTCCTTGAAAGCAACAGCCTGTTGCATTCGGCCTGAGAGGGCCATTCGCCCTGAGCGGGCTTGAGTGGGTAGGTCAACCGGCGGGATCTGCCGTCGCCGTGGCCTTGACGCGTACGGTGACGATATCCGTGTCGTGATATTGCTGGTGGCGTACGGATGATGCGAGGTGACGCAGGAGCCGGAGAGATACTTCCTGTTCGATGGACGTTTCGTCAGACTCGTCGGGTAAAGTAGCGAGCCTGTCCTGTATGTTCTCGCCCCTCGGCGTGACGACAAACTCCAGTACCGCCCCGCCTTCTTCCCTGTATACTGCGAGCCGCAGACTTCTCCGCTGACGCTCTCCCTGATCTTCCTGCCCTTCCTGCTCTACCTGATGGGTGAGCGTCAGCAGGGCTTCTTCGCCGACGGCGCCGAGGCGTCCTGCCATGGCCGCGTCCCACCCGGAACGCGAGGAAAAGTCTCCGAGGAACGATCGGATTTCAGCCAGGGCGGATGTATCCAGTGCCGTCTCCATCCGGTAGCGTCGGTGTCCGGTGGCACTGAGCGCCAGATTGAGGAGAATCGCCACCAGGCCCCCCGCGGTCATGCCGTTCCGGAACAGGCCCCCCGCGAACTGCGAGACGAACTCCGGGTAGATCAGTTCAAACTGCAGGCTGAATCCCACCAGGAAAGCGGCGCCTACGATGAAGCCTTTGTTCTTGTCGAGGCCGTCCTGGATGACGATCTTGAGACCCACGATAAAAAGCATCGCCAGCAGCACAATGAAGTATGCCGCGAAGACCGGATCCGGAATCGCCAGGACCAGGGCGAACACCTTGGGCAGGAACACGAGCACTACGAAAGCGGCGCCGGTGAAAAGGCCCACGGTCCGGGCGGCGACGCCGGTGAGTTCAATAAGCGGTACGCTGGTCGTGTAGGTCGTGCCCGGCACGGTCCCCGCGAGTCCGGAGAGGAAAGATCCCACGCCGTCGACGGTCATGGCGCCCTGAATCGATCTGAAATCGACCGCCCTGGTCTGCCGCCATGATATACGCTGGATGGCGACGCAACTGCTGATCGTACGGAGCGAGACGACCACCGCCACCAGCAGAAAGCCGGGAAGCAGCACCCAGAAATCACCCCCGAAACCCACGTCGAAACCCGGCCAGAGGAATGCGGGCAGGTTGATCCAGTCCGCCTCCGCGATTCTATCCACGTCGAACAGACCGAAGTAACTGCCGACCACGGAGCCGGCGGCCACGCCGATGATCGGCGCCCAGAGCCGCAACTTCGCTGAACCCTTGAGCGTTAAGCCGGAAATGACGGCCACGGTGGCCGCGGCGCTGAGGACGGCGCCGAGCGACAATTGCCCATCCGGCGTCGACGACAGCATATCGCCCATCACGGGCATCACCGTGACGGGAATCAACATGATCACGGTGCCCGCGACCGTGGGCGTGAGGACGCGCTGGAACAGCGAAAGCCGCCACGAAAGGGCGATCGGAACCAGGGAGGACACGACGACGAGCACGGCGAGCAAGGCCGGACCGCCGGTCGCCAATGTCTCGATGCAGATCGATATGTACGCCGCCGACGTGCCCATGACCAGGAGATGGCCCGAGCCGATCCTGCCGAAGCGAAGGACCTGCAACATCGTGGTCGCGCCGCAGATCGCAACCGAGGCGAATACCGCCCACGCGACGGTGCCCTCCGTTTGTCCGGCGGCCCGCATTACGATCATCGGGATGATCATGACCGCGGCGATGTTCAGCAAGGCCAGCTGCAGTCCCAGGCCGAGCGCGAGCATCGTCGGAGGCGGTTCATCCGGTTGAAACCGCAAGCCAGAACGGACTACGGATCCATCAGAACTCATTAGGGCGATTCTCCCGGTTGCCGTTTGCGTATTTTCTATGCGAATTCTATAAAAGTTCGTTTGATTTAGAAACGGCAAACAGTTATACTATGCAAGCAATCCCAATAAACCGTTTGATGCACCCCCAATTGGAAAGGAATACATCCATGGCTACGACCGCTGATCGTATCAGGAAGCTCATCGCGGACAACCTGGAAGTCGACGGGCAGCCCATCGCACTGCCGGACGATCTCAACATCAGCCTTACTGAGGCCGGTGTTTCCTCCGTGGACATTCTTGCGTTCGCCAAGCTTGTCGCCGAGGAATTCAACATGGAATTCTCGCCTCAGGATTGTGTAGACGTCAAGACGGTGCAGGAACTCGTCAGCCGCCTGGACGCCGCTGCCTGAGCATTCCTTACGACGGTCGCTCGTTTCGACGGTCGCGCGAATGACAAGCCTGCTTGTGAGAGCGTTCGAGCTTTTGCAGGCGGGCTTTGTGCGTTTGGCCCCGCCGGTCGGGCCGTTGGCGCAGTCTGCTGGGCTGATGGAACAGTCTGCGGGGCCGTTGGCGCTTAGCGGATCCAGAAGCTCATGCGCTGGAACGGATAGCCGGGCAGGGCGCGTCTTCGACGGGACTCACCCGCGAACAGTCCGCCCGGTGATACCGGCAATCCGATATCGTAGGCCGTCTTCACCGCTTGCAGGAATCCGTCTCCCTCCTCTCCGTCGATTTCGTCTGCAGCATGAGCGAGGCTGCCGAACAGGACGGGTGCGTTGGCGGCTGCATCCGCCGGATTCTCCGGCCATGCTTCGGTAATACTCGACGCATTCCTCGACACCGGGCTGATCTCAATCAGCGTATCCACGGCAAGATCGGCCAGGCTTCGCGCCGAAGCGCCCGATCCCTGGCTCGATCCCTGGCTGGCGAGCGATCCCTCGCCTTCGACTGTCCGATGGATCCAGCGGTCCAGGTCCGCCATCTTCGGCGGCCCCACCCTTTCTCCCGTGGCGCCGCTGACGATCGTGAGTGACGGCGTCGATACGGATATCCCATCCAGCCTGATCTTCGATGCTTCTGCGGCTGCCGATACATCGCGCCTCATATCCATGGCCCTGGCGATCTCACCGCGCGCCAGTGCGATGCGGAGTCCCTCGTCGAGCGTGAACGCTCCGGCAGCCTGCGCGGCGGCGATCTCCCCGGCATTGCGGCCACAGACTGCCGAGGGCCGAACATTCAGGCTGGACCACAGGGCGGTGATTGCGCACTGAAGCGCATAGGCCGCCGGATCCGTCCAGGCCGGATCGTCGATCGGATGCGCCGCCCCTTCCCCGTCGAACAGGGGATCGAGCAGGGAGGCGTCCGTTTCGCCGCGAAACAGCGCTTCGCAGTGATCCAGTACGCCGCGCACTACGGGTTCCGAATCGTACAGGCGCTTGCCGATTTCCTGCCATCCGTCGTCCCAACCATCATATACGAACGCCACCTTCGGCGCGGCCGCGGCCACATTGACCGAGTTCGACTCGACGGAATCTGAACGGGCTTCATTCGACGCGAGTGCCTTCAGTCCTTCGCGGAGCGTCGCTACATCGCGAAACACTACGCCGGTCCGGCAATTGAAATGGCTTCTTCCCATACTCGCGGTCCAGGCCATATCCGCCAGGAGTTCCCCTTCCGGTTCCGCCCTCGACCCGGCCGCGAGATATCGATCCAGCCAGGACAGGTAACTGCCGGCAAGTTCCCTGAGCGCCGCCGGGTTCTTGCCCGAAAGGGGCAGGAGCCGATGCGTCCGCGCCACGGGGCGCTCGTTGTCTCGTTGAGGTTCCGGGACTCCCGGAGGCAGTTTCAACGCGACGGTTTGCGGGGCGCCGGCCGCTTCGATCTCCGTTTCCGCCGGTTGCACGTTGTCAGCGCCCGTCCCATAGCCTTCGACCACCACGTGGGCGTTCGCCCCGGATATGCCAAAGGCGCTGACCCCTGCGCGAAGCGGCCGGGCGGGATAGGCCGGCCAGTCCACCGCTTCTGAAGTCACCCGCACGGGAAGCCGGTTCCAGTCCACGTTAGGGTTTGGTTTCTCGAAATGCAGTTGTTTCGGGATACGTCTGTGGCGAATCGCCATGACCACCTTGATCAGCCCGGCGAGGCCGGCGGCGGACTCGAGATGGCCGATATTGGTCTTCACCGATCCGACCAGGAGCGGCCGGTCCGGCGCGCGCCCCCTGCCGTAAACCGCGGCGGCCGCCTGCACCTCGATCGGGTCGCCCAGCGCCGAACCGGCGCCATGGGCTTCCAGGTAGTCCACTTCCGCGGGATCGACGCCCGCCTGCGCCAGCGCGTCTTCGATCACGCGTTCCTGCGCGGGACCGTTGGGCACCGTGGGACCCGCGGTCGCGCCGTTCTGATTGGTCGCGGAACCCCTGATTACGCCCCAGATGCGGTCGCCGTCCGCCTGCGCATCGCTCAATCGTTTCAACACGACCACACCGCAGCCTTCGCCGCGCGCGAAACCGTCCGCTTTGGCGTCGAAGGCGTAGCAACGACCTTGGTTGGACAGCATGCCCAGGTAGGCCATTTCTGCCGTGATATCGGGGGACAGCACCGTGTTGACGCCGCCAGCCAGGGCCAGGTCCACTTCCCCGAGACGGAGGCTGGTCACGGCCTGGTGAACGGCGAACAGCGCGGAGGCGCAATTCAGTTCCAGGGGTACCGAGGGACCTTCCAGGCCCAACAGGAAGGAGACCCGGCTAACGGCCAGGCTCCGGGCGGTACCCAGGTAATTGACCCCGTCTCCCCGGCCCTGCATCAGATCGCGGTACTCGCTGGAAGCGATCCCGGTATATACTCCCGTACGCGAACCCCGAAGCCCGTCAGGATTGATTCCCGCGTCTTCGATCGCGTGCCAGCTCGTCTCCAGCAGGAGGCGCTGCTGGGGATCCATGCTGCGCGCTTCCAGCGGCGATACCCGGAAGAATCTCGCGTCGAAACGGTCGATGCCTTCTATGAATCCCGCGCGGCGCCAACCTTCGCCGCCTGGGTCCGGCCCACTCTGGCCCGCCCCGCTTCGGTCCGGCCCGCCCTGTGATCCATTTGCCGATCCGGTGTCGGGTCGCACGTCCGCGACGGCATCCGTACCCTCTTCCAGCATGCTCCAGAAGGCATTCAGGTCCGGCGCACCGGGGAAACGGCACGCCATGCCGATGATGGCAATGCCTTCGTTGTCGGTTCGAAGCACGGCGCCGCTCGCGGGCACGGCGGGCACCTCCGGGGTGGCAAGGGCACCGCTCGCGGACCCTGTGGGCGCTTCCGGGGGCGCGATGGCAAAGCGGCCGGATCCGGCAGGCGCTTCCGAACCCGCGGCTTCGTTTCCGCTGCCGCCGCCGGATTCAGGATCGCCGCTTTCCAATTCCGCGTCGCCGATCTCGTCCATCAGGTGGGTAGCGAGAGACGAGATATCAGGATAGTCGAAGACCAGGGTGTTTGGCGCCGTGTAACTGCCCGCAAGGGCGCGGTTCAACCGGTTCCTCAGTTCGACCGCCATCAGTGAATCCATGCCAAGGTCGAAAAAACCCACGGTAGGCGCAGGCGTGGACGACAGCCGAAGCACCGATTGCACTTCCCCTTGCAGGAAGGAAACCAATACGTTCTCCCGTTCCGCGGAGGGTGTGTTCCGCAGTCGGGTCAGGACGTCATCCGAGGATTCTGGCGCCTCTTCCGCCTCCTCCTGGGCAGCCGTGAGCAGGTCCTCGAGCAAGGGCGGCCGGCTTTCCGCCGCTTCTTCGAACACGGACCAGTCCATCGCCATGACCACGGAATGGGTTCCATCCTGCCGGACCAGCCTGTCCAGCGCCCTCAGGCCCTGCTGCGGGGTAAACCAGCGGCCGCCGAGGGCCGCGCGCTGGCTTTCGATCCGATCCTTCTGCTCCGCCGCTTCGCCGATCTCCGACCAGGCGCCCCAGGCGATGGCCTGGCCCGGAAGCCCCAGCGCCCGTCGGTGGCCGGCCAACTGGTCCAGGAACGCATTGGCCATGGCGTGGTTCGCCTGGCCCGGGTTGCCCATGACGCCGACCCGGCTCGAGAAGAGCACGAACAGATCCAGGTCCCGGTCCCGGGTCGCCTGGTGAAGGTGCCAGGCGCCCAGTATCTTGGGCCGCAACACGGTCTCGAAGTTCTCCCAGTGCTGGTTCCCCAGTGCGCCGTCCGACAGCACGCCTACGCTGTGGATCACCCCGCCCAGGGGAGGCAGTTCCCGGTCCATGCGCTTGAGCATCGCGTCCACCGCGTCCAGGTCCGTCACGTCCGCCAGTTCCACCTGTATCGCCACACCCCGCTCCCGGAGTTCCTGGATGGCTTCTTCGGCTTCCGCGTCCGGCTGGCGGCGGCCATTCAGCACGATCGTGCCGGCGCCGCGGTCCGCGAGCCAGCCGGCCACCGCGCAACCGATGCCGCCCAGTCCCCCCGTCACCAGGTAGGTGCGGTCCTTCTTCAATCTGCCGGTGACCAGTGGGGGCGGCGTAACGACGATCTTTCCGAGATGGCGTGCGGACCGCATGAAGGACAGGGCGGCGCCCGCTTCGGCCAGGGGCCAGCGGCTGTGTATGATGGGTTTAAGTTCTCCTGAAACCAGGCGCTCCATGATGCCTCTGAGGACGCGGCCGACCCAGGCGGGGTCGGTCTTCTTCAGTACATCCAGCTCCAGGATGTCGTAGGCCACGTCGGGACGCAGCGCGGCCATCTCGTCCCCGGTCAGGATGTCGCGCCGGGCCATCTCCACGAAACGGCCATTGGGCTTGAGGCAGGACAGGCTGGCGTCGATGAACCCCTCGCCCGTCAGGCTGTTCAGGACCACGTCCACCCCTTCGCCATCTGTGGCTTCGAGGATCTCCGGTCCGAACGCCGTCGTGCGGCTGTCGTAAATGTGCTCTACACCCAGCGAGCGGAGATAGGCCTGTTTCGGAGCGCTTGCCGTGGCATGGACCTCGGCCCCCGCGGCCTGAACCAGCTGGATGGCCGCCAGTCCCACTCCGCCGGCACCGGCGTGAATGAGCACTTTTTCTCCCGCCTCGAGTCCCGAGTACTCGAAGGAAAGCGCGGCGGATACGAAGGCGCTGGGTACCGTGGCGAGTCCGGAGACGGAGAAGCCCTCCGGCGCGGGCGCCACGAGATCCCCATGGGTGATCATGAGCGGCGCGAAGGCGCCGAAGCCCAGTCCCACTACGTGATCTCCCACCGAGACGGACGATACTTCGTCGCCCACCTCGGTGATCACGCCGCACATCTCCCGTCCTAGGAGACCCTCTTCGATGAAGCCGAGGGACCGGAATACATCCCAGAAATTGAGCCCCGCCGCCTCGACGGCGACCCGGACTTCGCGGGGTTCGAGCGGGCGCGGCGGGAGCGGTTGTACGAAGGGTTGGTCGAAGACGCCCGCCGGGTCGGGCGCCAGCACCCATTCCTGGTCTTCCGGAAAGTCCAGGCGACCTGTACTGTCTCCCATTCGAACCAGCCGTGCCACCAGGCGGCCTTCCCGACGGTAGACGATGTGGTTCTCCTCGTCCGGGTACATGAGTTCATTGACGAGATCGGGATCCGGCGCCAGTTCCGCGGGATCCAGATCCAGCATCCGTGGTTGCAGATGCGGCGCTTCGCGGGCCACCCCCTTGCCGAATCCCCACAGGGCGGCGCCCGCCAGTTCGCCGCCGAGCTCCCGTTCCAGTACCTGGGACCCGCGGGTGATGAACCAGACGCCCCTGGCCGGGGTCGAATCGGTGTCGATCAGCCCCTGCACGAGTGCGAGGGCACAGGCTCCTGCACGCTGCACTTCCGCGGCCAGTTCCAGCGTGGCGGCCTGCGCACCGGGGCCGTCCAGACCGGCCAGGTGTACGACGCCGCTGAGCGGCACGTCCCGCGGCAGGCTTTCGATCAGCGTTTGCCACGATTCCCGTTGCCCCCATTCCGCGGTGGTCCGGACGATTCCCGTGCCGTTTGCGGCAGGCAATCCGTCCGCTGCGTCCCCATCCCGCACCAGGTAGACCGTCTGATTCCGCGCCGCCAGCCCGGCCGCGAGTTCCGCCGCGTGCCCCGCCCGGTCCTCGGCGAGGATCCAGACGCCGGCGGGTTCGGACACCTTCGCCGGACCCTGGGCCACGATCACGCCTTTGTCCAGGATCGTGGACGCGTCCGATGCATCCGGCTCGTCCTGACCGTCGGGTCCCAGCACTTCCGCTTCGGCAAATCCCGCGTCACTGAGGGCCTGCTTCCATATGCCGGGGCCTGCGAGCGCGTGGTGGGGCCGGTAATCGTCGGCGAACCGCCACCAGCCGTCGAGTTGTCCGAAGGTCAGGTCCATCCAACCCAGTCCGCTGAGGTTCTCGAGTGCGATCAGATGGCCGGACGGCGCCAGCAGATCCCTGCAGTGACCGAGGGTCTCCGTCAGGTACCGTGTCGCGTGCAGTACGTTCGAAGCGATCAGCAGGTCGTAACCGTGCGGCTCGAATCCCTGTTCGATCGGGTCCTTTTCGATATCCAGCGGGCGATAGTCGATGGCTCCGCCGCGGTCGCCGAACCGGGCTTCCGCTTCGGAGAAGAAACCCGCGGAGATATCGGTGTAGGTGTAGAGGAACCGTCCTTCCGGAAGCTCGGGCAACACGGACGCGGTCGCGGACCCCGTGCCGGCCCCGACTTCGATCACCCTGAGGCGACGTCCATCCGGCAGTGTGGACACGAGGGCCTGCACCGCCTCCGTGAGCATCCTGTTCGCGGCCCGCGCGACGGGCGCTTTCAGATAGAGATCGCCCGCCGTCGGTTCTCCGCTGCTGAACAGGAGGGTCAGAGGGTCCTCTTTTCCGCGAAGCACCTCCGCCAGGGCGAGGCCGGACCGCAGGAACAGCCCGATCTCGATCTGGCCCTGGTCATACCTGTCCTTCATCCAGTCGGCGAAGGCCTCCAGGTCGGCGGGCATGTGTTCAGGGAGCGGATCCTCCGGACCCACAACCACGCGGAATCCGTCGTCCCGCTCATCCATTACGCCGGATCTGGCAAGCATCTCGAAGAGCCGGCGAAAGAGGCGGGTGTGTTCGGGCAGGACGCCCAGCGCCTGCCGGAGATCGTCGGGATCCACCACCGCGCCTTCCTCACGCTGCCATCCCAGTTCCTCCAGCGACGCAAGTGCGCGGGACCGGGACCATCGCTCCAGGTCCGCCAGCAGGGCGTTCCGGTTCTCCGGATCCACGCCGGCGTCCGTCAGGTAGCCCGTAAACGACTGTGCGTTGCCCGCGACTTCCGACGGACTCGGAAAGAATCCCGCCGCTTCGATACCCGGAGCCAGGGGGCGCTCGCGCCAAACGACCTCGTACAGCAGGTCGTTCACGCCTTCGACGGCCGCCAGCAGGGCCGCCCGGGTCGCCCGTTTCACCGTGTATCCGCTCAGGCGGCCGACCAGGGCGCCGTTCGGATCGTAAATCCGCATCTCGCCGCTCAGTACTTCCGGCGTCTCGTCCGGATTCGCCTCGGCATCGCGCGAGGATTCGCCCAGCAGCACGTGACAGACCACCCGGTCCGGCAGCGGCCCCGCCAGCCACATCCGCTCCCAGCCGAAGGGCAGATACGTCGCTCCGCCCTCGGTCTCCGCCACGTTCCGGGCAACGCCCATGACCTGGAAGCATCCGTCGAGGACGAGCGGATGCACGTCCAGCCCGTCCCTGCCGTGGGCTTCCGGCAAAGCAACCTCCGCCACCGCCTCGCCCGGCCGGGACCATGCGTTGCCAAGCGTGCGGAAGCTGGGCCCGAGATCGACCCCGGTACTCGCCCGGTGGCGGTAGTAGCCTGCGACGTCCACGGGCGAGAGTCCTTCTTTCAGCACTTCCAGGTCGACCTGCCTACCGGTTTCCTGATCCGGAACGCCTTGCGCCAGACGCCCTTCTACGTGCATCGTCCAGATACCCTCATTCCCCTTGCTGTAGATCTGCAGGTTTCTTGATGAGGCCGGTTCGGCGGCATCGAGTACGACCTGAATGCTGCGGCCGTTTTCTCCGGTCTCTTCATCCTCGAAGACCATGGCGTTATGTAACTGCATGTCTTCCAAGGTAATCGGTCCGCTCTGCTCCAGCATCGATACAGCACTCGCCATGGATCCGTACAGGGCACCGGGAGCCAGGACGCGATTGAACACACGGTGGTCGTTCAGCCAGGATGGATCCGCGGGGAATATCTCCGTTTCGAACGTGATCTCGCCACGGGCGGACTCGCGGCGTTCTCCGAGAAGGGGGTGCCCGGCGGCGCTCCGATGCTGCCTGGACGTTTCGACCCAGTGACGCTGGCGCTGGAAGGGATAACCCGGCAGGGCGATTCTCCGCCTGGATTCCCCGGCGAAGAGTCCCTTGAAGCGAATCGGCTGTCCGGTTTCGTATACCGAAGCTACCGCCCGAAGGAGACTGCCTTTTTCCGTCTCAGGGGTATCGCTGGAGGGCCTGTTGAGGCTGGGTATGATCGCAGGCGCCGGGGTCTGCGGCGAATCCGGCCAGGCCGAGATCGTCATGGGCGCCAGGATCGCATGAGGACCGATCTCGACGACCAGGTCCACGCCGAGTGCGGCCAGCGTGCCGACACTCTGTGCGAAAGCCACGGGTTCCCGCGCGTGCCGTTTCCAGTAGGCCCCGTCGAATGCGTGTTCCGGCTCCACCGCCTGCCCGGTGAGATTGCTGACGACTGCGATCGAGGGAGCATTGACGGTCACGCCATCCAGCGAAGCTTCGAGCGCGTCCAGGGCAGGTTCCACCAGCGCGCTGTGGAAGGCCCTGGTGGTGTTTAGCCGTCTTGCGCGGATCCCCACCGACTCGAAGTGCCTCATGACGGCTTCTATGCCAGGGACCGTTCCGCTTACCACCTGGTGCGACCCGTTGTCCGCCGAGATATTGCACCCGATACCGTCGACCGCTTCGCTATCGCCTGACGTCTCATTACCGCCGGACGCTTCGTTTTCGTCGGCCGCATCGTTACCGCGGTCCGTGCCGTTCAGCGCTTCCAGTTCGGATGCGATCCGGTCCGCGGGTGCAAAGACCGCGGCCATCGCGCCTTCTTCGGTACCGGACAACAGGGTGCCCCGCGTGGCGGCGAACCGCATCCCGTCCTCCAGGCCGAATACCCCCGCGGCGTGCGCCGCGGCGAGTTCGCCGACACTGTGGCCCATGACCACGGCCGGCTGCACGCCGACGCTCGACCAGAGGGCCGTCAGCGCGCATTCCAACGCGAAGAGCGCCGGTTGCTCCCAGGCCGTGTCGTTCAGCGGTCCTTCCGCTTCGTTACGGCCGAACATCACATCCAGCAGCGAGGTCCCGCGGACCTCCTGGAACACTGCTTCACAGCGGTCCAGTACCGCACGGGCTACGGGCTCCTGTTCGTAAAGGGCCTGTCCCATGCCGACCCACTGGCTTCCCTGCCCGGTGTAGACGAAAGCGACCTTCGCCGGTTTCAGGGCGTTTTCGATCGGGCCGGCTTCGGTCAGTTCGGTGAGCCGTTCCCGTAATGAATCGATGTCGTGGAAGGCCAAGCCCGCACGGTGATCGAAATGGCTTCTTCCCACGCCTGACGTCCACGCCATATCCGAAAGGAGCGCTTCCAGGCCGGCCTCGCCGTCGCCGGAGTGCGATTCTTCGGCCAGCCCGGTCCGCCCGGTCTGCTGGTCGAGCCAGGAAAGGTATCGGCCGGCCAGTTCGCGTAACGCGTCGTCCGATTTGCCCGATAGTGGTAGCAATCGGGTCGTGCGCGGTCCCAGGTCATCGGACGGCACAGGCGCGCCAGCCACCGATTCAGGCAATGAAGCGGCCACGGCGACCGGCGATCCGGCGACCGGCGATCCGGCGAACTCGCGGACGCTGTCCCGCGCTTCATCCGGCGCGTGGTACTCCTCCACCACGATATGTGCGTTGGTCCCGGAAATGCCGAAGGAGTTCACGCCCGCCATGCGGGTGCGCCCGTTCGTGCGCGGCCAGTCCGTCATTTCCGTGGTAACCCGTATGGGAAGGTTATCCCAATCGATACCGGGGTTCGGGTCGTGGAAGTGGAGGTGCTTCGGGATCACCCCATGCTTAACCACCAGGGCGGCCTTGATCAGTCCGGCCACGCCCGCGGCCGACTCCAGGTGGCCCAGATTGGTTTTGACGGAACCCGTCAGCAGCGGATGATCGGCCTCGCGTCCACGGCAGTAGACTTCGGACACGGCGTCGATCTCAATCGGATCGCCCACGGTCGTACCGGTCCCGTGCGCTTCCAGGTATTCCACGTCCGTTGGCGATATCTGCGCCTGGTCCAGCGCGTCTTCGATCACCCGGATGAGTGCGGGCGTATGGGGGACGGTCAGGCCCGTACTTGCTCCGCCGTGGTTTATGGCCGAACCGCGGATGACGCCCCAGATCCGGTCGCCGTCGGCCTCTGCCTCGCTCAGCCGTTTCAGGACCACCACGCCGCATCCTTCGCCCCGTACGTAGCCGTTCGCCGACGCGTCGAAGGTCTTGCACTGCCCATCGGGAGACAGCATCATGGAATCGGCGCGCAATTCGTAAATACGGGGATTCAGGAGCGCCTGCACGCCGCCCGCAAGGGCCAGGTCGGCCTTGCCGTGCTGCAGGTCCGACACCGCGTCATGGATCGATACCAGCGACGACGCGCAGGCGGCGTCCACCGCCTTTACGGGACCCATCAGGCCCAGTACGAAGGCGACCCTGCCGCAGGTGCCGTTGAGGTTCGTGCCGCTCAGCGCGTAGAGACAGGAGGCCGCGTCGGAGGGCCGGGTGGATTCCAGGACCAGCATGCGGTACTCGTCGTTGCTGATCCCGGTGTAGACCCCGGTACGGCTGCCTTTCAGGCTGTCCGGGTCGATCCCCGCGTCTTCCAGCGCTTGCCAGCTCGTTTCCAGCGTCATCCTCTGTTGCGGATCCAGCAGTTGTGCTTCGACCGGCGAGATCCGGAAGAAGGACTCGTCGAACTGATCGATGTCGTCCACGAAGGCGCCGTACCTGCAGCCATCGCTGATGACCGCGCCTTCCGGGAAGAGCGTGCCGATGCGCCCGGTACCCGATCCGGGGACGCCCTCGGTCACCGCGTTTCCGCCCGTTTCAAGCAGGCGCCAGAACGAATCCAGGTCCGGTGCGCCGGGAAACCGGCAGGCCATGCCGATGATCGCGATCGACGGTTCGTACACGGCATTCCCCTTTGTCCTGTCCCCGGTTCGACCGGCCGCTTTCTCGCTCGTCTGTGGTGATGTTTCGATCGACATGATCATCCCTTTCGTCAACTAAGTCTGTTTCGTCAACTAAGTCTGTTTCGTCAACTGGGTCCGGTTTGGATGCCATCCGCCTTGCCGAATACCGATTCCGGTGCTTCCGCTAATTGCTTGATCCGCTGCAGGAAGCGGGCGGCCGGCGCGCCGTCCACGATCCGGTGGTCGAAGGTCAGACTGAGCGTCATCATGCGGCGGACGCCGGTCTCCCCGCTTGATTCGTCGACAACGACCACCCTCGGCGCCGCCCGTCCCAGCCCGAGAATGGCGCACTGGGGATGGTGTATGATCGGGGTGAAGGCGTCGACGTCATACATGCCCAGGTTGGTCAGGGTGAAGGTACCGCCTTCGATCTGGTCGAGCGTCAGGCTGCCTTCCCGCGCGTTCTGGATCAGGCTTTTCGTTACTGCGGCAATCTCCGGCAGCGATTTGCCCGAAACGTCCCTGATCACGGGCGCGATCACTCCGCCTGTAGTATCCACCGCGATGCCGATGTGGATGCCGTCGTGAAGCACCACCCCGTCGCGCCAGGATGTGTTCATGACGGGATGCTCGGCCAGGGCGACGGCGGTGATCCCGGCCATCAGATCGTACCAGGACGGGTGGCAAGCATCCGAAATCAAAGACCAAAGTGAGGTTACGTCTGCCTCGGTGTTCAGGGTGACCGGTGCCGTGGTCTGATGGGATTCGGCCATCCGGCGGGCGATGACCTGCCGCATGTCGCCCTGGCCGGTGTTGGTCTTTCCGAACGTTCCATCCATTGCGCGATCGATACGCCGGACCGCTTCGTGCCGCCGTTCGGCACCGTGCCCCCGGGCGGCTTTTAGCCCCCTGGCGGCTCCGAGCACATCTCTTTCCACGATCCGGCCCGATCGTCCGGTGCCCTGAAGCCGGCGCCAGTCTATGCCCGCGGATTGTGCCGCGCGGCGGGCCCGGGGACTGATGGCGGGGGCGCCGCGTTCGCGGCCCGTTGCCGCCGGCGTGGCACGTTCGGCTACGTCGCCGGTACCGGGATCCGGGACTGATACCCCTGCGGGCGCCGTTCCCTCCACGGGGTCGACCGCCGTTAGGCCGACCGCCACGGCACCGCTGCCGGCATCGTCCGCCCTCCCCGCATTCGGATCAAAGGTCTCGAGTTCTGCTTCGGCTACGACGTAACCCAGGAGCGTCCCCACGGGCACCGTCTGGCCTGGCGGAGGCGATGCATAGGGGATCTTCAGGATGCCGGCCTCGAAAGACTCCACTTCCGCCGCGGCCTTGTCGCCCTCGATGGTGCATACCATTTCGCCCTTGATCACCGGATCGCCGTCCTTTTTCAGCCATTCGACCAGCGTGCCTTCCTCCATGTTCCAGCCCAACCGCGGCATGACGATTTCGTAGGGCATGCGCCGTTCCTATTCCGCGAGCAGTTCGCGGACAGTCTCTTCTATCGTCGTGCGGTCCGGGACGACGGCCCGCTCGAGGGAAGGGCTGTAGGGCGTGGGCACGTGGGCGCCGTTCAGCCGCTTGATCGGCGCGTCGAGTTCGTCGAAGCCGTGCTCGGTCACGTGGGCCGATATTTCGGCGCCGATCCCGCACGGCATGAAGGTCTCGTCCACAATGAGCAGCCTGCCCGTTTTCCGCACGGACGCGAGGATGGTTTCCACGTCCAGGGGCGCCACGGTGCGCGGATCGACGATCTCCAGGGAAATCCCCTCGCCGGACAGTTCCTCCGCGACCTGAAGGGCATGATGGACCATGACGGTAAGCGCTACGACCGTGGCATCGGTACCCTCGCGAACGACTGCGGCCTGTCCGAAGGGCACCCGGTGCTCACCGTCCGGCACGGGCCCCTTAAGGTTCAGCAGATGCCGGTGCTCCATGAAGAAAACGGGGTCCTCGCCGCGCAGCGCGGTGGCGAACAGGCCCTTCGCGTCCGCGGGATTGGAGGGCAGCGCCACGCGGAACCCCGGGATGTGGACGAAGAAGGGATAGTAGCTGCCGGAATGGTGGGTCGCCGCGGAGTGGCCAATGCCGATGCAGCCCCGAAGGACCATGGGCATCTTCAGCCGGCCGTTGCTCATGTACTGCATCTTGGAAGTCTGGTTGATCAGCTCGCCCAGGCCGTCGAGGATGAAATCCGTGAACATGAAATCCACGACGGGCCGGGCGCCGGTCATGGCCGCGCCCGTGCACATCCCGATGAACCCCCGTTCGCAGATGGGCGTGTCGCAGAGCCTTAAGGGGCCGTGCTTCTCGTAGAGCCCGGCCGTGGTCTCGAAATTGCCGCCGCGTTCGCCCGCGCCTTCCCCGACCACGAATATGGCGGGGTCCGCGTCCATGGCGTCGGACAGAGCTTCCCGCGCGGCTTCCGTGAAAGTCTTCTCGGTCATACCGTCTCCCGGTACACGTGGCGATCCGCCGTGCCGCCGTCGGGCCATGGACTGTCGGCCGCTTCCCGCTCCGCTTCTTCCACTTCCGTCCGGACGTCGGCTTCGATCCGGTCCAGATCGGACGCCGTCATCGTTCCCTCGGACAGGATACGGCGCCGGAACCTCGAGATGGGGTCCTTCTCCCGCCACTCGGCGACTTCCTCCTCGGTGCGGTACACGCCGGTAAGGCCCATCCCCTCGGCATGGGGACGGGTGCGGTATGTCTTCGCCTCGATGAGGGTCGGCCCCTCTCCCGCCCGTGCCCTTCGCAGCGCCTCGATGGCCGCCTCGTGCACGGCCAGCACGTCGTTGCCGTCCACGCCGACGCCCGGCATGCCGTAACTGGACGCGCGCGAGGCCACGTCCGGGTTCCGGGAGGCGTAGGAGAAAGGCACTTCGGTCGCGTACAGGTTGTTCTCGCAGACGAAGAGGACGGGCAGGTCGTAGATGGCGGCGAGATTCAGCCCTTCGTGAAAGGCGCCGTTCCCCACGGCGCCGTCGCCGAAGAAGGCCACGCCGACGCCGCCGTTGCCCAGCAGCCTGGCGCTGTAGCCGGCCCCCGCGGCCTGCAGGATGCAGGGGCCGACGATTCCGCTCGTGCCCATGAGACCGATCTCCGGAGCGAAGAGGTGCATGCTGCCGCCCCGGCCGTTAGAGATCCCCGTCTCCCGCCCGTACAGTTCGGCGATGAGCGCGGCCGGCGACACCCCCTTGGCCAGCGCGTGGCCGTGGCCCCGGTGCGTGCTGAAGACCGCGTCGTCATCGGTCAATCCGGCGCAGACTCCGGCGGCTACGGCCTCCTCGCCGACGTAGGTATGGCAGGCGCCGTGGATCAGCCCGGCCATGAAGGACCTCGCCAGCCGTTCTTCCACCGTCCGGATCGTGAACATGGTCCGGTACAGCCATCGATACAGTTCGAACGAGTCTCCGCGTTCGACGGACATAGCCATCTCCGGCTAAAAAACTTGCCTGTTGCACACGGCCCTGTACATTGTCGAAGGTCCTTCAAAAATACAAGCTTATCGTCCCGCGGGGCAAGGTTGATTTTCCTGCCCGGCGGGTCGTGGCCCGCTTCATCCCGAAGGGAGACAGACATGGCGGTGAAACAGTCCGAAACCCATCGCGGACTGACCGTCGAAGAGGTCGGCACGTTCCACGACCAGGGGTTCCTGGTGGCCGGCAAGTTGCTGGACGACGACCACGTGGAAACGCTCCGGTCGGAGTACGACCGCGTATTCGAAACGGCGCGTGAAAGCGGCCGTTACCGCAACCTCTCCATCGATGACACGGAAGACGAGTCGCGTAAGCGCAAAGCCCGGACGCAGATGCTGCAGATCATGCAGATGTGCGAACGCAGCATCGAGTTCAGGAAACTGCTTTACCACGAGCCCATCCTGGATATCGTCGAGTCCCTGCTCGGGCCCAACATCCAGCTGTTCCACGACCAGGCCCTGTACAAGCCGCCCCGGCAGGGCGGGCCCGTCTTCTGGCACCAGGACAACGGCTACTGGCAGTGCACTCCGGCCAACCTGGTGAGCTGCTGGCTCACCCTGGACGACGTGGACGTGTCGAACGGGGCCATGCACCTGATTCCCGGGTCGCACCGTCTCCTGGTCTCCCACGAACGGTCGGCCGAGACCGGCGCCCTCCTCGACCTGGGAGACCAGGCCGAATCGCAGAAGGCGACGGTGGTCGACCTGCCCGCGGGCGGCGCCATGTTCCACCACTGCCAGACCATGCACCACACCCCGGCGAACGTCACCGACCGGCCGCGCCGGGCCTTCGCCATCCACTACATGACACCCGGCACGAAGCGCATGCGGGACGGGGCATACATCGATGTCTCCTTCGCCCACCCCATGCTGCGGATGCGGGTATAGGGAGCCTGAATGACTGAAACCGAAACCCTGCGGTGGGAACCCCTCGGCCCCGACGTGGAGTCCATCCTGGCCGCCGAATGTGATCCGCTCCTGGCCCTGTCGGAAGGCCGGGTCCCCGCCATCATATGCCGGCAGGCCTATTCGCCCGCCCACTGCCAGGATCTGATCAAGCGGTTTATCGACCGGGGGTTGATGCGGAATCCATCCGATCCGGAGGCCGCGGCAAAGGACAGCCGCACGCGGATCGATATCGGCACGAGTCTGGCGAACCGGGGTTCCGACAAGGAGGCTTTTCTGACTCACGCGGTCGGAACGCGTATGCTGTACGAGAGCCTGTTCAACGGGTATGAGGATCCCGTGAAGCTACTCTACGGGGTGCTGGACACGCTCGCCGGAGAGAAGCGCGTCATGACCGCCCGGGAGCCGGACGGCCGCAAGTACGGCCCGGCCATCTTCCGCATCCACTACGGGGGGCATACCTACAAACCCCACATCGACCACGTCACGCTCCGGGAAAAGCGGTTCGACTACGACGTGACCCGATTCGGCCACCAGTTCGCCGGGGTCCTGTGCTTCCAGAACGCCCTGCACGAGGGACGCAGCACCCAGGCCATCCTGCACCGGTGCATGTGGACGCCCGAGGTCCAGGAGTCCATCGCCACCGATACCTTCCCCGAATACGCCCGGAAAAACGGCGTAAGCAGCTATACCGTCGACCTGGAGCAGGGCGATCTCTACTTCTTCAACACCCGCCTCATCCACGAGGTGCCTGCCGTGGAAGGCGATCTGCCGCGCATCGTCCTGGCCACCTTCATCGGTTATTCCCCCGACGACCCGGAAGTCTACGTCTGGTCGTGAAGCGTAATCGATACGTTGTCGGGCGTTAGCGGCAGACCAGTTGTACAATTGTACAACTTAAGTTCAAAGAAGATCACAGCGGATTGACGATTAATACCAATTTCTCGGGCTGTCTTGAGATAGGCTGAGTGTCTCCTGCCTCTTGCGTACGTACATATTGATTAAGCGGCTAGTCCGTGCTATATTTGATTGCGGTGATTTGTATATGGAAGAGAGGCCCTATCGTCACGAAGCGAGGTAGATGACGATTTGGTTTTCGATGCTCTTGATATAGAGAGGCGAGTGCTTTCGATACACGTTTTCTTGAGCCGCACAGGATAGAGCATCAGCGCACCGACACCTACTTACATCTGTCAGCGCGAGCGTCCGGACCCAATTAGTACTGCTGCGACGTCGGCCTAGGCCTGTTGAGGTCAAAAGTATACAGGTTCGTCAATTGTAGTCCGTCCAGGACTGAACCCAAGCCCAGTCCTGTGAGGGTGGTTTATTCATGTCTCCAATCCGACTCCCGGATAATCACCACCTCCATGCTATACCAATAGTTATATCGGACAGTAGTAAGAACTGTAAATAGAAGTCAGAAATGACTCGAGAGTTCCGACTGAAGGATTGAAGGCAAGGCCAAAGGCAGGCGCGACATTTCTTTGTAATTGTTGTTCCGCACGACCGTTGGCGGATTTAATCGCTAGTTTTGTGAGACTGCCTTTGTGTCCCAGTATACCATGCCGGAACCATTCGGTGATTTGAAGTTTAATTGGTTCAACTAAGAGATGAAATCATGACGTCATACGAAGACTGTCCCATTTGTCAGACAGATACTCTCGCACTAAGGTCCTACGACCTTCCAGTATCCAATCCATCTTGGCCTGTTATGAATGTGGCCGATCTTTTTTCGGGTTGTGGTGGTTTATCGCTAGGCATACAACGAGCAGCACACCACTCTGGGTATTCCATTGACGTTAGACTTGCACTGGATTCTGATCCAATTGCGATGAACGTATACAATGATCTGTTCCCAACGGCAAATCCGGTCTGCGATTCAATTGAAAAAGTATTGGATGGGGAAATTGGTGCCCATCTAACAGAAACTGAAACCGAGCTAGTGCTTAAGGTAGGAGACCTCGACTTCATGCTGGGCGGACCTCCATGTCAAGGTCACTCGAATTTGAACAATCATTCAAGGCGTGACGATCCCAGGAACGGACTCTACCTGCGTATGGCAAGGGCAGCTGAAGTTTTTAAGCCGACGGCAATTATCATGGAAAACGTCCCGACTGTCACCTACGATGTGCAGAAGGCAGTCCACCGTACAATTGACTGCCTTAAATCACTTAAATACGCGGTAGGTGAAGGTGTTGTTGATCTTTCGAATCTGGGTGTGCCTCAAAGTCGCCGGCGACACATCATTATTGCTCTGCAAAAATGCGAGGTCAATGCTCAAGAATTGGTGGACAGTCTACAGTCGCCGATTTGCGAACACGTGCCTAGGACCGTCCGCTGGGCCATAGAAGACTTGGAGGACGACGAAAAGGCTACCGTCTTCGATTCCGCCTCGATTCCATATCCTATAAACCAGTCACGGATTGACTGGCTGTTCGATCACGATCGAAATGACCTACCGAACAAGCTAAGGCCACCATGTCATAGATCCGACCACAGCTATCCTGCCATGTACGGCCGAATGGATTGGGATCTACCTGCGCAGACAGTGACCACTGGCTTTAATTGCATGGGGCAGGGCAGATATGTGCATCCGTCGCGTAGACGAGTGATCACGCCGCATGAAGCTGCCAGGCTGCAAACACTACCGGACTATGTCAATTTCAGATCAGTTCCGACACGGAAGCATCTGGCAAAACTAATCGGAAATTCTGTTCCACCACTGCTTTCATTCGCAATTGGAAAAACCGTCATTCCCCTACTAAAGAATCTGCGATCATCTTCCAACGAACCTCGGACGTCGAACGTAGCCTGATCACAGAGGGTGTCTGAATTGAAAACCATCAACTTCACAGTGGACTCGGAGCTGCTTCGCGAACTCGGCGAGCGATTGGTAGGGCGCCAGTACATCGCTCTCGCCGAGTTGGTGAAGAATAGTTACGACGCAGACGCAACAAGAGTGGAGATTCGCATAAAAGACGATTCGATCGAGGTATCGGACAACGGCCACGGTATGACCGAAGACGACTTTGCGAATCGTTGGATGCGTGTCGGCTCTACCCACAAGGTCCGCGAGATGACCTCTCCTGTGTTGAAGCGCAGATTGACCGGCTCAAAGGGGGTAGGGCGTCTGGCCGTACAATTTCTGGCAAGAGAGATGGAACTCACCTCAGTTCCTAACGAAAAAGTACATCCAGAAGGTTTAACGAAACAGGAACTGTTTGCGAAAGTGGATTGGGACACAGCGGTGAAGTCTGGCGAATTGACTAAGGCAACTGCTTCGTATGAGTTACGGCATCCCGCAAGTGCCGTCTTCCCAATCCAGAAGCCTCATGGTACGACGGTCACCCTTAATAATCTCAAACATGAATGGAATCCCTGGGAGTTTCAAAGACTGGCAAGAGAGATCTGGTTTCTCCAACCGCCTTTTCGGTCGTTGGCCGGTACCTCCGAATCCAGGGAGAACGATTTTATGGTGGACCTGACCTCACAGGATCGTGTTGCCGTTACTCTGTTTAACACTCAGATGGCACGAATACTGGAGTTGTATACATCCCGAATTGTAGGGAGATTGCTGCCGAATGAAGACTCAGATTGTCGTCCATTGAAACGGTATCTGGTCTTGTCGTTGCAACTTGAAGGCAAAAACACGCAACCTTACAAGTTTTCAGTTCCTGTTCGAGGGGAAGATTCATGCATGATCGACAGTCTGGACTTTGAGATCCGCATCTTCTCCTTGAAGTACCGACAGCCCCATGGTATAGCCGTACAGCAGGCACGAGACTATATGACTCAATGGGGCGGCGTGCATATCTATGATGCTGGATTCCGAATACCGTACGCCGGATCCGAAGCTGACTGGTTGAATCTAGAGTTCGATCACGCTCATCGCTTAACCCAGTCTCGGCTTCTACCATCCGACCTGAACGTTAAAATGGGATTAAATTTCCTACCGACCAATTCACGGGTACTCGGTGTGGTCAAGATCGACACAAGCCATGAGGCAAGGATGGCGGAAGCTAATGAAGTGGCCCAGGGACAGCACCTTCAAATACAGGTTTCCCGAGATCGACTCGTTAGTAACGGCGCGTTTTATCAATTACAAGATGCAGTGCGATTCGCACTGGACTACTATGCAACTCGCTTAGCCGCGCAACGGCTGACGGAAAAGGCATCCCTCAAAAAGGTAAGCGCGTCCGGCTCCCTCGTTGAGAACGTTTGGGACGTGTTGGAAAAGCACGAAAAAGAGATTCCCGAGAAAGTGGCCACTGAACTACGGGTGGAGCTAGACAAAACCGTTGAATCCATCCGGGATCAAGCTAATTGGACTAGGAGTCAGTCCGGTTTACTTGGAGCAATGGCAACGGTTGGCTCAACAGCCATCGCTTTCGATCATCAGCTGAACCAGCAGCTTAGCATCTTAGAATACCACGCTGAAACTCTAGAGAGTCTTTTAGAGTTAGAACCAAAAAACAAGAAAGCGATAGGTCCCATCGCTGCCAGCATCAAGAACTGGATTCAGGATGTACGCGACACGCGGGCAGTGTTTTCTCCCATTACGGATGAACGCAATCGCAAAGCCGTGGCGCGATTCAAAGCAAGACCACTAGTCCAAAGTATGAAAGACAACATGAAAGCAATAATGCGCGGCGTGCGGATCGATGTATCTGATATTGATCAACACATGTTGTTACCGAATGCAAGTTATCCGGTCTGGATGGCCATCTTCCATAACCTTTTTATGAATGCGTCCAATGCGATGCTTGACAGCGAAACCAAACACATATCAGTCTCATCAACCGAGTCCGGCAAAGAACGCAAGATTCGAGTTCATGACACAGGAGTAGGCATTGACTTGAAAAAGGCCGAAAGCTTGTTTGAACCACTAAAACGAGGCCTGGAGATTTCCGCGGAACGACGTGCGCTTGGATATGGTGGGACCGGATTGGGATTAGCAATAGTTCGGTTGCTAGCTACTGACTTGGGAGCCACCGTTCGATTTACTAGGCCAGAAGCACCCTTCAGCACATGTTTCGAATTGGCCTGGCGGGAGGAGTAATGAGCAAGATACAGGTGTTGGTGTTTGACGACAGTTTCGAAATTGCGGAAGGATTGGCTGTAAAAGTACGCGCAGCCTGCGACAACGCGGATGTTACGGCGGTTGAACAAACGACCTTTCTTGATTTGGTAGAGGAGTTAAACCAAAGAAGGGCTAGGTGGAGAGACGACGTAGAAGATATCACCTCGATAAAACCATTAGATGTCGATGAGGCAGACGTAGTTATCGTCGACTACGATCTATTGGCCTACTCGGATGCAGGGGACATCACGGGAAGCAGGCTAGCGTATCTCCTTCGCTGTTTCACCAAGTGCGGATTAGTCATCGTCCTCAACGAATACGGAAACAACACTTTTGACATGAGTCTTCGCAGTCCATCGTTGAATTTCGCTGATTTGCACCTAGGCGCCGAACAGATAGGCAATCCAGGACTTTGGTCGGATTCGTTTGAGGGTTACAGACCATGGCATTGGCCCGTTATACCCAACGCCAGGTGTAACTTTGAGAAATGTGTCAAGGATGTTCAAGAAAACTCGGATGAACCTATTCTTGAGTTCCTGGATCTGGGTCGTTTCATTGACTGGATGCCGAAAAGAGTGCATGATTTTTTCTTGGGCAGCGGAAATATAGAATCCGTTCTATTCAGCGACTTCGTGGAACGTGCACGCGGTGGCACTGAATTGAAAGACCACTTACCTCCAGATTACATGGCGCGGGTGGCTACGGCTCGTTTGCTCGCTCTACTAAATGGGCTAATTCTGACGGAACAAAGCATATTAGTCGATGCGCCGCATCTAGTGGCACGGTTTCCTAGCCTAATCAAAGACGGTAATCAAGATATACATAATTGGAATCGTTTGTGCGAGCCTCTCAACAAGGAGATCGACAATCTGTTTATAGATGAAATGAAGGAATACAGATTTAAGAAGCAACACTGGCTTTGGAGACCGGTCTGGTTTTGGCCTGACATTTCCAGGGACGAGCAAGTCGCCGAAGTAAGAGACCCTTGGACAGTCCAAGACATAGATTGGGTATTCTGCGAGAACATCTCGCAATTTGTACCCACCGCACTTGCTGATGACTTCAGAGCTGACGTATCTCCTCCTTTCAATAAGCGGTTCGTTTTCAAAAGCGAATCTCCTGAGGCCCTGACATTCGTGAGTCAGGCAGGTTCCGGAGGGCCTCAGGACCCGCTATTGGTCGAATATGTGCCTCAAGCTGCGTTTAGCCTGTAAGGAGGAACATGCCGGTCGACCCAGTAGACCTAGTAGATCGCCTTGTTGTATCCGATATCCTGTCAAACTTTCTTAGTGAATGGGAGTGGGAGGACGGTCCACTTGCAACTCTTCGAGACAAGGTGTACGGAGTATACAAACCTCCCTATGTCGATGCTTATGTACTCGATGGTCTCGCCCGTGACGGTTCTGAGCTCGGTCTAAGGGACCAGTATCGATTTCTTTACTTAGAGCCTGTTGAAATGACTATGCTACCTTTGTTGACTCTTGAAACATCAGACCAATGGGTTCATTTCAGAGTTTACGTCCTACTCACGAAGCTCGATCAGTGTGCTGAACTTCAATGCTTGGCGATAAGATTTGAGACCGACGAAGGCGGGCTTGACTCGGATCATGGATCACATGACTTTTGCCACGCGCAGTTCTGCAAACGTATAAACGACACACCTTTACCGAAGGTTCCTGAATGGATTCCAGATTCCCAACCTTCCTTCCCGCTCGACGCCGAAAATCAAGTAGGGCTTGTACTGTGTATGCTGACGTCTCTCTATGGGGGACGCCGTGTGTTTGACAAGCTCAACACAACCGGCGATCCTGTAATCCGAGAACATATGAAGAATGTTCGAGCATTCGCGAATAGGCGGTCAGTATGACAAGACAAGACGACCTTCCTGTGTTTCTTCCGGCGACGTTCCATTGTCGCTTAGTCATGTAGTTGCTCGCCGAGCGTCTGCCCTACTCTCCTGTTTTTATGCCAAGACAGTCGACCGAGAGTATTGTTGTCGAAGACTAGTTTCACGACCGACATATGGCTGTACGTCCCTATCGTTGATGAATCTCATTCATCACTGTGCCATAATAGCCATTATCGTGCGGTAGCCCAGCCTTAGTTCGATCTCACGCCAGCGTTTGACCCCTCTCCTCAAAGTGTAAACCAAGACACTCTCCTGTGAGACTACTTGTAGCACCACTACGTGCCAGAATCATTCCATGAACTCTAGTTACAAATCGTAGCGGGTCGGTACGGACTAGGAACTCCGCATCATCCAAGGCGTCCGCCTGAGCCAACGTGTTAGATAAAGCAACTCGGGATCTAGATTCCCTAGCAGATTCACATAAACTACGGCCATATCCCGTCCATCATCACATCAATCCTTATTCTTGCGGAAATGGATCACATGATGTAGAATCCACCCTAAGTATATACGTGGTATACACATTGTGTAAGCTTCCGTGGGCTCTCACTATCAGTCGGGTTCCAACGGGATTCTGCCCAAGAACTGACCAGTCATATAGGGCCAATCACCTTGAACACCCAAACGCACGAGGAACTCAAATCCACGATATGGGAGATCGCCAACCGGCTTAGAGGCCCTTACAGACCCCCTCAGTATCGCCTGGTCATGCTACCTATGCTCGTACTGCGCCGGCTTGACTGTGTCCTTGAGCCAACCAAGGATGCCGTACTCAAGAAGCATGTAGAATTAGAAGAACTGAATATACCTGACGCGGCAAAGGATCGGTTGCTCGGTCAAGCCGCCAACCCAAATCGGAAACATCCTCTCTATAACACGAGCCCCTACACCTTTGCTAAATTGCTCGGTGATGCCGAGAACATCGCGTCAAACTTGGTATCGTACATCGCTGGTTTTTCACAACCCGCACGTGACATCTTTGAGAGTTTCAAATTCGCGGATCAGATTGAAAAACTCGACGCTAGCAACCGTCTTTTCACAGTCGTAAAGTCAATGGCGGATGTGGATCTCCACCCCAACCGAATTGATAACCTTCAGATGGGTTATTTATTTGAACATCTAGTGATGCGCTTCAATGAACAGGCTAATGAGGAAGCCGGGGACCACTTCACGCCGCGTGAAGTCATCCGCCTCATGGCGAATCTCATTTACACCGGTGAGCAGGATGTCTACAAACCCGGCATCTACCGCACAATCTATGATCCGGCGTGTGGAACGGGCGGAATGCTCTCAGAGTCGGAGAAGCTGATATTCGATTCGAATCTGAAAGCAAACCTTGAACTCTTCGGTCAGGAATATAACGACGAGTCCTGGGCGATCTGCTGCTCGGACATGCTCATCAAGGACGAGGACACAGCCAACATCTACCTCGGCGACACCCTAGGAGACGGCAAGACCAAAGACCGGTTTGAGGGCAAACGCTTCCACTACATGATGGCTAATCCACCCTTCGGTGTGGAATGGAAGGACCAGAAGGATACTGTCCAGCTTGAATACAAGACTGTCGGCTTTTTGGGTCGGTTTGGCGCAGGACTCCCGGCCATCAACGATGGCTCGCTTCTCTTTCTGCAGCACATGATTTCCAAGATGCATCCCTACCGGGAAGGGGACGAGGACCAGCCCGGTTCAAAGATCGCCATCGTCTTCAATGGCTCACCGCTATTCTCAGGGGATGCCGGATCGGGTCCGTCCAACATTCGTCGCTGGATCATTGAGAATGACTGGCTCGACTCCATCGTGGCGCTCCCGGATCAACTTTTTTACAACACCGGCATCTTCACCTATGTCTGGCTCGTGACGAACCGAAAGCCGCAGGAGCGACGCGGCAAGGTGCAGCTCATCGACGGTACGCAGTTCTTCCAAAAGATGAAAAAGAGCCTCAACAACAAACGCAACGAGATAACCGAGGAGCAAATCCGGCACCTGACATGCGTATATGGCAACTACCAGGATGGCGAGACTGTCGAGGTCCAGGACAACGGCGAGACCGAGAATCGAGTCATCTCCCGCATTTTCGAAAACCGGGAGTTCGGCTTTCTCCAAGTGACAGTCGAGCGTCCTTTGCGCATGAATTTTGAGGCGACACCAGAGCGCATCGCGAAACTTGATGATCAGACAGCTTTCGCCAATCTGGCGACATCGAAGAAGCTGAAGGATACGGCGGCGATCGACAGTGAGATCGCGAAGGGGCGGAAACAGCAGGACGACATCCGCGCCGTGCTCGCTACACTTGTAGGCAACAGGCGATACATGGACCGGGAGGCATTTGAGGCCGATATGACGAAGGCCGCTAAGTGCACAGGTCTCAAAATCCTCGGACCAATCAAGAAAGCGATCTTTGTTGCCCTTGGTGAGCGCGACCCGGACGCCGAGATATGCCGAGACAGCATGGGCCGGCCGGAGCCTGACAGCGAGCTTCGGGATACCGAGAACATCCCATTGCCACCCGGAGTGATAACTCCCCTTCCTATGGACTTTGGCCCAGACAAGCCCAATGACCGCGTGGTTGATATCTTCCGTGGAGATGTCGACGCATATATGGCGCGCGAAGTGCTACCACATGTACCCGACGCTTGGGTGGACTACGACAAAACTAAGGTCGGCTACGAAATTCCTTTCAACAGGCATTTCTACGTCTACAAGCCAGCGCGCCCGCTTGATGAGATTGAGTCCGACATCAACAGACTTGAAGAGGAGATCGCCCTGCTGCTGAAGGGACTAGTAGCGTGAAACCAAACTCTGGAGCATTGCGTTACTTTGCGCGCATAAAGAATGGCACCACACCAGCTAGTAGTGAGCCCGAATACTGGGATGGCAATGTCAGGTGGGCCACACCCGAAGACCTCGGCAAACTGACGAGCGACAAAATATTTGATACCAAACGACTAGTCACAGAAAAGGCCGTTGCAGAATGCAATCTTACAGTCTTACCAGTGGGCTCGATAATTATATCAACACGCGCCCCCATTGGCCATATGGCTATCAATCAGATACCAATGGGTTTTAATCAAGGTTGCCGTGGTATCATTCCTAAAGAACAGATTTATGGACCATTCCTATACCACTTGGTCAAGTCTCGTACTCCTGAACTCAATGCTACTGCAAACGGAACCACATTCGTTGAACTTTCGCGTCACGACCTCGCGTCAATGTTCATCAAATTTCCACCTTTTGCAGTCCAGCAACGAATCTCGCGGTTTCTGGATGAGAAGACAGCGCGGATCGACAGGTTGATCGCAAAGAAGCGGGAACTGTTGAACCTGATGGCTGAAAAACGTCAGGCGCTCATCACCAAGACCGTCACCAAGGGCCTCAACCCCAATGTCCAGATGAAACCCTCCGGCATTGACTGGCTTGGCGACATCCCTGCTCATTGGGAGATACGTGGATTAACAAAGTGTACTAGCCGTATTGATTATAGAGGTGCTACACCAGAGAAGTCTAACTCAGGCGTATTCCTAGTGACCGCCAAAAACATTAAGAACGGTCAGATTGACTACGAGTCATCCAAAGAATACATCCCTGAGGAGACTTACGAATATGTAATGCGTCGTGGTAAGCCACAGCTAGGCGAGGTTCTATTCACAACAGAAGCACCGCTAGGTGAAGTTGCGCGCGTTGACCATGCGGACATTGCGCTGGCACAGCGGATCATCAAGTTTTCGACTGCTTTGGAAGGACTTTTAAATGCCTATCTTGCCTACTGGATGTACTCATCAGCCTTTCGCTCAGATGTTGTAAGGAGGGCAACTGGATCAACTGCGGTCGGCATTAAGGCCAGTAAGATCGTTGAGCTACGATGTTTGCTCCCACCTAAATACGAACAAGCCAAAATCTCAAAGTTTCTTGATAAAGACGCCGCCGCGAGAACTGTTGTGGCAAAGAAGATACAGACTTCTATTGAACGTCTCTCCGAGTATCGTGCTGCACTAACTACGGCAACTGTCACAGGGCAGATTGCAGAAATGAGATAACCATCTATGCGTCTGAATACCTCGGCTCGCTAGGCGTCTTTCATCGTAGTTCCTCACGGGAGATATGAACTGTGCCCAGCCATACCGAACACGCTTTTGAATCTGCGATTGAAGCCGGGCTGATCAGTTCTGGCGGGTATGAGAAGCGGAAACCGAATACCTATGATGAAGCACTAGCCCTATTCCCCTCCGATGTGGCCGGTTTTCTGCAGGAAAGCCAACCAGCCAAATGGCAGGCGCTGGAATTACTTCTCAAGTCAAAGACCGCTCCTACCGTACTGGACATCCTGTCAAAGGAGTTAGAGCTTAAAGGTACACTTCACGTCCTGCGACACGGGTTCAAATGCTACGGCAAGACCTTCCAGATGGCTTTTTTTCGACCGAACACAACCATGAATCCCAAGGCCGCGGAAAACTATGCCATGAATCGGCTGACCATCACGCGTCAGGTCGCCTTTACCTCGGTCATGAAGAAGGCGGACGGCACAAACCGTCACTGCATCATCGATGTGACACTAGCGGTCAACGGCATCCCGGTCGTCACGGCAGAACTCAAGAACCCGCTGACTGGTCAACGCGCCGCTGATGCGGTGGACCAGTACAAGAATGACCGGGACGGACGAGATCTTCTCTTCGCTTTCAAGACACGCGCCTTGGTCCACTTCGCGATGGACCCGGATGAGGTATGGATGACGACCCGGCTCAGGGGTAAGGAAACCCATTTTCTGCCCTTCAACCGGGGTAACAACAACGGGGCAGGCAACCCCCCGGTCGAGGGGAAATGGAAGACCCACTACCTGTGGGATGAGGTGATGAAGGCCGACAGCCTTCTGGAAATCCTGCAGCGTTTCATGCACCTGGAAGTAAAGGAGACCCAGGCGAAGACCGACAAGGGTTTGCGTACCGTGCGTAAGGAGGCTATGGTCTTTCCTAGATACCACCAGCTAGACACCGTTCGCAAGCTCGTTGTGCACGCACAGGCCGAAGGCGCAGGACGGAACTACCTGATCCAGCATTCGGCCGGTTCAGGAAAATCGAACTCGATTGCATGGCTTTCGCACCGGCTGGCCAGCCTTCATGACAAGCACGACGAAAAGGTGTTTCACTCCGTCATCGTCGTGACCGACCGGCGTGTGCTCGATCAGCAATTACAGTCGACGATCTACCAGTTTGAGCACAAGTCCGGCGTGGTCGAGAAGATCGATGAGGACACCCAGCAGCTTGCCCAGGCCCTGTCCCAGGGCACGCCCATCGTCATCACGACGATCCAGAAATTCCCCTTCATCTCGCAAGCGCTCTCGACACTTGAGAAGAAGGGTTCCGGTGTGAAGATCGACACGGCGGGAAAACGATTTGCCGTAATCGTCGATGAGGCGCATTCCTCACAGAGTGGCGAAACGGCGACAGCTCTTAAGGGCATGCTGAACAAGGAAGGGATTGAAGCAGCCATTGCCGCCCAACTTACCGAGGAAGAGGACGACGATCTCTCCGATGAGGTGAAAGAAGCAGTGCTGCGCGATGCGCTGAAACGCGTCCGGCAGCCGAACCTCAGCTTCTTTGCCTTTACAGCTACGCCGAAATTCAAGACCAAGGTGCTGTTCGACGAACCCGGTCCCTCCGGTGCATCACCCTTTCACGAGTATACCCTACGACAGGCTATCGAGGAAGGCTTCGTCATGGATGTACTTCAGAACTATACCACTTACAAGCGCTTCTTCGGGCTAATCAAACAGGTCGAAGACGATCCTGACGTACCCCGTAGGAAGGCCGCGAAGTTCCTTACGCGCTACCTGGAGCTTCATCCCGTAAATATCGAGCAAGTAGTTTCTGTCATTATCGAACATTTCCGTCTTCATGTAATGCACGAACTCGGTGGTCGTTCAAAAGCCATGGTTGTCACAGATTCCAGGATCGCTGCCGTGAAATACAAGCTCGCTTTTGACCGTTACATCAAGGAGCAAGGCTACACCGGCATCCGTTCACTGGTTGCCTTCTCGGGGTCGGTCGAAGATCCGGACGACCCCGGCTCGTCATACACCGAAGTCTCGATGAATGACGGTCTTGCTGAAAGCGAACTTCCAGAGACTTTCGAGCGTGACGATTACCGGGTGCTTTTGGTCGCAGAGAAGTTCCAGACCGGCTTCGATCAACCCTTACTGCAGACTATGTATGTGGTGAAGCGCCTATCTGGTGTTCAGGCAGTTCAGACTCTCTCAAGGCTAAATCGCATCGCGCCCGGTAAATCGCGCACATTCGTCCTCGATTTCGCCAATGAGGAAGATGACATCTATAGGGCCTTCAAACCCTACTATGAAACGACGCCCGTTGGCGAAAATGCCGATCCGCATCGCCTGTCGGAACTACAACATCACTTGATTGAATGGGCGATATTCACGCCTGACGATGTAGACGATTTCGCCAAAGTCTGGTATCGTTCCAAGCGCCACCACTCCGTCAAAGATCATGGCGAAATGAACTCTATCCTGGATGCTGTAGTTGATCGCTTCAAGGATCGCAAGGAAGAAGAGCAGGAGGAGTTTCGCGGCCAGCTGAAAGCATACAGAAGCCTATACGCCTTCCTGTCGCAGATCATTCCCTATCAGGACAGCGATCTTGAACGGCTTTATGCTTTTGTACGGAACCTTCTGGCGAAGCTTCCTCGGCCAGGAGATGGCCAGACCTTCGTACTCGACGATGAGGTGGTGTTGCGGTTTTTCAGACTTCAACAGATGACCGAGGGCTCAATCGACCTTTTGAAGGGTGAAGCCAATCCCTTAAAGGGTCCGACCGATGTTGGAACAGCCCAAGTCAAAGACGAAGAGGTTGCGCTTTCGAGCTTGATTGACCGCCTGAACGAGCGCTTCGGGACAAATTTCACAGAGGCAGATCAGTTGTTTTTCGATCAGATACGAGCTTCGGCGGAGAACAACGAGAATATCGCAGAAGCGGCTCGGGCCAACAATCTGTCGGATTTTACCTCCTATCTGGATCGCATGCTGGACGAGTTATTCATCTCGCGAATGGAGGGCAACGAAGAGATCTTCTCCAAGGTGATGACGGACACCGCGTTCCGGTCAGCTGCACATGAGCATCTGGCTAGCGAGATTTTCCAACGGGTCCGTGAGAAGCAAGTGGTCGAGTGATTGGGGTATTGGGAATTTCATCGAACAATAACCGCGTTGATATGTTCTTGGATTGTGAATCGCGGGTTTATCCGAGATCTAAATACAATGTCTCTGACGAAATCTCAAAATCGTTTTGAATGACTCTGGCATTGTAGTTCTCTATTCAACCTACAGTTACCTCACTGTAAAATCCAAACGTTGCGATATTGTTTGTTTGTCGATGTGATCCACACCCTTTTGTTGAGAAGAGATTTTAAGGTGCAAAGTCTATGATTGCAGACTTGACGTCTTCAATAGCCTTCTGATATCCTGCTATGTATGCACAGTAGGGACATCTATCGCGACCGTCCCCTGAATGGTTAAAGGGTAGTTCTCTCATAATGCCATCATACTTCGAGCGTCTAGGGGCTTTTTCGATTCCATTTCCAGCGTGGATATCACAGAGAGGCATTTGATCTTCCTTTACTTGTGACCGAAAACGGTCGGACCTAAAAAACCTACTATCCGATCTAGTAGCGTACTGTCATTCTCCACCTCGCACTCCCAGACTATCAGAACTTTCCAGCCTGATTGAGCAAGTTGAGATTGATTGCGTTGATCTCTGTTTGTGTTGGCCGTGAATTTACCGTCCCAAAACTCCTCTCGGACCTTCGGTACAGTGGTTTTTCGACAACCGTGCCTGTGCCAGAAGCATCCATGTACGAAAATCACAGCCCGTCGTTTTGTGAATACCAGATCGGGTCGACCCGGTAGACCACGGACGTGAGTACGAAACCTATAGCCTAAGGCATGCAGTGCACGCCGGACAAAAAGCTCTGGTTTGGTGTCAACCGACCGTATGCGACTCATTAAAGCGCTTCGTTGCTCGGTCGTCATTATGTCGACCATAACAACAATCCTGAGTTAACCACACCCATGACTGAGAATCGCATTACAGCCCATCAGTTTAATCACGCCACGTCCAGTACCGCCTGGAGATTCTTCGACGCGATCATCATCAATGTTCGAGCGGCACCCGAAGGACGACGGCGGCCTTGCTCCCAATCCTGCAGCGTGCGAACCGATACCCCTAACAACCGAGCGAACTCGACCTGCGATAATCCCGATTTCTTTCGAATCCCAGTAATATCGGGCACGTTAATTACCCGGCCATGTTTACCTCGTTTGATTTCCTGAAGACCTTCCAAGATCTCCTTACCAACATCTCGTTTAACCTCATTCATCTTCCACCTCCCTGCGGATCTGGCGCAAGACATCAGTGGCGATGTTGTCCCTCACGTTTACCGAGTACTCATGATCGGTCAGGTATTCCCGAACGAGACGGGTAAAGAGTCTGGTCTCGATAAAGCTGTACATAGAAGCAATATACGGCAATGCCGTACGAGGTCAATAAGTAAAACCGCAACCGTCCCGCATTCGATAGGGATCGGATTCGACGAAGGGTTACAAATTGTATTGCACAAATTACCGTACCAGGTAAATTGAAAGGACAATCGAATACAGCCGCAGGTGGCGGTAAGCAATTACGCTGAAAAGGGAAGATGGTGCGAATCCATCACGGTCCCGCCACTGTGTTCGGGGACGAAACTCAAACTCGTCACTGCCGGTCAGGCTGAGTCCATGGACCGGCGGGAAGACTTGAGGAGTAGGATGATCCGTCAGTCAGGAGACCTGCCTGCGCGCTGTGCGAACGCTTCTCCGTGAGCAGAGAGGCCGAGCCCGGATGCGCATGCCTGCCGTCCCGACCCAGCCCTTCCCTTGCGGAGCGGCTGGTTTTTTTATGCGGAAAGGGGATGAGTCAGCGTGAGCGTGGAAGCCGCCAAAGGGGTGGAAACCGCCATCCGCGTAGAAAACCTCTTCTGCGGTTACGATCGCCGCCCGGTGCTGGAGGACCTGTCGTTCGACCTGCGCCAGGGCGAGATGCTGGGGGTAATCGGGCCGAACGGATCGGGAAAGAGCACGTTGATACGCGCGCTTACGCGGATTCTGCCGCTGAGCCGGGGACGCATCGCGCTCTACGGAACACCGCTTCAGGACTACACGGTCCGTGAGATCGCACGCGAGGTCGCCGTCATTCCCCAGCAGACGCCGGTTACTTTCGCCTTCTCCTCGCTGGACGTCGTCATGATGGGCAGGACGCCCCATCTCCGGCGCTTCCGTCGAGAAGGTCCGGAAGACCGTGAAATCGCCATCGAAGCCATGCGGCGGACCGACTGCCTCGCCTTCAGGGACCGCCCCATACACGAACTCTCCGGCGGCGAACGGCAGCGCGTCATCATCGCCCGGGCGCTGGCGCAGCAGCCATCGATCCTGCTCCTGGATGAACCGACTTCTTTCCTGGACCTGAACCACCAGGTCGAGATCTTCGATCTGCTTCGCCACGTGTGCGCCCGCGACGGGCTCGCCGTGCTGTGCGTGTCCCACGACCTCAATCTCTCGTCAGAGTACTGCCACAGGCTGATGATGCTGAAAGAGGGACGTATCTACACCGACGGACCGCCCGAGCACATCCTTACCCAGGGACACATCAAGGCGGTTTTCGAGACCGATGTGACCGTTATTAAAAGCCCCTATTCGGGTTCGCCGCAGATCATATTGAAACCGGGAGACTGACCGGCTTGACGATGAAACGACCCCTCATACTGGTCTTGACGGCCGTAATCCTCTTCGTCGCCTGTGTCTTCTCCATGGGGGTGGGCGCCGTGTATATACCGGCCGGCGCCGTGCTGCAGGTGCTGGCGGATAACCTGTGGCCAGGCGGCACGCTCGAGACGGCGAAGACGGCGACGGACACGATCGTCTGGGAGATCCGCCTGCCGAGAACCCTCCTGGCGGTGCTCGTAGGGGCCGCCCTGGCCAGTTCGGGCGGGGTGATGCAGGGTTTCTTCCAGAATCCCATGGCCGATCCCTATATCATGGGCATATCAGCCGGCGCCGCGCTGGGCGCCACGGTCGCGGTAACCCTGGATCTGCAATTCTGGATGCTCGGTCTGAACGCCGTATCCATCGCGGCGTTCCTCTGCGGCCTGGCCGTGACCATGGTGGTGTACGCCTTTTCCCGCCGGGGTGGCCGCGTGGCTTCGACCACCCTGCTGCTGACGGGCATCGCCATCGGCGCCATGGCGACCTCCTTCACGTCCTACATGCTCGTGATGGGCGGCGAGAACCAGCGGCAGTTGCTCTTCTGGCTCATGGGCAGCCTGTCCGCCCGGAGGTGGGACCACGTCTGGATGCTGGTGCCCTACGCGGCGGTCGGATTGACCGTCGTGCTCGTATACGCGCGGGAACTGAACGTGCTGCTGCTGGGGGATGAGCAGGCGTCCCAGCTGGGCGTGCACGTCGAACGGGTCAAACTGATCCTGCTGACGGCGGCCGCCTGCCTCGCCGCGGCCGCGGTATCGGTAAGTGGCATCATCGGTTTCGTTGGCCTGCTGGCGCCGCACATGGTCCGGCTGATCGTGGGGCCCGATTACCGCATCCTGACGCCCATGGCAGCCCTGGCCGGCGCCCTTTTGCTGGTGCTGGCCGACCTGGTCGCCCGGACGGCCATGGCGCCGGCCGAAATGCCCATCGGCATCCTGACCACGTTACTCGGCGCTCCCTTCTTCCTGTACCTGCTGCACCGGCAACGCCGGGTCTGAATCGGGCGCGCCGGTCTGAATTGAGCGCGCCGGGTTGAACCGGGCGCGCCGGTCTGAACAAAGGAGATCGCATGCCCAGGCTTACGAAAATCTACACCCGCAAAGGCGACGACGGGACCACTGCCCTCGGAAGCCGGCAGCGCGTACCCAAGGAGTCGCCCCGCGTGGCGAGCTACGGCACCGTGGACGAGCTCGATTCCGTCATCGGTATCGCACTGGCGCACGGACTGGCACCCCGGCTGAACGAAACGCTTCCGGTCATCCAGAACGAACTATTCCACCTGGGATCGGACCTGTGCTTCACCGAAGAGGACAAGGAGAAGTACCAGATCCCGCTGATCGAAGCCCGGCACGTCGAGAAACTCGAGGCGATCATCGACGAGTTGAATCCCATCGTCGGACGGCTCGAGAACTTCATCCTGCCCGGCGGGTGCCCGGGCGCCGCGTACCTCCACCTGGCGCGGACGGTCTGCCGGCGCGCGGAACGGGAAGTGGCGGCCCTGTCCCGCGACGAGGCGATCGGGGACTACGTGCTGGCCTACCTGAACCGCCTCTCCGACCTGCTTTTCGTCATGTCACGATATGAAAACAAGGAACGGGGCGTCGAGGAACCGCTTTGGGACAGCAGGTTGTAGGATGGAAGAAACACTCGACCGCCACGAGCATTACCTGCTCAAGAAAGACGGACGTTTCCTCGTAGCCGAACTGCGCACCCCCCATCAGGTGCTGAGTACCTCGGCCTGCAGCGGCGGAATGACCGACCGCGTCCGTTTTCTCGTCAACCACCAAAGCGTCGAGGGCCAGGGCCACCTGGATCGTTTCGAATGGATGTTGGGACTCGGCGAGACGGGATACCACCACCACGTATGCAAGGAGCTCCGGCTCGAACCGGAAGGCGTCGCGATGATGGGCACGGCCGCGAACATGAACTACGCGGCCCGGATCGTGGAGACTTTCGCGGAACTGCGCGTATGCGCCGTCGTGACCGCCGGGGTCGAGGGAAACGCCGGCTGCGCGGGCGATCCCGCGGACTGGCATGAAGCGGAATCCGGGCAGATGGAGAGACATCCCCACGAGAGACATCCCCACGACGGTACGATCAACACGATGCTGCTCGTCAACTGGCCGCTTACGCCCGGAGCCATGGCCCGCGCGGTCGTCACCATGACCGAGGGCAAGTCGGCGGCCCTCCAGGACCTGGCCGTTTCGAGCCGGTACTCCCAGGACCTGGCGACCGGAACGGGCACGGACCAGTACTGTATTGCCGCGCCCCTGGACGAGTCGAAACGGTCCAAGGCCAGGGCGGGTCACCACGCGAAGCTGGGCGAAATGATCGGCCGGTCCGTCCGCCGGGCGACCCTGGAGGCGCTGAGGTGGCAGAACGGGCTGGAAGCGTCCGGCACACGCAGCCTCTATCACGCGCTCAAACGTTACGGGTTCAAAGAGGATCGGTTTTCGCCCGCCATGGAAAGCCGCCTGGGCGCGGAAGAATACGCGCTCCTGGACAGGAACATCCGGTCGGTCGTCCACGATCCGGGCGTTTCGGCCGCCGCGTACGCCTATGCGGCGGTATGGGACCGTCTGAGGTACGGGACCCTTTCTTCTGGACTGGCCGCCCCGCTGCTGAGACAGCAGGCCGCCGTACTGGCCTCCGCCGTCGCGACGAAACCGGAGGCCTGGTCGGCATGCTACGAACAGCTTGCCGTCCATGAAGACGCGTTGCTGGATGCCGTCTATGACGCGATAGCCCTGGGATGGCGCCTGAAATGGACCTGACGGCACTCGCGCCGGACCCCCTTCTGCTTCTCTGCGCGGTGGTACTGGACGGCATCCTGGGGGATCCGGTCTACCGGTGGCACCCGGTGCGCCTGATGGGCCATACACTCACCGGCATCGAGCGCATGCTCCGCCGGACCGGACTGGACGGGTACGCGGGCGGGTGCATGCTGTTCCTCGCGCTCTCCGTGTGCTGGGTAGGCGTCAGCGCGGCGTCGGCCCTGTGGTTGAACGGCCTGCATCCGGCGCTGAACGGGGTGTACCAGGTCTTCGTGATTTACAGCATGGTGGCGCTCCGGGACCTGTGCCGGCACGGCATGGCCATCGATCGCGCTGAAGACCTGGAAGGCGCGCGCCATGCCGTGTCCATGCTGGTCGGGCGGGATACGTCCGCCATGGACGCCGCGTCCTGCCGGCGGGCGGGCATGGAAAGCTTGAGCGAGAACGCGGTGGACGGGTTCATCGCGCCGCTGTTTTGGTATGCCCTGCTGGGGTTGCCGGGCATCGTGCTCTGCAAGGTGATCAGTACGATGGATTCCATGGTGGGGTACCGGACGCTCCGGTATGCGCGCTTTGGCTGGTGCGGGGCGCGGCTGGACGACCTGTTCAATCTCCTGCCCGCCCGGCTCACCTGGCTGCTGTTGGCGGGGGTCGCGTTTCTACTGCCCGGGTATTCGGGCCGCAAGGCGCTGTCGGTAGGCTGGCGGCAGCATGCCCTCGTTCCGGGTCCGAACTCCGGCTGGAGCGAAGCGGCGGCGGCCGGCGCCGTACAGCGGCGATTGGTCGGACCGGTCCGGCAGGACGGGAAGCTGGTTACGGAGATCTGGATCGGCGACGAAAGCGATCCGGAAGGCGGCCAGGCCGGCGACCTGCGCCGCATGTGCGTCCTGGTCGTGGTTACGTGCCTGGTAGCGGTGATTCTTGCGGCGCTGCTCGTAGTCACGTTCGCTGATTTCCGTTAGTACCGTTCAGGCAACCTGGGTAAAGCCGTCACCTGACCACCCCGTAGAATCGCGACAGGAACCCGGGCGGGACGAAAAGCGTATGGGCTAGCCACAGCAGCCAGGTCAGCAGCAGCGTGCGCACCGGCCCGCGGCGTTCCCAGCGCCGCGCGGATGTCAGCACGGCTTCGTCGATCCAGTCCAGGCCGCCGTTCTTCTTCAGCAGGTCGGCGAACCGCGAGTCTTCGAATACCGGAATACCTGGATAGCCACCCACGGCCTCGAAGGCCTCCCGCGTGGTATAGATCGCCTGGTCTCCGTAAGTAATGCCCAGGAAGCGCGACCGGAAATTGGTGCCCCGCGTGATCCACCGGTATATCCGCTTCGCATGGGCGATGTCGAAACGGAACCGTCCGCCGGCCTTGCCCCGTCCGCAGATCGATTCGGCCACGAGCTCCCGCCAGCCAGCCGGAAGCCGGGTATCGGCGTGAAGGAACAGCAGCACGTCCCCTGACGAGGCCGCGGCGCCCGCGTTCATCTGGATCGCCCGGCCCCGTATGCCGGACTCGATGAGCCTCGCCCCCGGCCGCGACCGGACGATCTCCGGCGTGCCGTCGTCGCTTCCACCGTCCACGACGATGATTTCCAGGCTGGTTGGACCGGTCGGAGCGGCCGTACCTGGCGGACCGGTCGGACCGGTCGGACCAGTCGACTCGTCAGGACCATGCGGCTCGGTCGGACCCGACGGCCCGGGCAGACCGGCCGGCTCGTCCGGACGCGCCGAACCGCCGTCGAACTGTCCCAGGCATTCCTCGATCGTCGATGCCTCGTTGAGTGTGGGGATGATAACGCTGATCCGGGGGTCCCCGGCGCGATACGCATGCCCGTGCCCGGGCGTGCCATGGTCGAGTAGAGATGCCGGGGTCGACGAGGTCGGCTTATCCGAGGGTACGTTCCAATGACCAGATAAAGGCTTCATTTTCTTCCCTCGAACCCGTCGAAACGCGGATGTGGTTCGGTGAGGCCCACTGGCCGTCGCCCGCGCGGACCATGACCCGCCTGGACCACAGCTGGCGGACGATGCGCTGCGTCTCCCGGCCGAAGTCGGCCCAGAGAAAACACGCGTGGCTGGGTATGACCCGGGCGCCGAGCCGCTCCAGCTCGGCGGTCAGGTAATCGTTTCCGTCCCATACGGCCTGTTGGGACCGCCGGACGTGCTCCTCGTCGCCCAGGGCCGCGGCGGCCGCGTGGACGGACAGGACGTTCCGGCCCAGGAGGCCCATGGAGAAGGGCGCCAGGCGGTAGATCACGTCCCGGTTGGCGACGGCGTAACCCACCCGGATACCCCCGAGACCGTACACCTTGGAGAAGGTCCGGAGCACGATCACGTTTTCCCGTTCCTTCGCCACCTCGATGAAATCCCGGTACGCCGGGTCGCGGACGAAGTGAACATAGACCTCGTCGATGGCCACGAGGACGTGGGACGGCACCCGGTCGATGAAATCCAGGATCCGGCCATGGGGCAACAGCGCCCCGGTGGGGTTGTGGGGGTTGCAGATGATGACCAGGCCGGTGCGGTCGCCGATCTGCCTGCCCATGTCGTCGAGATCGTGGTTGCCGTCGGGCAGAACCGGCGACCTGAGCGCCTGCACGTCGTGGCCCGCGTCGCGGAGTTCGTCGCCGACGCGCGTGATCTGGCCGTAGGAGGGGAGGGCTTCCACGACTTCGCCGTGTTTCATCAGGGCCTGCAGGGCCATGATCTGGAGCAACTCGGTCGTGCCCACGCCCAGCATCAGGCCGTGGCGGTCGCCGGTGGCCTTGAAATCGAAACCCGATGGGCGCGGGATGTCCAGGTCGTGGTGCCGGATGATGGCCTGCTGCAGCGTCGTCGTGTAGTCGTACCGGTTCATCCAGTCCTGGTGACTCAGCACGGCTTCTATGGCTGCGGGAGAGGCGCCCAGGGGATTCTCGTTGAAGGCCAGCCGCACCCGGCCCGGCTCGAGCCCTACGCTTCTTACGTCCGCGGGACGGCGGCCCGCGAGCTGGGCCGCAACCGCTTCCCTTGAATGAAGTCCCGCCGCCAGCGCGACCGGGCCCGCCGGTCCGCCCAGTCCGTCCAGGCCCGCCAACGCGGCCGCGCCCGCCAGGCCGCCCAGGCCGCCCAGGCCGCCGCGGAGGAAGTCCCTGCGCGATACGGGATCGTCCCCGATGTAATCGTCAGCGTTCAATTGCCGGGTTCCTGCTCGAGGTGGTCGAAGACGTCCTCCGACACGTTGCCGTACTTCACGCCCGTTTCTCGTTCCACCCGGTCCACGCCCTTTATCTTCTTTATGCGGACGATCAGTCGGTCCAGCTGGCTGAGATGTTCCACCTCGATGCCGAAATTACCGTCCGCCATCCCGTCCGTGGTGTCCATCGCGGCGTGGGTGATGTTGATGCCGGCGTCGGTAATCGTCCGGGAGATCTCGTTGAGCAGGCCGGGCCGGTCGGAACCGAAGATGCGCAGGCCGACGATGAAGAACTGGTCCTTCTCCACGTCCCAGTGCACCTCGAGGCGCCGCTCCAGGTCGTCCACAATGTTCGCACATTCCTTGTTATGCACCGTCACGCCGCGCCCGCGGGTGATGAATCCGATGATGGGATCTCCCGGGACCGGCTGGCAGCACTGCGCGAAACGGATCATCAGGTTGTCGATGCCCGTGACTTTGACCCCGCCCCGAGATCGCCGCACCCGGTCCACGAACCGCGTCAGCACCGACTCCCTGGGCGGTTCTTCCTCGGTAGGTTCCTCCGGAAGCAGCTTCTGGGCGACCTGGGCCGCGGAATACTCTCCCCGTCCGATCGCGGCATAGAGGCGATTCGTATCGGACAGCCCGTACTCCTTCGCGAGAGCATCCAGTTCGTCGGATACCTTGCGCTTGACCTTGAGCCGTTTCAGCTCCCGGTCCAACAGGTCTTCGCCGAGGCTGATGCTCTGTTCCAGCGTGGCCTTTCTGAACCACGACCGAATTTTGGAGGACGCCTTGGTCGTCTTGACGATATCCAGCCAGTACGAACTTGGCGTCTGGTGCGGGGAGGTGAAAATAGTGACCGTGTCGCCGTTCTGCAGCTTCCCGGCCAGCGGAGCGATGTTGCCGTTCACCTTCGCCCCGCTACAGTGGAGTCCGATGTCGGTGTGAATGGCGAAGGCGAAGTCAAGCACGCTGGCGCCCTGCGGCAGTTCCTTGAGATCTCCGCGCGGGGTGAAGACGAAGATGGCGTCGTCGTACAGGTCCATGCGGAGGTAGCTCATGAACTCCTTCGGATCGGTCATGTCGGTCTGCCAGTCCAGCGCCTGGCTGAGCCAGTCTTCCCGGCCCTCACCGTCCTGGACTTCCTCCCTGCCTTCTTTGTAGAGCCAGTGGGCAGCGATCCCCACTTCCGCGATCCGGTCCATTTCCCGCGTGCGGATCTGGATCTCGGCCGTTTCACCGTTGGACGCGATGATCGTGGTATGCAGGGACTGGTACATGTTCATCTTGGGACGGGAAACGTAGTCTTTGAAGCGGTCGAAGATGGGGGTGTAGAGGGTATGGATGATCCCGAGCGCGTGGTAGCAGTTGGGCACCGTGTCGGTCACGACCCGCAGCGCCAGCAGGTCGTAGATCTCCTCGAAAGGCCGGTTGCGGCGCTGCATCTTCGTAAAGATGCTGTAGAAATGCTTGGCCCGGCCGTTCACCGTGGCGTCGATGCCGGCGTCCTTCAGGGCCTTGACGATGGGCTGGCGAATCTCGTCGATCAGCTTCTCCCGTTCCGCCCGCTTCTGGTCCAGCTTGCTCGCGAGGTCCCGGTAGACGTCGGGAGACAGGTACTTCAGGCTGAGGTCTTCCAGTTCGGACTTGATCTTGGCCATGCCGAACCGGTGGGCGAGCGGCGCGTAGATCTCCCGCGTTTCGAGGGAGATCCGCTGCTGTTTCTCCTCTTCCAGGAAGGACAGCGTCCGCATGTTGTGGAGCCGGTCCGCAAGCTTGATGAGGATGATGCGCACGTCCTTCGCCATGGAAACGAGCATCTTGCGGAAATACTCGGCCTGGAGTTCCTCCTGGCTTCTGAAGGACAGCTCGGTGATCTTGGTGACGCCGTTCACCAGGACGGCCACTTCCTCGCCGAATTCCGCGGCCAGTTGTTCGATGGTCACGTCTTCCACGTCTTCCACCACGTCGTGCAGGAGCCCCGCCGCGATCGTCACGGCGTCCAGCTGCAGGCCGATCAGCGTAAGCACCACCTGCGTGCAGTGCACCATAAAGGGCTCGCCGGACTTGCGGACCTGGCCCGCGTGGTGCAGGGTGCTGAAATGATAGGCCCTTTCGATGAGGTCCAACTGGGCTTCCAGCGCCTCGTCGGAGTCGATTTCCGGATGGGAAATGGCGTACTGCTCCAGCAGTACCTGGACCGGAACGATCGAGGAATGGGTAAGGGCGTTTTCAACCGTGGCAGTCATCGGGACACTCGCCGCGCCAGCCCGACTGGGGGCCTGAACGCGCTTGACAGGGTTTCGGGGCGATTTAAACTAATGCTTACCCCTTAGGTCAACCGACGCGGATTGCGTGTGTAACGTTTCTTATTTACAATAGGTTATCTTATATACTGTTAGATAACGGGCGAATCGGACCGTTGTCAAGCCGGTTTTGACGGGCCCGGGAACAGGAAAGCCGATACTTCGTGGACGAATCGATCGAAGGCGGATCGGTATTCCGGGCCGATGCGGTGGGCGTTCCGGACATTCCTGATCATGGACCGGGTCTCTTTTCCCCGCCGGTCGTAGCGGTCCGGCAAGGGTTCTCCCGTGGTGAAGGGGAACTCGTGCACGCCCAGGTCGAGGCGCAGGACGGGCGCCGGTTGCAGGTTCCATTCCGTCTGATTGGCGGATATGACCCGGTCGGCGGGATTGACGACCACCAGCAACCGGTCCTGGAGGTCCTTCATGCGCGCTGCGAGTGCGTCGCCGTGAAACAGCACCTCCTTCAGCCAGCGCAGCGGGGGATCGGCCAGTCGGCGGTGGCGGCCGTCGACCAGGTTTCCACGGCGGCCGTCGACGAGGTTTCCGCGGCGGCCGTCGACGAGGTTTCCGCGGTGGCCTTCTATCGCCCCGCTCGGGAATGACTCCGGGAATGACTCGCCGCTAAGATACGCCGACAGCCCCTTCGCGGCCGAATCGTCCATGATGAACAGGCTTTCGGGCCGGATGCCGCCGAGGGGCGCGCCGGACGCGAATAGGGCGGCCCGCGCATCGGAGAACCGTCCGAAGGGATCGGCCAGCAACAGGACCAGGGCCAGGTAGCCGCCCGCCGAGTAACCCAGGAAGCGCGCCTGCGCCCCGGCCCTGCAGGATGCATGCTCGCCCCCTTCGATGCGCGCGACCAGGTCCGCGGCGTCGAAGCAGGACTGCAGCCCGCCCAGGCAGTACCGTTCGGGCGCCCGGCCCAGTCTTTCGCTGATCCGGCCGTTGAAGGGGCTGGTCCGCCCGTTGCCGGTCGTGGCGGCGCGGCGGGCGGCGATCCGCGTCTGTTCCTGCACGCTCCATAGATCCGATCGCCTCCCCACGTGGAAGGACAGGGGGAAGAGGATGACGGGGATGCCGAGCCGCAGGGCGAAGCTGGCGGCCCAGGGCAGCATCCTGGCGTAGCTGCCCTCGTTCAGCCCGTGGAAGATGACCAGGACCTCGCCGGCGCCCGCCGCGGGCAGATCGACCGGTTCCACCATGAGGTAGTTGAACCCGCGGTTCTCCGCAATGTCCCGGTCCTCCGGCAGCAACAGGCCGGTCCAGCGGGATTCGAAACGGGGGCGGCGCAGCCGGAAGCGTCCGTCGTCGACGGGATCGCCGCCCTTCCGGTACAGCCGGTTCAACTCATCGGGCTCGTATACGTTTCCGTGCACCTGGCGACCTCCTGCGCGTCCGATCCGGTCTGCACGTCCGGTTCGGGGCGGATGATCCGTATCGCGCTTATTTGAACATGCAACCACAAGACCCCCGCCGCGTGACCCTACGCTCGATCCTGATCGGGATCGTCCTGGCCGTTTTCATCAGCCTGTGGATCCCCTACAACGTCTGGGTCGTGCGCGGGACATTCATGGACTTCGAGCATGTCTCGGCGTCTCTGATGGCGCCCTTCCTGTTCTTCGTCATCGTCGTGAACGGCCTGCTGCGCAAGTACCGCCCCACGGCCACGTTCTCCACGTCTGAACTCCTCGTCATCCTCGCCTTCGGCCTGATCGCTTCCACTGTGCCGTCCCACGCCTTCATGAGCTATTTCATCGGCGTGATCACCACCCCGTACTATTTTGCATCTGCCGAAAACCAGTGGGTAGAGGTTTTCTTCCAATACCTTCCGGCCTGGCTGCTGGTCGATCCCGAGGACCACACCATCCGCTGGTTCTACGAAGGGCTTCCCGCCTATGCCCGGCTGCCTTGGCGCCCCTGGGTCGTCCCGCTCTTCTGGTGGGGCACGTTCTTCATCGCCCTGTTCTTCGCGGGGTCCTGCCTGGTAGTGATCCTGCGGAAACAGTGGATCGTCCACGAGAAGCTCAGTTTCCCGCTGGCCCAGGTCATCGCCCAGGTCATCGACGAGCCCGGCGGCCGTTCGTTTCTGCCGCCCTTCATGCGGGGAAGGCTGTTCTGGATCGGGTTCTCGCTGCCGCTGGCCGTGATCAGCTGGAACATTGTTGACTACTTCACGCCGGTCGGGGTGATCCCCATCGGACAGCCCTACGCGACGGACCTCGTCATCGGCCACCTGTTCCCCGCCATCAAGATCAAGATCAACATCTACCTCCTCTGCTTCGCCCTCTTCTCCCCTGTGGACATCCTGTTCAGCATCTGGGTCTTCCACCTGCTGGCCATCCTCGAGTCCGGCGGCATGAACGCCGTGGGCCTGCTGGAAACCGGGGCCTCGCCGGACGCCGCGGTGCGGCTGCAGGAGATCGGCGCCCTGATCGTCTTCGTGCTGTGGGGGTTCTGGATCGCCCGGCGCCACCTGTGGGACGTGGCGCGGAAAGCCCTGGGCCGGGCGCCGGAAGTGGACGATTCCGAGGAGTTCTTTTCCTACCGGGCGGCCGCCCTGGGCGTGTTGCTGGGCGTCGCCTACATGGCGGCCTTCCTGCACATGGCCGGCATGAGTCCTGTCATCATGGCGCCCTTCCTGTTTCTGCTCTTCATTTTCTACGTCGGCGTAGCCCGGATCGTGGCGGAGACCGGCCTGGTCGCCCTCGACCTGCCCATGAACTCCCACGAGTTCCTCATTCGCGGGGTGGGCTCCTCCGGCATAGATCCTTCGTCCCTGACGGTCTTTGGCCTGACCAACGCTTTCGCGCGGAACTGGAAGACCTTTACCATGGTCTCCGTTTCCCACATCACCCGGATCGGGGACCGGGTCTGGACCGACAAGAAGCTGATGTTCGCCGTGATCTGCGGGGCTTTTGCCCTGGCGTTCCTGATCGGCGCCGCATACACCGTCTATTCAGGATATGAGACCGTCGGCGCGTCTCAGTTCGACCAGTGGGCGTTCACCACCGGGAACATCCACTTCTTCGAGAGCGTCAAGGTATGGATACAGAACCCGACCCGGTTGTCGGTCATGGAGACCGCCTGGTTTTTCCTCGGAGGTCTGGTCATGATGGTGCTGATCTTCCTCCGGTACAAGTTCCCGGGCTGGCCGCTGCATCCCGTCGGACTCACCATTGCCCGCGGGGTGGCGATCGACAACGGGGCCTTCACCCTCTTCGTCGCGTGGGCGGTCAAGGTCCTGCTGCTCCGGTCCGGCGGCATCAGCCTGTTCCGCCGCGCCCAGCCACTGATCATGGGGATGCTGGTCGGGTTCTGCACGGGACTCGTCCTGTCCAACCTCGTGGACATCATCTGGTTCCCGGGACAGGGCCACCGGATACACGGCTGGTAGGCGCTGCCGACCGGCGGTTATGCGGCCGGCAGGCGTTCCGGGTCGCCGGTTACGCGGCCGGCAGGCGTTCCGGACCGCCGATATACCTGGCGTGCGAGGGTGCGGGAAATGTTGCGATTCTTTGACGAATAGAATTGACATTCGGGTGCCTAACTCCATATAATCAAATGGTTTTGTGGATTTGAACCCACCTGGAGATCGCCGAGGGCCGTTTGATGGATCAGCTTGACCTGACTATACGCATCGCCGGCGAGAACGGCGAAGGCGTGCTTACCGTCGGCGACGTGCTGGCCGAAGCGCTGGCCCGGTCCGGCCTGCACATCTATACCTTCAAGAACCTTCCCGCCGAAATCAAGGGCGGCGCGTCCATGACCCAGGTCAGGGTGCAGGACACGCCCGTGCGCTCGCCCGGCGACGCCCTGGACATCCTGATGGTCTGGAACCAGGAGAACTACGACATTCACGTGGGCGAGGTCAAGCCTACCGGCGTCGTGATCTACGATCCGGACGAATGCGACGCGGACGAAAGCCTGGCACTGACGCAGATCGGCGTGCCGCTCCAGACGATCACGAAGACCGTCATCAAGACGATGAAGTCCAAGAACGTGCTGGCCTTCGGGATCCTGACCGCCTGCCTCGGCATTCCCTTCGATTCGGCGAAGCAGATGGTGTCCGAAAGCCGGTGGGGACGGCGCAAGGAGTTTCTCGAGTCCAATATCAACGCGTTGAAGCAGGCCTATGTCTACGTAGACGAAAACGGCATCGACCTGGGTCTCCGGGTCGCCGTCGAGCGCAAGAACGGACACGCCCAGCTGATCATGACGGGGAACGACGCGCTCTGCATGGGCGCCCTGGCCGCCGGTTGCCGGTACTACGCCGGGTATCCCATCACGCCGGCCAGCGACGTCATGGAGACGCTGGCGAAAGCGATGCCCAGGGTGGGCGGCGTCCTGATGCAGACCGAAGACGAGATCGCCGCCATCACCGCTTCCATCGGCGCATCTTTCACAGGCGCGAAGGTGATGACCGCCACGGCGGGGCCGGGCCTGTCCCTCATGGTCGAGGCCCTCGGCCTGGCGACCATGGAGGAGATCCCGCTCGTGGTCGTCGACGTCCAGCGCGGCGGTCCGAGTACCGGCATGCCCACCAAGACGGAGCAGTCGGACCTGAACCTGGCTATCCACGGCGCCCACGGCGAAGCGCCACGCATCGTGATCGCGGCCACCAATACCGAAGACTGTTTCTACACGGCGGTCAAGGCCTTCAATCTCGCGGAGAAGTACCAGACCCCGGTCATCCTGCTCAGCGACCAACATCTCTCACAGCGCGCGCAGGTCATGTCCCGCCCCGATCTGAGCGAGGTCGAGATCGTCGAGCGCAAGCAGCCCGAACTGAACGGCAGCGTCACGCCCGAGGAGTTCGACCGGTACGAGATGACGGACGATTACATCTCCCCCATGCCCTTGCCGGGCCGCCATGGCCAGCACTACGTGGCCACGGGCCTGGAACACGACGAGCACGCCCACATCGACTACTCGCCCGAAGCCCATATCCGCATGACCGAAAAGCGGCACCAGAAAATCGAATCCGCGGTGAACGAACCCGGGTTCGTCCAGCGGTACGGCGCGGAGGACGCCCAGCTCGGGCTGATCGGCTGGGGATCGTCGGAGGGTCCCATACTGGAAGCGCTGGACCGGACCCTGGCGAAGGGGTACAAGGTCGCCGCCCTCATATTCAAGATGCTCCATCCCCTGCCGGAGAAGGAGGCCCGCGCCTTCATCGAATCCATCCCGGTGGTCTCGGTGGTGGAACTGAACGCCAGCGGGCAGTTCGCGAACTACCTGCAGGGCCGCCTGGCCGTTTCTCTCCAGCGGTTCAACATCATAACGGGACTGCCCTTCAAGGCGGGTGAGATCGAGGAATACATCGAAGGAGTGCTGCAGTATGGCTGAAGTCCGTACGGCCGACACCGCCAAGACCACGGCGCCCGAGCGTTCCGGTCAGGCCGGTCAGTCAGAGCCGGCCGAGCCGGCCAAGCCGCCCAAGCCGTCCGCAAAACGAACGCTCAAGGACTACCGGAGCGAAGTCAAGCCCACCTGGTGTCCCGGCTGCGGGGATTTCGGCGTGCTCGCCGCATTGCAGCGCGCGCTGGCCGAACGCAACCTGGATCCCAGGGACGTGGTCATCGTGTCGGGCATCGGCTGTTCCGGCCGGCTGCCTGAATTCGTCAATGCCTACGGCCTGCACGTGGTACACGGCCGGGCACTGCCCGCGGCCCAGGGCGTCAAGGCGGCCAATCCCGACCTGACCGTCATCGCCGTCGGCGGCGACGGCGACGGGTTCGCTATCGGGGGCGGCCACGTGCCCCACGCCGTGCGGCGCAACCAGGACATTACCTACATCGTGATGGACAACCAGGTGTACGGTCTGACCAAGGGCCAGCCCTCACCCAGCACGCCCACGGGGATGCAGGCGCTGCGGCGGAGCGTTTCCATGCCCAAGATGGCGCCCTACGAAGGGGTGCTGGAAGGCCAGTTAAACATCCTGGCCATGGTGATCGTGTACGGCTGCAGTTTCGTTGCGCGCACATTCTCCAGCCAGGCGTCGGAAATGGCGAAAATCATCGGCCGGGGGCTCGATCACCCCGGGTTCGGCTTCGTCCACGCGATGAGTCCCTGCCCCACCTTCTACAACACCTACGACCCCTGGAAAGAGTCTTTCATGCCGTTGCCGGAAGACTGGGACACCGGCGACCGGATCAAGGCGATCGACATGGCCATGGAAGAGGTCGGCGACGGCGTCTTCCACAGCGGCGTGTTCTTCCAGGACGTGTACCGCACCTATACCGACAAATTGCAGGACGTGTACGCCAAGGCCTACGGCGACGAGCAGGCGACCATCGACGCCCTGATGGACCAGTACGCCTGAGCCTGAGCGCCCGGTCGGTCTTTAATCCCTGAACATTACCGGAACACCACGGTTCGGTGTCCGTTGATCAACACGCGCCGCTGTATGTGGTAGAGTACGGCCCGCGCCAGCACGATGCGTTCGATGTCGTGCCCCACGGCTGTCAGTTCCGCCGGAGACATGCGATGGGTCACGGCCTCCACGTCCTGCTCGATGATCGGTCCTTCGTCGAGGTCGGCCGTCACGTAATGGGCGGTGGCGCCGATCAGCTTCACGCCGCGCCGATGGGCCTGGTGGTAGGGCCGGGCACCCTTGAATCCCGGCAGGAAGGAGTGGTGGATGTTGATGATGCGGCCCGCCATCCGCTTGCAGACCTCGGGGCCGATGATCCGCATGTAGCGGGCAAGCACGACGAAATCGATGTTGTTTTCCTCGATTTCGTCGATCAGCCGCTCCTCCTGCTCCTCCTGGTTCTCCGGCGTGATGGGCAGGTGCAGAAAGTCGATGCCCGATTCCTCCGCCAGTTGTCCGGCGTCGGGGTGATTGGAGATGATCAGCGGGATGTCCAGCCGGAGCTTGTCCATGCGGGTGCGGTTCAGCAGGTCCAGCAGGCAGTGCAGTTCCCGCGACACCATGATGAGCGCCCGGGGCCGGGTGTCGTCGGCGGACAGGTCCCACTGCATCTCGAGCTCGTCCGCCAGCGGTGCGAAGGTCCGCCACAGGGACCCCAGCGTTACCGGACCGCCGAAATGCACCCGCATGAAGAACCGCTCGCTGTACGGATCGATGTAGGTATCGCTCTCGATGACGTGGCATCCTTGTTCCGCCAGCCAGCGGGTCACGGTGTAGATCAGTCCCGTGCGCTTGGGACAGGACAGGGCCAGCAGGAAGTTCTTTACGGTGCGTGCCTTCATGAATGGAGACCGTTACCGTGGGTTTGTGGAATGGCTGCGTACCGAGTGTCCTCTTCGGTGGGCAGGATAGATGATGAAGAGGACATGAAGGCGGACCCTGCCGCAGGGTCCGGTTGCCGTGGGGCGGCGGGCGAGATCAGGCGGGACCGGACGGAACCGGGCGGAATCGACGGGCTCTGGTGTGCAAATAGCGTGCGATGGCGGGCGCTCCGCCCTGGCTTGACCGGCGCAAGGCCGTCAGTCGTCCGTGAAGAAATCCGCGTTGATCTGGATGTAGTTCTGCCATTCGTCCGGAGTGTCTTCTTCGGCGAAAATGGCCTCAACCGGACATTCGGGCTCGCAGGCGCCGCAGTCTATGCACTCTTCCGGATCGATGTACAGCATCCGTTCGCCGTCCTTGGTGTGAATGCAGTCCACCGGGCATACATCGACACAGCCCTTGTCCATTACGTCAATGCATGGCTCTGCGATAATGTAAGTCATCCGAGTCTCCTCGCTAAAACACGCTTTCTTGAAACAAACCGGCTTTGAGGATGCGTCGAACCCGGTACCGTCGGGAACAAACAATCAAACCAGGCAACGGTTCCGCCGCCAAAATACCGTAGTATAATAGTCGGCGCGCCATGGCCTGTCAAGCCTGAATTCGTTTGACCGCGGACCGGTTCTCCCTTAAGTTCAAAGGCCATGCCACCGTTCGCCGTACCCGCCGAGCTGGCCCGCCGTTACGACGTCTGTTTCAAGTCCATAGCCATTGGCAAGTGGGTGAACCTGGACATGCTGGCGGTACGCGATCCCGATGTGCTCATCGACGAAATCGACCCGGAATGCTACGATGAGGATGAACGCCTGCCCTACTGGGCGGAGATCTGGCCCTCGGCGATCGGTCTCGGCCGTCACCTGTTCGAGTACCCCGCGCCCGCCGGTTCCCGGATCCTGGAACTGGGCTGCGGCATCGGCCTGGCCGGTATCGCCGCGGCCGCGGCCGGACTGGCGGTCACCGCGTGCGATTATGAAGAAGACGCCCTGGACTTCGCCCGGTACAACGCCCGGCTGAACGCCCTGGATGGGCGCGTATCCTTCCGGTTCCTGGACTGGAGAAACCCGGATCTCGACCGCAAGTACGCCATTGTAATCGGCTCGGACATCCTGTACGAAAGGCCGAACCACGATCCGATCCAGCGCCTGCTCCACGAAACGCTGGAACCGGGCGGCATGTTCCTCGCGAGCGATCCCGACCGCCGGGCGGCCGCCCCCTTCGTCGAATCCATGATCGCCCGGGGATACCGCCACAGCGCACAGCCCCGGAAGGTGAAATTCGAAAGCAAGGACAACCGCGTCATCGTCCACCGGTTTCTGAAGGAAGACTGAGCCGTCGCCCTGAGCTCGCCGCGCCCGCGGCCCCCGGGTTGGCTGCCCTGAACCCGCTGCCCTGAACCCGCTGCCCTGAGCCACCGCGCTGAGTTGGCCGCCCTTGGGCACTGCGATGAACCCGCTGCCCTGATCGGAAAGGACATGAACGACGCCATAGACCAGCTTCCGGAGGAGATCCGCGGGCAACTGCGCCAGGCCGGCCGCCTGGCCGACGAATCGGGGCTGGCGCTGTACCTGGTTGGCGGGACCGTGCGGGACCTGCTGCTGGGACGTGCCAGGACGGATATCGACCTGGCGGTGGAAGGAGACGGCATGGAGTTCGCCGCCCGGCTGGCCCGGGCGTCCGGCGGCCGTTGCGCACCCAATCCCCGGTTCCTGACGGCCACCGTGGAAATGCCCGAAGGCCACAGCCTGGACGTGGCTACGGCCCGCAGCGAGACCTACGAGCGTCCGGGCGCGCTGCCCAGGGTGGCGTCCGCTTCGATGGACGTGGACCTGGCGCGGCGGGACTTCACGATCAATGCCATGGCGGTCTCGCTGAACGGGCGGAGCTTCGGCGAACTGGTCGATCCGTTCGAGGGCGGGGCCGATCTGCGGAAGAAGCGGGTCCGCATTCTTCACGACCGGAGCTTCATCGACGATCCGACCCGTCTCTTCCGGGCCGTCCGGTTCGAACAGCGCCTTCGGTTCCGGCTCGAGCGCGGGACGGAACGGAGGTTCCGGGAAGCGGTCGCGCAAGACATGATCGGGCACCTCTCGGGACCCCGGTTGCTCGAGCAGTTGAAACTGGTCTGCTTCGAACCGGATCCCTGGCTGGTCTTCAACCGGCTCGAAGGACTCGAGGTCCTCAGGGCCATCCACCCCGCCCTCGGGTCCGACGAAGGACTTAAGACGCTGGTCCGGGAGATCAGCCCGTCCGGCGCTCCGGCGTCTCCGGCCGGCAGCCCGCCGACTCCGGCTGGAGACGGCTGGTGGATCCTGTACCTGGTGGCGCTGTTCGGCCCGCACCGGGCGGAGACGCTGCAGGGCGTCGTGGACCGGCTGAAGCCCAACCGGCGGCTCAGGAAGGCCATCGAGGACATGTCCCGGTGGTCCGCCGTGGAGCGGGCCGTCGCGTCGGGGGAGATCGACACGCCGGCGGACTTCTTCCACGCGGTGCGATCGATATCGGAGGACACCATGCTGTTCGTCACCCTGACCCACCCGGACGAAGGCATGCGGAAGCGTTGCGAAACCTATTACCACCAGCACCGGCACCTGCGCCTGTCCATCGACGGAGGCACGCTCAAGGACCTGGGCATCGCGGAGGGTCCGGCATACGGCCGGATCCTGGAGGGCGTGCTCTCGATGAAGATCAACGGCGAAATCGGTAACGCGGAGGAGGAACGAAGCGCCGCGCGGGATCTCGGTGCGCGCCTTCACCGCCCCGAATCCTGAATGGATCCGCTGTCACATTAAAGGAGTATCCATGCCCGACTTTACGATCCTGTTCATCGCCATGCCGGCGATCCTCTTCGCCCTGACCTTTCACGAGTACGCCCATGCCTGGGCGGCGTTTAAACTGGGCGACCCCACGGCGCGCAGCATGGGGCGGCTTTCGCTCAACCCCCTGGTGCATCTCGACCCGGCCGGCACCATCATGCTGATCATCACCGTCATGAGCGGATTCGGCATCGGCTGGGCGAAACCCGTCCCGGTGGATCCACGCTACCTGCGCAATCCCCGGAAGGACATGCTCTGGATCGCCCTGGCCGGGCCGGTGTCCAATATCATCCTGGCCTTCATCCTGGTGGGCGTCTTCACCCACATGCCCTCGGGAGGCGCACTGACCGACACGCTGCGCCAGATGATCCGGTACGGCATCATCATCAACCTGGCGCTGGCCTTCTTCAACATGCTGCCGATCCCTCCGCTGGACGGGTCGCGGGTCCTGAAGGGACTGCTGCCCCCGGCGCAGGCGCAGCGGTACGGCCAGCTGGAGATGTACGGCCCCATGCTGCTGATCGGCCTGATCATCGCGGACCAGATGCTCCAGCTGGGTATCATCCGGACCTGGATCGCCTTGCCTGCCCAGATCAGCCTGCGACTGATGAGCGAGATTTTCAGCAGCTTCTAAACGGGGGCTTCATGCGGCTGAGTACCGAAACGGTCCGCCTGGACCTCATCCATCCCTTCCGCATCGCCCGCGAGGTCAGCGATCACAAGCACAACGTGCTCGTGCGCATCTCCGACGGCGAGCTGACCGGCACGGGCGAAGCCGCGCCTTCCCGCTACTACGGGGAAGACGCCGGTTCGGTCATGAGGGCACTGGAGAAAGTGCCGCCCCTCCTCGGCGGCGATCCCTTCGAACTCGAGGAAACGACCGATCGCCTCGCGTCCGCGCTCCCCAGCGATCCCGCGGCGCGCGCGGCCGTGGACATCGCGATGCACGACCTGGCCGCCCAGCGGCTCGGCGTACCGCTCTACCGGTGGCTCGGTCTCGATCCCGCGAAAACGCCCGTCACTTCATTCACCATCGGCATCGACGAGCCGGCGACCGTCCGCCGCAAAGTGCGCGAGGCCGCAGGGTACCCGGCGTTGAAGATCAAGCTCGGTTCGGAAAAGGACCTCGAGATCATGCGCACGATCCGGGATGAAACGGATGCGCGGATCCGGATCGACGCCAACGGGGGGTGGACGTCGGACCAGGCCGTGGAAATGGTCGGCCGCCTGTCCGAGTTCGGCGTGGAACTCGTGGAGCAGCCCCTGCCCCCCGGTTCGCCCGCGGACTGGCACAGGGTGCGGGAGGCCGCATCCATGCCGGTCTTCGCCGACGAAAGCGTACTGGTCTCCCCGGACGTGCCCGCCATGGCCGGCCTGGTGGACGGCGTCAACATAAAACTGATGAAATGCGGCGGGGTCCGCGAAGCGCTTCGCCTCATCCACACCGCCCGGGCCCACGGGATGGGCGTCATGATCGGCTGCATGATCGAAACCTCCGTCGCCATCACCGCCGCGGCCCACCTCTCCCCCTTGGTCGACTATGCCGACCTGGACGGCAATCTGTTGATCGCCAACGATCCCTTCAGCGGAGCAGCCGTTCGGCAGGGACGCCTGGTCCTGCCGGAAGAACCGGGAATCGGGATAGTACCCAGGTCATAGACAACCCCCCCTCCTCACCAGCGTTTTCCTGTCCTTCACTGCTCGTCGCCCTGGTATCACCGTCCGTTACCGTGCTATGCGAGTGTCGGAAGGGTCTCACGGCGGTTTCGAAGTACACACTACCATAAATTAAATTAAATAATAAGTATTATTACCGGACATTCCCTCTTCCTTATGGCAGGGAAGCTCTCGGGGGCGCCCCCAGCCCGCAATGCAGTGATCAGCTTTGCAACGCCGCGTGCCGGTCCTTTCGCCCTGCCAATACCAGCCTTGGGCGGCTGGTTCGACCCAAAAACACAAAAAACTGTTGACTAAGATTTATTGAAATATAAATTATACTACACGGTAGTTTAATAAGCTTTGGTCGATTGAATGAAATCCGCCCGCATCTGGGTGTTTCACGTCGGGTGGCACTGATATCCGCACAATCTGCGACAGTTAACGGACTGTCCATTACGCGTAATGCACTGGACGGGAAAGGAGGACATATAGAACGGTGTCGTTAAGCTTCAACCTTATTACTGCAATGCGTAACATTCGATAAACGGGAGACGACAATGCATTACCTCATAGTATTTGTGATTGCGTTCGCACTATCCATGATGGGATGCGAAGGCAAGACAGGCCCGGCTGGCCCCGCCGGCCTTCAAGGTGCGGCTGGTCCGCAGGGCGTGGCCGGCCCTGCCGGTGATCAAGGTGCGGTTGGTCCGCAAGGTCCGCCTGGTCCCAAGGGCGAACAGGGAGATCCGGGTCCCGCCGGTACTCAAGGTCCCGCCGGTACTCAAGGTCCCGCCGGCCCGCAAGGTCCCGCCGGCCCGCAAGGTCCCCAGGGCGAGGGCATCGACGCGGATCAGATCATCGGTAGCGGCGTACTGTCCGATATTCATCACATCAAGTTGATGCAGGATGGCAACGACAAGAAGATCGCCGTGTTTGACGCGCCTGATTACGAACTCAGGGAAGGTTCGGAAAACACCCTGGATCTGATCATGGCAGTGGGCGATATGACCATGATCGCCGCAAAGGCCGCCAGCCAGAGTGGTATGGCCCTGCCCATCACGTTCGACTGGGCTTCCGATTCCGACGCTGTTACGGTCGACGGGGGCGCCATTGACGCCGTATCCTCGACCAGCAAGGCGACGGTAACGGTCTCCGCTGTGGGCAGAGGTGTGGAAATCGACCTGACCATCAAAGTGCTCGACCTGATCAAGCGGATCGAGTTTGCTTCAGGCCAGGCGACCTCTTATGTGCTGCCGGTCGGCGGATCGATCGAATTGATGACACCCGTCGCCTACAATGAGGAAGAAGACGGCGACGTAATCGACGGCGCCGAAGCGCTGATCGACTGGGTAAGTTCCGATACCGACGTAGTCAGCGTGGACGGTAACACGATCTCGGCGGAAGGCAGAGGCAAAGCCGAGATCACGGCCCAGGGCCAGGGCGTCACTTCCAAGGCCAAGATCACGGTCACCGTCGCCGGCGGTACCGGTGTCATCAGGTACGTGATGAATCCATACCCGTCCAGTACTGCCGACCGTACCAGGACCCTGACGCTCGCGGTCGAAGACGATCCAGCCACTACTGACGTGAATGAATCGGTGGCGAGATCAGTAGAGCCCGTCACGAATATCGTGCTTCGAATCCAGGTGCTGGAGGTCGGTCCCGACGGCAAGACTTCGAACAATGACGATGCCTTGACGGCGACCCTCCGAAGCCAGAACCCGGATGTGATCACAATACCCGATAACCAGAACCCGGCCACAATAGCTAACGCACTAGGGACAATCACCATCCCAACCACTGAGGAGTGGATCGTTGGTCATGGTACGGCGTATCTGGTGGTTTCGATTCCCGGAGCTGAGGATTTGCCTCTGGCTCCGATCTTCATCAACGCGCCCTGAACCGTCGTTGTCGCTACAGGTCGCATAACCGTTCACCAGGTTCGGGATAATCCGGGCCCGTAGCCAGGGTGCAGAAAGAGTCCTGGAAGTACCGTAAAAGTTCTGGGGTGTCGCCTGGGATTATCCAAAATGGGGTCAGGATCCTCTTCCGAGGATCAGCCTTCGCGGAAGCCTCATGCATTTGTATCAGGCATCCTGGAACACCTTCCCGTTCGCCCTGAGTAGGAGCTACGGCCACTGAAAGGGGCGAGCGGCCTGACATACAAAAGCCTTGGTGCTGGAACGTGCCGGGGCTTTGTCATTGCAGGAGGTTTTGCATTCAGCGCTTGTCCCCCGGGGCGCCGTACTGTTCCAGGGTCATCTCTCCGTCGCGCAACACGCCATAGGTGTCATGCCGGAGCCAGTCCCCCAGGTTGATATAGACCTTGTCCTCCTTGTGCTGCAGCGTCGGGCAGTGGTTGTGTCCGAAGACCACCGCATCATAACCCTGGTCGAGCAGTGAGAAGGCCAGGTCCCGGTAAGCCTCCCGCGGGTCCCACGCCGTGGGGGTGCCGTGGCGCCTGCTCAGGCGCGAGGCCAGGCGGCCGAGCCTGAAGCCGCAGTCCGGGTGAATCAACTGAAACAGGCGGATGCTGAAGGCGCTGTGGATGATCTTCGCAAGCACGCGGTATCCAAAGTCCCTGGATATGAGACCGTGGCCGTGGGCGATATATATCTTCCGCCCGTGATGGGTGACGGTCAGCGGGCCTTCGGCCGTTACCACCCCAACCTGCTCGTCCAGGAAGGTCCCCAGCCAGAAGTCGTGGTTTCCCGCGAGGTAGGTGACCCGGACGCCGCTTTCGACCAGCGAACTCAGCGTGTGCAGCACCGTGTAATGCTGGCGCGGCACCACGGTGCGGTACTCGAACCAGAAATCGAACAGATCGCCCACGATATAGAGATGATCGGCCCGGTCCCTCAGACTTCGCAGGAAGTCCAGCAACCGGTCTCTTCTCTCTTTCTCCGCCCCGTAATCGTCGATTCCGAGGTGGGCGTCGGAAATGAAGTAGACGGGTTTATGACTCATATCTGGCACCAGGACCGAAACAGGCCGTTGAACGCCGGTTTCCCGGGGATCCAGGGGACAACTTTGGATTGACATTTCGCCGTGCGCACGTTAATTAAAATACAATAGGACATATATTTAACTAACGAAATCTTCGGTCGCAATCGCAGCGCGAGAACACCTTAGCTTCGAGGCGTCGGAGTGGCAAACCGGAGAAGGGATCGGATGGCTAGGAAGAAGCTGTCGTCGTTGACGGACCTGGAAATCGATATCATGAACGTCGTCTGGCGGCTGGACCGGGCGACGGTGCGCCAGATCGTCGATTCGCTTCGAAACCAGCGGCCCCTGGCCTATACCACGGTTCAGACGGTCCTGTCCATACTCACCCAGAAGGGCGTCGTCCGGTATACCCGCGAAGGCCGGGCCTATGTCTACACCGCCATCCTGAAACCCGAGGGCGTGCGCCGGGAAACCGTCCGGGCCGTCGTGGACAAGCTGTTTGCCGGATCGCCGCAGTCCCTGGTGCTGCACCTGATCGAATCGGACGCGTTGACCGCGGAAGAAGCCGAGAGCCTGCGCAAACTGCTGGACCGGATGGCGTCGGAGTCGTCGCACGCGCCGGAGACGGGGTCGCACGCGCCGGAGACGGGGTCGGACGCGTCGAATTCGGAGGCATCGGATGCTTGATACCGGTCACGCCATAGGTCTCTTCGAGCGGTTCGGCCGGGAGGTCGTGGACCTGTTGTGGCTTCCGAGCCTCGAAGCGTTGTTTCTGGGCGTCCTGGTCTGGGCGCTGATGTTCGTGAACCCGGGATGCCCGGCCAGGATACGGCACTTCCTCTGGCTGCTGGTTCTGGTAAAACCGCTGCTGACCCTGGTACTGCCCTGGCATGGACCGTTCGAAATCCCCTGGGCGTCGATGGCAAGCCATGGTGTGCCCGCCGCGGGCAGTCACAACGCCCTGGCATCCGGGGTCTACGCCGTCGCGGGTCTGGTCTGGATGGGCTTCGCCGGTTTCGGCCTGTACCGCATCGGTTCATCGGTCGTCACCATGTCCCGGCGAAGGCGGCGGTCCGTCCCGGTCGCCGTCCCCAGGGTAAGCGCGTTGTTCGACCGCTGCCTGGCCGAATCGGGCTTGAAGCGCAAAGTGGCCCTGCGGGTCTCCGACGAGTTCGAAGTGCCCGTCCTGATCGCCGCCGGCCGCCCGGTTGTCGTCATCCCCTCCTGGTGCATCCTGGAGCTCTCCAGCGCGGAACTGAGGCAGGTCCTGCTTCATGAACTGGCCCACTATGCCCGGCGGGACCACCTTACCGTATTCCTGGTCCAGTTCAGCAGGTTCTTCTTCTTCTTCCACCCGGCGGTCTGGTACGCCGCGTACCGGGCCGGGATCGAGGCGGAGCGGGCCTGCGACGCGGACGTCGTCCGTGTTTCCAGGCAGCCGGAGCGCTACGCTTCCACCCTGTTGAAGGTGGCGACGGGCAGGGTCCGGACGCACTGGCAGGCCGCCCTCGAACTGGCGCGATCGGCCTCCATGGCGGCCCAACGGATCCGGGACGTGCTTGGTTCGACGGTGAACCGGAAGGACCGCGCCTTCTTCCCGCTGCTGGCCGCCGGCATCTGCTCGCTGATCGCGGTCATGCCCCTGTTGCGGCCGGCGGTCGAGGCCCCCGGTGACGCGCCTGTACCGCCGCGGACGAGCATGCCCGGCGACCCGACGGTTCCCGTCCGGATCGATACGGCGCCCGGTACGCAGTATCAGGAAGATCCGGGCCCTGTGACGCAGGTCGTGCGGGTGGTGGTCGCAACCCTGCCGCCGAGCCGGGTAGTCGATCGCCGGACCATGGTAGACGGTCGGCCCGCGCCGCGCAGGTCCATGGCAGCCATGATAAAAAAACCGGTTGTACTTCCCGGAGCCGGGATACTCGAGTCCACGGAGCGCGAACGGATCAACCCCGCCGTGCTCGGACATGCCGCCGACCCGGTCATCCCGGATCGGACTCTGTCGACGGGGAACCAGGCCAGGCAGGGACGCATCGAGGTACAGGGCGTGGGCCGGACCGGCAACGAACTGTTAGATCCCGGTACGGTGTCCCTGAGCGCCGGCTATTTCATTACACCGACCCACCAGTTCGGCGGCGTGTTTTCCATACGGCGGCCCAGCGATACGGAAGCCTTTGACGATACCCGGCGGCCTACCGGATCCCCGTACAGCGGTTCCCTCCTTCGAGCCCGGAGACTGGCCGGTTTCGGGACCTCGTCGGCGGTGTCGGCGCAGGAGACGGTGCTGGAAACCTCAGAGGAAGAGCAGGCCGAACGGATCACCCGGATCGGCGCCTTCTACCGGTACAACCTGCTCGTTCCGGGCGATTCCTTCACACCTTTCTTCGGCTGGGGCGCCGGCCTGGAGATCCGGCCGCAGAACCGGAACATGACCATGGTCGACGCCGGGATCGGGCTGCGATACTTCTGGGAGCGGCACGTCGCCGTGATCGTCCAGGCATCCTACCGGAAGGAACTGGATGTCATCTCTCGTCCTTACCCGGAGATGACGTTGGGTTTTTCCGCGATCTTCTAGCTTCTTCCTTCGTCCACATGGCCATCTGAATCTTAAGCAAATGGATCATCATACCCGAAGAGCGGCTCCGGCGCTCATCATCGCCGGCGGCGCGGGCGTGCGCCTTCAGGCGGTCACCGGCCCGGTGCCCAAACCCCTGCTGAAGCTATGCGGCGTGCCGTTGATCAAACGGATCATTTTGACGGCGGCGCGGGCCGGCGTGACGCGCTTCGTAATCGTGACGGGGTACGAGGCGGATCGGTTTCACGAGGTCCTTTCAAACGATCCCGGTCTGGACGCCCTCGAGATCGAATGGGTGCACAACGAACGATGGCATCTGCCCAATGGGGTTTCCGCCCTGGCCGCCCGTTCCCGGCTGGCGGAACCGTTCGTGCTGCTCATGGCCGATCACCTCTTCGAGCAACGGACGCTTGAGCGGCTGCTCGAGGAACCTGTGGCCGATGGGGAGTGTCTGCTCGCCGTCGATCGGAAAATCGACCGAGTGTACGACGTGGACGACGCGACCAAGGTCGAAGTGCGTGGGGACAAAGTGGTGCGTATCGACAAGGAACTGCAAGCGTTCAACGCGGTGGACACCGGCATGTTCCTCTGTACGCCGGCCCTGTTCGACGCCCTCGATGCCGAGGACGGACCGGAGGGTTGCGCGTTGAGCGACGGCGTCCGGGCGCTTGCCGCGGAAGGGCGGATGCGCGCCTTCGACGTGGGCGACGGTTACTGGCAGGACGTGGATACGCCCGAGATGCTGGCCCACGGCGAAAAGGCCCTGCTGGGACGCCTCGTAAAACCCACCGACGGCTGGGTAGCCCGGCATATCAACCGGCCGGTTTCGACCCGCATCAGCCGGTGGCTGGTCCGGACGCCGGTCACCCCGAACCTGGTGACCCTCGCCACGTTCCTCACCGGTCTGGCCGGGGCGTGGTCCGTGCTGGACGGCACCTACTGGTCGGTGCTGCTGGGCGCGTTGCTCTTCCAGGTTTCGTCCATCCTCGACGGCTGCGACGGGGAGGTGGCGGTGCTGACCTTCCGCGAATCGAAATACGGCTCGTGGCTCGACACGATCACGGACAACCTGACCTACGTGGCCTTCTTCGCCGCCGTGGTCTGGGCCTACGCGGGTGGCTCCGGGGATACGGTAGTCCGGTCCCTCGGCCTGGGGTCCGTCGCCGTGGTGGCCGCCTCGATACTCGTGATGTACTACTATCTGCTGCAGACTGGCGGGAGCGGCAGTCTGGTCCGGTTCAACCGGGCCTTCGCAGCACACGCCGTCGGCCGGCGGCGCCACCTCGCCGCCAGGTTGCTCAACCTGTTCAGGATGATGGCCAAAAGAGATTTCTTTACCATGCTGCTGCTGTGTTTCGCCGCACTCGATCTGCTGAACTGGATGTTCTGGACCGTTACCGCCGGCGGGCTGGCCATGGGCCTGGCCATATTCATTTCTACGGGGAGGCTGCTGGCCCGGGACCGGGCAGTGGCCGGGGATATGCACTCATGAGCGGGTTGCTGTCCCGTGCAAGGGGACTGTTCGCCCTCCGGCTCCGGAAGGACTTCAACTTCCGCAGGGCCCAGGAAACGGTCCCCGCGTTACGCTGGCTGAAGCCGCGCAAGGGCGAGCGTATTCTCGATATCGGCTGCGGAGAAGGGACCTACGATTACCGGGTCGCCCTGCGGGGAGCCAGGGTGTTCGGTTTCGACCTGGACCGGAACCAGTTGCGCCGCGCCCAGGCCTACCACAAGACGCCCAGCACGGGTTTCGTCTGCGCCCATGCGGACGCGTTCCCCCTTCGTTCGGGGCAGTTCGACACGGTCATGAGCCTGTGTGTCTTCGAGCATCTGCCGGACGACAGGCAAACGCTGCGCGAAATGTGGCGCGTGTTGCAGCCCGGGGGCCGCATCCTGTTGACCCTGGACAGCCTGAGCCTCAAGGAGATCGGCGAGTCGTGGCGGGACGAGCACCGGGAGCGACACAGCGTCCTGCAGTTCTATTCGCACCCGTCGGTGGGCTCGTTGCTGGAGGCGTGTGGATTCAGACTGATCCGGCACCGGTACCTGCTTCGTTCCCGGATGGACCTGGCGTTGATCCGGCTGAGCTACGCCACGGAGCGCATGCACGCGGTCCCGGCGGCGGTGATCCGGCTGGGACTGGTGACGGCCGGAAGGATGGTATCCGCGGTCTTCAACCTGTTCACCGGGAACCAGCGGGGATGGACCCTTTTGATCGAAGCGGACAGGATGACCCCCGGGTCTGGACCTGGGCCCAGCTCCGGACCCGACCCTGGCTCTGGACCCAGCCCCGACCCTGGCCCCGAACCCGGACCTGGACAGTCGAATCCCCCATCATGACGCGTACCCAGGAACAGCAGGCATCCGCCCGGTCCCGATCCGACGCATCGACGATCGCCCGGGGCGCGGCCGTCAATTTCATCGGAACGGTAGCGCGGCTGATCAAGTCCGTGTCGTTCATCGTTCTAACGCGGCTGTTCGGCGCCGAGATCTTCGGGCTGTACATGCTCGGGTGGACCATCGTGGACCTGGTGTCGAAGGTCGGCCAGTTCTCGCTGGACAAGGGGCTGGTCAATTTCATCCCGCGCCTGCGCGAGGACGGGGATACGGAGGCCATCCACCGGACCATTGCGCAAGCCCTGGGCGTGGGCCTGCTGCTGAGCGCGGGGATCGGCGCCGCGCTCTATGCCGGCGCGGCCCTGCTTGCGGACGGCCTGCTCGACAAGCCCCGGCTTACCGGCATGCTGCAGCTTCTGGCAGTCGGCATGCCGCTCATCGCCGTGACCCAGATCATCCTGGGCGTCACCCGGGCGCACAAGGTCATGAAGCACGACGCCATGGTCCGGGGCGCCGTCGAGCCGCTGGTGCTGTTCGGGGCGGCCTGTGTCCTGTTCTACGCGGGCTGGCGCACCTACGGCATTGCCGCGGCCCACCTGGCCGCGCTGGCCTGCGGCCTGCTATACGCCGTTTACGTCTTCACCCGGTTCTATTCCTGGCGGGCCTGTCTCGTCCACCTGCGCGCGCTGCGGGCCGTCACCCCGCTGACCCGCTTCTCGCTGCCGGTCATGGGCTATGAACTGGTCTATATGTGCATGATCCGCCTGGACGTGCTCATGGTCGGCTACTTTCTGCCGGCCGCACAGGTGGGCGTTTACGTGATCGCGGTCGAGATCGCCCTGGTGACCAAGAAGGTCCGCCAGTGGTTCGACCCTGTTTTCAGTCCCATCGTGGCCGAACTGAATCACCGCAACGACCTGCGGCGGCTGGAGCTCAATCTCCGGCTGGTCACCCGGTGGGTGCTGACCATCGGCCTGGCGTTCCTCTGCGTGGTGTCGCTGGTCGGAAACGAACTGCTCGGACTTTTCGGACCCGAATTCGTCGCGGGATTCATGACGATGGTCGTCCTGGCCATGAGCCAGGTCGTCTACGCCGCCATGGGTTCGGGCGACACCGTGCTCATCATGTCGGGCCGGCCCTGGCTGAATCTCGTGAATACGGTCGCGGTCGTGGTGGTCAATTTCGTCCTGAACCTGTGGCTGATTCCGGCACTGGGCATCCTGGGCGCGGCCCTGGGAACACTGGCGGCCTTCGGACTGTTGACGCTGGTCCGCCTGGCCGAAGTGTATCATCTGTTCCGGATCCTTCCCCTGTCCTGGCGCATCCTGAAGTCCTGCGCCGCGGCAGTCACCGCCTTCGCGTGCGCGTACATAGCGGGGGTCTACGCTCCGGATGTCCCGTGGCTTCGCATGGCCGCGCTGCCCACGATCTTCCTGGCCACCTACCTGGGCGTATTGGGCCTCCTCGGGCTGGAAGAGGATGACCGGATCGCCCTCCGGCGCTTGCGCGGACGGGGTGATGCCTATATGGAGAACCAGCGGCAATGAGATTCAGCGTAGTCCTGTTCGCGGATACGGAATCCATGGCGGCCGCAGCCGACCGGTCGATCTACGGCATTTCGCTGCTGGAGCGGCATCTCCGGGTCTTCGCTTCCCTGGGGGCCAGGCAGGTCACGATAGTTGGATCTTCGACCGGGCGGGGATCGAATATCCGCGTCGACGGATTCGACGATCGCTGGTACCGGGAACTGGACGCCGTCGAGTGCGTACGTACGGACGAAAGCCTCTCCCGCTGGCTGCCCGGGAAGAACGAAACGGTCCTGGTCATGGACGCCGGCCACCTGTACGACCCGCGGGTTCTACAGGCCCTGATCGACGGCGGCCCGAACTGGAAAGCCGTGGACTCGGCGGTCAGGGAACCCTGCAGGCTGCTGGTAGCGGACGCGGATTTCCTTGCAGAACTGACGACATCCTGGACCGGCTCCGAATCGCTGTGGTCCGCATTGGACTCGGCACGGGAATCGAGCTGTCCGGTATTCGACCTGCGCGGAATGGATCCCTATATCGTGAATCTTCGCAGAAGCCTTCCCCCCTGGTGGCTGGTCGTCGATTCGGACCTGAAGATCCGCCAGGCGGAGGCCCTGCTGACCGACGCCGCGCAGAAGGGTACGCTGGATTTTCCGGCTGAATACATCCATCCACCCCTGGAGAACCTGCTTACGAAGTGGATTTCGTCCAGTTCCGTGACGCCGAACCAGGTAACCACCCTCTCCATCCTGCTCGCCTTTCTGACCACCGGGCTCCTGGCCGTGGGGCAGATGGGCACGGGATACCTGGCCGCCGGACTGGCTATCGCCTTCATCGTCGGAGTGCTGGACGGCGTTGACGGCAAGCTGGCCCGCGTGACGGTGCGATGCACCCGTTTCGGAGACCGTTTCGAACATATCCTGGACGTGGTCTGGGAACTGACCTGGTACTGGGCACTGGGGTGGATGCTCAGCGCCGGCGGCGAGGTGGTCGGTCCCTTTGTGCTCGCCACGGTGATCACGTTCTTTTATCTGCTTGACAAGGCCGCCACGGGCATGTTCAAGTCCAGGCAGGGCATAGAACTGTTTGACTACGCGCCCGTGGACCGCTTCTTTCGCCGGATCGGCGCCCGGCGCAATACGAATGTCCTGGTGCTGCTCGCGGGCGTGGCGGTCGGCATGCTGGAGGAAGCCTTCACCTGCGTGGCCATCTGGACGGTGATCACGGCGGCGTTCCATTGGACGCGGGCGATCTGGCTGCTGTCGCAACCGTCGCCGGCCGACAGGTCTTGATTCCGCCGGCCGACAGGTCTTGATTCCGCCGGCCGGGAGAACGAAGGATACCAGGTAAGCTCGCCGGACGTGCTGCTGCCGTGCATGGAACGGCCATCGCTATTTGTTGGATCAATAGGTGGACGGTTGCGTCTAATATACTTGAGAACGAGTGCGTTTTCGATTACGGTGGGTCGACGCGTAGAGCGAATTGACGATCATGACGAGTCGGCGATAACTGCGAGCCGACGATTACAGCGCGTCGATCTGTAAGGTGAGACGACTCTTGCGAGAAGCGGAGGCAAAGTGATTCGTATTCTGGTCCACATCCTGGCGGGATCGCTGATCGCGGGGCCGATATTCGCGCAGGGCCCGGGCGAGCCCGACCGGGCAGACCAGGCTGACCAGGCTGACCAGGCGGTTCAGGCCGACCAGACCTTCCGGACCACCCAGACCGTCCAGCCCACCCAGGTTGTCCGGATGACGCTGGAACAGTGCGTGGACCGGGCGTTGCGCGTCAGTCCGGACATCGAACAGGCGGTCATTGCCGTCGAAGGACTGGAAGCCAGGCTGAGTGAAGCGAGATTCGCCGGCATCACGCCCCGGCTGCAGTGGACCAATATCTTCGGTCCCGCGCCGGGTATAGAAGGCGATACGGAAAAGATCGAGACCATCCAGAGCGACCTGACCGATCTGGGCGTTTTCTCACGCACGCAGATCGAACTGGTCCAGCCGCTGTACACCTTCGGAAAGCTCAGTAACGCGAAGAAGGCGGCCGAGTACGGCCTCGAAGCGGGCGAAGCGGCCGTGGAATCCCGGAGGATCGATGTGGCGTTCCAGGTGAAGAAGCTGTTCTACGGACTCGTACTGGCCAGGGAACTCAGGGACATCATACGGGAAAGCGAAGAAAAGGTACAGGAGGCCCGGGACCTCGTTAACGAGATGATCGAGGAGGATTCGGAAGACGTCGGTCAGAACGACCTGTTGAAAATCGACGTATATGAATTCGAAGTGCGGCAGAGCCGGGCGCGTGCCGAGAAGTCCATCGAAATGGGGAAGGCGGCGCTGAAGGCCATACTCGAAATCGATCGTTCCAGCGATTTCGAAATTGTCCATTCGGCCGCTGGAACCGAAACGGCGGACCTCGAAGAACTGGACGTTTACATAGAACGGGCGAAAGACCGGCGGTACGACATCCGGCAGTTGAGGGCCGGAGTGCTGGCCCGCCGGTCGCTGCTGAAGGTGGCCAGGAGCGACTTCTACCCCCAGATCGCCCTGGCGGGTTCACTCCAGTGGGGCATTGCGCCGCACAGGCCGGAGCTCGACAATCCTTTTCTCAGGGACGAGTTCAATTTCCTTCGTGGCGGCGCCGTGATTACCTTGCGCCAGAACTTCAATTTCGGCCTGACCCGCGCCAAGTACCTTGCCCGGAAAGTGGAACTGGAAGCCCTGGTGAGCAGGGAATCCCAGGCGGTACGCGCGATTGCGCTGCAGGTGGAGCAGACTTACCGGGACGTGATCGAGGCCCGTACCAACGTGGACAACAGCGACCGGGCGCTGCGCTCCGCCAGAGGATGGCTGACATCGGCCCAAATGGGTTTCGACGTTACCGGAGACAGTTCGGAACTGTTGGACGCCTTTACCGCCCATGCGAAGATGCAACATGCGCACCGGCAGTCGCTGTACCACTACCGGGTCTCGCTGGCCGAACTCGATCAAGTGACCGGTATTGGGATTGACAGTATACGGCGTTGAGAGAAGGAACACGTAGAAACACGGGACGGCGTTTACATATGGGGCGGTGTTGAACACAGGCCGGCATTGATACACGGAACGGAGGACGGGCATGAGCCACAGGCGTGCGGGGGCGGACAAGGAGCGTGGTTTACCGACGGGCAAGGAGCGTGATCTGCCGGCGTACAGGATGCGTGGCACGCAGGCGGGCAGGATGCGTGGCACGCAGGCATACAGGGCGCGGGGTTGGCCGTCCGTCCGCCCGTTCGGTTTGCTGGCAGGCGCCGTCCTGCTGATCTGCGCCGCGTTCATCGATCCGCCTTCCGTCCTTCGCACGGACACGGAGACGCAGGCGCTGTCGCCCCGGGAGTCCTGGACAGCCAGGACGGCCTGGTTGCGGACCGCCTCGTTCGTTCCGGGCGTCGCGCGGGCGGTCCATGCGGACTTTGCGGCCCATGCGGACTTTGCGGCCCATGCGGACTTTGTGGACCATGCGGACTTTGTGGACCATGCGGACTTTGTGGACCATCCCCAGCGGGACGATAATCATCCAAAGTCCATCATAATCGAAGACTTCGACAGTTCGGACCAGGACGGCTTTCCCCTGACCTGGAAAGCCTGGCGGGGTGACGACGACCTGGCCCGCAGTTTGTACACGATACGTGAGGAGAAGGGCAACCGGTATCTCCACGCGGCCGACGACGGCTCCTCCATTATCATCCTCAAGAAAGTCAGCGAGTGGGATGCGAACAAATATCCGGTGCTGTCCTGGCGGTGGAGGGCGACGGTCCTGCCCGAAGACGGCGATGAACGCATCCGTACTAAAAACGACAGTTCCGTGGCCGTATACGTGGTCCTGGACCAGAACTTCATCGGCGTGCCCAAGACCCTGAAATATGTCTGGAGCACCACCGTGCCGGTCGGCACCCACTACCGCCGCGAAGGCATCGGCCGTCCCCACGTGATCGTGCTCGAGAGTGGGAAGGAGAAACTCGGACAGTGGGTCGAGGAGTCGGTCGATGTGCATGCGGACTATGTCCGGATCTTTGGGAAGAAGCCGCCCAGCAAAGCCGTCGGGATCGGCATTCTGACGGACGGCAACGCGACGGGAACGGATTCGAAGGGAGATTACGACGACTTCGTGGTTCATCGCCGGGACACCGGGTCCTGATCCGGCCGATCGGGCCGGTGCGGACGATCATGCCGGAACAAAGAAAGAATGGAGGTGGGAAATGCATGTGAATCGCCGTGCGGTCCGCCGCCTGGGACGCTTTGTTGCCTGGGCTGCGGTGTCGCTGCTGGCCTGCGGGAGTTACGCGCAGGAATACTCGCCTGTCGAGACGCTGAAGCAGCGGGACGCCGCGCTACGCGCCCTGAACGGAGCCGCCACCGAAGCGGTAATGGACAGTCTGGTGCGCCATGCCGTCATCTCCGGGTTCGATTTCGAACGGCACAGCCGCATTTCACTCGGCAGGCACTGGCGGGAGCGGACGGACGCCGAGCGGGAGGAGTTCGTTTCGGTCCTGCGCAGGTGGACCGAGAGCCGGGCGCTGGACAAACTGCGCAAGCGGTCGGACAGGACGACATACGATGGAGAAGAGACCCGGGGAAGCCGATCGCTGGTGAGAACAACGGTATGGTACAAGGGCACCAAAACACTCGTCGACTACAAGATGGAGCTCAAGGAAGGGGAATGGCTCATCTATGACATGGTCATCGACGGGGCGAGCGTCGCACTGGCCAACCGGGACGCATTCTACAAGAAGATCAGCAAGACCTCCTACGACGAACTGCTCAACACCTTGCGTGCGAAAACCCTTGAAATCGAATAGCGAAACGAGTATACTTCCAAGCCTGTACTGTATACTTGAATTGAGTAATGTAACGATGTCCTATGTTTTTAGGAGACGGAATGGTGGCGACGATCTATAATCGATGTATCTTTTTCCTCGTCGACGGCGCACGGGAAGACGTCATGCGGAAATTGATCGAAGCCGGCGAACTCCCGTCCCTGCGGCAGTACATCCTCGACCGGGGAGACTACCGGAAAGCGGTGACTTCGTTCCCGTCCACCACCGGTCCAGCCCATGTGCCCTTTCTGACCGGCTGCACGCCAGGAACGTGCAATCTCCCCGGGATCCGCTGGTTCGACCGGTCCCGGCCGGAAGGGCTCACCCATTTCCGGCAGGCGCGCAGTTACGTGGGACCGGGTGGACTGTATATCGACAGCGATCTGAAGGACGATGTCCGTACCATCTTCGAATACTACGAGCATCCGGCGGGCGTGTTCAGCCTGGTTAACAAGGGATTGGGCATATTCGAAAACCGGACGTTGCTGACCAGGAACTGGTACTTGTATTATGCCCATTTATCCGGCCGGTGGCAGGTCATGGACGAAGCGGCCTGGAGGTACATCGACCGGGCCGTCGACCGGGCCGTTGATTTTCTATCGGTCGTATTTCCAGCGGTGGACGAATACTCCCATTACACCGATCCCTTTTCGGACGCCACGCTGGAGGCTTACCGGGCATTCGACCGCGGGTTCGGCAGGCTTGCGGAGCGTCTTCAGCGGCTGAACAGGCTGGACGACACGCTTCTCGTGGTCTCCAGCGATCACGGCCTGACCTCCACCCACACGCATTTCGAGCTATGGTCCTTTCTCGACGAAATCGGATTCAAAACGCTGTACTATCCCCGGATCCTGCGCGGTGGATGCAACGCGGCAATGATGGTCTCGGGCAACGGCATGGCGCATATCTACCTGAAGAAGGGCGAGACCTGGGAAGAAAGGCCGTCGTACGATGAAATCCGCTCATTGGGGGAAACCGATCCCATCGAGGCCCTGCTCAAACAGGAGGCGGTAGACCTGGTGGCGGCGACGAGGGATGATGCAGTCATCGTCTGCGGGCGCCGGGGGACCAGTGAAATCAGGGAGATACCCGGCGGCGGCATCGCGTACCGGGTGATCGAGGACCAGGATCCTTTCGGCTACGGCGGCATGCCGGCCGAAGCGTCCCATGAGCAGATGCTCTCCGCCACGTTCGACACGGAGTATCCCGATGCGCCTTACCAGTTGCTGCGCGTCTTCGGTTCGCCGCGGTCAGGGGACCTGATCGTCAGCGCCCGGAACGGCTACGATCTGAGATACCGGCATGAACATCCCGAGCACAAGTCGACCCACGGTTCATTGCATCGCGACCATATGCACGTGCCCTTGATGATGAATACGGACATTGCAGCGGAGTGCGTCCGCACCGTGGACGTGTTTCCCGCCATGCTGAACTTGACGGGACGTACCGTCAAAGGGACCATAGACGGCAGAGATTCCGTCACCGCTGCCACGCGCGCGGTGGCGTAGGAGCATATTCATGTCCGAACAGGTTCAGATCTCACCGGCGACGGAACTCATCCCGCCGTCTCCCGCGCCTCCCGGACCGTCCGGACCGCCCGCACCGCCCGTACTGCAGCCGGACGCGGGTTATCTCGGATACGACCGTACGTTGTTGCGGCCCATGTCCTTCGGCATGAAGCTCAGGGCCCTGCTCAAATACATCTGGGTGCGATTGAAGGGCGGGCCGATGTCGGTGAACATGGAGGTGACCTACCTCTGCAACGCCACCTGCGATTTCTGTGATTACTGGAAGACGAAACGTTCGGGCAAGCTGGGCGACTATGACTACGTGGCGGCGCTGCGGAAGCTGAACCCCCTCTCGGTCACCCTGACCGGCGGGGAACCCACGATCAACAAGAATCTGCCCGAGGCGGTCAGGCGCATCAAGGAATCCCAGGGATTCATATACATAGGCATGGTAACCCACGGTTCACTACTGACCGTGGAGAAGGCCATGGCCCTGTGGGATGCCGGCCTGGACCACATCTCGATTTCGTTGAACTACATTGGACGCGAACACGACGAGGAACGGGGCATCGAGGGGCTGTACGAGCATATCACCACGCTCGTGCCCCAGTTGACGGCCCGGGGGGTCAACGTGATCTTCAACACGGTGATCATGCGGGACAACCTGGACCACGTCGTGCCCATAGCGCACCTGGCGCGGACCATGGGCGCGAAGGTTTCCTACAGCTGTTACAGTGATTTCAAGAACGGGAACGAAACCCATCTGGTGGATCCCGCTCACACCGAGCGCCTCGAATCCGTGATCGAGGACCTGATCTACCAGAAGTCCCGCCTGGGGAACATCGTCAGTTCCGCCTGGTACCTGCGCCAAATCCCCGCCTATTTCCAGGATACCCTCCCACGGTCCTGCACGGCGGCCGGCAAGTGGCTGGTGCAGCTGACCCCCGACGGCGACATAAAGCCCTGCGCGGAACTGCCCGTAGAGTCCGGATACGCCGACTTCAAAAAGGTCTCGAAGAAGATCGATTGCAACCGGTGCTGGTACAGTTGCCGGGGCGAGACGGAATCTTCGTTGAAGATCGGAAGATTGTGGGAAGGCCTGGAGAGGGTCTGGAAAGCGGGCGTCTAGTCGACCGCCGCCAACTCCCTCGACAGTATCCGCCCGGTATGGGACAATGAACCGGCGATTTCCTCGGGCGTTCCCGCGGCAACTACGTGACCACCCCGGTCACCGCCTTCCGGTCCGAGATCGACGATCCAGTCGGCCGTCTTGATGATGTCCAGATTGTGCTCGATCACCAGCACCGTATTCCCCTTGTCCACCAGCCGGTTCAGGACCTTAAGCAGCTTGCGGATGTCGTCGAAGTGGAGCCCCGTGGTCGGCTCGTCGAGCAGGTAGATGGTCTTGCCGGTGCCCGGCCGGGAGAGTTCCTTCGCGAGCTTGACGCGCTGCGCCTCGCCCCCGGACAGCGTGACGGCCGACTGCCCGAGCTTGATGTAGTCGAGACCCACGTCGTACAGCGTCTGGAGCATGCGCCGGATGCGGGGCACGTTCTCGAAATGCTCGAGGGCCTCGGCCACGGTCATGTCCAGGACATCGGCGATGGTCCTGCCCTTGTAGGTCACCTCCAGCGTCTCCTTCATGAAGCGCTTTCCGTCGCAGACCTCGCAGGTCATCCACACATCCGCCAGGAAGTGCATCTCGATCTTGCGCACGCCGAGTCCCTGGCAGGCCTCGCAGCGGCCCGCGGGCACGTTGAAGCTGAACCGCCGGGGTTCGTACCCCCGCATGCGGGCCTCCACGGTCCGGGCGAAGAGCTGGCGGATCGGCGCGAAGAGCCCGACGTAGGTGCACGGGTCCGACCGGGGGGAATGGCCGATGGGCGTCTGGTCGATGTTGATGACCTTGTCCACGTAGCGAAGCCCCTTGATCTCGTCGTGGGGACCGGGATTGACCTGGGCGCGGTGCAGGGTGGAGGCCAGCACGGGATACAGGATATCGTTGACAAGGGAACTCTTCCCCGATCCGGACACCCCCGTTACGCAGATGAAGAGGCCGAGGGGCAGTGTCACGTCGATGTTCTTCAGGTTGTTCTGGCGGGCCCCGATGATACGCAGCCGGTTGCGGCCCGGCTTGCGGCGGTCCGTGGGCACTTCGATGCGCAGCCGGTCGGCGAGGTAACGCCCGGTGAGCGAAGCCTCGTGTTCCTTGAGGGATTCGGGCGCGCCCTGGCCCACGATCCGGCCCCCGTAGACGCCGGCTCCCGGACCGAAATCCACCAGGTTGTCGGCATGTTCGAGCGTGTCGCGGTCGTGTTCGACCATGATGAGGGTATTGCCGAGATCGCGCAGGTTCTCCAGAGCCTCGATCAGCCTGAGATTATCCCGCGGGTGGAGTCCGATCGTGGGCTCGTCCAGCACGTAGAGCACGCCGGTCAGTCCCGATCCGATCTGGCTGGCCAGGCGGATCCGCTGCGCCTCGCCGCCCGAAAGCGTGGGCGCACGGCGGTCGAGCGTCAGGTATTCCAGCCCCACGTCCAGCAGGAAGCGCACGCGGTTTCGGATTTCCGTCAAAACCTCGCCTGCGACTTCACGCTGGGAAGCGGAGAGTTCCAGCTTCTCGATGAAGTCCATGGCGCGGTCGACGGGGAGGGCGCAGAGCCCGGCAATGGATAGGCCGTCGATCAGCACGGAGAGGCTCTCGGACCGGAGGCGCCCGCCCTCGCAGGCCGGACAGGGCGTCGGTTGCAGCATACGGGCCAGCTCAGGGAAGCGGTTCGCGTACCGGGCGACCAGTTCCACCGTCGGGAAGATGCCCCGGAACTGGAAGGACAGGCCGGGTACCCGTTGGTCGTCCACCCACCGGTCGCTTCCGTAGAGTAACACCTGGAGCTGTTCCGGCGACAAGGCGTCGACCGGCGTCTCGAGGGTAAATCCATGCGAGGACGCCACCTGTTCCAGCAGGTCGAGCAAAGACCGCTCGCCCAAGGCGCTTTCACCCGCTGCGTCTTCACCCCAGATCGCGGCCAACGCTTCACGCACCGGTTTCGTGCGATGGGGTATCAGCAGGTCGAGATCGATCCCGGGCTGGGTGCCGAGTCCCTCGCATTCGGGGCACATGCCTGTCCGGTGGTTGAAGGAGAAGCTCTGGGGCGTGGGCTCGTCGTAGCTATTCCCGCAGGACGGACAGGAATAGTACCGGCTGAAACGGATGTCGCGGGGACCTTCGGCATCCGGCTCCTCCACCTCGGCGATCAGCAGTCCACCCGAAAGTTCCAGGGCCGTCTCCACCGAGTCGGCCAGGCGCTGGCGCACGTCGCCCTGCATGACGATCCGGTCCACCACCACGCACAACTCGTGGCGCCGGCGGCGGTCGATCTCTATGTCCTCTTCGAGACGCCGCAGTTCGCCATCGATGCGCACCCGGATGAACCCGTTTCTTCGGGCCCGGTCCAGGAGGACGTCATACCCCTCGGCGCCTTCGGGTTCCAGCGGGGCGTGGAGCGTGGCGCGGGTCCGGTCCGGCAGGGTCATGATGCGGTCCACGATCTGGCTCGGCGTCTGCGCGCCGATGGGCACCCGGCAGGCCGGACAGTGGGGGACGCCCACGAGGGCGTAGAGCCCCCGCAGGTACTCGTAGATCTCCGTGATGGTGCCCACCGTGGAACGGGGGTTCCGGCCCGGAGACTTCTGTTCGATGGAAATGGCCGGAGACAGGCCGACGATGTGGTCCACCTTCGGTTTCTGCATCTGCTGGAGGAACTGCCGCGCATAGGCGGACAGGGATTCCACGTACCTTCGCTGGCCTTCCGCGTAGATCGTATCGAGGGCCAGGGAGGTCTTCCCCGAGCCCGATACGCCCGTGAACACCGTCATCCGGTCCCGGGGGATCGTCAAGGAGAGATCGTTCAGGTTGTGTTCCCGCGCGCCGCGCACGTTGATCTCCCGGATGTGACCGTCCGCGCCAGCGGTCCGGTCGTCTGCGCCGGCGGTCCCGTCTCCGTCAGCGGTACTGCCGTCCGCGCCGGCGGTCTGACCGGCGGCTGGCGATGATTCCGAACTCGCCGGCTGTGTTTCCGGCGTCACAGGCAATGATTCCGATGTCTCCGGCGAAGGCCCCGGAGATCCGCGAGGTCGCAGCGCCTTGGCCAGGATCTGTCCGGTGGACGATCCGGCGATGCCCGCGACGGTCTCCGGCGTGCCCTCGGCGATGACGCGCCCGCCCGCTTCTCCGCCCTCCGGCCCCAGGTCGATGATCCAGTCGGCGGTCTTGATCACGTCGATGTTGTGCTCGATGACGACGACGGTGTTGCCCTTGTCCACGAAGGCGTTCAGCACGGCGAGCAGGTGGGTGATGTCTTCGAAGTGCAAACCGGTCGTGGGTTCGTCCAGCACGTACATGGTCCGCCCCGTGCTGCGCTTGCACAGCTCGCGTCCCAGCTTGATGCGCTGCGCCTCGCCGCCCGACAGCGTAGGCGCGGGCTGGCCCAGTTTGATATACCCCAGGCCCACATCGTAGAGGGTCCGGAGCACCCGGGCGATGGATGGCACATGTTCGAAGATCTCCAAGGCTTCCTGCACGTCCAGGTCGAGCACGTCGGCGATGGAGTGCCCCTTGTACTTCACCTCCAGGGTCTCCCGGTCGAACCGCCTGCCCTCGCAGACGGGACAGGAAACCCACATTTCCGCCAGGAAATCCATCTCCACCCGTGTCGCGCCGTTGCCTTCACAGGCCTCGCACCGGCCGCCTCGCACGTTGAAGCTGAAACGGCCGGGCTTGTAGCCGCGCACTCTGGCCTCCGGTGTTTCGGCGAAGAGGGCGCGGATCGCGTCGAAGACCTTCGTATAGGTGGCCGGGTTCGATCTCGGCGTGCGGCCGATGGGCGCCTGGTCGATGTTGATGACCTTGTCCAGGTGACTCACGCCCTTGAGGCCGTCGAAATCGCCCGGCTGGGTGCCGGCCTTGTTCAACGAACGGGCCAGGGCCGCGTACAGGATATCGTTGATCAGCGAGCTCTTACCCGAACCGGATACGCCCGTGACGCAGGTAAACCGGCCCACGGGTAGCCGGACGTCCAGGTTCTTGAGGTTGTTCTGACGAGCGCCCAGGATCGTCAGCCAACTGTCGTTAACGCCGCGGCGGGAGACCGGAACGGGGATCGTCTTCTTCCCGCACAGGTACTGACCGGTCAGCGAAGCCCCGCTGCCGGCCACGAGGCCGGGACGACCCTCGGCCACGATCTCACCGCCGTTGACGCCGGCGCCCGGGCCGAAATCCACGATGTGGTCGGAGGCCCACATGGTCTCTTCATCGTGTTCGACGATGATGACCGTATTGCCCTGGTCCCGCAAATGGCCCAGGGTATCCAGCAGACGCCGGTTGTCCCTGGGATGCAGGCCGATGCTCGGTTCGTCGAGCACGTACATCACACCGACGAGTCCGCGGCCGATCTGGCTTGCGAGCCGGATGCGCTGCGCCTCCCCGCCGGAAAGCGTCGGCGCCGTGCGTTCCAGCGTCAGGTATTCGAGGCCCACGTTGAGCAGGAAGTCGAGCCGTGCGACGATCTCCTTGAGCGCTTCGTCGCTGATCTGGCGTTCGGCGTCCGACAGGGACAGTTTCTCGAAGAATGCGCGGATGTCCAGGATGGGCAGCCGGCACAGCGCGGCGATGGAGAGACCGCCCAGGGTGACGGACAGCGCTTCGGGTTTAAGGCGTTCGCCGTGGCAGAGGTCACACTCCCCGATGGCCATGTACCGTTCGAGTTCGGCCTTGTGCCGCTGGGACTTGAGCGTATGGTATCGCTTTTCGAGGTCGTTTACGACCCCGTTGAACCGGTCCTTGTGCGACCATTCTCCGCCCTTTCCGTTGCGGAACGTAAAGGTGATGCGCTTGTAGCCCAGTCCGTACAGCACCACCCGCCGCGCCTCTTCGGTCAGACGCTCCCACGGCGTGTCCAGGCTGAATCTCACGTGCTGGGCAATCCCTTCGTAGAAGTGCCGTTTCCAGAGATTGGCGATGGTTCCGAGGGGTTCGATCGCGCCTTCGTTGATGGACTTCGACGGATCGGGCACGATGAGTCGAGGTTCGATCCGCATCATGGTGCCCAGACCGTGGCAGTTTGGGCACATGCCCTGCGGACTGTTGAAGGAGAACAGCTGCGGCGTCGGCTCTTCGTAACTCAGGTCGCACTCATTGCAGGCGTACCGGGTGCTGAAGAGCAGGTCCGAGGTCCGGCCGTCTTCCTCCAGCTGGACCATGACGGTACCCTGTCCAAGGTGCAGTGCGCCTTCGACGGCTTCGACCAGCCGGGTGCGGATATCGTCCCGCATGACGAGGCGGTCCGTCACCACTTCGATCGTGTGCCGCATGTTGCGGTCGAGATCGGGATCTTCGGAGAGGTTGACGACATCGCCGTTCACCCGTGCGCGCAGATAGCCCTGCCGGCGCAGGTCTTCGAACAGGTCCCGGTACTCGCCGCGGCGTCCCTGGATCACCGGCGCCAGGACGTGCATCCTGGTTCCTTCCGGCAGCGCCAGGATCCGGGCGACGATCTGTTCGAGGGTCTGCGCCCCGATCCGTGCCCCGCACTTCGTGCAGTGCGGCACCCCCACCCGGGCGTAGAGCACGCGCAGGAAATCGTAGATCTCCGTGATCGTCCCCACGGTGGACCGGGGATTCAACCCGGCGGCTTTCTGTTCGATAGAAATGGCGGGCGCCAGTCCCGTGATCCGGTCGACGTCCGGTTTCTGCATCTGGCCGAGGAACTGCCTCGCGTAGGCGGAGAGCGATTCGACGTACCGCCGCTGGCCCTCGGCGTAGAGGGTGTCGAAGGCCAGCGAGGACTTGCCGGAACCGGATACGCCGGTAAAGCAGATCAGCGCGTCTTTCGGAAGGTCCAGGTTCACGTTCTTCAGGTTGTGAACGCGGGCCCCTTTGATCTGTATGGTCGTTCCGGCCATGGGAAGAAGGTCGGGTTCCGGGGGTTTGAAAATCGGGTCGTTTCGCGCCGGCACAGCAACCGGAAGTTGCTATACGGGTGTTTAGAAATCAAGGTATTTTCACGACACCCGGGGGATACCGGAAAAGATGCTTGTAATACGTGACGGCGGGGATTAACCTGAGGCGGTCGGTCCCGGATTTCGACCAAGCGTCCCTCGCTGCGGCAGCGGTCCGTCCTGCGTTTGCCAATAGCGCACAGATGGCCGGAGCAACGATCATGACCAATCCCTGGTACGTCGATTACTTCGGCGAAGACTACTACCATTTCGACCACCACGGGGACACGGACATTGAAGTGGATGGTCTCGCGCACCTGATCGGGCGTCCGGACGGGCGCGGGGTCCTGGACCTCGGCTGCGGTTACGGTCGCGTGAGCACGCCGCTGAGAAAACGCGGATACCGGGTCGTGGGATTCGACCTGTCCCCCGCGCTGTTGAGACGCGCCCGCGAGCGGGACCCCGCGGGTACCTGGGTACGGGGCGATATGCGCTACCTGCCTTTTGCCGGGCAGTTCGACACGGTCATCAGCCTGTTCAACACCCTGGGGTATTTCGAAGAGGAAGGCGAGAATTTCCGGGTACTGAAGTCGGTCTCCGAGGCGCTGCGTCCCGACGGCCGACTCGTGTGCCAGCTTGTCAACCGCGACTACCTGGTCCGCCGGTTCGCCGCCCAGGAAGTACATCGGCGGGACGGCCGGATCCTGCTCGAAGAGCGCGAATTCGATCCCGTGGCCAACCGCGTCCATACGCAGTCGACCGTACTCAGCGGTGCCGAAAAACGGACGTACGCGTCATCCATCCGGGTCTACACCGTGACCGAACTGGATCTGCTCCTGGCCGCCGCGGGCATGACAATCATAGCGGTTCATGGTGGCCTCGATTTCAGGCCCTACGACTGGGATACGAACCAGTTGGTCATCGTCGCCGAACGGACTGGATAGCGCCGAACCCCGCCCCGATCCAGCCCCCAATCTGCTTGACAAGAACCCGCTCCGCCCGTAGGATTCAGTGTCGTTTCATTGCATCCGGGCAAGGGTAGAAAGCAAAGGAAACTTACATGGCATCCGACCCGTTGCGCGTGGGGGTTATCGGGCTTGGATTCGGCCAGTACCACGTCCGCGGCTACCAGGCCTGCCCCGGCGTGGTGGTCGAGACCATCTGCAGCCGGACGGCGGCGACCGCCCGGCGCGTGGCGAAGGATTACGGGATCGCCGAGCCCCAGACTGATTACCGCGCCGTGCTGGATCGCAAAGATATCGACGCGGTGAGTATCTGCACGCCCGTGAACCTGCACCGGCAGATGGTCAAGGAGGCCCTGGAAGCTGGCAAGCACGTGCTGTGCGAGAAGCCGCTCGGTCTGAACGCCGAAGAAGCCGAAGACATGCTCGAAAGCGCCCGCCGAAGCGGCAAGGTCCACATGACCAACTTCGGCTGGCGGTTCAATGGACCGGCCTTTCGCATGAAATCCCTGCTCGACGAGGGGTACATCGGCAAGATCTACCACCTGAACGCCCGCTACATGATGGGGTACCGGGCGAGCCCCCGGAAAGCGCACAGCTGGCGGGAGCGGCGCCTGGAAGCGGGCCTCGGCGCCATGGGCGACCTCGGCGTGCACCTGATCGACATGACGCGGTGGTGGGCCGGTGAGTTCGAACGGGTGTGCGCGCTGATGCACACGCTCATCCCCGAGCGCCGCGCGCCGGACTCCTCGGCCATGCGGGAATCCGAGCTTGAAGACGCCTGCGCCTTCATCGCCCAGATGCAGGGCGGGATCCAGGCCGTGTTCCACGTGAGCCGTTGCGCGCTGTACACGGACTATATTCACATCGACATCCACGGGAGCGACGGCGCGCTGCATTTCCAGTTCGTACGGGACACCATGCAGGCCAGCCTGAAGGGCGGCCAGGGGCTGCGGGGCAACCTCCAGCCGCTGGCCGTACCGTCCCAGCAAGGCGCGCTGTCTCCGCAGAGACACTTCGTCGAAGCGATCCGGTCCGGCGTCGAAGCCGATCCGAGTTTCCACGAAGGGTACTGCGTGCAGCAGGTCGCCGACGCCATAACCACCTCGGAGGAGCAGCAGACATGGGTATCCCTTTCCTGACATCGTGGTGGGTTCCGCGGCGGGTTTCGCCCCGGCTTTCGCGATGGGTTCCGCGACGGGTTTCGCCCCGGATTTCGACCATACTTATGATCCCCCTGTGCCTCATCTGGTTCTCCGGCTGCGCCGGTCCGGAATCGGAGCCGGAAACCGCGGACGCGGGCGGCGATCAGGCCCTGGTCATCGCGGATGAGGTGATGGAGGCCATGGGAGGCCGGGATAACTGGGACGCCACCCGGTACATCCGCTTTTCGTTCTTCGGGTTTCGCACCCACTACTGGGACAAGCACGACGGCCGGTACCGCCTTTCCTGGACCGACCGGGAAAGCGGGCAGTCCCACGTAATCCTGATGAATCTGAACACGGGGGAAGGGCAGGCGTTCATTGACGGCGCGGAAGTCACGGACGCCGAGGCGCGGAGCCAGGCCCTGGAACGAGCCCGGGGCGCGTGGATCAACGACACGTACTGGCTTCTGATGCCCTACAAGCTGCAGGACCCGGGTGTTGACCTGGCCTACGATGGCGAGGAAATCGTGGACGGCACCGTCTACGACAAGCTGCATCTCAGTTTCAGTGAAGTGGGGAATACGCCGGGCGACGAGTACTGGGCCTACATCAGCCGGGAAACCCGCCTCATGGACAAATGGGTCTATCTCCTGCAGTTGCGGGATGGCCAGGACGAGCGAAGCCGGGGCGAATGGAAGTGGAACGACTGGCGCAGGCATGGCGACATCCTGTTGTCCGCGGAACGCGAACGGATGGACGGCCAGAAGCGGTCCCACGAAGACCTGGCCGTGCTCGAGTTCGTGGACGATCGAGTATTTACGTCGCCCGACCCGGTATCTCCCGATATGGTAAGGGAGCAAACCGGGCAGCCTGATCCCGGCGCTTCCGAGTCGTCCGGCGCGTCCGAGTCAACCGGAGTTCCGGGCGCCACCACACAGCCCGCCGACACACAGCCCGCCGAAGGGTCGGAGTGACAAAGCCGTCATGTCCACTGCACCGCCTTCGCCCGAACACGTGGCCCTCGATCACCCTGAAAAGGGCGAACTGACCGTATTCTGGAACGACGGCAGCGCAAGAAAGTACGCTCTGGCCGATCTACGAAAAGCCTGTCCCTGCGCCACCTGCCGCGATCTGCGGGACCAGTTGTCTTCCGCTGCCGGATTGACCCTGCTTGCCAACGAATCGCTGGATCCGAGCGTCGAGGTGGTAGACATGAGTACCGTCGGCCGCTACGCCCTGCAGTTTACCTGGAAAGACGGCCACAACACCGGCATTTACACCTACGAGTATCTATATGGCTGCGGGACGGATCTCGACTCGGAAGGTTAGCGCGCTGGGTGCGGATATGGACGATACCGGAGGTCCGTGACCGGAGGTCCATGAAAGGAAAGGTTCGATGAAGGTAAAAGTCGGTTTCCTGGGCGTGACCCATCCGCACGCCCGTCCCCATTTACGTACCCTGGAGCTGCTGGACGAGGTGTCGGGTATCGTAGCCTGGGACGAGAATGACGATGCGCTGGAACGGTTGCGACGCGAGGATCATCCCAAGCTGGAACCCGGGCGGTCCACCTTCGACGGGATCATGGAGCGGGAGGACATACCCATCGTCGTTTCGCTGGCGACGAACGACCGGAATCCCGACTGGGTGATCCGGGCGGCGAAGGCGGGAAAGCACATTCTGACCGAGAAACCCGTAGCGGCCAGCAGCGCGGACATGGCGCCCCTGCTCGACGCGGTTCGCGGCGCCGGAGTCCGCCTGGGGGTCTACTACACCTGGCGGTCCCACCCCATCGTCAATGATCTCAGGGCGTTGATCGACGCGGGCGTTATCGGGAAGCTGTTGTCCGTGGAAGGCCGGATGGTCACGTCCCAGGTCCGTTTCCGCGACCCCACGCACTGGCTGTTCCGGAAGGGGATTGCCGGCGGCGGCATCTTAAGCTGGCTGGGCTGCCACTGGATCGACGCGATCCGGTACATCACGCGGGACGAGGTCACGGCCGTTACCGCCATGGTGGATACGTTGAACGAGCAGCCCATCAACGTGGAAGATACGGCCGGGGTGATCATGCGGATGGGCAGCGGCGCGATCGCCACGCTGCACGCGGGATACCTCCTGCCCATCAGCCAGGCCGGGTACCTTTCGGGCAGTTACGACACCTACCTGGGATTCCGCGGTCTGGAGGGCAACATCACCTGGTATCCCACCGATGAGGATCGGCCCCTCGTCGTCGAAAGCACATCGAAGGCCTGGAATGCTACGCCCCGCCGTGAATTGAAGTACGTCGTCGCGGAATCCGAAGCGTACGGGGGCCGGTACGGGCAGGATTTCGTGGGCCGGTTCATCGCCTCGGCCATGGGGGGCGATCAATCCGCCGGTCCGGACGGTTCAGTCAGCCCGGACGGCCCGGACGACCTTCCAGAACCGCAGGGCCCGTACGATGACGGGGAGAACGCCCTGCGCGTGCTGCGGATCATCGAAGCCGCGTACCGGTCCAGCGAAACGGGCCGCATGGTCTCCCTGGAACAGGACCGGGAGGGTTAGGCGCTCATGGCTTCGATGGGTGGTAAAGTGGTGGTGATTACCGGAGCGTCGACCGGAATCGGGCAGGCAGCGGCCGAAGCCTTTGCCCGCGAAAGCGCTACGGTTGTCCTGACCGCCCGATCCGAGGGCAGGTTGGAACGTATCGCCGCGGACATCGAGAAGGCGGGTGGACGGGCCGTCCCCGTGGCCGTGGACGTCACGGACCGGTCCGCCGTGTTCGAAAAGATGAACGAGGTCGCGGCATCCCAGGGAAGTATAGACGTGCTGGTCAACAACGCGGGGATCGGCCTGCTGAGCCCGGTGGACGGTATGGATCCGGAGGAATTGAAGCGGATCTTCGAGGTGAATTTCTTCGGCCTGATCTGGTGTACGCAGGCGGTCCTGCCCCACATGATCAGTCAGAAAAGCGGCCGGATCGTCAATATCTCATCCGTCGCCGGCAAGCGGGCGCTGCCCCACATCTCGGCTTACTGCGCGAGCAAATTCGCCGTGCAGGCCTTTTCGGACAGCCTGCGCATGGAGGTGGCCGAACACGGGATCACCGTTACGGTCCTGTGTCCGCCCCGGGTCGACACGACCTTCCACGACACGCCTTTGATGAGACAGAAGGGGCAGCGGATGAGCGCCCCTTCGATCTCCGCCGAATACGTGGCCGCGGCCATCGTCCGCGCTGCCCGCCGGGGAAGCCGGGAAGTCGTGGTATCCTTCTACGGCAAGTTCTTCGTCTTCTTCCACTGGCTGTCGCCCCGCCTCCTGGAATGGATCATGAAGCACCTCTGGATGCGGCTTGACAGGAAGAAAACCGAAAGGTCGGGTGGGGAGGATGGACCCTGAAATCCTGCGCTGAAGCCCGCCCCGAATCTCGCTCCGGTTAACCGTTCACCGATTTCGAAATCTCTTTGACCGCGCCGAGGAGTTTATCCACCTCTTCCGCCGTGACCATGATGTGCATGGAGGCGCGGTTGGCGTCCCAGCCGACCTGCAGGTGGGTCACGCTGCGGATATAGATGTTGTAATCCTCCCACAGCTTGGTATTCAGATCCCGCGTCGGCACGCCCTTGATCCTGAAGGGGACTAGACCCGCGTGGAGCCTCGGATCCTCGGAAGCGAAAACCTCTACCCCGTCGATATTGCGGAGTCCATTGGCCAGCTTGCCGGCCAGGAAGCGGATGCGGGCCTCGATGCCCTCAGGGGTCAGGTGGTTGTGGAAATCGAGCGCCGCGTTCACGGCCGTCCACTTGGCATAGCAGCTGGAACCGCGGCTCGTATACTGCCTCGCCGAACCCATGCGGTCGAGCCACCGCTCGTTCGTGGAGAGATCCTCGCCGTACATGTTCTTGCCCGCGAAGGGCGTGGTCGAGGTGACCGGCTGAATCCGGTCGAACATGTCCTCTTTCACATAGAAGAACCCGGACTGCATGGAGGCCAGCATCCACTTGTGCGATGGGCCGGCGTACATGTCGCATCCCAGGTCGTGCATGTCGAGCTTGACCATGCCCGGCGGCTGGGCGCCGTCCACCAGCGTGATGACGCCCTTTGACCTGGCCATCTCGCAGATCTCCTTGACCGGCATGAACAGTCCGTCCGTGTAGTTCGTGTGACAGAAGCTGAGCAGCTTGGTCCGTGGCGTGATCGCGGCTTCGAAGGCCTTCAGGAGGTCGTCCGGCGACTTGGGCGGATGAAGCTTCGGGTCGGAAAGGTCGATGACGCCTACCTTCAGCTTGTCCCGGTGCGCCCGGTTCAGCACGGGGTTCGTGCCGGCACCGTGGCAGTGGTTGGTATAGAGGATCTCGTCCCCGGGTTCGAGGACGGGTCCGAAAGTACCCGTGATCATCCCGTCCGTAGTATTGTTCGCCAGGGCGAGTTCGTTGGGTTTGCAGCCGACGTACGCGGCGAATTTGGCCATGAACGCGTCGGCATAGTCCATGGTATAGTGATTCCGCCTGAAATCCACGTAGTCGTTGTTGATGCGATTCAACGCTTCGATCTGCGCCATGTGGACGCTACGCGGCGATGGTCCCCGCGTCCCGGTGTTCATGTAGGCGAGGTCCGGGCGGATCAGGAACTGCTTGGTGACCAGTTTCCAGAACTGCTCGTCATCGGGCGCGGCGGCCGCGCCCATGTCATTCATGTCCACCGACGCGTGGGCGGATTTCGATCCCAGCGACAGCAGGGCGGCGCCTGCCAGCGTGCCGCCGAGAAAGCGGCCCAGGAAACCCCTGCGGTTGAGTGCCGCCAGTTCCCTGGGATCTTCGAATCTTGGATCGAAGTTAAGATCCGGCAAGTGGGTGTTCATGGGAGTACCTCCGATTCGGCCGTCCGCAACCGGTGCCGCACCGGGTGGTTCCAGCACGTTTTCATCCGGTTGAAGGCGATCATGACAAGCTGGGGAAGAGATACCTAAATTTATGCGTCACGGCGGGGTTTTAGGCAACCTGTTTTTGATTCGAAGGCTAAGAAATCACTTGACAAGGCACCCCCCTCCCGTATATTTGCCCGAAGGAGCAAATCCTTTAATCCTCATCCCCGACAACCTATGCGCGACCACCGACCAGGCATCCCACCGTCTTTGCCGGTGCCGTGTATTTGTTGTGGTTTGTCAGGGAGACTTTTCTTCCTGCGAAGGGTAGGAGTGTCAGTATGGAACGCGGCACGGTAAAGTGGTTTAACGAACGCAAGGGGTTCGGATTCATCGCGCGAGACGATGGGGACGATGTGTTCGTTCACTATTCAGCGATCGTCGCACAGGGATTCAAGACGCTGAATGAAGGCGATGAAGTCACCTTTGACATTACTGAAGGTCCCAAGGGACTCCAGGCCGCTAACGTAACCAAGGTGTCCGGTTAGAGACACCTTCACAGTACAGTACGCAAGTGTGATAGCCCGTGAACTGATCCGCACAGTACACGGGCTATTGTGTATCGATGGACGCGCTGCCAACAGACGCGCCACCAACGGCCGCGCCGCCAATGGACCCGCCCGAACGTCGGGCGCCCTGGAGACGCCAGTATGCCCGTCAGAGACTCGCCTGTTCCGGTAACCGACTTCGACACGCCCTCCCTCGCGTTTGACTTCCCCCGCCTGAAAATCGGATTCGCCGAGTACGACGAAGGACCGACCGGATGTACGGTCTTTCTCTTCGATGAGGGCTTTGTCACGGCCGTCGACGTGCGCGGCGGCATGCCCGGCGTGGTCGAGTCCGAATACCAGTTCCATCACGCTATTTGCTTCGCAGGGGGGTCGTTGCACGGTCTTGAAGCCGTTTCCGGCGTGCGGGCTGTCCTGACCGCTGCTGCGGCGCTGAGCAACCCCCCGCCCCTCCCGCTCGTCGCCGGTGCGATCATCTTCGACTGGTTCAACCGGAAGGGATTCGTGTATCCGGACAAGGCACTTGGCAAAGCGGCCGCGGAGGCGGCGTCACCGGGCCGGTTCTACTACGGCCGGCGCGGCGCGGGACGCTGGGCGGGCGTCGGCCAGGGAGGCGCTTTTCGGGAGATCGGAGCGACGAAGATCGCCGTTTTCACCGTGGTGAACGCCCTGGGGGACATCGTGGACCGCGAAGGGCGGGTACGCACGCGGGATCATCGCCACCCGGTAGAGAAACTGGAAGCGCGCCTCGCCCGGGGCTCGAAATCCAGGTCCGACCAGGTGGGCAGGCACACCACACTGACGCTGGTGGTGACCAACCAGAAATGGAATCAGGGCGAACTGAACCAGATCGGCAGGCAGGTCCACGCGTCCATGGCCCGGGCGATCCAGCCCTTTCACACGGCGCGGGACGGGGACGTGCTGTTTACGGCGACGACGGGCGAGGTGGAGAACCGGCGTCTGAAGAGCACGACCGATTTCGGGCTGATCGCTTCGGAACTGGCCTGGGACGCCGTGCTGAACAGCCTGGGGGAGTAAACCTAGCGTGCCGGTGGCTGGTATCGGGGCCACCTACATCAGCCAGGGTATGGTACCGTTGGCTGGACGTCGGCGAGGTGATTTCACGCCGGGACGGCGAGGCGGTTTCAACCCACGGTGTGGCCGTGCTCCAGCGCTTTCTCCACTTCGGATTCCCAGGTGCCGTCCACGCGAACGCCGTACTCGGCGACGCCCCCCGTCGCCTGTGGTCCGGTGACATAAGGCCGGTAGTCGCGGCCGTCTGCGATGAGCTGCTCTGGCGCGTAGTCCGCGCGTAGAAAGTGAAAGGCGATGCCGGCGCGGGACCGGTCCGTCTGGTTGTGGCCGGTGCAGTGCGCGGTGCCGTAGCAGAAGAACAGGGCTCCGCCCGCCTTCAGTTCGATGGTATCCGCCTGCTCCTCCGGGGGATAACAGCGGATGTGGTGGTCGCTGTAGGGGTCCCGGCTGTGCTCGTAGGGGGTCCGGTAGCTGCCGGGAATCACCTGCATGGTGCCGTTCTCGACGGTGGCGTCGTGCACGGCGATCCACATGGCCGTTCCCATGAGCGGATCACGGATCTTGAAATAGGCGTTGTCCTGGTGCCAGTGGGTGCCCATGCCGTCTCCGCCCGGCTTGAGAAAGACCTGGTCCAGGTGGAGGATATAGGGATCCCCGATCAACCGGGAGATGGCGCCGGCCACGTCGGGCTGGAACGGAAGGGCCCTGAAGAGGTCGCTGTGCCGGTACATGGGGCACAGTTGCAGATTGCGCTGCGTGGTGGACGTCGTCTTCCCGTCGCCCTCCGTGGCGACGTTGCGCAGCGCGCCGTCTTCCATGAGACGATCGATCTCGGCCTGGAAGGCCCGGGTCTCCCGGTCCGAGAAGAATCCTGGTTTGGCCACGTAACCGTGGGTTTTGAAATGGGCGACTTCGTCGTTTGTCAAAGTCATCTTCTGGAAGTCCTTTGCTGTGGAGATTACCTGTGGAGGTATTTTAGCTGGTTCGTTCGGTGTCTGAAACGCATGCGGGCCGGCAGGTATGTGCACTATGACCAACCCAGGCTTGCATAGTCAAGCCGAAGATGGACTACACGCCACCCGGGACTGTTTCCGAAATCGCCTCGTTCCCGAACCGTTCGATGGCTTCAAGGGTTTCGCGCACATCGACCCAGGTCGTGTTATGGTTGACGATGCAAAGCCTGAGCGTAAACCTGCCCCGCAACAGGGTCGATGACATGAGGGCGCGGTCCTCCCAGAAGACGCGGACGAGCACTTTCCGATTGATCTTCTCGAGTGATTCCTCATCGAGGCCCGCATGGTCGGGATTGACGCGGAAGCATACGATACCAAGCGAAGACGGCAACAACAACTCCATGGTCCCGCTGTTCCAGATATAAGCCTCGGCCTGCCTGGCCAGCTCCATGCCTTTGGATACGGCGTTTCGGAATGCAGCCATGCCAAAGGTCTTCACGGATACCCAGATTTTCAGGGCCCGTACCGACCGGCTTAATTGCAGGCCCCGGTCCGAGAAGTTGGGATGATTCGCGCCCCATATCGTGTCCTGGAGGATATCGTGCCGTACGGCGAATGCGCGCTCGAGGTTTCTCAGGTCCTTCACCATCAGGCAGCCGGCTTCGTAGGGTTGAAAGAACAACTTGTGCGCGTCCAGACCGATGGAGTCCGCGCGTTCCATGCCGCGCAGGAGGTCCTTCCCTCGTTCTGTGATCACCGTAAAACCGCCGTAGGCGGCATCGACGTGGAGCCAGATGCCGTCCGCCTCGCAGAAATCCGCCAGGGATTCGAGCGGATCGATCGCGCCTGTACTGGCCGCCCCGGCGTTGGCGCAGACCGCCACCGGTTTTAGTCCCGCAGCCCGGTCCTCCGCCACCGTACGCTTCAGCGCCTCCGGATCCATCCTGAAAAGCGCGTCGGTAGGGATCAAACGCACGTACTCGGATCGAATGCCCATGATCCTGGCCGCCCGGACCAGCGCGCTATGGCTCTGGTCGCTCATATAGACGGTGCCGCGTTCGGGAGCGCCCGCGGATTCCCGTGCCGCGACCAGGGCTTCCAGGCTCGCTGCGGAACCTCCGGAAGTCATCAAGCCTCCGGCGGTATCCGGATACCCCAGCCAGCGTCGGATCCAGTCCATGACGACCAGTTCCATCTGGCTTGCCCCGCTGGAGGTGAGCCAGGTGCACTGGTTGACGTGGAATGCGGAGACCATGAAATCAGCCAGTATGCCGGGCCAGGTCGGCGCCGAAGGGATGAACGCGAAGGACCGGGGGTGGTCGAGGCGGGCGCCCAGGGGGAGTATTTCCTTTGCCGCCCTCCCCAGGACTTCCAGCGCGGGACTGCCGTTTTCGGGCGGATCCTCCATGAGCTGATCTTCCAGTTCCTTCTTGAACTCGCCGTCCCAGGCCTGTTCATCCGGAAGAATCCTGATACGTTCTATAATGAGTTCCGCCGTCCTGGTCGCGAGCTCGAGCATGGCGTCCGGGTCCATCTGGAGGCTGTTGGACGCGTCCGCACTTGATGCCGCCTGCTGATTTTCGAGATTCTCCCGATCCACTTTCGACCTCTCCTGATTCCTGATTCTGCCCGGTGCCGCTTGTCGCTCAGTGCCACTTGTCGCTCAGTGCCACTTGTCGCTCAGTGCCACGAATCCAGGTACGCCTTCTGATCCGGCGTCAACGCGTCAACGGACAATCCCATGCTCGCGAGCTTCAGGCCGGCGATCTCGCGGTCGATCTCATCCGGCAGGGTGTGCACACCGGGTGTCATCTCCTCGTGCCGGGCTGCCAGGTGTTCCGCCGCCAGGGCCTGGTTGGCGAAGGACAGGTCCATGACCGCGGCGGGATGTCCCTCGCCGGCCACGAGGTTGACCAGCCGGCCCTCGCCGAGGAGATACAGTCTCCGGCCGTTCGCCAGGACGTACTCTTCCACGTATGGGCGCAGGGTCTGTCGCTCGACCGCGAGGGCACCCAGGGCCTGCACGTCGATTTCCACGTCGAAATGTCCGGCGTTGGCCAGCATGGCGCCGTCTTTCATGGCTTCCAGGTGATCGCGGCGTACCACCCCGAGGTTTCCGGTCACGGTGATAAACAGATCACCCAGCGCGGCCGCCTCGGCCATGGGCAGTACCCGGAATCCTTCCATGACGGCTTCCAGGGCCGCGACGGGGTCCACTTCCGTTACGATGACCTGGCCGCCCAGCCCCCTGGCCCGGGACGCCACCCCCCGTCCGCACCAGCCGTAGCCGCACACCACCACGGTTTTGCCCGCGATCAGCATGTTGGTGGCCCGGAGGATGCCGTCGAGAGCGCTTTGCCCCGTGCCGAACCGGTTGTCGAAGAGGTGCTTGGTCTTTGAATCGTTGACCGCGATGACCGGAAAGGTCAGATCGCCGTTCCGGACCATGCTTTGGAGCCGGTTGACGCCCGTGGTCGTCTCTTCCGTTGCGCCGATGATGCGATCCAGTTGCCGGCGATGGTCGCGATGCGCCGTGGTTACCAGGTCGGCCCCGTCGTCCAGCAGGAGATCCGGCTGCGCGTTCAGCACAGTGTGCAGGTGCCGGCTGAAAGTGTCGGAGTCTTCCCCTCTAATCGCAAATACCGGCACCCCGTGATGCACGACCAGGCTGGCCGCCACGTCGTCCTGCGTGCTCAAGGGATTTGACGCGCAAACGATGGGTTCCGCCCCGCCCGCCTTGATCGCCGTGACCAGGTTGGCCGTCTTGGTCGAAATGTGCAGGCACACGCCGACGCGCAGGCCGCGAAGGGGCAGTTCCCGCACGAACCGGTTTCTAATGGTGTGCAGGACCGGCATCTGGCGGGCGTCCCATGCCATGCGCGCCGCACCGGCCTCGGCGAGATCGGGATCCCGGATGTCAGATTCCATGGTTAACTTCATTATGGCTTTCGACGCATTGCGCGTCAAGGTTAATGGCAAGGTAAATGGAAAGGTTGTGCCGCCGCCCCGTTTGCGTTCGGAGAAACCTGCCGGACACCTTCCGCGGCGCCTGCATATGCCCTTGACATCAGGGGACTTGAACGACTAACATGGTGAGGTTTCACTTCCCGGTAAGTGGCTGATTTATCGGGTTTTAGACGTACCGCACTTCGTATCCTCCGATCGTACGGACACCCCATGCTCGACCTCTCCAGAAAACGCCTCAACCGTACCATCCTCACCCTCGCATGGCCGGCCATTCTCGAAAACCTGATGCACACGACGGTGTACATCGTCGACAGCATCTTCATCGGTACCCTCGGCACGCTGGCTTTCGCCGCTGTCGGCCAGAGTTCCATGATCCTCTTTACCGTGGTCTTCGTGTTCTACGGGATCGGGGTGGCGACGGGCGCCGTCGTGGCGAGGAACCTGGGCCGGGGCGACCAGAAGACGGCCTGCGAGGCCGCCGGCCAGGGGATCATACTCGGAACGTCCATCGGCCTGATGGTGGCCGCGCTGGGCCTGATGTTCGGCGAGGATCTCATGGTGTTTCTGGGTACGGAGCCGGACGTCGTCGAACGTGCCCAGGAGTACATGCCCATCGTCTTCGCCTTCAGCGTGCTGCGTCTTTTCATCTACACCAGCAGCGGGATCCTGCGCGCGGCCGGCGACACCAAGACACCCATGTGGATCACGGGCGTCATGAACGTGTACAACATCCTCGCCGACTGGGTGCTGATCTTCGGCATCGGACCCTTCCCGGAACTGGGCATAACGGGCGCGGCCCTGGCCACGGGCACGGCTTACGTCCTGGGCACCGTCCTCCTCATGTACAGGCTGTTCCGCCGTCACGCGAGATTCAGGCTGTGCGGCAGCGACATCGGGAATATCAGATCCGAGCACCTGCGGACCATCATACGGATCGCCGTGCCGAATCTCGGCGAACAGTCCGTCATGCAATGCGCCTATTTCTCGTTCATGTGGATCGTGACCAGCCTGGGTACGGCGGCGCTCACGGCGCATTTCATGACCATACGGGTGGAGATGGTCTCCTTCATGCCCGTATTCGGACTTTCCATGGCCGTGGCCACCGTGGTCGGACAGAGCCTGGGCGCCGAGCGCCCCGAAATCGCCGAGCTCGCCGTGAAGAAGGCCGCTCGAATCGGCCTGATCGCCATGAGCGCGCTGGGTCTCATCTTCGTCGCCGTGCCCGGCCTGCTCGTCGGCATCTACAGCCCGTCGCCGGAGGTGTATGACCTGGCCGTGCTCTGCGTGCGAATCGCCGCCCTCGAACTGCCGACGTCGGCTCTGCTGATGATCTACACCGGCGCCATGCGGGGCGCGGGAGACACCCTGAGTCCCATGCTGATCAGCATCTTCGGCGCGATCTTCCTGCGGATCGGCATGATGTACGTGCTCGTGATCGAACTGGGCTGGGGGTTGCCGGGGGTATGGTACGGTACGGCGCTGGACTGGGGCATCCGGCTGGTAATCGCCTGGTTCCTGTTCCGGCGGGGTCGGTGGAAGAGGATAAAGATCTAGGGGGAGTTTGAATCGATGAAAGTCGTGCTACAGCGCGTCTCCAGCGCATCTGTCAAAATCGACGGCGCGATAACCGGTGAAATCGGTCCCGGTCTCGTATTGCTACTTGGCATTGCGAAGGACGATGCACCGGAGGACGTGGAGTACGTCGTCAACAAGTGTGCCGGACTCCGGATATTCGGCGACGACCAGGGGAAGATGAACCGTTCTCTGCTCGACGTAGGGGGTGAAGTACTGGCCATTTCGCAGTTTACCCTGTTCGGAGATACCCGCAAGGGCCGCAGGCCCAGTTTCGAAAGCGCCGCGCCGCCCGAACACGCCGAACCGCTTTACGAGCTGGCGGTCGAACGCCTCAGGGAACAGGGCATCAGGGTCGCCACCGGCCGTTTCGGCGCCTACATGGAAGTGTCGCTGGTCAACGACGGGCCTGTGACCTTGACGGTCGAGTCCCGCCGATGAAGCAGATTATCCTGGCTTCTTCCTCTCCCCGGCGTTCCAGCCTGCTTCGGCAGATCGGGATCACCTTTGAAACCGTACCGCCGGACGTCGACGAATCCCGGTATACCTTTGGCTGCGATCCTGCCGGTACCGCGGAACGGCTTGCATTGGCCAAGGCGAAAAGCGCGGCCGGCCGGGTCGACGCCCGTGGCCGCCTGGTGCTTGGCGCGGACACGGTGGTCCTGTTCGAGGACGAGGTCATCGGCAAGCCGAAAGATGCGGAGGACGCCTGCGCCATGCTGCAAAAGCTGGCCGGCCGTTCTCACCGGGTGCTCACGGGCTTTGCCCTGCTGGATCCGCGGACGGACCGGGCGGTGACGGCGCACGAGTGGACAGCGGTCTCCATGCGCGAACTGTCCGACGCCGAAATCCGCGCATACGTAGATACAGGCGAGCCCCTCGACAAGGCGGGATCCTATGGCGCCCATGCTTTGGGGGCCGGTCTCATCACCCGCGTGGAGGGCTGTTTCTACAACGTGATTGGCCTTCCCCTCGCCCGGTTGCTCGTGAAGCTGAAAAACTTCGATGCCCTGGCGAAATGACCAGGGTCGCATCGACGTAACATGGGTCGCATCGTCGTGATTGAGTCCGCCAACGCGTGATTGAGTAATCCGCGGCATGCTCAGGGGCCGACAGGGTAACGCCATGGCCGATTTCAGAGGACACGTCTGGGGTGGTTTCGTCGCCACCCTCATCTCCCTGGCGCTCTGTGCCGCCGGGCTGTGGTGGATGGAGCTGCTCGATCCTTACCGGACCCTGGACGTCTGGCCCCGGGTGCTTCTACTGCTTTTCATCGGGTTGTTGTCGGCCTGTTTTCCGGACGTGGACACCGAGAGTAAATCGCAGCGGATGTTCTACCGCCTGTTGATTCTGCTGGACATCTGGTTTATCTTGATCGGGGATTACAGAACGGCGGCCCTGCTGGGACTCGGCGCCATGCTGCCGTTGCTCGGCAAGCACAGGGGATGGACCCATACCTGGCTGGCCATGTTGCTGGTGCCCGCGCTGTTCCTGCTCGTCCCCATGTATTTGAAAGGGTCCGTCGAGTCCTTTCCGATCGTCTGCTACGTCGTATCGGTCTCGGCCTATGCCAGCCACCTGGTACTCGACGGATATATAGAACAGACGGGCCGGCGTATCCGACGCCTGGTCGCGGGAAGCTGAGCGCGGGTAACTGAGCGCGGGAAACTGAACGCAGGAAACCCGGCGGCGTCCGCCATCAACTTTGAGCGGCGTCCGCCATCATTCCGGAGAAAACATGAAAAGCGCACTGGAAATCGCTATGGAGAAGACCGCCGGCGCACAGCAGGGCGGCACGCTGACGGACGAGCAGCGTAACGGGATCGCGGACCTGGAAAAGGAATACCAGGCCAAGATCGCGGAACAGGAGATCATGATCGAATCGAAAATCAAGGCGTTGGCGGTCCAGGCGCAGGGCCACGAGTTCCAGCAGCAGGTACTCGCCCTGCGGGAGCAACTGGTCCAGGAGCGGGAACGCCTGGAAGCGGAGAAGAAGACGAAAATACAGGCAGTCCGCGATCGGAGATCTTGAAATGGCAAAGAAGCGTCTGCGCGTCGCCCTGATCGGCTGCGGAGGCAACATGCGGGGCGCCCACGTACCGCGCATCCTGGACGACGGTGCGGTCGAAATCGCGGCCGTTGCGGATACCTCGGAAGAAGCCGCCCGGGCGTTGATGGACCGATGGGGCCGCCCGGTGCCCTGCTACGCCGACTACCGGGACATGATAGAGGGTCACCGGCTCGACGCGGTCATGGTGAGTTCACCCCATGCCCTGCACTACGAGCAGGTGGACTATGCCCTGGATCAAGGTCTGCACGCACTCGTCGAAAAGCCGCTCACCATCTCGTCCATCCATACGCGCGCTCTGATCGGGAAGGCGGAAGAACAGCGCCGGATCCTGCTGGTGAGCTACCAGCGCAATTTCATGGCCCCCCATGTCTACGCCCGGGAGCTGATTCGGAAGGGCGTCATCGGCGAGGTGCGCGGCGTCGTGGCCTACGTCACGCAGAACTGGGGCGGCACGCGCGGGTGGCGGCTCGACCCGGTCCTGTCGGGCGGCGGCATGTTTCTCGATACGGGCAGTCACCTGGTGGCTTCCACACTGTGGATTACGGATCTCAAGCCCCTCGAGGTAAGCGCTTTCCTGGACAAGGCCGGGCGGGACGTGGATATCAACATGGTGGTGGCCGTGCGGTTCAGGTACGACGCGTACGGCACGCTGAACACCTTCGGAAACGCTTCCCGCCACGACGAACGCATCGCGATCCATGGCAGCGAGGGCAGCCTGGTCTTCCACCTGCACCAGTGGCAAGTCAAGTCGGTCCTGCTGAACGACGAGCCGCTGAAGATCCCGGCGAGGATCCGGGAGGACACGCCGGACGCGGCTTTCTTCCGCATGATCCGAAACGGCGGGAAGGGGTACGAACCTCCGCAATTCGCCCTGGCCGTTTCCCAGGTCAGCGAGGCGGCCTACCAGTCAGTCGAAGCTGGAAAACCGGTTCAGGTCGCCGGGTAGTCCGGGTGCGACAGGGGGACCAGGCACGTCCGGGCACGGCCGGGGTACGGCCGGAACCAGAAGAATCAGAAGAGTCAGTAGAATCAGGAGACTGTAAATGAGTGCGAAAGGGCGTCTGGCGGAAAAGCGGGCGGTCGTCACCGGAGCGGGGAGTGGCATCGGCCGCGCCATCGCGCTGAGACTAGCGCAGGAAGGCGCGCACGTGGCGGCCGTGGACATCGATCGCGAAAGCGCGGAAGCTACGACGGACCGGATCCGTGACGGCGGCGGCACCGCGGCGGCACTGACCGCCGACCTGGTCCAGGTCGACCGCATCGTACCCATGATCGACGAAGCCGTTTCCGCCCTGGGCAGGCTGGATATCCTGGTCAACAACGCGGGACGGGTTGAAATCAAACCCTTTCTCGATCTGACCGAGACGGAATGGGACCAGGTCATCGATCTCAATCTGAAGGGGACGTACTTCTGCATGCAGGCGGCGGCCCGCCAGATGATCCGGCAGGGCGGCGGCGGCCGTATCATCAACATGTCCTCCATCTCGGGCAGACACGGCCGGGCCGATTCGAGCGCATACGCCGCCAGCAAGATGGCCGTCATCAGCATCACGCAGTCCGCGGCCCTGGCGCTGGCGGATCACGGGATCCTGGTCAACGCGCTGTGCCCGGGCGTCGTGGCCACGCCCATGTGGGACCACATCGACGAGGACCGCGCCCGCCTGTTCGGATACGAGCCGGGTACGGCCCGGGCCCGGCTCGTGGAGAAAATCCCCCTCAAACGAGTCTCCGAGCCGGAGGAGATCGCCGCCGCGGCGGTCTTCGTCGCCTCCGACGAGAACACGCTGATCACCGGTCAGGCGATCAATGTGGACGGCGGCATGGAAATGAACTGAAGCCAGGGACGGCGCTCGCGGGTCGGCGCCTACGGGACGGCTCCTGCGGGACGGCGCCCGCGGAACGACAGCGAAGCGGCCGTTCGGGTTTGATCTTGACAGTGCGCAACGCCGGCCGTATACTCGGTAGGTTCCTTTTCACAGCCATTTCTGGTACTTCGCATCGGCCGGCATGGCCTGCACAGTCTGCATAGCCTGCACAGCCATCGTGCCCGCCATATTCCGCTCAGGCAAGACTCCATCAGAAAGACTCCATCAATGGATCCACGAAGACGCGAAAGACTCTCCAAGCTCCTCTCCCTGATACTCCGGCATAAACCCGAAAGATTCGAAATAACGCTCGACGAAAGGGGATACGCGTCGATCGACGAGATCGTCGAGGCCATCCAGGAGAAGTTCGACCTGCTGGCGAGGGATGAGATCCTTGAGATCGCCGACGGCGCCGAGAAGAGAAGATTCGAGGTGGAGGAGGACCGCATCCGGGCGCGCTACGGGCACAGCTTTCCCATCGACCTGGGGCTGCCTCCCGCGGACCCGCCCGAGTACCTCTACTACGCGACCGTACCCGCGCGGGCCTCGGTCATCACCAATGGCGGCCTGACGCCCAGCGACCGCCAGTACGTCCACCTATCCCTTTCCGAAGATATCGCCGCGCAGGTAGCCAGGAACCAGACCGATACGCCGGTCGTCTTCCGCATCAACGCGCGGCAGGCCACCGAAGCCGGTGTGAACTTCTATGACCGCTCTCCGGTCATCCTGACGACGGGCGTGCCCTCCGAGTTCATCGATGTGCTGCAGGAGGCCCCGCCGCCTCCCGCCGAGTTCGGACGCCGGAAGCGGAAGGCCCCTCCGCGCAGATAACATGCGCCGCCTCGTCCTCCCCTTCCTCGGCCTGCTCCTCGCCGTCAGCCTGCTGTTGTTCGACCTGACCATTCTGTGGTCGGGGCGCACCGCCATTCGCCCCGTGATGCAGAAAGGCGTCGCCCTCGGGGTGTTCAAGGCCTCGGAGGGGATGTCCTACTACCGGTCTTCCCTGGAAGACATCGCGGCCCTGGGCGCTTCCCATCTTTCCGTCCCCGTTTTCATCCTGCAGGATTCCGTGGATTCCGTCACCCATTTCACCCGTCCGTCGGACGGCGCCACGGGGGAACAGCACGAACGCGTGATCCGGGAAGTCATCGACTACGCCCACCGGATGGGGTTGAAGGTCATGCTGTCGCCCATCGTCAACCTGGACCGTCCCGGCGAGAGGGAATGGCGCGGCACCATAGCACCGGACGATTGGGAGACGTGGTTTGAAAGCTATCGCGGCATGATCCGCCATTACGCGCGGCTGGCCGCGGAAATGGACGTAGAGTATCTGAGCGTGGGTACGGAGCTCGTATCGGCCGAAAAGTTCACCGGGCAATGGAGGGAGACCATCGCCGAAGTGCGCGGGATCTTCCCGGGGCAACTTACCTATTCGGCGAACTGGGACCGGTATGATCGGGTCGCTTTCTGGGACGACCTCGACTTCGCGGGGATATCGGCTTACTACGAACTGTCGGAATCTGAGGATCCCACCGTGGAACAACTGGTCTCCGCCTGGCGTCCGGTCAAGGCGGACCTGCTGCGCTGGCAGGCCCGGTGGAACAAACCCCTTTTATTCACCGAGATCGGTTACATGAGCCAGTCCGGGGTCGCCGGCCACCCCTGGAACTACGTGTCGGAGAAGCCCCTCGACCTGGAGGCGCAGCGGCGCTGTTACGAGGCCCTGCGGCTGGCCTGGGAAGGGGAAGAGCGGTTTGCCGGCCTGTACCTTTGGATCTGGGAGCCGGACAAGCGGGGTGGGCAAGACCGGGGATACAATTTCGCGGGGAAACCGGCGGAAGAGGTCGTTCGCGACTGGTACCACAGCGTGCCGGACAACGCCAACGTCCTCGATTACGCCGTCAACGGCATGGAGCGGTTTCTGCGGTCCCTGCGGCAGGGGCTGTAAGGAGACCGGCGCGTCCATCTGGAGTGCGGTCGGCCGCTAGCCGGTCCATACCGGAGTGCCGGCCCGGTCGCTAGGAAACGCCGGGTGGATCGGCGGTCCTGCGCAGGTTCAGCAAGTCGTCGCGGTTTCCCATGACGATCAGGATGTCTCCGGGCTCCAGTGTCCGGTCGCTTCCCGGGTTGAACGCGACGTTGCCGCCGGACTCCTGGACGGCGATGACGATGACGTCGTGAGTCGATCCGACAGCGCCGTCCCCAACGGATGACCCCGCGAGTCCCGATCCCGGCCCGATCTCGATCTGATCGAGTTCCAGGTCGAGCTTGTCCGCCATGGACGCCAGCTCCATGAAGTCGGCCACGGCCGGCTTGAGCAGCATCTGCGCCATCTGCCGGGAACCCGTGATGACGGGGGAGACCACCTTGTCCGCACCGGCGCGGGTCAGCCTGGGGATGACAGACTCCTCGTTGGCCCGGGCCACGATATGGATGCCCTGGTTCAGGTCCCGCGCCGTAAGGGTGATGTACAGGTTCTCCGGGTCGGAAGACACGGCGCACACGATGCCCCCCGCCCGCTCGATCCCCGCCGACTTCAACACTTCCTCCTTCGTGGCGTCGCCCTTCAGCACGCGATAACCGTCCGATTCGAAGGGTTCTGTCCGGTCTTCGGTCTCGATGAGCACGCAGTCCAGGCCGCGGGCGGTGATTTCCTGTCCGATTCTTCGGCCGACGCGGCCCGCGCCGCAGACGATATAGTGGTCTTTCAGCTCCTGGATTTCAGTCATGAGGCGTCTCTCCCCCAGTGAGGAGACGATTTCGAGCGATACGACCGACTGTACGGCGACGGACAGCGCGTAGCCCAGCGTCCCGACGCCCACGACGATCAGCAGCGTGCCAAAGTAGCGGCCGTTTTCGGTGAGGCCGGCCGGTTCGGTATATCCGATGGTCGTGATGGTGATCAGCGTGAAGTAGAAGCTATCGAACCAGGTCCATTCCGTCAGCAGCTTGTATCCCAGGGTTCCGAATCCCAGGATGACTACGATGGCGAGGGAGGCCCCTATGAGCTTGTTCTTGGGATTCATGAATCCGGACCGTCTGGACCGCCTGGACCGCCTGGACTACCACGGGCGCCAGTTGCCCGGCGCAGCAAAGTGCACTCCCGCTGTCTAGACGGACGCCGGCGCCGCGTGACCGCCGTAGCCGAGGGTCTCCACGTCCCGGTGCAGGCGTTCCAGTACCCGTGACCTGACCTCTTCGAAGAGTTCACGGGTCAGGAAACGCACACCGGGCAGGTCGCCCTTGGCCTGACCAATGAAGACGTCGGCCGGCATGTCGTATTCGTCCGGGGTGATCCCCTGTTTCTGCTCGAGGGCGAAACCCAGGATATGTGCCCGGTATGTGGCGTCCAGCACCCGCTCGGCCGAGAAGGGCACCCCGAAAACGGACTCTATGCCTTCGCTGACCTGGTCCGGCGGAGCCATGGTGAACAGGCAGCCTCCGTGCAGGTCCTTGTTCACCATTTTCCAGCCTTCTTCGGTGATATTGTGGACCCAGTAATCGGCGGAATCGGGCTTGCAGTCCGGGTCCATCACATACAGCAGGAAGGTGCGCATGGACATGTGGCCGCCGGCCACGGCGAAGGGATAGCCCGGATTGGTCTGACCCAGGTAGGCGGAGAACTCGACCCCCTTGGCGTGCATGGCAAAGGCCTTGCCGCCGATCTCTTCGGCGATCGCCTGGACGCCCTTGCCGAAGAGAGGTTCGCGTCCGTAGGCGATATCCTCCTTGAGCCGGCGGGTGCCCTCCGCGTCTCCGAAGGTGACGCCGCCCGCGACGGTACCGTTGCCCCGGGCATTGTAATCCATCAGAAAGGAGATCACGACGTTGGCCGAAATGGTATCAAACCCCAAGTCGTCGTCCAGCCGGGCAAGCTCCAGGTTGTCATGGGGATCCAGAATGCCCAGGTTGGCGCCGGACAGTTCCATGGGTTCGAACTCGAACCGGCCCAGGTACTCTCCGTGGTTCCTCCGGGCCTTGCGCCAGTCGGGGTCCTTGCCGCCTTCCGGGATGTCGTAGAAGTCCTGGTGGCAGGTAATCTGGCAGCCGTAGCAGCTCTTGTCGATGACGATGAAGTCGTCCGATTCCCGCATGGTCTCCAGGTGGACTGGGACGGCCACGTTCTCGCCGGGCGGCTCGAAGTTTCGGTAGGGCAGCACCCCGTAACTGTCGAGTATCTTGCTGTTCTTGCCCGTTCCGCCCAGTCCGTTCCGGTTGTTGGGATGGCGGTATCCCCGGCTCTGCTCGCCCCGTCCGATCTCGTTGTTGATGGCCTTGAGCCGGTCGTCGCCCTTGCGGTAATAGTCGTTCTCCGCCCTGGCCACGATGCCGAGGATGTTCTTGGAACCGACCACGGACCCCATGCCAAGCCGGCCCGCGAAACGCCACTTGTCCTCCCCGCTCATGAGCTGTTCCTGGGTCGAACCCACCACGGCGGCGTACCAGACCGTTTCCCAGTGCTCGCCGGCCGGCCCGATGACGGCGAAATGGGCGTGGTAGTTCTTGTCACCATCGTTGTAATTCTCGTCCAGGTAGACCATCTTGTCCCGGACCCGTGCGCCGACCAGGTGCGCGGGGGCCTCAACCAGGGAGATATCGGGGCCGTCGTCGGTCTGCCTGATCACCAGGAAGCTGGGCACAGCGGCGCGTCCGGTGAGGATCAGGTCGCCGATGCCGGTATAGGAAAACTTGCGGCCGAAACTCCCGCTCATGGCCGACCATACGGGCATGGGCATGCCGGCCCGGGTGCGCTTCAGGGGAGAATAGCCGGAGAAATACGCCCGCAGACCGGTCATGAACTGCGTGCCGGTGAAACAGCCCGTATTGATGACCAGCGGGGCATCCGGCGCAAAGGGGTCGCTCACGTCGTATCCCGACAGGATCTTGAAGGACCGGCCGATGCCGCCCAGGAAGTCCATGTCGTCCTCGACCCGGTGGTCCTCGACGCTCAACTTTCGGCCTTCGGCCAGGTCGAATTCGATGCGGGTATAGCTATAATCGGTCACGTCTCCCGGCGTGCCGTTTGCAGGTTTCAGCACGATATCCCCCTCGCTGTTGGACTCGAATCGTAGGCCATCTGAATCGGTTTGGATTTCAAACGGGACCGCGACGAATTACTCCGCGGCTTCGTTCGAACGGGACCGCGCCCCTTGCGCCGCGCGGGTACGTAAATAGGTTTGGGATAATATAACGGAATGCGCGTACGAAAACAGCAATAATACCTGAGCGGTGAAATGAGCGGTGAAATATCCCCTGCCGGGCAATGGGCGGTTGACAAAACCCCCGCGATTCATTTAGAATAACGCCGGGAACATCTCCATTCCGCGCTCGTATTCACCGCCCTGAACCGAATGTCGCCGAGGCCAGCCATGATCATGACAGACCTTTCCCAGCAGACCGAACCCGCGATCGAAGTCCCCCGGATCGTGGACGATGAGCAGATCCAGTTCTACGTGGACAACGGCTATCTCGTCGTTCCCGACCTGATGAACGGCGAGGAACTGCAGGAACTGAAGGACGACCTGGTGGACGTGGCGCGGGGGAAGTATCCCTGCCGGGGACTCGATCCTCCGAAGCCCGACGACACCGACGAGGACGTGCTGCAGCGTATCCTATGTATACACCAGCCCCACTTCGTCAGCGAAGTGATCGAGAAGTACGTGCGCCATCCGAAGATCTGCGGCGTGCTGAGCCAGATTACCGCGGCCCACCTGCCCTACTGGGACGGGAGCGTAAAGTGCATGCAGTCCATGTACTTCATCAAACCGCCCCGGTTCCAGGGCCAGGCCTGGCACCAGGACGAGATCTTCATCCCCACGCGGGACCGGTCCCTGATCGGCGCATGGATCGCCGTGGACGACGCCACCATCGAGAACGGGTGCCTGTACGTCATACCTGGTTCCCATCGCAACGGCTACCTGTACCCCCAGCGGGCTCACGAGAACCCAGATGAGTTCGACTTTGCCCCCGAGAGTTACGGCTTCGACGAGTCCGTGGAAGTGCCGGTCGAAGTCCGCGCAGGGGCCCTGGTCTTCTTCAACGGCTATCTCCTGCACCGGTCATACAAGAACCGGAGCGATCAGCCCCGTCGCGTGCTGGTGAACCACTACTGCAACGCGTGGAGCCTGCTGCCCTGGGGCATACAGGAAGGCGAACGCCCCGCCACGGCCGACCGGCGCGCCATCGTCCCGGTCTCCGGCACAGACCCCTATGCCTGGAAGGGCTTCGAACCCACGAAGGACGAGATCTGGATACGCAACTGCAAGGCGGCGGATGAGATGAAGGAGGAGGCGCACTAGGCGGTCTCTCCTGGACCCCTACAATCACTCCCTGAACGCAGCGAACCCTATGATGGGCGGCGCGGCCATGAATTCGTCCCAGAGCTTGTTGTCCCGCTCGGACGGATGCAACTGCGGGTCGACCCAGTGAAAACCGGAGAAGCCGGCTTCTTCGAAAGCCCACCGATAGGTTCTCGGTGAGAGATAGTAATTGTTAAACTCGAACCGCGTGCCGTCGTCGTTCGTGAACCGGTAGACGACAGGGCCGCCCTCTGACGGCGTCGCCCCGGCCGGCGTTCCCTTGTACTCCTTTTCAAATCCGTACCGGGCGTACGAGACCGTGCCGCCTGGCGCGTTAAGGACGTTGTCGTTGAATCCCACGAATCGCCCGCCCGGTTTCAGCGCGCTGTGAGCCGACTGGACGAAGCGAAGGAGTTCGTCCGTGTCACGGGCGTAGTTCAGCAGGTACATGGCCACGACGAGATCGACCGGTTCGTCCAGGACCAGGACCGCCGCGTCCCGGTTCAGATAACGGCAACCCAAGGGCCGCGCACGTTCCTCGGCTTTGGCCAGCCGGATCATTTCGGCCGAGACGTCGACGCCGAGCACCTCCCCGGCGTCGACCTGTTTCAGCTTGCGCGTGTAGAACCCCTCGCCGCAGGCCAGGTCGAGCGCCTTCACCCCGTTGATGTCACCGAGCATATCGAAAAGCGTGTATTCCTCGATGTATTTTCGAAAGGACAGTTGCTTGGAGTCTTTGTAGGCCCCGGCGATGGCGTCGTATTCGGATTCGTTTGGTTGCGACATATGGATTCCCCTTTGATTTACCTCTCACATTATACCTGAACAGAACGGCGTTTCAAGTTCCATTGTCCTATCCGTAAGCGATTTACACGACCCGCATGCCCGTGCGCGTCGCCCGCAATTCCGTTGACGTTACGCCTTCTTCCACTTAGTTTTCCCATTATTTGAAAAACCGGATCTCATCATAAAAGTAATGCGTCCCGTTTCCCAGCGGAGCCCCCGTGAACGTCATCTGCGTCTGCCTGGACACCTTTCGCGCCGACATCATCGGCCCGGGCAGAAAGTACAGTCACGCGTACACGCCCAATCTCGACGCCTTCCACCGTGGCAGCATCCGGTTCAACCGCGCCTTTGGCGAGGGGCAGCCCACGCTTCAGGTGCGAAGAGCGCTGTATACCGGGATGCGCAGCTTCCCGTGGCGGTACAACTTCGACCGGCGCGGCCACTGGCATCACGCCCCGGGCTGGCACAAGATCCCGCCGGAGCAGGATACGATCGCGGAGGTGCTGCTGGAACGGGGGTACCTGACGGCCCTCATCGCCGACACGTATCACATGTTCAAGCCCACCATGAACTTCTCCCGGGGGTTCGCCCACCTGGATTTCGTGCGGGGACAGGAATCGGACAACTGGAAGAGCGGCGATCCGAAACTCGTCGAGGCGCAACTCGCCCGGCACGTGAGGCAGCCCGTGGACATGTTGAAACATACGGGCCTGGTGAACTACCTGCTGAACCAGCGCCACAGGAAGGACAAGGACGACTACCAGTGCGCCCGGGTGTTCAACTCGGCCTGCGCGTGGCTTGCCGACAACCATACGGCGGGGCCTTTCTTCCTGTGGATCGACAGCTTCGATCCTCACGAGCCCTGGGACCCGCCGACGGAATACGCCGACCGGTATTTCGAACACGACGGCCTCGATTTCATCGTGCCCGGTCCCGCATACGCCCGTGACGGATCGGGCGGAACCGGCGGATCGGGCGGATCAGACAGGTCAGGCCAATCAGGCGGGCCAGGCGGGCCATCGGAAGCAGAACTCCGGCGCATCGAGGCGTTGTACCTGGGGGAGGTCACCCTGGTGGACGAGTACGTGGGCCGGTTGCTGAATGCGGTGGCGGACCGGAACCTCCTCGATGAAACCCTGATCGTGATCCTGTCGGACCATGGGACCCAGTTGCTCGACCAGGGGAGCTTCGGCAAGGGACCGAACGAACTGCATCCCTTCAATACCCAACTCAACCTCATGATGCGTGTACCCGGCGGTCCGACGGACATGGACGTGGACGCCTTCGTGCAGAACCACGACCTCATGCCCACGCTGCTCGGTCGGCTCGGGGTACGGGCGGACTGGACGGACGGCGAGGACATGTGGCCGCTGGTCACGGGTGAAAAGGCCGCCATCCGTGATCGGATCGTGACCGGGTGGGCATCCTTCATCACGGGCAACGCTGTGGGCCGGGCCAGTGTGCGGGACGACCGCTGGAACTTCTGCACGTCGGTGGGCTACGAGGACGAGAACGGCGATGAACTTTTCGACCTGGAGGACGAACCGGAAGAACGGCGGAATGTCGCAGGACAGCATCCTGACGTTGTCTCGGAGCGTCGTGGCGACGTGGAAGCGGTCCTGGGTCAGCCCCTTCCCGGCCGGATGGTGGAGGTATGCGATCCCGCCCCTGCGCCCATGACGCACTGGCTGGAGCAACGGTTGCGGAGGCGGCAGGATTGAACCATGGGTGTGTGCGTCGTTATCGTCGTCGGAACTGATTGCGCTGGCCTTATGGGGATGCGACCTGTGGAGATGTAATTCCTGAGGATGCGATCCGTGGAGGTTCAGATACACATGTACAATTGTACAACTGAAATGCGCACGCCTGAAATGTGCATGCCTGGGATCGAGCCTGCGGAGTGGCCATGCGACTAGCGGACAAGGCCGCGATCGTGACGGGCGCGGGGGACGGAATAGGACGGGGTATCGCGCTGGCACTCGCCCGGGAAGGCGCCGCGGTGGCGGTGTGTGACATCAATGTCGAAACCGTCGCGGAGACCGGCCGCCTGGTCGCGGACACGGGCCGGCCCGTCCTGGCGGAGGCGCTGGATATCACCGATCACGGCCTGGTCCGGTCCTTCGTGGACGACGCGGCGTCCCGGTTCCGCAGGATCGACGTCCTGGTCAACAACGCCGCCATCATGCCCGTAAGCCCTATCGAGGACCAGGACGAGGAGACCATGGCCCGCATCCTCTCCGTCAACCTCCTGGCGCCGGCCGTCTTCAGCAAGTACTGCATTCCGCATATGCGTGCCGCGGGCGGCGGATCGATCATCCACATGGCCAGCGTGACGGGCCATAACGGCCATCCGGGCGTGGCCGTCTACGGGGCGACGAAGGGCGGGCTGATCGCCCTGGCCCGGGGCCAGGCCATGGAACTGGCCGAGGACCGGATCAGGGTCAACACGGTTTCGCCCGGCACGGTGGATTCGCCCATGCTGCACAACTTCGTGAAGGAGAACGCCGGAGACCCGGAGGCGGCGCTCAGGGCTTTCGACCGCCTGCACCCCATCGGCCGGGTCGCTACCATCGGGGAGGTCGCCAACGTCTTCGTTTTCCTGGCGAGCGACGAATCCAGCGACATCACGGCGACGGACATCCGGTGCGACGGCGGCTACGCGGTCCAGGGACGACAGCCGACCGAATAGCGACAGGCAATGTCGGCAATGAGCACCAGCGGCAAGGAGAATCTATGTCAGTAGGGGTTTGCGCGTACTCGTTCAACACGGGATACGACGCCTTTCAGCTCATGGACATGGCCGTCCAACACGGCCTCGCCGGCGTGGAGTTCCCACCCGACGACTGCCTCCCCGATCTGTCCCCGGCCTCGCTGGAGCGGGCCCGTGCCCGGGCCGAGGAGAACGGGTTGTACGTCGTGGCGGATGGCGGCCAGGTCGAGGGTGAGATGCTGCGCCGCCTGATTCCCGCGGCCGCGAGCCTCGGCGCCTCGACGTTGCGCGTGGTCATGAGCGGCGTACTCGGCGGCGACCGCAGGCCGCTGTCGGGCCGGTGGAACGCCCATCTCGCCGGGTGCAGGGATATCCTGCGCGAGGCGCTGCCCCTGGCCGAGGAACACGGGGTGACCATCGCGGTGGAGAACCATTCGGACGCCACGTCCCACGACATGTGCTGGCTTTGCGAGGAACTGGACAGCGCGTACATCGGCATCACGCTCGACGTGGGCAATGTGCTGGCGGTCTGCGAGGAGCCTTTCGGATACACGGAACGCATCCTCCCTTTCCTGAAGCATGTCCACTTCAAGGACTACACGATCCATCCCACCGACGAGGGGTATCGCATCGCGCGGTGTTCGCTGGGCAGCGGCGTGGTCGACTATCCCGGCCTGCTTTCCCTGATCGACGGATACCGGGAACAGCCCGGCCGGGCTGACTCGGACGGCCGGCGCGGCCAGGCGGTCCAGCCCGGCCAGATCACGAAAACCATCGAACTGGGCGCCATCTACGCCCGGCACGTGCGCATGCTCATGGATGACTACTGGGCGGAATACCCCGACCGCGACATCAGGGACATGTTGCCGTTTCTGCGGCTGTACTGGTCCCACGTCCGTCCCGTCGGGGAAGACTGGCGCACGCCCAGGGAGAAGGACGAATCCACCGAGGACCTGAAGGCATACGAGACGCGCGAGTTCGAAGAAAGCGTCGCCTACCTGAAAGAAATCGGGGCCGTTCGGACGGACTCCGGCACATCCTGAGCCAGGCGGGCCGATTCCATGCGTACCTCCCATCAAACCGGCGACCCAATTGAATAGAAAGCGGTTGAAATGAATATGACGCGGCTGGACCAATCGGACATGCACGGGTCCATCGGATCGATACCCGACCAGATGGAGGCGGCCTGGGAGGCCATGGCTGGTCGCGCTTTCCCCGACGCCTGCCGGAATGTCAATCACGTGGTCCTGTCGGGCATGGGCGGATCGGCCCTGGGCGCCCACCTGTTACAGGACGTCTTCCGCGACCGGCTGCGCGTGCCGGTGACCGTCGTATCCGATTATACGGCCCCTTCGTGGATCGACGAGCGGACTCTTATCGTGCTGTCCAGCTACTCCGGCGGCACGGAGGAAGTGATGGCCATGGCGGAACACGGCCTGTCCAGGGGGATACCGATGATCGCCCTGACCACGGGAGGCGACCTGGAAGCGTTCGCCGGGCGCCATGGACTGCCGGCCGTGGTGTTCGGCAGCGAGCTCAACACCTGTGGGCAGCCGCGGATCGGCCTGGGCTACGCGGTCACCTACCTCCTGGCGATGTTCCGGCAACTGGGGTTCGTGGAGCTGGCCGAAACCGAGGTGACGAGCGCCCTCATGCTGCTCCGGGAGACCAACCCGGTTTACGCTGCGCCCGGTGAGGAGAACCCCGCCTATGAGTTGGCCTCGGCCACGCGGGGGAAGTCGATCCTGATCATGGCTTCCGAGCATCTCACGGGCAACGCCCACATCCTGGCCAACCAGTGGAACGAGAACGCCAAGAACCTGGCCGTCTGGTTCGCCATACCGGAGTTGAATCACCATCTGCTCGAAGGGATGACCCACCCCGCGGAGCACCGGGACGGACTCGCCGCCGTGCTGATCCAGTCCGGCCTGTACGATCCGCGCAACCGGCGTCGCCACGAGATCACCCGCACGCTACTCGAGCAGCAGGGGATCGCGTGTTCCGTCGTAACGCCCCGGGGAGAGACGGCGCTCGAGCAGGCCTGCGACCTGCTTCTGCTCGGTACCTACGCCAGTTTCTACCAGGCAATTATGAACGACGTCGATCCGTCGCCCATACCCTGGGTCGATCAGTTCAAGCAACTGATGGCCACGTGAACCCACCCGCCGGGATGACGGTCCCGTACCCGGACTACACATCGAGAGACGGTAAGGTATGAGTGAAATCGTCACCTACCTGCGGGGAAAGACACTGCTGATCACCGGCGCCACCGGTTTCCTTGCGAAAGCGGTCGTGGAGAAGATCCTGCGTTGCGCCCCGGAGGTCGGCCGCGTCTATCTGGTCGTCCGGGCCCGCCGGAGGAAGGACGGCACCACGCTGACGGCGCGGGAACGGGTGGAGGAGGAGATCTTCCAGTCCGCCGCCTTCGCCCGGCTGCGCGAGACCCACGGCGATCGATTCGCCGATATCATGGGCGCTAAGGTCCACGCCGTCGAGGGCGATCTTACCCTGGACCATCTCGGACTGGAACCGGACCTGTACCGCCGGCTCGCGGCGGAAGTAGACGTCGTGCTCACCTGCGCGGCTTCCGTGACCTTCGACGAAGAAATCGACGCCGCCCTCCAGCTCAACACGCTCGGTGCGCGGCGCATGATGGAATTCGCCAAGTCGTGCGGAGACGCCACGCTGGTCCACGTCTCGACGGCCTACGTCAACGGCCAGACCAAGGGTCGCATTCCCGAAGCCCCGCCCCGTCCGGACTGGTCCATGGCCCAGGAAATGGGGCGAAGCGACGCGCCCTTCGACCTGGAACGGGAAATACGGGACATAATTACCAGAGCGGATGAGATCCACGACGACTCCCGGTCGCCGGAACAGCAGGATCGTTTTAGGAAGATGGCGCTGCAGCAGAACCCGAATCCGACGCAGCGCTGGCTGGACGCCCAGATGGAGACTTTCCGCAAGCGTTGGCTCAAGGAACGGCTCATCGAAGAGGGCATGCGCCGCGGGCAGCAGTGGGGATGGCACGACAGCTATACCCTGACGAAGGCCATGGGCGAGCAGTTGATCGTCAAGCACCGGGGCGACCTGCCCACGGCCATCATTCGGCCGTCCATCGTGGAAAGCGCGCTGGTCGAGCCCGAACCGGGATGGATCGAGGGGCTCAAGGTGGCCGACCCGCTCATCGACGCGGTGAGCAAGGGGCGCCTGCCGGACTTCCCCGGCCAGAAAGACATGATCGTGGACATCATCCCGGTGGACATCGTGGCCAACACGACCCTGGCGGCCATGGCGCACACGGCCCGGGAAGGCGGGATCGGCGTGTACCACGTATCGACGGGTGACCGGAATCCCGTCCTCTTCCATCAGGCCTTCGAACACTCCTACGAGTACTTTCGGAAGAACCCCCGCCTGAACCGGAACAACGAACCCATACCGATCCAGCGATGGACCTACCCGACGCTTGGCCAGTTCCGGCGCCGGTACAACCTGCGCTACGTCTACCCCCTGAACGCCGCGTTGTGGACGTTAAGCCGCTTCACCCGGATCACCCTGCTGAACAACCTGAAGCGCAGAATCACCGTGATGAAGTCGGCGATCTCGCGGATGCTGTACTACGCCGCGATCTACAGTCCCTACACGTCCCTGGAATGCACCTTCGATACGGACCGCACGGTAAAGTTGCACGAAAGCCTGGATCCGGAGGACCGGCTGCTCTTCAACGGCGACGTCTCCAGGATCCACTGGAAGACGTATTTCCAGGAAATCCATATCCCCGGCCTGAAACGCCACGTGCTGAAGACCGATGAGCCGAAGCCCGCGGTCACGGAAGAAGAGGAGGTGGCGGAGCGGTCCGGGTTCGCCCAGGCCGGGGAGGACGCCCTGCCCCATCTCGATACGCTGACGGACATACTGGCCAAGAGCGCGGACACGTACGGAGACAAGACCGCGCTGCAGATGCAGCGGGACGATGGCTGGATCCGCTATTCCTACAAGGACGTGTTCGCCCTGGCCGGGCACATCGGCTGGCAGTGGCGGTCCAGCGGCCTGCATCCGGGCGACCGGGTCTTGCTCTTCTCGGAGAACCGGCCCGAATGGGGAATCGCCTGTTTCGCCGGGATGGTGGCCGGAGCCGTGCTCGTGCCCGTGGACCGCCGGTCGACGCCCCAGGAAGTCTGGCGCATTGCCCGGTTCACCGAATCGAGGGCCATCCTCTGCACACAAGGCGGTCACGCATTGCTCACGGCGTCGGCGGAGCCCGGCGACGTAGAGAAGCCCGGCAACGCGGCGGAACCCGGTGGCGCACCGACGGAGCCCGGCGTCGAACCGGCGGAGCCCGGCGGCGACGTCATGTTCTGGAATATCGAAAACCACGGACTGCCGTTCGACGCACCTCGACGGCCCGCGACGCCCGTCATCCTGAACGAGGAGCCACCCCCATGGGCGCCGGTAGAACCCGATTCTCCGGCCGCCATCATGTTCACCCGGGGCATGGCGGCCGAATCCCACGGTGTCGTGCTGACTCATCGGAACTTCGTTTCCAACCTGCTGTCCCTCGCCGAGATCCTGCGCGCCTACCGGACCGACCATTTCCTGTCCCTGCTGCCCATGAGCCAGGCCCTGGAGTTCACGGGCGGATTCCTCATGCCCTTCTACGCGGGCGCGACCATTACCTATACCACGTCGGTACGGCCGCGGTCCCTGGTCGGCCTGATGGATGAAACCGGGGTCAACTGCCTGATCGCGGCGCCCCGGTTATTCGGGTTGCTGCACGGGTCGCTGCGGCAAACGGCCGAAAAAACCGGCGATAGCGTCGTTTCCCGCATGCGGCTGCTGGTCAGCGGAGGCGGCACGCTCGATTCAGACCTGTACCACGCCTATCGGGAGATCGGCCTGACGATCCACGAGGGATACGGGCTCACGGAAGCGGCCCCGGTCGTGACCGTAAATCCCATGGACCGAAGCAAACCCTCTTCCGTCGGCGTGGCCCTGCCGGCGGTAGACGTTGAAATCCAGGCCCCCGACACGGATGGCGACGGCGAGATCATCGTGCGCGGGAACAACGTCATGCAGGGGTACTACCGAAACCCCACGGCGACGGAGAACCGCCTCCGCGGCGGGTGGCTTCACACAGGGGACATCGGGCGCATCGACCGCGACGGCTATCTGTATATCTCGGACCGCCTGGAGCGCCTGGACCAGGCCGCCGGAGCCGCGAGGTCCGCCGGAGCCGCGAGGTCCACCGGGGCCGCGACGGCCTTCTTCGACGTGGACGGCACCATCGTGGACGCGACGATCGTACACTACTACGCTTTTTACAGGACCTGGGGGTATTCCGCCCCGCGGCGTCTCCTCTGGACCATCGGATTCCTGCCGAAAGTCCTCTATTACATCGTCCTGGACAAGATCAGCAGAAGTCGTTTCATCCAGTCGTTCTACCGGCAGTACCGGGGTTTCGGTCGCGGGGAATGCGTATCGAGGAGCGAGCAGCTTTTCGAGAAAGTCATGCGTCCACGCATGTACGCCGGGGCCGTCGATCGCATTCGGGCGCACCAGCAACGGGGCGAGCGCGTGGTCCTGGTCACCGGGTCCCTGGATTTCGTCATGGAGCCGCTGGCGGAATACACCAAGGCGGACGACCTCATCGCCCTTTCCATGAAGGAAGAGGGCGGCCGGCTGACCGGCGAGACGGAAGGGCCGCCCATCGGTGACGAGGCGAAGGCCCGAATCGTTCGGGACTACGCCGATCGCCGCGGCATCGACCTGGCCCGGTGCTATGCCTATGCCGACAGCAGTTCTGACGAGCCCATGTTGCGCGTGGCAGGGCATGCCGTCGCCGTTAACCCCGGCGGGAAGCTGAAGAAAGCCGCGGATGCCGGCGGATGGGAAGTCGTGCACTGGACCCATGTATGAAAGCCGTACAATACATCAAGAGCGTACCCCGGTACCTGTTCGTCCGCACCCTCGGCCACCGGCGCCCCGGCCCGGCCACCGGCGCGCTGTCGTGCATCCGCATGGCGGACGTCGATCCCCCCTCGCTTCCGACGCCTGAATGGATGCGGGTCAGGCCGCTGCTGAGCGGGATCTGCGGATCGGACCTTTCCACCATACGGGCGAAGGGCAGCCCCTATTTCTCGCCCCTGATCTCCGCGCCATTCGTCCTGGGCCATGAAGTGGTGGGCGAGGTCGAGGAGACCGGCTCGGCAGCCGGGAGCGTTTCCCGGGGAGACCGCGTGGTGATCGAACCCGGCCTCTGTTGCACCGTCCGGGGCATCCACCCTCCGTGCCCGTCGTGCGCAGCAGGCGATTTCGGACTGTGCGAGATGGTCATGCACGGAGACCTTTCCCCAGGGATACAGACGGGTTACTGCAGGGACACGGGCGGTGGATGGAGTACATCCCTGGTGGCGCACCCCTTCCAGGTTCACCGGGTGCCCGATCGGCTTTCCGACGAGGAAGCGGTCCTGGTCGAGCCTTTCAGCTGCTGCCTGCACGCCGTGCTCAAGTCCTTCCCCGGTGACGACGAGACCATCCTGGTGATCGGCTGCGGCGCCGTCGGACTACTCACCATCGCGGCCGTCCGGGCTCTGGGCGGGAAGTGCCGCATCCTCGCCGCCGCGCGGTATCCCCATCAGCAGACCCTGGCGGCCGCCCTCGGCGCCGACCGCGTCATCGGCCGGGGCGAAGACCTCTACGATACGGTCAGCGAAGTGACGGGCGCGGAGATCCACCGGCCCGAGATCGGGAGGCCCGTCTTCATCGGCGGCGTGCACCGGACCTTCGACTGCGTCGGATCGTCGCGTACCATCGACGACGCGCTGCGGCTGTCCGGCTCCGGCGGCGTCGTTACCGTCGTGGGCATGCCGGGCATTCCTTCCGGTATTGACTGGACAGCGGTGTGGTACAAGGAATTGAAGGTGCAGGGAGCCTACGCCTACGGGACGGAGGAGCGCGAAGGCCGGTCCGTCCGGACCTTCGACCTGGCCATGGATCTGATCGCGTCGGGGAAGGTCGGCCTGGAGCCTCTCGTGACGGACCTCTTCCCCCTGAAGGAATACCGGAAGGCCATCGGCCGGGCGTTGGAAGCCGGCCGGCACGGCGCCGTCAAGGTGGCCTTCGACCTGAGAAACGAACCGGGGCCGTAAGTCCGGTGTGGGCCGCGCCGAGGTTTCAACGGTAACCGTGCGTATCGGAGCACACTCGTGCCCTACCTGAAGTTATTGCACGCAAAAGACCCGCAAGTCCATGTCCTGTCGCGGGATGTCACTACCCTGGGCCGTTCCGGCGAGGCCGACATCGCCATAGGCGGCGACCGGGGCGTTTCGAAGCTTCATGCGCGTATCGAAACGGAGGCGTCGGGCTTCGTGATCGCGGACCTGGGCAGCCGGAACGGGACCTATGTCAACGATCATCCGATCAGCGGCAAGCCCGCCCCGCTGCTGCCGGGTGACCGCATCCGGCTCGGAAGATCGGTTTTCGTCTTTGAGGAGGGAGAACCCGAAGGAACGGTACCGGAAAAGCGCACCGATGATCTGCAGGCGCCGGCCTCCCTCTTCCGGGCGGACCAGTTGCCGTACACGATGGCGGGCGGCACACCCGCCGTGAGGCCCGAGGATACCGACGGACGGCTGCTGAAACTCACGGAACTGAGCAAGGAGGTCATGACGGCCCGTAGCGAGGCCGAATTGAGTGCACTCGTGACCCGGAGCCTGCTGGAATGGATGGAGGCGGACTGCTGCGCGATCGTCCATCCCATGGAAACAGGGGAAGGATACGACTTCGAAATCCAGACGCTGGCCTCCCGGCCCGGATTCGAAGACCGGTCGATTTCGATCAGCACGACGGCGGTGAAACAGGCCCTGGAAAACCGGATGGCCTCGATCACCTCGAACGCCCTGGGGGACGAGCGGTTCAGGGACCGGCAGAGCGTAATCGTCCGTCGGTTGGTGTCCATCCTGTGCGTGCCCCTCTGGCATGAAGACCGGGTGTTCGGCCTGCTATACCTGGATTCCGCGGATCCGGCCGTGGAGTTCACCGTGGACCACCTCGGCCTGTCCAGCGCGGTGGCCAACCTGACCGCCATCAAGACCGACAACCTGCGCCTCTTCGACGCCGCGGTGGCCAAGAGCGCGTTGGACAAGGAACTGGCCCTGGCCGGCGAGATCCAGGCCGGACTGCTGCCGGGGGAAAGCTATGCCTTCAACACGCTGGCCTGCGCGGGCACCCATGTCTCCTGCGAGGAGATCGGCGGGGACTACTATGACTTCATCCCTTATGGAGAGGACGTCCTGACGGTGACGATCGCCGACGTCACCGGACACGGCCCTTCCAGCGCGCTGCTCATGGTCGCCTGCAAGACCATGCTGACCACCCTCATCGACATCGGCGTACCGCTGGTGGAACGTGTCGGCAGGCTGAACGAGTACATACTCCATCACTCCTCGGTGAGCCAGTTCATCACCTTTTTCCACGCCGATATCGATACACGGACGAATACCCTGCGGTACTGCAACGCCGGGCACAATCCGCCCATGCTCCTTTCGCAGGATGGACCGGTTCAGAAGCTGCATTCAGTCGCGCCGCCTCTGGGGATCGCCGACGTTTCCTTTGAGTTGGAATCTGTACGGTTCGAACCCGGGACCAGGCTGGTCATGTATACCGACGGCGTTACCGAGGCGGCCAACGCCGATGGCGAACTGTACGAAGAACAAAGACTCGAATCCCTGCTGACGAAGCACAGGGGCCAGGATGCGGGAGCATTGAAGGACACCGTCATGGCAGCGGTATTCGGGTTTTCAGCGGGATCCCGGCAATGCGACGACGTCACTCTGGCCGTGGTGGAGCATACGGGCGCGTAATCCCGGCGCGTAATAACCGCGAAGCGCCGTGAGCCCGTGCGTCCCCGTGAGCCCGTCAGATCCAGCCGTGATCGATGTTCACCGGCGTGCCGGACTGCTGGTGGGTCCACTGTCCCCCGCTGGCCAGCGGCACTTCTCGGCCGGAAATGGAAGACTGCTCTGCGGCGAACAGGATCTCCATGACGTGGCGGCCCCATTCGCCCGGGGTGGGCGGCTCGATATCCTTGCGGATCGCCTCGACGAACCCCTTCCATTCGTTGTGCATGGGATTAGGCGGGTCGTCGAAGGGCACGTCTTCCCACCGGTTGTCCTTGCCCACCCTGACGTATTTCTCGCCGGACTCGCTGAAGCGAAGCGAACCGTTGGCGCAGATCACCTGGCACTCGTGATTGGGGCCGCCGTCGGCGTACCCGACGGCCACCGCCACGCCCGACGTGCCGTTCTTGTAGCGGATGAAGGCCGTGGCTGAATCGTCCGCGGCCTGGTAGTGCGCCCGGTTGCCGATGGTGGCGGAAACCGAGACCGCCTGCGAGCCCATGACCCAGGAGAGCCGGTCCACCACGTGGACCCCGTTGGTCATCCACATGCCGCCGCCATGGAACCGGCTGCGGTACTGGGGCCTGCGGCTGCCGTACCCCCAGTTCTTGGACATGTAGCACACCCCCGTGATGGCCGGTCCCAGGACGCCGGAATCGAGGATCTCCTTGGCCTTGACGCTGGTGCCGTAGAAGTGCTGCGTCAGGCCCACCATGAGCTTGACGCCGTTGGCCGCGGCGGCGGCGATCATATCGTCGCACTGGTCCAGGCTGATCGCCATGGGCTTCTCCACCAAGACGTGCTTGCCCGCGTTGCAGGCGTCCACGGTCAGCCGGTGGTGCAGCTGGTGGCCGAGGACGATGGCCACCGCTTCGATCTCGTCGTCCTCGAGCAGTTCCGTGTGAGTGGCATACCCCCTGGGGATGTCGTAGTTGTCCATGTATTCGCAGCGCTTTTCCTCGAGTAGATCGGCGACCGCCACGATCTCCACGCCGTCCAGGTTCGCTATGGCCTCGCAGTGGGGTCGGGCAATGCCGCCCAAACCGATGATGCCGACACGCAAGTTAGACAAGGGTGAGGCTCCTTTAGTATGTTTGTGTCAGTGTGGGACTCGTTGATGTAACCTCATTGCGGAAGTTCGACGTGACCAGGATCAGCCGCTGGTCATTACCCACGTTCAGCCTCTAGTGGTCGAAATTTTCAACCCCGAAGATTGCACACCGGTTCGGTACAGCATGCTCATCGTTAAACCATCTGAAGGATGAAGCCTGAAGAATACAACGGCGCTATCCCGGAATGGCATATGGCGTGTCGACTGTGCGACGGTAGAGAGCAAGCTGGCGGTCAGTTGTCATTCTTGACAGGCCCCAATTCGGTTATCAGTGCCTGTACAATCCGCCTCAGTTCTGGCAGGTTGTTATTGGCGTAGGTCCATACTCGTTCCGGCATCACCCTATCGTAACCATGGCTCAAGAGGTTGCGAAAATCAACAATGCGACGCAGTTGGGGTATCCGTTGCGACAAATCGGGATCAATGTCATGTAATCGATTCAGCGCTTCCCCGATGATTTCGAACTTGCGTTCGACTGCGGCCTGCTTTTCGTCGGTGCCAATGTAGGCAATTCGGTCAACCCCATCGAGATAACGCTCGATATCAGCGGCCGCGTTTTCGACGTCAGCAAGTAGAACGCGGGCGTCATAGTACATATATCAACTCTCGGGACTTATCGATTGCCTCCTGAAGATACGGATTGCGAATGGTGCCGGACTCTATCAGATCCACTGGACGTTCAAGCGAACGACACAGGGCATCTCTGAAGTCGAAATACTGATCCAGCGAGGCAGGATCGCCTCGACGAGTGAATTCCACCACGAAATCCGCGTCGCTAGTCTCCGGGTCAAAATCCGTACCTCTTGCCGCGGAACCGAAGACTTCAAGCCGTTCCACTTCGAATTGGCGGCATATTTCGGCGATTTCTTCGTGTTTGTCAGCAATAGCAGCGTGCATGACCCATCTCCCGATCGAATAAATGTATTGACTGCGCCCAATTCGCCTGAGCTGCCGTCGGCGACCTTGAGTTTCATCGTTATCCTCATGTCCCGATTACGGCAACCACTTACGCCCAAACTCAGGGGGAATATAGTACAACGGTAATTTGTCGTCTCTCAGTTGACAACTGTAATTCGCGGTCGACTGTATCATGACTTCAATATCGGACAGCAAATCAACGGGTATATCTGACACTACACCAGGAATGTAGTCCATGCTCTGAAAACGAGTACAGGTCGATCTCATAGCGGTATTGTTTGAAGTCCTGACATCCTGAGATGATCGAATGCAATTTCCGTCGTTCTCTGCAGGCAAGCTATGACAGGTTGACAACCGGGAAAGAAAATGCCAAACTCCTTTCAATACAAGCAAACAGCCCAACATTCATCGGTTCTCATGATCCAGTCGCATCTATCCCCGTGACCTCAAGATGCGGAGATTCCCGGGAGCACTCCATGTACCGTAAACGGAAACACGGACGTATTCGCAGGCTGGTCCTTAGCCTGATCCTTGCGACCACGGCCCTCTGCCTGCTTGCTTCTTCGAAAGCCTCCGCCCAGTACATGCCGGTAGGCCCCGACGACGTGGTCGATCTTTCGCCCGTCATTTCAGGACGCCACTACCAGTACTGGCCGGGCGGCCAGATCCACCACCAGCCCCTCGTCGTGCCCTATATCGTACACGGAGACCGACCCTGGGCATCTGACCTGATCATACTGGACGAAAACACGGCGACGCAGACGGATACGCCGGCCCACATGATGCCGCCCCAGCACAGCGGTCTGCCAAACGCCCATTACTGGGGTGACCTGACGGTGGAGAAAGTCCCGGCATGGCAGCTGGTGGGCGAGGTGTACAAGATCGACGGCCGGTCCATGCTGGACCAGGCTCCGCCGGGCGTGAGTCCCCTGTTCACCATAGATGTGGTCAAGGCCGCCGAGGCGGCGCACAGGCCCATGGGACCGGGCGACGCCGTCCTGTACTGGAGCGGGTACGACGACCGCCACGACCGGCCCGCGCCGGACGACCGCCGCCTGATCGTGGAACCCGTCGTGGGGACGGCGCCTGGATGGCCCGCGCCGGACTACGACGCGGCGGAATACGTGGGCAGCCGGGGAGTCTGGCTCATGGGCATCGACAGTCCGAGCATGGGTGGACTGGGCCCGCCCCGCTACATCGCGTCGGGTCCCGATGGCATGTATGTAAACCCCCTCGCCCTGGAAAGCCATCTCGGCCATTTCAAGCACGGCGCCGTCCATACTGAGGGACTGATCAACCTGGACAGGACGCCCAACGGATCCCTTTACATCGCCCTGCCGGTCAAGCACGAAAACTCACCCACGGTGGAAACGCGGGCGGTGGCCATAACCAATCCGGACCTGGCTGCCCGTCTGCTCGAGGCCGTTAAGTCGAAACGGGTGGTCGACCTCTCCGTAACGCTGTCCATGGACCGCCCCGTCTGGTGGCCGGGCCGGGGCGTGGGCCGTCACGTCTTCCCCTATTCGAGGGTGCAGCCGGTGAACTATTTCGATGGTCCCTTCGGCCCCTACTGGGTCAACACCCACTTCATGGATGCGCATACCGGAACCCACGTGGATCCGCCCGCGCACTATGGCCCTCCGCCCGGATTCGATACGGGCAGGTATGACGAAACGGTCCGCGCCGCGCTGAGGGAGTTCGAGGCCGAACACGGTCCGCTGAAGCGCACGGAGATGACGACGGAAAAGGTCCCGTTGCACCACTTCATGGGGCCCGCCCGGGTCGTCAACGTGCAGCACCGCGTGGGGACGACCTCGTGGGATGACTGGCCGGCCTCACCGGCCATCACGCTGGACGATGTCAGGAGACACGAGGATCTGTACGGGGAGATCGAGGACGGCGAGGTCGTGCTCTTCCATACGGGACATACGGACACCCACTTCCGCCGCTTCATCCGGGTTGTGATGGAACAGACTGTCAAAGCGCCCCTGGACGGACAGTCCGAGGGATGGCCGGCACCGGGTGCGGAAGTTATCGCCTACCTGGCCGGCAAAGGCGTGAAGCACGTGGGCATCGATACACCCGACATGGGATCGGTGGATCCGGTGGAATCCATGAAGACGCACTGGACGGCGGTGAACCACGACATGATCTTCACGGAGTATCTGATTGGCGTGGGGCAGCTTCCGCCGAAAGGCGCTTTCTTCATCTTCCTGTGTCCACACCTCGAAAACAACCACGGCGGACCGGGAAGGGCCATCGCCATACTTCCGTAAGGCGGCGTAACGATCGCCACTTGCCCGGGCGGCCCATCTGGTCCGCCCGACCGTGTCAACCGCGCCCGCCCGCGGTCCAACGCCGTACGGACAGCCCACCGCGCGGCGATTTACGAATCGTCCGCGTCCCGTCCCACCCCCAGGGCGTCCGCGACGCGGTTGATGTAGTTGAACCACGACGCGATCAGGGTGATCTGTAGGATCGCTACGTCGTCGAACCCCTCGGACCGCAGTCCTTCGAGATCGTCTTTGCGGATCTGCGTGGCATCCTCGGTAAGCCGGATGGCGTAATCCAGCATCGCCCGGTCCTGCGCGTTCAGCGGCGCCTTGTCGTAGTCGTACTTGATCGCTTCGACCAGTTCGCTGTCCAACGTGACCCGACGCAGAAACTCTGCGTGCGAATCTATTCAGTATACACACCGGTTTCTCGACGAGACAATGGTCGAAATCATCTCGTGCTGCCTGCGGCTCAACGGGAGATCCGGCGACATCAACACCCCGAACGTGGCGAAGGCGTGATGCAGCGCCTCCGGGATCAGTGAATGCGACGCCACGATGCCGGAAGTGCCGTCGTAGGTGGGATGCACCGGCGTGTCGTACTCCGCGGGATAAAGCGCGCGCTGTGCCTCGAGGGCGGCGAGCAGCCGTTCGTCCCCATCCGACGCGGAGACGGTCTTAATCCATGCCATGGGCTTCTCCTGACGGTCTTTGCTGCGAAGTCTGGTTTCTGAATACGAGAAAGTACACCGGTATCCCCAGGACCGTCACGCCGACGCCGAGCAGGGCCTGCACGGGACTGTTGCCGAAGAGCAGCACGAGCAGGACCGCGGCGAGGATCAGGAACAGCACCGGCGTGACGGGATAGAAGGGGGTCCGGTAGGGTGGCGTTTCGGCCGACCGGCGGCGTACCACGAACAAGCCCGCCACGGTGAGCGCGATGAACAGGACGGCCACGAAGATGAAGTAGTCCAGAATCTGGCTGAAGGTCCCCAGCCACACTAGCAGCGAAGCCAGTCCGCCCTGGATGGCGATCGCGCGGTAGGGCGTGCCGAAGGCGGGATGGACCGAACCGGCGAAGCGCAGGAAGACCCCGTCCCTGGCCATGGCGAAATACACCCTCGGCGCCATGAGCAGCAGCCCGGTCAGGCTGCCGACGATGGACAGGATGACCACGGAGGAAAACAGGATGCCGCCGCTGCGTCCGAAGAGCACCTCGCCGGCCTGCGCCGCGAAGGTCTCGTCGCTGGTGACCTGGGATACGGGTACGAGGTACATGAAGACGGCGCTGGTGGTGATGTAGGTCAACGCGACGATGCCTACGGCCAGTAGCAGCGCCCGGGGCAGGGTGCGCGCCGGGTCCTTGATTTCGCCGGCCACCTTGTTCAGGTCCCACCAGCCGGCGAAGGCGAAGAAGGCGCCTACGATGCCGCCGGCGAGGGCGCCGAACAGCGGACCGGAATCCGCGGGACGCGCCACGAAGGGCGTGAAGTTCGACCAGTCACCGAGCCCCAGGCCGAACCCAAGGAGGGAGATGACCGCGAGCACCCCGACCTTGAATACGGTCAGCAGCACGATGATCCAGGCGCCGATGCGCACGCCGTAGATGTTGACGCCGGTGAGGACGGCCAGCACGGCGATGGCCACCAACTTCATCGCGACCGGTTCCATCGGGAAGATATGGCCCGCGTAGCTCGCCATCCCGGTCGCCAGGGTCGCCGTGATGCCCGGATCCAGCACCATCAGGGACATCCACCCGTACAGAAAGGCCGTCGGCGTGCCGTAGGCCTCCCGGAGATAGACGTATCCTCCGCCCGCGTGGGGAAACCTGGACGCCAGTTCTCCGAAACACAGCGATCCGCAAAGGGCCATCCCGGCCATCGCCAGCCAGATGACGAGCAGCAGCAGGGGCGATCCCAGCGACTTGGCCATCCCGGCGGGCACCAGGAAGATCCCTACCGCAATCATCCCGCTGATCACCATGGCCGTGGTCGGCCAGATACCAAGTTGTCGGCGCAGGTTACCCGTGGTCATGAATGCGTATTCGTCTCACACCAGTTCGGGTTCGTTCTCGATCCGGCTCAGCCAGTAGTGGTTGTCGAACTGGTCGTCACCGGTCAGAAACCGCCAGAAATGGATCCGGTTGACATGTTCGATGCGCTCTTCGTTCCCGTGCCACGGCTGGTTCGTGCTCAGGATATGGCTGACTTCCGGATCGTCGATGTCCTCCGTGTTCCACAGCCGGAGCTGCCTGACCGTGGGATTGAGGCGCAGCTTGAACATGTACCGCATCTCGTCGGTGCGATTCGGCTGGGCGCAGTGCCACATGCCGTGATGGAGCACGATCACCGTCCCGGCCTTGCAGATCATCGGCACCTGGCCCACGAAGTTGTGGTAACGGGCGATGTCGGATTCGCTGATGCGGCGGTAGTGGCTGCCGGGAAGGATCAGGGTTCCTCCCATCTCCCTGGGCGTGTCGTGGGCGAAATACATGAACTGGATGTCGAAGTGCAGGCGCGTGTCGATGATCGCGTCCGCGTGCCAGTGCTGTCCGAAGTGGTGGCCTGCCGCCACGGTGTGCACGGCGTGGTGATCGTACAAAGGATCGGGACCGACGAGGCTGTGGATGATGCCCTCGATCTCCGGAAGCCTGAAAACGCGTCCCACGGCCGCATCCGGCCAGATGGCGCTCAGCGGCGATCCCGCCTCTTCCCGGGGGATGGCCTGGTTGTCCATTTCCGCTTTCACGGCCCGGTTGAGGTCGTCGGGAACCAGTTCGTCGAAACGGAGATACCCCTCCGCGACGAACAGCGCCATTTGCTTCGAGTTCAACAGATGGGTGCTGTCAGCCATCGACCACCTCCATTTTTTCGAGTATGTACTCGTACTTGAGATAGGACACCTGGTATTCCGTACCCGGATAGGCCGGGTATTGCTGGGGAAACTGCACAACCCGCCACCCGTCCCGCATGGCGTCCACTACCGACGTGTAAGGCGGATTCGTGGCGCCGCCCGAGTCCGCGGCATCCCCCGATGTATGGCGTTCGTCGGCGGCCGAGGTGCCGTCGAATTCGGACCATGCCACGACGCCGGCATGCAGGTCGGGGGTCCGCAGGTAAAGCACCAGCAGTTTCTGGCGTGTATCTGGCATTAAGTTCCCTTTCCGGTGATGCGTTCTATGGTGCCCGACGTGGACATGCCGTCCAGCACGGGCACTCTTTCCACGCGGCCGCCGTAGGCTTCCACCACGTCCCAGCCCACCACTTCCTCGTGACCGTAGTGACCTCCTTTGACCAGGACGTCCGGCTTGAGCAGGTTGAGCAGCGGGATGGGCGTCGGCTCGCTAAAGAGGACCACATGGTCCACGCAGGCCAGGGCGCCGAGCATGTAGGCCCGTTCCGTTTCGCCGTAGATCGGCCGGCCCTCGTCCTTGATCGCCCGGACGGACGCGTCGGTGTTTATGGCCACGATGAGCAGGTCGCCGAACGATCGCGCGGTCTGCAGGAGATGGACATGGCCCGGATGGAGCAGGTCGAAGCATCCGTTCGTGAATACGACGGTGGCGCCTCTCCGGCGCGCGCACTCCACGACCGCTGCAAGTTCAGCGCGTTCGAGGAGTTTACCGCGGGTCTGCTGATCGTGCATATCCGACCACAGGTACGTTATGGCGATTCAAGCGAGTTGTCCTTGATGTAACATCGGGAGAGCGGGGCGTGTCAACCTAAATAACCAGAGGAAATACCCAGGAGCAGGCCGCCGGACGGACGGGGGTCAGGCGGCAGGACGGACGAGGGGCGGGCGGCAGGCCTTAAGAGGTCAGGATCTTACGAACATCATGCCCGGCAATTGCCGCACCGCTCCTTTCAATTCGAGCGCCAGCAGGACGCCGAGGGCCTGGGAGGACGTAAGGGAAAGGGCGGACGCCAGGTGGTCGACGTGCTTGGGATCCGAAGTAACCTGGCCGTACATGGATGCCTCTTCGGGCGGCATCTCGAAAGCCGGGCCGGCCGGTTCCGATCTGATCGGTTCGTAACCCAGCCGGGGCGCCAGTTCTTCGATCACGTCCTCGACCCGCTGGATCAGCTTGGCCGTGCCGTCCTTGATCAGCCGGTTCACCCCCTCGCTGCCTGCCGCGTTCAGTGGTCCGGGTACGGCAAAGACCTCGCGGCCCTGGTCCAGGGCGAAGCGCGCGGTGATCAGCGCTCCGCTGCGCTTGCCGGCCTCCACCACGATCGTCCCCAGCGTCGAACCGCTGATGATCCGGTTTCGTTGGGGGAAATGGACGGCGTCCGGGCCGGTTCCGAAGGGATGCTCCGTCATCACGGCGCCATGTTCCCGGATGGTTGCCATCAGCTTGCGGTTCTCCGCGGGGTACGGCCGGTCGAGACCCGAGCCCAGCACCGCCACCGTACGGCCGTTGCCGCGCAAGGCGGTCCGGTGGGCGAGCGTGTCCACGCCCCGTGCCAGGCCGCTCACGACGGTGAACCCGTATGAGCTGAGTTCCGCGCTGAAGGACTCGGCCATCTTTCGGCCATAGGCGGAGGTAAACCGCGTCCCCACGATGGCGATGGACTGTTCGTCCTCCGCTTTCCAGCCGCCGGAAACGAAGAGCAGCGGCGGCGGATCGTAGATCTCGAGTAACCGTTCGGGATAGTCGCGGTCGCGGAAGGTGACGATGCGCGCGTCGTGCCGATCGAGCAGGCGCAGCTGGCGGTCGACGAAGGCCTCGTCCCGGTGCCCGCGCACCGCCCGGGCGATCTGTGGTCCCACCCCTTCGGTCTCGGCCAGTTCGTCCACGGTGGCGGACAGGGCCGCGGCGGGCGACCCGAACCGGCGCAACAGCGCGTGGAACCGCGACGCGCCCACGCCCGGCACGTGCGAAAGGGTCAGCCAGGATGCCAGGTCCGTCATAGACAGGTCCGCCATAGACAGGTCCTCCATAGGCTAGTCCTTCAAAGGCGAGTCCTCCATAGACAGGCCCTCAAGGGACGGCTATACAGTGTAGATACAGGTTACGGAAGCTAATCATGAACACGTCGGCGCATAAAACTTCCGACGCGGTCCATTTCAGATTAGTCAGGCGAGGCGGGTCCGATCTCGTGAAGAATCTGGCCGATTTCCCCGAGGAGTTCGGGGATGCCTTCTCCGGTGGCGGATGAGATCGCCAGCACGGGGTTGTTACGCTGGCCCGCGTGCTTCGCGCGGTCGGGATCCACGACGAGGCCGTCCAGGGCGGAACGGTCCACGATCAGGTCCAGTTTGGAGAAGACGACCAGGGCGGGGCGGGAGAGGAGTACGGGATTGAACTGGCGGAGTTCATTGACGAGCACTTGGTAATCGTGCACGGGATCAGGCTGGCTTGCGTCGAGCAGGAAGACGAGGATCCGGGTCCGCTCGATGTGGCGGAGGAACTGGTGGCCGAGTCCCTTGCCTTCGTGGGCGCCCTCGATCAGGCCGGGGATGTCCGCGAGGACGAAGCGGTCGTAGTCTCCCAGCTTGACGATGCCCAGGTTGGGTTCAAGGGTGGTGAAGGGATAGTCGGCGATCTTGGGTCTCATGGCGGAGAGACGCGACAGCAGGGTGGATTTGCCCGCGTTCGGATGACCGACCAGCCCCACGTCGGCGATCAGCTTCAGTTCGAGTTCCAGCTGGCGTTCCTCGCCCGGCTGGCCCTCCTCCCATCGACGGGGCGCCCGGTTGGTGGACGTGGCGAAAGCCGAGTTGCCGCGGCCGCCATGACCTCCCCGGGCGATGACCAGGGTCTGGTCCTCACCGACCATGTCGGAAATCACCGAGCCGGACTCCCGGTCCTTGACGATGGTCCCGGGGGGGACGCCGATGACCAGGTCCGGGGCATTCCGGCCGTGCATGTCCTTGCCCTGTCCGTGCGTGCCGTTCCGGGCCCGGTACAGGTGCTGGTATTGGAAGTCGAGCAGCGTCCGCTTGCCCGGGTCGACCTGAAGGACGACATGGCCCCCGTCGCCGCCGTGGCCGCCGTCCGGCCCGCCTCGCGGCACGTTCTTCTCGCGGCGGAAGCTGCAGCAGCCGTTGCCGCCCCGTCCGGCCTTTACGTGGATTCTCGCGAAATCGACGAACATGGGGGATTCCCGAAGATTCGCGTTACCCGAGGCCTACATCCGCTCGATGATGGCGGTGCCGAACTCCGAGCACTTGACTTCCTGCGCGCCGTCCATCAGACGGGCGAAGTCGTACGTCACGATCCTGCCCCCGATGGCCTTTTCGATCCCCTGAATGATCAGGTCGGCCGCTTCGTCCCAGCCGAGATAGCGCAGCATCAGTTCGCCGGAGAGGATGACAGAACCCGGGTTGACCTTGTCCTGGTTGGCGTACTTGGGCGCCGTGCCGTGGGTCGCTTCGAACACGGCGTGTCCGGTCTTGTAGTTGATGTTGCCGCCCGGCGCGATACCGATACCGCCCACCTGGGCGGCCAGCGCATCGGAAATGTAATCGCCGTTCAGATTCATGGTGGCGATGACGTCGAACTCGTCGGGACGGGTCAGGATCTGCTGCAGGAAGATGTCGGCGATGGCGTCCTTGACCAGGATCTTGCCCTCCGGGACGTCTCCCCCGCATTCGTCCCAGCTGACCAGCCGGTCCGGGTACTCCTCCTTCGCGAGTTCGTAGCCCCATTTCTGGAAGGCGCCTTCCGTGAACTTCTGGATGTTGCCCTTGTGCACCAGGGTGACGCTCTTGCGGTTCCGCGCGATGGCGTACTCGACCGCCGCGCGGATCAACCGCTTGCTGCCGGTCTCGCTCACCGGCTTTATGGCGATGCCCGAATCGGACCGGATGTCCCACGCGAACTGTTCCCTGCAGAAGGCGATCAGCCTGGCGGCCTCGTCGCTGTAGGCCTCCTGTTCCTTCCCGGCGTACACGTCCTCCGTGTTCTCGCGGAAGATGACCATATCCACCTTCTCGGGATGACGCACCGGACTGGGCACGCCGGTGAACCAGCGTACCGGCCGCAGGCATACGTACAGGTCGAGGATCTGGCGCAGCGCCACGTTCAGGCTGCGAATGCCGCCCCCCACAGGCGTGGTCAGGGGTCCCTTGATGCCCACCAGGTATTCCCGGAAACTTTCTACCGTTTCATCCGGAAGCCAGCTGTCCGTAAGGTTGAAGGCCTTCTCTCCTGCCAGCACCTCGTGCCAGGCGATGCGCCGGTCGCCGCCGTACGCCTTGTCGACGGCGGCGTCGAAAACGCGCTGGGCCGTCCTCCAGATATCCGGTCCCGTGCCGTCGCCCTCGATGAAAGGGATGACCGGCTGGTCCGGGACGTTGAGCACGCCCCGGGCATCTATGGTTATGTGCTCTCCACCAGCGGGTGGTTTTGCAGCCATGTCGCTTTCTTCCTCCTCCGTCAGATTGCTTTCATTTGATGTGGATGTTATATGCCCAGTTCGTCCAGGCTCTCCTGGTACACTGAGGCGGAAGCGCTCAGTGCCGCCCGTTCGTCGTCCGAAAGATCCAGTTCGATCACTTCCTCGATGCCCTCGCTGCCCAGCTTCACGGGCACGCCCACGCAGACGTCCCGCAGTCCGTACTCGCCTTCCAGCATCACCGAGGCGGGCAGCACGCGTTTCTTGTCCTTTAAAACGGATTCCACCATCTGGACGACGGAGGCCGCCGGGGCGTAGTAGGCGCTGCCAGTCTTGAGGTAGTTGACGATCTCCGCGCCGCCGTCGCGGGTCCGCTGCACGATGCGGTCGATGGCTTCACGGGACAGCAATTCGGTGATGGGGATGCCGGAGACCGTGGTGTACCGCGGAATGGGGACCATGGTGTCGCCGTGGCCGCCGAGAATGATCGCCTGCGTGTCTTCCATGGAGACGCCGAGTTCCATGGCGACGAAGGACCGGTAACGGGCGCAGTCGAGCACGCCGGCCTGTCCGTAGACGCGCTTCCGCCCGTACCCCGATACCTTGAGGGAGACATAGGTCATGACGTCCAGCGGGTTGCTGACCATCAGGATCTGGGCATCCGGTGCGTACTTCACGATGCTTTCGGTCACCGACGTGATGATCTCCGCGTTCTTCTTCAGCAGGTCGAGCCGGTCCATGCCCGGCTTGCGGGCCAGTCCGGCGGTGACCACCACGATGGCCGCGCCTTCCAGGGCCGCGAAATCGTTGGAGCCTTCGATCGCCGAATCATAGCCCAGTACGGGTCCGGCTTCCATCATGTCCAGTCCCTTGCCCTGCGGGATACCGTCCACCACGTCGATCAGGGCGATATCGCCCAGTTCCTTCTGCGCGGCGTACAGGGCGGCGGTCGCCCCCACGTTCCCCGCACCGACAATGCCGATCTTTACCATTTGTTCCTCCATGAATGAACGTTGTACCGAATTTCCTGACGACTTCTGACGACTTCAGCGGGCCGGATCCATATCGATCAGCAGCGATGCGTCCATGGGATGGTATTGGTCCGCGGTTTCCATCAGGTCCCGCGCCGTATTGTGCGGAAAAGAAAACACCTCCACGCGCGGGCCCAGTTCCTTGAGCAGCTGGATCAGCGACACGAAATCCCCGTCGCCGCTGGCCAGGATGACGACGTCGACCTTCTCGGCCATTCTGATCATGTCGATGGCCATCTCCATGTCCCAGTCGCCTTTCGCCGAGCCGTCGCTGCGCCTGCGGAGATCCTTCCGCTTCACCTCGTAGCTGAACTGTTCCAGCATGGTGACGAATCCGCTCTGGTCCACCTCCGGGGTCTGGATCACGTAGGCGTAGGCGCGTATCAGCCGGCGATCGTTCACGGCGGCCTGCATGAGCTTCTCGAAATCCACCCGCGCCGCGATCCCGTGCTGTTGGCGCGCGGCATACCACATGTTCTGCACGTCGATGAAGAGGGCTACCCTCTCGGATTCCGCGCCGCCTTCTTCTCTGAACTGTTCGATCCGCCGCTGCATCTCCCTGACACGGTCTTCCAGGATCCGGTTCTGTTTCTCCAGGTCCGCGCCGTGCCGGCGGGCTTCGATCAACGCCGGGTCGGTATCCTCCATCGGGCGAGCATCCTCCATCGGGCGCGCACCCTCCGTTGGGCGGGCGTCCTCCACCGGGCGTGCGTCCTCCGGTCCACCGTTCAGGACAGGATCGTCCCGCAGGTAGGGGGACGCCTCCTCCTCCGATACGCCGGACCGGGGTTGAAAGGCCGGTATCCGGTTCAGGCGTTCGATGGCCGGCGCGTAAACCGTCTCGCGTTCGTCCAGCAACATGGCGAAGGTCATCCGTCCGCACTCCCGGGTATAGGCGTCGGTCCGGTCACTCAGCAGGGAGTTGATGCCATTGGGGGACGATTTCCCGATCTGCTCGATTTCCCGTGCACTGGTGTGAACCAGGGTCCGGATGACCTGCGCGGCGGTGACTTCCCGCTCGAAGCAGTCCCCGGCGAGCTGCGCGGCGAGGGTATGCATCGCCGCAGTCGCCAGGTCCCGGCCGTCCCGGACCAGTCCGCAGATGTGCAGCAGTTTGACGATCAGTTGACGGTCGAGGGCGAGTTCCAGGACCCGGGTGAGTCCCTTCTCGTCGATCCTGTTGAAAAGATGCCGGTAATCCGCCAGCGCGGTTTTCGAATTTTCCATGGTTCCGCCGAGCGTTGTATCCGCCGTACCTTCGACAGGTTGCCGCGAAGTTTCGCGGCCGGTCAACCCGCCAGGGACGACAACCCCTCCTCTACCCGGTCCATGCCCCTTTCGATCACGTCCAGGGTGGTTGCGTAGGAAAACCTCAGGCATCCCTCCGACCCAAAGGCGGCGCCCGGCGCCGAGATCACCTGGTACGCCTCCAGCAGGTACATGGCGAGGTCCAGCGATCCTTCGATGGGGTTGCCGTCGGGTGTTCTGCGGCCCGAATATGCCGACAGGTCCGGGAACACGTAGAACGCGCCGCCGGGCCGGGCGCACGCCACGCCTTCCATGTTCTGCAGTCTGTCCATGATGTAGTTCCGTCGACGGTCGAACGCCCCGATCATGGGGGGCAGGAAGTCCTCGGGGCCGGTCAGCGCGGCAATGGCCGCGTGCTGGGTGATGGCGCTCGGATGCAAGACCGTCTGCCCCTGGAATTTGGAGACCAGGTCCATCACCTCGGCGGGGCCGGCGGCGTAACCCAGGCGCCAGCCGGTCATGGCGTACGCCTTGGACAGTCCGTTGACCACCAGCGCCTGTTCCTTCATCTGTGGATGGAGGGCGGCGATGCTTATGTGGCGATGGCTGTCATACAGGATCTTCTCGTACAGTTCGTCCGTTATGACGTATATCCCCGCATCCAGCACCACTTCGGCGATGGCGGCGAGTTCTTCCTGCGCGTACACCATGCCCGTGGGATTGGAGGGGGAGTTGAGCAGGAGCGCCTTGGTCTTCGGCGTAATCGCGGACCGCACCTGGGCGGCCGACACCTTGAAATCATCGTCCGGTCCCGTGTCCAGCACTACCGGAACGGCACCCGCGAGTTTGACCATCTCGGGATAACTGACCCAGTAGGGTGCCGGGACGAGGACTTCGTTGCCCTCGTCGCAGATCACGTAGAGCAGGTTGTACAGGGCATGCTTGCCGCCGGAGGTGGTCGCGATCTGGTTCGGTGCGTATTCAAGCCCGTTGTCCCTGGCCAGCTTGCGGCAGATCGCCTCCTTGAGGTCCAGAATGCCTGTCGCGGGCGTGTACCGGGTGATGTTGTCCCGGATCGCCGCCATGCCGGCTTCCTTGATATGGTCCGGCGTGGGGAAGTCCGGTTCGCCCACGGCGAAGTTGAAAACCTCGACGCCTTCGCGTTTCATCGCGATGGCCCGCTCGTTGAGTACGGTGGTCGCCGAGGGTGCGATGCGATCCAGTTTTCGGGATAGGGGACGGATAGCGGGCATGGGAAGGGGGCGGAGGGTGGTGTCGGGCAATCCTTGGATAACCGGGGGTTTAGCTGATCGAGCCGCGCTTTTCCGCCAGCGCCTTCAACACGGGAGGCGGGACCTGATGGCTAACGTCGCCACCGAAACGGAAGACCTCTTTCACGAGCGAAGAACTCACGTACACTGATGGTTCGCCGGGAAAGAACGATACCGTGGTCACCGACGGGGCCAGGCGCCGGTTCATGAGCGCCATCTGGGATTCCGTTTCCAGGTCTCCGGCGGAACGTACGCCGCGGGCGATCGCATGGGCACCGAGTTTTTTGGCGAGGTCGACCGTCAGTCCGTCCGTCGACATCACTTCGACTCCCGACCAGCCGTCCACGGCCTGCCGGAACAGGTCCACGCGATCCTCCACCGAAAACATCGGGTGCTTTTCCATGTTGGTCGCAACGGCCACCACCACGCGGTCGAACACGGTCAGCGCCTGTCTCAGCACATCCAGATGTCCGTTGGTCACAGGATCGAAAGTACCGGGGTAAACCGCAACTTTCATCGCCGGGTTCTCGATGAAGGAGGTGGAATTTCGATGGGCAGGGCTTCCGTCCGGTTCACGGTTGCCGCCGCTACGGCCTGGCCGGACCGATCCGGCTCACCGGCTTGAGCGGGCTCACCGGTTCGAGCGAACCCGGCTGGCCGAAAGAAAGACAGCGCCGTATCCCCGATCGTTCGTCTGCGCACTACGTCGAGACCTTTGCAGGATTCCGGCTGGTCGTCTCCGCGATGTTCCAAGACGAGCAGGCCGCCCGGAGCCAACACGTTCCGTTCGCCGGCGGTTCGGACGATTTCCCGCGCAACCGGATCGCCATAGGGCGGATCGGCGAGTATGATGTCCACCGCGCAGGCATGGTCGGCGAGGTGATCTAGACTCCGTATGGCGTCTGTCCTCCAGATCCTGCTGCTACCGCGAAACCCACAACGGTCCAGATTGTCTCTTATTGTCCGGACGGCGCGGCGGTCGCGGTCGACGAACAGGCAGCAGTGCGCACCGCGGCTCAGCGCTTCAATGCCCAGGATTCCTGTGCCGGCGCACAGGTCCAGCACCGTACCGTCGACAATTTGTGCCGACAGGATGTCGAACAACGATCCGCGAACGCGGCTGCCGGTGGGACGGATGTCGCCGGTTACGGACTTCAGCCGACGGCCCCTGGCGATTCCCGTGCCGATTCGGAGCATGATCCCCACCTCCGGCCATTACCGTTCGTACCACATCGAAAATAGATTTACAGGGGGTGTATGTCAACTAAAAAGCCCGCTGGGGAACCCCGGTTTTCCGGCTGTTTTAAGGGTTTTTCCGGTACGTTGTCGCATGGGCCGGGCCGGCACGTTGGCAAATGGTTCCAGCCGGTCGCGGCCAGGCGAGTTCTGCCATTCATTTCAACTCCACCAGGGGTCGTATACGGCCGAGTTTGGCGGGACCGATCCCCTTCACTTCGAGCAACTGCTCGACCCGCTCAAAAGGCCCGGACCGTGTCCGGTATTCGATGATCGCCTCCGCCAGTTTCGGACCGATCCCCGGCAGTTTCTGTAGTTCGGACGCAGGGGCAGAATTTACCGGCACAAGCAGGTTGCCGGTGGAAGAAGCGGAATTCGCAGGGACCCCGGTGATCGGGCGTCCGGAGTCCTGCGCGGCTGGCGGGTGTCCCGAGTCCGGCCCGGTGGACAGGTGTCCCGAGTCCGGTCCGGTGGACGGCAGGCGCGCGTTTGAATCGTCCACGTTAGCCGTGGCGGATTCCGTCTCGATGCCTGCGTTCAGCCGTCCGTGCGCCGGAGCTGGTCCCAGATCGGGCAGGAAATCCGAATCGTACTGTTTCACCAACAGAATAACGGCGCCTGCCAGCATGCTGACCGCGACGAAAATGACGGCCTGTATCTCACCTTTAGTCATAGTTTCCCGAGGACCCAGGTCAACAGTCGTACTGCGGAGTGCAGGTCAGTTGAACAATAACTCGGTCCATAGCCCGCCGCCTCGATGAAGGCGCTTCTGCTGGGTAATAACGTTTTGTGAATTGGTCAGTTCGAGTTTGATGCCACCACGGACGTACCGGCTGAAACGGTAATCTGTCGTGAGCTGGAATCGGTTCTGGTTCTGGCCGTTGTTGGGTTGATAGTCGCCCCCGCCGCGGGAATGCAGCATTCTTCTGGTTTCCCGGGTAAACTGCAGCCTGGTGTTTACGTCTCCACTGGTTCTTCTCCCGAAAACCCGGAACCCGGGCCTGAGCCTGTAGTCGACTGAAAATGTCAGTGATCTGTCCTGCTGTTGCTGGTTTGTTTGGTTACGTCCGAATCGTCTCAACACGTCGCTCGTATTGAAGTTGCCCCTTACGACCAAACCAGATTCCATATCGAATACGAATCCGATCAGCGGGGACAGGGAAGTCGTGGTCGTTCTGTTTATCGCGGCTTCCTGAAGATCCGCGTTGCCCACCAACCTGAGGTCGGTGACCTTTCCCTGGTGTCTGGAAAACCCGCTCAAAATCTCCAAGCGACGGAACAACCTGCCCAGACTTCCCATGTTTCGTGGATTGGGGTTCCAGCGTAATGTCATTTCGGGCCACGTGACGTTGTTCTGCATCGTGTTCGAATTCGAGGTCCGATTGTGCGAAGATATCCAGGTAGGCCGGAACGAAAGGGTCGTGCCCAGAAACCTGATCCCCGCACTTAGAATGAAGGACGATCGGTCCGTTTCCGTTTCCCTGTTTTGTTGAATACCGGTTCCCCCGCCATCGGCGGAAAGCGTGTCGAACGGTACCGAAATATGATCCGTCAGGCCTAAGCGATCCTTGAAGGACGGGCGTGAAATCGCGTTTATGAATCGCTGATTACGTTCGTCGGTAAAATTCAGGACGATCGGTGTAAACATGCCGAGAAACGAACCGAGCCGGCCTACGATGTTATCGCTGAACCCCCCGGATTCGTCTTCGGTCGATCCCTGTGAAGGGCCTCCGAAGACGTTGGAGACCATTCTGACCATATTGATGTTCATACGTATCCCCTGTCGGTTGCTGAACGTAATGGACCTGGCGTTGGGAGAAACACCGGTAGTCTGCAAAAGGGGATTCCGGTTCTCGCCGTAAGACGTGATGAAGTTATAGGACGGCCGGAACCAGGAGGTGATTTCAGGTCTGAAATCGACGCCCAGGTTCTGACGATAGCTGGTTTCAGGCCCGAAATCGAACCGGGTCAGTGCGATGGTGGAATCAGCTTTCATGTCGTTTGTAACATCCATGTTGTAATTCAGTCTCACGGTCCTGAACGGTTCCATCTCCGCCCTGACGCTTCGACTAAGATACCGGACGAACCTTTCACCCCGGCTGCCGTCGGCAGGTCCCGTTTCACCGCCTCCCGAACTACCGGTTCCCGGTGACCTTCTGTTGAGATAGTTCAGCTTTCTGCGGTTGATTTCGGATGACAATTCGAACCGTCTCGGCAATGGATTAAAGGTAATGGCCGATAAGAATCCCGGAAGCTTCGACCATTTGAATATCGGCCAACTAATCCTGGAACGCGGAGTCAGATCGTAAAACAACCGGGCGCGATAGGTTCCCGAGGTATCGATGCGGGTGACGGAATGACGGAAGTTGCCCGTTGATGTAAAATTCACCCGGAAACGTTCCAGCGTCCATGCCACGAGGGGGTTCGTCGAACCTATCCTCTTGGAGAAAGAAGCCGAGAAAGAATGATCGCGGGATTCCGTTCGCTGGGCTTCGCGTTGTTCCTTTCTCAGCAAGATGATATCGGATCCGACCTGCAGTCGGGGTAGATTCAGATCATTTCTCCAGCGAAACCGAAACGGCATGACAATCCCCCAGTCATTCGGCATCATCCTGCCCAGGTTCAGTAAGGTCGACAGGTTCATTGCCGTTGATCTGCTTCCGGATTCGGCCCCGCCGATTCTCCTGAAGTGGCTGTCTGAACCGTGTACTGTTCCAAACAGTGAGAAAACACCCGCGAGATCCGCATCGACCGAGAGGCGGCCGGCCAGACCGCGGTCCCGTCTCACGTCGGCCGCCCTCAACTCGTCCAGCCAGAGTTCACCACTCGGCAGCGCCTCATCGTGAGGGTTGTGAATCCCGACCGTGATCCGGCGTATCCGGGCGAGAGCGGGGGATCCGAGCACTCTGTATTCCCTGCCCCCCTCAAGTGTGACGATGGCTTGCCACAGTCCATTTTCCGGGGGACCTTCCTCGAATAGCACGGGGCGTTCTTTACCGTCACTCAGGGTGACCGTGTGGGTGCTGTCCAATGTCGTGGCCGTCTTTCGGGCTGTCTCGGTCTCGCTCTTGAGGATGGTCAAATCGTTGAACACCACTTCGAGATGGTTCTGTTCGTTCCATCCAGGCAGTACGTGCGCCCGATATTCGTAATAGTCAGAATCGCCGCTGCCGAATCGAATGAAAAAAACAGGCGACTTGTCGACTTCAAGATCGTTTGAGCCATGTACGTAAAGTCTCAGACTGTTGTACAGCGTATAGTCCTGCTCGGTAAACAAGGTTCGGTAGGCCTGGGCGCTGTGATGGGGCTGAAGGTTGGTGTATGAGAGCGTCAACGATTGTTCCTTATTCTCCAGTCCGGTTACGCGATCGTACTCGATGATGGCGCCGGGCGGCGACATGTAATCACCGGGGTTGTCGTAAGTATTCTTTACCGCTACGTTGAAAGTTTCACCGTACAGGGACAGCGTTTCCGGCGAAACAGGATAACCGTCGGAGTCGAAGATCGAACCCCGAATGTCCTCCTCCCACTGATTTCCGACGATATTGATGGAAGCGATACGCATGGTGACCGGATCACTCACTTTCGTGATCCAGAGCCGGACCGCTTCGATCCGAGCGAAACTCGGCGTTCCAACTGTACCGTCGAAGGCTCCGTTCGCGCTGGGAGTTCCGGTCTCCATCCCTTCGCCTTCCGTGATGGCCGGAGTCTCGAAACCGCCTTCCGACGGACCGCCCCCGAGCGAATCCGGCGCAGTTGACCCGGTATTCAGCGGGATCCGGTACATGCGCCAACTGTCCGCGTTCCCCCAGTTGGCACGGTCCATGTCTCCTCCGGCAACGAAGACCGTGTCGTCGTGATCGGGACTCAGATCGATGAGATACTTAAAATACTCGTTTCGCCTTTCCAGATAGCCGGACTGGTCCAGGTCCTCGGTGTCCGGACGCCGGTTCTGATCGGGGTCGGAGGCGCTGTTTTCCGGTCCGTTGATCCGGCTGTAATCGACCTGGTCTAACGACAGGCTGCCCCCGATCGTGCCCTCGAAGGCGAAGTTGTCGCCGTTCGGATCCGGATTGGTCGACGGATCATAACCGGGTTCGTCTTCGTCCTTCAGTCCGTCCAGGCCTGTATCTTCTTCCGGTTCGAGCAGATTGTTTCCGAACCCATCGCTTCGATCGTCTTCGGTGTCCAGTATCCCGTTGCCGTTGACGTCCTCGCTGATCACGCCGAGGTCGATATGCAGTTCGCCGCGGTTTCCGTTCACCCACACTTCAATGAATCGGCTTCTGGTCTGGTCTGCGTTGGCTCCGGCCAACGGGCGCATCAGTCCGGCCCATCGCTGCTCGACATCCCCCGGATTGTTATCCGACCACGAAATCTCGGAAACGGTATCCATGGGCTGTCCCCCCCAGCGGAGATCCCGCTCCCTGGGATCGAACTCCAAGATCAGCACATGCTGCAACTGATCGCGACCGGTTACCTGGCGCGTGGGATAGATCTCACGGACGTCGACCTGCCCGAGTGGATTGTACCAGCTCATCCTTCCCCGCTGGTCGTGGGTTCGATCCACGGGCGGACTGGCTGGTCGCCAACCGCTGCGACGGACGCCCAGATCAGTTTCCGTCTTGCTGCCTTCGAAGTCGTCGATGAAACCGTCGCCCAGTACGTTCGGGTTAGGCACGCTTTGTGCCAGTTCGGCCTCGATCCTTAAAAAGGACTCGGCGTCTCCGAGATCGGCGGGGGAAATGAACTCCATGAACGAGGTCAGGAACGCCGGCTCGAAAGACAGGCGGGTGTCGATATCCCAGGTCAGGTAGCGTCCGGTTTCCCTGCCGATCCGGGATTTCTGCTCCAGCGACTTGTCCGATCGGTACAGCACCGTTCCTTTCACCCAGGAACGTTCGTTGAACATGTATTCGCCCTGCAATCCCAGCAGGGTATTCGCCACGGGCTTGAAAAACGGTGCGAACTGAAACTGCACGGTAACTTCCGCGTCCGGACTGAGCGCTTCTTCATTCGTAAATCGGATCTGTCCCACCTCATACAGAATGATGTAGTCCACTCCCCTCTGCAGCTGTTGACCGTTCAGTCGTACGATTTCGCTACCTTCGATGATGTTGGATCGGCCCAGAGAATACTGGGCTAACCGGTCTTTGTACTCTACCTCGATATAGTACTTGTGCAGCGTACTGAATTGGCTGTTGATCAAGGCGTTCGTGTGGGTGTAGAGTTCGGGCGTTTCGTCGGGCAGGCCACCGCCCTGCGAATTCGGATAGGCCAGACTTCCGGCGGTCACTTTGGTCAGGACCGGTGCGAATGGATATTGATCCGGGAATATCAGCTCACCCCGCCTGAAATCGATCAGCGCGTAGTCTACGTCAACGAGCCCGTCGGGAGCCGAGCCGGGATCCACTCCTCGGCGATCGAGTCCCAGCAGCCTGATGAACGGGATACCATCCTCGTCTACCTCGCTGTGTTCGCCTTCGGATTCCAGCCGGAAGATCTTCAGTTCGAAACTCTCCGGATCGATATCCGTCTTGCCGAGGTAATAGACGTTGCGCCACTCATATTGCCACGTGCCCCACCTGGATGGATCGTCGGGCACGTCCGGCCCCGTTTCCTGCTGCCTCTTGAGCAGGCGCAGTTGCAGGAAATCTTCATCCAGGCGCCCGTACTTTCTGATTTCGCCTCCCTGGTTCGTAGTCTCGTAATAAACGGCAAGCACGTCGCCTTCCTGTAAGGGAGTGTTCAATACGATATAGCCGAACAGCTCATTCACATAGAATTCGTCGGATTCAAGGAATCTGAACTTATGCTGGACGATCTCTCCAGCATCAGAACCCGGTGAGATCGTTCTGCCAGCGTCGTCATATACCGGGGGATCCGGATATGCGTCGGCATTGACCAGTTTCCCCTGATTCGTCGCAGTGAGCCCGCCGGACACGAAAACCTGGATCGCTGTGACCGACTCCTCGGCGATCACGTGAGATCCGTTTCCATCTCTCCTTGAAAAGTTTTCGCGATACCGCTGATCGATGAAATAGTAGGTTCTCCGTCTGAAATCCAGGTCCCGGATGACTCGAAGGTTCCCCTTTGAACCGGCCTGAAAGGTGGCGGATTGTCCTTCCCCTTTTTCCTGGCTTGCGATGGCAGTCAGGTGAAAGTCGCCAAACTGGCTAATCAACTTGACGCCGAACAGCCCGGTGTGCTCTTGTGTGTAGCCCGTGAATTCCGTGTTCTTCAGATTGAGCGAGACGTTTCCCGCTTCGAAGCTCCTGATGATGCCGTTTCCCTCCCGGCCGTCATCGTACACGTCCTCGTAGCGTAGGCTCAGGTTGTTCTCGAGGTCGGTGAACGCTTCGCTGCTCTGTTTTATGTTCACGTCCACCTTCTCGCCGATGGTTCCCGTAACGATAAACGACTGAGTCTGCTGCATGGACACATTGGGAACACGGGAGATCCTGTTCGTCGCCGTGCTCGTGCTGCCTTCCTCCCAGTCGCTGGTCATATCCATTTCTATTCTCTGGTTTCCTATGATCTGGATAACCGGTGTGCCTCCGCCCAGAAACGTCGGCAGGTTCACCGGCAGATCCAACCTCATCAGTCCGCCTTCGCCCGACCGAATTGTGCTTTCGTTGACATAGGAACGGAGCGAGCTACGCCAGAGCCTTCGGAACTGCGCGGAACTCCGGCGCTGATAGAACTGGTCGAACGACAGAACCAGGGGAACACGCCTTCCCATTCCTTGCTCGTCGTCGATGAACGCAAGGAGTTGGAGGCCGGGATAGACGACGGTCCGGCCGCCCAGTGGCCATGGCCGATTGGTGAGCGTACGCAAGGGATTCCGGCTTTGTCTGAGGGCGACTTCGTCAACCTCTTCGAAAACGACGAAGTGCAAGCGTGCGCTTTCGAGCCGAATCCGCGGGCTTTCCGCCTGTACGGAGATAGTCCACAGGAATACCAGCACGTGGCTGAAGACAATCGTGCAAAGGCGTTTCATAGGTACACGAAAATAAGCCTGGAATGCCATACTCGCAACATCTGATCATACGACGAAGGAACGACAGACGGGCGCCCGGCGTTCCATGCCGGGAACCCGCAAGGGAAATGACTTGACAGGGAACGGAACCGGGAATAGGGTATGCCCGAACCACTTAGGTCCCGAATCTGAAAACAGCAACCTGGAGATGGCTTCCCATGGAACCGCAAGCCACCGAGTTGACCGCGGGAGGATGGGTTTTTCTGATTCTCGCGTGGACCGTTATCACAGGACTGACCGCCGTCTGTTTCTACCGGGTACGTAAGCTGAAGTAGGACCCGACCGAGAACGGATGCCATAGAGTCTCCCGGCTCTGTTTTCCGCACCGACGATCAATGGTGCGACCCTCCGTCTGACAGCCGTCGCCATGTGCTGCGTACAACCGACCGCCTTCCCTTCCTGAACACGCGCCCCGCTTGACATACGGGCGTTTTTGCCTTATCCTGTAACGGTTTTCCCGGCCACGATTGACGCCTGCAAAGGACCGCCATGCGGATCATCGTCAAATGTTTCGCAGGATGCAAGGATGCGGTAGGCGCGGGGTCGGTCGAGGTGGATCTCCCGGCGGGGACCACTGTGGGCGAGGCCTTTGCGGAGCTTGTTGATGCCTATCCCGCGCTCGCGAGCTACGACCGGAGCGTGATGCTGGCTGTTAACCGTGAATACGCCGACCGGGAGGCGGTGTTGGCGGATGGAGACGAACTGGCGTGTATTCCGCCCGTGAGTGGCGGTGCTGAACGCCATCCGCGGCGCTGAACGTGAGCGGGGACGCCGATGTGGGTTTCCCCTCGTGAGCGGGGGCGCCGCTCCTCCACAAAGAGGTATAATCAAGCGCGTGTACAAGATTACGAGCGAATACATAAAGCCGGATGCTCTCTTCAATTGGTCTCTCAAGCCCCACCACGGTGCGGTGGTCACCTTCGCCGGTACCGTGCGTAACCACTCGGACGGCCAACGGACCCTGCGGTTGGAATACGAGGCCTACGCCGAAATGGCCGAAGCCAAGATGCGGGAAGTGGGCGAGGAGATCCGCGAGAAATGGGGCATCGAAGACGTCGCCATGATCCATCGCGTCGGCACGCTCGAAATCGGAGAGATCAGCATCCTCATCTCCGTGGCGACCCCCCACCGAAAAAACGCATTCGAGGCCTGTTCCTACGCGATCGACCGCGTCAAGCAGATCGTGCCCGTCTGGAAGAAGGAGATCCGGGCAGACGGGGAGCGGGAATGGGTGGAACGCAACACCTGAAAACCGGTCCCTGTCATGATAAACCTGGACCACGGCGCGGCGCCACCGGTTGACCCCCGTGTCATCGAAGAAATGGTGCCCTGCCTCCGCGAATTCGCCGGTAATCCGTCGAGCCTTCACCGGGCCGGTGTGGAGGCGCGTAACGCTCTGGAAACGGCGCGCGGCCGGGTATCGGGCCTGATCGGCGCCGATCCCGCCGAGATCATATTCACGGCGAGCGGCACCGAAGCGGACAACCTGGCCGTCAAGGGGATCGCGCAGGCGAGCACGAATCGCGGCCGGCACATCGTCGTTTCGAGTATCGAACATCACGCCGTGCTGTATGCCGCGAGAGCCATGGAACGGCAGGGGTTCACCGTCACGCAAGTTCCTGCCGACGGGGACGGTGTCGTGCAGCCCGGCCAGGTCGCGCGGGCCATGCGGGACGATACCGTCCTCGTCTCCGTCATGCGCGCCAACGATGAGACCGGCACGATACAGCCCGTGCGCGAAATCGCCGAGATCGCCCACCGGCACGGCGCGGCCTTCCACACCGATGCCGTGGCTGCCCTGGGGCGCCTGCGCGTTGACGTTCACGAGCTGAACGTGGACGCCGTGTCCCTCTCTGCCCGGTCCCTGAACGGCCCGCCAGGCGCCGGAGCCCTCTACGTGAAGGCCGGCACCCGGCTGCGTCCCCAGGTGGAAGGAGGCGTCCAGGAAGACGGCCGCCGCGGCGGACACGAGAACATCCCGGCGATCGTGGGTTTTGGCAGGGCGGCGGAGTTGGCGGCGGATGAATTGCCCGGTCGGATCGACCGCTTGAAGCGGCTGGATGAATCGCTGTTGTGCGGTTTGAGGGACCGCCTGCCCGATGCCGCTATCAATGGGCATCCCGATCTGCGCCTGCCGGGTCACCTTAACCTGTGGATCCCGGAGGCCGACGGCGAATCCGCGGTCCTGATGCTCGACGCCCGGGGCATCGCCATCTCCGTCGGTTCCTCGTGCGCCGCCCACGCGGCCAAGCCCTCGCACGTGCTGCTAGCCCTGGGGCGGACGGCGGCCGAAGCCCGGTGCTCGCTGCTGATCACTGCCGGTCCGGACACCGCGGAATCCGAGATCGACGAGGCACTGGACGCGCTCGCCGAGGTCGTGGGCGAACTGCGCGCCATCGCCGGCGTGACGGTATAGGAGGCTAGGCGAACCGTGATCCAGCCGGTCATGACCCTCGACACCTACGGCCTGCTCTGTCCCGTGCCGATCATGAAGACCGCGTCGGCCATCCGGGAGATCGCCGTGGGGGAAGTGCTGGAAGTACTGGCCGACGATCCCCAGATCCTGGAGGACATGCCGGCCTGGTGCGCGAGTAACGGGCACGCCCTGCTCGACACCATCGAGGAAGGCGAAGAATACAGGCTGTTCGTGAAAAAGGTAAAGTGATTGCCCTGGCGCGCCGTCGGATGTATTTTGCGCAACGAGATTCGACCATCGGCTGGTTGCTGTTCGACCATCGGATAGATGCCGACTAGACCATCGGATGACTGCCGGTTGGAAGTGAAGCGGTTGCGCGGCGCAGCGCCACTGAGCAGGAGCAAAAGATGGCAAATGAAGTGACCATGCGGGACGTGGTGGACCAGTTGAAGCAGATCATGTACCCGGGATTCGACCGCGACATCGTCTCCTTCGGCCTGGTGAAGAACGTGCAGGCCTCCAACGGTCACGTGGCGTTCAGCCTGGCTTTTTCCACACAGGACGAATCCACCCGGCGTCAGATCACCCTGACGGCCAAAGAAGCCGTGGAGCGCATGCCCGGGGTGCAGGACGTTCAGATCACCGGACCGCCGCCGGGACAGTCGGCAACGGCCCAGGGCCCAGCGGGCGGACCGGCGGGACAGCACGGTCAGCCAGGAAAGATCGAACTGCCGGGGGTGAAGACCATCGTGGCAGTGGCCAGCGGCAAAGGCGGCGTGGGCAAGTCCACGGTCTCGGTGAACCTGTCGGTGGCCCTGGCCGACGCCGGCGCGAGCGTGGGCCTGCTTGACGCCGACATTTATGGTCCCAGCATCCCGACCATGATGGGCGTCAAGGACCAGCCCGGTGTGGTGGGACAGAAGATCCTGCCCATGATCGCCCACGATATCAAGATGATGTCCTTCGGATTCCTGATACCGGAAGACCAGTCGGTCACCTGGCGGGGTCCCATGGTGCACCAGGCCGTGCAGCAGCTTCTGAGCGACGTCCTGTGGGGAGAACTGGACTGCCTCGTCATCGACATGCCCCCGGGCACGGGGGACGCGCACCTGACGCTGACCCAATCCGTGCCGCTGACCGGCGGCCTGGTGGTGACGACGCCGCAGGACGTGGCCCTGATCGACGCGCGCCGGGGCGTAGCCATGTTCCATCAGGTGAACGTGCCCATACTCGGCATCGTCGAAAACATGAGTTATTTCAACTGTCCCCACTGCGGCGAGCGCACGGATATCTTCACGACGGGCGGTGGCAAGCGGGCCAGCGAGGCGCTGGGCGTGCCCTTCGTCGGCGCATTGCCCATCGATGCGGCGGTCTGCCTGGCGGGCGACCAGGGCACCCCCATCGTCCGGCGGGATCCGGACTCGCAGCAGACGGACGCCTACCGCAAGGTGGCGGATACGCTCCGTGCGACGATCGGGGTATGAGGGAGGCTCGAACCATGTCCAAACCCGTGAAAGCAGTCGGATTGCTGTCCGGCGGACTGGACAGCACGATCGCGGCCGCCATGCTGATGCGGCAGGGCATCGAGATTCAGGGGCTCACGTTCTACACCGGCTTCTGCGTAGTGGAGCACAACCGCAGGTCCAAGACGCGAAAGCGCAAGAAACCGGTGCGCAACGAGGCCCTTCAGGCCGGCGCCAAGCTGGACCTGCCCGTCGAGATGATCGACATCTCCGGTCCGGACTACCTCAAGGTGCTTACCGATCCGAAGTACGGTTACGGCAAAACCGTGAACCCATGTATCGACTGCCGCATCTTCATGTTCCGGCGGGCCCGCCAGTACATGGACGAGATCGGCGCCCAGTTCATGTTCACCGGCGAAGTCCTCGGCCAGCGGCCCATGTCCCAGCGCCGCCAGCCCATGAACGTCATCGACCGTGACGCCGAACTGGACGGCCTGTTGCTGCGGCCTCTCTCCGCGAAGCGCCTCCCGCCTACCGTACCGGAACAGGAAGGGTGGGTGGACCGTGAGCAACTGGGCGACATCCAGGGACGCTCCCGCCAGAAGCAGATGGAAATGGCCGAGGAGTACGGCATCGAGGACTATCCTTCGCCCGCGGGGGGTTGCTGCTACCTGACCGATGAGAATTTCGGCCGGCGCATCCTCGATTTCTTCGAATACGAGGGCAAGGAGAACCTCACCATGGACGACGTGATGCTCCTCAAGATCGGCCGCCACTTCCGCGTCAAGCCCGACGTCAAGGTCGTGATGGGGCGGGAAGAAGGGGAGAACAAGTTCCTGGAACGCTACACGCCGGGCCGGTGGAGACTGGAAACGAAGGACGTCACGGGTCCGACCACCCTGGTCGAAGGCCATCCCTCCGACGACGACCTGCGTCAGATTGCGGGCATGACCGTGCGCTACGCGGGCTCGAAGGCCGACCCGGACACCCCGGTGGCCTGCCACTACGAAGATACCGAGCGGATCCTCGAACCGTCCCCGGTCGAAGAGTCTGTGCTGGAGGCGTGGCGGATTTAGGGACGGTGAGTCGCCACCCTGCGAACTCACCAGCGCATGAATCGCCCCTTACACTTAAATCCACTGAGTTGAATCCACTGAGTGGCTAAAGCACGATAGTCGGTACTTTAGTGCGCTAGATTGTGGATTTGGATCTCGACAATTATATATAGCGCTACAGGCAATGAGTTTCAGTTACAAGTGACATTTCTATCAATTGCGATTTTGGATTTACCTTTGACATCTGGAAATGTGTAGCTACATTGAGGCTACAAGGAGAAGTTTTGTTATGAATTCTGATACAGTTGTTCGAGCACGAATAGACAAAGACACCAAAGCTCGAGCTATGACAGCGCTTCAGGCTATGGGCTTGTCCATGTCCGATGCAATCCGATTGCTTTTGGTGCGCGTAGCGAACGAGAAGCGGTTGCCTTTTTCGATACAGGTACCTCGTCCTGCAACCACCAAAGCGATGAAAGAACTGGAAGAGGGTAAGGGTCAGCGATTCGAAAACGCTGAAGGTTTGTACCAAGACCTCGATATCTGAAATGCTGACTCCGGTTCGTTCCTCGCGGTTTAAAAGAGATGTAAAAACCATTAAGAAACGCGGCAAGAACCTTAAAAAGCTAAAAGTATTGCTGTCTATGTTGATCCGGCAGGAACAACTGCCTGCTACCTATCGCGATCATCCGTTACGCGGGATCTGGAAGAATTACAGGGAAGCACATGTAGAACCGGACTGGCTTGTGATCTATCGAATCAAAGAAGACGAATTGCACCTGGTCCGAACAGGTTCCCACTCTGATCTTTTTGAAGAGTAACCTTTCAGGTTCCGCACAGTCCCGTTACAACCCACATTGACCGATCTCCCCGTTATAGAACGCGTTTCCAACAATCTGGCCGACGTCAACGCATCCATCATCTGGCTGCATGGACTGGGGGCGGACGGCAACGATTTTGCGCCGATTGTTCCGCAACTGGGGCTGCCGGCGGCCTACGCGGTCCGTTTCTTGTTCCCTTCAGCGCCATCTATTCCGGTGACGATCAACCAGGGGATGGTGATGCCCGCGTGGTACGATATCATGGAACTGAGCGAAAACCGGCGTCTCGACGAAGACGGGTTGCGCGCTTCCGCAGGCAAGGTACAGGCGTTGTTGCAACAGGAGATCGATCGGGGCGTACCGAGCGAACGGATCCTGCTGGCGGGCTTTTCACAGGGCGGTGCGGTCTGTCTCGAAGCCGGGCTGTCGTTCCAGGACCGGATCGGCGGCATCATTGCCCTGTCCACCTACTTTCCCACGGCCGCCAGCGTCGTCGTGCATCCGGCCCAGTCCGGGCTTCCCGTACTGGTCTGCCACGGATCGATGGATCCGATGCTGAATGAATCCCTGGGGCGCGCCGCCGTTGAATCCCTCAGGCGACTGGGTATGGTTCCTGAATACCACGCGTATCCCATGGCCCACCAGGTGTCTCCGCAGGAAATCGTTCAGATCAGCCAATGGATCCGGGGCATACTGGGGAACTGAGAAGGGTTTTTTGGAGAGGCGCACCGGAAAGCCTCTGAGTTCAGTTCGCCGGTTCAAGCCCCCATCAAGCCCTCAGAAGTCCCGCCGCGTTATCTTTCATAATCCTCACGGCTGCATCATCCGGAAGATCATTGAGCACCCGCGCCATGGCCGCCGCCGGCATGAACACCGGAGCGTGGGACCCAAAGAGCAGCTTGCCCCCGATTCCCGCGTCCACCAGCATCTTCACACTGTCCACCCCATCCACCTGGGATGTACCCGCGTAAAGACCGGGCAGATCACGGACTTGGGCCGCGAATTCTCTCAAAGTAGCCGCGCTCGCTCCGCCCATGACCAGTTTCAAATTAGGATGGCGCTTCGCCGCTTCCACCACGTCTCCTGCCGGTACGTCGGGCACCATCGCCAAGGGGTGATGTCGCCGCGGGTCATCGACACGGATCTGGACCATCACAGCCAGGTTCAACCGACCCACCTCTTTGAATAGCTCATCCGCCCCGGCCAGGTCATACCCTCCGTAACCCGGAAGCAGTTTGATCATGCGAACGGCACGATGTCCGGCCGCTTTCTCCAACTCCGCAGGCCAAGTGGACAGCGTCGGGTCGATGACCGGCACGGGGCTGATGTCGTCGTGCTCTTCCGCTGCTTCATACACGACGGGGTTGCAGAGATGCGGGTTGGCACTCCACGCGGCTGCCAGCGGCGCCATGAAAATGCGCTCCACGCCGTATTCGCTTAAGGAGGATCGCACCGACGCGACGTCGCATGGCACGTTGACCAGGGCGGGCCATGGACCAGTCCAAGCGTTCACGTCGATGATCATGAGTCGCTCCGTGTTATTCGCGCAACTTCAATATCTGCAGTGCGTTATCCCACAGGACCACGCGTTTGTCGGCGTCCGGTATTTCCGCCCCCAGGACCTTGTTCATCGTGACGCCGAAGTGCCGAATCGGCGCGTCCGAGCCGTAGACGACCCGGTGAGCCCCAAGCCTGTTGACGGCCGCTTCGACCATGCCGCTTTCCGGGTCACCGCCCGACGTGTCCACCACGACGTTCGGCACGTCGGCGATCGCCTCGATGCCCCGGTGGCCCACTCCGTTGAGATGGGCCATGATGATCCTCGCGCGGGGATGGCGGCGGGCGAGGTCGGCCACGTCGTAGGGCGTGGACTCACCGGGCAGGTTGCCGGTGGACTTCAACCAGGCGTGCTGCAATACCGGGACGTCCAGTGACACGGCCGCTTCCATGATCGGATCGAGTCCGGGGTCCGTTGCCCGGCGGGCCACCCAGAGCTTGACCCCGGCCATGGACTGGCCTCCGACGCACCGCTCGATCTCGGCGACGGCGTCGTCCGGGAAGGCGGGCGTTACGTAGCAGAACGGCAGGATCGCGTCAGGTTGCGCGTCCCGCATCCGCAGCACGTAGTCGTTGGCAAATCGGCACTGATCGGGCGTGGGTTCATAGGGCGTGGTTTCATGCAGCGAAAACACACACATCCGGGTCACACCGGAACGGCAGGCGATCGCGATCAACCTTTCCGCGTCCTCGACAGGCGAGGAAAGCCCATAGGAACCGAAACAGTTCAGGGGATGTACGTGGATATCCAGCACCGGTCCGTCGGGCAGGAGTTTCTGACGCAGGGAGGCGAGGGTCATGAAACAGAAAGAGACTGTTACAGCCGGTAGAAGGAGATGGCGTTGTCGTGAAACAGCTTACGTTGCTCCGCAACCGATAGTCCGCTGGTCGCCCAGGACAGGGTCTCCACCCAGCGCGGGTACTCCGTGGCCTGGAAGGCGACGGGCCAGTCCCCGCCGTACATGACCCGGTCGATGCCGAAACACGCGATCACGTGGTCGATGTAGGGCTTCAGGTCCTCGGGCGTCCACCGCGCCATGTCCGCCTCGGTGACGAGGCCCGACACCTTGCAGTAGACATTGGGCATTTCCGCCAGGGTCCTCAGTTCGTCCTTCCACGGGTCGAAGACCTGGTTCTTGATATCCGGCTTGCCGATATGATCCAGGATGAAGGAGACGTCGGGGCACTGCCGGACGAATTCGATCGCATTCGCCAGTTGCGGGTGGAAGATGCAGATATCGAAGGACAGTCCGTGGGACGGCAGCAGCCGGACCCCTTCGATGAACCCGGGCTGCAGGCAGAAACCGGCGTCCTCGGTCTGCAGCAGGCGGCGGATGCCCTTGACCAGGGGAATCCTGGCCAGCGCCTCGAGGTCGGCGTCGACCGCCGCGCCCCGTTCGAGCGGCGCGTTGGCCACGATCCCGCGGATCCGGCCGTCCTGCCGGGCGAGACCGGAGACCCATTCCGCTTCCTGGATGTGCTGGCCGGCGTCGCATTCGCATTGCACGAAGACCATCTGCTCCACCTGTACCTCTCCGCAGGCCTGCCGGTATTCCTCCAGCAGATACCGCTGGTTCAGCAGGGGAATATCGTCCAGCCAGCTGTACCTCAGGTGATCAGGGTCCCAGAGATGCACGTGGGTGTCTACAATGGGGAAGTCCACCATGGCATAGTCTCTTTCAGGGTGAGTCGCGTTGCGAGCAAGTTGTTTCGCTACATGCTTCCGGAGGAGACGCTTTGGGTACAGACCGGGTTTTTCCAGGCGTACCACGCTTTATCGGTGTATCCACTCTTGACTTCAACGTCAACTTCCATACGCAATGCGACGATCTCTTCATCGCTTAAAACATCCATTAACGCGCTTTTGAGACGCTCGCCGACGTCCACGTCCAGAATCCTTCCTTTCTTCTTCGACATAACCCATCCCTCATGGAATAAAAACCAGTTTGATCATTATAGAAATATAGGCAGCTAGAATAATGCCGATGATCCACCGAAAATAGGTTGCGTTACTTTCGATCAGGTATCTGATGTGATCATCTGACGCTTCAAGTCTGGCCAACCGGTTTTTTATGCTGTTGTCTTTGTAATAGATTTCGACCATTACTTCATCGTTTGAGCTATGTGGTTTTCTTTCGTTCATATTATGATCTCCTTCAATTGGAAGCTATCAGGGCAATGGCAGGCAGTCAACGGATTTACAGCTAAACCTTCATCTGGCGGCCGGCTGCAATACCGGCCTTGAGAAACCTGCAGAATCAAGCACGTATGAGTTCCTTTTTGTGCTTGAACTATCACGCCCCCCCGTGTACTATGCCGGTTCGAACGGATCCTTCAACTTTCTCTATTTTTGACTGATCGTTCGTCTTCGGCGTTGACCGTCCTATATGCTATTGTCGGTATAGCAACGCCAATTCTCGGATCCCACTTCATGTCCGACGAAACCGCCACCGAAAACACCCGTCCACTCGGCCGCCTGTCGCCTCTGAAGCTGGCCGCCGTGCCCACCTTCGCCGGCATGCTGAAGTACGTTGGTCCCGGCATCGTCTGGGCCGGACTAGCCCAGGGCAGCGGCGAGCTCATCTGGTGGCCCTACCTGACCGCCAAGTACGGCGCGGCCTTCATCGGCCTGCTCATCCCGGCCGCCCTGATGCAGTACTGGGTCAACGTGGAGATCGCCCGGTATACGATCATGACAGGCGAGACGGCCCTGACCGGCTTCAGCCGCGTCGGGAAGTGGTACGTGTCGGCCATCTGGGTCGGGGTGTTCCTCGAAAACATCTGGTTCGGCGCCTACGCGTCGGCGGGCGGCGGCGCCCTGGCGGAGCTTACCGGATTCCCCTACGGATGGACGGTCCGCGGCCAGTCGCTCTTCTGGGCCTACCTGACCATCGGGATCTACCTGGTCGCCCTGTTCATGGGCCGGGTGGTCTACCTGATCGTGGAACGGCTCACCATGGCCGTGGTCGTCATCACGATGGTGGGTATCGCCTTCGCCGTCTTCCAGCGGCCGGTGCTGGACGTGGCAGGCGAGTTCTTCGGCGTCCTGCTGACACCCGGCTACCACAGGCCCGCCAACTGGGATCCGGCGGACCTGTCCACGGTGCTCACGGCTATCGTCTTCGCCGGCGCCGGCGGGTTCGGCCAGCTCTTCCTCTCCTACTGGATGCGGGACAAGGGCGTGGGCATGTCGGCCTATATCGGGCGCGTAACCAGCCCCCTGCGCACCGCGCCGGAGACCATCTCGGCCACGGGGTACGCCTTCGAGGACAACGAGACCAACCGGACGAACTACGGGAAGTTCATGCGGTACCTGAAGCTCGAGTCGGGCCTCGGCGTCACGCTGAACCTGGTGACGACCATCATCATGTGCTGGCTGGCGTGGGCCCTGCTGAAGCCGCAAGGCATCGTTCCCGAGGGCTGGGAAATCGCCGTGGTGCAGTCGGCCTTCTTCGAGGTGAGCTGGGGCGCCATCGGCAAGGTCGTGTTCCTGATCGTCGCCGCGGCGTTTCTGTGCGATGCCTGGCTGCAGTCCACCGACGGCTTCGCCCGCATGCAGGCGGACTTCATCTACGCCAACGTGAAGCGGGCGCGGCGGTTTCATTTCAGGACGCTGTACTACGCCTTCGTCGTGGTGTTCACCGTGCTGACGACGATCACGCTGCCCCTGGCGCAGCCGGGGGATCTGCTCATCATCCGGGGCGTCATCGCCTTCATGGCCATGGGGCTTTTCTGCCCCGGCCTGATCTACCTGAACTACGTCCTCGTTCCCCGGGCCTTCCCCTCATGGGTCAAACCCCATCCCCTCACCCGGTTCATCATGGTTGCCATCACGGCGACCTACATCTCCATCGGGCTCTGGTACATCTTCGTGCGCCTGTCCTGATTATCGTTACGCAGACAGTGACCAGATAGACGACCATTGGGAAGGTATGTGGTCGTTGCTTACGTCTACGTCATACCAACTCAGCATCATGCTGTGCCACTCCGGTTTCGCCAGCGCGAGACCGTACACGGTGGTATCCGGGTTGCGTTCCCGGATCGCGGTGGAGGCCAGGGACAGCGTCTTCCCGGTCGCAATGAAGTCATCTACGATGATGACCGTATCGGCGTCCACAAAGGCCGCTGTGTAGGCCGCATCTTCCAGCAACAGTTTACGAAACTCAGGATCCAATCCCCCTCTCCCGGTAGACAGGTGGGTTTCTTTCGACAGCAGGCCCGGCTGGTATCCGCAGTCACCCGCGCATCGAGCCGCAAGCAAAGCGATCACGCCGTCGGTGTCCGCGACTTTCTCCGTGGAGCGAAGCGCCGGCGCAAAGACCGTCCTGCCGGGGACCAGTCCAAGACTGCGGATCAGGATGCGGGCCACGTGGGCCATGAGCCTTGCCGCGCCGTCAGTCGTGGCGTCGTCAGGATCGAACTTGAACCTGGTGAACCGGTCGGTCCATGGGTCCTCGGGACGGTCTTCGAGGCGGTAACCCACCGTGAAAGCGGCCGCCAGGCCGTCGTCGAAAGTCAGCGTGTCATATCGAAGGAGATTATGAAAAACAACGGGGAGGACGGACATTTCAACGCTCTGAACGGCAGATCAGTCTTTCTGCTTGGAAGTGGATTCCAGGATCTGGAGGATGTGCTCCATCGGTTCGAACCCGCCGATCTCGACGGCGAGAGAAGGATCGGGACAGGTACGCCGGTAGCGGTTCAGCCAGACCGCGGCCATCCCGCTTGTGGTGGCGCCCAGGATATCATTCTCCCATGAATCCCCGATCATCGTAACCGTCCGCACGCCGAGTTGAACAAGAGCGGATTGAAAGATCTGCGGATCCGGCTTGGCGGCGCCAACTTCCTCGGATATGGACAGGGCGTCGAGGGGCAGGAGGTCGAAGAATTCCAGCTTGTCCCGCTGGTGCCGAGATTGGCCATTGGTGACGACGCCGATCTTCATCCGTCCCCGCAGGGAATCGAGCAGCGCCTCGACGCCTGGAACCAGGCGCGAGTTCTCCTGTAGCGCTCGGTGGTAGCCAGCCGCCGCATCGACCGCCGCGTCCGTTTCCAATCCATAGTGGCGACAGATCCCACGCATATGCTCACGACCAGCTTCCTCATCCGACAGACTGCCTTCCATCATTTGCCAGTAGTTGGCCCTCAATTTTTCGTCATGGACGAGCTCCAGTTCCTCCAATGGCACCGGCTTCAACGCCGGCAGAATCTCCTGCACCGCGCGCAGTCCCTGACGGCGTGCGTACTGGAGATCCACCAGCGTGTCATCGAGATCGAAGAGGACGGCTTCACCCATCGGCGATTCTCAAACCCCTACACCACCGCCGGCGCCACGCGCGCCGTTCTTTCTTCGGCGATACGTACCCCGGCCTCGATGATTTCGAGGGATTCGTCGATCTGGGCTTCGGTGATGGTGATCGGCGGCATGAACCGCAATACCTGGGAACCGGACAGCTCCATGAAACGCAGGCTGAGCGGATCCTTTTTGAGCATCCTGGGCACGATGGGTAGCCAGAGGCCGTTCTCGTAACAGTACTCCGTAACCATGGCGGCGCCTTCGAAATTGGGCTCCCGGCTCTGCTTGTCCGTCACCAGTTCGAGCCCCAGGCACAGGCCCAGCCCCCGAGCCTCGCCCACGATCTCGTAGGATTCCTCCATCACCTTGAGCCGGTCCATGAAGTAGTTGCCCACGACCCGGGCGTTTTCCACCAGTTTCTCGCGATCGACGATTTCGAGATTGGCCAGGCCGGTCTCGCAGAGGAGCGGGTCGCCGGCGTGGGACGAGAAGGGCATGAATCCCTTGGCCACCGCGGCGTCCGCGATCTCCGCGCTGGTCATGACCGCGCACAGGGGCACGGCGCCGCCGAGCCCCTTGGAGCAGGTCACGATGTCGGGCACGAAATCGAAGTGCTCGAAGGCGAACCACTTGCCCGTCCGTCCGAAGCACGTCAGGGCCTCGTCGGCCACGGTGAGGATGTCCCGTTCCCGGCAGATTTTCACGATCCGCTGGATCCACTCCTTGGACGGCACGATCTGCCCCGCCGCGCTCATGAGCGGTTCGAAGAAGAAGGCCGCGGGCCGCCCGGAGGTGGACGAATCGATCACGTTCTCCGCCGCGTCCGCGCATCCGAGATTGCAACAGGCTTCGTCCCGGCAGAACTGGCAGCGGTATTCGTAGGGCGTGGGGATGAATGAAGCGCCCGTGGGCATGGGGCCGTATCCTTCCCGGAGCATGCCGCCCCGGCCGGTGATGGACGCGCTGCCGTAGGACTGGCCGTGGTAGCCGCGCATGAGGGCGATCACCTCGAAGCGGTCCGTGTACTTCCGCACGAGGCGCAGGGCCATTTCGTTGGATTCGGATCCCGTGCATGCGAAGAATGACTTCTGTAGCGGGTCCGGCGCGATCTCGGCCATCTTCTTGGCCAGCAGCACCTCCGACGGCGCGATGAAGGTCGTTCCCACCTGGATGATCTTGTGGGCCTGGTCGCAGAGGGCCTTCACGTAATCCGGGTGGGAATGGCCCAGCGTTACGCATAACTGCCCCGATTGAAAATCGATGAAACGTCGGCCTTCCACGTCCCACATGTAGAGCCCGTCACCGCGTTCGGGAACCAGCGGCGCAGTGCGCATCGGATGTCTCAGTAGGTACTGGTTGCCGAGTTCGAGCCAGCCCTTGTTCGTGGTGGGTAGCGACGCCATGATCCGTCTCCTGAAGTTGCAGAATTATGATTGTAACCAGCACTTTTTTTAGGGGGAATAGAGTAAGGCCATGCTAAACCGGCACCACCGGCCTGTCAATACAATTCGCCGGTGCCGTTCGACCGTACCGAACGTCCATGCCGATGCGAGACGAACGCCCGTGCCGCTGCGAGGAGCCTGAGATAGTTTTTGCCTTGCAGCGGGCCCGGTTTTATACTTTGAAAACATGAAAACATATCGCGTAGGGATCATCGGACTGGGCCGCATGGGCAGTACGATCGACGACGAGGGCCATACGCCCCTGCCCTATTCCATTGCGGCGGCCTGCAGGTCGAGCGAACGGCTGGAGATCGTCGCGGGCTGCGACCTCCGGCAGGAGCGCAGGGAGGACTTCGCCACACGCTGGGGCGTCAACGCCCTGTACGAGGATTTCCGGGACATGGTCCGGGAGGAGCGCCCCGATCTCGTTGCCGTATGCACCACCGCGTCAGGTCTGCAGAAACCGGCCCGGGAGGCCCCCGACGCGTCGTTCCGTGGAGATTCCCACGCCGAGCTGTCCGTCACGCTGGCGGAAATGGGCGTGCCCATGCTCTACGTGGAGAAGGCCATGGCCAGTTCCATGGCGGCGGCCGACGACATCCAAGACGCCGTATTGAAGCACGGAACGGTGTTCAATACGGGCGTGCTCCGCAGATTCGACAACCGCTACGGCGTGGTCCGCGACGCGGTCCTGCGGGGCGACGTGGGCGAACCCAGGGCGGCGGTCCACTATGCGCGGTCATCCCTGATGCACGGGCACATCCATTCCATCGACACGCTCTCCTGGCTGCTCGGCGATCCCGTCATCAGGTCCGTTCGCGGTGAGATCGACCCCCGGGACTACGTCATAGAAGGCGATCACATCCCTTACGATCCGATCGCGACGTACGAACTCGAATTCGAGAACGGTGTCCGTGCGTGGTCGATCCCCGCGGCGGGATGGGAATACGAGATCATCGGGACCGAGGGAACCATCCGTTCGTTGAACAACGGGGCCGGCGCAGCCTTGCGGCGGGCGACGCCCGAAGAGCGGGATGACCGCAAGGGCCGAAGCGCCTGGGAGGAGACGCCTTTCAAATTCGTTACTCCGAAGAGCACCGTCGTTTCCTGCCTCGAGGATCTCGTCCACGCACACGAGACGGGCGATCAAAGCCTCGGGCACGTCGAGATCGCCCACCACATCACGGAAGCCTGCATTGCCGTCGCCGAAAGCCACCGGCGCGGGGGCACCTGGGTGGATCTCCCGCTGGCCAACAGGGATCTATACATCTGGCACGTCTGAATGCTCGATCGGGAGCAGTACGTAATGCGCTCGGCCGGCATGGTCTGAATCTACTCCTTGGGGAGTAGTTCGTCCTGTGGAACGGAAGCGTTGAATCTCAGGTATCCCCTGACTTCATCCACCTTAGCCTCCACCCGGTCCAACGATGCCCGCAAATCCTTGATTTCCGCTCTGATTTCGGTCCTTAAGCTACTCATTTCAGTGCGCAGTTCAGTTCTCAAGCTACCCGTTTCAGTCCTTAGGCTACCGGTTTCAGCCCCAAATTCTGTTCTCAAGCTGCCCATTTCTGTTCTCAGGCTACCAATTTCACCCCTTATGTCATCCCTTAAGGTATTCAATGAAACGTGTAAGTACGTCAGTACTGAAACAAGGGTGATGATCGATGTAAAGACCGCGCCGTGGCGCTCCCACCAACCTGAATCGGACATTCCATTTCCTCCCAAAGTATATCGTTGTGTGCCCGCAGTGACAGTGGTTCCTGGATTTTATTGACCCGGGTTGGAATCATTGCCGGTTACTAGGTTCGAAATCGCAATCCGGATCGTTCGGTTGTCTTCCTTGATGTCTTCAAGCGTCGTTGAAATTCCACTTTCTATTGCCTCTCTCTTCCCCATCCAAAGGCACAGTTTTCCTACAGCCCCGATAACAGCGATCAATAGTACGGCAGCAACCGCGGGCAACCACGAAGGTAACGATTCCATATTTAACTCCTTGCATCTTGCCAGCCCTCTACCTAGAAGAGCTGCCATATCTTGATCAGGAAGATGACTGTCAGGATGTAGTTCGCGGCGTACACGATTAAGCAAACGGTTTGCCAAAATCTCGATGTCATTATTTCCCTCCTCGAAAATGGTCCTGTATACGCATTAGCCAGGAAACGCTCGCTGAATCTCGAAGGAAAGTTACTTTTTTTGGGGAAAAGATGGGGGTCGAGCATCAACCAGGTGCGACTCAAGACAGCGTTGAGGGTCCTGAATCTGGTCGTTCACTCCGGGGATGGCTGGATTCAACCTGCACCAGCCGGTCTTCCTGCAACACGTACCCGCTCAGCTGCCCGCCATAGATACATCCCGAATCCAGACCGATCACGTAGGGGGAACCGTCTTCCCGGCGCTTGATCACGAGGCCGCCGGGTGCGTCGTGGCCGAATATGATCAGCTTGCCGGATGGATCGTACGCGTCGTGCCATCGGGGCCCCACGATGCTGTCCACGGGCGGCCAGGTACGGATGACGAGGAACTCTTCCGTGGTCGTGCCGTGAAAGCCATTCTCCGGATTTATGCCCGCGTGGACCAGCAGGAATGCGGGTTCGTCGATCCAGAGGGGAAGGGATTCCAGCCACGGGATCAGGGCGTCGGCGCATGGAGCGAGGGCTTCCAGGGTCTGAAGGGTATTGGGACTTCGCGTGGGTACCGCGGCACCGGACAGGTGCCGGCGAAGCCGGTCCGCCAGGCGGTAGTCGTGGTTGCCGAGGACCATACTCGCGCCCGTATCCTTGATCAGCTTCCATACATCGACGGGATCGGGTCCCCTGCTGAAAGCATCGCCGGTCAGGTACAGGAGATCCGTGTCCCGCTGGAATTCCAGCTTGGAAAGCAGTTCTTCGAACTCACGGGCACAGCCGTGTATGTCGCCGATGAACAGGGTTCGCAAGGGGATTCAGGACTCCGGGACGATCGGTATAAGAGTACGAACTGATGGCAACGACAGCCTTTGTGACGCCTACGGTAAATCACGGAAGACTGTTAACTCCTTCATCCTGAATGGTAACCGCGCGACCGAAGGACGGTCAAGGGAATGAATCGCCCGGTAAAGATTGTGCATCGTCCGTGGATCGGCTGATTGAGATTCTTCCTTCACATGCAAAGAAGACAAACAACATCACTATTGTGATTATCGTGCTTATAAACCTCATTTTTTTCCCTCTAGGGGTGTGTCTGTTTCCCGTTCCAGTTGTCAGGATAAGGTCTGTACATGTCATAGGAATCCACTTCGTCGAGCAGCAACGACCGAGTATCGGCTCGTTCGGTAGTACCGGTGATGCCGCTGGTGACACGGGGGTTTGTCGTCGCAGCAGGTCGGGGCTAATAGAAACAAGGTCAACAGACCTGATCAGTACGTAGCCCGCTCTCTCATGGCGGTTTACGGTGCGAGTGTTTCACCGTTCCAGCCTGGCGGGTATGGCTTGTAAGAGCCTCCCGGGACCGCTACGCGGGCGGTGACGGTCGGTGGTTCGCCTGCTTGGTCAATCATTTGCCATAGAGACTCCACTTGTATGCCGAATTGGTGTGACGTATCAACGGTAGCGAGGATCTCTCCGTTCTGGTCCTCGATGATTTGTACTTTGCCGGCATAATTGATACCGATGATATAGCCGTTGTAGTCGAAGACAGGACTTCCGCTCGTCCCTCCTTCGGTTCCAAAATTGTAGTGCAGAAGCATACCTGAATTGATTCCGTCAAAATCGTCAGAGTAGAACGGACGTAGCGCGGATAGCGTGCCGTCCTTGAATGTCGGCAATACGAGTTCGAAAGTCTCGTCTGCCAGCCCGCTTGGGTACCCCAATGTTCCCAACGGTTGGCCGGTGCGCAGGTCCTCGCCGAACTCACGCGGCAGTAGGGTCGGCAGCGGCCCGGAAACTTCCTCTTCCAGAAGTAGCAAGGCGACATCGGGACTTTGTAACGACCCGTCGTAGTCCTCGTGGATGCTCGCGCCATTCCAGAATATCGTCCCAGGCCCAGGTCCTTCCAGAATACGCTCTCCCGCCCTGGCTACGAACGGGCGTGTCGTGCCACCTGCCTCTTGCTCTATTTCCATGATTGCCTCCGCGACGTGAGCATTGGTCCACATCCTGTCGGTGTAGTACGCGGCAAAGGCGGTGCCTAACGTGACAACACTCCTCTCGTCTACCAACTCGATACCAACTACATAGACCGCGTCGTAGAGGTTCCCTTTCTCAATCACGTCGGCCCAATTCAGCGGTGCTCCCGCCCCTGGTTCTCCTTGCGGTCCGGTAGTACCTTGCGGTCCGGTTGCCCCCTGCGGTCCCTGACTGCCCCGGTCGCCCTGTAGACCTTGGGGGCCAGCAGGCCCTTCTGGTCCCACCGTGCCTTGGATTCCCCGAGGTCCCTGATCGCCCTGTGGACCCACAGGTCCCTGTTCGCCCTTGCAGGCGATCAAGAATGATAACGCTATCACGACCAGGATACGATACATGTTTTCCTCCTATGTCTAAGGAGCGGTTCGAAACGGCGTGTAAGACCGCGTGACAGACCACAGGACGCAGAGGATCATAGGGTTGCTCATGGAGATACAGCGGCCCCACAAACTCTCCCTTTCCTTGCGTGCCTGATGCGTCTGGCCGCTATCTCCGGGGTATCACGCCGCAACGCAGTTGCCCGCTACAGCGTGCTCAAAAACCGATGAGAAGACGCGGGACTTGGTCAGTCGGACTTCACCGCTGCTTCCAAGGACCGGCCGTGGTAGCCGACATGGCGTTTGGCCAGCGCAGACCTGACGCGGTGATTCAACACAGCGACCAGGGATCGCAGTACATTCCGGTAGCATTCTGCAAGTGATGGAGAAGGCGGGGAGATCTGGTCCCGGCCATGAGGAGGGTAGGCGAACCGCTACGACAAAGCCTGAGCGAATGCTTCTTTGGCAGCCTGGAATGCGAGTGAACTCCTTGACCGGAGGCGCTTTGCTAACCAGGCAACGGGGCCAGACCGCCGTGTTCAAGCACATCGGGGGTTTCCGGCAGTGTTCCCAAAGTCGCAGTGCCAACCATAAAGACTCTTGGTTTCTGTAATCTGGACGGTGAGAGCAATCCGATTCGTGTAATAACGGTGACCGTCGTATTACTGCTTGTTGAGGACATAGTCGGGGATTCGTTCTGCTATTACTGAGTTTGAAGTTGTCCGATCTTTACCCAATCGGGACGCGGATGCAACACGGTAACGACATACAATCTTCCATCTTCGACCGCAGTAGACTGATCCCGGAGGAGCGTCGCGGCTAGTTGATCGGGTTCGAGTTTGTACATTGCGCCATTTATGGCATCGACAGCCAGTCCGATCAATCCGCCGAAAAAGATGTTGCCCCATACGTACCCGCTTGTCTTGCGTTTCAGTGTCAGCGTGGCGGTCGTGTACCCTTCGAGTGATATGCGGACGATGTGTTCGTCCTTTCGCGTCAACTCGGCGGATACCGGAGTCGTGCCAATCATACGATTGTCAACGGTGACCTCGGCTCCTTCGGGTGTACTGGATATGCTGACGGATTGCATCTTGCCGTGCATGATCGTAGCGCATCCGGCCAGTAAACCGAGGATCAATGAAACAGCAACCACTTCATAGCGTGCCATTGGTTTCCCTCCCTTTAATCCGTCCTGAGACGGCCATGATTGTTGAGCGACTTGTTTTTACAGGCGCAGTGTGATGGACAGCACCGCATGGGTAGCGTCAACCGCCGACAGAAGCGATCGCTCCGGAATCACAAACTGTCCACGAAATCGAGGCAACATCAGCTTTACAGATCGTCCCATTTAGATATGATTAGATTGAGCATCAGGAACTGGTTGGCCGACTCGACCGAAACCAGATGAAATCGGCCACCACATCTGTTCTTTGCTGAGAGTTAAACTCGGGTACGTCAGGCAAGATCAGGTACGTCAGGAAAGTGAGAAACTGGGAAGGGGTGAGCGTGGAATGGTGGGACGTTGAACCAACAGCAGGTCGAAGTTGCCGCTATCCATCATTCCTGACGCCGGGGTGAATTGGCTTGAGTCCGCCCCATACGAGGCGTATATTGACGGGGCTGTAAGGCCGTAGCGATTACCGGCGGTTACGGCGATTTCACCGCCTTCAGCGAGGCATAACTTGCGCAGAATCGGCATATTCGGATGGGGCATCGTGGCGCCCCGTTCGCCCAACATGGAAGCCTTTGCCCGCAACCTGGAGCAGTCGGAAAGCTGGCTGGCGCCCTTCGACGGGTTCGGTCCGAACAACTTCTTGGTGGGCGAGCCCGATTTCGACTTTGGGGACTACCGGGCATGGATCGACGACCGGTTCCCGTCGAACCGGTACACCCGCCTGGTCGACAAGATGGATCCCACCACACTGCACGCGATCGGGGCCTTCATACAGTCGCTGGAACAGAATCCCAGCCTGGAGGAGGAACTCCAGGCGCTGGGCACGTCCGCCCATGTTTATATCGGCACCGGTGTCGGCAATATCCCCACCATCAGCCGGATCAGCATAGAGCTGTACCGGGCCCAGCGCGCCTGGGACCATTTCTGGGGATCGGCGGAACGGAACGCCCGGCTTCGCGCCTATCTCACCCGGCACGACGACGAAGGCGTGGACGTAACCATGCCGCCCCACCCGGAGACCGCCCCTTCCGCAACGCGTGACCAGGCCGAAGAAGCCTGGAACGCCTACTGGACAACCCAGTCGGAGGAGCTGAGGTCCTATCTGGAGACCCTCGCCGAGATCGAAGGGATGAACGTCGAGGGAACCGTCGAGTCCGGCAAGATGAAGCTCATTCGCGATAAACAGCGCCGGAAGCACCAGCTGCAGGACGAATGGGGCGCGCCCGAGCCGCCGTGGGAGTGCGTGTCGGCCGACCTGATCTGGAACATCCACAACACGCCCGCGTCACAGGTCACCATGATGGGGCAGATTCACGGCCTGTCGCTGGCGCCCGTGGCCGCCTGCTCCACCTTCGGCGTGTGCCTCAAGCTCGGGATGGACGCCATCCGGCGCGGCGAGGCCAAAGCCGTGGTCGTCGGCGCCACGGACCCACCTCCCACGTCCCTGCTGGTGGGCGCCTTCTACCGCGCCCGCGTATCCGCCGCGGACGGCGCCGTGTCCAAGCCTCTGACCGGGCTCCGTGGCACCCACGTATCGGGCGGCTCCGTGCTCTGGATCATCGGTGACTGGGAATACATGACCGAGAAGGGGTTCAGCCCGGTGGGGATGGAGCCCCTGTCCGTTGGCGTCAGCTCCGACGCCGACCATATCATCACGCCGTCTAAGGAGGGACCGCGGTTGGCGGTCGGCCAGGCCATCGAAGACGCCCGTGTTTCCGCCGGGGACATCGCCTCGTGGGATCTACATGCCACGGCGACGCCCGGAGACTTTCTGGAAATGGAGAATCTGCTCGAAATGGTACCCGGTTCCGTGACGGTCACCGCGCGGAAAGGCACCTTCGGTCACGGCATGAGCGCCGGCGGAGGATGGGAACTGACGGCGCAGTACCTCGGCTACGCGCGGGGCGCGCTCTACCCCACCCCCCTATCCCGCGACGAGGTGAATTCGGAGATCGAAAGTCTGCACACCCGGTTCGTCTACGATACCTCGTGTCCGCTTCCCGATGGCATCGCCGGTAAGCTGTCCATGGGGATCGGGGGCATCAACGCCTGCGTCATCTCCCGGCCGCTGCAAGACGAGTGACGACGGAACTGGCTCACTATAGATCGTTTAAATCGCCGAATACAGAAAAGCCCCGTTAACTGCAACGGGGCTTTTCCTTTTCACATGACTGATCGCCCTTTCAGTGGCCGTAGCTCCTACTCGGGTCGAACAGGAAGAAGTAACGAAATGACCGACAATAATGCAGGGCGGAATGCAACTCAAATGCCCTGTCGGGATAACTCCGGGGGCCATTCCGAAACGTGGCCGGCGACCCAATCGCTGGAGCGAGCAGGCCGCCTTGCCGCAGGACTCTGTCAGCGCCCTGTCTACGGGACCCGGATTACCCCGAGGTTATTTCTCTCCTGCCTTGAAGCCAGTAGCAGGTAGCGTTACGTCCACTTCGATGTAAATCGTACCGGCGTACTTGGATGAAATTTCCACTCTGGCGACGCCCCGTCCTGTAACCAGAGCATTCCCCGCCGTCGGATCAGCTGAAAGTGCCGATGTTGCAGCAGTACCGTCAGCGGCAGCTGTGAGTGTGACCTCACCGTCGAAATCGTCAGCATCAGTAGGACTAGACACGTCGGTAAAAGTTAGCACGTCCGTGTTCAGACTCACCAGTTTCACCGAACCAGCGGTGCCAGCCCACATCGGATCCGCGTTGGCGTCGAACTGCTCAAGAGTCACGCTTATGGTAACGTTACCAGGAGTAACCGCTGAAGTTCCCACCACCGCGATACTCGGCGGGTCAGCGTTATCCACTGTCGAATCAACACCTGCCTCCACAAACGTAACAGCAACGGGGAGCGTTGGATCCAGCCTGCGTTCGACAGTCTGAACGTCGAATACAGTGACAGAAATTTTGTTACTCGCGACGTCTCCGACATTAGCCGTGATATCGGCACTTCCGACGCCTTCAGCCGTAACCACACCGTCTTCATCTACAGTGGCAACGCCTTCATCGGAACTCTTCCAGGTGAAGGTTATATTGGGAACCGGGTTACCCTCGGGACCCGTCATATCTTCGTCCTGGGCTTTATCGTAGGCGATAGCGCTAACCATGATATCGTCACCTACTGCCATTCTGGTGTCATCGCCCGTCGAAGCTATGATACCCTTGACGACATCGTGGACGGTAACCATAAACGTTACATCGATACCGCGACCATCGACGGTCATGGTGACCTTAACAGGGTCATCGCTTCTTTTAAGGCCCGTAATCGTACCGTTATCCACCGAGACGGTCTCGTCGTCTTCGGATGTCCACGTAAACGTAGCGGGAATCTGCTGCTTGTTCGCAGTCTTGGCCTTGGCTACATAATCCGTGGATCCGCCTACTAGCAGACCAACTTTTACTTCTTTGTCGAAATTCGGACCATCTATCTTGGTACCCTTTTCTTGGTCTGTTTCACCATCCTTCAGCAACAGGATGTGGTGAACGGACGCCAGGATGTTGCCTACTGTGCCTGGATCAATGGAGGCAGGATCACCAGGCTCACCCTGCGGACCAGTCTCACCGGTTTCGCCCCGTTCACCTTTCTCACCAGGCTCACCCTGCGGACCAGTCTCACCGGTTTCGCCCCGTTCACCTTTCTCACCAGGCTCACCCTGCGGACCAGTCTCACCGGTTTCGCCCCGTTCACCTTTCTCACCAGGCTCACCCTGCGGACCAGTCTCACCGGTTTCGCCCCGTTCACCTTTCTCACCAGGCGGGCCAGGAGGACCTGCCGGGCCCCTATCGCCATCAGCACCGTCCTGGCCTGGCTGGCCTGGCTGACCTGCGACGCCGGCCGGACCCGCCGGGCCTGTCTTACCTTCGCATCCCATAAGGGACAGACCGAAGGCCAATACAGCAATTATGAGGTAGTGCATTGTTTTCTCCCGATTATGGTAACACTGCATAAAGGAATGACGAAATCCCAGACTGACCTATATCGCCTCCTTTCCCGCGAATTGATCGGTTTGTTTTTTACGAGCTCAAAACTGCTAAATACGGACTTCAAGACAGCTCGGATTTCGGGCCTTAACTACGGACTTTTCCCCATAAATATGATTAGATTGAGCTATAAGTCAAGAAAAAACTTCTTTTTTTTCATTTTCAATGCGTTCCCTGCCTGAGTTAACCCCCGCCAAAACCCGGCATTAGGATACAGATTGTCGGTCCGCCACCTTCTTTTTGCCATTCCTGACGTACGCAATCCTGACTGAAATGCCGGTTCCTGGGTGACGCACTCGTCGTCCAGCCTGACATACCTGATCCTGCCTTAGGTATTTCTCCTGCCTGACGTACCTGATCCTGCCTGCACTTCCGATACATGTCCGTTACACCTGACTATTCCCGATCATGCACCATCACAAAATAGTGCGTGGGATCCAAATGCAAGCGGAAAATCAGACGAGGAAGCCCGCCGCTTTGTGACGCTCGGTCTATTCATATTTATACGGAGTAAAATCACATAAAAAACATAAATCATCACTTAGTAGTTGACCAGTACCCGAAACCATGCGTACTTTACTATCAAAAAAGGCAACAAAATGGCGATATGGAGACTGGCGTGAATGGCCAACGTGCTCCGAATTCTACCGCTACTCCCGATCGAATCCGTTCCCGGGATAAGCCGTTACGGCCCTGCGGCACCGGGATCGATCCTACAAACACAGCCGTCCGAAATGAGTTGAACCACTCCATTTATATCACATAAACAAACAATTCGGGTTGAGGCAGGAGTTTGTGTCCAGGATTCTCCCTGTCTCGTCCGATTACGGGTACAAGCGATCTCGCCTCCATGAGCGCGTGCGGGAACTCCTGTATTGAGATAGTAAAATGCAACGAAACATTACCTTACAGCATTCCCTGGAAAACAAGGCCGATCGATCGTCCGTTGATGTCGCGCGTTTACTGGAAGCCAGCATCGCGCCGAACACGGCGAAGGCGTACGGCGATGCACTGCGCAAGTTGTGGGATCACCTGGATGGACAGCCTTTGACCGACACTACGCTGGCCGGCTATCTGGCGCACCTGTATACCCGGGGACTTGCGCCGGCCTCCGTTACGGTAGTGGTGCAGGCCGTCCGTTTCTGGGAGAAGCTGGACCGACGCCCGTCGAGTGCGGGGCCTTTGACGAGTCGGACGCTGGCCGGTATCCGTCGCGAAGGTAGAAACCGGGGCCGCGGCCAGGTAACGGGGTTGACCCGCGAGACGGTCAAAATCATGGTACAGAACGCCGTCGCCACCGACACCCTGGCCGGACTGCGTGACGCCGCGCTTTTTCGTGTAATGAGCGATGCCCTGTTGAGGATCGGAGAAGCCGTCGCCATCGACTGCGAACACATCACCACCGAGTTCGACGGGAGTGGACGGCTCCTGCTGCTTCAAAGCAAGACCGACCAGGAGGGGAAGGGCGCCAGCCTCTTTCTGACCGCCCGGACCGTCGACACGATCCTGCAGTTGCAGCAGATAGCCGGTTACACGGAGGGCCCTCTCTTCCGCCGGATGCTGAAGGGCGACCGGATGAGCGATACCCGGCTGACGGTGGACGGCGCCAGGCTGGCCATCAAGGCCGCCGCGGAGCTGGTCGGCATCAAGGGCGTGAGTGGGCACAGCCTTCGCATCGGAACCGCCCAGGAACTCGCGCAACGGGGTGCTACCCTGGTAGAATTGCAAAACGCCGGACGCTGGACCGACAGCCAGATGCCCGCGCACTATACCCGCGAGCAGGCCGCCGGCAAGGGCGCTGTAGCCCGATTGCTGGGGGTCGATTGAGAGGGGCTATGTGGGGGAAGTGCCGCGTTGTTCCAGCAGTTCGGCCAGCCCGTCCACCGTGGTCACGGGCTGCTGGCACACGAACTCTTCGCAGACGTAGGCCGTGGTCGCACCGTCGATCTGCGGGCGGTTGGCGAGGAGCGGGATCAGACCCCCTGCACAGCTGTCGTCCCCGGCATGGCCGTCGTCCCCGGACGGATCGTGCAGGGCCACGACCTTGTTCGGCAGGAACGTGCCGTCGATCAGGTCCAGCATGGCCCGCGTGACGGCGTCCTTCCTGGCGCCGACCAGGGCGATCTCGACTGGCTTGTCGAGATACCAGGATAGTCCGCACAGCAGTTGCCCGAAGCCGCCGGGCGCCGCGCCCATGTAATCCGTGAAGAGCGCCAGGGTCTGTCCCGCCCGGTCCCGGTATTCGTTCCTGCCGGTGAACGCGGCCAACCGGAGCAGGTTCTGCACGCTCACCGCATTGCCCGAGGGGATGGCGTTGTCGTAGGGGTTCTTGGACCGGACGATGAGCCTCTCGTGGTCGTCGCTGGTGAAGAAGAACCCGCCGTCCTCGGGATCCCAGAACCGTTCGATCGTCGTATCCATGAGCGCCTCGGCACGGACGAACCAGGCCGGGTCGAAGGTCGCCTCGTATAGATCGAGGAGCGCGGAAACCGTGAAGGCGTAGTCGTCCAGGTAGCCATTGAACCGCGCGCGCCCGTCCTTGAAGGTATGCATGAGCCGGCCGTCTTCGTGCAGCGCGTCCAGGACGAACCCCATCGAACTTGCCGCCGCGTTGAGCCAGGCCGGTGCGCCGAAGACGCGGCTCGCACGGGCCAGGCTGCCGGTCATCAGCCCGTTCCAGTCCGTCATGATCTTCTCGTCCCGCCCGGGGTGCACGCGTTGCTCGCGGTGATCGAAGAGGGTCCGGCGTCCTTCGGACACGATCGTCCGCAGATCCTCCGGCGCTACCTTCAGGTGGGCGGCCAGCGGCTCCAGGCCGACGTCCACGTGCAGGACGCTGGTCCCGTGTTCGAAGTTGCCCCCTTCTTCCACGCCGTAGTACCGGGCGAACAGGCGGCCTTTCTCATCCCCCAGTACCGCCTTGATTTCTTCCGGCGTCCACACGAAGAACCGGCCTTCCTCGCCCTCGGTGTCCGCGTCCTGGGTCGCGTAGAAGCCGCCACCGGGCTGCAGCATCTCGCGGATCAAATACGACGCTGTCTCCGAAACGACCTTGCGGAACAGGGGCTCTCCGGTGGCCTGGAAGGCCTCGGTATAGGTCCGCATGAGCAACGCGTTGTCGTAGAGCATCTTCTCGAAGTGGGGGATCAGCCATTTCGCGTCGACGGAATAGCGGTGGAATCCGCCGCCCAGGTGGTCGTAGATACCGCCGTTGCCCATTTTCGACAGGGAATGGACGGCCATGTCGAGGGCCGACTGCCGCCCGGACCGGAGGTGCTCGCGCAGCAGGAAGGACAGCGTCATGGACGGGGGGAACTTGGGCTGCGTGCCGAAACCGCCGTTGGTGGCGTCATAGGAGGCGGCGATCCCGGTGAAGGCCTTGTCGAGCAGATCCGTCTCCAGGGTCTCGTTGCTTGAGGTGAACCCGGCCAGCTCGACGAGGCGCGACTTGAGCTTCTCGCCCTGTTCCTCGGCGTCGGACCGGCGCTCCCGGTAGAACTGGGCCACGGCCTCCAGGATGCGGGGAAACCCGGGCCGGCCATACCGGTCGTCCGGGGGGAAATACGTCCCCCCGTAGAAGGGTTTCAGGTCGGGCGTGAGGAACACGGTCATGGGCCAGCCGCCGCTGCCCGTCATGGCGGTGACGGCGTTCATGTAGATCTCGTCCAGGTCGGGCCGTTCCTCCCGGTCCACCTTGACGTTGACGAAGAGCCGGTTCATGATCTCCGCCGTTTCATCGCTTTCGAAGGACTCGTGGGCCATGACGTGGCACCAGTGGCACGCGGAGTAGCCGATGGACAGCATCACCGGCATGTCTTCCGACCGGGCTTTCTCCAGGGCCTCTTCGCCCCAGGGATACCAGTCCACGGGGTTGTGGGCGTGCTGCCTGAGGTAGGGACTGGTCTCGTGGGCCAGCCGGTTGGTCCGCTGTTCGTTGTCGTGCGTTGCGTTCAAATTACACCATGCCTTCCCTGACCATGCGTTCCAGGACAAAATCGCCGGCGTCGATGGGGAATTCCAGTACGCGTCGCCGTGCGGAGGACTCGAAGATGCCCATGATGGTCTCCAGGGCTACGCGGGCGATCTTCGCCTCGCCGCGGTGGGCACCGCGGCCTTCCACGGTGGAGACCAGTTCCGTCAGTTCGCCGCAGATATTCGAATACGTCCCTTCCAGTTGCGGCACGTGCCATCCGTCCGAACGGTAGCTGGACAGCATTTTAAGCGGCGGTCCGTCGGGACTGTTCACCTCGATGATGCCGTCGGAACCGACGATCCGGAAGGAGAAGGACTGGCTCGCCCGTTCGCCCAGCTCGATGAATCCCACGACGCCGTTTTCGTACCCGACCCGTCCGATCGCCATGTCTTCGGCCGGCATGTCCGGATGGTTGCGCCGGCCTTCGATCCGGCTGCGGCGGTCGATCTGGCCCATGACCCAGCGGGGCGGGCTGTCGCCGTTCAGGTAGCTGATCAGGTCGATGACGTGGGTGCCGTTGTTCATCAGGTCGAGGGTGCAGTGGCCCCAGATCATGGCGATCTCCCCGATTTCCCCGGCCTGAACCCAGGCGCGCGCCTGAACGGCCTGGGGCGAAAACCGGTGGGCGTGGCCGATGGCGAGGGCTGCCCCGGCTTTCTCGCAGGCCTCGATCATCCGGTCGGCCTCGTCCAGGGAGACGGCCATGGGTTTCTCGCAAAGGATGCCCTTCGCGCCGTTTTCCGCCGCCGCGATCGTGGCTTCGCAGTGTCCGCGGGGCCAGGTGCACACGCTCACCAGGTCGAGTCGCTCCCGCTCCAGCATTTCGCGATGGTCCGCGTACAGCCGGATGCCGTGTTCCCGGGCGAGACGCTGCGCCTTCTCCCCATCCGGGTTAATGTCCGATCCCGCGATCAGTTCGATTCCGGCGTTTTCCACGTGGCGGTATCCGTCCGCGTGAGCGGTGGCGATACCGCCGCAACCGATGAAGCCTGCCCGGTACTTGTTCATGGGTGGGTTCCTTGTTCACGCCCGGTATACAGGCATGGTCAAGCCCGTCCCTGGAGTGGGGTCACGCCCGGTACACGGGACGCATCACGCCCGAAGAATCGGGCGCGTCAGGCAGGTCGGCCCGCCGCTGCCCGCGTAACAGATGTGATCGCCGTCAAATGTTTCGACCCGGCAGCCGGCCTTCCGCATGCGTTCCACCGTAACCGGATTACCGCTTCGCACGATGACGTGGCGGGGTCCGACGGCCAGCACGTTGCAGCCGAGGCTGTCGTACTCCTCGTCCGGTACCGCCACGAGGGCGATACCCAGGGCGGTGAGCATCTCCCGGAAGGGGATGGGGAGCAGCCGTTCGTAGACGACTGCCAGATCCGTATCCAGCAGGCTGATGACGGACATGAGGTGCAGCACCGCGCCCGGACCGTCCCAGTGGACCATGGGGACGGCCACCACGTCGATGCCGCGCGGCTGCAGCAGTTCCTGGAACTGCCGGATCCCCTCGCCGTTCGTGCGGTAAGTCAGCCCGATGACGGCAAGGTCCTCCTTCAGCCAGACTACGTCGCCGCCTTCGACGCTGCCGGGCGGTGCGATGCGCCCCGCCACGGGGATGCCCGTTCCGGCGAACCAGTCCGCCAGGGCTTCCGGTTCTTTCATGCGAGCGTCTTTGCCCATGCGGCCCAGGATCACGCCCTGGTCGGTCACCGAGGCCACGGGATCGTGGGTATAGAGGGCGTCCAGTCCCGTCCGGCCGTCGGCCGGAAGGCACGCCACTTCGGCGCCCGCCGCTTCGAGCAGGGCAGTGAACCGCCGGTGTTCGTCCACCGCGCGGCCAAAATCCGGCCTGGCCAGGTAGTCCAGGGAACGCCACTGCCCGTCGATCCGTTCCTGGCTTTCGAAGGCTTCTTCCGGGCGCATGACCAGCACTCGTTTCAGCGGGCGCACCATGGACTGGCAGCCGTAGGCATTCATGGAGACCGCTCCCCTGAGATGAGCGCTTCGGTTTCTTCCTCGTTCAGGATTTCGACACCGAGGGACTGGGCCTTCTTCAGCTTGGAACCGGCGTTTTCGCCGGCGACCAGATAGTCCGTCTTCTTGCTCACGCTGGACGTCACCCGCCCGCCCGCGGCTTCGATCCGGCCGGCCATTTCATCCCTCGTGTAGTTCGACAGCGTTCCCGTGATGACGACGATCTTGTCCGCCAGCGCCTGCTTCCCCGCGCCGCCTTCCACACCGCCTTCCGCGCCGTCGCCCTCACCGTCGCCCGGCGCTTCCAGTTCCATGCGGAGGCCGGCATCCTTCAGCTTTTTGACAATCTCGAGGTTTCGTTCGTTCCGGAAGAAAGAGACGATGCTTTCGGCGATCTTCGGACCGATCTCCGGCACGGCGACCATGTCCTCATCGGACGCTGTCCTGATGGCGTCGATGGATCGGAAGTGCGCGGCGATCTGCCGGGCGGCCCGCTCCCCCACGTGGGGGATACCCAGGCTGAAGAGCAGCCGGTCCAGGGGCCGGTCCCTGCTGGCCTCGATGCCCTGCAGCAGGTTGCCGGCGGATTTCTCGCCCATGCGCTCCAGGTTTCCGAGCTTCTCACGGGTCAGGAGGTAGATGTCGCCCACGTCCCCGATCAGGCCGTTCCCCATGATCTGCTCGGTGACCGCCGGACCGAACCCTTCGATGTCCATGGCGTTCCGGCCCGTGAAATGGGTGACGCGCGCCTGCGTCTGTGCCGGACAGGCCGCGTTGCCGCAACGCCACGCCACCTCCTCGCCCACCCGCACGAGCGCGGTTTCGCACACCGGACAGGCCGTCGGCATCTCGAAGGGCGTCGAGGCGTCTTCACGCTCGTCCAGGACGGCCGAAATGACCTTGGGGATGACGTCCCCGCCTTTCTCGATCCATACGGTGTCGCCCACGCGAAGGTCCTTGCGGCGGATCTCCTCCTCGTTGTGGAGCGTGGCCCGGCTGATCGTCGACCCGGCCAGGAACACCGGTTCGAGCTCGGCCACCGGGGTCACCACGCCGGTGCGGCCGACCTGCAGCCGGATGTCCGTAAGGCGCGTCCTGGCCCGTTGCGCGGCGAACTTGCTGGCGATGGCCCAGCGCGGACTCTTCATCGTGGCGCCGAGTTCGCCATGCAGCGAAGTGGAATCCACCTTGATGACCATGCCGTCGATATCGTAGGTCAGTGTGGCCCGCCGCTCTTCCCAGTCATGGCAGAAACCGATCACCTCGTCTATGGCCGCGAAACGCCGGGCTTCCCGGTTGGTCGGGAATCCCTGGCCGGCCAGCCAATTCAGCCGCTGGAAGTGGCTGTCCAGGTCGGGCCGGGCCGCGAGCGCGCCGGCTTCGTCGTCGAAACGCAGCGTGTAGAGAAAGACCCTCAGAGGCCGCTCGGCGACGACGCGGGGATCGCGGAGTTTCAGCGAGCCCGCCGTAGCGTTGCGGGGGTTCGCGAAGAGTGGCTCCTCCCGTTCCGCGCGGGAGGCGTTCAATGCCTCGAACCCTTCGTGGGGCAGATATACTTCGCCCCGCACCTCGATGTTGTTGAGCAGGGATTCTTCTTCGGCAATGCGCAGGGGGATGGACCGGATGGTCCGCAGGTTCGCCGTAATGTCGTCGCCCTGCTCACCGTCTCCCCGCGTGGCACCCAGGGCCAGCCTTCCGTTCTCGTAGCGCAGGCTGACGGCCACGCCGTCGATCTTCAGTTCGACCGCGTAGGCGTATTCCCGCTCGGGATCCAGCAGGTCGCGGATGCGGCGGTCGAAGTCCCGGATCTCCTCATCGTTGTACGTGTTCCCGATGGAGAGCATGGGCACGGGGTGCCGCACGACGGGAAAGGTCGAGGAGGGGGACCCCCCGACGCGCTGGGTGGGCGAGTCGGGGGTGATCAGGTCGGGGTGGGCCGATTCCAGGTCCTGCAGTTCCTTCACGAGCATGTCGTATTCGGTATCGCTGATGACCGGATCGTCGAGAACGAAGTACCGGTGATCGTGCGACCGGATGTCCCGGCGCAGGACTTCAATGCGTTCGGCAGGCGACATGGGATCCGCGGGCTTTAGCTGACCGGCACTGGGCGACCCAAACCGGCGCGGGGTCACGCTAACCGGTGCGGGCGACGCTCGACCGCGATGACTTTCTGGCGCGTCGGATTTCCTCGCGCTTCTTCGCTATCCAGTTCTGCCACCAGACCACGATGGGGCTGGCGATGAAAATCGAGGAATAGGTTCCGGTGATGACGCCGAAGGTCAGCGCCAGGGCGAAACCCCAGTTGGTCGACGTGCTGCCGGCCAGCAGGAAGACCAGGACCAGGAGGACGGTAAGCGATGTCATCATGGTCCGGTTCAGGCATTCGTTGATGCTGCGGTCCACCACGCCCGAAAACCCTTCCGTCCGGGTTCGGCCCAGGCTTTCCCTGATGCGGTCGTAGACCACGATGGTATCGTTCGTCGAATACCCCACGACGGTCAGCAGGGCCGCCACGACTGCCATGGTGAGCTCCTCGCCCACGAGGGTGAGCATGGCCAGCACGATGAGCACGTCGTGGATCAGCGCGACGATCGTCCCGATCCCGAACCGGAACCCGTTGACTTGCCGGAACCGGATGGTGATGTAGAGGACGATGCCGATGATGGAGGCCCCCACGGCGCCCATGGCGTCGACCGTAAGTTCCTTGCCGATCTTCGGGCTGACGTTGTATTCCTGCCGCAGCCAGTCGTCTTCACTGCCCCTGAGGTTCTCGGGGAACTGTTCATTGAGCGTCGTCTTGACGGAGGATGCGATCTGTTGCTCGTTCCAGTCGCTGGCGGCCGCCCGGATCAGGATATTGCCTTCCTCGCCGATCACCTTGATCTCGCTCTGGCTCAGGTCGACGGCCTGGTTCTCGATGGTGGCGTTACCCAGGGCGCCGCGTATGTCCTGTACCGGCACCGGGGGATCGAAACGCATCTCGATCAGCGACCCGCTCTGAAAGTCCACGCCCCAGTTCACCCCGCCGCGCATGACGATGGTCCCCAGGCCGACTACGATCACGCACCAGGTGATGACGAAGGCCGCCTTCCCGAATCGCATGAATCCGAAGAAAAGGCGCCCGAAGGGATCGGTCCGGCCGATGCTGACCTGGACGAGCTGCCACCGGTCGATGAGCGCGTCGAAGAGGGACCGCGTGATGAAGATGGCCGTGAACATGCTGATCAGGATGCCGAACCCCAGCGTCACGGCGAATCCCTTGATGGGGCCGGTGCCGAACTCGTACAGGGCGAAAGCGGTGATCAGGGTGGTGATATTGGCGTCCACGATGGTGCGGAGCGCGTTCCCGTAGCCGCTGTCTACGGACTGCCGGATCGTCTTCCCTCCGGCCCGGAGCTCTTCCTTGATCCGTTCGAAGATGAGGATGTTGGCGTCCACCGACATGCCCATGGTCAGGATGATCCCCGCGATGCCCGGCAGCGTCAGCGTCGCCTGGAAGGCGCCGAGGACGGCCAGCAGGAAGAGGAGGTTCAGGATCAGGGCGAAATTGGCAATGAAGCCGGCCGTCCGGTAATACACCGCCATGAAGATCATGACCGCGATGAGGCCCAGGATCGAAGCCCACTTGCCGGAGTTGATGGCGTCCTCGCCCAGGGACGGCCCCACGACGTACTTGCTGATGATCTCCATGGGCGCGGGCAGGGCGCCGGCGCGCAACACGATGGAGAGGTCCCTGGCCTCCTCCAGCGAGTTGATGCCGGTGATCTCGCCCCGGCCGTTGGGGATGCGTCCCTGGATGACCGGCGCGGAGAACACCCGGCCGTCCAGCACGATCGCCAGGCGCCGGCCAATGTTGTTCCCCGTAACGCGGGAGAAGGTCCTGGCGCCGTCGTCCGTGGTTGTGAAGCCGACCGACGCCACGCCCATGCTGCCGATGTCGGAGCCCGAACCGGTCTGCGGGAAGGCGTCCGCCAGTACGGCGCCGGTCAGTTCCGGCTGGACGTTCATGTAGTAATAGGAACGGACGCGCTGTCCGCTGGCCGTCGTCCGCATCACGCCGGCCCGGATCTCCGCGCCGGCCGGCATGAAGCTCTGCACCTGGGGCTGGGCCAGGATTTCGTCCACGCGGGTGGTATTGCTCGCCGGTACGATGATCTCGTTGTCGGAAAGGTCGATCAGCGACAGAAAGGGGTTGCGTTCCGCCGTGACGGCCGCTTCGGGAATCAGGGCGCTCGTATCCGCCGGGACGCTCGTGGTGTCGCGGGCCGCCAGCAGAGCGTCGATGCGCTCGAGGACCGAACGAAGCTCGCTGCCTTCGCGCAGCAGCCTGAACTCCAGCTGGGCGGTCTGGTTGATCAGCGTCATGGCCCGGTCGATGTCCCTGAGTCCCGGGAGCTCGACGATGATGCGGTCTTCGCCCTCCTGCTGGATAATCGGTTCGGTGACGCCGAATTCGTTGACGCGGTTCGAGATGACCTGCATGGCCCGTTCCACGACGTCAACGGCTTCCTCTTCCGGCAGGTTGGACTTGTCCACCTCGAGCTTGATATGCACGCCGCCCTGGAGGTCGAGACCCTGGCGGATGGACTGGTCCTGAAGCCGGTCGCGTTCGGCCTTGGTCAGGTTCAGATCCTTGAGCTGCGCCCGGTCCGCCTCGGTCAGCAGCGGATCCGCATCGATCGCTTCGATCTGTTCCAGGGTAAGGGCGGTCTGTAAGGGGGAATATTGCCAGTAGTCAGAAGTTCTGACGGAAGGATAGACGTACCAAAGCGCGGTGAAGATTACAACGAGAATAAGAACGATACGTACCTGTTTCCACTGCATGCAACCCGGCTCCTAAGCAGACGAAGGCGGGCTGCCTGAATGCCTGCCACCCGCCTTCGTTTCTGCGTTGCGTATATGATGATTCAAGTTGTTCGATGGGAATCTGGTCGTTAGTCTCTCAGGGCGAAAAGCACGTTCTGGCCGGCGAAGTTATCCGGCACGAGCAGCTCGATGGATACCCGGTCGCCCGAGGGATGGAATGCGACGACGTAGTCCTGGCCGTCCCTGAAGGTGCGCGGGAATACGTCCACCTTCTTGATGCTGTCCAGCGACGGGAAGGCCGAGCGTTCGATCGTGAGTACCGTGCCTTCACGCAGGTCCTGGGACTGGGCGAAATCCACGCCGGAGAGAGATTCCACGCGAGGGCCGCCGAAGAACGGGTCCTTGATGACCATCGAGTCTTTCCAGTGATCCATGGTATTGACCGCGTAGAAAATGGAGTTCAGCTTCATCTCGGCCGCAAGCTTCGCCTGCTCCTCCATGTCCCGCTGTGCCAGCGCTTCGTCGCGGGCGTCGGTCAGCATCGCGATCTGGCCGTTGAGGCGCTCTTCTTCACTGCGCAGGAACACGATCCGCTCTTCGAGCATGTCCTTGACCTGGCCCAGCGAATCGGCGATGAACGCCGCCCTGGCCTCGGCCGCGTCGCGCTCGTCGGTCAGCGTCGCGATGGTGCGGTTGATGCGCGCCCTGGCGATGCGTTGCGCGCGGCCCGGCGACATGTCCGCCGTGCCCTGCGTCACGTACGTGCCGAGGATGCCGTCCGTGTAGAGCAGCCAGATCTGGTTGCCGACGTTCAGGTCTTCCACCAGCGCGGTCTGCTCAACCACGTCGCGGGCTTCGGCCGTCGAAAGGCCGTGATTCTCCATGAGGTACTGCAGGGCGACCTGGATGTGGGAGTCGCCGCGCTGAACCGTATAGGGTGCGGGCAAATCGTCCCGAAGGTCCTGCATCTGCTGCTGCAGTTCCGCGACCTCGCCCCGGGTATCGATGATCTCCTGCACGAGCCCGCGGTACGAAACGTCCGACTCGCTGGCCAGCATTTCGTTCAAGACGGCTTCGTGGTCAGGATTCAGCGCCATGTTGGTCAACGATTCCGCATCGACCTGCCGGTCGGGATTCGATTCGTTGAACGTTGCGATCGTCGTCTGGATCTCTTCCTGCTTGGCGCGGATTTCCTGCTCCGTGGCGTCCAACCTTTCTACGAGCTCTTCGAAAGTCGCAGGTTCGGTTGCGCATCCCATGACCAGGGCCATGGTCAGCAGTACGAATATACCTCGCATTGGATTCCTCCGTTTAAGAGTTTCACCGTTGAATCACCTTGATTCACGGCATATATACATTTCAGATCATCCACAATTATAACCCCAAAACCAAAATTTGTCAAGTATACTCGGTCATCGCATCGAACTTAATAAGGCCGTCCTGTACAATACGTTACCCGGCGAAACCCGCCCTCAAGCGGGAGGGCAGCCCGGGATTCACGATCGCCTCTCCGGTCAGTCCGGATACCTTCGTTTCATCGCCGCGACCGACGCGCGCACAAGGATTTCCAGCACGTCCAGGTCCACGTCGGCCAGCTTGTTGATGTACAGGCAGGACTTGCCGGTCTTGTGCTTGCCCAGGCGGGAAAGCAACTCTACAGACTTTTCGAACCCGGTCATGATGTAAATCGACAGGTTCTGTTTGCGCGGCGAGAACCCCACGACGGGCCAGTCGGCTTCCTGGCCGCTCGCGTACCGGTAGTGGTACCTTCCGTACCCCACGATCGACGGTCCCCACATCACGGGATCTTCGCCCGTCACCCGATGCATGAGCTTCAGTAACGTACGCGCGTCCTCGCGCCTGCGCGGATGGTCCACCGCGTCAATGAAGGCTTCGACGCTCGCGTCGGTGGGCCGGGTCTTTAGGTCGGACATGGTTTCTGGCTCCGTGGATCATACAGCATAAATCAGCCGGAGTTTGACCTTGATCATTTTCCATGTGGTCGAGGAGCGTTGCCGAGTCGTTCAGGTCCACGCCGGGCATGACCCCTGTCCCGTGGAATACCCTCGGTTTGACCGGGGACCGTTTCTCGTCGCGGCGCCGCGACAAAGAGTCTCGCAGCGCGTCGTTGACAATGGCGGTCAGCGTCCTGCCGGTCCGAGCCGCGATGCCCTTCAACTCCGCGTACAGGCTGTCGTCGATATGTATCGTAGTGCGCATGCATAAACATATCCATAATACCTGTTCGTGTCATTTAGAATTCCGTGCTACGACTGGAAAGACCCTCCGGCCGGTAGGTCTAGGCGGTCCGATGAAGTCACATTACGGCTTGACAGTATCCCGCATTCCCCTACATTCCCCTGTACCCCTCATGAAGCGGCCTCTGGCGCTTTGTGTCGGGGCGGTAACCTCGATTCGAATCGTACGCATTCCGGAACCGAAGTGACCAACCAACGTCCATTGGTACAGGTCGTCGCGTCTCTCCCGGGTGCCAGCGTTGCCGATAGCGGAATTCCCGCCCATGTCTCATATCACCTCGAAACAGAATGTGGAACAACCACCGGATGAGGCGGCGCCGGAGATCACCGCGGCAACACGGAAGACGGAGGGCACTGCGGCAACGCCTAAGGCCGAGATCGAATCGCGTCCGTTGACCTACCTGTTCACCGGGGGCGGAACGGGTGGCCACGTCTACCCCGGGCTGGCCATCGCCGACGAGGTGCGGTCACGGAACCCCGAAGCCCGCATCGTGTACGTCGGCGCGCGGGGCAGAATGGAAGCCTCCCTCGTGCCGAAGCGGGGCTATCCGATCCACCTGGTCCATGCCCGCGGACTGCCGTCGGGCAGGCAACCCCTCGCGCTCCTGCGCTTCGCAGTCAGCACCGGATTCGGCGTCCTCCAGAGCCTGTTCCACCTGTTGAGACACCGGCCCCGCATGATCGTTGCCACGGGGGGCTACGCCAGCAGTCCGGTCCTCCTGGCCCACTGGATCCTCAAATCGCTCCGTCTGTCGGGCGCTCGTCGGTGTTTCGTCCACGAGCAGAACGTCGTGCCCGGCAAGGTTAACCGGCTGGCCGGCCGCATCGCGGACCGCATCGGGGTTTCCTTCGAAGCGTCGCTGGGGTATTTCCCTCCGGAAAAGACGACGTGGGCGGGCTACCCGGTGCGGCGGGAGATCGGCGCCATGTCCCGGGACGCTGCGCGGGCCTCACAGGGCCTGCCGGCCGACGCGAAGGTCGTATTCGCCTTCGGCGCTTCGTCGGGCGCCCGGTCCATCAACCGGGCCGTGGTCGACGCGCTGCCCGGGCTGCTTTCCCGGCCGGACATCCATGTCATCCACGTCATCGGCCAGACCCGAAGCCCGGATTACGACGCCAAGGCAGACACCCGGAGTCGCCTGGAACGGCTCGGTCTCGCGGGTGAACACCTGTCGAGATACCACCAGTCGGATTACTCCCACGAAATCGAAACGCTCTACGCCGCCAGCGACCTGGTCATCGGCAGGGCCAGCGCCGGCGTCGTCACCGAGATCGGCATCTGCGGGATCCCTTCCATCCTGGTGCCCCTGCCCTACGCGCCCGGCGACCACCAGGCCGTGAACGCCAGGACGCTCGAATCGCGGGGCGCAGCCCGCGTCGTGTACGAATCAATTTCCGTGGAGGACGGCCAGACCATCGGCGTGGTCGACGGTGAGCGCCTTGCCCGCCTGGTCCTCGAGATCCTGGACGACCCGGCCGGTCACGCCGTCATGAGCCGGCGAGCTCGCGAGACCTTCGACCGGAACGGACTGGACCGGATCGTCGACCAGTTGGACCAGATGCTCGCGGTCAGCCAGGCCCGCTCGGCCCACCCGGACCGCGCGGACGACCCGGACCGGCCGGCGGACCACGCTCGTTCCAACGGAAATCCCGACGAAATGGACGCGAACGACGCGCCCGAGCCGGACGAGCCCGCTGGCCCAGGCGACCCAGGCGACCCAATCGTCCCCCCGGCATCCGCACTCTCCCCCTTTGCGCTGGTCCGGCGTTTCGCGGAAGGACGCGACGAGGCGTTCATCGAATTCGTGGGGGAGGACTACCTGAAGTACCGGGTCGACGGATTCCTCAAGGACGGGCGGTGGCCCATCCGGAACGAGGGCGTGAAGCTGGCCGGCTTGCTCGGTTACCGCGACCGCCTGCCCTTCATACTCACACTGCTCCGAGACCGGACGCCGGCGCCCTTCTTCCAGCGCCTCCTCGGCGGCGACTATCGGCAGGTCGGCTTCATCCGCCGCAACGCCGTGACGGCGATCGGCCGGCTCGGTGTGTACGATGCACCGGTGCGCGCCGTGCTGCTGGACCTGTTGGCGGACCCTTATTACGAAGTACGGTCCGCCGCGGCACTGGCCTTCGCCGACCTCGCTCACGGCCTGGAAACGGCGGACGCTGATTGGGAGAGGGACGAGGAGGTGCTCACCGGATTACGCGGCCTCTTGCGGGAATCGTCCTTCGAGATCCGGTCCGCCGCCATACGCGCCCTGGGCAGGATGGGCGACGGCGCCGTCACGGAATGGCTCAGGCCGTTCTACCAGGACCCGAACGGCAAGGTGCGCCAGGCCGTCATCGACGCCCTGGCCGACCTGGTCAGGAGGAAGATGATTGTCGATCTGGACAGCATACGCGAAGAGCTCGACGAAATCCTGGTCACGTCGAACCACTTCGAACCGGACTTCCCGATCAGGCGGACGCTGAACCGGCTGATCGGCATGATTCGCAACCAGCAGGAAGCCCCGTGAGCGCCCCATGATCTATCATCTCGTCACCTATCTCTTCGATACCGTCGATGCGCTCTCGTTTCTGCGCCTCTTCCAATACCTGAGCTTCCGCGCGATCTGCGCGGCGCTGACGGGGTTCGGCGTCACGCTGCTCTTCGGCCAGCGCATCATCCGGCTGCTGTACGTGAACCACGTGCGGGACAATCCCCGTTCACACGGCGCGTTGTCCTCCGCCTCGAAGGCCGGCACGCCGCTCATGGGCGGCCTGCTGATCGTCGCCGCCATCTTCGCCAGCGTGCTGCTCTGGAGCGACCTCTTCAACCGCTTCACCCTGGTTTTCCTGTGCGCCCTGGTCTGGTTCTCCCTGTTCGGATTCATCGACGACTACCGGAAGATCAGGCACCGGGACAGCGACCGCGGCCTCTCCCAGGCCACCAAGCTCTTCTTCCAGGCGGTATTCGGCTTCGGTTTCGGCCTGGTTTTCCTGCTGCCCGGCCTGTCGCCCGTGTCGGCCGAAATCGCCTCCGAACTCTATCTCCCCTTCGTCAAGGACCCCGTCCTCGACCTGGGCTGGTGGTACCTGCCCTTCATCGCCTTCGTCATCGTGGCCATCGCCAACGCGGTGAATTTCGCCGACGGACTGGACGGACTGTCCATCGTGCCGGTCTCGTTCACGGTGGTCGTGTACGGGGTGTTCGCCTACGTCATCGGAAACGCCATCTACTCGGGTTACCTGCAGTTCACCTTCCTGCCGGGCAGCGGCGAATTGACAGTGATCTGCGCCGGAGTCTTCGGCGCCTGCATGGGGTTTCTCTGGTACAACGCCTATCCCGCCCAGGTCTTCATGGGCGATGTGGGCGCCCTGCCGCTGGGCGGCATCGTCGGCACGCTCGCCGTGCTGCTCAAGCAGGAGTTCCTCTTCGTCATCACCGGCGGGATCTTCGTGGCCATGGCCTTCTCGGTCCTGGTCCAGGAAAAGATCGGGATCAAGTGGCTCGGCCGGCGCATCTTCTACATGGCGCCGCTCCATCACGCCTTCCAGTACCGGGGCCTGGCCGAGACCAAGGTCGTGATCCGGTTCTGGATCATCGCGGGCATCCTGGCCATCATCGGCCTGTCGACCCTCAAGATCCGGTAGGCGCGGGTCTACGAAGTTATTCAGCCGTCCAACCTCATGATTCGGTAGGCGCGGCGGAAAGGTGCGAGCATCGTGCGCGACGGAGGGGCGACGAACGGGTGACGAACCATTAAAAGGACGGCAACCCCGAGTGATCGGCATACAGTACACCAAATGGATACCGCGGGTCGACGACGCCGAGGACCGCCTCGAACAACTCCTGGGCTTGCTGAGCCAGATCCTCATCCACACGAGCGGCGACGTGGAGGAAGCCCTGAAGTGGATGCGCTATATCGACCAGCGCCAGGGCATCTTCGACGACGAGATGTCCTACGAGGCTTTCGTCAAGGAGCTCGAGAAGCGGGGTTACGTGAAACAGGAACACAACGCCTTCTCCCTCACCGAGAAAGGCGGGCGGCGCATCCGGGAGGACTCGCTCCGGTTCGTCTACAGCAGCCTGAAGAAGGGCCTGAGCGGCGGCCACGAGACGCCCTTCGAAGGGGAGGGCGTGGAGCGGTTGAGCGAGACGCGGCCGTACCGCTACGGCGACCAGGCGTCGAACGTGGATTTCACCTCCACCATCGGCAACGCGATCCGCAGGTCCGGATTCGACCTGGACCTGCACGAGGACGACTTCGAGGTCTACGAGGTCGAGCACACCACGTCCTGCGCCACGGTCATGCTCCTGGACATCAGCCACAGCATGATCCTGTACGGCGAAGACCGCATATCACCCGCCAAGCGCGTGGCCATGGCCCTGGCGGAACTCATCATCCGCAAGTACCCGAAGGACGAACTCCACCTGGTCCTCTTCGGCGACGACGCGATGCAGGTGAAGATCGAGGACCTGCCCTTCGTTTCGGTCGGCCCCTACCACACGAATACCAAGGCCGGCCTGCTCATGGCACGGAACATCCTGCGGCGGACCCGCAACGTCAACAAGCAGATCTTCATGATCACCGACGGCAAACCCTCGGCCATCTACGACCGGAACGGCCGCCTCTACCTGAATTCCTTCGGGCTGGATCCCCGGATCGTGAACCGGACCCTCGACGAGGCCATGACCTGCCGCCGCGAGAAGATCACCATCAGCACCTTCATGGTCACCCAGGATCCCTACCTGGTCGGTTTCGTCGAGAAACTCACGGAGATGAACCACGGCCGGGCCTACTACTCCTCCCTCGACAGCCTGGGTGAATACATCCTCGTGGACTACGTGAAGAACCGCCGCCGCCGGGTGAACTGAGGGCCGAGAGGTTCTTCCGGCTTCATGGCTCGAGTGTGATGCAAGTGTGCCGCATGAGTGTGCTGCATCAGTCTTGGCAGCCATGACGGCGTCCTTTTAATCGCGGCGTTATTCCAAATTACGACCTAAAATTGAATAACGACCTGCTTTATTTCCCAAATTGGAATAGCGGACATCAGCCCTTTGTCATTGGGTTTAAAGCACGACTTCTGATGATTCGACTTGTGTAACAACGGGTCTTATTCTAAATTACGCATTAGATTAGAATAACAGAGATGGTTAATTCTGAAAGTTGAATAACGAGCAAGGAAACAGGTGATGGAACGAGGACTGACCGGTACCTATGACCTCATGACCATAGAAGGAGACACAGTAAAGGCCTTTGTGCCTATACCCTTGCCTCCGAAGCCGAGCCTGAACCTGGATGGGCCTCTACATCAATTACTCGAATCCGCGGTACACGCCCTGGGACGACTTGACAGCATTACGTTGCTCTTGCCCGACGCGGCACTTTTTCTGTATGCCTATGTACGTAAAGAAGCAGTGCTTTCTTCGCAGATCGAAGGAACGCAGTCATCGTTGTCCGATCTCCTGCTCTTCGAACTTGAAGACGTTCCAGGTGTACCTGAAGACGATGTACATGAAGTATCCAACTATGTCGTGGCAATGGAACATGGCCTGGAGCGTCTGAAGAACGGTTTTCCGCTATCGAACCGACTGATACGAGAAACACATGGCATATTGCTGTCACAGGGTCGCGGCAGTACGAAATCGCCAGGTGAGTTCAGGCGGTCGCAGAACTGGATTGGGGGTTCCAGGCCCGGCAACGCCCACTATGTACCCCCGCCGCATACCGTCGTGCAGGACAGCATGGCTTCACTGGAGCGTTTTCTCCACGCGGAGAACGACGGCCTGCCCGTGTTGCTGCGTGCGGGACTTGCCCATGTGCAGTTTGAAACGATACACCCTTTTCTCGATGGTAATGGTCGTGTGGGCAGGTTGCTGATTACTATGTTGTTATGTCACGCGGGGATACTACATCAACCCATGCTTTACCTGAGCCTGTACTTCAAGCAGAATCGCAATGAATACTACGAACTGCTTAACAACGTGCGCCTCACGGGCAATTGGGAAGCATGGCTCACTTTTTTTCTCGAAGGGGTTAAACGAACAGCTGACGGTGCGGTCGGTACCGTGGAACATTTGAACAACACGTTCAAGAGTGATCGAAACCGGATCGAGGGGGTCGCTGGGAGAAGAGTGGGTTCGGCCCTGCGTGTGCATGAAGCGCTGAAGTCGCATCTACTTCTGTCTCTTGCCGCCGTATGCAAGGATACAGGTCTTTCTTTTCAGGCAGCTGCTTCAACAATGAATCTTCTTGTCTCGTTAGGTATCGCGCGGGAGATCACGGGAAAACAACGCAACCGGCTGTACGTTTATGACGAGTATCTGTCGATTCTCAACGAGGGAACCGAAGTGTAGCGTTCCCGGCTCTTCAATTCGGAATCCGTCATCCAGAACGGCCGGCCGCCATGTCCCCCGCTCATTTCATAGATGCCCTCCAGCAGCTCGAATTCGACCATGTATTCAATCCGTACACGGATCGCTGCCCCGTTCACGACCGGGCGGACGCCCCCGAACGGCGGTCCGAGAATCTTCTGTCCGTGCTTGAGGCGGCGGCGGGTCGGCCCGTGGACGCCCTGTGGATCGGCCGCGACTACAGTTACCGCGGCGGCCGGCGAACCGGCCTGGCTTTCACCGACGACGAGCTTCTGGACGAACACGCCCTCCGGTGGGGGCTGACGCTGCGGCGTCCGACGCGGGGCGCCGTGGTCAGGGAGCGCTCTGCCCGTGTCGTGTGGAACGTATTGTCCCGAATCAGGGCGACGGTCTTCCTCTGGAACGTCTTTCCCCTCCATCCCCACCAGCCGGAAAATCCCTTCAGCAATCGATCCCATGTCGCCGTGGAACGCCGTTCCGGTCAACACCTGCTCGAGCAACTGGTCCGGTTGCTGGAACCGTCCGCCATTATCGCCATAGGAAACGACGCGGAAAAGGCGGCACGCATGCTCGCGGGACCGGCAGAGGTCGTGAAGGTGCGCCATCCCAGTTACGGAGGGCAGACCGAGTTCCTGACAGGCATGGAGGCGTACTACGGTCTCCGGTGAATGTGCTTTATCTGTCTTGACGTAACAGTTCGAACCTTGTAAAATATCTCGACATTCAACAAGACCAATCCACATCGCCGTTCATCATCTTTTCACCCGCCATCATCGGTGTCAGCCGGGAGATTACACCATGGGAGCATTCTACGAATTCCTCGTTACACGCAGGCCTCGCGGCATGCCGGCACTGAAACTGCTGGCCGTGCTGGCCGCCGTGGTCTGCGGGGCCGGGACCGCGTACGCCCTGGCCGAGCACGAAAGCGTTGCCGTCGAAGCGCCGGACCAGTTCGTGTTCAACACCATTTCTTTCATGCTCTGGGGCGCCCTGGTGATGTGGATGTGCGCGGGATTCACCATGCTGGAATCGGGTTCCGTGCGGACCAAGAACGCCTCCATGATCTGCCTGAAGAACATCGGCCTCTACTCCATCGCCGGAATCGCCTACTACTTCATCGGCTACAATCTCATGTACGTCGACGTGGGGAGCTACATCGGGTCCTTCTCGATCGGCTACGGTCCGACGACGGACGAGATCGCCCTGATCAACGGAACGGAGAGCGCCGCCGCCGAAGTGATCGCGCTGGGCTATTCCACCATGTCGGACTGGTTCTTCCAGATGGTTTTCGTTGCCACGGCCGCGTCCATCGTCTCGGGCGCGCTGGCGGAAAGAGTCAAGATTTGGTCGTTCTTCATCTTCGTCCTCGTGCTCACCGGGGTCATCTACCCCATCGTCGGCGCGTGGACCTGGGGCGAAGGATGGCTCAGCCAGCTGGGATTCAAGGACTTCGCGGGCTCCACCATCGTTCACAGCACGGGCGGCTGGGCGGCCCTGGCCGGCCTGATCGTCGTCGGACCCAGGCTCGGTAAGTACCGCAAGGACGGTTCGGTCAAGCCCACGCCGCCTTCCAACGTGCTGGTGGTGACCCTGGGCGTCTTCATCCTCTGGCTCGGTTGGTTCGGGTTCAACGGCGGTTCGCAGCTGGCCCTGGGCAGCCCCCTGGACGCCGTGGCCATGAGCCACGTGCTGGTGAATACCAACCTGGCCGCCGCGGCCGGCGCGCTCATGGCGCTCTTCTGCGCGCGGCCCGTCTTCGGCCGCACCGATCTGTTCGCCTGCTTGAACGGCGCCATCGCGGGCCTGGTCTCGATCACCGCGGGTCCCGACATGGTCCAGCACTACTGGGCCGTCATCATCGGGGCGATCGGCGGCGTCATCTGCACGGTCGGCATGAAACTGCTGGAATCGGTGAAGATCGACGATGTGGTCGGCGCCGTGCCGGCCCACCTCTTCGCGGGCATCTGGGGTACGCTGGCGGTGTGCATCGTGAGCGGTGGCAACGTCGGGGTTCAGCTGATCGGCATCCTCGCGATCGGCGCCTTCGTCTTCCTGGTCTCCTGGGTGCTCTGGAAGCTGATCGACGTGGTCATGACCGTCCGGGTGACGAGTCAAGTCGAACGGCTCGGGCAGGACGTGGCGGAACTCGGTATCGAGGCTTATCCCGAGTTCGTGCTCATGCCCGAGGAACAGGACGACGACCAGTAACCAACGCAGGCGGCGCAGATGTTGGCGCAGCATTGGCGCAGCGCGGGCATAGCGTCATGCCGCCTGCCTCGCGCCACCTTCCTCGTCCCTCGCGTCCGACAAACAAAAAAGGCGGCAACCACACCGGGTTGCCGCCTTTTACTGTGCTATAACGATTTCGGAAGTTCTGAGCCGCGGAGCGCCGACCCGTGCCGGCCTCCTTACCCGCCCATACGGCCGGGTCTCGGTCGAACCTCATGGCCGCGGACCCGTCAGCCGGTCGATTCGTCCTCCGCGCCGTTTTCCTCTTCCGTCGTCTCTTCCTTCTCTTCTTCCGCTTTCTCCTCGGCCTGGTCCTCCGCCGGACCCTCCCGGTCGATCAACTCGAGGATCGACATATCGGCGGCGTCGCCCTGCCGGTGCCCGACGCGTACGATGCGCGTGTATCCACCGGGCCGGTCGGCGTAGCGGTCGGCCAGCGGACCGAACAGCTTCGCGACTACGGATTCGTTGCGGATGACCCGCAGCACCTGCCGCCGGGCGTGCAGGTCTCTGCGTTTGCCGAAGGTGATGAGCCGTTCAACGAGGCGGCGCACTTCCTTGGCCTTCGCCGTGGTGGTCTGCACGCGTTCCGTGTCCAGCACCGATGTGGCCAGGTTGCTCAGCATCGCCTTGCGATGGCTGGGAGAGCGGCTGAGACCGCGCCCCTGTTTTCGATGTCGCATTCCAAGTGCTCCTGTCCAGACTGCCGGAATGACCTGCCGGCAGGTCATTCGATTACGTGTTTTCCGCTTCGACCTCGACGTACTCTTCGATATCCATGCCGAATCCGAGTTCCATCTCCTGGAGGATCTGGCTCAGCTCGGTCAGCGACTTGCGGCCGAAGTTCCGGTATTTCAGCATCTCGGTCTCGCTCTTCTGCACCAGGTCCGCCAGCGTCTTGATATCAGCCGCCCGCAGGCAGTTGCTGGAGCGGACGGACAGTTCCAGCTCCTCCACGTTCATCAGCAGCAGCTTCTTGATCTCTTCGGCCTTCTCGTCCACTTCCTCTTCGGGCTCGGAGATGAACTGGTCGTCAATAGAGATGAACAGCTGGAGGTGGTTCCGCAGGATCTGGGACGCGGTGGACAGGGCGTCCTGGGGACCCACGCTGGCGTCGGTCCAGATTTCCAGCACGAGCCGGTCGTAGTCCGTGCGCTGGCCGATCCGCGTGTTCTCCACCTGGAAATTCACGCGCGTGACCGGGGAGAACATGGCGTCCATGGGGATCACGCCGATGGGCTGGTCCGGCATCTTGTTCTGCTCGGCGATCACGTATCCCCGGCCGCTGTCGACATGGATCTCCATGCGCAACTGTCCGCCCTCGTCCAGGGACGCGATATGAAGGTCCGGATTGAGGATCTCCACGTCGGCGTCCGTCTGTATGTCTTCGGCGGTAACGTCGCCCTTGCCTTCCGCTTCAAGCATCAGTGTCTTGGGATCGTCGCTGTGCAGGATAAGCCGCAGTTCCTTGAGGTTCAGTATAATCTCGGCCACGTCTTCCACCACGGCGGGCATGGTGGAGAACTCGTGGGCGACGCCGTCGATCCGGACGCCGACCACGGCCGCTCCGGGCAGGGAGGAAAGCAGGACCCTGCGGATGGAGTTGCCGATCGTCGTCCCGAACCCCCGCTCCAGCGGTTCGATCACGAACTTGGTGTAGCCATCGGTTACTGAATCGTCTTCGACTAAGACGCCTCTCGGCATCTGGAAATTCTTTAATTTCATAGCGTATGTTGCCCCTCGTCGCGCGCTTCGAGTGAACACGTGGATGGCAGTGTCACGGCCCTACTTCGAATACAACTCGATGATCAACTGTTCCTGTACAGGTGTCGGTATATTTTCCCGGACGGGGGCTTCCAGCAGCCGTCCGGCCAGCGTGGTCTTGTCCAGGTCCAGCCAGTTTACCGCCGGCCGCTGGTTCGCGGCGCTTAAGGAAGCGTGAATGCAGTCGAGCTGGCGGCTCTTCTCCTTGACCTGTATGGTTTCACCCGTACGGACGATGTACGAGGGGATATTGACGATGCGGTCGTTCACCACGATATGTCGATGGCGGACCAGCTGGCGGGCCGCTTTGCGCGACGGCGCGAAACCGAGGCGGTACACGATGTTGTCCAGCCGGGTTTCGAGCAGTTGCAGGAGGCGTTCGCCCGTGTTGCCCTTGGTCCGGGCCGCCTTCACGAAGTACGAGCGGAACTGCCCTTCGCCGATTCCGTACGTCTTGCGCGTCTTCTGCTTTTCACGCAGGCGGAGCCCGTATTCCGTGGGTTTCCTGCGCCCGACGGAACCATGCTGGCCCGGCGGGAAAGCGCGGCGGTCCACCGCGCATTTCTCAGAAAAGCACCGATCGCCTTTCAGGAACAACTTCACGCCTTCCCGTCGGCAGATACGACAGTTGGCGTCCGTATAACGAGACATGTTCTCTCCTATCACGCTCGAGCCGGGCGGCCTGCGCCAGGCGGGCCACTTCAGGCCCCGGCGTCCGCCCGTTGATTCACGATCAGACGCGACGTCTTTTCGGAGGCCGGCATCCGTTGTGGGGAATAGGTGTTACGTCCTTGATGGCGGAAATCTCGAGGCCCGCGGCCTGCAGGGCCCGAATGGCCGATTCGCGGCCGGCGCCGGGACCCTTCACCCAGACCTCGACGCGCTTCAGTCCCAGTTCGATGGCTTCCTTGGCCGCGGCTTCCGCGGCGATCTGCGCGGCAAACGGCGTACTCTTCCGGGAGTTGCGGAACGTGCCTCCCTTGCCGCCGCTCGACCAGCTGATCGTGTGTCCCTGCAGATCGGCGAGGGTAACGATCGTGTTGTTGAACGTCGCCTTGATATGGGCCACGCCTATGGAGTCCACATGCCGGTCTCGTCTCCGGGCGCGGCTTCGTCTTGCATTAGCCAACCTTCTACCTCCACGGTTTAAAGTTACTCGCTACGTCTTCTTGCGCTTCGCACCGATGGTGCGCCGCGGTCCCTTGCGTATCCGGGAATTCGTACGGGTCCGTTGTCCGCGCACGGGCAGCCCTCGGCGGTGGCGCAGGCCCCGGTAGCAGCCGATATCCATCAGTCGCCTGATGTTGAACGTGATGTCGCCGCGCAGCGCGCCCTCGACCTGGTAATCGTTTTCGATGCTCTGGCGGAGCTTCGTGATCTCCCGGTCGGTCAGGTCCCGGACGCGGGTTTCCGGATCGATGCCGGTCGCGTCGAGCACCTTGCGGGCGGTTGTCAGTCCGATTCCGAAAATGTAGGTGATGCCGATCTCCACGCGCTTGTCGCGGGGCAGATCGATTCCGGCGATACGTGCCACCTTGCCCTCCTTGGCAACTCAGTCGTTGCTATCCCTGCCGCTGCTTGTGGCGCGGGTTGCGACAGAGCACTCGCACGACGCCCCTGCGGCGGATGACCTTGCAGTGTTCACAGATTTTCTTTACCGATGCGCGTACTTTCATCTTCCGGTCCTCGTGTTGCGGTTCGTTTCCGCTTGCGCCGGGTTCCCCGTCGTTACCTTGCCCCGGATGCAGCCTTGGCCGGATGTAGCCTTGCCCCGGATGCAGCCTTGCCCGGGCCTACTTGTAACGATAGGTAATCCGGCCGCGTGTCAGATCGTATGGCGACAGTTCCACCATGACCTTGTCACCCGGCAGGATCTTTATGAAGTTCATGCGTACTTTGCCGGATATATGGGCCAGGACCCTGTGGCCGTTTTCCAGTTCAACGCGAAACGACGCATTGGGCAAAGGCTCCACCACCGTACCTTCCACCTGTACCGGGGGTTCTTTCGGCATGGGTTTCAACCTCTCACCGTTCGGCCGCGCCCTGCCGCGTCGGCCATGGTCGGTTTCCGGTCCGCTTGGCCCGGTCTACGCCTGGCGGGCCAGGCACGTCAGTATGCGCTGCGTTACTTCCTCCGGCGAACCATCGCCGTCGATCCGTTTCAGAATGCCCGCCCTGTCGTAGTAGTCGACGAGCGGCGCCGTAACCTTTCGGTAGACTTTCAGCCGGTGACGAATGGTCTCCGGCGCGTCGTCCAACCGGTTCCTCATGGCCAGGCGGTCGATCACCGTACCGTCGGGCACCTCGATGTTGATCACCACGTCCACGGGGGCGCTCATGCGCTCCAGCGCCTCCTGCAGAAAGTCGGCCTGGTTCAGGTTCCGCGGGAAGCCGTCCAGGATGAACCCGGCCGCGCAATCGGCCTCGCGCAATCGGTTTTCCAATATGGCCTGCGTCACGGTATCGGAAACTAGTTCGCCCCGGTTCACGAATTCCGATATCCTGCGCCCGACCTCGGTTCCTTCCTCCATCTCCCGCCGCAACAGGTCGCCTGTTGAAACGTGCGGAATGCTGAATTGCTTCGACAGCCTCGTTGCCTGCTCGCCTTTTCCCGCCCCCGGCACTCCGAGTAGTATCAGTCGCATAACCTGCTCACCTGGCGCCCGGACGCCGGACCGACCAAGCTGACCAGGCCGGCCAAGCCGGCCGCAAGACGCCTGGCACAAAGGTTGCGAAGCCTAGCCCGCCCGGCCGCGTACGCGGCCGCGTTTCATGAAGCCCTCGTAGTGGCGGGACACGAGATGAGACTCGATTTGCTGGAGCGTGTCCAGGGCGACGCCCACTACGATCAGCAGCGCGGTGCCGCCGAAGAACGAAGACGCGCTCAGTGAGACGTTCATGCTTCGGATGATGAGAAACGGCACGATGGCGATGATCGCCAGAAACACCGAGCCGGGCAACGTAATGCGTGTCAGAATGTGATCGAGATAGTCCGCCGTTCTTTTTCCGGGCCGGATCCCCGGGATGAATCCGCCGACGCGCTTCATGTTGTCCGCCACGTCCACGGGGTTGAATATGATCGATGTATAGAAATACGTGAAAAATACGATCAACATTCCGTACATCGCGTTGTAGATGAAGGCGCCGGGCTGAAACCACTCGACCATGGTCTGGAACACGGCCATGTTCGGGAAGAAGCTCGAAAACGTGCCCGGCACGAACATGATCGACTGGGCGAAGATGATGGGCATCACGCCGGCGGCGTTGACGCGCAGCGGAAGGTGCGTGCTCTGCCCTCCGTACACCTTGCGGCCGACCACGCGCCGCGGGTACTGTACCGTGATCCTGCGCTGTCCCTGCGTGATCAGCACCACCGAAGCGATGATCAGGATCCACACGGCCACGATGAAGATCTCGACGAGGCCGCTGCGCAGCCCGTTCATCACCGCTTCGATCTCGCTCGTGACCGCGATGGGGAACTGGGCGATGATGCCGACGAAGATGATCAGCGAGATGCCGTTCCCGATGCCCCGCTCCTGGATCTGCTCGCCCAGCCACATCAGGAATATGGTGCCGGTCGTCATCGTAACGACCGTCACGAAGATGAAACCCGCACCGGGATCTATGACGGCGGAGCGGCCCACCTCGTCGCGGATGTCCTGGAGCCAGTAGCTGATGCCGAGGGCCTGTACAAGCGACAGCAACACCGTGCCGTAGCGCGTGTACTGGTTGATCTTCTTCTGTCCTTCCTGTCCCTCCTTCTGGAGTTTCTGCAGGTACGGCCACATGGACCCCAGCAGCTGCAGGATAATGGACGAGCTGATATAGGGCATCACGCCGAGGGCGAAGATGGTCGCGCGCTCGAACGCGCCGCCCACGAACATGTTGTACAGCCCGAATATGGTCCCGCCCATCTGGCTGAAGAAGGCGCTCAACACCTCGTGGTCGATGCCCGGCGTCGGGATCTGGCCGCCGATCCGGTACACCGCCAGCAGACTGAGGGTGAAGATGATGCGCCGCCGCAGTTCCGGGATCCGGAATACGTTCTGAAAAGCCTCGATCATCCGGAGATCACCTCGACCGATCCGCCCGCCGCCTCGATTTTCTGCCGCGCCGCCTCACTGACCTTGTGGACGCTTACTTTCACCGGCCGGTCGACCTCGCCTTCGCCGAGTATCTTGACCGGGTCCGTGGATTTTCGGACCAGGCGCCGTTCCGCCAGCGATTCGGCGTTCACGACCGTCTCTTCGTCCCACCCCTCGAGGTCGCGAAGGTTGACGATCTGGTAGGTCTTGCGGAACAGATTGGTGAACCCGCGTTTCGGCAGCCGCCGCACGAGGCGCATCTGCCCGCCTTCGAAAGACGGGTGGATCTTCTTGCCCGACCTGGAACGCTGGCCCTTGTGCCCCCTGCCGGCGGTCTTGCCCGTACCGGAGCCCGGACCGCGGCCGAGGCGCTTCACCTTGCGCACCGCGCCGGAGGCGTGTGTCAAACTGTCGACTTTCATAACAGCCGTTTTCCTTTCTTCCCTGAACCCGCCGGCTATTCGTCGAACCCGCCGGCTATTCGTCGTCCGCCGTGATGGTTTCCACTTCCACCAGGTGGCCGACGCGGGCGATCATGCCCTGTATCTGGGGCGTGTCGTCATGTACGGCGCTGTGGTGCAACCGCCGTATGCCCAGCGCTTCCAGGGTCCGTTTCTGCCGCCGGTGCCTGCCGATGGCGCTTTTCCGCTGTGTAATGCGCAGTCGCGTCGCCATAGACTACCCTTTCAGTTCCTCGATATCCACGTCGCGCGCGTCGGCGATCTCGGAGGCCACTTTCAGATCGAGCAGTCCCTGCAGGGTCGCCTTGGCCACGTTGTAGGGATTGGAGGAACCGATCGATTTCGTGAGTATATTGTGTATGCCCGCCGACTCGAGCACCGCCCGGGCCGCATCCCCGGCGATAACCCCCGTACCCGGGGAGGCCGGTTTCAGGATCACTTCCGCCGCGCTGAACCTCCCGATGACGTCGTGGGGGATCGTGCCTTTGACCACCGGCACCCTGTGCAGGTGCTTCCGGGCCGTTTCCGTGGCCTTGCGGATCGCCTCGGACAGTTCCAGGGCCTTGCCCATGCCCAGGCCCACGTGGCCGTTGCCATCGCCCACGGCGATCAGCGCGTTGAAGCTGAACGTGCGGCCGCCCTTGACGACTTTGGCAACCCGGTTGATATCGACCAGGCGTTCCGACGACAGATCGAACTCATCGGGATTGATTCTCGGCAATTTACGCTCCCTTCATCAGTAATAGTGCGCCGGACGTTCCGGCCCTGGCGGCGCGACCAAAGCGTCGCGGAATCTCTAAAACTCCAGTCCGCTTTCGCGCACGCCTTCCGCAAGTTCCTTCACCCGGCCGTGATACTGGTATCCGCCGCGGTCGAAGGTCACGGTGGACACGCCCTGCGCCTTCATCTTCTCTCCCAGCACCCGGCCCACGATCCTGCTCTGCGCCTTCCGGTCCATCCCCGATTCCAGCTGCGACCTGATCTCGGGCGTCTTGGTGGAGAGGGACAGCAACGTGGCGCCCGCCGAATCGTCGATGACCTGGGCGTAGATGTGCTTGAGACTCCTGAAGACATTCAGGCGCGGCCGGGCCGCATCGCCCCGGATGGACTTCCTTACCCGGCGATGGCGGACCTTCCGCATCCTGGCTTTCTGTTGCGTTTTCCTGGACATGGTCCTTTACCCGTCCTCCCGTCAGGCCGCTCCGGTCTTGCCGGCCTTCCTGCGTACCTGTTCGTCGTGGTAGCGTATGCCCTTGCCCTTGTAGGGTTCCGGCTTCTTGAACGACCGGATCACCGCGGCCACCTGGCCAACGAGCTGCTTGTCGATGCCCCGGACCGTAATCCGGTTGCCATCGGTTACCTCGAGGTCCACGTCCGGCGGCGCCTGGAAGATCACAGGGTGGGAATACCCCAGGGTGAGCGTCAGGTTGCTGCCCTTGAGCTCCGCCCGGTAGCCCACGCCGACGATCTCGAGCGTCCGGTCGAACCCGCTGACGACGCCTTCCACCATGTTGGCGATCAGTGAACGGTTCAGCCCGTGCAGGGCGCGCGACTGCCTGGACTCGTTCGCACGAGCCACCACCAGGTGCCCGTCTTCCAGTACGGCGCTGATCTGCGTGGGTATCCGGTGGGAAAGCTCGCCCTTCGGACCCTTCACCTTGACGTTCCGGTCGTCTATCGAGACCTGGACCCCGTCCGGGATCGCTATCGGCAGTTTACCTATTCGTGACACCCCGACTCCTTCCGGTGTTCCTGGCTACCAGATGTAGCACAACACTTCGCCGCCCGTGTTCAGCTGGCGCGCTTCGCGGTCCGTGACGATGCCTTTGGGCGTGCTCAGAATGGCCACGCCGAGGCCGTTCAGGACCCGGGGCAGGCCGTCCGCCTTCACGTACACCCGCCGGCCGGGTTTGCTGATACGCTTGAGCGTGGAAATGATCGACTCGCCCACCGGTCCGTACCTGAGGTAGATCCGGATGATGCCCTGTTTCCCGTCTTCCACCTGGGTATAGTGGCTGATAAACTTGTGGTTGAGCAGGATACGGGCGATTTCCGCCTTCACCTTCGAGGCCGGCACTTCGACCCGCTGGTGCTTGGCCTGGCAAGCGTTGCGTATCCGGGTCAGCATATCCGCGATCGGATCCGTCATTGACATCTTGCTTATTCTCCCTATCGAAACAGCCCCGTACTGCTACCAGCTGGCCTTCGTCACACCCGGAATCTCGCCCTGCAGGGCCAGCGTCCGGAAACAGATGCGACAGATGCCGAAGCGGCGCATGTAGGCGCGGGAGCGTCCGCACTGCCTGCAGCGGTGGTACGCGCGCACCTTGTATTTCGGCTTTCTATTCGCCTTTGCGATCAACGACTTCTTGGCCACTCGTCCCCTCCTCGGTATTTCAGATTTCCGGCTCGATGCCGGCGGTCCGTTTGGTCCGGCCCGCCCTGCCCGCCGGACCCTACACCGGCTGATCCCTGAAGGGCATGCCGAGATGCCTGAGCAGCTCCGCACTCTCCTCGTCGGTATCCGCCGAAGTTACGATCGTGATATCCATGCCCCGGAACAGGTCGACCTGGTCGTAGTCGATTTCGGGAAAGATCGTCTGCTCGGTCAACCCGAGGGTATAATTGCCCCGGCCGTCGAACGACCTCGTCGACACGCCTCGGAAGTCACGGATACGGGGGATCGCCACGTTGATCAGGCGATCGAGAAACTCGTACATGCGGGCGCCCCGGAGGGTCACCCGGCAGCCGACGGGCATGCCTTCCCGTATCTTGAAATTCGAAATGGACTTCCTGGCCCGGGTCACCACGGCCTTCTGCCCGGTTATCGCCGTCAGTTCCGAAACGGCGCTGTCCAGCAGGCTGGCGTTCTGCGACCCCTCGCCCACGCCCATGTTCAGGACCACTTTCTCGATCCGCGGCACCTGCATGGTGTTGCCGTAACCGAAGTGCTGCAGAAGCGCGGGCCTGATCTCGCTGTTATATTGTTCTTTCAATCGTGCCATGTTCGTATTCCCGTTATCCCTCAGCGATCACCTTAACGTTAGACGCGTGCAGGGGCGCCTCTTTTTCGAGCCGGCCGCCCTGCGGATTGGTCTGGGTGGGCCGCGTGTGGCGCGTAACGAAGTTCAGCCCTTCCACGATGACCTTGTTCTTTTCCGGCAACACCTTCAGCACCCGTCCGGTCTCGCCGCGGGCATCGCCGGTGAGCACTACGACGGTATCGCCCTTCTTGACATGCATCCGATCAGCTCCTTCCCGCCGGCCTTCCCGCGGGCATTCCTGTTCACCGGCCATCCCGCCGGCCTTTCGTTCGCCGGCCTTTCGTTCGCCGGCCTTCCTTACCCTAGAGGACCTCGGGGGCGAGCGAGACGATGCGGGTGTATTCGCGCTCGCGCAGTTCCCGGGCGACAGGGCCGAATATGCGCGTTCCCCTCGGTTCGCCCTGGTCGTCGATCAGCACGGCCGCGTTCTCGTCGAACCGGATGTAGGTCCCGTCGCGGCGCCGCACTTCCTTGCGGACCCGCACGACCACGGCCTTTACCACCTCGCCCTTCTTCACCGAACCGCCGGGAGCGGCTTCCTTCACCGATGCCACGAACTTGTCGCCCACGCTGGCGTACCGCCGGCCGGTGCCGCCCAGGACCTTGATGCAGCGGACCTGCCGGGCGCCCGTGTTGTCTGCCACGTTCAGCCAGGTATACTCTTGAATCATCTCGTTTCCATCCCGTTCGCCGTCTTCCCGTTACTGCCGCCCTGCCTAAAGGAAGACTAGACCTGTTCCGACTAGACCTGTTCCGACTAGACCTGTTCCGCGCGCTGGATGACTTCCGTCAGCCGCCAGCGCTTGTTCTTGCTCAGCGGACGCGTCTCCGTGACCCGGACGATGTCACCGATCCGGCACGTCTGTTCCTCGTCGTGGACCGTCAGCTTGGTGGTGCGCCGCACGTACCTGCCGTAGAAAGGATGCTTCACCATCCGTTCGACGGCGATGGTGATGGTCTTTTCCATCTTGTTGCTGAGTACGCGTCCCACGCGGTTCTTCCTGTGTCCCCGCTCCTTCATGCGTCTTCTCCCGGATCACCCTGTCCGTCTTGCCGGTTCTCGTCGCCCGCCGCCTGGATGGATCGGATCTGGAGTTCATCCTCGTGCAGCAGCGTGAGAATCCGGGCGATTTCCCGGCGCGACGACGAAATGCGTTTTGCATCCGCCATCTGCCGCGTCGCCTTCTGAAAGTTCAGGTTGAAGATCTCTTCCCTCAATTCGGCCACCCGGTCGCGGAGCTCTGTCTCGGACAGTTGACGAAGTTCGTACAGTTTCATGCCTTCCCTTCCTCGAGCACAGGCCCGCTAGAGGTCTTCACGGACCACCAGGCGGGTCTTGACCGACAACTTCTGCTGGGCCAGCGCAATGGACTCCCGGGCCATATCGGAGGCCACGCCCCGCAGTTCGAAAAGTATGCGTCCGGGCTTCACCACGGCCACCCAGTTTCCCGTGGGGCTGCCCTTGCCTTTGCCCATGCGCGTTTCGGCGGGTTTCTCGGTGAGGACCTTGTCCGGAAAGATCCGGATCCACACCTTGCCGCCGCGCCGCATGTGATGGACCATGGCGATACGGGCCGCTTCGATCTGCCGGTTGGTGATCCAGCCCGGTTCCAGCGCCTGAATACCGTAATCGCCGAATTCCAGCGTGGCGCCGCGCGTCGCGATGCCCGTCATGCGGCCGCGCTGTCTCTTGCGGTACTTCAGTCGCTTCGGCATTAACATCTCTATATCTCCTCGAATGGTCCCTTAACCGGACGGAAGCGCGGGGGGCAACCCGTTCTGTATGGCAACCCGTCCTGTATGGCCGCCTGTCCGGTCGCTTGACACGCCCGGCGACCCGTCTTATAACGTCGCCTGTCCGACCCCGGCGTCCGTCTCCTCGCCCTTGATGATCTCGCCCTTGCAGATCCACACCTTGATGCCGATGCACCCGTAGGTGGTGTGGGCGGTGGACCGCGCGTAGTCGATGTCCGCCCGGAGCGTGTGAAGCGGTACGCGTCCGTCGTTGAAGGACTCGGTCCGGGCCATCTCCGCGCCGCCGAGTCGGCCGCCGCAGGTGATCTTGATGCCCTCGGCGCCCATGCGCATGGCCGCGGTGATGGATTTCTTCATGGCCCTGCGGAAACTGATCCGCTGTTCGATCTGCCGGGCGATGCTGTCGCCGATCAACTGGGCGTCCAGTTCCGGACGGCGGATTTCCTGTATGTTGATGTAGATCTCTTTACCCGTCAGATGCTGAAGTTCATCTCTGAGCTTGTCCACCTCGGCGCCCTTGCGGCCGATCACGATGCCGGGGCGGGCCGTGTGTATGGTAATGGTGGCCTTCTGCGGCGCCCGCTCGATCTCGACCTTGGCGATGCCGGCGCGCGAGAGGCGGCTCTTGACGTAACGGCGGATCATGAGGTCTTCCTGGAGCAGATCCGCCATGTTTCGGTCGGAATACCAGTTGGACTGCCAGGTCTTGATCACGCCAAGACGGAAACCGATCGGATGTGTTTTCTGGCCCACTTGGTCAACTCCTGTCGTCGGAACCTGCCGGGTGGATGGCCACCTGAGTCTGGCCGATCCGGTCCGTGCCGTTCCGGGCTGGTCTAGCCTAGTCGGCGACCACCACGGTGATATGGCTGGTGCGCTTCCGGATCGTGGACGCGCTGCCGCGGGGGCCGTAATGGATGCGTTTCATGACCGGACCGCCGTCGACGTAAACGGTCTTGATCTTCAGGTCCTCGATATCCAGCGTATGTTCGTCGTCCACGTTCATGGCGTTCGCTGTCGCGGAACGCACGGTCTTCTCGAGCGGCCGGGCGCACGCCTTGGGTACGAACTGCAGTATGTTCAGGGCTTCCTGCACGGACCGGCCGCGGATCATGTCCGCCACCTGGCGTATCTTGCGTGCGGAGCCGCGTACCTGCCGCGCCGTTGCACGGGCTTCCATCTATCTGTTCTCCCCAGTTCCTTGCGTCCGGTTACTTAAGCTGCGTGGACCGTTCCGTGACCCGTCCGCTGTGCCCCCGGTAGGTGCGCGTCGGCGCGAATTCACCGAGCTTGTGGCCCACCATGTTCTCCGAGATGTAGACCGGAATGAACTTGTTGCCGTTGTGTATGGCCAGCGTGTGGCCGACGAAGTCCGGCGTGATCGTGCTGGCGCGGGCCCAGGTGCGGACCACCCGCTTCTCGCCGGTCCGGTTCAGTTCGTCGATCTTCTTCTTGACGCTGTCGTCAATGTACGGCCCCTTCTTGACCGAACGCCCCATCATTGCCTCCCGCGATCTACCTTCGACTATTTACGCCGCTTGATGATCTGCGAATCCGATTTCTTGTTCTTCTTACGTGTCCGCAAGCCCTTGGTCTTCTTTCCCCACGGGGACACGGGATGCCGCCCGCCCGAACTCTTGCCCTCGCCGCCGCCCATAGGGTGATCTACCGGGTTCTTCGCCACGCCGCGGGAATAGCCGCGCCGCCCCAGCCACCGGGCGCGCCCGGCCTTGCCGAGCGATATGTTCTCGTGGTCCGTATTGCCCACCTGACCGATCGTGGCGGAACAGGCCTCGGGCACCCGCCGAATTTCCCCGGAGGGCAGGCGCAACTGGGCAAAGCCGCCGTCCCGCGACATCAACTGGGCGGCCCCGCCGGCGGACCTTACGAGCTGTCCGCCGCGCCCGGGCGTGAGCTCGATGTTGTGCAGCATCGTACCCAGGGGGATGTGATCCAGGGGCATATGGTTGCCGCTCCGGATCTCCGACTGGCTTCCGGACATGACCGTATGGCCCACCGACAGGTCGAGCGGCGCGAGGATGTAGCGCTTCTCGCCGTCCGCGTAGTGCAGCAGCGCGATCCGCGCCGAACGGTTCGGATCGTACTCGATGGCATGGACCCTGGCCGGGACGCCGGTCTTGTCGCGCCGGAAATCGATGACGCGGTAGCGCCGCTTGTGGCCGCCGCCGCGGTGGCGGGCCGTCGTCCGTCCCAGGTTGTTCCGCCCGCCCGATTTCTTCAGGGGACGGACGAGGGAGGACTCCGGCGTTTCCTTCGTGATCTCCTTGAAGGAGGACACGGTCTTGAACCGCTGGCCGGGGGTCTTGGGTCTGAATGTGCGTACTGCCATAACTTGTATTCCTCTTCGGGTCACGCTCGGTCACGACCCGGCGGTCAGGTTCCCGTGTACAGGTCGATGATGTCGCCGTCGGCGAGTTTCACGATGGCCTTCTTCCAGTCGGGCCGGCGTCCCTCGAAACGTCCGAGACGCTTTACCTTGCCCTTCATGCGGAGCGTGCGCACCGACTCGACCTGCACGTCGAAGATCTCTTCGATGGCCCGCTTGATTTCCAGCTTGTTCACGTCCCTGGCCACTTCGAACACGTACTTGTTATGCTCTTCCTGAAGCACGTGGTTCTTCTCCGTCACCAGGGGGCGCGACACGATGGCCCGTGGGTCCTTCGTCATGATTTCAACGCCTCCTCCACCTGCTTCAGTCCTTCGCGCGTAAAGATGAGGCAGTCGCTGCGCAGTATCTCGTGCACGTGGGTGTCCGTGGCCACGTTGATGTCCACGTCGACGATGTTGCGGCAGGACTTGTACACGGCGTCGTCGCTTCGGTCCATGAGCACCAGGCATTTCCTGTCGCGCACGTTCATGTTGGACAGCACGGAAACCATCTGCCGCGTCTTCGGCGCATCGAACTCGAGCGACTCGATCACGAGCACGGAACCGCTCTGCGCGCGGGTCGAAAGCACGGACTTGAGCGCGAGGCGCCGCACCTTCTTCGGTATCTCGTACCGGTAGCTGCGGGGCTTCGGCCCGTGGGCCCTTCCGCCCCCGATGCGGACCGGGGACCGCCGCGAGCCCATGCGCGCGCGGCCCAGTCCTTTCTGCCTGAACATCTTCTTTCCGGTGTAGGACACTTCCGAACGGGTCTGCGCGCTGGCCGTGCCCTGCCGCTGGTTGGCACGGTACATCTTTTCCGCTTCGTACATGGCGTGCGCGTTGGCGGAAATGCCGAAGACCGATTCTTCGAGATCGATCTGGCCCTGTTCCGTCCCGTCGCTGTTGAACAACTTCGCTACTACCGGCATGATTTCTCCCAACCTGACTTCAGGTCCCGGCCAGCCGCCTACCCGGCCCGGTTGATCAATACGTATCCGTTCCGGTGTCCCGGCACCGCACCCTTCACCAGGAGGATGTTCTTCTCGGCGTCCACGGCGACCACCTCCAGGTTCCTCACGGTCACGCGCTTGTTGCCCATCCGTCCGCCCATGCGGGTGCCCTTGAAGACCTTGGACGGCGTCGCGCTCTGCCCGATCGATCCGGGATGGCGCCAGCGGTCGCTTTGTCCGCGGGTCTTGTCGCCGCCGCGGAATCCGTAGCGCTTGACGACGCCCTGGAACCCACGGCCCTTGAAGTAACCCGTCACGTCCACAAGTTCGCCGGTCTCGAAAATGTCCGCGCCGACGACCTGGCCGGGTTCGCAGGCCTCGATGTCCTCCACCTCGACCTCCCGGACGATGCGCTGCGGTTCGACCTTCGCCTTCTTGAAGTGGCCCTGCAGCGGCCGCGTCGTCTGCTTCTCCTTCTTCGCTTCGAAACCGATCTGCGCGGCCTCGTAGCCGTCGCGTTCCAGCGTCTTCACCTGGGTGACGTAACAGGGACCCGCCTCGATCACCGTGACCGGCACCGCGTCGCCGTTCTCGGCGAAGACCTGGCTCATCCCGATTTTCCTGCCGATCAGTCCGTGCATCTCTTTAGACTCCTACACCCTGATTTCCACGTCCACGCCGGCGGGCAGGTCCAGCTTCAGGAGCGCGTCCACCGTCTGCTGCGACGTGTCATAGATATCGATCAGGCGCTTGTGCACGCGCGTTTCGAACTGTTCCCGCGACTTCTTGTCGATAAAGGGAGAGCGCAGGACGGTATACACGGTCCGTTTCGTCGGCAGCGGTATGGGTCCCATGACCCGCGCGCCGGCCCGCTGCGCCGCCTGGGTGATCTCCCTGGCCGACTTGTCCAGCATGGCGTGGTCGCAGGCCTTCAGCCTGATCCTGATCTTCTGGTCCGCCTGGTTGGCCATGACGGCCTCCTTCTCCCTTGCTACTCGATGACTTCGGTGACGACGCCCGCGCCGACGGTCCTGCCGCCTTCGCGG
>JAPOZT010000022.1 GCA_026705925.1 Gemmatimonadota bacterium
CCGCGAAGGCGGCAGGACCGTCGGCGCGGGCGTCGTCACCGAAGTCATCGAGTAGTACGGCAGGTATAGACAGGACCCGGGACGGCGCGGTCGAAAGCCCGCCTCCCGCTGGTCCGGATGATTTTGACATAGAAGACGCACGAAATCGCAGGCCGGCGACGCTTTACTGAGCGGAAAACACGGTTCCGGCCTGCCTTTTTATGCGGTACGCACATGCGCGCGGGCACGCGGGAGAGTACGGTCCGGGTCGGCGCAACCGCACAAAGCAGGGATCATGTACGAACGAACGGTGGACTTTCTGAGGGAAGTGAGGACGGAGCTCTCCAAGGTGAGCTGGCCGAGCCGGAACGAACTGATCGGCTCGACGACCGTGGTCATCATCATCACGCTCATCCTGGCCGCCTTCACCGGCGTGATCGACTTCATCCTGTCCATCATTCTGAGCCGTCTGCTCGGGGCCTGACGCGTAGCGACCTATGATGAGGTGATTAATGGACAAGCGCTGGTATGTGATTCACACCTACTCGGGTCATGAGAACAAGGTGAAGACCCACCTGGAGAAGCTCAAGATCCGGGAAGGGTTGGAAGAGAAGATCGGCGAGATCCTCATCCCTACCGAAGAAATCGTGGAGATGAAGCAGGGGAAGAAGACGTCTACCATTCGCAAGCTTTTCCCGAGCTACGTCCTCGTGGAAATGGAGATGGACCGTGACTCCTGGCACCTGGTGACCAACGCGCCGGGCGTTACCCATTTCGTCGGGAGCGGGCCCCGGCCGCAACCCCTGCGGGAGAGCGAGCTGAACCGCATACTGCACCGGGACGAGCCGCACAAGGAAAAGGGAGAAGGCGTGGAGATCCCTTACCGGACCGGCGACCAGGTCAAGGTAACGGACGGACCGTTCACCGACTTTACCGGCGTGGTGGAGGCGATACATCCGGACCGGCAGAAACTGAAGGTCATGGTGAGCATTTTCGGACGCGCGACCCCGGTGGAACTCGATTTCCTCCAGGTCTCCCACGTCACGTAGGAGGGTGCTGTGGCAAAGAAGATATCTACGGTGATCAAGCTCCAGGTACCGGCCGGCCAGGCGAATCCGGCGCCGCCGGTGGGATCGGCCCTCGGCCAGCACGGCGTCAATCCCATGGAGTTCTGCAAGGTCTTCAACGCGAAGACCAATGACCAGATGGGGCTGATCATACCGGTCGTGATCACGGTGTACGCCGACCGCAGTTTTTCCTTCATCACGAAGACGCCTCCGGCCGCGGTGCTGCTCAAGCGCGAGGCCGGCCTGGCGAAAGCTTCGGGCGAACCCAACCGCGAGAAAGTCGGCAAGGTAACCCGGGACCAGGTGCGGCAGATCGCCGAACTCAAGAAGCCGGACCTGAACGCCGCGGATACGGAAGCGGCCATGCGCATGATCGAAGGCACGGCCCGCAGCATGGGCATCGAGGTGGAAGGCTAACCTTAGGAAGTCGCAAGGAGACGGGCCATGAAAAGAGGCAGGCGCTACCTGGCCGCCAGGGAGAATGTGGAAGCGGGGAAGGACTATCCCCTCGAAGACGCGTTGACGATCGTCAAGGAATCCTCGAAGACGAAATTCGACGAGACTGTCGACGTGGCCATGCGGCTGAACGTGGATCCCCGCCACGCGGACCAGATGGTTCGGGGCGCCATCGCGCTGCCCCACGGAACGGGGAAGGAAACCAGGGTACTCGTGCTGACCCGGGGCGAAGCGCAGAAGGACGCCCAGGAGGCTGGCGCGGACTACGTGGGCGCCGACGAGTACATCGAGCAGATCGAGAAGGGCTGGACCGATTTCGACGTCGTGATCGCCACGCCCGATATCATGCGTGACGTCGGCAAGCTGGGCCGCGTGCTGGGTCCGCGGGGCCTCATGCCCAACCCGAAGAGCGGCACCGTGACCTTCGACGTCGGCCCCGCGGTCAAGGAAGTCAAGGCGGGCCGGATCGAATACCGCGTGGACCGCAACGGCAACCTGCACGGTCCCGTGGGCAAGGTGTCCTTCTCCGTGGAGCAGTTGACGGAGAACGCCTCCACGTTCATCGACGCGGTCATGCGGGCGAAGCCTGCATCCGCCAAAGGGCAATACATCAGGCGTCTTACCGTCTCCTCCGCCATGGGACCCGGCGTTCAGGTCGACCGCCAGGCGGCGGGCCGCGAGGCGTAGGCCCATCCACGGCCCGGAAGCCGTTGACGGCCCGGAAGCCGCACGCGGCCCGGAAGCCTGTTGAAATTAAAGGAGTCTCCACACCATGCCCCAGCCGCGTGCCGTTAAAGAGCAGATCGTCCAGGATCTGTCGACGCGTTTGAAAGAAACCGAAAGCGTGTACCTGACGGACCTCACCGGCCTGGACGTCGGCGAGGTAACCGAACTTCGCAGGCGGTTGCGGGCGGAGTCCGTGGAGTGCCGCGTCATCAAGAACACGCTGACGCGCCTCGCCGTAGCGGACGCGGGCCTGCCCGACCTGGGCGAGACCCTGGAAGGACCGACGGCGCTCGTCCTGTCGGCCGACCCGGTGGCCCCGGCGAAGGTCCTCATCGATTTCGGCAAGGAGCACGAAGAAAAGCCCCGCATCAAGGGCGGGTTCCTGACCGGCGAGATCATCGACGCCGCGCAGGCCGTAACGCTTTCAAAGCTGCCCGGCCGAGACGAGCTGCTGGCCAAGACGGTCAGCGGTATCGCCGCGCCGATCACCGGCCTGGTGTTCACCTTGTCCGGCGTACTGGGCGGCCTCGTCCGCACCCTGTCGGCTGTATCGCAGCAGAAGGCATCGCAGGAGAGCGGCGAATAGGCCCCGTTTGAAAGTGTGTTTGTACCGTTGATGAAGAACATCACGAACAGCAACGGCAGTATCCCTTAAATCCAATGGAGGTAAGTATCATGGCCGTGTCCGATATCGTAGATCAGATTGAACAGCTGACGGTGCTGGAATTGAATGATCTCGTGAAGACGCTCGAAGACAAGTTCGGTGTTTCAGCCGCGGCGACGGTGGCTGTTGCCGCACCCGGCGCCGCAGACGCGGCCGCGCCGGTGGAAGAGGAAAAAGACAGCTTCGACGTCGTGCTGACCGGTTTCGGCGACAAGAAGATCCAGGTCATCAAGGTCGTGCGCGCGATCACGGGCCTGGGGCTGAAAGAGGCCAAGGCACTGGTTGACGGCGTCCCCGGCGCACTTAAGGAGGGTGTCCCGAAAGAAGAAGCCGACGACATTCAGAAGCAGATCGAAGAAGCGGGCGGAACAGTCGAACTCAAATAGGCGGGAAGGTAAGTCAGGACCGGGTCCGCGCGGCATGTGCGGCGATCCCGTCACGCGCACGGGGTCGTTGCCTTGTGTCCGCGGGTACTATTCACCTACCTGCCGAAAGGAAGTGGTCAGCCGATGGATAATACCCAGATCACACGCCACGATTATTCCAAACTGCCCTCCATCATCGAAATGCCGAATCTTCTGGCGGTCCAGATAGATTCCTTCAACGCGTTTCTGCAGGCCGACGTGCCCGTTTCCGAACGCCTGAACCAGGGCCTGCAGGCTGTTTTCCTCGACATATTCCCCATCACGGATATCCACGAGCATTTCTCGCTCGAGTTCATCGAGTACATGCTCGGCGAGCCCAAGTACACCGTGCTCGAGTGCCAGGAACGGGGCATGACCTACGCGATCCCCCTGAAGGCGCGGCTACGCCTGGTGATACGCGAAGAGGGGGACGGCAAGAAAACATCGGGCAAAGACGCAAAGGCCGAAAGCAAGAAGGTCAAGGACATCATCGAGCAGACCGTCTTCCTCGGCGAGCTCCCCCTGATCACGGAGAAGGGCACCTTCATCATCAACGGCGCCGAACGGGTCATCGTGTCCCAGCTGCAGCGTTCCTACGGCGTGTTCTTTTCCGAAGAGACCCACCCCAACGGCAAGCAGCTTTATTCCGCCCGCATCATACCCGAGCACGGCACCTGGCTGGAGTTCAGCCTGGACGTGAACGACGTGCTCTTCGTGCACATCGACCGGAAGCGGAAATTTCCCGTAACGCTGCTGCTGCGGGCCCTGGGCTACGAAAGCAACGAAGAAATCTACCAGCTGTTCTATGAATTCGACGACGTCCGGTCCAACAAGGCCGGCGAACTGGTCGGCCGGAGCATCGGCGCGCCGGTGGTCGACAAGAAGACCGGCGAGATCGTTGCCGAGAGCGGCGAACCGCTGACGGAAGCGCTGGCGGAAACGCTGGCCGAAGGGAACGGCCACCCTGCCAAGGTCAAGATCGTCCGGATGGACCCGACCCGGGAGCCGGATGTCCTGGCCAATACCTTCAAGAAGGACACGACCGCCACGTCGGAAGAGGCGCTGTCCAAGATGTACAGCCTGCTGCGGCCGGGCGATCCGCCCAACCTGGAAACGGCCCAGGCCCTGATGGACCGCATGTTCTTCAACCAGAAGCGGTACAATCTGGCGGCCGTCGGGCGCCACCGGCTCAACAAGCGCTTGAACCTGGACGTGCCGATCGATACGACCATCCTGACGGCGAACGACTTCATCGCCATCATCGACTACCTGCTGAAACTGCGCCGGGGCGAAGGCGTCACCGATGACATCGACCACCTGGGCAACCGGCGGACGCGGTCCGTGGGCGAACTCCTCGCGCAGCAGTTCAATACCGGACTGACCCGCATGTCCCGGACCATCCGGGACCGGATCAGCCTCCACGACGCCGACTCGATCACGCCCCAGGACCTGGTGAACGCCCGGACGGTCTCTTCGGTGATCGCGGCGTTCTTCGGCAGCAGCCAGCTCTCGCAGTTCATGGAGCAGACCAACCCCCTGGCCGAACTGACACACAAGCGCAGGCTCAGTTCGCTCGGCCCGGGCGGCCTGGACCGGTCGCACGCCAGCTTCGAGGTCCGCGACGTGCACCATACCCACTACGGGCGGATCTGTCCCATCGAGACACCGGAAGGTCCGAACATCGGCCTGATCGCCTACATGGGCACCTACGGCAGGATCAACCGGTTCGGCTTCATCGAGACGCCCTACCGCCGGGTCGAGAAGGGCCGGATCACCGAGAAGATCGACTACCTGTCGGCCGATCAGGAAGAAGACTACATGATCGCCCAGGCGGCGATTTCGCTGGACGAAGAAGGACGCATTGTCGGACGCATTCCCACGCGCAACAAGGGCGACATCAAGCTGGTCGACCCCAGTGAGGTCGACTACATGGATGTTTCGCCCAAACAGATCCTCGGCGTGTCCGCGGCCCTGATCCCCTTCCTGGAACACGACGACGCCAACCGGGCCCTCATGGGGTCCAACATGCAGCGGCAGGCCGTACCTCTCCTGCGCACCGAGGCGCCCCTCGTGGGCACCGGCATGGAGCGGAAGGTCGCCGTGGATTCGGGCGCGGTGGTGGTCGCCAGGCAGAGCGGGACCGTGACGCAGGTCTCGGCCGACATGATCACGGTGACGCCGGACGACACCGATGATTCCGATCTCTTCGACACGCCGCCCGACGTGTACCCGCTGACCAAGTTCAAGAAATCCAACCAGGAGACCTGCATCAACCAGAAGCCGATCGTGCAGACCGGCGCCCGCGTGGAAGCGGGGCAGGTGCTCGCGGACGGACCGGCCACAGACCAGGGAGAACTCGCCCTGGGCCGCAACGTGCTGACCGCCTTCATGTCCTGGGAAGGGTACAATTTCGAAGACGCCATCGTCGTCAGCGAAAGACTGGTCAAGCAGGATATCTTCTCTTCCATCCACATCACCGAATTCGAGCTGCCCGCCCGCGAGACGAAAGTGGGCACCGAGGAATTCACCTGCGAGATCCCCAACGTGAGCGAGGACGCCGTCCGCAACCTGGACGAATCCGGCATCATCCGGATCGGCGCCGAGGTGGGGCCCGGCGACATCCTCGTGGGCAAGGTGACCCCGAAGGGCGAAAGGGAGTTGTCTCCGGAGGAACGCCTGCTGCGCGCCATCTTCGGCGAGAAGGCCGGCGACGTGCGGGACGCCTCCCTGAAAGCGCCTCCGGGCATGCAGGGCATCGTCATCGATACCCGCCTCTACAGCCGCAAGGACAGCGACAGCGTCGCCCGCGAAAAGGAACGGGAGACCCTGCGCGAACTCGAGCGCGACTACCAGCAGCGCATCGACCAGGTCAAGGAAACGCGCAACGACAAGCTCAAGGAACTGCTCAAGGGCAAGGTGTGCGTCGAGCTGCGGGACGGCGAGACGGACGAAGTCGTGGTCCCGGCCAAGCGGAAATACACGGACAGCCGGCTGGCGGAACTCGAATTCGACCGGGTCATCCAGAGCGAGCGGTGGGTGGTCAACGCGGCCCTGAACGAACAGGTCGGCAAGGTGATCCAGGCTTCGGCCAAGAACATCCGGGAAATCGAGAACCAGCTGGAACGCGAGCAGGAGAAGATCCGGCGCGGCGACGAACTGGCCCCCGGCGTGATTCAACTGGTCAAGGTGTACGTGGCCAAGAAGAGAAAGCTCTCCGTGGGCGACAAGATGGCCGGCCGGCACGGGAACAAGGGCGTGGTGGCGAAGATCGTTCCGGAAGAGGACATGCCCTACCTGCCCGACGGGCGCCACATCGACATCATCCTGAATCCCCTCGGCGTACCGGGCCGGATGAATCTCGGCCAGATCATGGAGATCCACATCGGATGGGTCGCCAGGGAAGAGGGCAGATATATCGCGACCCCGGTGTTCGACGGGGCGTCCATCGACGAAATCAAGAAGGCGCTGGACGACGCCGGCCTGCCCGAATCCGGAAAGAGCACGCTCTACGACGGCAAGACGGGCCTGCCCTTCGACAAGGAAGTCACGGTCGGCTACATGTACGTCATGAAGCTGAACCACCTGGTCGAAGACAAGATCCACGCCCGGTCGATCGGTCCCTACTCCCTGGTTACGCAGCAGCCGCTCGGCGGAAAGGCCCAGTTCGGCGGCCAGCGTTTCGGCGAAATGGAGGTCTGGGCCCTGCAGGCCTACGGCGCTTCGTACACGCTGCAGGAGATGCTGACCGTGAAGTCGGACGACGTCAACGGCCGTTCCCGGCTGTACGAGGCCATCGTCAAGGGCGACAACCCGCCGGAACCGGGGATACCGGAATCCTTCAACGTCCTCGTCAAGGAACTCCAGAGCCTGGCCCTGGACGTCCAGCTCGAAGAATGAAACGGTTAACACCTCACAAGCGGCGTTCCCGGAGCAATTCGGGCCGCCGCCATGCCGACCCGAGGCTTGCAGCGATGTTAAATACCAGGAGGTGTCACCAGTGGTCGATCTAATGCACAAGCAGCCCAAGAACCGCAGCACGATCCGGATACAGCTGGCCTCCCCCGAAACGATCCGCAGGTGGTCCTACGGGGAAGTGACGAAACCGGAAACCATCAACTACCGGACCTTCAAGCCGGAACGCGACGGCCTCTTCTGCGAACGCATCTTCGGTCCCGTGAAGGACTGGGAGTGCAACTGCGGCAAGTACAAGCGGATCCGCTACCGCGGCGTCATCTGCGACCGTTGCGGCGTGGAAGTCACGCAGGCGAAGGTGCGGCGGGAACGGCTCGGACACATCGAGCTGGCCGTCCCGGTCTGCCATATCTGGTATTTCAAGTCGCCCCCCAGCCGCATCGGCAACCTGCTGAACCTCTCCATCAGGAACCTGGAACGGGTGATCTACTACGAGTCCTACGTCATGCTGGACCCGGGCGACACCGAGTACCAGATAGGCGAGATCATCGACCAGGACACCTTCATGGACCTCGAGGAGGCGGGCCATGAGTTCGAGGCGGACATGGGCGCGGGCGCCCTGCGCCGCCTGCTGTCCGAGATCGACATCGAAGAGCTTTCCGTCGAACTGCGGACCCGCGTGCGGATGGAAACTTCGGTCCAGCGGAAGAACGACGCGCTGAAGCGGCTGAAGGTGGTCGAGGCGTTCCGGAACTCCAACGGACCGGACTCCGACGGCAACCGGCCCGAATGGATGATCATGGAAGTGCTGCCGGTCATTCCTCCCGACCTGCGGCCGCTGGTGCCCCTGGAAGGCGGAAGGTTCGCCACCTCCGATCTCAACGACCTGTACCGGCGCGTCATCAACCGGAACAACCGGCTCAAGAAACTGCTCGAGATCCGCGCGCCGGACGTCATCCTGCGCAACGAGAAGCGCATGCTGCAGGAGGCGGTGGACGCGCTGCTCGACAACGGCCGCCGTTCGCGGGCCGTGCGGGGCGACGGGAACCGCTCCCTCAAGTCCCTCTCGGACCTGCTCAAGGGCAAGCAGGGGCGCTTCCGCCAGAACCTGCTCGGCAAGCGGGTGGACTACTCGGGCCGTTCCGTCATCGTGGTGGAACCCGAGCTCAAGATCCACCAGTGCGGGCTGCCCAAGAACATCGCCCTGGAGCTCTTCAAGCCCTTCATCATCCAGCGGCTGGAAGACCGGGGCTTCGTGCAGACGGTCAAGAGTGCGAAGAAGATCGTGGAACGCGAGGAGCCCGAGGTCTGGGACATCCTCGAAGAGATCATCAAGGACCATCCGGTCCTGCTGAACCGGGCGCCCACCCTGCACAGGCTGGGTATCCAGGCTTTCATGCCGGTGCTCGTGGAAGGCAAGGCCATCCGCATCCACCCACTCGTCTGCGAAGCCTTCAACGCCGACTTCGACGGCGACCAGATGCCGGTGCACGTCCCCATGTCCTTCGAGGCCCAGATCGAGGCCCGGGTCCTGATGCTGTCCTCGAACAACATCCTCGATCCGAAGAACGGGCAGCCGATCTGCGCACCCAGCAAGGACATCGTCCTGGGATGCTACTACCTGACCAAGGAGCTCACGGGCTGCCGGGGCGAAGGCAAAATCTTCTCGAGCGTTTCCGAGGTGATGCTCGCCTTCGACAACGACCTCGTGGATCTCCATGCCATCATCAAGCTGCGCCATGAGGGCAAGATGATGGAGACGACCGTCGGCCGGGTCATCTTCAACCAGATCCTGCCCCCGGAGATCGGCTTCCAGAACGAGGTGTTCGACAGCTCGGCCATCCGGGACATGGTGGCCACCGTATACCGGCAGCTGGGGAACTACCGCACGTGCGTGCTCCTCGACGAAGTCAAGCGGCTGGGTTTCCACTATGCGACCCTTTCGGGCCTGACCTCGGGCATCGACGACGTGGTCATCCCCGACGAGAAGGCGCAGATGATCAGCGACGCGGAAGCCGAGGTGCTGTCCATCCAGGAACAGTACGAGGGCCACGCCATCACCGAGGGCGAGCGCTACAACAAGGTGATCGACGTGTGGCAGCACACCCGGACCAAGCTGAACGAAGTCGTCGAGACCACGCTCGAGGAGTCGGACGACGGCTTCAATCCCTTCTACATGATGATGGCCTCCGGCGCGCGGAGCAAGCTGGACCAGGTGGGACAGCTGTGCGGCATGCGCGGCCTCATGGCCAAGCCCCAGCGTAAGGTCGTCGGTCAGGTTGGCGAGTACATCGAGACGCCCATCCTGTCCAACCTCAAGGAAGGGCTCACGGTCCTCGAGTACTTCACCTCCAGCCACGGCGGGCGCAAGGGACTGGCCGACACGGCCCTGAAAACCGCGGACGCCGGCTACCTGACCCGGCGGCTGGTGGACGTGGCGCAGAACGTAATCATCAACGAGGCGGACTGCGGCACGATCCGCGGCATCGAGATCGGCGCCCTGAAGGAGGGCGAGAACGTCATGGAACCGCTGGGCGACCGGGTGCTGGGCCGGGTCGTGCTGGACGACATCTACGATCCCATCACGCGGGAACTGCTGACGGCCGCCGGCGAGGAAATCAACGAGGAAGTCGCCGACCTCATCGAACAGCGCGGCGGCGTGCAGTACTCGGCCGATCCCGATGCGGAGATGAGCGAAACCGTGCACATCCGGTCCGTGCTGACCTGCGAGACCAAGCGCGGCGTGTGCGCCCGGTGCTACGGCAGGAACCTCGCCACGGGCTCCATGGTGGAGATGGGCGAGGCCGTCGGCGTCATGGCGGCGCAGAGCATCGGCGAACCGGGTACGCAGCTGACGCTCCGCACCTTCCATATCGGCGGGATCGCGAGCCGCGACGCCACGCAGAACAAGATTACCACGAAGCAGGCGGGCAAGGCCGTCTTCACCGCGGTCGAGACCGTCACCCAGGAGAACGGCCTCCCCGTCGTCATCGGCCGGGCCGGCGAGATCACCATCCTGGACGCCGACGACAACCGGCGGGCCCACTTCTTCATCCCCTACGGCGCGGTCATGCTCACGGAAGACGGCGACGTCGTCGAAGAGAATCAGGCCCTGTTCGAATGGAACCCCTACAACATCCCGATCATCGCCGTCCAGGCCGGCCACGTGCAGCTCGAAGACGTCGTGGCGGGTGAGACGCTCCGTGAACAGCTGGACGACACCACGGGCATGCGGCAGAAGGTGATCACGGAAAACCGGGGATCCAGGGCGCTCCATCCGCGGATCTACATCGCGGACGCCAAGGGCAAGAAGAAGGACGAATACAACCTGCCCACCGGCGCCCACCTGCTCGTTACCGAGTTCACGGACCAGAGCAATACCGAACGCACCCACGTGCAGCCCGGTACGGTCCTCGCGCGCATACCGCGCTCCATCGGCAGGACCCGGGACATCACCGGCGGCCTGCCGCGCGTCGCCGAACTCTTCGAGGCGCGCCGGCCGCGCGATCCCGCCACGGTGGCGAAGGTGGACGGCGTCGTGAAGGTCGCCGGCATCGTCCGGCGCTCCCACCGCCTCCTCGTCCGTGCCGACGACGGGTCGGAACAGGAATACCTGATCCCCCAGGGACGCCATCTCAGCGTGCGCGACGGCGACCGGGTACAGGCGGGCGAACCTCTGTCCGAAGGGTCCATCGACCCCCACGACATTCTCGAGATCCAGGGGGTGAACGCCGTACAGGAATACCTGGTGAACCAGATCCAGGAAGTCTACCGCATGCAGGGCGTGAGCATCAACGACAAGCACGTGGAAGTCATCGTGCGCCAGATGCTTCAGAAGGTCAAGGTGGACGACCCGGGCGACACGGAGTTTCTGAAGGGCGAGGCCGTGGACCGCACCCGTTTCCAGTGGGAGAACGACCGCGTGCTGCGCGAGGGCGGCGACCCGGCGACGAACCAGCCGCTGTTGCTGGGTATCGCCAAAGCCGCGCTGAGTACCGAGAGCTTCGTCTCCGCGGCGGCCTTCCAGGAGACGACGCGCGTGCTGACCGAAGCGGCCATCCAGGGCAAGCGCGACGCGCTCCTCGGGCTGAAAGAGAACGTGATCATGGGTCACCTGATCCCCGCGGGCACGGGACTGGACCGATACAGCGAAATGCGGCTCGTGGACGAAGAGGGCAACGAGATCGAGCCGCCGGCCATCGAGCCGGAGCCGTTCTTCGACGCGGAAGCGGTGAATGGCGACGTCGAAGCGGTGAGCGCGGAAGCCAAAACAGCGAGCGCGGAAGCCGAAGCAGTGAGTGAGGAAGCGGAGGCCGAAACGGTGAGCGCGGAAGCCGAAGCAGTGAGTGAGGAAGCGGAGGCCGAGACCTCCGAAACCGTGCAGGACGTGGCCGAGGCCGAGACGCCGCCCGTGGAAACCGTCTGACCCATGTAGACGCAGGCCATGACCGGGCGCCGCCGGGTTGATGGCGGCGCTCGTTTTTTTGGCAAAAAGCGCTTGACACCGTAAACGGAACTGATTAAATTTTCCCACCTATGGCTTTTGGGGGAAACGCGTTTTGACCGGACCCCAAAAACCCGTGTTTCACAGGCTTGTCCGGGTCGGTACAACAGGGAAGGTTGGGCGGAAATGCCAACGATAAACCAGCTCATACGCCACGGCCGGAAGAAAGCGCAGCGCAAGACGAAATCACCCGCTTTGCGCGGCAGTCCCCAGAAACGGGGCAACTGCCTGCAGGTGAAGACGCAGACGCCCAAGAAGCCGAATTCGGCGCTGCGGAAAATAGCCCGCGTACGCCTGATGAACGGCATCGAGGCCACCTGTTACATCCCGGGCGAGAGCCATAACCTGCAGGAGCACAATATCGTCCTGGTCCGGGGCGGCCGGGTGAAGGACCTGCCCGGCGTGCGGTACCACATCATCCGCGGCGCGCTGGATGCGAGCGGAGTGCCCGACCGGCGCAACGGGCGTTCGAAATACGGGACCAAGAAACCCAAGTAGGCGGAAAGCACATCCTGGAAGCACACCCTGGCCGTACGTTAGGGAGCATGAGATGGCAAGAAGGAAAGAAGTCGTAAGACGGGAACCGGAGCCGGACTGGAAGTACAACAGCGTGCTGGTATCCAAGTTCATCAACGGATTGATGCGCAAGGGGAAGAAGAGCGTCGCGGAACGCGTGTTCTACCAGGCCCTCGATCTGATCGAAGAACGCACGAGCCAGGAACCGCTGCCGGTGTTCGAGAAGGCGATCAAGATCGTCGGCCCCGTCGTCCATGTCAAGTCCCGCCGGGTGGGCGGTTCGACTTACCAGGTTCCCGTGGAAGTGCGGGACGACCAGCAGCGGGCCATGGCGATCCGCTGGATCATCGAAGCCGCGCGGGCACGATCCGAGAAGAACATGTTCGAGTGCCTGGCGGGAGAGTTTACCGCCGCCGCCAAGGGGGAGGGCGCCGCCGTCCGCCGCAAGGAAGAGACGTACCGGATGGCGGAAGCGAACCGGGCCTTCGCCCATTACAGGTGGTAGCGGCGTATCGATATCACGTCGAAACAGTAAAAACGGATCATCCCTCGCGATGATCCGTACTTTATGAGGTGGATGACGCAGTGACTGAAACAACGATCAAGCCGAAAGAGAAAATGTCCGAAGCATACCACAAACACGCTTCCGAATCGAACCTGGAAAAGACCAGGAACATCGGGATCATGGCCCATATCGACGCGGGCAAGACGACCACCACCGAACGCATCCTCTATTACACGGGACGCGTGCGGAGGATGGGCGAGGTGCATGACGGCGCCGCGACCATGGACTGGATGGAGCAGGAGCGCGAACGGGGCATCACGATTACGTCCGCGGCCACGACGTCCTTCTGGCGCGACCACCGTATCAATATCATCGATACGCCCGGTCACGTCGACTTTACGGTCGAGGTGGAACGATCGCTGCGCGTGCTTGACGGCTCCGTGGCGATTTTTTGTGCCGTGGGCGGCGTCGAGCCGCAGTCCGAGACCGTGTGGCGGCAGGCCGACAAGTACGGCGTGCCCCGCATCGCCTACGTGAACAAGATCGACCGCGTCGGCGCGGATTTCCACCAGGTCGTCGACATGATACACGAACGGCTCGGGGCCAACGCCATCCCGATCCAGCTGCCCATCGGCGCCGGCGACCTGTTTACGGGGTCCATCGACCTGGTCACTATGAAAGCCCGCAGCTATCACGAAGACAACATGGGCGCCACCTACGACGAGCACGATATCCCGATGGATCTGGCCGACTATGCCGCGGAGCACCGGACCAAGCTGATCGAGAGCCTCGCCGAAGTGGACGAGGAACTGATGGAGACTTACCTGGCCGGCGAGGAACCGACGGCTTCCGAATTGCAGGGCGCCATTCGCCGGGCCACGCTGTCGGTCAGCCTGATCCCCGTTCTGGTGGGCTCTTCCTTCCGCAACAAGGGCGTCCAGGCGCTGCTCGACGCGATCGTCGACTACCTTCCGTCGCCCCAGGACGTACCGCCCGTCACCGGCAAGAATACGCTGACCGGCGAGCAGGAAACACGGGAGAGCGTGCCCGACGCGCCGCTGTCCGGCGTAGCCTTCAAGATCATGACCGATCCCCACGTCGGCAAGCTGGCCTTCTACCGGATCTATTCCGGCACGCTGCCGGCCGGGTGTTACGTGCTGAATACCCGTACCGGCCGACGCGAGCGGATCAGCCGGATCCTGCAGATGCACGCCAACAAGCGGGAGCAGCTCAAGGCGGCCGAAGCGGGCGATATCGTCGCGCTCGTGGGGGTGAAGGACGTGGCGACGGGCGATACGCTCTGCGATCCCGAGTGGCCCATCGCCCTCGAAGCGATGGAGTTTCCCAAGCCCGTGATGTCCGTCGCGGTCGAACCCAAGACCCGGGCGGACGAAGAAAAGCTCAGCCAGTCCCTCCAGAAGCTCTCCGAAGAAGATCCCACTTTCCGCGTACATACCGATGAAGAAACCAGCCAGCTGATCATCTCCGGCATGGGCGAACTGCACCTCGAGATCCTGGTGGACCGCATGCTGAGAGAGTTCCGCGTGGAAGCGAACGTAGGGCGTCCCCAGGTCGCCTACCGGGAGACCATCAGTACGGCCATAAAGAGCGAAGGCCGGTTCGTGCGGCAGTCGGGCGGACGGGGGCAGTTCGGGCACGTGTGGCTCGACATGGAGCCGGTGAAGGACGGGGACGGCGTGGAATTCGTGAACGGCATCGTCGGCGGGGTCATCCCGCGGGAATTTATCTCTTCCGTCGAGGCCGGCGTCCGGGAAGCCGCCCATAACGGCGTGCTCGCCGGATACACGGTGCAGGGCGTCAAGGTCACCCTCTACGACGGTTCCTACCACGAAGTCGATTCGTCCGAGGTTGCCTTCAAGGTGGCGGCCTCCATGGCCTTCCAGGATGGCATGCGCAAGGCCGAACCGGCGTTGCTGGAACCGGTCATGGACGTGGAAGTGGCGGTCCCGAGCGAATACGTGGGCACCGTGGTCGGCGATCTGAACGCGCGCCGGGGGCGCATCGGCGGGATCATTCCCCGGACGGACGCGCAGGTCGTGGCGGCCACCGTTCCCTTAAGCGAGATGTTCGGCTACGCGACGGCGCTGCGTTCCGCCACGCAGGGACGGGCCGTATCCACCATGCAGTTCTCGCATTACGCGGAAGTACCCGAGCAAATCAAGCAGGAGATACTGGAAAAGATTCGCGGCGGCGCATAACGGTTTTTTATCTGGAGGATCTGCAGCATGTCGAAGGAAAGATTCGAGCGTACCAAGCCCCACGTGAACATCGGCACGATC
>JAPOZT010000027.1 GCA_026705925.1 Gemmatimonadota bacterium
TCTCCCCCGTGTCATCCATCTCTACTGCCTGCTCGCGCTTCTTGTTATGGTTACCTGCGGCAAGGACAGCCCCACCGGGCCAACCGAACCGGCCAACGTAGTCGTGACGCCCAAAACGGTGACGCTGACCGCGATCGGCCAGACCGTGCAGCTCGACGCGCAGGTGCAGTACGACGCCGGTGCGACCTCGTCGGGACACACCGTGGTCTGGTTGACCCGGAATCCGTCCGTGGCCTCCGTGACCAGCGGCGGACTCGTCACCGCACTCAGCAATGGCATAGCGGATATCACGGCCACCGCGGGACAGAAGCAGGGCAGGTCCACGATTACCGTATCCCAGGCTGCACGAACGATAACGGTTGAACCTTCGTCGGTAACACTGACCATGGCCGATGAGACCGCCACGCTGAAGGCCTCGGTGCTGGACGAAAACGGCCAGGTCGTCGATGGTGCGGAAGTTAAATGGACGATCAGCGACGATTCCGTGGCGACCGTGAGCGACGATGGCACGGTCACGGCCGTGCGAAGCGGCAGCGCGGTCGTTACGGCCACCTCCGGTGATGTTTCTGCCCGCGTGACCGTCACCGTATCCATCGATGTCAGCGATCGCACCACGCTCATCGATTTCTACCATGCATTGGACGGTGCGAACTGGGATGAAAGCGTTAACTGGCTGAGTGAAGAACCCTTGACCGAGTGGCACGGCATCACGACCGACGCCAATGGCAGGGTGATCCGGTTGGAGCTGCGAACGAACAGCCTGTCAGGCAGGTTGCCTGAAAACCTGGTCAATCTGTCCCTGCTGAGGGAACTGGACCTGGCGGGCAACCAGGTAACCGGCGCCATTCCAAACTTTCTTTCCCAATTCAACGAGCTCAGAATCCTCGATCTGAGCGCTAACGAAATAGTGGGATCCGTGCCTGATGAGCTTGCTTTGCTTGCCAACCTGGAGATACTGAACCTGGGGAACAACAATCTTACCGGGTCCATCCCCGCTGAACTGGGACAGATGTCCACTCTGACACGGTTGGACATTGGCGGCAACGACCTGACCGGTACGATTCCGCCGGAACTGGGCCGGCTTTCCAGTCTGGAGTACCTGGAACTGAACCAAAACGAACTGAATGGATCGATTCCTGCCGAACTGGGCGACTTGTCTCGGCTGAAGTTCCTGCATTTGGACACGAATAAACTGACCGGCCCAATCCCGCCGGAACTGGGTAATCTGGAAAGCCTGGAGTTTTTGAACCTCTGGCGGAACAAGATTACAGGAGAGATTCCGATTGAATTGAGCCAACTGGAAAACCTGGAACGCATGGATCTGGATGAGAACCAGTTGTCCGGACCGATCCCAACCGAACTGGGACAGTTCCACAATCTCGAGACACTCTACCTCAATTCCAACAAACTGACGGGCGAGATCCCGACAGTCCTTGGGGAACAACCCAAGCTTCGTCTGTTGAGTCTCTATGGAAACGAGTTGACCGGCGCCATCCCGGTCGAGTTGAGCCAACTCCCCAATCTCGAGTTTCTTTATCTCCATAACAACGAACTGTCCGGACCCATTCCAGCCGAGTTTGGACAGCTTCAGGATCTTGAGGAGTTGTATCTACACGGCAACGAATTGTCCGGGGCTGTTCCCTCCGAGTTGGGGCAGCTCAACGACCTGGAAAAATTTTTTCTCTATGGCAATGAGCTCACCGGCATGATTCCCGAGGCGTTTTCGGGTCTTTCGGACGTCACCCAGTTCTTCTTTCACGACAATGAAGGGCTGTGCATGCCGAGCGTTCCGGCTTTGCTGGCCTGGGTTGACGGCCTGGACGAATGGATGGGGTCGCGGTGCGACGAAGCCGGTTTCGCGGAGGGCCTTCTCATGGTGGGCGAGGGCGGCGACCGGTTGTACAGCCTGAATCCGAATACGGGGGAAGCCAAACCCGTGGGAGAAGCGGAGCGTTTTGACGTCGACGAGTACCAGCCGAACGGTCTGGCCGCCCATCACGGCGTGTTGTATATGACGGGTGGATGGAACGCGGCACTGTACACGCTCAATCCGGAAACGGGCGTGGCCGCACAGGTCGGCGACGCAGTGGAATTCGGCATGGGCGAAACCCAGCCCATGGGTCTGGCGTCCCACAATGGCACGCTGTACATGGCTGGCGGGACCAATGCCAGGCTCTACGCGCTGGATACGGTGACGGGCAAAGCCACCCCGGTCGGTAATGTCCTGGATTTCGGGGTCGACGAAGACCATCCCTTCGGCCTCGCGTCTCACATGGGCAATCTGTTCATGGTCGGTTACAGTTCGGCCCGGCTATACGTGTTGAATCCCGCCACCGGAACCGCATCACCCGTTGGCGACGCGGCTGACTTCGGGGTTGGCGAGGATCTGCCGACCGGACTGACGTCCCACCGAGACGTGTTGTACATGGCCGGCGGATGGACGGCGAAACTGTACACCCTGGATGCGGAGACGGGGATGGCATCTCCAGTCGGAAACACCGATGAGGAAGTCAATCAGTTCGGCGTTGATGAGGACGCGCCGACCGGGCTGGCCTCGTTGATGCGGGAGGTGTCGGCGCGGAAGGTTGTGCCTGTGGTGAGGGTGGTGAAGGAGTGAGGATGAGGAAGCAGGCATACTGCCGGCGTCCGAAGTGGATAAAAAGGTAAGAGGTTCGGCCGATGAGAAGAAAGTGGGTCTGGTGGGCAGGTGGCGCTGTACTGGCAGTACTTGTGCTTGCCTACACCGTCTTGTTCTGGTTCGATCCGGCGCGGCGCACGACCGAGCCTGAGTTCTCTGGATTGAGCCGAACCGTTTCCGGAAACACGCTTTTATCGGAAAACGATCCACCGGTGCAAATGACTTTCGACGAGCAGTTCGAGTACATCGGGGGACATAAGTTCATTCTCTACGGCACGGCCGACGTCGAGCAGCACTTCTTCGTTGAAGAACGTCCGGATGGAACCCTGAAAAGCTTTGTCTGGATCCAGTTCGAAGGCTTCCTGCCCGACAACAACTTCACCTACGACTATTCCGGCTCTCCGTTGCGATTGCAGATCGGGGAATTTGACTTCTATACCGACACCGCGGCCGGTACATCAAATCGGTTTTTGCGGCTCGGCTGGCCTGGAACCGACGGTTATCTCGCCCGCAAGTTCGCGGCAGACAAAGGCTATACCATGCCGGACGACTACGCCTACGCGCGGCTCGTTCACATTCCGGACGACGCAAGCCGCAAAGAACTGTTGATTATCTTCATGGAAGACCTGGCGCCAACAGGCTGGACCGGCGAGTCATTGCGCGAGGGTGGGGAGCACGAAGAACGCTGGCCTGAGGTCGAGGGTGCTCATCTTGACCGGATCAAGCGGGTGATGTCGCTGACGCGGCCCAGGTAGCGCTGAAGTGGCACAAGTGCTGCATTCTAAGCTTTTGCTTTGGGTATTTAAAACAACGTCTGAAGGCGGTCAATAAGGCGGTATATACAGTATTGATCCCAGGAAGGAGCCGGGCCGTGCGGTCACTGAGTCTTCAGGGCTTGCCTGACAAGAAAAGGCAGAAGGTCCTCGTTCCGGATTGGCCGGACCCGGCAGGCCAACGGGCAACGAAGTAAAGACCAGAACGATTTACACGGGAGTGACGAACGGGACGGAACGCAATCAGTTGATTGGCGGAAACTACGCGCCCGACGGCAGCGAACTGCCCACCGGGGGCAACGGTTACCAGAACGTAGGGAAAGTCATCGAGGTCGGGCCGGACGTCCGCGAACTGAAGATCGGCGACGTGCTGTTTATGAGTGCGGCCCACGCCGAGTATGCCGTGATGCCGGAAGACGGCCTGCTCGTGAGCCTGCCCGATTCGATGGATCTAACAGAGGCCGCCCTGCTAGGCATATGCAGTGTCGCGATGCGTACCTGCCGCAACGCAGAACTCAGCGTGGGTGAACGCGCGTTGATCGTGGGAGCGGGTATCCTCGGACAAGTCGCCGTGCAGGTCGCCGCCGGCATGGGCGCGCGCGCCACGATCTGCGACATCGATGGGGGGCGGCTGACGATCGCGAGGGAGATCGGCGCGGCGGAAGCCGTGCTGGATGTTTTGAGGGAGCAATGGAATCAGAAAGTCGGTGAGGCCGCTTTTGACGTCGTGATCGATTTTGCCGGCGTTCCCGGTATGGAAGACCAGCTGATTTCCGCATTACGTCCGCAAGGCAGAGTGCTGTTCATCGCCGGCCGGGACAAAGTGACCTATACCTTCAATCTGGGACAGGGTCGTGAGGTCCGGATAAGGCAGAACAGTCATTTCGATCGAGACGACCTACACAATACGTGCCGCCTGGTCGCCAGGGGGTTGATCAAGATCGGGCCGCTGATCCGCGATGTCGTCCCGATCAGCAAAGCCAAAAGGATCTACGACACCCTGCGGGACGCCCCCGATCAACTGATGGGAACGGTGTTTGCCTGGTAGATGTGCGAGTATCCTTAAGTACGCGACTTCCGATCGCAGGATTTAGACCGGAGAGTCACGCTGCCTCCCCGGTCCGCCAGAGCTGAGTCTTCAGAAAGCACTTGCACAGTGAACGGCTACATCGACCGATTGAACCTGGAGGATTACCACTGATGACTACCACAGGAATCACTGTAAAAATGACACCGTCCCATCCGGGTGACTTCATTCGTTCAGAGATTATCGAGGAATTGGACCTCAGTGTCACCAAGGCTGCTGAGATTCTTGGCGTCCGAAGAGCAACACTATCCGCACTGCTGAATAGCAACGCCGCTTTATCGGCGGAGATGGCCCTTCGCATCGAGAAGGCCTTCGACGTGAACATGGACATGTTGTTGAGGATGCAGGCGTGGTACGACGCTACACAAATGCGTGCTCGCGCAGGAGAGATTAACGTAGAGCGCTACGAGCACCAGACGGCGTGAAGTAGTTTTTCTAATGTGGTGATGAGTGCAATTACTTAGCGAGAGGGGATTTTGACTAGTAATGTCGGGGCAGCAAAATTCAGGATTACAACTCCTCGGGTTGGATTCGAACCAACAACCTAGTGGTTAACAGCCACCCGCTCTGCCATTGAGCTACCGAGGAAAATGGCGTTTACAACAGCAACGGAATATAGAGCGTAGACGCCTTTGTGTCAAGTGGTTTGTGGTTAATCATCCGCGTTCAGAATCTCGCGGAACATCGCCTCACTGAAGGTTCCCCGAGCCACCTCGGCTACGGGTCCGGTCAGCGTCAGATTGAACTCCTCATCCACATTGACAAGCACCGCCCCGCCTGGTGATTCCACGCTAACGGGAGACGTCACCAGGCCTAGACGCACCGCCGCGCTTGCAGCCGCGCATGCCGAAGATCCGGATGAAGTTGTTTCGCCGACACCGCGTTCCCAGATCAGGATGCGAATCTTGCTGGGACCGGTAGGTGCGGCTAATTGAACGTTTATTCGATTGGGGAAGATCGGGTGGGTCTCTAGCGCTGGACACAGCCTAAGCAGGTCGTCGCGACTCCACTTCCGGTCCTGGGAACGAAACACCACGCAATGAGGATTGCCGACGTTCACGCCGGTGAAAGTCAGCGTTTCCCCGGCGGCCCTGATCGGTTGCTCGATCAGCTCGTCGACTTCGAGGGTACACGGCAACGTTTCTGGTCTGAACGTTGCCTTGCCCATGTGCACGGTCGCGCCGCATACCGAACCTGCGCCATCTTCCGCGTCGCTTTGGCTATGCTGCGTCTCGACGCGTACCGTGCCGCCCCGTGTCTCCACCGTGAACGACTTCTTGCGCGTCCTGCCCGTGGAGTGCAGGTAGAGGGCAAAAATTCGCAGTCCGTTGCCTGAGGTTTCCGCCTCGCTTCCGTCGGGGTTCCAGATCCGCAGGCCGAAGTCCGCCGAACCAGAATCTTCAAAGACCAGGATTCCGTCGCTTCCGATACCATTCTGACGATCACAAATCCTGGTGATGCGCGCGGGTGTTAACGCAAAGGTCAGATCATCCGGATCCAGTACGATGTATTCATTGCCAAGGCCGTGGCCTTTGAAGTAGCTGTTCGCCATGCTCCGTACAAATCAGAAACTGTACATCATGTTCAGACTGACGCCGATCATCGAGAGCTCGTCGGTCGAAATGCCGTACATGACGTCGAATCTCCGGCCCACAGACGAGGCATGGCTCCGGAGCTGCGTCCACAGTTCCTCGTCGTCGAATTCGCTGAATTTCGACCAGCGGACCTTCGCCCCGATCCCCAGATTTCCGCTGAGGGCGTAATCCACACCCACGACCGCCTGGTAGGCGGTGAGCAGATCGTTCATCTTGTGGCGGCCGATGGTCGTGGTCCCGGCGAGCCGCGCTTTTCGTTCCGGATGCAGGAAGGTCGAGATCGCGGCCGGGTCGTCATTGCGCTTGAATCTTCCGTAGTAGTCGAGCGAAGTGCTGGAAAGCCCCACGCCGACCCCGATGTAGGGCGTGTAAGGCGAGTCGCTCTTGAACTCGTAATACACGTTGGCAAAGACACTGTGCGAAAGCAGATCTTCCAAGCCGCCGTCGATGATTTCGAGTTCCTGCTGCTGCTTTTCCTGAGTCACCGCATCCAGGATCTGGCCTTCGCCCTCGCCGCGTGTATAGGTCGTGGTCCGGTAGAGATATTCACCCTCGAACCGCAGGCCGTTCCAGGAGTATCCCAGGGCCAGCACGCTCTGCACGCCATCGCCTGCTCCGACTTCGTGCGTCCACTCCGCGGGCGGCGGTGCGCTCGCGCATTCATCCGGCCGTGTTTCGGCGAGCCCCGGATTGGACAGCTTGTCGCAACGGGTTCCCCAGTCATTATCCCTGGCGTTAACGGTCAGTCCCGGGGCCACCGCGAACCCCAGGTTGGTCCGCAGATACCAGCCGTTCTGTGCCATGGCCTGCGCCGATGCCGAGGTGGAGGTCTGCGCGGATACCGGCGTGGTTGCCTGTGCCATTGCCTGTCCGGCGACGGCCACTGCGGCCAGGCACAGGGTCAAAACCCCGATTTTGTGTATCATGGTGTGAGCTCCTTACGAAAAGGTTACCATCGTCACGCCGCGGTCGGCGCATCCAGGCCGCTTCCGGTTTCCTCGACCACGAGATCCACCACGGCCCGGAGAGCTTCCTCTTCCGAGTCGCCTTCGAGGCGGCGCAACCGGTAGTGGTCGATCTGGCGGTCCGATCCGGTACCGTACCGGATGAGGTCGAGAATGTGGCGCAGTTGTTCCTCGCACTCCAGGGCACGCGCGTCTTCAGACAGCTTATCGACGAGGGCTTCGGCGTACTCGTCGATATCAAGCCGGCCCGACCCTTCAGTATCCCCCAGGAACGCGACCACGCCGTACCGCTGGGCGAGCCAGCAGTTCTCCTTGATCAGTTCCGTGGGCGGTTCAGGCGGAAGACGATCTTCCATGTCGAGTCTCAGTAGATACCGCACGAGACAGGTGTAAAGCGCCACCACGCACATGGCGTCGTCCACGGTCTGGCAGATGTCGCAGATGCGCAGTTCCAGGGTGGGGAAGGCCCGGGAGGGCCGGATGTCCCACCAGAGCTCGCTGCTGTCCTTGATGAACTCCATCCGCTGGTAATCTTCGACCAGTTTCTCGAATTCCTCCCAGGAGTGCAGCGGCCCGGGCAGCCCCGTGCGCGGCATGCTGCCGAAGAGGGTCAGGCGGTAGGACTTGAAGCCGGTCTCCCGCCCGCTGCTGAAGGGCGAGGAAGCCGAGAGCGCGTGGAGCAGCGGCAGGTAGCGGCGCATGGCCGTCATCACCCGGACGCGGCTGCCGCCGTCGCCGAAGCCCGCGTGGATGTGCATCCCGCCCACGAGCAGTTCCCGGACGGCCTGCTGATAGGTCATGGCGAACTGTTCGTAGCGGCGCCCCGCCGTGACGACCTGGTTGTGCCAGGCCGCGAAGGGATGGGTGGAGGCGGCCAGCACCGCGGCGCCGTGCTGCGTGGCCGCGTCGATGACGAGGCAGCGGGTCTCGATGAGGGCCGAATGGACGTCCGCCACGGACGTGCAGACCCGGGTGGTGGTTTCGATCTGGGACCGGAGGAACTCGGCCACGACCTTGTGATCCGCGCGGTTTTCGTTGCAATACTCGAAGATGCGCGGATCGGGGTCGGGCAGCAGGTCGCGCGTTTCCGGGTCGACCAGGAAGAACTCCTCCTCGACGCCGAGTGTGATGGAGAGGGGGTCTGCGGTGCTACCTTGTGCCATGGTTCCTCCCGGGGTGGATTCCGGTGAGATTTTACATGGCGGGAAAGGCATAGTCAACGCGTATCTTGGTTGGAAATTCGACGGTATCGGCTAAGCTCATCGACCCCGGTATGCTTCCTCACGAGTGGCTGCACGTATTACGAGTATGATGAGGTCTTCGTCGCAGACTTCGTAAAGCACACGATAATCGCCCACACGGATTCGCCGGATGCCGCGATACTCACCCTTTAAAGATCCGCCGGAGTGAGGATGGTCTTTTAGGTGATCGATCGCACGAATGACACGAACACGGTCGTTCGAAGGAATACGAGCCAGCTCTTTAACCGCGCTTTTCTTAATGCGAATCGAGTAGCTCATTTCTGACCTTGTCCCAGTCTAGCACGGGATCAGAAGGGTCGCGTAGTCTTTCGATCGCTACGCTGAGGTCGCTATAGTCCTCTAGATACCGCTCCAGCGCTTGGCGTACGAGGGCGGCTCTACTTCGATTGAGTTCCGCGGCCGCTGCATCAAGTGCTTCGACGAGGTTGTCCGGAACCCTTGCGGTAATTTGACTCATGGCAGTACCCTGATTACAAGTGAACTGAAATAATGTCAGTTAATTGCATTTGCATTATAGTACGTTAATTCCCTGGGTAAGTCAACAAATCGCCAACCTGGTTTTACTTGCCTATCGGTTTGACATAGCGAGGTCCAACAAGTAAATTGAATTGACCCACCAGAGTCGAAGGAGGTCGCTTTATGATTGAGAAAAAAGTACGAAAACGTCCTCTAAATGACAAAACCGCTGCGGCGGACGATCTTGCCTACTGGATGAGTAAAACACCTGAAGAGCGGGTCGCCGCGGTCGAATACCTCCGAAACCAGTTCTATGGCAATGAAGGCAGACCCCGATTTCAGCGCGTTGCTCGCATTGTTAAACGCTCATCGCGTTGAGTACATGATCGTCGGTGGACATGCACTGGCCCTTCACGGTTCGCCACGGTTCACCGGGGATCTGGATATCTATTACAAAGCGGACGCCGTGAACGCCGAGCGAATGACTGCAGTTATAGCTGAGTTCGGTTTTGGTGATCTGGGATTGACAGCGGATGATTTCCTGACAGCCGAATCGGTTCTGCAATTAGGTGTGCCTCCACGGCGATTGGATTTCTTAAACTCACTGACGGGCGTTTCGTGGAACGAAGCGTACACTGGGCGAGTAAAGGGTACATACGGTGATATCCAGGTTCATTACATCGGTCGTGACCAACTTATCAAAAACAAGCGGGCAACGGGGAGGCAACGGGACCTGGCGGACCTTGAGATGCTCGAAGGGATCTGAAGTGGCCTGAACGGGTCTCGATAGGCGCGTTGTAATCCAAAAAAGGAAACCACCATGCGACGTACATTCTTCCTGATGGCGATACCCTGTTTGCTAGCGATGCCCTTTCTGACGGCCGGCAAAGCGAACGCCCAGGTATCACTTGAAATCGAGGGGCATGCGTCTTTCGCCCTGGATGAATTGAGCAGTCTGGCGGACGGAACAGGCGTCGGCGGTCTTGTGGCGATTACCTATCCGATTCAGAATGCCGACATGCTCAGCCTGGTCGGCAAGATTGGATTCAATCACTATGGCAGCAAGGCGGGCGACGTATTCACTGAAACCGGTTCCCTGATTCCCATTGACTCGCCGTACCAGGGCATACCGATCACCGTCGGCGCCAGGCTGTATTATGGAGAGCAACGTCCATTCTATGTCGAGGGACTTGTGGGTTTGGAGATTAAGCGGGGCGACCTGGACCAGGATACTGAGATAGAATCACTCACGCCACATCCAGTCTTATCCATAGGCGCCGGATACGCTGTCTCACGGAGACTGGCCTTGATCGCATCACTCGGCATGAGCAAGGATCTGTGGCGATATGGGAATCTCGGAGTCTCGTATCGTTTCAGGAAGTGATTGATCGTCGAGGTTGAGCACGCTGTTGCAGCAGTGTGCTGTTGAGGCAGTGTGCCGCCGAGCGTGCTGCCGACATTCGTGCGCACCATTAGTTCGTGCGCACCATTTGATTGGACACCAACAGAAAAACGCGGGACTCACCTCGAGCCCCGCGTTTTTTTTTCATCCAGGCTGATGAACTTCGGCCCGACCTCGGCCCCGCCCTCAGTTCACCACCTCATAATCCGCGTCGATGGCGCCGTCTTTCTTCTTCTTCTGCGCCTGCGGATCGTCGCCCGGCTGGGCGCCCGGCGGCGGACCCTGCGGTCCGTCCTGGGGACCTTCGGGACCGGCCGCGCCCGATTGAGCCGCCTGGGCGGCGGCCTGTTCGGCCTGGGCCTGCTGGTAGAGGACCTCCGCGAGCTTCTGGGAAGCCTGGGTCAGCTTCTCGGTGCCCGCCTTGATGGCCGCCGGATCGCTGCCCTCCAGGGCCGTCTTCAACTCGGCCAGGGCCGAATCGATGGCGCCGCGGTCCTCCGCGGAGAGCTTGTCGCCGTGCTCTTCCAGCGACTTCTCCGTCGAGTACACGAGCTGGTCGGCCTGGTTGCGGGCTTCCACCTCTTCCTTCTTCTTCGAATCCTCGTCGGCGTGGGCCTCGGCGTCCTTGACCATCTTGTCGATCTCGGATTCCGACAGGCCGCTGGATGCCTCAATCCGGATCTGCTGCTCCTTGCCCGTGCCCATGTCCTTGGCCGAGACGTGGAGGATGCCGTTCGCGTCGATGTCGAAGGTCACTTCGATCTGGGGCATGCCCCGGGGTGCCGGCGGGATGCCGTCCAGGTGGAACTTGCCCAGCGTCCGGTTGTAAAGGGCCATGTCGCGCTCGCCCTGGAGGACGTGCACCTCCACCGACGGCTGGTTGTCCGCCGCGGTAGAGAAGACCTGGCTCTTCTTCGTGGGGATCGTCGTGTTCCGGTCGATGAGCCGCGTGAAGACGCCGCCCAGGGTCTCGATGCCCAGCGACAGCGGCGTGACGTCGAGCAGGAGCACGTCCTTCACGTCGCCCGAGAGCACCGCACCCTGGATCGCCGCGCCGATGGCTACGACTTCGTCCGGGTTCACGCCGCGGTTGGGCTCCTTGCCGAAGAGTTCCTTGACGATTTCCTGCACCTTGGGCATGCGCGTCGAGCCGCCCACGAGCACCACTTCGTCGATATCCGAAGCCGAGAGGCCCGCGTCGGAAATCGCCTGCCGGCACGGCGCCACCACACGCTGGACGAGCGGATCCACGAGTTGCTCGAGCTGGGCCCGCGTCATGGTGCGGTTCAGGTGCTTGGGACCGGAGGCGTCCGCCGTGATGAAGGGCAGGGCCACTTCGGTCTGTCCCGCGGTCGACAGCTCGCACTTGGCCTTCTCGGCCGCTTCCTTGAGCCGCTGCAGGGCCATTGCGTCGTTGCGGAGGTCGATGCCGGCCTCCTTCTGGAACTCGTCCGCCAGGAAGTCCACGACCGCCTCGTCAAGGTCGTCGCCGCCCAGGTGGGTGTCGCCGTTGGTCGCCATGACCTCGAAGACGCCGTCGCCGATTTCGAGGATCGAAATGTCGAAGGTACCGCCGCCGAGGTCGAAGACCGCGATCTTCTCGTTGCTCTTCTTGTCGAGCCCGTAGGCCAGCGACGCGGCCGTCGGCTCGTTGATGATGCGCTTGACGTCCAGGCCCGCGATGCGGCCGGCGTCCTTGGTGGCCTGGCGCTGGCTGTCGTTGAAATAGGCCGGCACGGTGATCACGGCCTCCGTGACGGACTCGCCCAGGTAGTCCTCGGCCGTCTGCTTCATCTTCTGCAGGACCGCCGCGGAGATCTCCGGGGGCGAGTACGTCTTGTCGCTGATCTGTATGCTGACCTGGCCGTTCGACCCTTCCACCACGCTGTAGGGCATGCGGGTGCGCTCGTCGGGCACTTCTTCGAAGCGGCGTCCCATGAACCGCTTGACGGAGTAGACCGTCGCGTCGGGGTTGGTGACCGCCTGCCGCTTGGCCGTGGCGCCGACGAGCCGCTCGCCGTCCTTCGAAAAGCCCACGACGGAGGAGGTGGTCCGGCTGCCTTCCGCGTTCGGCACCACGTTCGGCTCACCGCCCTCCACCACCGCCACGCAGGAGTTGGTCGTGCCCAGGTCGATTCCAATGATCTTGCCCATGTGTATTACTCCTTATTTGCTCCTTAGAAACGGGTAAAGCCCGCCTCCACGTGGAGACGAGCCGTGCCCGCTTACGTGATGAGGCGGGTGCTTCCGCCTCGGGTTCGTCCAGATCTCAACCAAAGGTGATCGGAATCTGCCTGGGTTGCGACTCCTTCGACTTCCGCAGCGTGAGGGTCATGACGCCGTCCTTGTACGTGGCATCGATCGATTCGGTATCCACCGCGTCCGGCACCGGGAATGCGTGCTCGAACTTTCCGCGGGGCCGCTGCTCCGCTTCGCCGTTGAGGTCGAAGGCACTCTTGCGCTCGCCGCTGATGGTGAGCACGCCCTTCTCCAGATTGACCGACACGTCCTCCGAAGCCACGCCCGGAAGGTCGATGGCGACCAGGTAGGCGTCCTCGGTCTCATGGGTGTCCACGCGAGGCGACCAGCGGGTCGGGAATCCGGACCGCAGCGGGAACGGCCGGAACAGGCCGTCCAGTTCGGACCGCAGGTTGTGCAGGTTCGCCAGCGGGAAAATCGTCGTCGCTCTCATGATGCTCCTCCTTATTAAAGTTACCAACTGACCTATTCACAAACTCTTTACAGTCTCTTTACTATCTCTTCGCAATCTCTTTGACACCTTTCGGAACCGAATGACCATCCCCGGCGTACATTAGTTTAGAAACGCAGGCGATGCGGCAGTTCCGTCATCTGAACCATAGATAGCGCAAAGACCGTGCCAGTTCGAAAGGATGCATCCGAAAGAAAGTAAGGGGAACACCGTAAGTCGTTGAATTTGATCCGGTTAGTTTGAATAAAAAAAGCGCAAGAATTGTACGATAAAAACTGACTAATGTGAGTAAGCGTATATTGGATATGCCAAATTGGCAGAATATGACAAATTGGCATATCGTGGCTGCCAACAATTAAAGTGCAACAGGGCTGGCAGGGAGGTGATTTGGAATGAAACTGACCACAAAGGTTCAGGTCAGGGATGACGAGTCGCTCGACTTGTACTTGAAAGAGATCGGCGATACGGAACTGCTCACGCCCGAGGATGAGGAGGAACTGGCCCGCCGCATCCGGGACGGCGACGAGAAGGCGCTGGAGACCATGATTCACGCGAACCTGCGTTTCGTTGTCGTGGTCGCCAAACAGTATCAGAACCAGGGCCTTGCCCTTTCCGATCTGATCAGCGAGGGGAACATCGGCCTGATGAAAGCCGCGCGCCGTTTCGACGAGAAGAAGGGGTTCAAGTTTATCTCCTACGCCGTCTGGTGGATCCGGCAAGCGATCCTCCACGCGCTGGCCGAGCAGGCCCGGCTGATCCGGCTGCCCGTCAACAAGATCGAGGAACTGCGCCGGATCGAGCGATCCATCAAGAAGCGCGAAGCCGAAATGGCCCAGGCCGGGGAAGTTTCCAGTGACGGCGTCGACGAGGGCGAAGAGCGGAGTTACGGCAAGGGCCGCCATCCCGCCCTGCCGGAATGGGCAAGCACGCCGCTTTCGCTGGACGCGCCGGTGGGCGACCAGGATGCCTATACCCTGATGGACCGGCTCCGGGACCAGGACAGCAAGATGCCGGACGATGCACTGCAGGAAGAGTTGCTGCGGACGGAAGTGAGACGTGCGGTTTCGAACCTGACCGATCGCGAGAGCGAGGTGCTGAACCTGTACTTCGGCCTGAACTCGGACCGGGCGTACACGCTGGAAGAGATCGGGGTCCGATTCGGCCTGACGCGGGAAAGGATCCGCCAGATCAAGCAGAAGGCCATAAACAAGCTGCGCCATACCCGCCACGGTAGCCGCCTGGCCGCCTACGCGGACTAAAAGCGGTCGACTGCGAGAAGAACTGCGGCGTCGCGTGAACTCTTGAACGGACTAGACACAATCCGTCTGCCATTGCCCCGGCAGGAGTTCACCGGCGCCGTTTTTTTTAAGTTTTATTTCTCGCCGCGCTTCTCCCGCTCCATGTACATGTCGAAGTCCATTTTCTCGTACCATCCTCCTTCGACGAAGCGCAACATGGGTGCGAAGAGATCGGGGTCGTAGTATCCCCTGACGGGCAGGAGGGGGCGGCCTTCCGAGGTGAGAAACCACGTGGTGGGATAGCTGTTCACCCGGAATATCAGGGCCACCTGGTATTCCGTCAGGGTCCGGCCTTCGATCATCAGCGGTTGGGAGGACTCCGCGTTCAACTTAACCGGGATGAAGGATTTGCTCAGTTGCTTCAGGACGGCGTCGTCCCGATAGGTCTTCTCGTTCATCCTTCTGCAGTTAGGACACCAGTCGGTGTAGAAGTTGACGACGATGAGCTTGCCGGCGTCCTTGGCCAGTGCCAGGGCCCTGTCGAACCGCTGCCAATCGGGTTCTGCCGGTTTTTCGGTGGCTTCCCCGGCCCCATCGACGGTCGCATCGTCGGGCGCATTTACGGCTCCATCAGTGGTTCCGTTCCCGGCCGATGCAGTTAGCGTGCCGATTGTCAAACCGAAGACCACGGCCATGAAGGCTACAAAAGTGATGCTTGCCCACCTTTCGGCGATCTGTTTCCTGACCACCGAGTAAAACCTGTCTGTTGCGTCGGATGTCATGACGTGTATCCTGGAGAAGGCGATGCGCTCACCGGATCCTTTCAGCGCTGTTGGTCTTTGGCGTTCCTTCAACCTACTGTTTCCACGCTCAATGTCAAGCCGAAACCCCTGCACCGCAACGACGAGATAGGCCTTGTCATCCCCCCTCGCTCCCCGTATTTTTAGGGATTCGTTAACCACGGGACACCTTAGAATCAACGCATTTCCGAAACCCCGGTGCATCCGGCATTTCTGGTGCACGGCGGTTTCTTCGGGACGACCTCCATGACCATGCTCGAAACAACCTATCGGCAGGCCTTCGGCCAGTCGGCCGCGCTGTACAAGCGCGCGCTCGAGCGGTTTCCCAACGGGGTGACCCACGACGGCCGTTTCATGCGCCCCTTCCCGGTGTATATCGACCGGGCGCAGGGGTCGCGCAAGTGGTCGGTGGAGGGCCGGGAGATCATCGACTACTGGATGGGGCACGGATCCCTGATCCTGGGGCACAGTCATCCGGTGATCGTCGAGGCGATCGCGGAGCAGGCGGCCAGGGGCACCCATTACGGCGCCTGCCACGCACTCGAGATCGAATGGGCGGACATGATCCGGCAGCTCATGCCTTCCGCGGAGACGGTCCGCTTCGTTTCTTCCGGCACCGAGGCCACGCTCATGGCCATCCGGCTGGCGCGGACTTTCACGGGACGGCGCAAGGTCATCAAGTTCCGGGGCCATTACCACGGCTGGCACGACCAGGTACTGGACGGTGTGGGGCCGGGAAACAAGCAGCCCATGCCGGGCGTGTTGCGGGAGGTGTTCGATACGCTGATCAGCCTGCCGGAGGTCAACCTGGACCGCGTGGCGGACATCCTCAGGCGCGACAACGACGTCGCCTGCCTCATCCTGGAGCCGACGGGCGCCATGTTCGGCGGCGTCGAACTGTCCGACGACATCGTCCCGGGCCTGCGGGAGCTCACCGAGCGGCACGGCGTGATCTTCGTCATGGACGAGGTGGTCACGGGGTTCCGGTGTGCGCCGGGCGGGGCGCAGGAGTACTACGGGGTCCGGCCGGACCTGAGCACGCTGGCCAAGATCGTGGCCGCGGGGCTGAACGGCGGCGCCCTGGTGGGTCGCGCGGACATCATGGAGTTGCTGGAGCTTCGCGACGACGCGGAGTGGCAGACCGACAAGAAGATGCTGCACTACGGGACCTTCAACGCGAACCCCCTTTCCGCGGCTGCGGGCATCGCCATGCTCCGGCGCATCGCCGACGGCCGCGACATCGCCGTGGCCAATGAACGGGCGGCGGAGTTGCGCACGCGCATGACGGAGGTGCTGGCCGCCAACGGGCTGGACGACTGGCGGGTCTACGGCTCCTTCTCCGGGTTCAAGATCCTGTCGGCCGGAACCGCTACTGCGGACCGCCGGGGCGACGCGGACATGCTGCACGCCATACGCCAGGCGCTGCTCCTGAACGGCGTGGACTGCATGGGGGTCGACGGGCTCACTTCATCGGTCCATACCGCTGAGGACGTGGAACGCACGGCCGAGGCCTTTGACCGCGCGATCTCACTGCTTAAGCGGGACGGGATAGTCCCTTGACAGCGGGGATAATCCCTTGACAGCGGGGGGGCCGGCGCGTAGGTTGCGCCGGTGCTTTGCAGGCCCTTTCCATTTAACGATTAGAACAGACGATTCGAACAAGGAGAATAGACATCATGGCGACTGAAAGAGCCGGCGCGGCGACCTTTCAAGGCAATGGACTGACCCTGGTGGGCGACGAGGTGAAGGTGGGAGACGCGGCACCGGACTTTTCCGTGCTCGCTGACGACCTTTCCGCCGTCACGCTGGCGAGTTATGAGGGCAAGGTGAAGGTCATCTGCCTCGTGCCGTCCCTCGACACACCGGTCTGCGACACCGAAATCCGCCGGTTCAACCAGGAAGCCGCGGGCCTCGGCGACAACGTGGCGGTGCTGGCGGTCAGCACGGACCTGCCCTTCGCCCAGAAGCGCTGGTGCGGCGATGCGGGCGCCGACAACGTAACGGCGCTGTCCGACCACCGCGACACTTCCCTGGGCGTGGCCTACGGCGCCGTGATCAAGGAACTGCGCCTGCTGGCGCGCGCCGTCTTCGTCATCGACGCTTCCGACACGGTGCGGTACGCGGAGTACGTGACGGAAATCACCGAGGAACCGGATTACGACGCCGCCCTGGCGGCCGCCCGCGCCGCCGTCTGATCGAGGTACTCTAGCCATGGCTGAACTCACCTATCACGCACACGCCAGCTACTCGCTGTCGGACGGCAGCCACGACCTGCTGTTCGATCCCTTCATCACGGGCAATCCGTTAGCGACGATATCAGCGGACGACCTGAATCCCGACTACATCCTGCTGACCCACGGACACGGCGACCACATCGGCGACGCGGTGCCCATCGCCCGGCGCAGCGGGGCGACGATCATCGCCTCCTTCGAACTCGCCAACTACTGCGAGGCCCAGGGCGCCGAGACGCACGACCTGGGGATCGGCGGTGCGTATACCTTTCCCTTCGGACGGGTGAAGCTCACGCAGGCGACCCACAGCTCATCGATCACCGCGGACGACGGGACCATCGTGTACCTGGGCAATCCGGCGGGCATCATCGTGCGTTTCGACGGGAAGACGATCTACAACACGGGCGACACGGGGCTCTTCGGCGACATGGCCCTGATCGGCCGCCTCGAGAAGCCGGACGTGGTGATCATGCCCATCGGGGACAACTACACCATGGGGATCGACGACGCCGTGGAAGCGGTGCGGATGATCGGCGCCGGCACCGTGATCCCGGTCCACTACAACACCTTCCCGGTGATCGAGCAGGACCCGACTGAGTTCGTCGACAAGGTGGGCGACCTGGCCCGCTGCGTCGTGCTGAAGCCGGGCGAGTCGGTCGAGTTGTAGCCGAGTCGAGTTGTAGGCGAGTCGGTTATCCAGGGATCGTCGCGGCTCGTCAGCCGAACAGACAAGCATGCCGCGCCGCCATACTCATTGAAGCCGCCTCAGCCGCATGGCCATCATGGGCGGTGTTTCCCTGAAGTTCGCCCAGGACAACTCGCGGTCGGCTTCCACGCTTTCGTCGAAGGCGCGTTCCTCCAGGCCGTCCAGCACGAATCCCGCTTCGAAACAGGCGGCCAGCAGTGCGGACAGGGGCCGGTGAAAGATCAGGTTGGGCACGGGCTGACCCACGATGGCCAGTCCCTCGAAGGGCTGCGGCGTCAGATAACGGTCGATCTTGATTCCGACTTTCTGGATCATTCTCCCATCCTGGTCTACCTGTTCCGCATACCGAACGGCGTAGGGCGCCTGGAAGCACGGGTGCGTGAGGCTGAAGACGAAAACGCCGCCCGGTTTGAGGAGGCCGTGAACGGCGGCGAACATCGGTCCGATTTCGGCCATGTCCATGACGGCCATGTTGGATACCACCGCATCGAAGCTATTCCTCCCCAGTCCTTCCAACGCCTTCGTATCCGTCACGTCGATCACGCGGTAGTCGATATCGCCCGCGGTTTCGTTTTCTGATGCGCCGGTTCCATGGCCACCCGAACGATTCCGCGCTTTTTCGATCATCCCGGCGCTTCCATCGATCGCCGTGACCCGTGCGCCCAGCCCGGCGAGAAAACGCGAGAAGTTCCCGTTCCCGCAGGCGATATCGAGCACTTCGTCCCCGGCCTTCACGTCCAGCAGCCTTTCCATGGCAGGCCGCACCAGCAGGTTGTGGAAATCGTTGCTGTGTTCGCCCATGTAATCGTCCCAGAACCCGGCGTTCAGGTTCCATCTGCTCTGCGCGTCGCCTGCCAGTTCCGGCCAGTCTGACGTGGGCATGTCGGCTCCTTTAGGATAAATGACTCATTAAAAACTAACGTAGAGTGTACAACGTAAGCATGAATCTGTTCGAGCATATCACTTCAAATCCGGCTATTTTGAAAAGGACAATAGGGTCCACATCGAGAACCTAAAAAGGTACAGTTGGAAGTGAATTCAGGAGGAGACCTGATTGTGTCTGAGGAGATTTTCGATTACTATGAGATAGACGGCCTTTACCATTTCACCCATGTACATCACGTACAGTCGATATTCAAAAACGGACTGCGTTCACACAACAATTCGCACGAACTTGGCTTGGTTCGAAACGACATTTCCAATCCAGAAGTACAGAGGCTAAGGTCACAGCGCAGCATAGGAGGAAGGCCGTTACATGACTACGTACCTCTGTATTTCAATCCAAGAAACGCAATGTTGTTCGACGTATTTAGGAATCACACGCTGGTTGACATCGCTATAATCCGGCTACCTCGCAATCTATTGCTGCAAAAAGGGGTATGGTTCACTGACGGTAATGCTGCAAACACGCCTACGATTTCGTACGACCGGTTGGAGGACCTTAACAAACTAGATTGGGAGTGTATTCAGGCGGAATATTGGACAGAATACGAAGATGGCAAAAGAAAATGTATGGCGGAGATTTTGGTACCAGACATGATTTCCGCGAACTACATCCAAAGAAAGTCGTACCTTTTTGTTGAAAACCAGGAGACACAGAACCGAATAGAAGCTATTCTTCCGAACGCACGTGTGGCTGTCGACGAGGACAAGTTCTTCACTTGATTTGACCGTCGCTTTAAATTTAAGGAAGATTGCCTCGGAGTTCGAGACCCTACTTGATCTTGCAGAAGGCCACGAACAAGGGTAGATGTCATGACAAACAGTGATGGTACAGGCCCAAATTTCTCCGATACCAAGCCTCAGGGTGTCAGAGTCGAGTACGGCAATATATTCACCAGCAATTGCCAGACTTTGGTGAACACAGTCAATTGCCAGGGAGTCATGGGAGCCGGTATCGCATTGGAGTTCAAGCTGCGCTTGCCGGATATGTTCGAGCAATATGTAGATAAGTGCAAGAAAGGGGAAATCGATATCGGCAAGTCGTGGTTGTACAAACCGCCGCTAGGCACCCGCGAGGGTCGATGGGTGCTCAACTTTCCAACGAAACACCATTGGCGGTATCCGTCCCGGTTTCAATATCTGAGAGCCGGCCTCGAAGAATTCCTCCTTACATACAGGGAAAAGGGGATTGAATCAATTGCTTTTCCTGTGCTCGGTGCATCCAATGGTGGTCTCGACGAGGATGAATCACTGTCCGTAATGCAAAGTTACTTAGAACAGTGCGAAATCCCGGTGGAAATATACAAGTACGATCCCACGGCGTTAGATGATCTCTACCGGGAATTTCAGCAGAAACTGGTGCCTTTTCGTGACAAGTCTTTCCTGGCAAAAAGTATGGGCGTAAGGGTTGATCGCTTGAATAACGTGTTGAACGTTCTGCAACAGGCCGACAGCTCCATTAATTCCCTCAGCCAACTAGCTACGGTACCGGGCATCGGATCGAAAACATTGGAAAAATGCTTCCGCTACGTCATGGATGCGCCAGCGCGTAGCCTGGTTGCCGAGCAATCCTCTTTGTTTGATTAAGGCTTCAGAATCCTACCGAGGCTATCCCGCTACTCAAACACCCGCATGGGCGGATCTTCCACTTGCAGGCCGTGTTCCGCCGCCCAAGCGCGCAGGGGCACGTCGTCACCCTCCCAGGGCCGGCAGAAGAGCTGCGCGGTGATGGGATCCATGCCCGCGAGCACATCATCGGGCGGCGTCGGATGTTGCTGGGCCCACCAGCGGTAGGCGTAACTGATGAGCAGGACCTTTGTGGTGTTCCCGGTGAAATTGACCCCGGGCGTGTGGTAGATGCTCGTGCTGAAGATGTAGGCGTCTCCCGCCTTGAGGGCCGGCTCGACGAACTTCGGCGGGTCCAGTGTATCCTTTTTGAACCGCAGGGCCTCGTTCAGTCTGTGGCTGCCGGGCACGAGCATGGTCGCACCCGCGTCCGGCGACGGAAAGTCGGTCAGGCAATAGCCGACGCGGACCGCCACCGTCCCTCGTATGGGATGATCCGGCCTGAAGTTATTCAGGTCTCGGTGCCAGTTCCTGAAGGACCGGCCGTCGCCGTCGGGATAGATCGGTTCGTCGGAGGCCGGCTGGGGATACTTGTAGATGAGATGCCCCCGCATCATATGGATGTCATGGGTGAGCAGTTGCACCACGAGGGGTACTGTGCGGCTGTTCGTGGTGAGTTCCACCAAGGCGTCCTCTTCGTACAGATCTATGTACCGGTTGGCGTAGTAGTTGTGTATGGGACCCGCCGTCTCCATGAACCGGTCGCCCACGGCTACGACCCGGTTTCTCAGTTCGTCGTCGAGGGCGTACTTGACAATCAGGTAACCGTGTTCCCGGAAGTGATCCCGCTGCTCGGAAGTTAGGGGTGTGAACTCCATGTTGTTTCCTTGGAAGATGTCGGAGGAATACGGGTGGCAAGGGCAAATATAGAAGCCGGCACGCGGATCGTCAATATCCAGCGTCCCGCGACGCTCCACACCAGGCTGCGCTACTTCGATAAGCGCCAGGCGTTTTTTTCACATTCCACCACATTTTACAAGGATTTAACCTCCGGGTAATATGCCTGTAACAGATGGGGACTATATTGGAAACTCAGTTTCAAAAGAACCGTTTCCAATCCATCACAACAGGGAGGTTTTCCGTATGTCCCTTAGCGGCATATTACGTATCACCGCGTGCATGGCACTTGCGGTACCCGGCGCGGCTTTCGCGCAGGAAGAGGCTGCGGCCCCAGCGGCCGTGCTGAATTCCGGAGATACCGCCTGGATGCTCGTCAGCTGCGCCCTGGTGCTGCTCATGTTGCCCGGCCTGGCCATGTTCTACGGCGGGCTCACGCGCACCCGGAACGTACTGGGCACCATGATGCACAGTTTCGCGGCCATGGGCATCATGGGCGTGCAATGGGTGATCTTCGGATTTGCCCTGGCCTTCGGCGCAAGCGCGATCATACCGGGCGTCCTCGGCTGGAGCTCCGACTACTTCCTGCTGGGCGGCGTCGATCCCGGAACCCTCTGGGACGGAACGAACATCCCCACGTACCTGTTCGCCATGTTCCAGGGCATGTTCGCCATCATCACCCCCGCCCTGATCGCCGGGGCCATCGCCGAACGCGTGAAGTTCGGCGCCTACTGCCTGCTGATCCTGCTCTGGGGTTTCGTGGTGTACGAACCCCTGTGCTACATGGTGTGGAACGCGGACGGCATGCTCTTCAAGGACGGCGCCATTGACTTCGCCGGCGGCACGGTGGTGCACATATCTTCCGGCGTGGCGGGCCTGGTGGCCGCCATGGTGCTCGGCCCCCGTCTCGGCTATCCCGGACGGGCCATGAAGCCCAACAACCTGACCATGACCCTCATCGGCGCGGGCCTGCTCTGGATCGGCTGGTTCGGCTTCAACGCCGGTTCCGCCGTGTCCGCCGGAGAAACGGCCGTCCAGGCCCTGACGGTGACCCAGATCTCCGCCGCCGCGGGCGCCGTGGGCTGGATCGTTACGGAGCTGATCCATCATGGCAGGGCCTCGAGCCTCGGCATCGTTTCCGGCATCCTGGCCGGCCTCGTCGCCATTACGCCGGCCGCCGGCAGCGTGACCCCGGCCTGGGCCCTGGTCTTCGGCTTCGGTGCCGCCGTGGTCTGCTTCCTGATGGTGCAGCTCAAGGGCAAGCTGGGCTACGACGATACGCTCGACGTCTTCGCCATCCACGGCATCGGCGGCATGTTCGGCGCATTGCTCGTCGGCCTGGTCGCCACAGACGTCGGCGGTTGGTCGCAATTCCTGATCCAGATCAAGGGCGTGGTCATCGCCATCGCGCTGTCGGCCGTCGGTACGGGCGTCCTCGTGTGGCTGATCGACCGGACGATCGGGCTCCGCGCCACGGACGAGGATCAGCTGGTCGGCCTGGACCACTCCCAGCACGGGGAGGATGGTTACGGACTGACTCATCTGTAGCCGACCACGCTGAGGTCACGGGCCGGGAACAGGCTCGAATCTATCATTAGACCATTACTTCAGGAGTCGTCAGACCTATGAAACTAATCGTAGCCATCATCAGACCGGAGAAGCTCGACGACGTCCGGAATGCGCTCGACGAGAAAGGCATCCCCGGCATGACCCTGTCCAGGGTGTCGGGGCATGGCCGCACCGCCCATCGCACGGGGCTTTACCGGGGACAGGAGATCGACATCCCCCTCGCGGCCAAGATACGTATGGAAATCGCCGTCACCAACGATCAGAAAGACGAGATCGTGGACGTGATCTGGAAGGCCGCCAGGTCGGGCGGCGACCGGACGGGAGACGGCAAGATATTCGTCGTGCCTGTCGAAGAGAGCATCCGCATCAGCAGCGGGGAACGCGGCGAGGACGCGGTGTAGGGGCGCGCCCTGCCCACTGTGTTGGGGAGTGGAGTAGTTTGTTCGTGCGTAAGTAATGACCGCCGGTCCGGTGGCGCCATCGGGCCGGCGGTTTTTCTTCTCTAAGACGGTAGTCTTCTCGTCGCTGTGCCGGGCATTACCCCGGACCGTTCAATGGAAGGATGACATTTACCAGTACCCACCGAAGTCCGTTACCCTCAAAGACTATTTCAATCTCATCGCCTTTTACATTCTTGGTCTGAATAACCAGCGAGAAGGACCTAAGACCCCTGTCAATCACGTAATCCTCTTGATCCAGGATTCTTGCCCCGATTGAACCTGATAAAGCTGTGAAGGGGAGATCAGCATTATCGGGAACATCCACCTTGGAAGCCATTCGGACTAATCCGGCTGGCGTGACATAGACATCGATCAGTCTATCGACGATAGGTCCCGTCAATGCCATACCTGCAACAGCTTCGGGTCTACCATATTCAACTGCCCATCTATCCATCCCAGACTTAAGTTGATCCTTCAGATTCTCCCGCAAGACGGGGAAATCTATCATTTCACCCAGTGCCTGCTCATCGGCATCAACGATCGCCGCTTTCAAATTGCGAACCGCAAAGTAGGGAGACGTAAACCAGTACGCTCCAATAGCAATGATAACAAGAACACATAAAACATCGATCATTTTCCTTCTTGTAAGAAATCCAGGCATGATTTGAACCTCCGGTAAGCTGAGTGAGTTTGTTCAAACAAAGGTCACGGCTGATTCAGTCCAAGTCAATAAACCCTATTATCATGAACCATTTCCGATGACTGATTAAACTCCCGTCGACGGCTTCAGGTCCCTACGCTTGAAGAGCCAGAATGAACCACCCCAGAATACGACGATGTAAGCCAGGATGGGCAGGAAAGTAGAAAGGAAGTCCCTGAGGTAGTTGTAAATCTCAGAGAGGTTATTCAATGCCGGGAATTCCAGGCTTGCCATCCACAGCGGGGTATTGACTGAGATCAAGATCCGGGCCGCGTCCGGTCCCAGATATGAGCCTATGATCCACCTGAGTATCGACTCGCTTATATAGAACACCACCGAAATCACAATACCCGATGACGCCGATGAGGTCAATACCGCGAAGAAAGTACCCAGGATGATGTAGGGCAGCATCATGTACATTGACTTGACTACGTCCGCTCCCGGTCTTAGCCACTGCATTACATCGGTCGAGATACCAGTACCCGCCATTGTGTACGTAATGATCAGGCTGCTGATGCCCATAAACAGGATTACAGCCAGGTGTCCGATACCGACCACGGCCAGGAGGCCGAGGACTTTCGCTGCCAGAAATCGTCCGCGTCCACACCCCTTTGCGAGGACCTGCCGCGCTGTTCCCCAGGTGTATTCGACCCCAATTGCCATGGCTGCCAGGATCATGACGAACAAGTATCCCAAAGTGCCGAACATATTAATGCCGTAAGACAGGCTGCCTGGCAGCGTAGCGTTGTTGAGAAAGTTCGTACGCGCAAAATCGTACATGCCGAGCAACGCCGGGCATCGGTCTCTGAGCGATTCTACTTCCTGAAGTGCTGCTTGCCGGAATTCGGTAGGTATCCCGGACAGCCTGGATTCAACCAGTCCGTCTCTGATGTCCAGGCAGGATATGCTTATGGTGGAATGTTCGCCCTCCTCGTTGGCGGGTCCCGCCTGAACTGCTATCCGTCCGGGGTCTGCGTTGCTATACATTTGGTACTCAGTTAATAGCCTCAATTGAGAAGACAACACGATGAACGCCAGAAAAACCCACGGCATCCACCTTCGTCGAAGCTTGATCACTTCCCAACGCGCCATGCGCAGGGTCTGTCGTATCATGCTGTGTCCCCGTTCGCGTCATCCGTAATCTTGAAATAGTACTCCTCCAGCGACACGTGGCCTAAGGTCATTTCCGCGACATACACGGCCGACCGGCTGAGGACCTCGGAAAGCTCAGATGACCGTAGCGTCGGCGCCGACACCAGAATTGACTCGCCCTTCGAGTTCAAATCTGTTACCCAGTTCAGCTTCGATAGAATCTCAATTGCCTTCGCGTTGTCGGTAGTACGAAGCAGGATCGTTTCCCCTGCCAGAGACCGGACCAACTCATCGACTCTACCCTGGACCACGAGCCTGCCGTGCGAGAGTATGGCCACGCTGTCACACACCTGTTCGACTTCGTGCAGCAGATGGCTGGAAAGCAGCACGGTACGTTCTCCGTCACCTAGGCTGCGTATCAATTCACGTACTTCGGCCATGCCGTCCGGGTCCATCCCGTTGGTAGGTTCGTCCAGGATCAGGAGATCGGGATCGCCCAGGAGGACATAGGCCAGTCCCAACCGCTGTTTCATTCCGAGAGAGTAGGTCTGAAACCGGTCTTTCCCTCGTCCGTCAAGCCCTACTTTTTCCAGTAAAGTATCCAGTTCGACCGAATCGCCATTGCCGGATATCTCCTGGAAGAATGCGAGGTTGTCACGTCCCGTAAGATGTGGATAGAAGGATGGGAATTCCACGATGGCGCCTGTTCGGGTGAGTGCTTCCCTATGCGGTTTTCTTCCTCCAAACAGACTGAAACGTCCTGCGGACGGCCTGACGAGTCCAAGCAGCATGCCCATCGTCGTCGTCTTGCCGGAACCGTTCGGACCCAGCAGTCCGAATACATGACCACGCGGGACCTCCAGCGACAGATCGTTCACGGCCAGAATGTCGCCATAACGCTTGGTGAGTGATTCGGTTTTTATGACAAGGTCGTTGGAAGCCATCATAATCTTCAGACTGCTTTAGGATTGAAATTGTTACAATCCTGTCAGGAATATGCACAATCGGTGGTGGTTACGATGTGGTGTTCGCGAGCCAAATGGCAAAGTAAGTTCACGCAGCTACTTGGAATCCATCATCGAGTCGCTGTCCCGCTGAGTAGTGAGGAAATTGGATCTGGAGAAACCTGAGTTGTCGTAATGTAGAGGGATACTACAGCACTTCCGCCCGTGCCCTGAGTTCGTCCAAACCCGCCGTCATGGCCTGAAGGCGCGGGCTTTCCGACCGCATGATCCGTTCGTGGGGTTCCAGGGTGTAGGGACTGAAGCGCTTGATGGACGCCAGGTGGGCGTCCGTAGTGGGACGGGCTGCGTACTTGAGGGCGACATAGCGCCTTCGCCCGGCCTTGCCGTAGACGGCGTGGTAGAGACTCTGGCTGAAGACGACCGCGTCGCCGGGGTCCGTCTCGAGGGGATGACAGGGGACCTCGCTGCCCTGAGATCCGAAGAAGGCCGGATCGTCGAGTCCGTGCCGCTGCTGGAACGGGGCGAGTTCCTCGTGGAAGGGAGATCGGTGTGAGCCGGGTATGACACGCAGCGCGCCCGTGTCCTTCCGCATAGGGTCCAGGTACATCATGATCTTGATGCGCAGGTAACCGAGTTCCTGCGGTCCGGGCCGGTCCGCGTGCCAGTGATGGAAGGGCCGCCGGGTCATGGTGCCCTGCACGCCCTCGGACCCCGACCAGATCATGTTCTGGCCGAGCAGCTGCGCCATGGGCGTATAGAAACGGTCGTCCTCGATCATGGGCAGAGCGGCCGGGCGCAACTCCAGGAACGGCGCGATGGACACGTGCTCATCCTCCGTGGGCTGATGTCCCAGTTCCGCCGTCCAAATTTCGTCCCCCAGGCGCCCCAGTTCTTCGGTTTCCGCCATATTTAATACCTGCCTCAGTAAGATAAACCCAAACACCCTGAAATGATGGATCTGGTCTTCCGTCAGCATGGCGGGATTCCTGCCTGATGGTGGTTTACGTGGCAGCGCGATGTCGCACCGCGTTATGCCGCAAGAAGGTCTTGAACAATAGCCGTATCCTTAATAACATGGGTGCATTGCGAACCGCAAGACTAATTCAGCCAGGCACGAGACTTGTGCGGCGCGAGCTGCCCTTGCGCAGCGTGCGCTGTTCTGGCGCGGTGCGGCCTGCCCTTGCACGGCACAACTTGCCGATGCGCCGCGTGCTTGCACGGCTTGACCGTCCTATGCACGGCCAACATGACACAGGATCAAATGACCATGGCCCTTACCGAAGGAAAAACCGTAAACGGCAAGAAGGACGGATACTGGGTCACTTATTACGCCAACGGTAACAAGCGCAGCGAAGGCAACTACCGAATGGGCGTGAAGGACGGGAACTGGATCCAGTACTACGGCAATGGCAACAAGAAGAGCGAAGGACGGTTCAGGAACGGCCTCAATGAGGGCTGGTACGTCTGCTGGCACGAGAACGGAACCAAACAGTGGGAAGGCGACTATGGGCCCCACGTGGGCAAGTCGTATGACGGCAAGAAAGAAGGTCGTTGGCAGTGTTACTCGGCAAAGGACGGCGAGACCGTGTGGCGCATCATCGATTACAAGCACGGAACGCGTACGCGTCCCGATGTACACCCCCTCGGACCGTGTTTAATGTGCGGAGATCCCATCCACGATCTCGATACGGACAGGTGTCCGACGTGCGCGCATTGACTTTGAGAACGCCGTTTCAGGACACCGATCGTCCGGTTACCCGCGCCGTGCCAAACTGACTCCACCTGAAGGGACCACCCGCCCGTGAAACCCCGGATGACGCGCCGCGCATTCCTCCAGTCGTCTACCGCCGCGGGCCTGGGCCTGATGGCCGGCTGCAACCCGGCGCCGTCGCCCGGCGTCATCTTCAAGGGATGGGTGTACGAACCCGACCTGGTCCGGGAGAACCTCGACTACTTCGAACGGCAGACCGGCATCCGGGTGGACTATAACGCCGTATCGGGAAACTACCACGACAAGATGGTGGCGCTGCACGTGGGCGGAGCGCCCATGGAATGCTGCTACGTCCGCGATGACGATTTCGCCGAGTGGGTCGAGGCTGGCTGGCTGCGTCCCTGCGACGACCTCCTGGACGCGGATCCCGAAACGTCGGCGACGACCGCGGACCTCTTCTCCTACAACCTGTCATCCATGACCTACGGCGGCGAACGCTACGGGCTGCCGTACTACACCGACTTCAACATCTGGATCTACAACGCGCCCATGCTCGAGGCGGCTGGGTTCGATGCACCTGCCCGCACGCTGGACGAACTGACCGAGCAGGCTGTCAAGGTCCGGGAGGCCCGGGTCCGCACGCCCACCGGGGACCTCATAGAATATCCGATCATGCTGAACTTCCGGCAGAGCGTGCTGGGTTTTCTCGACTGGTGGACGCTGAACTACGCCAGCGAGGCGACGCTGTTCGACGATGACCTCAACCCCACGTTCCCGGACGACGAGGACCGACGGGCAGAGACCATCCTGCAGTGGCTCACCGACGGCATCCACCGTCACCGCATCATCTCCCCCTCGTCGCTCACCGCGGGGCAGATGCGCGACCACGTCGCCAGCGGCCGCCAAGTCTACGGCATCCTCAACAAGTACGACCTGGAGTACGTGAACAACCGCCGGAACTCTGCGGCCGCGGACGACGAGCTGAAGCGGCGGGGATCCGACGCGCAGCATGCGAAGGTGTACCGGATGGCGCCGGTGCCGTCGATCTCGGCGGAACAGAACGGCACCCTGGGATGGACGCGCATGTACTGCCTGACGTCGCGTTGCCGGGAAGACCGGATGCAGGACGCCTGGGCGCTGATGAAGTTCCTGGGCGCGAAAGACGCGGCCGGGGAGTACTACACGGCGCGGCGCTGGTTCCGCTTGCGGGGACTGGGCTTCGCCTACCGGTCGCTGCTGGACGATCCTGACATCGTCGCCCAGACGGAGGAGTGGGGCGAAATCGACAAGGTCCGGGAGCAGTCCCGCCACGTCCGGCCGCGGGAGAACATCAAGGCGCCGTGGTTCCCCGATTTCAAGATCTACTACCAGCCGGAAATCCAGAAGGTTCTCCTTGGACAGCAGTCCGCCCGCGACGGACTCGGCAAGATCGCGCAGCGCTGCCGCCAGCTGATCGCGGATTGGAGCTGAACACGCAGATATGACCGTACTGAGACCCTCTCTACTCATGACGCGGACGCGGGACTTCCTGCCCCTGCTGCTGAACCTGCCGGCGGTGATCCTGCTTGTCGCCTTTATCGCCTATCCCATCGGCATCTCCTTCTGGATGAGCCTGCACCGGTACAACCTGCGGCGGCCCGACCAGGTGTATTTCCACGGCCTGGAGAACTATGCGACCATCCTCGCGAGCCCCGAGTTCTGGAACGCCCTGTGGATCTCGTTGTACTTCACCTTCATGGCGGTCCTATTGGTCATCGTGATCGCCATGGCCATCGCCCTGCTGCTCCACGAGTCCTTCCGCGGCCGCGGCGTCGTGCGTGCCTTGCTGCTCATTCCCTGGGCCATTCCGGGTGTGGTCAACGGCCTGATGTGGGTGGGGTTGCTCGGGGACTACGGCGCCTTCAACGCCATGCTGGAGGATACGGTCGCCACCGTCAACTACCTGTTCGGTATCAACATTGTATATACAGGTATGGCGTCACCCTTCGTGGCGCTGAACGCCGCCATCGGCGCCCACGTGTGGCGGAGCGTGCCCTTCGCCTGCATCATCTTCCTGGCGGCCATCCAGGCCATTCCGACCGAGCAGTACCGGGCCGCCCGGGTGGACGGCGCTACGTCGTGGAACCGCTTCCGCTTCATCACGCTGCCCTGGCTGTACCACGCCGTGCTCGTCGTCGCCATCTTCGAGACCATGAACGGCTTCCGGGCCTTCGACCTGATCTACGCGCTCACGGGCGGCGGACCCGGCGACGCGACCCACGTGATCGCCTGGCAGACCTACAAGGAGGCCTTCGCCCGCCTCGATTTCGGCGGGGCGAACGCCTATTCCTACCTGATCACGCTCATCACCATGACCCTGGCCATCATCTACATCCGGCTGCTTTACCGCCGCGGACTCGTCCAGGGATAGGGGATCATCATGTGGCGACGCGCCTCGCTCTACATCTACGCTTTGGTGGCCGTGATCTACCTGACCCTGCCCTTCGCCTGGGTGGCGGCCGTCAGCTTCATGCCCGAACGGGAGGTGACGCAGCAGCACTGGTGGCCCGAGGAGCCCACCATCGGCAACTACAGCCTCTATTTCGACGTGGAAGGCCGGACGGCGGACGTGGGCGCCGCCATCGCCCGGCAGTTCCCCCGGGCCATCGTCAACAGCCTGATCATCGGCACCGCTGTGATGCTCCTGAACCTGACCTGCGGTTCCCTGGCGGCCTATGCCCTGTCGCGCCTGCCGTTCCGGGGCAACCTGCTGCTCCTGCTGTTCTATCTCGGATCGCGAAGCGTGCCCGGCGTGGCCATCATGATCCCCATGTACCTGCTGATGCGGAGCTACGGACTCCTGGACACGCACCTGTCGGTGATCCTGTCCCACACGACCTTTACCCTGCCCTTCACCATCTGGATCCTGAAGGGCTATTTCCAGACCGTGCCCCTGGACCTGGAACGGGCCGCGCGGGTCGACGGCTGCACGCCGCTGGGTGCGTTGCTGCGGGTGTTTCTGCCGGTAACGACGCCGGGACTGGTCGCCGTGGGCATCTTCGCCTTCATCGCGTCCTGGGGAGAATTCCTGTTCGCCCTGCTCTTCACCACCACGATCGCGTCGAGGCCGGTGACGGTCCTGGCATCGGATTTTGCACAGGAACTGGGGGTGCCCTTCACCGTCATCGCCGCGGGCGGCGTGCTGGTCATCCTCCTGCCCCTGGTCCTGTCCTTCATCTTCCAGCGGCTCATCATCCAGGGTATCGGTGGGTCAGTGACGGGGTAGGCGGTCGATCGGGAAAACAGATTGTCAGATGATCCCGCGGCCGGTTCATCGTTCATTGAGGAGTAAATACGTTGGCACGAGTTCGGTTGAAAAACCTTACGAAACACTTCGGCGACGTGGTGGCCGTGGACGACGTCACGCTCGACATCGCGGACCGCGAGTTCCTGACGCTCCTGGGTCCCTCGGGTTGCGGCAAGACCACGCTGCTCAACATGATCGCCGGGCTGGAATCGCCCACGGTGGGCGAGGTGTGGTTCGACGACCGGAACGTGACGGCCGTGGCGCCCGAGCGTCGGGACATCGCCATGGTATTCCAGACCTACGCCCTCTATCCCCACATGAGCGTCTTCGACAACGTCGCTTTTGGTCTCAAGATGCGCGGCGTGCCCGCGGAGGATCGAAAACGACTCGTGCTGGAAGCGTCAAAGACCATGGAGATCGAACACCTGCTGGACCGCAAGCCCCGTGCGCTCAGCGGCGGCCAGCGGCAGCGGGTCGCCCTGGCCCGCGCCATCGTACGCGATCCGGGCGTGTTCCTCCTCGACGAACCGCTGTCCAACCTTGACGCGCAGCTTCGCGTCGTGATGCGCACGGAACTGAAACGCCTCCACGGCGAGCTCGATATGACCTTCGTCTACGTCACCCACGACCAGGCCGAATCGCTCATCCTCTCCGACCGGATCGTGGTCATGAAGGACGGGCAGATCCAGCAGATCGGCACCCCCGAGACCATCTATGACAGCCCCGCCAACACCTTCGTGGCCGGGTTCGTAGGGAGTCCGCCCATCAACCTGCTGAAGGGCACGCTGGAGCAGTCGGCCGGTGGCGCCTGGCGGGTGGTCGGCAAAGGTTTCGGGTGTGACGTGGCTGCTTCTATAGTCGAACAGATGGAAACGCCAGAAGGGCGGGAGGTATACCTGGGCGTTCGGGCTGAGGATATTGGGGTCGGCGAGGTGCTGGCTGAGGGATCTACCAGCGGGAAAAGTAACGTGGATCTCACTGACATTCGCGCCACAGTCGTCGTGCGCGAACCCATGGGCAGCGACCTTTACCTGACGGTTGATGTCGGAGGCAGCAACGTCAAGGTGCGCACCCGGCCGGACGTTCGTTTCGACCGGGGCGATAGCGTCGAACTCTCCTTCGACCCGAAGAAGATCCATTTGTTCGAGAGAGAATCGGGGGAATCGCTAGTTCCTGATCGCTGATCCTGGGGAGTCCGGCCTAAGCGTCCTCTCGCGCATTTTCTTGTCCCGATCCAAAACACGAGGTGAGAAATGACCGCAACATCACAGCGCGTATTGGTGTTACTGGCTTGGGCTTGTACAGGTTGCTGGCTGATCTATTGCCTGATGCTCAGGAGCCAGTTGCCCGCTGACATGGCCATTCAGTTCAGCCTGGACGGCGACCCGAACCTGTGGCTGAGACGCGAGATGTTTATATTGGTTACCGTCCTGTTGATCGCTGTCGATGCCGGAATCTTCCATCGCATGGTCAGCCAGGTCGGTGACGCATTAACTTCAGTGGTTGTTTACGTTTTCTTTCTGTTCTACGGGGGTGTGATCGGTGTATTCTGGGAGGTCCTGGCGTTTAATCTGACTGATTCACCCATCCAATGGCTTTGGATCGGCGCATTCGCTGTCGTATCGGGTCTAATTACCTTGGTGGTCGATATGGCGGGGAGGATGTCAAAATGAGATTCGGTGCACCCTGGAGTACGTCTGTAAAAACAATCACGATACTGGTAATCGTGACACTCGGATTCGTAGTGATTGTTGGGATATCCCTGTTGGAGGATGCTGGATCCGGTTCAAGCATCCTGATTGTTCTGTCTACAATCGTAATGCCCGTACTGACCCTTATCGCGTCGGCAATCTGGATGATCCGGCGCTACGTCATAGAAGGCGAGACACTGCAGGTTCAACGCCTGGGATGGCAGTCGAAACTGGACTTGAAGGAACTGGAATCCGTGGAGGTGGATCCAGAGGCGATGGACAAATCTCTCAGGACATTCGGAGTCGGCGGGTTATTCTGTTTCTGCGGCAGGTTCCGAAACAAGAAACTAGGTGCCTATCGCGCCTATGCGACCGACCCGAAGCGGTCCGTCGTTATGAAGTTTAGAGACCGGACCGTCGTAGTCTCTCCGGACAGGCCGGATGATTTCGTCGCCAGCGTCAAAGAGCGGACCGGGCTATAGGAAACCGGTGCCGTCTCTGCATCCGATTTCCGGCTCCGCATCCGACCCGTCAGGTCGCTCCATTTAACCCTCAATACTTCTGCTCATCCGGCGCATTTGGCTGGCCCGGATGGGATCCGCCCGCGTTCTTGGCCGTGTTCCCGCCGTCCAGCGGCATCATCGCCCCGGTGACCCAGCTCGAGGCGTCGGAGGCGAGGAAGATGGCCAGGCCCTGGATGTCTTCCGATTTTCCCAGGCGGCCGATGGGGATGCCCCGCAGGTAGGTGTCGCCCAGCTTGGCGTCGGCGTCGATGCGTTTGCTCAGGCCTTCGTTCATGATCTGGGCGCATACGATGGCGTTGACGCGTACGCCCTTGCTGCTCCATTCGGTGCTCATCTCCCGCGTCATCTGCGCCACGCCGCCCATGGCGATGCTGTAGGACATGTGGCCGCGGCCGAGGGCCGACAGCCCGGCGATGGACACGATGTTGATGATGCTGCCCCGTCCGGCCTCGATCATGCGCTTCGCGCCTTCCTGGCAGCAGACGTACCTTCCGACGACCAGGGTGTTCAGGGTCTGGATGAGCCCGGCTTCGGTGATTTCCAGGGGCAGTTGATTGATCCCGCCTTCCCCGGCGATGTTGGCCAGTACGTCGATGCGTCCGTAGGATTCGTCCAGCTTCGCGAACATCTTGCGGATCTGTGCGCCGTTGGAGACGTCGCAAACCACCGGCTCCGCGCGCCGGCCCCGGCGTTCGATCTCCCGGACCGTATCCTGCATGCCTTCTTCATTGATATCGGCCAGCATGAGATCCGCGCCCGACTCGGCATAGGCGATGGACGTCGCCCTGCCCATGCCGGCGGCGGCACCGGAGACCAGGGCCACGCGTCCGCTCAGGTCGAATAATGGATGAGACATGGCTACTCCTCCTTTGCATTTGAGGCTACTTCGGCATATATTATATGGGTCGTTGTACCTATTTATCCAGTCGAAATTACGGCCAGTTATCTCGACGGACTTGCGAATGCCTCCCTTCACTGTCGTCTCCGATTACGAACCCAGGGGTGATCAGCCCAGGGCGATCGAGGAACTCGTCCAGGGCGTGCACCGGGGGGACAGGCACCAGTGCCTTCTCGGCATCACGGGCAGCGGCAAGACCTACACCATGGCCCAGGTCATTGCCGAGTTGCAGAAGCCGACTCTGGTCATTTCGCCGAACAAGACCCTGGCCGCTCAGCTTTACGGCGAGTTCAAGGGGTTCTTCCCGAAGAACGCCGTCGAGTACTTCATCAGCTACTACGACTACTACCAGCCGGAAGCGTACATGCCGGTGACGGATACCTATATCGAGAAGGATTCGTCCGTCAACGAGGACCTGGACAAGCTCCGGCTGCGGGCGACGAGCGCGCTGCTGGAACGGCGGGACGTGGTGATCGTGGCGTCCGTTTCTTCGATTTACAGCCTGGGATCGCCCGACGAGTGGAAGGAGTTCATCCTCCTCGTGGACCGGGGCGAGGCGTATGAGCGGGACATGATCATGCGCAAGCTGATCGACATGCACTACAACCGGAACGATTACGATTTCGCACGGGGCACGTTCCGCGTGCGGGGCGACACCCTCGACATCCTGCCCGCGGACCAGGAGAAGGGCATCCGCATCGAGATGTTCGGCAACGAGGTCGACCGCATTACCGAGTTTGATCCTCTTACGGGCGAGGTGCTGGCCGAACGGGACCGCATCGCCGTCTACCCTGCCCGTCACTTCGTCACCACGGCGCCGCGCCTGGACCAGGCCATGAAGGCCATCGAGGAGGAACTGGACGAACGGCTTCGGGTGCTGTACGACGAGAACAAGCTCCTCGAGGCCCAGCGGCTGGAACAGCGCACGCGGTTCGACCTGGAGATGATGCGGGAGATCGGGTTCTGCGCCGGCATCGAGAACTACTCCATGCACCTGTCGGGCCGGTCCCCGGGCGAGCGTCCCTTCTGCCTCTTCGACTTCTTCCCCAACGATTTCCTGCTGGTCATCGACGAGTCTCACGTCTCCCTGCCCCAGCTACGGGCCATGTACAATGGCGACCGTTCGCGGAAGACCACGCTGGTGGAGCACGGATTCCGCCTGCCGTCGGCGCTGGACAATCGGCCGCTGACCTTCGAGGAATTCGAGACGATGGTCAACCAGGTGATCTACGTATCGGCCACGCCGGCCGACTACGAGCTGAGCCAGTGCCAGGGCGTCGTGGTCGAACAGATCATCCGGCCCACGGGGCTGATGGACCCCGAGATCAGCGTGCAGCCCGTGGAGAACCAGATGGACGATCTCCTGACCCGGATCCGGGAGCGCGCGGACCGGCAGGAGCGGGTGCTCGTGACGACGCTGACCAAGCGGATGGCTGAAGACCTGACCGACTATCTCAGGCAGCTGAACGTGCGGGTGCGCTATCTCCATTCCACCATCGATTCCATCGAGCGCGTCGAGATCCTGCGCGACCTGCGCCTCGGCAAGTTCGACGTGCTCGTGGGCATCAACCTCCTCCGCGAGGGGCTCGACCTGCCCGAGGTCTCCCTGGTCGCCATCCTGGACGCGGACAAGGAGGGGTTCCTCCGGTCGGAACGCTCGCTGATCCAGACGGCGGGACGGGCGGCGCGGAACGTGCGCGGCGAGGTGATCTTCTACGCCGACAACATCACCGATTCCATGCGGCGGGCCATGGAAGAGACGAACCGCCGACGGGTGCTGCAGCAGGAGTACAACGAACTGAACGGGATCGAGCCCGAAACCGTGTACAAGTCCATCGAGGAGATCATCAAAACCACGGCCGTGGCCGATGTGAAAGCTGTGGACGACGACATGCCGATCCTGAACACCATCGCGAAGATGGACCAGAGCACCGTAGTGGAGGAACTCAAATCCGCCATGTACGAGGCCGCCGCCAACCTGGAGTTCGAGAAGGCGGCCAGGCTACGCGACGAGATCAACCGGCTGGAGTCCCAACCCACGAAATGAGGCGGGCCGTTGCCTGCCGGGTCGGTTCGCTCGCCGTATCGCCGGTGACAAACCCTTTCGGGCCGGCCGTGACCCGTCCGACTTCTCATGCTCCTACCTCTCCAGGCTGAAAGCCCGTCCTATGGCCGGCCCGTGATCACCTACGGGCTGCTCGCGGCCAACGTGGCCGTCTTCCTGTTCCAGTTCGTCCTGGGACCGGTGGGCGAACAGATCTTCATCTTCAAGACCGCGGCCATTCCCTTAGAACTGACCCATTTCGTCGACCGGAACAAGATACCCATTCCGGGCACCTCCCTGCTTTACCCGGACGCCCTCGTGCCCTTCCCCCTGACCCTGTTCACGGCCATGTTCGTCCACGGGGGGTTCATGCACCTCGCCGGCAACATGCTGTACCTGTGGATCTTCGGCAACAGCGTGGAAAGCGCCATGGGCGCGGGCCGCTACCTGCTCTTCTACCTCCTGACCGGCCTGTGCGCTACCATGGTGCACGTGGTATCCGAGCCCGATTCCGCCATCCCGATGATCGGCGCCAGCGGGGCGATCGCGGGTATCCTGGGCGCCTACTTCATCCTGTATCCCAGGGCCTACATCAAGACCTTCGTCCTGCTGTTCATCTTCATCCAGATCATCCACGTGCCCGCCATCATCGTACTCGGGATCTGGTTCCTGCGACAGATCCTGGGCATCGGCAGCGACGGCGTGGCCTGGTACGCCCATATCGGGGGATTCCTCGTCGGCATGGTCCTCGTGCGGCGCTTCCTGCAGCGGCGGCCCCGAACGATTCATATCCGTCCGGGGGGCGAGTGGTGAGCGGACCGGCGGTGGAAACACCCTTTCTCGACACGTTCGGGATTCGCCGGGGAGATGCCGTGGCCATCGTCGGCAGCGGCGGCAAGGCCACGCTGATGTACCGGCTGGCCGGCGAGGCCGTCGATCGAGGTTACGCCGTCATCACCACGTCCACCACGCACCTGCATCCGCCGACGTCGAAGCAGACGCGCGGGTTCTACGTGACCACCGAAACGCCGGACTGGCCGCAGTTGATTCCCCCTGAACTGAAAACGCGCCGACACGTGACCGTCCTCGGCGCCCGGCCCCGGCCCGACAAGCTCAAGGGGCTGGACGCGGATGAACTGGAGAAGTTGCGGGAGGTCTGCGCGCCCGACCTGCTGCTCATGAAGGCCGACGGCGCCCGGGCCCGGCTGTTCAAGGCGCCCGGGGACCATGAGCCCGTGGTGCCGGCGGGGACGACGCGGGGCGTGGTCGTCGCCAGCCTGAAGTCCGTCGGCATCCCGCTGGACGAGCGGCAGGTGCACCGGCCGGAGCGCGTGGGCCGTTTGACCGGGTTGAGACAGGACGAACCGGTAACGCCCGAAGTCATCGCTGGCGTCGTAAGTCATCCCGAGGCGTACCGACGGGCCTTTCCGGAATCCGTACCCCTTTCCCTGTACCTCTCCTGCGCAGGTGACGAGGAGAGCCGGGACCTGGCCCGGCAAATCGTCGCGGCCGTGCCCGGTTCGGTTTTCGAAGGCGTTTACTGCGGAGATATACAGCGGTCGCGGGCACAGGTGTTACGGCTTGCCTGACCTGGGTTGAGGGCCCCGGCGCTCCGCCAGAACTGCGTTGACACTCGGTGCCCGCCGTGGTACTTTCTAGCCAAGTCCCGGGGCATCCCGGGTTCCAAGAAACGGAGCGTCGCGGCGAAGGTTACGTGGGATGACCAGAGCATACAGAGGATCGTAATGAAGACGCGATTGCGCTTTTTAACTTTAGTTCTGTGCGCAGCCGTTTTCACGAGCGCGGTCGTCCTCGCCTGGGGCTGTGGCGGCGGTGATCCGGACCGGCGTGTCGTGACGGTCTATTCGCCCCACGGCAAGCCGATCCTGCCCGAGTTCGAAAAGCTCTTCGAGGCCGCCCATCCCGATGTGGACGTCCGTTGGCTCGACATGGGCTCGCAGGACGTGCTCGACCGGGTGCGCTCGGAGCGGACCAATCCCCAGGGCGACGTCTGGTGGGGCGCGCCGGCGACCAACTTCATCCAGGCTGCCGACGAGGGCCTGTTGAGTCCCTACCGGCCGACCTGGGCGGACGCCCTGCTTCCCGAGTTCAGGGACGAGGAAGACCGGTGGTACGGCACGGCGCAGCTGATACCGGTCATCGCCTTCAACAACCTCGAGCTGACGAAGGAGACGGCGCCCGCAGACTGGGACGAACTCCTCGACCCCCGGTGGCGTGACCTGATCGTGATCCGGTACCCGCTCGCGTCCGGCACGATGCGGACGGTCTACTCGGGGATGATCTGGCGCACGTACCAGGACACCCGGGTTCCCGATGCGGGGTACGCGTGGCTCACGCGGCTCGATGCCAACACGAAGGACTACGCCGCCGATCCGAACATGATGTTCCAGAAGCTCGCCCGGAAGGAAGGGCTGGTGTCCATCTGGCTGATGAGCGACATCATGATGCAGGTGGACCGGTACGGATATCCCTTCGATTTCGTGGTGCCGAGGAGCGGCGCGCCCGTGCTGACCGACGGCATCGCGCTGATCGCCAATGGCAAGAACCCCGACGACGCCCGGCTCTTCTACGAATTTGTCACCAACGTGGATCACACCGTCCTTCAGGCCGCGGAGTACTACCGGATCCCGACCCGGGGCGATATCCCGAAAGACCGCCTGCCCGCGTGGATGGCCGATCTCTCCGTCGCCCCCTTCGACATCGACTGGAAGGTCTTCTCCGAACAGTCCAGCACCTGGATGAAGTACTGGGACGACAACATCAAGGACCGGGGATAGCTTCTTACGCCTGCCGCGCCCCCGGCGCTCCGTTACCGATCTCCGCCCATGGCCCAGGTCACCCTCAATCGCCTCACCAAGCACTTCGATGACACCCCGGTCGTGAAGGGCATCAGCCTGACGGTGGCCGACGGCGAGTTTTTCAGCCTGCTGGGACCGAGCGGTTGCGGCAAGACGACCATCCTCCGTATGATCGCCGGGTTCATCTTCCCCACCTCCGGCACCGTGCTCTTCGACGACCAGGACGTCACCCACGTGCCCGCCAACCGGCGGAACACCGGGATGGTGTTTCAAAACTACGCCCTCTTTCCCCACATGACCGTCTTCGAGAACGTGGCCTTCGGCCTGCGCACCCGCAAGGTGGCTGCAACCGAGACCAGGGATCGCGTGGCGCGGGCCCTCGACCTGGTGGGACTGGCCGGGCTGGAACAGCGTCCCGTGCCTCAGTTGTCCGGCGGACAGCAGCAGCGGGTGGCCCTCGCGCGGGCCGTGGTCATCGAACCCGACCTGCTGCTCCTCGATGAGCCGCTGTCCAACCTGGACGCCAAGCTGCGGGAAGAAACCCGGGACCAGATCCGGGAGCTGCAGACCAAGCTGGGCATCACGGCCATCTACGTCACCCACGACCAGGAGGAAGCGTTGGCCGTTTCCGACCGGATCGCGGTCATGGAGGAGGGTGTGTGCCGGCAGCTGGACCGCCCCGACGCGATCTACCGCAGGCCGGCCAACCGGTTCGTGGCCGCCTTCATGGGCAACATGAACCTCTGGGAAGGCGTGCTGGAGACGGACGGGGGAAGGACGGTTTTCCGGCACGCGAGCGGACTGGCCGTCGACTTGTCCGCACCTCGCTCGTCACCCGCGCCGACCGATGACGACGCGCCGGCTGAGGACGTCGCCCCGTCGTTTGATTCCGATGGTCCGGTTTATCTGGCCCTCCATCCCCAGGCCGCGAGGTTGACCGAAGACGAGGCTGAAGGCACGGTGGGTGGCGTCGTGACCACCCGGCGTTTCAAGGGCGCGACGGTCGAGTTCACCGTCGATGCCGGAGGAGTCGCCATTCAGATCGTGGAGAACGCGGAAGGTCCCATGGCCGCGCGACAACCCGGCGATGCGGTGCGCGTCCGCATCCCCGGCGACCAGGCGATCATCCTGAGAGACTGAACCGGACCATGAACCTGTACGCCCTCCTCCGGCAACCCCGCACCCTCGTCTTCGTCCCCCTGGGATTCATCCTGCTAGGATACATCGTCTATCCGGCCGCCCTCGTCCTGTGGGAGAGCCTTTTCCGGGAAGGGCAGTTCGGGTTTGGCAATTACGGGGAGTTCTTCGATCCGGACAGCCCGTCCTACATGGAAGGCCTCTTCAACAGCGTCATGGTCTCCGTGGGCAGCGTGCTGCTTTCGGCCCTCATCGGCGTCCCCCTGGCCCTCATCTTCACCCACTACGAGTTTCCCGGGCGGTCCGTGTTTTCCGCGCTGGCCATCCTGCCCATCGTCCTCCCGCCGCTGGTGGGCGTGCTCGCCTTCCTGTTTCTCTACAGCGAAAGCGGCATGGTCCCGCGACTCATCCAGGCGGCCCTGGGACTGGAGCGGCCGCCCTTCTCGCTGAACGGGGTGTGGGCCGTGCTGCTCGTGCACGGCTACACCATGTACGTCTTCTTCTACCTCTTCACCTCGGCGGCGCTTCGGGGCATCGATCCCGCGGTCATGGAAGCGGCCCGCAACCTGGGCGCGTCGTCCTGGTTCAGTTTCCGGACCGTCACCCTGCCGCTGCTCACGCCCGCCATGGTGGGGGCGACGCTCCTGGTCTTCATGACTTCCATGAACTCCTTCAGCGCACCCTTCATCTTCGCGGGCGGATTCCGCTTCCTGAGCCTCAACATCTACACGTCCAAGCTGAACGGCGACATGGCCATGGCCGTCACGCAGACCGTGGTCCTCTCCGCCTTCTCCATCGCCTTTCTGTTCTGGATGCGCCGTTACGAGGGGCGGCGGCAGTACGCCATGAGCACCAAAGGCACGGCGAACGTCCGTCGCGAGATCCGGGGACGCTGGGCGCGCCTGCTCGCGGGCGCCGCGGGGATCGCCATGGTAGTGGTGCTCCTGCTGCCCCACCTGACCATCCTCCTGCTGTCCTTCGTTCAGGACGGCACGTGGACCCACCAGATCCTGCCCCAGGTCTATACTTCGGACAACTACGGCCGCCTCTTCCAGGATCCCACCTTCTGGGAACCGATCCGGAACAGCCTGAACATGGCGGTGGTTTCCACGGCGGCCGACGTGGCGATCGGCGTTACCGCGGCCTACCTGGTCGTCAAGGGCACGTTCCGGGGGCGCAAGCTGCTCGATGCCCTCGTGATGGTGCCATGGGCCCTGCCCGGCACGGTGGTGGCCATAAACCTGATCGTCGCCTTCAGCCAGGGCACGCCCTTCAGCTTCGGACAGGTGCTGGTGGGTTCCTTCTGGCTCCTGCCCATCGCGTACTTCGTCCGCCACCTGCCCATCGTGTTCCGGGCGTCCTCGGCGGCCTTCAGGCAGCTGGACGACTCCCTGGAGGAGGCGGCGCGCAACCTGGGCGCCGGGTGGTTCTACGCTTTCCGTCGGGTCACCCTGCCCCTCATCGGCCCGGGCGTGCTCGCCGGCACGCTGCTGGCCTTCGTCACCGCCCTGGGTGAATTCGTGGCCTCCATCCTGCTCTACGTCTACGACAACCGGCCCATCGCCATGGAGATCCTGTCTCACCTGCGCCAGTTCAACATCGGCAGCGCCGCGGCCTACGCCGTCCTGCTCCTGCTCCTCGTATCCGTCGTACTGCTGGGTTCCAACTACTTATCCCGCGGCTCGGCGCAGCGAAGCCTTTCATGACCCGTCATGCAGACGCTTCCCATGCAGACGCCCCCATGACCCCTGCCACCCGGAGTCTTACGTAACCCGTGCTCAAGCGTTCCGACTACTTCCTGTTCACTTCCGCTTTCGTCATGGACTTCTGCACGGGCCTGGTGTCCTTCGCAGTGCCGCTCAGGGCCCTTGACATGGGCGCTTCTGTGGTGGAACTCGGGTTCATTGGCACCGCGGGCTCCCTCAGCTTCACCCTGGCCTGCACCTTCACGGGCAAACTGGCCGACCGCTTCGACCGGCGCCGGATCCTGGCCATCGCCTCCGGGTTGACCGCACTGGTATTCGGCATGCTCTTCCTGGCGGTGAATTACTGGATGCTGCTCGCGGGCACGGCCATGGGCTGGGGACTGCTGGCCCTCTTCTGGCCGTCGGTGCAGGCGATGCTGGCCGAGGGCCGCAGCCGGACACAGCTGGTCAAGACCCTCGGCACGTTCAACATGTTCTGGACCATGGGATTCATGCTGGGCCCGTTGGCGGGGGGCTATCTCTACCTTGTCGGTCCATCCGTGCCCTTTGCCACCGGCACGATCGGCATGGTCCTGCTCACGCTGGCGATCACGTTTCTGCGCTTCCGGTCCGTCACAACGCAGGATGAGGATACGGCAGAGGAGGCACAGGGACGCTCGCGCGAGGACACGGCGCGCTTCCGCTGGATCGCCTGGACGGCCAATTTCACGGCATTCTTCATGATCGGCATGCTCAACAACCAGTTCCCCAAGCTCGCCACCGAACTCCTCATCCGGCCCGATACGCTCGGCATATTGCTCGCCATCCCGCGGCTCCTGCAGATGACGGTCTTCCTCATCGCGCGGTTCACCACCTGGTGGCAGTTCCGCCTCAGGCCCCTCGTCATTCCCCAGATTGCCGCCGTAGCCGGCATGATTGTCGTCGCGACCCAGGATGCCACCGTGGTGCTGGCCTTCGCCTTCGGGACCGTCGGGTTGTTGGTCGGCGCCGCTTTTTCGGCCAGCCAGTTCTATTCCTTCTTCCAGGAGGAACGAAAGGGGGAAAAGGGCGCGCGCAACGAGATGATCGTCGGCATGGGCATGGTATCCGGACCGCTGGTAGGCGGCCTGCTGGCGCAACTCATCGGATTGCGCATGCCCTACGTGCTGTGCTGTATCGTGCTGATCGCGGGAATGATCGTCGAATACCGGTGGTACCGGAAGCGGGATTAGGGATCGGGATCAGGGGCTGTTTGAATGCCCCAATCGCTATCCATTAAAAAAGATGCCGAGATGTCTTCGCTCAAATCTGACTAATCCGTAAACAGTCCGATTTACCGCATTCACCCGATGCAGGAGACGCCGTGTCTTATAATCCCATTGATACCCACGCCACAGTTCGCGAATTCGAAGCCGCGGGTATCGAGACGAAGCAGGCGGAAGCCATCGTCAAGGCGATGACGTGGAGCCGGAACGACCTGGTGACGAAGACGGATCTTTCTGGATTCGCGACGAAGGCAGACCTGGAGCGATTTGCCACAAAGGAAGATCTGACCGGGTTCGCAACGAAGGCAGATCTGGAGCGATTCGCGACCAAAGAGGATCTGGAGGAACTGAAAACTCGATTGGATGCTCTAAGCGCGAAGATGGAGCGATTCGCCACCAAGGAAGATTTGAAGCGATTTGCGACGAAGGAGGATCTGGAGGAACTTAAATCGCGTGTTGATTCGTTAAGTGCGAAGATGGAGCTTTTCGTTACGAAGGAAGAATCGAAGCGATTTGCCACGAAGGATGATCTGGTTGTTTTGAGGGCCGAAATGGCCGCGATGAAATCGGACCTTGTAAAGCAGATCAGCAGCGCCGTCAACAAGATGATGATATGTATGATCAGCATGTCCGCGCTGATCGTGGGTTTGTTGAAATACCTTTGATCGCCTATGGGCATCCACCCTCGAGTAGGCCACCAACGAGCCGCCAAGGGCAGTAGGGCAATGGAAAACGCCGGCTATTCTTCGGCGATCCGCTTGATCTCGGCCAGCCCCTTGGGCCAGGTCTCGTTGAAGTACTCCACGTAGTCGTTGAACGTGTCCGTTTCAACGGTCAGGTGGGTACCGCCTTCCACGTCCTTCAGCGTGTAGTTCTCGAAGGCCGGCGTCCATGATTTCACCTCGTCGCTATCCGTGTCCTCCACGCCATTGACAATATACCCGAGATGCCGTATGGACATGAACTCGTAGGGCCGGTTTACGTCGATCATGCTGATCATGCCGTCGTTGCCCGCATTCAGGAACCGGATTTCACTGCCTTCGTTCCAGTCCCCGACAAAGTAGGACCCCTCGGCGAACAGGCTCGTCCACTTCCGAAAAGATTCGTCCTCGAACAGGGCTTGCCACACCTGTTCCCTCGAAGCGTCTATCGTAATCGTGTAACGAAGTTTTTCAGTGGCGTTTTGTTCTGACATCGCTCTACCCCTTCTCCAGGTTTGTTTTCTCTGTTGTGCTGTTTACTTACCAAGTCCGTTTTCGCCAACCACCTCACGCTTCTTCTTGCGTCATCGGTGTTTATCCTTGACTAACCGCCGCCTGTTCGACCACCTCCGGCAGGCGCACCAGAGACTTTTCCAAACGGTCGACACACGCCGCTTTCCCCAGGACGACGATCAAATGGAACAGTGAAGGTCCGGCCATTTCCCCGGTCAGCGCCAGGCGGCAGGGATGGATGAACTGGGCCGCCTTCAATCCTTCCCGTTCCGACAGGTTCCGGACGACCTCCTCCACCGCTTCTGTGTCGAATGCTGCAAGCGCGGCGAATTCGTCGCGAAGCCAGCGGATCCGCGCTGCCACGGCGTCCGAATCCTTCGACCAGTGCTTCCGGACGGCCTTTGGATTATATCCGAAGTCGTCCGTGAAGAAGAACCTGCCCTGGACCGCGAAATCGGCCAGCGTGCGGCAACGTTCCCGCAGCAGGCCGACGACCTCCATCGCGTAGTCGTTGTCTACGGCCCGACCGCGCGAAAGCCCGTCGTCCTGTCCGCCCGGTTCTTCGTCGCCGATGAGTCCCGCGCGTACGAGAAACGGCTTCGCTAGCGTCCATAACTCCTCGTTGGACAGGGCCATGATGTGCTGGCCGTTGAGCCACTCGAACTTGCGCAGATCGAAGACGGTGTCCCGCTTGTGGACCTGGTCCAGGGAGAACCGCTCCATGAGCTCGGCGCGGGTGAAGAACTCCTGGTCGTCGCCGGTCTGCCACCCGAGCAGCGAGAGGAAGTTGACCACGGCGTCGGACAGGTAGCCGGCGTCGCGGTATTCGGAGACGGACACGGCGCCGTGGCGCTTCGACAGCTTCTTCTTGTCCTCCCCCAGGATGCTGGGCAGATGGGCGAACTCGGGCAACTCGGCGCCCAGGGCCCGGAACAGGTGGATATGCTTGGTGGTGTTGGTGACGTGGTCGATGCCGCGAATGACGTGAGACACGTTCATGTCCACGTCGTCGGCCACCACGGCCAGGTGGTACAGGGGCGTGCCGTTGGACCGTACGATGACGAAATCGTCGATGGTCTCGTTATCCACCGCGATTTCACCCAGTATCCGGTCCTGGAATACGGTCTTCCCTTCTGGGATCTTGAGCCGGATGACCGGCTTGCGGCCCTCCGCCTCCAGGGCGTGCGCCTCGCCATCGGTGATGTCCGCGTAGCGGCGGTCGTTCCGCCAGGACCGGCCCTCCGCGAGGGCTTCCTTCTTTTTCGCTTCCAGCTCTTCGGGCAGATAGTAGCACTGGTAGGCCTTGCCGCTATCGACCAGTGCCCGGGCCCGGGCGACATGCCGGTCGAAACGCTGGGACTGATAGACCACCTCTTCGTCCCAGTCCACGCCCATCCACTCCAACACCTCGAATATGGCATCGACCCACTCGGGGCGGGAACGGGCGGTGTCGGTGTCTTCGATGCGCAGGAGGAAGCGGCCCTTCTCCCTGCGGGCGAAGAGCCAGTTGAACAGGCCCGTGTGGGCGCTGCCGATGTGGAGCAGTCCGGTGGGGCTGGGGGCGAAGCGAACGCGTACGGGGCGGGACATGGGTCGTCAGGATGCCTGGGGATCTGACCCACCGGCGTCTGCCGTCGAGGTCGAAGCATCGGAGGCGTCGGGAGGCGTGGTGTCTGCCGGTGCGGCTGCTGTTGCGGCAGCTGGAGCGGGTATGACGGAAGGCGGTGGTTCCAGGGTCATGGTCACCCCGCCCATCGCTCCGGCCAGCAGATTATACAACCAGGTGCCCAGCGAGACCACCAGGGCGCCGAGCACAGCGTACAGCAGGGTTAGCACAATCCAGGCTACGACCGCGATCAAGCCCGTGGCGCCCACGATATAACCCATCTCGTCGGGCATCCCTTCAGACATCCCCGCCATGCCAATAAAACTCGCCATCAACGTAATCGCCACGGCGTAAAGCGCTCCGATAACGAATCCCACGGCGCCTGCGATTAGAAAGGTGATCTTGCACGCGGACCATGGGTCGATTCGCTTCAGCTCGTACCTCATAGGTGGTACTCCAGGTAGCATTACGTGGAAGGGGCTTCCGGAACTTCCGGCTCGGCCCGGAACCCAATGACGGCCGCCATGCCGCCAAAAAAAAGGCGATTTGACTACGAACGGAGAGGGAGGGATTCGAACCCTCGGTAGGTTTTTGACCCACAATCGCTTAGCAGGCGATCCGATTCAGCCACTCTCGCACCTCTCCCAAGAGATTTCCGCACCGCTGGACGGTGGGGGTGGGATTCGAACCCACGGTACCCGCAAAGGTACAACGGTTTTCAAGACCGTCTCTTTCGGCCACTCAGACACCCCACCTGACAGGCGGCAATATAGGCCGATGAAGCGACGGGTGTCAATCTAAAACAGCGGCCGGAACCGCCTTAGGCGCCCCGGAAGGCACGTCCTTCGGCTTCCCGGAGCGCTTGACCTGGTTTACAGGTCCCTTTAGTATATATTTTAAACCATTTACCGGAGACAAGTACCATGAAACAGCGAATCTGCCGGCTCACTGGTTACGTGCTGTTCTCCCTGTTTGTCGTGACGTACCCGGCTTCCCACTATGCATCGCCAAATGAATCTACGAACGAGGGCAGCTCATTCCCTGGCGATGAAGACTGTTACGCGGAGATCGCGTCCATCGACTTCGGGGACTCGAGCGAGAAGCTCGAGAACAACCGGTTCCGCCATGTCTTCCAGTATATCGACACGTATCCTTACTTTCGGCGGGTCAGCGACGTGTACTTGGGTATCGAGACCGTTCGCTACTTTCCGAATTCGATCCGGCCGAACCGGTCCTACTGGAGATTCGTGAACGGAAGAAAGGGCGTCGGCGCCGAGGGACATTACTCGCTCATCCACGACTTTCGCGGCGAAGCGAATGTCCTGGGCGTCGCCGTCGGTGTGAATGTGGCCGACGAGTTCGCGTTCTTCCTCTACGACCGGGACAGCGATACGAACGCCAGTCACCATGCGCACGGCGTGAAGGAGGGCCTGCTCGACGTGATGACGACCATCGAAAACAAGGCGGAATTCATCAACGTGGAGAAGGCGTCGAGCTGGCGCATCGGTACCAATACGAAGCTCCGAGCGTGGAGTTCGCGCTTCGTGGATTCGGACGGCGATTGGAACGAAGGGATTTACTCGAACAAGTTGTTCAGGACGTTGTACTTCATCAAAAGTCAGGTGACCGTCGCGGGCGTCGAGCGTGAAGTGAACAAGATCTGCAGGCTTGCCTGGTCTCCCGTGGCGATAACGAATTCAGACAATCTTGTACCGGCCATCGAGGCGGAACTGGCGCGCCGGGCGGACCGGATTCACGCGTTGCGGATCGTCAACAATGAAGTGCCGGCATCGCGTGCGGATTGGAGGTCCGCTTTCAACAGCTTAAGACCCGAGACGTTCATTCATGTGCTGACGGTCCCGAGGAGTCATTCCGGCGACTTCGGCGTGAGCACTGAAGTCGGTGAAATCGCGATCACCTTTACGCGCGACCCTTACAGCGACCAGATCCACTACCGCCCAGAAAAGGTGTGGAGGTCGGACGGAGCACAGCACAACTCCGGATTGTATCACTTCGACATTCAGGGACGTCTGTCCGTCGACGGACGGGACCTTGGATGGATCATCGACGCCAGGATCGGTACCTACTGGCGGTGCTGCGACGAGAACACCTACAATCTGAAGCACCAGAAGTTCGGGATGCAGTGGAGGAATGTCGACAGGGATGACTACCGTATGCGATGCGGGTCCGAGGAGTGCCAGGTGTTCGTCAGGAAGGGGATCCTGTGGTTACGCTGAGATCCCCATTGTGAATACTACTCAGCCGGATCTCTCAATCAATCGCATCAGATTCGACACATGATCCTTCAGGCGGCGTCTGCCCTCGTCTGTGAGCTGGTACCAGGTCACGGGCCGCCTGTCCCTGAATGTCTTTTCGATCGTCAGGTATCCGGCGTCCTCGAGCTTGCGCAGGTGCGTACCGATGCTTCCGTCCTTTTCATCAAGTACCTGCTTCAGACGGCTGAAGGACATCATTTCGTGTTTAGACAGAAGTACGCAGATAGCGAGACGGACCCGGTGCTCAAGGAGGCCCGCCAGTGCTTCAAGTTCCTGCACGGAGGAAATGTCGGGATCAGTCGGTGGCATCAGATTTACCCCTGCCATGAAAAGCTGCCGCAAAAAGAGCTCCGGCAATGACGACCCCCGAGGCGGTCGAACCATAGCCAGGAAGGTACAGGATGATGGGGAAACAGATCCCTATCAATATGCCGACCGGTACAAGCCGCCGATCCAGGTGCAAGCCAGCATAAAAGTAGGAAAGGGCAAGCAGAAGCACCGAGAGGGCGCCCATGCCGGAACCTGTTAACTTCCCGCCCGAGACCAGCATCCCTACGAGCACACACGCGACTACATAAGCCAGCCAGTGTTTCACCCACCGCATCCCTATTTCCATGTCCGCCTGGCCGATGCGTGCGCTGGTCCGTGAGCCTAGCCACATGGACAGGAGGAATCCGACTGGCGTTGCGATCCACCAGTACCAACCTATCCAACTTTTGTCATCCACGAAATCTCTTAAGGGTAAACCGATGAGTATGATGACTGCCCAAAGTACATAAACCGAACGGAAGGGGACGTTTTCCGATCGGTCCGTCGCGGCACGGACGTAAGCCACGTCTTCCCTCAGTTTATCGATGTTTGTCATGATGTTCTCCTTAACAATGAGTACTATGAACAAGAGATTACTCTGAAATATAGAGTATACGGCCGCTTATGTCAACAGAAAATCGAAGTACGCTGAGTTTTATAGGGAAATGAGAGGGATTCGAAGTCGTCGCTTACCCGGTGCACCGGTAGGTTGATGCGCTGGCCAAACCCAGCATATAACCTGTTGGCCGGATGCGAGTTATGTGCCTTGCTACACCCGTACCGTCAGCCCGTCGTGGAGGGCTGTGCGGTAGGCTTTAAGGGCTGGAACGAAGCCCATGAGGAACCCGGCCGTCACCACGGCGCCCATGAAGAGCAGCTCGACGGAGCCGGGGGGGCGTATAGGGATGAAGAGCCCTACCTGCGATTCGACGAGGGACTGTCCGATTGAGAGCAATACATACACCAGGGCCAATCCGGCGAGGGCTCCTGCCGCGGCCAGGCAGGCCGATTCGAGCACCAGCAGGGCGACGATCCGGTTGGGACCGGCTCCGACGGCGCGCAGGATCGCCATCTCCCGGCGGCGCTCGTTGAGCGACGTGTAGAGCGAGACCAACATGCCCAGCAGCCCTACCAATACAACGAAGATGGTCACCAGCCGCAGGCCGGTCTCGGCGTAACCCAGGCTCCGCCACATCTCGTTCAGGGCGACTCCGGGGATCACGGCCATCATCGGTTCGTCTTCGAAGTCGTTGATCTCGCGCTGAAGCATGAGTACATCCCGGCGGTCGGTCGTACCCACGAAGAACGAGGTCACCTGTGTAACTTCGACATCTTCAATCGAGAGATCCGCTTCGCCGTGTGCGTGCCCGTCGTCCGCGGCTGCCGTCTCTGACTCGTCGTCGTGCGCGTGGTCGTCGTCCATCGGGGCCGCCTCGGCCTCCTCCTCGTGGTCGTGCCCGTCGTCCGCGGCTGCCGTCTCTGACTCGTCGTCGTGCTCATGGTCGTCGTCCATCGGGGCCGCCTCGGCCTCCTCCTCGTGGTCGTGTCCGTCGTCCTCAGCAGTCGTCTCCGTCTCCTCCTCGTGTGCGTGTCCGTCGTCCGCGACAGCTATCTCTTCCGCTTCATCGTGGACGTGCGCGTCGTCCGCGACAGCTATCTCTTCCGCTTCATCGTGGACGTGCGCGTCGTCTGCGGCAGCCGCCTCGGCCTCCTCCTCGTGTGCGTGCCCGTCGTCTACCGGGGCCGCTTGCGCTTCCTCCCCGTGGTCGTGTCCGTCGTCCGCGGATGCCACTTCAGCCTCTTCGTCATGTACGTGGTCATCGTCTGCGGCAGCCGCCTCGGCCTCCTCCTCGTGTGTGTGCCCGTCTTCCACCGGGGCCGACTCTTCCGCTTCCTCGTGCACATGACCGTCGTCCGCCGGGGCCTCCGCATCATCGTGGACGTGCCCATCGTCCGACGACGCACCTTCCTCCAGATGGATAGCCTCCATACCCTCGAGGGTCACGTAGAGAGCGCGGTCCACGGGGGTGAATGTCTTGGCGAGAACGCCCACTACCGTAAAAGGCATGTGGTCGTGGACCAGGAAGCCCACCTCGCCGATCCCGTGCGTCACCGCGATCTCGTCGCCCAGCTCGTAGTTCAACTCTTCCGCCACGTCCGCGCCCAGGGTCACGTCGTACAAGCCTTCGCTCGCCCGGCCTTCAGCCAGTGCGATTTCCTGGCCTCCGCGGTAGCGGTAGCGGTGATAGAAGTCGTCATTCGTTCCGATGACCCGGAATCCTCGGTGGCTGTCCCCCAGGCTGTAGGGGATGGTCCATTCGACGGCCGGATGATCCGCCCACTGCCGGTAGGCCTCCCACGAAACGTTCTCCGTCGGCGCGCCCATGCCGAAGACCGAATACAGCAGCAACTGGATCGTGCCGCCCTTGGTACCCACGATCAGGTCGGTCTGGCTGATGGTGTTGGAGAAGCTCTCGCGCATGCCCACACGAACGTTCTCCACGCCGATCAGGAGGGCGACGCTGAGGGCGATGGAGCCCACTGTAAGCGAGGTGCTGAAGGCACGGTTGCGGAGCGACTTGAGCGCGAGGTCCAAAACCAGCATCAGAGCACCGCCTTGTTGACGTCAGGGAGCGAGATGGTACGGGAGAACATGCCTTCCAGGGCACGGTCGTGGCTCACGAACACCAGCGTTGCTCCGGCGCGCTCGCACTCCTGGAAGAGCAGTTCGAGGAAGTCCTCGCGGCGGTCGAAGTCAAGAGAGGAGGTCGGCTCATCAGCGACGATGAGCTCCGGCGCCCCAATGAGCGCGCGACAGGCCGCCACCCGCTGTTGCTGGCCCACCGAGAGTTCGGTCACCGGCTTGTTCAGCAGATCGCCGATATGGAGATGACCGGCCAGCAGCGCGGCGGACTCCTTCACGCCCGCGCCGTCCAGCCGGGCCCGGCGCCCCGCGTGCATGCGCACGGGCAGGATGATGTTGTCGAGCACCGACAGGTAGGGGATGAGGTTGAACATCTGGAAGACATAACCGATGTGCTCCGCCCGGAAGGCGTCCCGCTGCGCGCCTGAAAGTGAGCCGAGGTCCTCGCCCAGCACCTTGACCTCGCCCTCGTTCGCTTCCAGGACCCCCGCCAGCACACCGAGCAGCGTGGTCTTGCCGCTGCCGCTGGGACCGAACAGGAACGCGCGCGTCCCCCGTTCGAGGGTCAGCTCGGGAATGTCCAGTACCCAGGGTCCGCCGCCGTAACGGAAGCGAAGGTTTCGGATGTCGATGGCTAGGCTCATCTATGACATATTCCTGTGTAACGTAGCTCCACAAAAACCGCGCGTCCTCGGCTCAAGCGAGTGCGCGCACTGAGTGGAAGCCGGCGTCCTGGTCGTGTCGTATGGGCGTCCACGTCGTACGTCTGCCGCGCCGCGCCATACAGGAGACCGCATCTCGGATCAGTACTCGTACGGATAGACCCGCTTTCCGGTGATGGTGAAGCCTACGTAGCCGTACACGCTCTTGGTCATCTCGATCTTGATAACGCCTTCGACCCACACCGGGTTCCACCCGTTCAAAAACGCCCATTTGTCCTTTTCCATCTCGATGTAGATAAGCTGGTTAGGCGGGGGCGGCGGCGTGTGGATGCAGGCGCCGACATAGGGAACGAGGAGGAACTCCGTTACCGAGGACGCCCAGTCTTCAAGCGGTACCGCAAATCCGGGGACCTTGACGAGTTTGCCGTCGAGTTCCGCCAACTCCTTGCCCGGCTTGCCGGTGCGGTAGTCGAGGCTGGCCAGGAGGTGCCATCCCACCTTGACGGGCTCGTTGGCCGGTGCGTCCGGCGGTGCGTCCGGCGGTGCGCCGACCGGAGGCCCCGGAGCAGGCTTCGGAGAGGCCTTCGGGGATTCGCGCACAACGCTGAGGGACACCACGACCAGCAATGCGACGGAAATAAAGAGTAGTTTGCGGCTGACGCCGATCATTGTAAAACCCCGGTGGTGAGGTCTTCCGTTCGATATATATAGCATTCGGCCAACTGTTGGCAATATAAATGTATATGCACCGTTCAACTCGTTTACTGTTTGCAATGAAAAAACGTATCCGCCATTTCCATCAGATCCTTCTTCCGGCAATCGCGCTTCTGTCGTTTGCGACCACCGGATGCGACAAGCCGACGTCCAGCGTCTTCAGCGAACTGCAGATCCGGTTGGCGGCGCAATCACCGAACCAGCAGCACGTTGGATCCGTCGTCGTGCGATTCTCCGAGATGGCGGTACGCTCCTCCGCGAACAGCGAGTACGGAACCCCCGGCACCGTGCCGCACACGATCGACCTGGCCGAACTCGGCGGGAGCACAACCCGAATCCTGGATGTGTTTTCCGTGGCCGAAGGCAGATACGACGCGGTACGGCTCAAGCTCGACGGCGCAACCGTGACGCTGACGAACGGTTCACAGTTCAGCGAGGTGTTCTCGCCACCGCTCAATGTGGAGATCGTCGTCCAGGGATCTAACCCCGTAGTCGTCGAGCAAAATCGTAAAGCCGATGCGGTCATCGATTTTGACCCGATGCGATCGATCACTCTCGAAGGGGACACGCGGCAGGTCCACGCCATCACCGGTTTCAGGATTCGGCCCGAGGCCCGGTTGGTGGACCTGGCGAGTTCGGGCCAGGTCTCCGGTACCGTCAAGCACGATAACGGCACGCCCGCGGTCCTCCGGGACGACGTGCTTTTGCCCGGTTATCCGGTGACCCTCTTCCAACCCGGTGGGACGGATTCGGTGACGGTCCGTACCAATGACGCCGGCCGGTACTCCGCTTTCTTCATGCCGGCTGGATCATACGCCCTGAACGTCCCCCAGACCGAAGAAACCGAGGCCTGGTCATCGGAGAACGTCGAGGTGACGACCGCCAGTACCACCCGCCAAGATATCGTCCTCACCAGGCGCTGACATCGCGGCCGGGCGGGAAATGAAGCCTTGACGATACAGGGGCCGGCCTGCACATTCTTTTTCTGTTTTCAGGTAAAAAAACCGGCCCGAATGTGCTCGATTCCGATGCCGTGGTCCGATGTCGCGGCCCGGTGCGTTTTCACTGCGTGGAAAGGGCGTTTGATGGCTTTTTACATGTACCTGTCCATCACCGGCGAGGATAAAATCGCCCTTTACGAAATGGACCCGGACAGCGGTGGATTGACCTTCAGGGAAGATTTCGCCGCGGGCGCCGGCGTGATGCCCCTGGTGGTGGATGACGGCCTTGAACGTCTGTACGCCGGATTGCGCGGAGAACCGTCGGTACAGACCTACAGCCTGGATCGAAGAACGGGCGGCATCACACTGCTGGGTACCACGCCTTTCGACTGGGACACGACGTACATGTCCCTGGACAACACCGGCCGATTCCTGCTGTCGGCTTCCAACGGGCACGCCGTGGCGGGCGTCCATGCCATCGGTGAGGACGGCATCGTCCAGAAGGCGCCGGTGGACCGGCAAGAGACGGCGCGGGGCGCCCACTACATCCAGACCGACCGTTCGAACCGTTTCGCCTTCGTGCCCCACGTGTCCGAATCGAACATGATCTGCCAGTTCAAGTTCGACGAGCACACCGGCAGGCTGATACCGAACGATCCGCCCCGGATGGAGCAGCCCCCGGATACCGAGCCGCGGCATTATTGCCACCATCCCACGCTGGATGTGCTATACGTAGACAACGAGAAGGCAAGCAGCGTGACGGCCTACCGGTTCGATCCGGACCGGGGGACGCTGGAAGCGATGCAGACGGTGTCGACGTTGCCCGCGGATTTCACCGGCGAGAACACCTGCGCGCAGTTCCATATCCATCCAACGGGCCGATTCATATACGTGAGCAACCGGGGCCATGACAGCATTGCCGGATTCGCGATCGACCTGGACTCCGGGCTGCTGCGTGCCATCGGACATGCGCCGACCGAGAAGACGCCCCGCGCCTTCAACCTGGACCCGCAGGGCCGGTTTCTTTACGCCGCGGGACAGGCAGACGGAAGACTGGCGTCCTACCGAGTCGACCAGGACACGGGCGCGCTTGCGCCGCTCGATGTGTATGACGTGGGACCTTCTCCGGCCTGGGTGATGGTCCTGGACATGGATGCATGAGGCCGGTTCGGCCGGACTGCGCACCGTTCATCGGACTGACGGGAGTAAGCCATGGCTTCCACCTTTGATTTTCTCGTAACCAACGGCCTGGTCGTAAACCAGGAAGGCGTGACCGCCGCCACGATCGCCGTCAGGGACGGACGCATCGCGGGCGTGCTCGAACCCGACGCCCGGCCCGAAAGCGCCCGGCAGATTTCCGCGAAGGGCCTGCACGTGCTGCCCGGGCTGATCGATCCCCACGTACACCTCCGGTCGCCGGGCCATGAAGAGCGGGAAGACCCCGTCTCCGGCACGAGCGCCGCGGCCGCCGGCGGCATCACGACCCTGCTCGAGATGCCCATCTCTCCGGTTGCCGCCAGTTCCGCCGAGGGCGTCCGCAAGCGGGGCGAGGCCATCGGCGCGCATGCGCTGATCGATTTCGGCCTCTACGGCGCGGCCGGCCATCAGAACGTGGACCTCATCGCCGAAGTGGCCGAAGCGGGCGCCGTGGCCTTCAAGACCTTCCTGACCGCGCCGCCGACCCATCGCGAGGGCGAGTTCTTCGGCCTGTGGTGCCTGGACTACTCGCTGCTGCGGGACGTCATGGCCGCCACGGCCGCCACGGGCCTGCGCCACAGCTTCCACTGCGAGAACTGGCCCATGATCGAGACGCTCATCGCCCGGCTGTCCGCCCAGGGCCGCAACGATGGTCTGGCCCACGCGGAAAGCCGGCCCTCCATCGTGGAAGACACCTCGGTAGCCATCATGATGAGCCTGGCCGCCGAGGCGGGCGGTCCGGTGGAAGTCGTGCACCTGTCGAGCCCCCGGGCCGCGCAGATGGTGAAGGAGGCCAAGGCGCGGGGCCTCGACGTCATCGCCGAGACCTGTCCCCAGTACCTCTTCCTGACCGACCAGGTCCTGGCCGCGCACCGCGGCTTCGCCAAGTGCAACCCGGCCCTGCGGCCGGCCGAAGAGGTCGAAGCACTCTGGTCCTACCTGCACGACGGCACCCTGGAGTTCGTCGGCAGCGACCATTCCCCCTTCCGGCCGGAAGAGAAGGAAGGGGAGGACATCTTCGCAATTCCGCCCGGCCTGCCGGGCCTGGAATCCATGGCGCCCCTGATGCTTACCGCGGTCAACGACGGCCGGCTGTCGATCACCGACCTGGTACGGCTGATGTCAACCCGCCAGGCCGAGATCTTCCGGCTTCCCGGCAAGGGACGCATCGCCATAGGAAACGATGCCGATCTCACCTTCGTGGACCTGGACGCGCGGTGGACCTTCGACCGGAACCAGTGCTTCACCAAGGCCAGGGACGTCATGCGCATCGTCCACGGCATGCCCATGAAGGGCCGTGTCCAGCGTACCATGGTGCGTGGGGAGACGGTGTACGAGGACGGCAAGATCACGGGCCGGCCCGGTTACGGCCGGTGGCTGAAACCCAACTGACCGAAAGGACAAGGCATGGCAGTTCCAGACCCCAGGGGCGTGTATACCATCGCTCCGACGCCCTTCGAAGAAGACGGCAGCCTGGATACGGGCAGCCTCTCGACCCTGACCAATTTCCTCATCGATTTGGGGATCGACGGGATCACCGTCCTGGGCGTCATGGGCGAAACCAGCAAACTGGTCGAAGCCGAACGGGACCGGGTCATCGCCGGCGTGGTCGAAGCCGCCGCGGGCCGGATCCCGGTCTGCGCCGGAACCAGCCACACGGGGACGGACGGTTGCGTCGCGCTCAGCCGGCGGGCCGAGGAACTGGGCGCTTCCTCGCTCATGGTGGCGCCGCCGAAGCTGGCCAAGGGCACGGACGAAGCCCTGCTCGCCCACTACCTCAAGGTGGCCGACGCCGTATCCATACCCCTCGTGATCCAGGACCATCCCACCAGCAGCGGCGTCCAGATGAGCATCGAGTTTATCGCGACCGTCGCCGACCGGTCTCCGCAATGCCGCTTTCTCAAGCTGGAAGAAGAACCGTCGCCGCGCAAGGCCAGCCAGGTGCTCGCGGCCAACCCCGGCGTGGAGATCTTCGGCGGCCTGGGCGGAGTCATGCTTCTGGAGGAACTGCGCCACGGGTGCATGGGCACCATGACCGGCTTCGCCTATCCCGATATCCTGAAGGACATCCACACGAAGTACATGTCCGGCGACATCGACGGCGCCACCGAGACCTTCTACAAGTACTGTCCCCTGATCCGCTTCGAGGGCCAGCCCGGTATCGGGTTATCCATCCGCAAGAACGTCTACCAGCGGCGCGGCGCCATCAAGACCGCCCGGGCGCGCCAGCCCTTCGTCCCCCTGGACGACGGGACCCTGGCGGACCTGAACGATCTGCTGACGAGACTCGGATTGGAGTGATCGAATAGGGTCCGCGAGGACGGCGGCGCGGACGGCGGAGCGGTCACTCAATCCTCCCAGTCGAGCAGGACTCCTAACGCTTCACCCGGTTTCTGGTATAGCAGCGCGAAGGCGTCTGCCGCCTGGTGCCAGGGGAAACGGTGCGTAGTCATACGTTCGGTCCGGATCGCGCCCGAGGCGAGGAGTTCCATGGCGCGGCGGGACTGGCGGGCACCCGCGCACGTCCGAAAGTACCCTCCCAGTATTTTGCGCCCCTGGATCTTGTTCGAAGGCAGCGAAAGCGGCTGGTCCTCGTACAGTCCGATCAGGTGCATCAGTCCGCCAAGGGCCAGCATGTCGAGGCCCTGCCCGAAGGCGGCCGGGCCCGCGGGACCGCCCACGGCGTAGACCACGATGTCGGCGCCGAGGCCGTTCGTCAGGCGCTTCACGGCCCTGACGGGATCTTCCTCGCGGGCGTTGATCACCGTGTCGGCGCCGCATTCCGCCGCCATGGCGCACCGGTTGGCCAGCGCGTCCACGGCCACCACCCTGCCCACGCCATTCGCCTTGATGACCTGGAGGATCAGGTTGCCCACGAGACCCTGGCCGAGTACGACCACGGTGTCCCGGGGCTGGATATCCTCCACCTCCACCCAGGTGACCGCACCCGCCGTCAGCGGATAGTACGGTGCGCGGTCGAAGGAGAGGTCCGCCGGCATGGGCATGACGACGGTCTGGTCCCACGGATAGACGAGCCGGGCCGGCCGGACCACGTACTGGGCGTGAGGCGCAAGGGCGACGACGCGGTCGCCGGTTTCCAGGTGTTCAACCCCTTGCCCCAGCGCATCCACCGTCCCCGCCATGGAATAGCCCATGATGTCCGGGCTCACCGCATTTTCCCGCGTGTACCGGCCGCCGAGTTCGGAACCCCGGCTGATGAGGCTGCACGCCGCCTTGATCCGGATCTCTCCGGGACCGGGTTCGGGAATCGGTACTTCCTCGAGCTCGATCCGGTGGAGCCCTTCGGGCTTGATGACCTGTTTCATGGTTGAAGTTTTCTTTTTCGTCATACCCACCAATCAATCCAATGTGAACTTCGCCAGGGTCCTTTGAACGTCGGTTACGTCAATCCCCTTTTTGAACTCTTTCTTAACGGGCAATTCGTTACCTGAAATCCATACCTTCATCTCGGCGTCAAGATCAATCCGCCCCGCAGTCTCGAACGAAAAATGGGTGATCGACTTATACGGGATGGAGTGGTATTCCGTCTTTTTACCGGATATCCCCTGTTTATCCACCATGATCAATCGCCGGTCCGTGAAAGCAAACAGGTCTCTGACCAGCTTGAAGACCCTGACCAGTTTCTCTTCCTCTATCAGTATCTGCGAGAACTCCTTTTCCATCTCTTCAATTTCAACTTCCGAAGCGTTGCCCATGACGGCGTTCAGAATCGACACAATGCCTCCCTATGGTTTCTACCTGTGGATTCTTCCGAATGGTTTCTACCGATCTGCGCTACCCGGGTTCTACCCGAACGGTCCTGATTCTACCCGAATAGTCCTGATTCTTCCAGAACAGTAATGCCGGCAAATCGGCAGTCCGTCAAGACCGGTCTTCCTCGTCCAGCAGCGCTGCGGCCTTTCGCAGGACGTCTTCCATGGCTTCGGCGGGCAGTGCGCAGATCCGCACCACGCCGCCGGACCGCCAGTCCACGCTTTCCAACTGGTCGGCCAGGATGATCCCGGTTGCCGGCAGCCCCGCGGGGATCGCGACTTCGAACGGATACCCCTTCTCCTCGTCGGTAATCGGGCAGAAGAGGGCCAGGCCGGCCCTGCGGTTATAGGCCTCGGGCGAAACCGTGATGGCGGGCCGCCCGGAAGGCAGGTAGGTGCCCTTCCCCGACCTGGAATAGATCCACACGATCTCACCCCGAACCGGTACGTAGCTTGATGTAGCCATTATTCGTCTCCTTGTATCTCGCCTTCAGCGATGGCCGCCGATGCTGATTCTGCCGTGCAGGTTGCGTTTCGAGATGCCCGGCAGCAGGTCGGGAAGTTTGAACCGGGTCCGTTCCAGCGGGACCAGGGTCAGTTCCTTGCCCCGGAGCACGAGTACTACCGGCGAATCGTCCCGGACACCCATCTGGACGGCGACCGGTTTCGGGATGCGCAGCGCCAGGCTGTTGCCCCATTTCTTCACGCGGGATTTCATGCGAGCCTCCTGTATAAATGATGTAGATGCCTCGTTTAGACACACCGCCGAAGGGTGTATCTACCCTGGTTCGTTAATTGATTAGTCGAGGCATTTGCTGGAGTCTCGACTGAATAGAAAACGGATACAAGAATCCCCGCTGTTGACATGAACCCATTATGTGCATATATTTGCACAAATAGGAAGAAGTATACTACAGGAGGAATAGAGGTGCTTAAAAATGACTCAGTTCGATATCCTGCATTAATCGATGGCGAAAAAGGTGCCTATGGCGTGGCTTTCCCCGATCTTCCGGGCATCGTTGCCATGGGAGATACCATAGACAAGGCCCTGATGAACGCGGAAGAAGCACTCAGGGATTATGCGATCGAAACCGAAATGGACGGCGATGCGATCGTGCAGCCTTGCGAACTGGACGAAGTCGTGGTTGAACCGGGCCAGATACTGACGGCCGTTCCACTGATTCGTCAATCCGGTCGAAGCGTACGCATACATATGGCCATCAACGAGGGCGTGGCCGTTTTCATAGACAGCGAGGCGAATCGGCGAGGAATGACACGTACCGCTTACGTGGAATGGATGGCGCGGCGTATCGCCATGATGGGTGGATAAGGCAGGTTACTGTATCGTCTTCCGCAGCGTATACCGTCCCGGTTCGGGGACGTACCCCAGTTTGCGATTGAGCGCCAGCATGGGGCTGTTCATTGAATCGTTGTGCGTGCTGATCGATCGTGCGCCCTGGCTTCGTGCGTAGCGTATCGCGGCGAGCTTCAGCGCCAGGGCGATACGTCGCCGGCGGTATGACCGGTTCACCCCGGTGTGCACGTTGAAAGCCTCATGCACCTCCGGGTAGAGCCGGACGGCACAGATCCCGACCCAACGATCGCCGTCGGCCGCGAATAACTGGCCGTCCGGACGGTACCAGCCCGACTCGTAGACCCACTCGTTGAATTCCTCGAAGGACAGTCCGGGTTCCGTCCAACCCGGCACGTCCCTGTCGGTAGTCGCATTGACTTCGTAGAGTTTCCTGCGCGCTTCTGGCGTATCTCCGTAATCTGCAAGGGAGTGTATCCGTATACCCGATGCCGCATGGTCCTCGGTGAACTGCGCATAGGGTGAGTCGTCGAATTGCTCCAGGTCCAGGCTCGACTGAAACAGATGCCGGTCGCGCTCGAATCCCCGACGCCTTGCGAAGGCCTGCGAAACGGCGCAGTCGTCCCGGACCTCGCTGGTCACCGTGCCGGCGTTGTGGTGCTTCAGAAACGCCAGCATGTCCGAGTATAGTGCTGCGCCGATACCCCGTCCGCGCCACGCCGGCGCCACCCCTGCCCAGGCGTAGAACTGTTCTTTCGGATCCCAGGTCTCGTGGACCGACACCGCGTAGCCTACCACGGCATCCTCTCCGTCTACGGCGACCCGGCGATAGCTGATTCTGCCCGGCGTATCGTGGGTCAACCACTCGTGCACAGTCTCCACGGATACGGGATTCTGTTCGAAGGCATTGACGACGGCAGCGATGCCGGATTCATCGGCGGAAGGAAGGGCGGGGCGGAGGTGGAACATCTCGAGTGACTACAGATTACATCAACGAAGATCAGGCGTCCTGATAAGCATCCAGAAACTCCTGTCTGGTAATTCGAGCTTGTGTGCAGATACGGCGTAATGTAGAGGATTTGATCTTACGGTGATTTGGCATGGTCAATGGAGTGCGTGTTCCATCGGGGTTATTTCTGACCATTGAGATATGATTGCCTTCACGAACGATTTTGAAACCCAGCTTCTCTAGTGCTTTTGTCACCCGTAGGCGAGGTGCGTCGACAGGAAAGACCGCCATCAGTCCGCAAGTTCCGTATCTGTTACGTAAGCACTGATGACCTCAGAGTCATCTTCAAATGCTTCCGACCCGAAGCTTTCGATATGAAACTCGATGGCGGATGTCACATCCTTTAACGCATCCTCATATGTATTTCCCTGACCCACAACGACTCCGGCGAGTCCCAATGGATACGCAACGAAACCGTCAACATGTTCTTCAACAATGATTTTTAATCTACGCATTGCAATCTCGCTTTTCCTATGCATGGCTTGTTTCTTGGAATATCATCTCCACAACATAACAAACAGACGGAATCGCATCATATCTCGCCAATTAAAACATAATCGGGAGCTTAGTCAATTGGCACTCCGACACGAAAACACGATACTTAGCCGACAGACAGGCCCTACACCAGCACCCCGGGCATGGGCTTGAACTGGCAGGCTTCGACGAAGACCTCGAAGAAGTCGGGGGTGGTCTCGAGTTCGACGTGCTCGATGTCCTTGACCAGCGCCTCCAGCTCCGCGCGTCGGGAGCGGGACAGGAGGATCTCCCGGGCGCCCTGGACGGCGGCGTTGCCGACCTTGACGATACGGTCCCCGGGCACGGGGGCCAGGAAACCGATGTCGATGGCGTTGCGCACGTCCACGTAGTTGGCGAATCCCCCGGCGAGGAAGAGGCGGTCCACGTCGCCGGGCGCGACACCGAACGTACGCAGCACGATGTACTGGCCGCAGTAGTTGGCGGCCTTGGCCTGGGCGAGGTTGCTGGCGTCCTGCCGGGACAGGGTGATACCTGACTCGGCCACGACGTCCACTTCGAACTGTTTCCGATCGGAAAACACGCCCTTCGGGCTCATCATGCCGTGGCGGCGCAGTTCGGCGAGGAGGTCGATCAGTCCAGAGCCGCAGATGCCCTGGGGCGCGGTATCGCCGATGGTGCTCCAGGCAAACCGCTCATCTTCCCATTTCAGCGATTCGATGGCGCCCTCGTAGCCCGGCATGCCGTATTGGATGCCGCCGCCCTCGAAGGCGGGTCCGGCGGGACACGAAGCCGTGATCATGCGCCCGTTTCCCGCCACGACCACTTCGGTGTTGGTGCCCACGTCCACCAGCATGGATACGCCCGGCTGCGCGGCCAGTTCGACGGTCGCCAGGTCGGCCGCCACGTCGCCGCCCACGTGGCTGGCGATGAGGGGCATACCGTAGACCCGGGCCTTCGGATTGGCCCGGAGCCCCAGGCGGCGCGTGCCGATGGTGAGCGCCGTGGTCTCCCGCTCGCCTGCGAGGTATTCGTTTTCGATCTGTGACTTGTAGGGCTTCTGGCCGATGCTCTGCACGTCGAGCCGGAAGAAAAGGTCCCGCATGGTGGCGTTGCCCGCCACGACGATCTCGTAGATCTCCTGCCGCACCGTGCCCGTGCGCTCGCACCAGTCCATGATCTCGTGGTTGACGGCGTTGATGATGGCGTTCCACAGTTCATCCTCGAAGGCGCCGTCGTAGGAGATGCGGTGCATCACGTCGCTGCCGCCGAAGCGCTGGGGGTTCTCGAAGGAGCAGACGTGCACGCTCTTGCCGGTCTCGAGGTCCACGAAGTCCATGACCACCGTGGTCGTGCCCAGGTCGATCGCGAGCCCGTAGACGTGTCCGCGGTACTGGTCCACCTGCTCGCCGTCGTAGAAGACGTCATCGCCCCGCCGGGTGACCACGGGGTCGAGCGCCGTCTCCTTTTCTTCGGTAATGGTCAGGATCTTGGGCGTACGCCGCAATGGTGCGAAGGCAACGTCCACGTTCGGGTCGATAACGCGGGCCTGGCAGGCGAGGCGGTAGTTCTCACGCAGGAAGGACTCCGGTTTCGTCCGGGGTGCCAGCCCTTCCATCCCTTGCTGGATTTCCACAATGCATTCGTGGCAGATGCCGTTGCGAAAACAGGACGTGGGCACCTGCACGGCGAGGTCGTCGGCGTAGTCGAAGATGGACTTTCCGATGACCGCGGGTTGGGTCGTCGTGCCGTCGGTCACCGATCCGCCGGTCACCGAGCCACCAGCCGGATCCGCGGAAATGTCCAAAGGCGCTTCCTCCGTCTCCCAGGCGCGGCGGTAGTCGAGCTTGTCGTCGCCGCCGCACACGAGCAGTCCGCCGGCTTCCCGGGGTTTGCGCTGGTTGCGGCACCCGAACCGGGCGGTGCACTCGTCGAAGCGGTTCTTGTAGGGGCAGCGGTAGGTGGCTTGCTCGGTCGCATGGGCCATCATGTCCTTGAAGATGGCCGTGATGCGGTCCAGCCGCTCCTGGTACGCCGCCTTGTCGATCTTTTTCATGGGAGAATTCAGGGGAGGCGGCCGACCGGCCAAGTCGCGCCACAGCTCATCGGTTGTTCCGCGCTTTGGCCGGCCGCTCATCGGTCTTTCCGCGCTTTGGCCGGCCGCTCATCGGTCGTTCCGCGCTTTGGCCGGCCGTCAGGCTTCCTGTTCCTGCTTAAGCTCTAGGAGGAGCTGCTGGGCCAGTTCCACGCAGCCCACCGCGTCCTCGGCGGTGCCGTCGGCGCCCATATCGTCGGCGAACTCCTGGGTGACCGACGCGCCGCCCACCATGATCTTGACGTCCTCTCGCATGTCGTTGTCGATGAAGGCGTCGATGGTCTTGCCCATGTTGGGCATGGTCGTGGTGAGCAGGGCCGACATGCCCAGCAGGGGCGCTTCATGCTCCTCCACCGCGTCCATGAACTCGTCCTCGGATGTGTCCACCCCCAGGTCGTGGACCACGAACCCGGCGCCGCGCAGCATCATGATGCACAGGTTCTTGCCGATGTCGTGGAGGTCGCCCTTGACCGTGCCCATGATGACAGTGCCGACAGGTTCGATGCCCGATGCGGAGAGAATGGGCTCGATGTGGGCCATCCCGGCCTTCATGGCCCGGGCGCAGGCGAGGACTTCCGGGACGAAGATGAAGTTCTCCCGGAACTTGATGCCCACGACGCTCATTCCGGCGATCAGGCCGTCGTCCATCACCTCCAGCGCCTCGACTCCGTCGTCCAGCGCCGCCCGGGTCAGCGTGTCGACCGTCCCGTTGTCCCCATCGATCAGGGCCGCGGAGATCTCCTGCATGGCGGGCGTCGCCCGGGCGAAAGCGTCGATGATCCGCGTCCGCTCGTTGGGTCTTTCGATGAACTCTTCTATTTCGTCCTTCAGAAAGTCGTTGGCTATATCGTTTAGTGCTGCCATGCGCTCCTGTCCGGGGTGCTCCCGCTATGTCGCGTGGTGGACATGCCAGTCCTTCACCGCCTGCGGAATCGCCTTCAGGTTCTCGACGGACGCCTGCAGGGGAACGGCGCATTCCGGTCCCACCATATGAATACCGTGTTCCAGGTTCTGGTGGACTTCCATGCACACTTCTTCGGGACCACGCGCGAAAAGGGTCTCGGGATTATTGATGTTGCCCACGAGGGAGATTTTGCCGTCGACCGCCTCCATGGATTCCTGGGGCTTGTTCTTCGAATCGAAATGAAAGGCCGCGAAACCGGTCTCGGCGATGTAACCCATGCGGTCCACAGTACGCCCGCAGATATGCATGATCAGCGGGATAGGAATCCGTTCGGCCATCTCGATGTGCAGGTCCCGAAGAAACCGCCGGTAGTAGTCGCTGCTCACCAGGTCGCCCGTGGCGTGGTCCGGCAGGGTCAGGGCGTCCGCCCCGGCCTCGATCTGCGCGATACCGAACTCCACCGTGGCTTCCTTCATGCGGTCCAGGGCGAGATGGGTCCTGCCGGGGTCGTCCAGGGACATGAGCAGGAACGGTTCCACGCCGAAGCAGTGATACCCCAGGGACCAGGGCCCCATGGTCTTGCCGATGACCGCCACCTCGTCGCCATATTCCTTCTTGAGCTTGCTGATGGCGTCGAGGACGCATTTCGTGTCCTGGTGCGTCAGGAAATCCGGGGGGAGCTTGATGTCGTCCACGTCTGTCCAGATGGGTTCGCGCATCTGGACGGTTGGCCAGTTGTCCTTTTGCTCCCACTGGATCTTGCAACCCAGCGCGGAAGACTCCTGGATGATGGTAAAGACCGGCATGATGGTGTCGAATCCGAGTTCCGTGTAGCTCGTGGCCGCGAGACGGGCCATGAGCTCCGGGTCCCGGTTGGCGTCCGGAAAGGGCGCGTCGACCAAATCCATCAGTTCCACCGTGGCTACGGACGTAGGATTGCACACGGGCGTGCGGTCCACGGGCTCTCCCTTCAGGGCAGCGAGTACCCGGTCCCGACCCTTCATCTGCTTGATGGTGTCGTCACTCATGACTGTCTCCTTTATCCGTCCTGTTGGCTCGGTGCGGCCAGAACGCCCCGGCTCGCGACCGCCTCCTGTTCACGCAGAACGGCCCGGACGTTGGGCGCGCGGACCAGCAACAGCCCGACCAGGGCATCGTGGGACTGGCCGCAGGGAAAAACCACCTGGTCCACGGTACCGCTTATTTCGTCCATCTCGGCCAGTTTCATCAGCCCGCCGGCGATGAAGGAGATGCGGCGTTCGCGGTCCTTGCCCTCGCCGTGGGCCGTGACCCGGTAGACGCCGTCGCCCTCGCTCAGGACCTGGATCTGCAAGCCCGACTTCTTGTCCAGGATCTGCAGTGGCCGTGGTTCGACGGGATCGGCCGAATCAAGTTTGCAGGCTTCGAGGAAAACCCGCTTTACCGCCAACTGGTGTGCATAGCCGCAGTGAAACCGCAGGCGCCCGCCGTCGGCCGGCTCCATGCCTCCGAGGACTTCCATGGCCTTTACCACAAAGGCGATCCGGTCCTCGACGCCTTCCCGCCGGCTGTAGGTGAATACCTGGTAGACCGGTCCCGAGTCATCCTGCTGACGGTACAGACCGATCGAAATGTCCCCGAAATGGGCATCGAGGGGTACCAGTTCGATGCGCCTGCCTATGTCGATGGTCTGACCCAAAGGACTGCCTCGTTTATGGCCGTTCCCGGCCGGCACGATCCGCCCCGGTTGGCCTTTCGCCGGATCGTCTGCCGTGGCCCATCTCGTCACCGCGCGCGGTCGGGCCTATCCCCTGTCGTATCCGTCTTCCAACTGTTTCAGAACGGCTTCCGCCACCGCTTCGGCCTCATCTTCCCCGCCCGGCCATTCCTGCTTACCGGACCATTGCCACTCGTCGAGGTAGGCGTCGGTGCCGGTCAGCCCGTCCCGCATGGCCACCCGGTCGATTTCCTGCTGGAACCAGTCGGGCATCGGGCGCGAGAGGGGCCGGCGGCCTCCACTACGGCCTTCGTAGACGCGCACCTGCGCCGGGATGTCCCGCCAGTAGAGTACCTGGTACACCGCCATGGTGATCGATCCTGTGCTTAAGCCGCCTGATCCATTCGGTCCATCGCTTCGCGGAAGGCCCGGATATGGGCGACCCCCGTGCCGCAGCATCCGCCGATGAAGTATGCGCCGGCCTGCAGGAGGTCCGGCACGAAGGCGGCCATTTCCTCCGGCGTGTTGGCGTAGTAGGTCCTGTGCTGCTCATCCAGGCGGGCCTTCCCCGCGTTGGGGTAGGCCATCATCCGTTTCGCCGGTTCCTTCCTGGCTTCCATGGCATGCTTCAACTGGCCGATGCCGTTTATGGCGTGGGGCATTCCCGTGTGCTCGTCCCGCCGGGACTCCGCGCCACAGTTCAGGCCAACGATCTGAACGTGCCCGAGCAGGTCGTGCCCGTCGGACTGCGCACCGCCCGCGAGGATCTCCAGCAGATCCGCCGCTGAATGACCCCAGTCCGTCTTGTAAATCACCTCGCCCGTGGATCGGTCCTTCGTGTACTTGTACGTCAGGTTCACGGCGATGGGCAGGCCGAACTTCCGCAATTCGTCTATGGCCAGGGCCGCCTCGTTGGCGGAGAACATGGTCTCGACGCAGAAGAAATCGACGCCGCCTTCGGCCAGGAGCGATCCCACGCGCTCGTGGGCCTCCCGGGCGATGCTGTTTGCGATGCCGAACACCGTATCGCCGCTGTCGGCCTCGATGGCGCCCGGCAGGGGACCGATGGATCCGGCGAGGTACACGTCCCTCTCGCTGCGATCGATGGCGGCCCGGGCGTGTTCCACGGCCAGCCGGATCAGTCCGTCGGATTCCGACGCATCCTTCCCGGCCATTTCGAGGTGAGGATACGAAGCCACGAATGTGTTGGTGCCGATCACCTCGGCACCCGCTTCAATATAATCGGAATGGATACTGCTGACAATATCGGGGTACAGTTCGTTGGCCAGCGCGCTGTTGGCCAGTTCGATGCCGTGGGCGAACAGTTCGGTGCCGAAACCGCCGTCGTAGAGGAGGGGGCGGTCGGCGGCGATGCGTTCGAGAAAGGATATCATGCTGCATACTCCGGAAGAACGGTCCGTTCGCCTGGCGACTGAATGGACATCGCCGGGCGCCTGCATGGCTGCCGCCGCGGTTCAGGGCGCCTCGAAGGACACCTGCTCGCGGGTGCGCAACTCCATCGGCCGAAGCGCATGGTAGATGAATTCGTTGACCGGCGTGGGCACGCCCGCTTCCCTGCCCATGCGGACCAGCGCGCCGGTCTGGGCTTCAAGTTCGGAGAAGCGTTCTTCCATGATATCCCGCTGCATGGAGGCGGTACCGCCGTATTCCACGCTGTCCAGGGTGGCCAGGGTCTGGGCCACGATGTCTTCCGGGAGGTTGACGTCCAGGGCGGTGGCCACCTGGTGGATTTCCTCCATGGCCGTCTCGAGAAGCCGCCGCGTCCCGGGCTGGCTGCGAACGACGCCGATCGGCGCGCGGGTCACGCCGCCGATCCCGCTCCACGAGGCGATGAGGATGTACTTGCGCCACATGGCGGCCTGAATGTCCGCCGGCGTGTCCACGATGAGTCCCCGGGCGCCTTCGAAGGCCCGGCGCAGCCGGTCGACCCGTTCGCTGGACCGGTTGTCCCATTCGCCGAAATTGACGAAGGGTTCGTAGGCGACGTGCCGGATGAGACCTGGCTCGGCAATGAACGAGACGATCCCGCATACGCCGCCGAGCACGTGACGCCAGCCGAATTCCCTGGCGAGTTGCTCCGGGGTCTCCACCCCGTTTTCCATGGGCAGGATGCAGGTATCCGGTCCGAGCAGGGGCCGGAGTCCGTCGAGGGCGTCGGGCACCTGCCAGCACTTGACGCAAAGCATGACGACGTCCACGTCGCCGGCCTGGCTGGAATCGCCGATGGCCTCGATGGAGGGCAGCGTAAAGTCGCCCTTGGTGCTTTCCACGCGGAGACCGTCCCGCTGGAGGGCTTCCAGGTGCTCGCCGCGCGCGATGAAAACGACCTCTTCCCCCGCCTCGGCAAGCCGTCCGCCGTAATAACCGCCTACGCCACCCGTACCGAATACCGCTATGCGCACATGTGCCTCCGCTGGTCCCGGATTCCCGGTCGATGAATCGATTTCCTAATGACGCCTTCCATATGTCGCCGCAGCGGGTCGGAAGCCGCCTACGCCTCCGGTCCGGCGCCGTCAAGCAAGCAGGCCAATATAATGGAATGAAGTTCGGGTGAGCAACTGCTTTTCGAGCGTTTCAGCGGGAGATCGCAGCCAGCGAGACGCACGCAGAAAAACCCACTCGCACCGCGGTTACGTCACGACCCGTCGCGGTTTCGTCAACCGCCGCCGCGGTTTCGTCAACCCCCGTTGCGCTCGAGGACGAAGGCTTCCATGGCGTAGTACTGGGGGAAGCCCAGCTTGTCGAGACGCCGTGCCGTGTGGGTGTTGCGGTCCTGCACCCGCTCCCAGAATTCCCGGTCGTCGTACGCGCCGGGGAACATGGCGGTGTCTTTCTGGGATTCGTGCCGGAAGATGGCCTGGATCTTGCGCTGGAGGTCTTCATAAGACAGGGGGATGAACACATCCGCCTCGTCCACTTCCCACTCCTGCCAGGCGCCCCGGTAAAGCCACACGTCCGGGTCCGTCCGGTCGTAGACGGCGAGGGCCCGATCGATGACCTCCTTGCACATGCGGTGGGTGCCATGGGGATCGGACAGGTCTCCGGCGACGAAGACGACTTCGGGACGGATGTCGTTGAGCAGATCGAGGACGATCCCAACGTCCTCTTCGCCTATGGGGTGCTTCTTCACCTGGCCGGTCTTGTAGAAGGGCAGGTCCAGGAAACGGGTCTTTTCCGGCGGGATGTCGAGCGTCGAAGCCGCCGCGATGGCTTCGGACCGGCGGATGTTGGTCTTTATGACCTGGACTTCGGGGATGTCCACCTGGCCGGCCTGCTTCGTCTCGATGAAGGACCGCACCTTGTCCACGATGCTGTCGAACTTCGCGTGGGCGCATCCCAGGTCGCGGAAGGTCAGGCCGATGAAATCGATGAGCCGTTTCACGTCCTCGTCGAAGACGGCGATGTTGCCGCTGGTCATGTAGGCGATGGTGATGTCGTTCCCTGCGCCGGACAGGCGGTACAGCGTGCCGCCCATGGAGATGACGTCGTCGTCCGGGTGGGGCGAGAAGCAGATGCACCGCTTGTTGGAGAAGAAGTCCTCGCGGCCGTAGATCTTGGCGCGGACCGCGTCGAAGGTCTTCCGATTGAGCTCGTCGACCGAAGGAACGGTATCGACCAGGGAATAGAGGTCGCAGGCGTTGTAGTCCCTTCGCTGCAGGTGCAACACCGGCTTTTCCACCTGCTCGCACAGCCAGAGCACGGCCCGTTGCGAGAGCTGGTCGGTCCAATCCACCGCGTGGTTGTTCAGCCAGGGACGCTTGACCCGGGTCAGCTCGCTGGACGCGGGCGGATCGATGAAGACCGTCGCGTTCGGGTGGTTCTGGAGGTAGCTGGCCGCCACGAGGGGGCTGACCTCGCCCTCCACCGCCTGGCGGATAATGGGCGCCTTGTGCTCGCCCGTGGCCATGAGGATGATGCGTTCCGCGTCGAGGATGGTCCCCACGCCCATGGTCACCGCCTCGATGGGCACGTTGTCCTCGCCGAAGAAATCGGAAGCGGCGTCCTTGCGCGTGCTCTCGTCCAGCCGGATCAGCCGAGTGCGGGTGTTCGGCAGGGAGCCCGGCTCGTTGAACCCGATGTGGCCGGTGCGTCCGATGCCCAGGAGCTGGATGCCGATGCCGCCCACGGACCGGATCCGTTCCTCGAACCAGGCGCAGTGATCCTCGATCTCCTCCGGGGCCAGGTCGCCCAGGGGGATGTGTACCTGGTCCGCGGGTATGTCGACGTGGTCGAAGAGATACTCGTGCATGTAGCGGTGATAGCTCTGGGCCGACTGCCGCGACATGGGGTAGTACTCGTCGAGATTGAAGGTGACGATGTTCTTGAAACTGACGCCGCCGCGGTGGAGCGCGATCAGTTCACCGTACACATCGATGGGCGTCGAACCCGTGCAAAGGCCCAGCACGGCCATCTTCCCCGCCTCGGCGCGCGCCTGTGCGTACGCGACGATCTCCGCGGCGACGGTCCGCGATAGCGCCTTGTGGTCGGGACAGATGGCAACGGGTATGTGTTCGGTGTCAGGATGCATTAAAACATTCCGGTCTAACGTGTGACAATGTGTGTCGACGGTTACGCCGTGGGTTTCTGCCCCAAGGCCAGGAAGATCACGATGCGGGCGAAATCGTCGCAGCAGATCGACTGCACTTCGCAGCAGGTGCCGGCGTCGTCCACGCGTACGTCCCGCAGTGCCGCCGCCTCGAACCAGGTCCTGATATCGGTTCGCTTGAACCCCAGCCAGCGGTCGTGATGCTCTTCGCGCAGAAACTCGAACTCGTGCTCGTTCGCGTCCGTGATCACCAGTTTTCCTCCCGGTCTCAGGATTCTTGCCATTTCCCGGATGGCGTCCGGCGGGGATTCAACGTGATGGAGACACATGTTGGCGAAGGCGTAGTCGACCGTTTCGGCAGGAATGGGCAGGTCCTCGGCGTTTCCCACGCGATAGTCGATCGCCGGGTAACCGGCGAATTTCGTCTTCATTTCGGCCAGGATGACTTCGGACTGGTCGATGGCAATCACCTGCAGCCCTTCCTCGATCAGGCCCTGCGAGATAAAACCCGTACCCGCGCCGATGTCGGCGGCGACTTTGCCCGGTTCAACCGCGGCGGCCGCCAGAGCGCTTAACCGGACGTCGTCGGAGTAATACCCTTCGCGCATTTCGTCCCAGTCACGGGCGACGCGATCAAAGAAGTTCTTGCTGCTCAACGGTGTTCTTCCCTTGTGTGTGCCTCGGCGAGACGGCGTGCCTGGGCGAGCCTGTGTGCCTCCGCGAGACGGTGTGTCTTGGCAAGCCTGTGTGCCTTGCGTGCGCTTGCACGCGAACACGCGGGTTAACGCGCGTGGCGTCGTTCGGTCACGCGCGGGCGTGTAATATAATTGCACGCGTTCAATATACATATATTATCAAATTACACGCAAAAGTGTCAATTTCTTCGCGAACCAGTGCCCGGTCGTTCGCGTAACTGACTTAAACAACAAGAGTTAATCCATCATTTCCATCCCTCATGAGACTTTGCCTGGATAGTTTCGTCCCGCCGCTCGACCGGATCACGAAGGGAACCGCAAGCTGGGTCAGGGAGCTGGGTTTCGAAGTTATCGGCGTGGACCTGGAACCGGCCGTGCCGATCGATGCGAGCACCTGTCGCGCGGTCCGCGATATCCTGGAGAGGGAAGGTGTTTCCATCGGCCAGGTCTGGAGCGTGGGCACGCCGCTCGTCCGTCCGGATCCCGATGAATCCGCAGCCCACCTCCGGATCCTGCGCGACCGCGTGCCCCTGGCCGCGGCCCTCGGCTGCCGGGTGCTCCTCACGGAAGCCGGAGGCATGCACCCGACGAACGCCTGGTATCCCCACCCGGAGAATCACGGCGAGGAAGCGCTGGTGCGCCTCGTCGCGGCGCTGAAGGAGGTCGCGCTCTTCGCCGCGGACCACGGCGTGTCCATCGCGCCGGAGATGTCGTTGATGACGATCCTGTCCACCGCGGGCCGAGCGGAAGCCATGGTCGCGGAGGTCGGCCACCCCGGCGTCGGGGTCAACTTCGATCCCGCCAATATCCTGGATCCCCTGTCCCTGTTCGATTCCGGCGCGTTCGTGGACGACGCCTTCGACCGCCTGGGAAGCCGCATCGTGAACGTACACGCCAAGGACGCGGCGGCCCGGGACGTGCCGCTCATCGTGCATCTCGAGGAACGGCCCGCCGGGCAGGGCGTGCTGGACTACGATCGCCTGTTGCGCCGCGCGGTATCCCTGCCGGAGTGGACGTGCATGGTCGTGGAGCATCTGGCCGACTACGGGCAGGTGGATGAGGTCAGGCGGTTCCTGGTGGAAACGGCCGGGAAGGCGGGCGTGCAGTTCGAGTAACTGGCCGCGGACCGCTACCCGGCTTTGGTCAAGAAGGTGCGCTGCGCGCTGCCGGCATCATGGGCAACCGGCCGCGGACCGCTCCTACGCGCAGAGCTCGTGGTCCTTGCTCCACCGGTTGAAGGACGGGTTGGGCAGACCGGCGAGGGCGTCCCTGGCATCCACCCACATCTGGTTCCAGGCCACGGGATCGGTCAGGATACGCTCCGGGTCGGCCTTGCTGCGGGCCACGAATCCCGGGAATGCGCCCCGTCCCGACGCCTGGCCGATGGGGTTGTAGCGCAGGTCATAGCTCCACCGGATCTCGTTGCTCTTGTTGGGCAGCGACGAGTGGCAGGTGTGCTTGTGCAGGAAGAGCACGTCGCCGGGCTTTGTCGGCTGGGGAACGGCGGCGGACCGGTCCTTCACTTTCTCGGGGATTTCGAGGCCCCAGATATCGGGGCAGTGGTGTAGCAGGCCGTCGCGGTGGCTTTCGGGAATGACGGCCAGGCATCCCTGTTCGACCGTGGCCTCTTTCAGCGAGAACCAGACCGTCAGCATGTCGGTGTCGTCGGCCTCTTTCGTGACGACGCCGTTGTCCTGGTGCCACGGCGAGATGCCGAGTTGAATGCGTCCCGTGTTGGGGTTGATCGGCGTCAGGTGCTCGGGCAGCTTGATGCGCACGTGCTGGACCGGGTTGGAGTAGATCTCCGGACCGATGAAGCACTCCACGGCGTCGAGTAGCCGAGGGTTGGTCAGGACGTTGAACACCGCAGGACCGCACCAGAACGGTGTGTCTTCCTGGATGTTACCCTGGGGCAAGGTGAAATCGAAATACTGTGCGTGGACTTTGCCGCTTTCTCCCCAGACTCTTGTGATCCGCTCGCCGAAAGGCAGGTTTTCGTACCTGGATTCGATGCTACCGGCCAGGAAGAGCTCTTCCGCCAGTTGATCGAGCACGGTCCCGTATTCCTCGATCACGGGCTCGAGCACTTCCTCCGGGTCAAGCAGACCCCGCACCATCAGGTAACCCTGGTCTTCGAAGAAGGCCATCTGTTCGTCGGTAATGGCTGACATTACAACCTCCCTATCGCCTTTGGCAGGGGTCTGGTGAGTCGTCCGCGTTAAGGACGCGTCAACATATAGACAAGAAATCAGCGCGTCAGCGGTATATTCTGGATGGAACCGGGATCGATGTTTTACGATTCAAAAGATTTGTCGTAAATAGTATTGCCGGCCGGTCTTATTATAGCGGCCGTTCGGACCGCGCGCAAGGGAAGATGGCTTGCGGTTCCCTATAGCGGTTCCATATAAATGTAACCGGTGTTTTTGTTGGCGGCGCCCGCGTCATGCCCGATCCGCCGCATTGACTGAAAGGTGCCGTTGACCGTGGCCGAAAACCATCGATCCGGACCGGACCGGGATGATGCGCCGGATGACCGGCAGGAGGTCTTTCGAAGGCTCTTCGACGCGTGGCACGGACGCATCTACCAGACCTGCTTCCGGCTCATGGGACACCCGCAGGAGGCGGAGGACATTACCCAGGACGTTTTCGTCCGGGCCATGCAGGCCTACGACCGGTTCCGCGGTGACGCCGACCCGGGCACATGGCTTTACCGCATCGCGGTGAACCAGTGCCTCAACGTCCGGCGACGAAAACGCCGGCTGCAGTGGCTGGCCCTGGACTTCTGGAACGAGGGTGTCGACGAAACAACATGGACCGGGAACCGGAGCGGCGGCGTCGAGGACGACCTGCAGCAGACGGACCGGGAGCGTATCGTCGGGAAGGCCATCGACGCGCTTCCCGAGCGGCAGCGCACGGCCCTGATCCTTTCCCATTTCGAGCGGATGTCCTACAAGTCCATCGCCGAAGCCATGGACTGTACGCCTTCCGCGGTGGAGTCCCTGCTGCACCGGGCCAAGACCAATCTCGCCAGGCGCCTGCGGCCGCACCTGGGCGAGCTGTGATTCGTTCGCGCGGCCCCGCCGCAATACATGGGCCAACTCAGCCTCGTATACGTGGAGCGGGCCAGCCGCGTGGAACTGCACAAAAAACGAATGGATCAGTCTAGCGGATTGTCTAAGCGTACAGATAAGGACAGTCAGGAGAGCGACCGCACCGTACTGAAGACCCACCAGACTATCAACCAGCGGGCGAACATCATGAATCATCGGTACCTCGAAGATCGGATCATTCGCTACATCGACGGAGATCTTCCGTCGGACGAAAAGGCCCTGTGTGATGAATACCTGCATACCCACCCGCAATACCGCGAGCGGGTCGACGCGCTGCGGCAGGTCTGGCATTCGGAAGACCTGCTTAAAGTGACCGGGCCCACCCTGCGGCTGCGCACGCGTTTCGAAGAGGCGCTCCGGGGCGAGGACCACGTCGAAACCGGTCCGACGGTGGGAACAGGGCTCGCCTGGCTCGCCCGTCCGGCTTTGATGGCCGTGACGCTGGTCGCGGGCATCCTGATCGGGGCCTATCTCGGCAGCGGCACCAACGGAGATACGGCGGGGATCGAACCGTTACCCGTGCAAACCGGCGTAGTGGCTTTCTCTTTTGCCAATGACCTGCAGGAAATCTCGTCCGAGCCGGTGGAACAGGAATTCCTGCTGCTGGACTGGGTCGAAACCGCGGACGATTGAGGAAAGATACGGGCAGATGAAGAAGAAGCTGATCATATGGGGCGTGGTCCTGCTGACGGTCATCAACCTGGCTTCGCTGGCGACGCGCGCATACCACCGCTGGGGTGACGACGAGCGGCGCGACCGGGAGGGTCGGCGCGAAGCAAGGATGTCCATCACCGAACGGCTCGGCCTCACCGAAGCCCAGGCGGAGCAGGTCAGGCAGATGCGGACCGAGCTCGGAGATCAACTGACGCCCTACCGGGATGGTTACCGTGAAAAACGGAACCAGTTGTACGATCTGCTCATGGCGCCGGATGCCGACCGCGGGGAGGTCGGCCGGGTCAAAGCGCAGATGGATTCGCTCCAGGCGGAGCGGGAGGCTATCGTTTTCGACTACATCGTGGCGCACAAGGAAGTGCTGACCCCGGAACAGCAGACGATGTTTTTTACGATGATCAAGGAACGGTTCCGAAGCGGATACCGTCGAAGGTAACGGAACCGGCCGCGGGGCAGCCGGGAAGACGTTGAAACCGGATTGTGAAGGATCTACCATCGGAGGAGTGGTTCATGTTCAAGCGGCTTGGGATAAGTAAACTGGCATACTGGCCGGTTGTACTGGTGATGGCAGGCGCCCTCGCCTGCGGCGGCGGTGAAGAGGAGTCGGAAGACGCGGCGCAGAATCAGCGCGGCGGCCGACCCGGCATGGGCGCCATGGCGCGCACCGGTGCTTCCATACCGGTCGAGGTGAAGACCGTGGGCCGCGGCAACATCGCCGCGACGCTGCTGACCTACACGTCGCTCGAGGCGGAGCGGCACGTGGACGTGGTCTCGCGCACGCAGGGGCTCGTGAAGACCATCCTGGTCGAGGAGGGAGACCGCGTGACCGAGGGGCAGCCGCTGGCCCAGCTCGACACCGACGCCCTGGAACTGACACTCAGGGAGCGGGAAGTGAACATGAACAGCCTGGAATCGAACTACAAGCGGTCCCAGGAACTGGTGGAGCAGGAGCTGCTCAGCAGCCAGGAATTCGAACAGACCAAGTTCCAGTACGAGGCCGCCGCAACCCAGTACGAGTCGGCGAAGCTTCAACTGGAGTACGCCACGGTCCGCAGTCCATTCTCCGGCATCATCACGGAGCGGCTGGTGGAGGTGGGCAACCTGGTGAACGCGAATGACGTGGTATTCCGTACGGCGGACCTCGATCCGCTGCTCGCCCGTATATACGTGCCCGAGAAGGACATCGGACAGGTCCGGCCGGGACAGTCGGTGCGCATCAACGTGGAAGGGTCGGACCAGACCCACACGGGCCGGGTTTCCCTGATCAGTCCCATCGTGGATCCCGAGAGCGGCACGGTCAAGGTCACGGTGGAAATCCGGGATCGGATGGGTGCGCTGAGACCGGGCATGTTCACCACGGTGAACCTGGTGATCGCGATCCAGGAGAACGTGCTTCAGGTCGAGAAGAAGGCCCTGGTGGCCGAGGCGGAGGGATCCTACGCCTTCCTGTTCCAGGACGGCACGGCCGAAAAGCGGCTCCTTGTAATCGGCATCGCGGAAGGGGATTACGTGGAGGTGCTGTCGGGTCTGTCCGACGGCGACTCCATCATCACCGTGGGCCAGGAGGGACTTCGAAACGGCGCGCCCGTTCGTATCGCGGGACAGATCCCCCCCGCCGCGGAAGGCATGGGCGGTGGGCCGGCGAGTATGGGCGGCCCTGGCGCGGATGGAGGCCGTGGCGCGATGAGCGGCCGGTCCGAAGGATCGGATGGCGGAACAGGCGGTCGACCGGCAGGTATGGGCGGTTCAGCCGGCGAAGCGTCCCAGGCACCTGCCGCGCGGCCGGTGAGCGCGAGAGAAGGAACCGGCGGCCGGCCCGGTGGCATGGGCGGCGGACGCATGATGGCCATGGACCTCGATCAGATGAAGGAGCGGATGTTCCAGAATCCCCAGATCAAGGAGGCCTTTGACAAGCAGGTGGAAGAAGATCCGAGCTTCGCGGAAGACGAAGAAAGGCAACGGGCGTTCCTGATCCAGCAGATGCGCCAGATGCGTGCGCAGCGCGGAGGGGGACCGCCACAGTAGCGCGGCGGGGAACGGCCGCAGCAGCGCGGAGAGAGCCCGCAGCAGCGCGGAGAGAGCCCGCAGCAGTAGCCTGGCGACGTTCCAAGGAAAGCGCTTTACGTAAGATGAACACGTACCAAGTCACATTTCGGAAGGTAACACGGTAGAGGATTCATGAAAATCATCGGTTTCTCCATCGGCAGGCCCGTAACGATCATCATGCTGATGACGGCGATGCTGCTCTTCGGTACCATCGCCTTCTCGCGGCTGCCCATCAATCTGCTCCCGGACATCACGTACCCGACCCTGACGGTGCGCACCGAGTACGTCGGCGCCGCGCCGAACGAGATCGAGAACCTCATCTCCGAGCCCATCGAAGAGGCGGTGGGCGTGGTCACCGGCGTTGTGCGTGTCAGCTCCATTTCCCGGCCCGAGCGGTCCGACGTCATCCTGGAGTTCGAGTGGGGCACCAACATGGATTTCGCCAGCCTCAACGTGCGGGAGAAGATCGATCTGCTCAACCTGCCCCAGGCGGCGGAGAAACCCATCCTGCTCCGGTTCGATCCGAGCCTCGACCCCATCCTGCGCATCGCGCTGTCCGGCAATGAGAGTCTCACGGCCCTCCGCATCATGGCGGAAGAGGAGATCAAGCGCGAGCTGGAAGCCCTCGAGGGCGTCGCCGCCGTCAAGATCAGCGGCGGCCTGGAAGAGGAGATCCACGTGGAGCTGGACGAGTCCAGGCTGGCCAGCCTCGGCATACCCATCACCCAGGTGGCCACCCGGCTCGAGCAGGAAAACGTCAATCTCGCGGGCGGCACCATCAAGGACGGCGAGACAGAATACCTGGTGCGCATCCTGAACGAGTTCCAGGCCGTGGACGAGATCGGCGACATCATCGTCGGGCAGGTCAACACCGTGCCCATCCTGCTTTCCGACGTCGCTTCGGTTACGAAGAGTCACAAGGAACGCAAGCTTTCCGCCCAGATCAACGGCCGGGAGAGCATCGAGATCGCCATCTACAAGGAAGCCGGGACCAATACCATCCAGGTGGGTCGCGTGGTCAAGGACCGGCTGGATTCGGTGCGGGAAACCGTGACGGGACTCACCTCCGGGGTGAACCTGGAGGTCGTCTTCGACCAGTCGATCTTCATTCAGCAGTCGGTGGACGAGGTGCTCAAGACGGCCATGTACGGCGGCATACTCGCCATCCTGGTCCTGTACCTGTTCCTGCGCAGCTCGAGCAGTCTCATCATCGGCGTGTCCATCCCCATTTCGGTGGTCACCACCTTCTTCTTCCTCTACGCCTTCGACGTCTCGCTGAACATCATGTCCCTCGGCGGCCTGGCCCTGGGGGTCGGGATGCTGGTGGACAACTCCATCGTGGTCCTGGAAGGCATCGACCGGCACCGGAGGCGAGGGGGCGACCAGCCCGTTGCGGAACGGGTGCGCCTCGGCGCGTCCGAGGTGGGACAGGCCGTCGTGGCCGCGACGCTGACCACGGTGTGCGTGTTCGTGCCCATCGTCTTCGTGGAAGGCATCGCCGGGCAGCTGTTCCGGGACCTGGCGCTGGCCGTCACCTTCTCGCTCATCGTGGCCACCCTGGTTGCCGTCACCCTGATCCCGGTCATATCGTCGATCCTGCATCGCGACCGGGAAGTGCTCCCGGTCGGCGGGGACGACCCGTCCGCGCAGGATCCGAGCACGGCGATGGGCAAGGTCCGGTCCGTGATCGGGACCGCCTGGAACGTATTCTCCCGCGGACTGGGGTACGTCGTAACCGGCGTATTCTACCTCGTCAGGTGGGTGCTATTCACGGCCTGGGGACTGGTGCGCGTCCTGCTCTGGCCCGCGGGCTGGGTGTTCGACCGGATCTTCCCGATCATCCGCCGGGCCTACCCTCCCTTCCTCCGCTGGGCCCTGGCCAACCGCGTGCTAACCCTGTTTACCGGGACCGCCCTGCTGGCCGGTTCCCTCTATGTCGTTCCCACGATCGGTATCGAGCTGATCCCCCAGATGAGTCAGGGCGAGTTCTTCGTCAACGTTAAGCTGCCCGTGGGCACGCCGCTGCCCGCTACCGAGGACGCGTTGAATCGCATGTCGGAGATCGCCCGGGACTACCCTGAAGTAAGCACGGTGTACGTACTGGCGGGAACCATGGGCCAGTCCGGCGGCAACGCGGGCGAGGAGCGGGAGAACATCGGGCAGTTGCACATCCGGCTGGAACCGGGCCTTCGCGGCGCGGCGGAGGAGGAAGTCATGAACCGCCTGCGGGACAGTTTCGCGCCCATTCCGGGCATCGAGGCGCCCGAGTTCGCCCGTCCCGCGCTCTTCAGCTTCAAGAACCCGGTGGAGGTGGAAGTCAGCGGGTACAACCTGACCCGGCTCACGGAAGTTTCCGAGGAACTCGCGGCGGAGATGTCCACGGTACCCGGCCTGACCGACGTGAAAGCCAGCATGGAGGGCGGGAATCCGGAAGTGCAGATCCTCTTCGACCGCCGGAAGCTCGCCAACCTGGGACTCAACCTGGGCACGGTCACGCAGATCGTGCAGAACAAGGTCCAGGGCAACGTGGCCACGGAACTCACCCGCCGCGACCGGAAGATCGACATCCGCGTGTGGGCGGAGGACGAGACCCGGCTCAGCCTGGACGCCATACGGCGGCTGGTGGTGAACCCGGAAGGCACGGTGCCCGTGCCGCTGGCGGCCGTGGCGGAAGTCCGCGTCGCCCAGGGCCCAAGCGAGATCCGGCGGGTCAACCAGCAGCGGGTGGCCATCGTGTCCGCGGGTCTAACGGGCCGTTCGCTCGGTGACGCGGCCGAAGACATCCAGGGGATCATCGACGGCTTCATGCTGCCCATCGATTTCGTCGTGGGCATCAAGGGGCAGAACGAGGAAATGCAGGTGGCCTTCGCGAGCCTGCAATTCGCCATTCTGCTCTCGATCTTTCTCGTCTACCTGGTCATGGCGTCCCAGTTCGAATCGCTGCTCCATCCCTTCGTGATCATGTTCACTTTCCCTTTCTCGATCATCGGCGTCATTGCGACGCTGGTGCTCACGGGCCAGACGATCAGCGTCGTCGTGCTGATCGGTGTGATCATGCTCTGCGGGATCGTGGTGAACAACGCCATCGTACTGGTGGACTATATCAACCAGCTGCGGCGCAGGGGCACGGAACTGCAGGAGGCCATCGTCGAGGCGGCGCAGACGCGCCTCTGGCCCATCATGATGACGACGGCGACCACGGTCCTCGGCCTGCTGCCGATGGCCATCGGCGTCGGTGAAGGCGCCGAGTTGCGCGCGCCTATGGCCATCACCGTGATCGGCGGACTGATTGCCGGAACGATGGTGACGCTGGTCCTGGTACCGCTCATCTACATGACGATAGAATCGGCTATGGCAAGCGTGTACGGGCTGTTTACAAGAACCGCCGGGCAACCGGTGTCCCAGGAGGTGGTAGAGGCATGAGCATTGCCGAGTTTTCCGTGAACCGACCGGTGACGACGATCATGATCATCGTCAGTGTCGTCACCCTGGGTATGATTTCCTATACCAGACTGCCGCTGATGTTCCTGCCGGACATGTCCTTCCCGTCCCTGAACGTCAGCGTGCCGTATCCATCCTCGTCGCCCGAGGAAGTGGAACGGCTGATCACGCGGCCGTTGGAGGACGCCTTCGGGACGCTCAGCAACATGAAGAGCATGGAGTCCAATTCCAGTGACGACAACGCGCGGGTCCGCATCGAGTTCGAGACCGGGACGGACATGAACATGGCGGCCATGGAGGTCCGGGACCGGATCGACCAGGTCCGGGGCGAGCTGCCCGCCGACGTGGAACGCATCCGTATCCGTCGCTGGAACCCGAACGATATGCCCATCTACAACTTCAGCGTCGCATGGGGCGGGGACCCCGCCGAGTTCTACAACATCGTCACCAAGGTGATCCAGCCGCGCATCCAGCGCGTGGACGGCGTGGCGAACGTGGAAATCAGCGGGATGATCGACAAGCAGCTGCTCGTGCACGTGGACAGCGAGAAGCTGCAGTCCCACAACCTCGATCTGTTCAATCTCAGCCAGACCCTGACGCAGAACAACGTCACCATGACGGCCGGGACCGTCACCGAGGGTGGAAAGAAGTACTCGGTGCGCTCCGTGAACGAGTACCGGGCCGCCGAAGAGGTGGCGAACCTGCCCATACCGGGCACGACCCTGTCGCTCCGCGACGTGGCGGAGGTGACCTTCGACTACCCGGAAGACAACAGTTTCCAGCGGCTGAACGGGGTCGACGCGGTCACGATCCGGGTGTACAAGACGTCCACGGCCAACATCGTGGACGTGGCGCAGCGCACCCAGCTCGTGCTGGATGAACTCCAGACGCAGCCCCAGTTCGCGGACCTGGAAACGCGGGTCTTCTTCGACCAGTCGCAGAGCATCCGGGACCGGCTTTCGGACCTGCGGAACACGGGACTGCTGGGCGGCATGCTGGCCGTCATCGTGCTGTTCCTCTTCCTGCGGAATGTGCGGAGCACCTTGATCATCAGCCTGGCGATCCCCATTTCGATCATCTGCACCTTCACTTTCATGTACCTGCTGCGCCAGGGCGCCGGGTCCACGGTTTCCATCAACCTGATCTCGCTTATGGGACTGATGCTGGCGGTGGGCATGCTCGTGGACGCCGCCGTGGTGGTGCTCGAAAGCATCTACCGCCATCGCCAGGAGGGCAACCTGCCGGCGCGGATCGCGGCCGTCGTGGGCACCCGCGAGGTGACCATGGCCATCATCGCGGCCACGGCGACGACCCTCTGCGTGTTCATGCCCCTGGTCTTTCTGGGCGGCGGCAGCCGGTTCATGCTCTTCATGAAGGACTTCGTCGTCACCTTCTGCATCGTCATGGTGGCGGCCGTCTTCATCGCGCTGACGCTCATTCCACTGGTTTCGTCGAGGTTGTTCAACAGGCCGCTGGGCAAGCCCTCGGCGTTCTTCGCGAGGATGTCGGGGCTGTACACGTCGGTCCTGGCCTGGAACCTCAAGCACCGGTTCGTCACGGTGGTCTCCTTCGCCGCGATACTCTACGGCAGCTACTGGCTGTACCAGAACATCGAGACGGAGTTCCAGCCCATGGCGCCGACGCGGGACATAACGATCGCCGCGGACCTGCCGAGCAGTTACAGCATCGAAGACGTCAAGACCGTCTTCACGGACGTGGAGACGCTACTGCTGGACCGCAAGGAGGACTTTCACATCGAGTCCATCTCGTCCTATGGCAGCCTGCGCCGGGCCAACATCCGCATCGTGCTGACCCCGCCGGAGGAGCGGCAGGAGTCGGCCACGCAGCTTCAGACCCGGATCACCAGCGCATTGCCTGTAATCGCCGGCGTACAGTGGAGACCCGGCCGCATGCGGCGTTACGGAGGCGGGCAGTCGGGTGTGGACGTCGAGCTGAAGGGCGACAACATGGCGGTGCTTTCCAATATCGCCGAGGATATCCGGAACCGGATGGAGGTCATCCCGGGCCTCAAGGACGTGGATACGAGCCTGGAGCGGGGCGACGAAGAGATCCAGGTACAGGTCGACCGTGCCGTGGCGCAGACGTACGGGATTTCGCCGAGACAGGCGGCCCGTACGGTGCAGGCGGCGCTGAGCAGCCGGGCGCGGGGCAAGTTCAAGGCCGACGACCGCGAGGTGGACATCCTGCTGCAACTTGAGGAAGCGGACCGCGCGAGCATGCAGAAGCTCCAGAACATGACGTTCGAGCGGGCCGAAGGCGGCATGATCCCCGTGGGGAACCTGGCCAGTTTTACCAAGCAGAAAGGACCCGACGCCATCGAGCGGAAGGACCGGGAATCGCAGGTGGAAGTGGGCGGCAACACGACGGGACCGGGCACACGTGCCATCAACACCCAGGTGACGGAGATGATGGAAAGCATGGAACTGCCGCCGGGCTATTCGTGGAGCATGGGCCGGAACTGGAACATGATGCGGGAATCCCAGGGCGAGTTCCTCTTCGCCATCATGCTGTCCGTGGTCCTCATCTACCTGATCATGGCGGCCATATCGGAGTCCTTCATCCAGCCCTTCACGATCCTGTTGTCGGTGCTCTGCGGACTGGTGGGCGCCTTCATCGTGTTCTACCTGTCGGGGACGACGCTGAACACGAACTCGTACCTCGGTGTCATCGTCCTGTCCGGGCTGGCGGTCAACAATGCCATTGTGCTCATCGACCACGTGAACCATTTGCGCCGGGAGGGGATGACCCGTACGGAGGCCCTGCTCCTGGGCGGCCGGCACCGGCTGCGGCCGATCCTGATGACGTCGCTGACGACCATCTTCGGCCTGCTGCCCATGGTGGCCCCCCTCTTCTTCCCCGAGTTCTTCGGACCCGTGGAAGACCGCGGCGCCAACCAGTGGGGCCCGGTGAGCCTGGCCCTGGTGGGCGGCCTGACCACCTCCGGCATCCTGACGCTCATCCTGCTGCCGACGGTCTACACCATCTTCGAAGACCTGAGCAACTGGGTCACTTCGAGCGTCAAGCGGGCCTGGGCGTAGGAAAGGTAGGGTTGGCCGGAAGGGCAGCGGACTCGATACGAGGTTAGCATGAAAAACGCCCGTCTCCGGGAACGATCATACCGGAGACGGGCGTTTTTTGTGACCTCTTCGGAAAGAAACATAGAGCGCGCTGTTCGCCGCAAGCCGTCCCGGTCTAGCCACCGTTCATGCGATCCCGCAGCAAAGCCACCACCTCCCCGTGGCCTTCCTTCTCGGCACCATAGAGCGGTTGGGCCCAGACCGACTCGGCCGGTACGGTCGGATTGGCGCCCTGGCCCAGCAGGAAACGCACCATTTCCGCCTGCCCGCTGCGTGCCGCTGCCGCCAGGGGTGTTCCCCCGTATTCCAACTCGATGGCGTCAATATCAGCCCCAAGTTCCAGGAACACGCGGGCGGCTTCGACATCGCCTTTTTCCGCACAGCCATGCAGGAAGGTGCGTCCGATCCAGTTGGCGCGGCACAGGTCGACTCCGTGGCTGGCCAGGGCCCGGATCGTATCGGGATCCGAAGGGTAGTTGCCGCCCCAGATGTCCGTCAGGCGGAAAAGATCGCCGACGTCCGGCGTGAACTCCAGGAAGGCGGTGATGAGTTCTTTGTTGTTCCGTCCCATCAGTTCATGCAGAAACTGAGGATGCGAAACGACGGCTCCTCCCTCGCGCACGGCCCGTTCCAGTTCCGAATCGTCCACCATGGCAAAGGGCGGCGTCACGGCGCCATACTCGTGCAACATGGCCTGCATCCGATGGCCGTCTGTGCCATGATTGTACTCGACAGTAGTCAAACAAGATCCGGATGAGTCCACCTCGGCGTTTGGATCGGCACCGCGTTCGAGCAGCAGTTTCGCCGTCTCAATGTGGTTGCCCGAGCAGGCGCCGAATAGTGCCCCGCCGCGCGGTGCGTTTTCTTCCGGCAGGTTGGGGTCGGCACCCAGGTCCAGCAGTTTTTCGACGATCTGTGTGTGTCCCCTGCTGGCGGCATAGGCAAGCGGACTGCGTCTGCAGTGATCCAGGGTGCGGGCCAGGACCGGGTTGGACGCCAGTACGGCATCGACCCGTTCTTCATCACCGGCTGCACAGGCGACGCTCAGGGCGTATTCCGCACCGCAGGCGAGAAGGTGCCGCGTGATGACCCAGGTGTCTTTCGGGGCCTCCGCCGGCAGATCGCGCGACCGGAACCAGTAGTCCCCGTTGAGTGAGACCAGCAATGGGGTCTGGCCGTCGGCGCGGCGGGCTTCCAGGCTGGCGCCCCGAGCAACGAAGATATCCACCAGGTCGTTCTGCCGCGTGATCACCGCCCAGTGCAGGGGGCCGTTGCCCAATGCGTCTGATGCGTGTATCAAGTCGGCCCGGGCGGCCAGCACCGCCTCCACACGCGCCTGGTCACGGCTTTTTATCGCGTCCGCCAGCTCCTCGAAAGCTGGATCGTACCCGAATCGTTCCCGCATCGCCGCCTCGAGCAGCGCCTGTACGCTGTTGAAGCCGCGCTCCTGCGAGATGTCCAGCAGCTTGTCCCACGAATTGTACGTATATCGCGACTGGCCCGGGTCGGCACCGGCCTGCAACAGCAGTTGGACCACCTCGGCATGGCCCTCGCGTACCGCCATGTGGATGGGAAACTGGTACCAGTACTGGGCATTGACCAGTCTGGGGTCGCGGTCCAGCATTGCGCTGACCCGCGCCAGGTCGCCTGCCCCGCTGGCGCAGAATAGCGCCCAGGCCTGGTGGCCGTCCACGGCTTCGATCCCATACTGGTAGCGTTCGGTCTTCAGGTCATCGGGCTGGAGCAGACTTGCGATCCGTTGCGCGAAGCGATCGTCGCGCGAGGGTGCCTGTCCAGGTATTTCCCTTTCAGCCATTTTCAGCATCTCCTTTCGTAGCCGTTTACGGGCCGAGCGCAGCCGGTTGTTGACCGTCGACGCCGACAGGCCCAGAAACGAGCCGACTTCCCGGTGTGTATAAGTCGAAATGTAATAGAGCAACGTCGCCATGCGCTCTTCGTCGGGCAACCGCCCGATCGCGCCCATGACCCTTGCTTTCTCGTCGCGCGATTCCAGTTCCTCCACCGGATCGCTTCCCGCGAGCGATTCCGCCGCCGCGTGTTCGATTGCCGCGGTGTGCTCAATGGCCACGGTTTGCCGCTTGCGCAATACGCGGCTGCAGCGCATGAAGACGATTCGCTTGAACCATCCGGGGAATGCCGCCGGTTTGTGCAGGCGCGGCAGTTCGGTCCAGGCGCCGACAAAGGCCTCCTGCGCGGCGTCTTCTGCCAGGTGGAAATCGCCCAGCAGTGCGGAGGCGTAACCTACCGCCATGTCCTGAAACCGGAGGACGATATCGTCGTAGGCCGCGCGGTCGCCGGTCTGGGCACGGACGACCAGTGAAGAGAGATTGGTGTCGCTCATAGGCATTCACCCATAAGCACCGGCGACGAGGTTATTCTGGTAGGTTTTTTGTATGGCCGGGCGATCGTGCCGTCACATCGCCGAATGGAAGACCCGGTCGTAGATCTGGTGGACGCGGGCGGTGTGCTTCCCGTAGGCTTCGAGCATTCGTCCGGGCCCGGCCTGCCGTACCTGGGGGGTTGGTCCGGACAGCCCCATCATGCCGGCCAGGACGGCCTGGGCGCCGTGTTCCCGGGGGATCTCGTGGGTCTGGTGGCCCGAGGTCATCTGGATGCGGTTCTCCAGGTCCCGCAGGAAGAGATAGGCTTCGTCCAGGTCGGACGCCTCCTCATCGGACAGGTACCCCTTTTCCGCCAGCGCGGCCAGCATCCTGCGGGTGCCCCGTTCCCAGGGCCAGCCCTGGAACCCGCCGTACACCAACTGGAATCCCTGGGCGATGAACTCGATCTCCCGGATGCCGCCCTTCCCCAGCTTGACGTGGTAGTCGCCGCTGCCCCGTTCGATCAGCGCCTTCGCGATGCGTTCCCGCATGTGGTTGATATCTTCAAGGATCAACGGCTGGTCGAGGGCGGGGTAGAATACGAAGGGCTGGATCGTGTCGAGGAACCGTTCGCCGACCTCCCTGCACCCTGCCGAGTGCCGGGCCTTCAGGAGCGCCTGGCGCTGCCAGGCCTGCCCCTGGATCTCGTAGTGCCATCGGTAGCCTTCGATCGAGTTGGCGATGTCGCCGGCGCGACCCTCCGGTCGCAGCCGCAGGTCGACACGGAAAACCTGTCCGTCCGGCGTGAGCCGGCTGATAAGGTCGGTGATGGCCCGGGCGAGTTTCGGGTAGTACTCGTAGGTGGAGGTTCCGTCCTTCTCGGTGCGCCCGTTCGTGACGTCGTAGACATAGAGCAGGTCGATGTCCGAGCTGAAGTTCAGGTCCCTGCCCCCCAGCTTCCCCATGCCGATGACGGCGAAGCCGCTCGGTCTCGAACCCTCGAGCATGGGCCGGCCGTGACGGGCCTGCAGTTTCGCGCCGCACACGTCGTGGGCAGCCTGCAGGCAGAGGTCGGCCACGTCCGTGAGCCGTTCCAGGACCGCCGGCGTACCGGACTGCCGCATCAGGTCGCACACGGCGATGCGCAGGTAAGCCTGTTGCTTGAACGTGCGCAGGGGTTTCATGGCCTCGTCGGGCGTAGACACGCCGTCGAGCATGCCCGTCAGTGCCGCGTCCAGATCCTCCGCCGGCTGCAGCGTGCGCCAGGCGTCGCCCGCGAAAGTGCCGAGCAGGAACCCCACGTCTTGGACGAGGGTCGTGGTGAGGTACGGGCTGGCCGAAAGGATCGTGAGCAGCGCGTCCCGGGACTCGGACGGTGCTGCCAGCAGGTCCATAAGGGCCGGGATCTGCCCATCGTCGCTTCGCGTAATGAGCGCATGCAGGCTGATGAGGGCCCGGTCGGGCTGCAGGGAACTGCCCGCTGCCTCGACCAGCGCTGGTACGAGGTCCACCGTGTCGCCCACGCCCAGCGGGGACAGCCGCGCATCGATCTGACCCAGCATGCGCCAGGAGTCTTCCGGTTGTTCGAATCCGGCGGTGCGCAGGCGGTCGGATACAGCGGCCGGTAACGGCGATGCGAGCGCGTCGCGGTCGAAGGCTATGGTCGACATAGAGATTGGCTGTTCGAATTCACGTGTGGTCCGCCGCGGTTCGTGGACGCGATGCGCCACGATCCGCCTGAAAAAGACCGCGCCTCCCCGCGTCGAAACGGAGGAGGCGCGCGTTACGATGAAACGCTACTGCCCTGCGACATGGACTAGATGTCGTAGTAGAGACCGAACTCCCACGGGTGCGGACGCAGGCGTATCTGGTCCAGCTCGTTCTCCCGCTTGTAATCGAGATAGGTCTCGACCAGGTCCGGCGTGAACACGTCGCCCTTGAGGAGGTATTCGTGATCGTCCTCCAGGGCGTCCAGCGCCTCGCCGAGGTCCTGCGGCGTGTGGGACACTTCCGCGGCCTGTTCCGGCTCGAGATCGTAGAGGTCGAGGTCGATTGGTTCCGGCGGCTCGATCCGGTTCTCGATACCGTCCAGACCGGCCATCATCATGGCCGTGAACGCCAGGTAGGGATTGGCGCCCGGATCCGGCGTGCGGAACTCGATCCGCTTGGCCTTCTCGCTCTTCGAATACATGGGGATCCGCACGCAGGCACTTCGGTTGCGCTGCGAGTAGATCAGGTTAATCGGCGCTTCGTAACCCGGGACGAGCCTCCGGTAGGAGTTCGTCGTCGGCGCCGCGAAGGCCAAGACGGAGGCGCAGTGATGGAGCAGGCCGCCGATGTAGTGCCGTGCCATGTCGCTCAGGTCGGCGTACGTGCCGGCCTCGAAGAAGAGGTTCTTGCCTTCCTTCCAGAGGCTCTGGTGCACGTGCATGCCCGAGCCGTTGTCCTCGAAGATCGGCTTCGGCATGAAGGTCACCGTCTTGCCCGCCTGCCGGGCGACGTTCTTGACGATGTACTTGTACATGAGCAGGTCGTCGGACATGCGCAGCAGCGTGTTGAAGCGGATGTCGATCTCGGCCTGCCCCGCCGTGCCCACTTCGTGGTGGTGCACTTCCGACTCGATGCCCATGCTCCGGAGCGTCAGCACCATGCGCGTGCGCAGGTCCTGATGGGTGTCGTTGGGGGGCACGGGGAAATACCCGCGCTTGTACGGGATCTTGTTGCCGAGATTGGGACTCTCGGCGCGTCCCGTATTCCACCAGCCCTCGCCGGCGTCGACCCGGTGGAAGCTGGCGTTCGGCTTCTGGGCGAACCGCACGTCGTCGAAGATGTAGAACTCGGCTTCAGGGCCGAAGTAGGCCGTGTCCGCGATGCCCACGGACTGCATGTAGGCCTCGGCCTTCTGGGCGACGTACCGCGGGTCGCGTGTATACATTTCCAGCGTCACCGGGTCCTTTACGTTACAGACCAGGATCAGCGTCTTCGCCTCCATGAAGGGGTCGATCTTGGCCGACAGCGGATCCGGGATCAGGATCATGTCGCTCTTGTCGATGGTCTGGAAACCCCGGACGCTCGAACCGTCGAACCCGACACCTTCTTCGAACGTGTCTTCCTCCAGCGTTTCGATCGGCGCCGAGAAATGCTGCCAGGTCCCCGGTACGTCGATGAACCGGAAGTCGACCATTTCCGCGCCCTGGTCCCTTGCAATTGCGATTACGTCAATTGGGGTCACGAGTATTGCTCCTCCCTGTTGATCATGCGATGAATCGGTGACCGGGAAACCGGGTCCGGGAAAGGACCAGGCGGGTTCAGGCTGGACCCGCCGGATCACCGCGTCGATTTGCACCTCTTCGTACACGTAGTCACTGGAACAACCTAGCGAATCTAATGTATATGGTCATTGTTTCGCAAGTGTTTCCCCGAGGTTAAATCCTTGTTAATTCGCGTTTTTTTTTCGTGTGCCACGCGGACGGACCACGGTCTGCCAACCGGTTCGAATTCCGCACAACATGCCGGTCTGCAGTGCGGCTTCATGCCTTTCATGGCCGCGGCATCATGCCGGTCTGCGGCGCAATTGACAGCGCTCCAAACCCTGGAAAAAGTATTGACTAAATACCCCTTCGCGCATATAATGAGGTAACTGTTTTGAGGAGCCGGAAACCCGATGGTTCATGGTGTTTTCCGGGTCATTCAGACGCACGACTTTTCCAGGCATTTCCGACTGAAATCAGCGTTGTTCAGATCTGCATGGTTGCGGTGCGGATGCCCGGTGCCGATCGATGCAGAACTTGGGAGAACGCCAAACGGGTTACGCGACGGCCAGACGGACCCCAATGGCGGTGTGGTACATTCTGGCGGCCTTCGTTGGCGCGCTGTTGGGTATCGTCTTCCTGGTCGTGGCCTATCCCGATGCGCTGAGTACGCTCGGCGGGGGGTCGGCAGGGAACGCGAACTCGGCGCAAACGTATATACAGGAGAGTCCGGCATCTTCAGGTCAGCCTGGCCAGCCTGGCCAGCGCGGGACGGAAGGCCTGTCCGGTCAGCCCGGGCGCAGTGGAGCGTTCGGGGAGTCAGGGGCAGGCGGTATCGCGGATCCCCGCACGGAATCCCGGCGTTCGCCGGCGGGACTGCTCGCCGCCAATGAAGCGATCAGCACATCCCGCCGCACTTCCATCGTATCCGCGGTGGAGCGGGCGGGACCGGCCGTCGTCAGCATCGTCGCGACGTTCCAGATGCAGCGGCGCGGATTCTCCCCGATGTTCGACGACCCCTTCTTCGGCCATTTCGTGGTGCCGCGGCTATACACCCGCGAGGAGCCGAACACGGGGTCGGGCGTAATCATCGACGAAGCGGGCTACATCGTCACCAACGCCCACGTGGTGCAGCTTGGCGACTTTACCGCAGGGCGGATACGGGCCGTCCTGACCGACGGCCGAAGCCTGGCCTGCACCCTGGTGGGCGTGGACGTCATGTCGGACCTGGCCGTGCTCCACGTGCAAGGCGTAGACCTCCCGGTGGCGGCGCTGGGCCGGTCCGACGATATCATGACCGGCGAGTGGGCCATAACCATCGGCAATCCGCTGGGTCTGGCCGTGGAAGACGCCCAGCCGGCCGTGGCCGTCGGCGTGGTCAGTGCGCTGGGACGGAACTTCCGCCGGCAGCAGGGATCGAGGACGGTCTACCGGGACATGATACAGACCGACGCGACCATCAATCCGGGCAACAGCGGCGGTCCGCTGGTCAATGCCTTCGGCGAGGTCATCGGCATCAACACGTTCATCCTGTCCGAAAGCGGCGGCTCGGAGGGCGTGGGTTTCGCCATACCCATCGACCGGGTCCGGCGCGTCGCCGACGAGTTGATCCAGTACGGCGGACCGAGACGGGGATGGACGGGCCTGTCGGTGATCGACATCACGGAGTACGTGGCCCAGGAGCTGAACATCGTCAATCGACAGGGCGTGCTGGTGAACGAGATCGATCCGGACAGCCCGGCGGACGCGGCCGGCATCCTGGTCATGGACGTGATCAGGAAGATCAACGGGGAAGTGGTCGCCAGCTACCCCGAAGCGCGGGAAGCGCTGTACGGCAGCCTGGTGGGCGATTCCATCGAACTGGAGGTCGAGCGGGACGGCCGCCTCATGCCCCTGGTCCTGCATATCGCCGAGTTGTGAGGATATGAATGGTACGTGACGGTTGGGTCATGGTCATCCCCCTGGCTGCGCTTGCGGCCGTCAGCGTGGTGATCGGCTACCTGGCCTCCGGTGCGATCTGGATCATACTTGCGGCGGTGTTCGGCGGCCTGGCCCTGTTTGTCGCGTTCTTCTTCCGGGACCCGGCCAGGCGGGTGCCGCCGGGCGACGGACTGGTGATTTCCGGCGGCGACGGCAAGGTGGTGACCGTCGAGGAGATCGAGCACGACGCCTTCATCGGCGGACCGGCCACGCAGATCAGCGTGTTCCTGTCCATCGTGGACGTGCACGTCAACCGAATTCCCATCACCGGCGTGGTCAGACTGCGCCGGCGGATCGAAGGGAAGTTCAAACTCGCCTTCAAGGACGAGGCCTCGGGCGACAACGCCCAGATGGTCCTGGGCATCGAAGGGGAAAAGGGCCGGGTCCTGATCAAGCAGATCGTCGGCTTCGTGGCCCGGCGGATCGTCTGCAACGTCAACGAAGGCGACGAGGTGCGTATTGGCGACCGGTTCGGCCTGATACGCTTCGGATCGAGGATAGACGTCATCGTGCCGGTCGGCGCAGAAATCCGGGTGAAGAACGGAGACCGGGTCCGGGGCGGCGAAACGATACTGGGAGTACTTAAATGAAAAACTGGGTGCGCGTCGCGTTACCGAACGTGTTCACGCTGGGCAGCATCTTCTGTGGGGTTTCCGCCATCTTCTACTGTATCGACGGGTTCAACGCCCTGACCGGCGACCCCGGCCGCGCGCCATGGCTCATCATAGCCGCCGCCCTCCTGGACAGCATCGACGGCAAGGTCGCGCGCTACAGCCAGGGGGCGACCCGCTTCGGCATCGAACTGGATTCCCTGGCGGACGTGATCTCCTTCGGGGTCGCGCCCATAGTCCTCGTGTATACGCTGAAACCTTTCGGCGAGATCACCTGGGTGCTCTGCCTGCTCTTCCTGATGTGCGGCGCCATCCGCCTGGCCCGGTACAACGTGATGACGCTGCGCCGCGTCGAGCGAATCAACCAGGAGAAAGACAACTTCATGGGCCTGCCGATTCCCGTGGCGGCCATCGCCGTGGCGTCCTACGTCATCTTCTGCTGGGACCGGTGGGAGGAACTGCACCTGGAAGGCCCGTTCATGGGATTCATGCTCGTGCTGTCCATTCTCATGATCAGCCCCCTGTCCTACCGCACCCTGCCTTCCCTCGCCTTCAAGAGCAAGTGGTCCATCCTGAAGCTGATCGCCATCGCCGTGGCCCTGGTGGCCCTGGTCTGGAATCCGCAGCTCACGATTTTCCCCATCGTGCTGCTGTACATCCTCTCAGGCATCGCGGCCTGGGGCGTCCACATGGTCCGTCACGACGAGGACATGGCGCTATCCGTGGAAGAGTAAGGGAGTCCGGACATGGCACAGCGTAAAGGGATGGGCCTGCTGGTGTTCTACATCCTCGTGGGCGCCATCGTCGGCGGAGTGGTCGGTGAGTTGATCGGACTCCTGTTCGGACACTTCATGCCCGGCAGCATGGTAGAAAAGTTCTTCCTGGAAGCTTTTGTCTACACCTTCCCGCCCGCCACGCTGCCGCTCGTCATACTCTCCGTCACCTTCGGCTTCACGGTCAAGGTCAACGTCATCAGCATCCTCGGGATCGGTTTCGCCACCTATTACTATCGCTGGTACTAGCACCCTGACGAGATGACGAAACCACTTTCCGGCTGCATCCATCCAAACTGCAGTTCCCTTCCTTCGACACACCATCACCAGCGGCGTTCGTCCAGGCGAACTAATGGGCGCGATTCCGGGCGGGCAGTCATGCTGCCGATCGTGGTTTCGGTCGTCGTTGTGGTCGTTGCGGCAGTCGCGGTGTTTCCCGCGGGCAGCTATGGTCACGCCAGTCCGGGCCAAGGTGCCCAGGGCGGTGCCAGTATGAGCCAGGCCGCCGCGCAATCCGCTGGTTACGCATTCGACCGGCACGAGGTCGACATCGGCTCGGCGGTCCGGCAGACGGTGCTGACGGGGTTTCTGCTGGGTGGCGAAGTGGCGGATTTGGCGGTGGTAAAGGTCGATGAAAATGGCGGTCGCCGCCTGCGTATATATGCTTACGAAGCAGAACCCGATGATGGTGGATCGGGGATGGCTGAAACGCGTACGTCGCCCCCGGCGAACGGTACCTGGGCACTCCGGATGGATACGCGGCTGCGTCCCGGTGTGACCTTCGTCGACGTTGCCCGCATAGGAGTCCGCGAACGCCTGAT
>JAPOZT010000003.1 GCA_026705925.1 Gemmatimonadota bacterium
CGACGTGCGACTCGTCCACGTCATCATCGCCCAGGACTGCCTGGGGATCTTCAGCCCCGGCGCTTCGTGGCGCGCCGATCCCGATCTGTCCGGCGGCGGGCACTTCATGGACACGGGCAGCCACATCAATGACATCCTGCTGTGGACGACCGGCCTGGAACCGAAGACCGTCCACGCGTTCATCAACCCGGAAGGCACCCTCGTCGACGTCAATACGGCCATCTCGGTGGAGTTCACGAACGGCGCCGTCGGAAACCTCTCCTACACCTCCATGTCGCCTGAATGGCGGGAGGAATTCACCTTCTACGGCACCGAAGGCGTGATGCGTTTCGGCGCTTACGAGCCGCTATTCGTCCATCGTAAGGGCGAGGATATCCGGCTGCCGCAGACCCCGGGCCGGGGGAAGCCGCCGGCGGAGAACTTCATCGAGGCTATCCTGGGCGAGGCGGAAGTGCAGGCCCCGCCGATCTGCGGCCTGCGCGTCGTGCAGTTGACCGAGGCGGCCTACAAATCTGCCGAGAGCGGAAAACCCGAAGCCGTGGGCTGATCGAAATCGCCAATCGATTTCGCAAGAAGATTGCTTTAGACATATTACTTGAAACGTACGTCAATTCGTAATTAAGGAAGACATCGAGGAATATCATGGGTGATCAGGAATCAAACGGATGTCCACTGTTCATCGGCGGAAACTGGACCGGCGCGGCCGGTGCGGCCACGGAACCGGTTTTCAATCCATCGGACGGCAGCGTGATCGCGAGGACGCCCATGTGCGGCGCTTCCGAAGTCGATGACGCGGTTCGAGCTGCCACGGAAGCCCTGCCTGGCTGGTCGGCCACGCCGGTCGTGGATCGGGCCAGGATACTCTTCCGGTACGTGCATCTGCTCGAGTCGCACTTCGAGGAACTTTCCCGGCTGGTTACTCGGGAGCACGGCAAGACCCTGGAGGAAGCCAGGGGTTCGGTGCGGAGGGGCATCGAGGTCGTGGAATTTGCCTGCGGGGCGCCGACGCTGCTCATGGGCGACGCCTTGGAAGAGATCGCCAGCGGGATCGATTGCGACACCATCAGGCAGCCCGTAGGCGTCTGCGCGGGGATCACGCCGTTCAACTTCCCCGCGATGGTGCCCATGTGGATGTATCCCATCGCTATAGTTTGCGGAAACACCTTCGTGCTCAAGCCGTCGGAGAAGGTGCCACTGACCGCTATCCGGCTCGTGGAGCTCCTGCAGGAAGCCGGATTGCCGCCCGGCGTGATGAACCTCGTGCACGGCGGCGTGGACGTGGTCAACGCCCTCTGCACCCATCCAGGCATCGATGCCGTTTCCTTCGTCGGATCGTCGCCTGTGGCCCGGCACGTCTACCAGACCGCGACGGCCCACGGCAAGCGCGTGCAGGCGGCCGGCGGCGCCAAGAACTACATGGTCATCCTGCCCGATGCGGATCCGGATTTCACGGTGGACGCCCTCATCGGATCGGTGTACGGCTGCGCCGGGGAGCGGTGCATGGCCGGCAGCGTGGCGGTGACGGTAGATGACGCGGCCGGGCGCGTGCTGCCACCGCTGCGCGAAGCGCTGGACGGGATGAAGGTCGGCCCGACGGACCGGGATCCCGGGGCGGACATGGGTCCGGTGGTTACCCGGCAGCACCTGGACAAAGTGCACGGATATATCGCCTCGGGCCTGTCGGACGGCGCCTCGCTCTACCGGGACGGCCGGGGGGTCGAAGTGCCGGAAACACCGGACGGATTCTACCTGGGTCCCACGATTTTCGACGAAGCGTCCACTAACATGAAGATCGTCCGCGAGGAGATCTTCGGCCCGGTGCTCTCCGTGATCCGCACCGACAGCCTCGACGAAGGCATCGAGGCCTGCAACCAGAGCGGTTTCGGCAACGCCGCGGTCCTGTTTACGGGGGACGGAAAGGCCGCCCGGACGTTCAGAAACCGGGTGAGCGCGGGGATGGTGGGCATCAACGTGGGCGTGCCGGCCCCCATGGCGTTCTTCCCGTTCTCGGGCTGGAACGGTTCGTTCTTCGGCGACCTGCACATCCAGGGCAAGGAAGGTTTCGCCTTCTATACGCGGCAGAAAGTCACCATGAGCCGGTGGGCGTGATCGCGGCCGACCGGAACGAGGTCAGCGGTCGGCTTTGACGAGGTCAGCGGCCGGCCGGAAACGAAGTGAGCGGCCCGCGGGAGACAATAGAATGTCCAGACCCGATGTGTATATCCTGAAAACCCGCCTGGACGGTGAAGACGCGTTAAGCGATGCGGCATTTGCCGGACCGGCCCGTGAGTTATTGCGCGCGCTGGACGTCGATCCCGGGAACCGTGCCGTGATGATGAAGCCCAACGTCACGGCCGGGGCGCCACGGAACAGCGGTATCGTCACCCATCCGGCCTTCGTGGCCGGGCTCGTCGATTACTTCGTCGAAGACGCGGGTGTTCCGGTCGAAGACGTATACGTGGGCGAAGCGACCAGCAGGCTGACTTCGCAGGCCCAGCGCGACCTGGCCTGGGCCCGGAGCGGGTATACGGAGATGGCGCGCGAGAAACGCGTGCGGCTGCTCGAGCTGGCGGACTACGGCAACGTACGCGTCACCCCGGGGAACACGGTTCAGCTTCACAACGTCGGGATCTCCCGCTGGGCGGCCGCGGAGAACGTGTTCTACGTCAACGTGCCCAAGCTGAAGACCCACAACCTGGGCGTGGTCACCCTGTGCGGCAAGAACCAGCAAGGCGTCATGATACCGGTCACGGAACGGCATCTCTGTTCCGACGCGTGGCGCGCCACGTTCGGCCGAGACGACCGGCGAAAGCAGGGACGGGAATGGATGGGCGTCGAAGACCACGAGGCCTGGCAGCGGACCATCGCCCACATGCACTGGGACGTCTTCCTGGCCTGCCAGCCCGATTTCAACGTGGTGGAGGGCATCGTGGGGCGGGACGGCAACGCCTTCTACCTGGGCCGCAACTTTCCCGCCGGCCTTGTCGTCGCCGGCGCATCCATGGCCGCGGTGGACCTCGTGGCGGCCCATCTCATGGGCTTCGAACCCGAGAACCTGGTCTATCTGCAGGTCGGGATCGAACGAGGACTGTGTCCGCCCTCGATCGGTGACGTAAACGTCCATCTGGTCCGGGACGGCGAGGTGGCCGAATTGGCCGATCCGGATCGTTACCGGACCGATCCGCCCTTTGAAGTGTACCGCGACATCCCCGCGGACTACGCCAAAAAAGACCTGTTCGACGAATACGATCCGAACGCCGAGGATTTCCAGATCACGGCCTGAAGAAAGGCCTGGTTTCCCGGCAGGACGCATCCCGGAGGGTCTCCCATGACCCAGGTGGAACCGGATCCCCTGTACGCCGCCTTGATGTCGCCTGCAACGCGTGACTTCTCTCACGGTTTTCTTCCGCCCGAAGATCCGCTTTGCCGCCTGCCCGAACCCTTCGGGGCATGGGAACAGGCCGGCGGCGTGCTGCCCAAGCTGGCCCTGACGCGGCATATCCGCCCGACGATCGAAGACCTGCCCTCCTTTCCCGTGAACAGGCTGGAATACCTGGCCGAGCATGAACGGGCCATGAGCCTGCTGTCCTTCCTGGCCAACATGTACGTTTTCGCCCCCGATCACCCGGTGGCCACGGTCATTCCCCGGAACCTGGCCACGGCCTGGCACGGTGTGGCCAGCCGCCTCGGTCGCCCTCCCATGCTGACCTACGCCTCGCAGGTCATGTACAACTGGCACAGGTTCGACCGCCAGGGCCCCGTCGAAGTTGGCAATCTCCACATGATGCTGAACTTCCTCGGCGGGATGGACGAGGAGTGGTTCGTCACGATCCACGTGCATATCGAGGCGGTCGCGGGACGGGCGCTGTCCGTACTGATCCCCGGCCAGGATGCGGTGTCGCGGGGCGACGCCGGGACCGTCGCTCGTTGCCTGGACGCTGTGACCGGGACGCTCCATGAGATGCGAGCGGTCCTTGAGCGCATGACGGAACGATGTGAGCCCAACACCTACTATCACCGGGTCAGGCCGTACATGTTCGGCTGGAAGAACAACCCCGAGCTACCCGAAGGCATGGTGTACTCAGGCGTGGAAGCCTATGGCGGCAGGCCCCGGCAGTTCCGCGGCGAGACCGGGGCGCAGAGCGCGGTCATTTACGCGGTGGACGGTTTTCTCGGGATCGAGCACGGCTACGATGAGATGCGGGCCTACCTGATGGAGATGCGCGACTACATGCCCGTGCAGGACCGGCACTTCATCGAAACGGTGGAAGCGGGTCCCTCCGTCCGGGCGTTTGTCCAGGAGCGCGCACACGGCGAACCCGGCTTGAAAAACGCCTACAACGCCGCGGTGGAAGCCCTTTACGAATTCCGGCGGCTGCATATCGAGTACGCCGCCATGTACGTGCTCAAGCCCGGGCAGCGGGAGAACAAGGGCCATGTTGGCACGGGCGGCACGCCTTTTACCGTATATCTGAAAAAACACATCGACGAAACCCTCGCGCACCGGATCTGACCGGCCAGGCGCCGAAAACCGTTGCCCCGCCGGGCGTTCCGTGTTAAATTGGTATACCGGTAAAGGCCATATCCACAAGGGCTTAGCGATGGCGCGCCAGTTCGACATTCCCAGCTACTACAAGAGTGAAATCACCTCCCGGATCAAGCAGGGCCGGCGCATGGTGGATCCCAAGAAGAAGGACCTGTCGCCGTCCATCCTGGATTTCGGCGGCGTACGCTTCATCTTCGCCCGCCATTTCGGGTTCTGCTACGGCGTGGAAAACGCGATCGAGATCGTGTACAAGACGCTGGAGGAAAACCCGGACAAGCGGATCTTCCTGCTCAGCGAGATGATCCACAATCCGAACGTCAATACCGACCTGCAGTCCAGGGGCATCCAGTTCATACATACGACACTCGGCGAACAGCTCATTCCCTGGGACGAACTGACCCGGGACGACCTGGTCGTCGTCCCCGCCTTCGGCACCACGGTGGAAATCAAGGAAATGCTGACCCGCCGCGGGATCGACTTCTGCACCTACGATACGACCTGCCCTTTTGTTGAAAAGGTCTGGACCCGGGGCGGCCAGATCGGCCAGCAGGGGTTCACGGTCGTCATTCACGGCAAACCCCGGCACGAAGAGACGCGTGCGACCTTTTCCCACAGCGTCCAGCAGGCCCCGACCGTCGTGGTGCGGAACCGGGAGGAGACCCTCATCCTCGCCGATATCATCACGGGGAAGATCGACCGGGACCGGTTTTTCGAAGTATTCGGCGAGAATTGTTCGGAGGGGTTCGACCCGGAAATCCACCTGAACCGGGTCGGCGTGATCAACCAGACCACCATGCTCGCCAGCGAGACCCACGAGATCGCACGGCTGATCCGGGAAGCGCTGGAGGAACGGCATGGCCCCGAGCGCATCGCCGATCATTTCGCCGATACCTCCGACACCCTGTGCTACGCGAGTAACGAGAATCAGAACGCCACCTACGCCATGATCGAGAAAGGGGCGGACGTCGCCCTCGTCGTCGGCGGCTACAACTCATCCAACACGTCCCACCTGGTGGAGCTCTGCGAGGAAACGATCAGCACCTTCTTCATCAACAGCAGCAAGGACATTCTGTCGGACCGGCAGATCCGCCACTTCGACCTGGAATCCAAGTCGATCGTCGCGACCATCGACTGGCTGCCGGACACCCGGCCCGTCGACATCATCCTGACCTGCGGCGCGTCCTGCCCCGATATCATGCTGGACAACGTGTTACTGCGCATCCTTGCCTTCTTTCCCGACGCACCGCCGGTAGCGGAAGTCCTCGCCGAATACGAGCATTCGGTCCGCCAACCCGTCGTTTCCGCCTCATGAGCCCACCCGGGAGTTCCATGCAGATCGGGGTCAGTTCCTACAGTTACAGCCGGCTGTTCCGAAGCGGCGAGATGACGGAATTCGACGCCATCCGCAAGACGGCGGAACTGGGATACGACGTGATCGAGTTCTCCTCGTTGCACCCGACCGGAGACGAACCGTTCGAACAGTATGCCCCCGACGTGCGCGCGGCCTGCGACGAGACGGGTCTTCCCATCGCCAACTACACGGTCGGCGCGGATTTCATCAACGGTAGCGGAGGAGACTGGAAACGCGAGGTGGAGCGGGTGAAGGACGAGGTGCGCATTGCCCACCTGCTCGGCGCGCCCGGCATGCGCCACGACGCCACAAGGGGGTTCCCGGTCAGCCGTCCCGGGGAGCGCTCATTCGATGATGCCCTGCCCATCCTCGTCCCGGCGATACGCGCGGTCACGGAGTTCGCGGCGGACCTGGGCGTCCGGACTATGGTGGAGAACCACGGGCTGTTCTGCCAGGACAGTGAGCGGGTGGAAAGACTGGTCAACGCCGTAAATCACGAGAATTTCGGCGTGCTCATCGACATAGGCAACTTCCTGTGCGTGGACGAATCGCCGGACACCGCCGTGGGACGATTGATCCCCTACGCATTTCACGTCCACGCCAAGGATTTCCACACCCGGCCGGGCACGGCCACCGACCCCGGCGAGGGGTGGTTCCGCACGCGCGGCGGCAACTACCTCAGGGGCGCTATCGTCGGCCACGGGGAAGTCCCCCTGGCGTCCTGCCTGCACGTTCTCTCACGCCACGGATACGATGGCGTGCTTTCCATCGAATTCGAAGGACTCGAGCATCCCGTCGACGGCGTTCGCATCGGCCTCGACAACCTCAGGCGCTACCTGGGCTGACCTGGCTGGCTGCGGGAACCGTCCGGGCCGCCGCGTCCACCGTGCTATCGTGCCACCTGGGCCGACCTTGCGGACTAGGCGAGGTGGATGACCTCGCCCGATTCCATGGATTCATTCGCCGCGAGGGTGACGGCAAGGCTGTTGACGACGTCGCCGTAGGCCGATCGGATGAGGGACGGATTCTTCTCTTCGATGGCCTGCAGAAAGAGTTCGTTTTCGAGCTGATAGGGGTTGTTCCGGCCAGGATACCGCACCGTTTCTGCTTCGCGCACGACCTCCAGGTTGCCTCCTGCGATCTTCACTGTGAGCCCCCGGGCAATGACCTCCAGGGCGGTTCCGTAACCCTGTTCGGCGACGCAGGAAGAGAGTATGGTGGCCACAGCGCCGCTTTCGAACACGAGCGACACCGTGCTGGCGTCCTCCACGTCGTAGTTAGGCAGATCAAGCATCCGCCCCTTCGTCCCCGCCGCGTAGACACTGACCACATCCCCCATGAGGTACCGCGCACAGTCGTACACGTGCGTGGTCTGCTCCACGATCTGTCCGCCCGACTTCGCCTTTACGCGCCACCAGGGCGATCCGGGCGTGTTTCCGATCCAGTATCCGATCGCCAGGGCCGGACGCACGCCGGACAGCAGGTTCCGTGCCTTTTCCGTAGCATCCAGGTATCGCCAGTTGTACCCCACGCACGAGAGGACGCCGCGTTCTTCGACTTTTGCCGCGATGTCCCGTGCGGTATCCACGTCCAGCGCCTGGGGTTTCTCGACGAACAGGTGGAGGCCCTGTTCCAGCACGGCCATTTCGGGATCGCCGTGGGCGAAGGGCGGGAGGCACACGTACACGGCATCCAGTTCTTCCCGGTCCAGCATCTCCCGGTAGTCGCCGTACGCGCGACCTCCGCACCGGTCGGCCGCCGCCCGCGCACGCTCGATCTGGATGTCCGCGTATGCCACGAGTTCGGCCCGCTCGATATCCGGCAGTAGTCCCAGGTGCATGCCCGCAATGCCGCCGGTTCCGATAAAACCTATACGAACGCCCATGCGAAGTCCTCCGCTGTTCCCTGTCCGTGAATCCCACGATGACCGGTCCAGCCTGCCGCCGGTCCACCCTTGAAATCTTTGGTTCCTTCTTTCAGGATTCCTTCTTTACGACGATCATCGTCGTGTCGTCGTCCTGGCCGCCGCCGCCCACGAAGGCCCGCCACACCGCGATCACGTGGTCCCGGATCTCCTCCACCGGGCAGTCGTGGCAGTCCTTGATCGCCTGTTCCAGCCGTTCCATGCCAAATATCTCGTCTTCCATATTGGACTTCTCTATGAGGCCGTCCGAATACAGGACCACGACATCGCCATCGTCCAGGTACACGCGGCCGTCCTCGAAACTCGCGTCCTCGAAGGAACCCACGATCAAACCTCCGGCGTGGAGATTGACCGTTTCGCCGGATTTCCGGCACAGCAGGGGTGGCGGATGGCCGGCGTTGCAGTAGACGAAGGTGTTTTCCTGCAGGTTCACAATACCGTAGAACAGGGTGGCGAACCGGTCCGCGGACGTGACCTCGTACAGGACCTCGTTGACGTGGCCGATGACGTAACTCGGAAGGTAGACGTAGTAATTGGCGAATTCGTGGAACGATGTATAGAGCGAAGCCATGGTCAGCGCGGCGGGAATGCCCTTGCCGACCACGTCGCCCACGGCCACGCCCAGCTGCTTGTCCGAGAAAGGGATGAAATCGTAGAAGTCGCCCCCGACCTCCCGGCTGGGCTCGCTGAATGCGGCCAGGGAAAGGCCGCGCACTTCCGGCACGGCGCGCGGCAGCAAGGCGCGCTGAATCTCGCCGGCAACCTCCAGTTCACGGTCCAACAGCCGGCTCCGTCGTGCGTCATCGAAGAGGCGCGCGTTCTGGATGGCGATACTCGCCTGGGACGCGAAGGCCTCCAGCAGGGACTGGGCTTCCTCGTCGTAGGCGTTCGCCCGGTCGTTTTCGATGTTGAAGACCCCGATGACCTGGTTCCCGGAGAGCATGGGGACGGCCATTTCCGATTTCGTGCCCGGCCGGTGCTGCACGTAGCGGTCGTCCAGGGACACGTCCGGCACGATGATCGCCCGTCCGGTCTCGGCCGCGGATCCGCTGATGCCTTCGCCCATCTTCAGGTTGATCGCGTCCAGGTCCGGCGAATATCCCCGTATGGTCTGTTCGACCACCGCGTCCTGGTCCTCATCGAGCAGGAAGATGACCGCCGCATCGTAGGGCACCACGGTCTGCAGCGCGTCGATGATGAGGTTCAACACCTCGCCCAGGTCCAGCGAACTGCTGATCCGCTTGCCCACCTCGTACAGGGCGGTCCGGTGGATCATCTCCCGCCGGGCCAGCTTGAAATGCAGCAGCCGCGTGACCGCGTATCCGGCATGGCGTGCCAGGGAGATGGTTACCTCGAGACGTTCGGGGTCGATGCCGGTCTCGCCGGACGCCATGACCGCGAGCAGGACGCAGTGAAACCGTTCGTCGATCTGGTGATGAAAAAGCACGGCCTGGCCGGTCAGCACATCGCGGCCGGACACGGTCTTCAGGGGCCAGTCCAGCTGCCGGACGTCCTCGACCAAGCGGGTGCTCGGCTGGGACCGCAGCCAGGACAGCAACGCCTCGACCTCCCGCTCCGTATCGGGCAGGACCAGATAGCGGCCGGTGGTTTCGAAGACGATCCGGTTCGAGACACAGTCCACCATGAAGAACCGGCAGGCTTCCGCGCCGGACAGGTCCAGCGAGATCTCCTCGATGGCAGCGGACAGGTCGGCTTCTCCCGTTGCGGCGGTCATTCGGGTCAGCCCATCGACCACACGGTGCCACAGGATATCCGAACGTGCTTCGACGACGGTTGAATCGAGCATGGCGGTATCGGTCGTTCCGGTCAGGGTCCGGTCGTTCCGGTCAGGCCCCTTGTCGTGCCGAACGGGGGGCCGGTCGTTCACGAATTGTCGGACAGTATAGCGACGGCCTGTTTCATGTCATCGGGCATGATTGCCGAATAGGAATGGGCCCGACCCGAGTATGGATGGATAAACTCCAGTTCGGATGCATGCAGCGCCTGCCGCCGCAGGACATCCAGCATCTTTTTCAACTTCGGGCGGCGGCGGGGCGCCGTGCCGGCCAGCCGCTTGAGCCTTCCCTCGTAGACCGGATCGCCGATGACAGGATGGCCCAGGTGGGCCAGGTGAACCCTGATCTGGTGAGTACGGCCGGTTTCCAGCGCCAGGGCCAGCAACATCCCGTCTTCCATGGATTCGCTTACGCGGTAATGGGTGACGGCCCGTCGTCCGCGGCTTTCCTCCACCACGGCCATCCGTTGCCTGTACCGCGGATGCCGCCCGACCGGCGCGTCGATTGTCCCCGCGGGTTCGGCGAAACGGCCCCATGCCAGGCCGGTGTAACCGCGCTTGATGCGGCGCTCGGCCAGCTGGCGCGAGAGAAAAGCGTGGGCGTCTTCGCGTTTCGCCACGATCATCAGGCCGGACGTATCCTTGTCCAGCCGGTGCACGATGCCCGGCCGGACCGGGTCGTCGAACTGCTCCAGGCTTCCGCAGTGGTGCAACAGGGCGTTTACCAGCGTCGAACGTGCGTGTCCTGCAGCCGGATGCACGACCATGCCCGCCGCCTTGTTCACCACCAGGAGCGCTTCGTCTTCGTAGACGATGTCCAGCGGGATGGGCTCCGGCTCCGCGGTCGAGGGAGGGGTTACAGGTATGGTCACGGCGACGACGTCGCCTTCGGAAACCCCGTGGCCGCACTTTTCCACGACGACCGAGTTGACCGAAACCGCGCCGGCCCGGATCCAGCGTTGTATTTTCGACCTGGTTACCGGCAGGTCCGTTTGCGACAGGTACCGGTCCAGCCGCCACTGGGACTGCGAGGCGGGCACCACGGTCTCGACGAAGGATCCCTCCCAGTCATCCGGAAGGCGCTTCATCGTTCAGTATCCGGTTGATGGCGGGCAGACGGGTGAACAGGAGGACGATCCCGATGGTGATGGCGGAGTCCGCCACGTTGAATACGGGCCATCGGAACGCTTCCACTCCGATATCGATGAAATCCGTAACCTCGCCGTAGGCCGCGCGATCGATCAGGTTGCCAATCGCGCCGCCCAGTATGCTCATCATGGCATACCGCCCCCACCGTTCGACGGGTGGAAGCCTGAACAGGTAATATACCATGACCGCGATGGCGACGACCGACAGGACAAGGTAGAGCCAGCGGCCGCCAAGGGTGATGCCGAACGCGGCTCCGGGATTCCGGATGTACGTTAACTGGACCACTTCCCCCAGGAGGGGATAGGACTGGTGAAGCGCCATCCCCTGCTGAACGGCGATCTTGGTAATCTGGTCCAGGATCAGGATGCCGGCGCAGACGACGGCCGGCTTTGCCAAAGCTTTCAGTCCGGAGATGTTAGATCAGACCTCGTTCTTCCTTGGATTTACACTCAATGCACATCCGGGCGTGGGGTACGGCCTCGAGCCGGGCCTTGCCGATTTCTCCATTGCACACGTAGCAAAGTCCGTAAGCGCCGTTCTTGATGCGTTCCAGGGCTTCGTCGATATGAAACAGGAACCGTCCCTCGCGGGAAGCGAGGTCATAGGCCTGTTCCTGCTCCATCGATTCGGTGCCCTGGTCCGCCGGATGTTCCGAAAAGGGATAGCTGCCCGCGACATCTCGCGCCGCCGAGTTAATCGTCTTGTTTCCGAAATAGCCCAGCTCATGCAACAGCGTTTCGCGTTTTTCGAGCAGGAGCTTTTCGAACCGTTTCAGATCTTCACCCGTCATCCAGACCTCCACGACAAAGTAGACATTGATTGATGATAGCAGCCAACCTTCCGTAATCCTCACTTCGCGCGGGTATCGACGAACATAAGACTTTTCCGTCGACCGTCAAACCCTTTTCAACGACCCCTACCGCGGCGACCGGCAGGCCACCGTGAACGGCCGCGATCACTTCATCCACCAGACCCTCGCCGACCACGTCGATTCCCGCACGGCTCCACGCGGCGGATTCATCGCCGGCAGGGGCCCACGCGTCGCGTTCATCACCGGTCCCGGACCTTGCGACACGTCCATACACGACGCCCTGCAACTCGACTCCCAGGGAAGCCGCGCCCCTTTTCAGGTCGTTCGACCATCGCGCGTCATAGGGCGCGCTCATGTCGGGATACCTCGGGCCCAGCCGTTCGTCGTTCGGTCCCCTGAGCGGATTCTCGCCGGTACAGTTTACATGATCTTCCGCGATCACGAATGAACCCGCTACGCATCCACGATGTAGCGCGGAACATCCGAATG
>JAPOZT010000006.1 GCA_026705925.1 Gemmatimonadota bacterium
CGCATCCATAAATACTGAGAGCGAACGCAATCAGTACTACTATGAAGTAATGCATCTGTATCTCCCGTAGATGAGAACTGCATTTTTACATACTGCTCTTGTACATAGGTAAACAATCTATATGCGCTCCTTTCCCATATGCCCTCATCTTGGCATGGACACTAAAAACCAAGTGGTAATCTTATGAACGTATGAACTGATACCCAACTCCACTTATCGCGTGAAACGTTGTACTCCACAATCGCGCCCAGCCTGTTCCACACCGTACCGATACCGGCGTTCGCTACCCAGGCCGTCTCACTGTCTTCGTCGCCCATGACCCGGTACGAAGTGCCTGCCGTGGCCTGGACGTAACAGAACATGTCGTCATCCGATGTAGTCGACATCCTCAACCCGGCCATGACCGGGAGCGACGAATAGTCACTGTTGTGCCGGTCATACGACAAGTTGCCGACGAACTGAAAACGGTCGTTCAAATCTGCAGCCATTTCGGCCCGAACGCCGTACCCGATTCCCGAATCGGTGAAATCCGCAAGACAAGAATAGGACCTGCTGCCGGACACGCCCAGATTGAGATCCAACTGGGCGTATACATCACCACATGCAAGCGTGGCAATCAAGAGAAAAACGATTCTTGCCATATCTCCTCACGAAAAGTACGGGTTTTGAACCCATATAATATGGTTTACTTCGATTACGCAAGGAAAAAATGAATCTTTTATTCCGTTGCAACTCAATTCATTACGTACAATTGCAACCATTACTTCAACGGACCGTATAAGTTTTCAAAGAACCGGCTTCACAGCCGTACTAATTGCGAGTATAGTGCCGGCCTTCCGGCGTGTCAACAGGTTTTCTGCCCGAATGCTCCTGTCCATCGGGCTTCCGCGCCCATTGGCACCTACCTGTACCGCCGCCGGGATGCATGTTGCCGTTTGAACGTCGACGCCCGGAGACGAAACGCTTTCGCCGGATACCCTTAACCCTTAGATTACAGACCGAAGCACGAGGGACCAGCCGGTTTTCAGTATACGAGCTGTACGCGCGACCGGTCAACACAATTCTGCTATAACGAGGCATGTTATTTACTTTATTTGCAATAAAAGTCAAGTTAACGGTGGAAAGACCGGTGGAAAGAGGTTTCTAACGCCTCGTCTGACGCGCCATCTGCTGCTGGTTCTGCTGCTGCTCTGCCTCCCCGGGGCGGCCCTCGCGCAGTTCCCTTCCGGCGGCACCGGGAGCGGCAGGGGGAGCGGGGCCGGCGCCGAGGCCGATACGACCGGCCTTCCGACGATCGACTACAACGCGGACCGCATCGAGTACATATTCGCGGATACCACCATGGCGCTGATCGGCAGCGCCGAGCTGAAGTACGGCGACGTGGAGCTGACGGCCGGCCGGCTGAGATTCCACACCTACACCAATCTGCTGACCGCGGACTTCCTGCCCCCCGCGCCGGACATCGATCCGGAGACCAATACCTATCCCCGGTTGCAGGACGAGACGAACGTCGTGGTCGGGGACCGCATGCAGTACGACATGAATACCGGCGAAGGGCAGATCTGGAAGGGCCGCACCCAGTACCAGGAAGGGTTCTTCAACGGCGAGCTCATCACGCTCAACGCCGACCGGACCTTCGAGATCCACGACGGCACCTACACCACCTGCGACAACCCGTACCACCTGCACTACTATCTGAAAATGGGCGAGGCGAAGGTCGTCCCCGAAGACAAGGCGGTGGTCCGGAACGTGACGGGCTACATCCTGGGCATCCCGGTGGTCTATCTGCCCGTCTACGTATTCTCGGTCAAACCCGGCCGGCAGTCCGGGCTAACGGTGCCGAACTACGGCAGCGGCGTGGAGGAGGGCCGGTACCTGCGCAACCTGGGCTACTACTGGGCGCCGAACGAGTACTTCGACATGAAGACCACCGCGGACATCGAGGCCAAGAACGGGTTCCTGCTGAGACAGCGGTTCCAGTACCGGCAGGACCGCCGGCTCCAGGGTAGGGCGCAAGGCTCGTGGCAGAGGGGCTTCGACGGGACGACGACCGGCTGGGACCTCGCCGCCCAGCACCGGCAGGAAGTGATCCCCGGGCTGACGATCCGCGGGCAGGGCAACTTCGCCAAGTCGCTGCAGTACCTGCATTCGACGACGCGGGGGACGGACCCCGGACTCCTGCGGTCTTCGACGCGTTCTTCCTTCTCGGTGGACAAGAAGTTCGGACGGCACAGCCTCAACCTGAGCACGTCGTCGTCCAGTACGACCGGCCGTCCGAGCCGGCCCACCACCACGCTCCGGTTCCGCTTCGCGACGCAGCCGATCTTCAAGCCGCCCCGCAGGCAGACGCGCCGGGGCAGCATGCCCGACTTCAGCCGGCCCCGCACGCAGATCGAGGACAAGTGGTTCCACGGGATCATGTTCGGTTTCAACAACACGCTGAGGAACCGGCGGAACAACGTGCGGCTCGATCGGGACACGACCCACACGGGCCCGGATATCCGTTACAACTACAGGCACGACACGATTCGGACCTTCTCCAACGCCTTCAACCTGAGCGCGCCGCAGAAGATCGGTGACTGGCTGAAAATCCGTCCGCAGGCCCGGTACACCCGGACCTGGGAGCAGGACACCGGCCCGGAGTCCGAGGGCGGCTGGGAAGCGAAGGAAGACCACACGGTGGGCATGTCGGTCAACACGACGCTCTACGGGCTCTTCCAGCCGAAGATCGGCCGGCTGAACGCGCTGCGCCACGTGGTCACGCCGGACATCAACTTCTCCCAGACCGGGGGCAGGGGGGGGACGCGCGCCCGGAAGACGATGCGCTTCTCCGTGAACAACATCCTGCAAGCCCGGACGGAACACGAAGGCCGCGAGAAGAAGTACAACCTGGTGTACGTCAAATCGTCGACTTCCTACGATTTTCAGGCCGAGGACCGGAAGTTCGCGGACCTGCGGACCACCGTGCGGATCCCGAGCCGCCGGTTTAACCTGAACCTGTCGCTGAACCACGATTTCTACGAACCCGATACCGACGAATTCCGCCGGCCCTGGCTGGACCGCATGACGCTCAGCGCGTCCCTCAACCTCGTGGGGCCGCGCAGGGACCAGTTCGGTGATGAATTCGGCGACGACGAGTTCGGCGGCGCCTACGGCGGGTATGACGACTACTCCGGCGGCAGCTTCGGCGGGAGCAGCTTTTCGGGCGGCGGGTTCGGCGACAGCTACGGCGGGTACGGCGGGTACGGCGACGACCGGTTCAACCAGCGCTTCGCCCAGGTCAAGGGCCCCTGGACGGTCCGGCTATCCCACCGCTACTCGATCCGCCGTTCCAGACCCGACGCCGAGAATGGATTCACCACCAGTGCCCACGAGATCAAGGCCACGAACCGGTTCGCCATAAACGACATCACGGACCTGCTCAGGCTGACCAACCGCGTGACCGACAAGTGGCGCGTGCAGCACTCGATCAACTACGACTACCGGCGCAAGGAGATCGTCGCCCACAGCGTGGACCTCTACCGGCCGCTGCACTGCTGGGAGTTTACCTTCCGGTGGGTACCTAACGGCATCAACAAGGGGTTCTACTTCCGGATCAACCTGGTGGCCCATCCGGACGTCAAGTTCGAGCAGGAACGGCGGAGCGGCGGCGGGGATGATCTGGGCGGGTTCTGAGGTGGGTGGTTCAGGTGGTGGTCTGGGGAGCTCAGGTCGGACGGAGGCTTAGGCTGTGGTCCGACCCGGTGGCTTTCCTTTCTCCGATAGTCTGGCCAGCACTTCTGTACTCTTTTTAACTCTCCCAAAGAAAAAACACAACGTCCATACGAGAAACGCTTCCCGACTTCCGACCATTTCTATTATGGGCCGGGCAGGACGCGTCCAGCGTACCTGCGCATAGTACGATGACTCGTAGTCGTAAAAGGAAAGTTCATGCCTGTCATGCTTACCAAGACCTATGCCGGACTCGTAGCCGCGGGTATACCCGAATCAGTCGCCAGCGAAGCAGCCGAAGAAATCGCGGACTTCGAACGGAGACTGTCCTCCATGCAGAGTGACATCAAACTGATCAAGTGGACACTCGGGTTCGTGCTGGCGTGCGTCGTGCTGGTGTGCGTCGTCGTTTCGCTGATCAGGTCTTTGCTTGAGTAGAATGGCATCCCACGGCCGGGCCCCCTACCGCTCCAGCAGGAACGCGCCCGCCATGGCGCCCGCGGCGCAGATGCTGACCAGGCCGTAACGGGCGTCGCGCCTTTTCATTTCGTTGGCCAGTGTCGTTAGGATGCGCGTGCCCGTGGCCGCCCAGGGATGGCCCACGGCGATGGAACTGCCGTTGACGTTCACGCGGGTCCAATCGACTTCGCCCGTCGGCGCGCCCTTCCAGCCCCTTTCCCACGCTGCGACACTGGCCAGGGCCTGGGCCGCGAAGGCCTCGTGGATCTCGACCAGGTCCATGTCCGCCATGGTGAGGTTCCGGCTGGCCAGCAGCCGGGGCACCGAGATGGCCGGCGCCATGAGCAATCCCTCAGAGGGGTCGTGGGCGGCATAGGCCATGCCCCCGATGTACGCCATCGGCTGCAGGCCGCATTCGGCCGCTTTCTCCTCGCTCATCAGCAGCACCGCCGCGGCGCCGTCCGTCACGGGCGACGAATTGCCCGCCGTGAGCGTGCCATTTTCCTGGTCGAAGACGGGCTTCAGCGCGGCCAGCGCCTCGAGGGACGTGTCGGCCCGTGGTCCGGAGTCGGCCTCCTGCCCCAGCAGCGGGTGGATCTCCCCGGCGAGCTTCTCGCGCGCGGCCACGGCGTTGCGGTGGCTGGCCAGGGCCACCTCGTCCTGCCGCTCGCGCGGGATGTCCCATTCCTTGCAGGTCAGCTCCATGTGCTCGCCCATGGTCAGGCCCGTGGACGGCTCCCGGAAGAGGTCCATGGAGGCGCGCGTCAGCGAATCGACCCCGCCGGCGAGGCCCACGTCGATGCGGCCGCCGGAAATGGCGTCGGCCACGACCGTGACCGCCCGCAGCCCGGTGATGCAGTAGGAGGCCACCGTATGGGCTTCGGCGCCGATCGGCAGCCCCGCCTCGAAGACGAGCTCCCGGGCCAGGTTGGGCTTCAGGGGGTCGGGCGTCATCGTCCCGAAGACGACGGATTCGATCAGTTCCGGGTCGATCCCGCTCCGGTCCAGCATGCCGCCCGTGGCGTGGACGGCCATGGCCAGGGAATCGATTTCGGCAAAGGCCTTGCCGGACTTGATGAAGGGCGTCCGGCCGCCTGCGACAATGGCGACGCGCCTGGGAGTCATGGGGGGTGCCTTTCGGTTTCGGTGTGGCCACGCGTCCCTGGGGTGCCTGGGTGCATTGATGAACGCGTTGTGTGCCTGAGATGTCAGAGTCCAACCCAACTTAGAACGACATTTAAGAGCCATAGGTCAATTAAAAGCGGACGCAACGTTTTAGGCAAATCCCATTTGGTGATCCTATCGAACAAAAAAGAGGTTTCTGTGTGCGAGTGACCCGTGCGAACATCGACAAGCGGAACCTCACTAAAACACAAAAAAGTCCAAGGATTTCGAAACGGACTCCGACAGTTACGATTAGGAAGGGTGGAATGGGATTCGTGAACCGGATACGATCATCCGGATGCGACGAGCCGGATGCAACGAGCCGGATGCAACGAGCCGGATGCGGTCCGATGTCTTCAACAGTAATGATCAACAGCAAAGAATCATGAATGCGAAACGAAAGCGGGGAACGAAATGTATCAAAAGTTGATCGTATTTGTCCAGGCGCTGGCTGCCGTCGGTATTCTTGTCATCGCCGTCATCTCATTGATGGGGCAGTCCACCAGTGAGCTGCGCACCGAAATGCAGGAGGAATTCAGGTCGTTCAGGGAAGAGATGCGGTCGTTCAGGGCGGAAATGCAGGAGGAATTCAAGTCGGTCAGGGCTGAAATGCGCGCGTTCAGGAACGAAGTGAAAGTGGAGTTCAAGTCAGTCAGGGCGGACATTCACGACATGAACAAAAGGCTTGGCCGCGTGGAAGGGGAAGTCAGGGCATTGACGCAGGGGCGGGAGTGAGTGGTGCGGCCTAATCCGTAGGGATTCCCGACGCCTGGGATGCCGCCTTGTAATCGACGGGCCGAGCCATTCGGTACCCGACCCCGCGCACGTTGAAGATATAGTCGGGCGCCCGTGCATCGTCTCCGATCTTGCGCCGGAGTGACTTGATCAGGCTGCGTGCCAGTTTGTGATTGGCGTAGCCATACGCGCCCCATACCTGGCGGATCAGGGCATCGAAGGTGGTCACTCGGCCGGCATTCAGGGAAAGTACGCGCAGCAAGTCGAACTCCTTGGCGGTGAGTTCGACCTGGACGCCGGCTACGCTCACCAGGCGCCGGTCGTAGTTGATGGCCAGGTCGCCCAGCAGAAACGGTTCGGGATCAACTCGCCGGCGCAGCGACGTCCGGATTCTTGCCACGAGTTCCGTAGGCGAGAAAGGCTTGACCAGGTAGTCGTCCGCCCCGAGTTCCAGCGCCTTCGCGATGGTTTCGTCCCTCCCATAGGCCGAAATGAAGATGACCGGGATATCGGAGAGCTCGGGTACGCTGCCCATCAACTCGATACCATCCGCGTCGGGCAGGAGCAGGTCCAGCAGGACCAGTTCGGGTTCTTCGGCCCGAATGATGCTCGACAACTCGACATGATCCCCGGTCACTACGGGGTCGAAACCGGAATCCATGAGGGCTTCCCGTATGTATCGGAGCATCTGCGGGTCGTCGTCGACCACAAGGATGCGCGTCGGTTTGATGACTCCATCTCTGTCTTGTGTTTCCTTCCGAACCGTTCCCCGGTCCGCAGCCGAGGACTCCAGAACCGCCGGTAGGGTAAACGTAATGCTCGTACCCTGACCTATGCCCGCGCTTACCGCCCAGATACGCCCACCGTGGGCCTCGACGAGTCCCTTGCAGATAGCAAGACCCAGCCGCGTGCCAGCCGGATTGGGAGAACGGTCGCGGTCGTCGAGTCTGACATGTTTCTTAAACAGTTGCGGAAGCATTTCCGGCGCCACGCCACTGCCTTCATCACGGACCGTGATCGCCACATGCTGGCCATCGTGCACGGCGGAGACTAGGACGGTGGAGGACTCCGGGGCATGTTGCGACGCATTGAGTAGCAGGTTGTTGAGCACCTGGATGATGCGCGAGCGATCGGCCAAAACCCGCGGCAGTTCCCGTGGGAGATCAATCATGAGGGTATGTCCGCTGCCTCCGCTCAGAAACGTGCTGCGCGCCCGATCGACCAGGACAGAGACTTCAGTTGCCTCAGGCGTAACCGACAATGTGCCCGTGTCGATGCGGCCCGCGTCCAGCAGATCGCTGATCAACCTGCGCATATGGTCCGCCTGTTCCATTATTATCCGGTAGAACTCGCGCGTCTCCGCCGGGTCGAGTCCGGGAGATTCATCCATCAGGGTGGCTGCAGAGCCTTTGATCGAGGTAAGGGGGGCGCGCAGTTCATGACTCACCATGCTGATGAATGCCGTCCGCAACCGTTCCATTTCCTGTATCGGGGCCAGGTCCTGCATCGTAACCACGACGGACATCACTTCGCCTTTCTCAGAGCGGATCGGCGTGCAGTTGACCAGCGTCGTTACGGAACGTCCGTCGGGCACGGAAAGCACCATCTCTTCGGCCCGTACGCTCTCGGCGTGGATCAGGGCCTGTGACAAGGGGAACTGATCCAGCGCGATCTCGCGCCCGTCGGCGCGCTTCAATGTGACCTGTTCGAGCAATGACTCCGGCGAATTACCCGGAGTGAGCAGGACCTCCACGATCCGTCTCGCTTCCAGATTTAACCAATTCGGCCGGCCGGTTCCCGCGTCAAAGACGACCACACCCACCGGAGAAGTTTCGACCAGGGCTTCCAGGTCCGCCCGTGCGCGCTGCTCCGCCCGATACGTGCGGGCGTTGACGATCGCTGCGGCAGCCTGCGAAGCGAACAACACGAGGCACTCCTCGTCCTCGTCCGTGAAGTGCTCGCCATCTTCCTTATCGGTTAAGAAAAAGCTGCCGACGTGCTGGGTGCCATGACGCATGGGCATGCACTGGAAGGTCCCGAACGGCAGTAGGTGAGGTGAGAATCCCAGCGAGCATACGTAATCCTGCACGTCCGGCAGTCTCAGCGCGCCCGGCAGGTCGCGGAAATGTTCGAAGAGTCTGTTGCCATCCGACCAGTCCATTAGTTGCCTCCGCTGATCGTCCGTGAGGCCGGATGTGAGAAAGTCGACGGGCTGACCTGCCTGGCCCATCGTGACTATAACACCGTAGCGGGCCCGGGTCAGTGTACGGGCGCTTTCCACGACTTCCTGCAAAACGGTTTCCAGGTCAAGGCTGGCGCTGATGCGCAGGCTTGCCGAGTTCAGTGTGGAGATGCTCTCGCGCAACGCATCGTTCTCCCGCCTGAGTTCCTCCATACTCTCCATCAGTTGTCCCTTCAATTCACCGTTTGGCGCTGATCTCATCCGACTGGTTGGACGGATCCGATTTTCACCATTCCGCCGGGACGTACCGTGCACGGCTCCAGAGGAGTTGACGCTTCACTACGTAATATCACATATATTTCATTTAATGAACAGCGTTTTACACACAATGCACATTCTTAAATGGTTATATTCATATCAAGTATAGCCAATCACTGAATGATGCCGGACGGAACGCCTTCATTCCACAGCCAGCTGATCACCGATCATGAACTTTCGCCAAACGGAGACCCAACACCGATGACTGCCCACAAGAAAAAGACTAGCCTCAACCGCCGGGACTTTATCGCCCGAAGCGGCACCGCCCTGGTCCCACTGATCCTGGGTACAGGATGCTCGGACAACGTAGTGGGTCCGGACGTCAGTGACCCGCCGGAGCCGACGCCGGAGCCGACGCCGGAGCCGACACAGCCCGAGCCGACACCGCCCGATCCGCCGGCCGAGCCACCACCTGAAGATCCGGTCGACGTGATCGTGGTAGGCGCCGGCCTGTCCGGGCTGGTCGCCGCATACGAGTTGGAACGGGCGGGGCACGATGTCCGGGTCCTGGAAGCATCAAACGTGATCGGAGGCCGGGCACAGACGCTTCGCGAGCCCTTCGACAGCGGCCTCATCGCCGAAACCGGCCCGGCCCGCATCCCACCCAGCCATGACCTGACGCTCGGTTATATCGACCACTTCGGTATCGCGACTTCTCCCTTCTACACACAGGAGGGTGAGTACCTCATCCTTTCCGATCAGGCGGTCCGCCAACGGCAGACACCGGGCGAGTTCCTCAGAGGGCGGGAAACGTGGCTCAAGATTCCGGCTGGGACCGACGCCTTGCCGATGGCCTTCGCCGCAGCGCTCGGAGACCGTGTGCTGACCAGTTCGCCGGTGACGAAAGTGGTGCGGGATGAGAACGGGGTGACGGCCATCTACGGACCCGCCGGGCAAGAACAGAGGGGCAGTCGCCTCATCTGCACAGTTCCCCTCCCCGTCATCAACAGGATCGAGTTCGACCCGGCCCTATCGGCAGAGAAGCAGGCGGCCATCGAAGCCACATCCTACCAGGACGTCACCCGGGTTTACGTCCAGTATGCACAACGAATCTGGGAGGACGACGGACTGAATGGATGGGGGTTGTCGTTTTTGGCGGGCTACCAGGAGATCTGGCATCCCACCTGGAACCAGGAGGGGCCCCGGGGTATTCTGATGTCCTACATGTTCGGAGGGATGGCACGAGAGATCGCGGCGATGGGTTCCGATGTCATCGTGCCCGACTTCATTGATCGCTATGAAGG
>JAPOZT010000001.1 GCA_026705925.1 Gemmatimonadota bacterium
AGCGCTTCCCGCGTCATGCCCGTGGGAGGCGTGTTCAGACCCGATTCCTCGCCCGGATCGGCGACGAGCCAGATGCCGCGCTCAAGGGCATAGCCGCCTCGACCGGCGGCCTTCCGCAGGAGATCCTGCAGGTCTTCACCGCCCATCAGGCCCAGCAGCCCGACGGGGATCACCCGGGCGGAGACGCCCCGGTCGCGCAGGAAGCCGGCGTACCAGTCCGGCGGACGTTCGTAGGAGAAGACGAGGAAGGGGCGTTCCGGCGTGCCGGCGCCTCTCCAGAAGCCCAGGCGATACCAGTTCGGCCGCAGGGAGCGGACGAAGGCGCCGTGGCGAAGTCCGGGATTGATTTCGTCCATGGACTGCCGGTAGAGCACGCCGAGGCGCTCGGCGTTGGCTTCCTGGAGCCGGATGTAAGTCTCCAGGTATCCCGATTTCAGCAGCCACTCGAAGCGATCTTCCCGGCCCAGCTCCATGAGCGACCTGAATTCGTCGCCGTGGTACAGTCCGTTTCGGACGAGATGGCGGATGAAGTACCGGAAATGCAGGTCGTCGAAGGCGTCGGTCGCGGCATAGGCCTCCGCGGGGCGCGTGATATGGGGCTCCCAGTCGTGCACGATGGCCTTCAGGGCGTCCTGGCCGCGGCTGTGCCGGGCGATGGCGCGCGCCGGTTCGAAGAGGTAAAGGTTCAGGTAGGCCATGTCCAGCCGGGAGGGCAGGCCCACCGCGTCCCCCCGGGCGTCCCGGGCGGCTTCGTAGTTGCCGGTGATCTCGCCTTCGCGCGGGGCGCTAACGCCGGCGTACCAGGCCGTCGACGTGCCCCCCAGGCGATTTAGGATGGGCAGGGCCCACGATTCGAAGCGCACGTCGTCCGTGGCCACGGCGGTGCCCCCGGTGTAGCTGGCGGCAGGCGCCACGGTCCAGAGGAAATCCATGCCGAGGCCGGGCAGCATGCCGGCGAGATCGCCCATATGCTCATGCCGCCTGGCGACGAAATCCCAGACGCCTCTAAGCGGAAAGGTATCCGGTGCGTCGGCAGCCTTCGCGTCGGCAGCCTTCGCACCGGCAGGCTCCGCTCCAACGGCCGGGTCGTCAACAGAATCGGCGTTCGCGTCCGCGCCCGGGCCGGACACCGCGCTTGAGCCCACGCCACCGCTGTCGCCCGGTCCGGACGCCTCGCTGCGGAACACCCTGACCCTTTCGGGCAATACCGGACCAACGGCTACGTTATTGAGGGAGATATCCGGTTTCCGGTTTCCGGGCATCTGGGCCGTGGCGTACGCGTGGTCGGGAGACCAGTCCCCCGGGGAATCGACCAGCGTGCGGATGTACCGCGCGAATCCGCCCAGAAAACCCTCCAGTCCTTTGCGGCCGGCTTCCACGGTCGGGATGCCCAGGGGCGGCAGGGCCCGGTCGAGTCCGGACAGCACCTGCCGGTCCACGGCCAGGACGAATCCTTCGTTCAGCCTTCCGGTCCTTCCCGCGGCCGCCACCGCCAGGCGGCCAAAGGTCTCTTCGTCGTCCCGCATGGACGCCAGGTCTGATGCGGACCTGATCTCCTCCCGGATCTCCCGGTCGGCGAAGGCGGCGGCGATGACCCCCACCGGAACGCCGACCAGCGCGTATTCGGAACCCCAGCGGTTGCCGGACATGCGCACGGTCAGCGTGTCCTTCGCGTCCGAGACGACTTCCACCCTGCCCCTGAATCTCGCCGTGGTCCAGTCCACCGGGACGGGCCGTTCCCGGTTCCGGTAATACAGACTGGGCCGCAGTTCCCGGTCGCCGCGCAGCAGCAGTTCGACCTCTTCCCCCGGCACCGCGCCATCGGGCGGGATGCGCAAGGTCCTGCGGACCACGCGGTATTCGGGTTCGGGCGCGGGTTCGGGTTCGATTTCCTCTTCGGGCGGCGGACCTTCAGGTTCCACGAGCACCGGATCGGCGCCCTCTCCCACGAGCATGCGGGTGCCGGCGCGGGCCGCCACGCCGCTGTCCAGGCCCTGTCCGGCGGGGTGGCCGGCGGCCAATTCGAAATGCACCACGGGATTCAGGACAGGTCCGGTTTCATGGTCGGCGTTCAATGCGTGCAGGTTGATATCCAGGCGGACCAGGACCTCGTTGAACTGGTACCGGTCGTGGACGCCGGGATTGACCTTCCTCCGTTCGCCGTAGGGCCCGTCGGAAGCCATGGCCAGCACGAGCACTTTGCCGCGCGAGACGAAGTTGATGGCCAGGTCCACTTCCTGGATGCTCATGCCCGGATCGCCGCCGCCCAGCAGCACGATGACGTCGTAATCCCGGGCGTCCCGTTCCACCATGGCGGGGTAATACGGCCGATAATCGACGTCGAACCCCGCTTCCGTGAACGCGCGGATCATCCCGGCGTGCTCTTCCGGATAGGCCAAGGCGTAGTCGACGACGAGCAGGCGAGTATGGGCGTCCGGGCGCACGGACGACTCCTGTCGGGCGCCCGTTTCCTGCTGCGTGCTCGCCTCCTGCTGCGTGCTCGCCTCCTGCTGAAAAGACGCCTCCTGCCGGACGGGAGCCTCCTGCCGGGCGGGAGCCTCTTGCCGGACGGACACGTCTTGCCGGGCACCCCATGCGTGAAGGGGCGCCAGACAGCATACCAGGAAGGGTATCAGGAAAACAAGCCGATTGATCCGCATGAAGTTCAATCCGGGGTGTTGTTTCAGGCCGACTTACCATATTACAGCCATACCAGGGTGATCACAAGTCGATAAACCGGGAAGCGCCCGGTAATCACAGGGCCGTGTTTTCAAGGGAAGTTCAACGGGCAATGGTCCATTGCCGGCAGTATGTCCATACCGTCGTCGGTTACGCTAAATGAAAAACCACAGGCAGGTTAAAAACCAGTTTTTTAGTGACAAACGTGTGTAGTCACGGCGATATTCAGAAGCAAACACGCGTTTTGCCGCCATTCGCGGAATATCGCGATGGTAAGCGCGTTTGAAGGGCGTCCGTTGCCAGTCGGTTCGGTCTGCATTTCAAACTTTCGTAAGGGACGGAATGAACGCGTGGTGGACAACCATGAGAGGTCAGACTATTGAGTGCACGTGATAATCCGTTATGGGAGGTAGAGGCGCTGCGCGCTCGCAACGCCGCGCTCGACGAGGCGACCCTGCGTATCAGTGCAAGCCTGGACCTTGAGACGGTCCTCGAGGAGGTCGTGGAGCGTGCCAGCGCACTCACCGGAGCGGGCTACGGCGCCATCGCCACCTGTGACGAGGCCGGCGTGCTCCAGGATTTCGTCACCACCGGTCTTTCCGACGAGAAGCATCGGAGACTGTCGGAATGGCCCGGCGGACCGCAGTTATTCGAACACTTCCGCGACCTGGACGATCCGCTCAGACTGACGGACCTTTCCGGATACGTGCGTAAGAAAGGCTTCTCGGGAGACGGCATTCCGGCCGCCTGTACCTTCCTGGTCGTGCCGATGCGTCACCTCGGCACACGAGCCGGAACCCTCTTCCTGGCGGGAAAGCCGAACGGTGATGAGTTCACGGACGAGGACGAGGAGGTCCTCCTTTCGATCGCCACGCAGGCGGCCGCCGCGATTGCCAACGCCCGCAAGTACTACGTCGAGCAGCGCACCAGGGCCGACCTCGAGGCGTTGATCGAGAGTTCCCCGGTGGGGGTAGTGGTGTTCGAAGCGGTGACCGGCAGTACGGTATCGTTGAACCGGGAGGCGAAACGGATCGCGGAGAACCTGCGCCTGCCGGGCAAACCCATTGAAGCCATCCTCGAGGTGGCGACCTGCCGTTTCGCCGACGGACGGGAAATCGCGCTGGACCAGTTCTCCCTAGTCCAGGTGCTCCGCACCTCCGAGACGGTGCGTGACGTGGAGGTCGTGATTACCATACCCGACGGCCGCAGCGTGACAGTGCTCGTAAGCGCCACCCCGGTTCGCGGCGAGGACGGCGCGGTGACGTCCATGGTGGTCACCATGCAGGACCTGGCGTCTCTGCAGGAACTGGACCGGACGCGGGCCGAGTTTCTCAGCATGGTGAGCCACGAACTGCGTGCGCCGCTGACCTCCATCAAGGGATCGGCGACGACGGTGCTGAACGCCTCGCGGGAACTGGATCCGGCGGAAGTGCGCCAGTTCTTCCGGATCATCGATGAACAGGCCGATCTCATGGACAGTCTCATCGGCGACCTGCTCGATGTGGGACGCACCGATACGGGCACGCTGTCGGTCACCCCGGAACCTTCGGAGGTGACCTTCCTGGTGGACCAGGCCCGCAACACATTCCTGTCCGCCGGCGCTCGACACAACGTCCTCCTCGACCTGCCGCCCGATCTGCCCCCGGTGCTCGCTGACCGGAAACGCATCGTACAGGTGCTGAACAACCTGCTGTCCAACGCCGCGCGTCATTCGACGGCAACGGCACCCATCCGAATCTCGGCCGAGCGGGACGGCGTGTACGTCGCGGTCACGGTGGCCGACGAGGGCCGGGGCATTGCACCGGAATTGCTGGGGCGGTTGTTCCGCAAGTACGGACGCAACGAAGTAGACTCCGGTGTGTCAGGTGGACTGGGCCTCGCCATCTGCAAGGGGCTGGTCGAGGCGCACGGCGGGCGCATACGGGCCGAAAGCCCGGGCGTGGGCAAGGGCACGCGCTTCATCTTCACGATTCCTGTCGCGGATACCGGCGGCGAAGATGCCGCGACCGGCGATGCCCGGCACGCCCCGGGTATCGTTTCCGAGGGCCGCCAGCCGACGACGGTGCTCATCGTGGACGACGACCCGCAGACGCTGCATTACGTGCGCGACATCCTCACCGACGCGGACTATTCCGCCGTGGTGACGGCCGATCACCGGGAAATCTCGCGTATCATCGAAGCGGAGAAACCCAAACTGGTCCTGCTCGACCTTATGCTGCCCGGAACCGACGGGATCGAACTCATGCGGACGATACCCGAGCTCGCTACCCTGCCGGTGATCTTTATATCGGGATACGGACGCGACGAGACTATTGCCAGGGCGCTGGAGGCCGGCGCCGAAGACTACATCGTCAAACCCTTCTCGCCGACCGAGCTCACGGCCCGGATCGCGGCCATCCTCCGCCGGCGGGCCAACCCGGATCGTTTCGTGCTCGGCGAGCTGGCCATCGATTACGACCGCCGCGAAGTCAAGCTCGCGGATCGGCCGGTGGCGCTGACGGCTACCGAGTATGAGGTGCTGCGCGTGCTTTCGCTCTGCACGGGGCGGATCGCCACCTACGACATCCTGCTGCGTGAGATCTGGGGCAGGCGTGGCCTCGGTGACACGAGGCTCGTAAGGGCCATCATCAAGCGACTTCGAAGAAAGCTTGGTGAAAGCGCCGACAACCCGTCCTACGTCGCCAACGTGCGCGGCGTAGGATACCGCCTGATCCGGCCGGGGGATGGGTAGGCCAACCCTCACACCCTCGCCAGCCGCTCCAGCAGGTCTACGCAGCGGTTGGAGTAACCCCATTCGTTGTCGTACCAGCCGCAGATCTTGACGAGGTTGTCGTCAATGATCATGGTCAGCTCGGCGTCGAAGATGCACGAGGCGGGGTTGTGCACGATGTCGACGGAGACGATGGGGTCTTCGCAGTACTCGAGGATACCGTTGAGGGGGCCCTGCGCAGCGGCCGCGAAGGCGGCGTTGACTTCCTCGGCCGTGGGTACGCGTTCCACCTGGGCCACGAAGTCGGTGAGGGAGCCGTCTGGGACGGGCACGCGGACGGCCATGCCATTGAGCCGGCCATTGAGCTCGGGAATCACCTCGCCGATGGCCTTGGCCGCGCCGGTGCTCGTGGGGATCATGGACAGGGCGGCCGAACGGGCGCGCCGGGGGTCCTTGTGGGCGAAGTCGATGATCTGCTGGTCGCTGGTGTAGGCGTGGACCGTGGTCATGGACCCGCGGACGACGCCGAAGTGCTCGTGCAGCACGGATACCATGGGGGCGAGGCAGTTGGTGGTGCAGGAGGCGTTGGAGACCACGCGGTGCCCGTCGTTCAGGATGCCGTCGTTCACGCCCATCACGATGGTCGCGTCCACGTTGGTGGCTGGCGCGGAGATCAGCACCTTCTTCGCCCCGGCCGACAGGTGGGCCGAGGCCTGTTCCCCGTCGGTGAAAATCCCGGTGGACTCCACTACCAGGTCCACGCCGCGGTCGCCCCAGGGCAGGTTCGCCGGGTCCCGTTCGGAGACGATCTCGATCTTGTTTCCATTCACCGCCAGTCCGCCGTTCACGGCCTCCACCGGATGGTCGTACCGGCCGTGGACGGAGTCGAATTTCAGCAGGTGCGCCAGCGTCGCGCTGTCGGTCAGGTCGTTAATGACGACCACGTCGAACCCGGTCCGCTCCGACATAGCCCGGAAGACCATGCGGCCGATGCGGCCGAACCCGTTGATGCCGACCTTGATTCCCATGATGCTCATTGCCTCCAAAAGTTTCGGGAAACCGTCCCGCACTTGCGGGCCGATTTCCCTTTTTCAATACCGGCGCTGGCCGGTTCGATATCTTCGCGATTTGACGCGCGCTATGCTCCTTCGCCCTCGCGCTGGATAGCTGCGCTTCTCAACCCTCCAACAAGCCACGCAGCACGTACTGCAAAATGCCGCCGTGGCGGTAGTATTCCACCTCGACCGGGGTGTCGATGCGCACGATGGTGATGAATGTTCTCGTGGCGCCGTCCGCGGCGGTCACCCGGACACGGACGGGCTGCCGGGGGGTGATGCCGCCCTCGATCCCCTCGATGTCGAAGGTTTCGAAACCGGTCAGACCGAGCGATTCGGCGCTTTCCCCCTCCTCGAACTGGAGGGGCAGGATCCCCATGCCAATGAGGTTGCTGCGGTGGATGCGTTCGTAGCTTTCCACGATCACGGCCCGGACGCCGAGGAGATTGGGCCCCTTGGCAGCCCAGTCCCGGGACGAGCCGGATCCGTATTCCTTGCCGGCGATTACGATCAGCGGGGTATCCGACGCACGGTAGGCCACGGCGGCATCGTAGATGGCGACCGGTTCGGCGTCGGGCGCGGTCTTCGTCCAGCCGCCCTCCGTGCCTGGCGCCAGGCGGTTGCGCAGCCGGATGTTGGCGAAGGTGCCCCGCATCATGACTTCGTGGTTGCCCCGCCGCGCCCCGTATGAGTTGAAGTCCTTCGGCGCCACGCCGCGCTCGACCAGGTACCGGCCCGCGGGACTGTCGGCCTGGATCGAACCGGCCGGCGAAATGTGGTCCGTCGTGACGGAATCGCCGAGTACCGCCAGCACGCGGGCGCCGCGTATGTCCGTGATTTTGCCGGGTTCAGGCGGCATATCGTCGAAGTAGGGCGGGAGCTTGACGTACGTGGAGACTTCGTCCCAGGCATAGGACTCGTCACTCGTCGCGGCCAGTTCCGCCCAGCGGTCGTCGCCCGTGAAGACGTCGGCGTAGATCGACTGGAACATCTCCCGGCGCACGGAGGCGCGCACGGCCTCCCGCACTTCACCGGGCGTGGGCCAGATGTCCCGGAGATAGACGTCATTGCCCTTCGGGTCGGTTCCGATGGGCTCGTTGTACAGGTCCACGTCCATGCGTCCGGCCAGGGCGTAGGCCACCACGAGCGGCGGCGAGGCCAGGTAATTGGCTTTGACGATGGGGTTCACGCGGCCTTCGAAATTCCGGTTGCCGCTCAGCACCGCGGCCGCGACCAGGTCGGATTCCCGCACAGCGTCGCCGATGGGAGCGGGCACGGGGCCGCTGTTGCCGATGCAGGTCGTGCAGCCGTAACCCACGACGTGGAACCGGAGCTGCTCCAGGTAGGGAAGCAGGCCCATGTCTTCCAGGTACCGGGTCACGACCTGCGAGCCCGGCGCGAGACTGGTCTTCACCCAGGGCCGGGTGGACAGGCCCCGTTCGACGGCCTTCTTCGCCAGGACGCCGGCGGCCGCGAGCACGGCCGGATTGGACGTGTTCGTGCAGCTGGTGATCGCGGCGATCACCACCGATCCGTGTCCCAGATCGAAGGACGATCCGTCCATGTCGACAGGCGCTGTTTTCGCCAGCGTGCCCAGGTCGCCGGGCGCGTGTCCGTTGCCGTCCACCCACTGGTCGACGGTCTCGTCGGACAGGTCCGGGTTCTCGTCGGCAAGCATGGCGGCCAGTTCCTTCCGGAACGACGGCTTGACGCTGGACAGCGATACGCGGTCCTGGGGCCTGCGGGGGCCCGCCATGCTCGGTTCGACGGTGCCGAGGTCGAGTTCCAGCGTGTCGGAGAAGAACGGGTCGGGGGTGCCGGGCGTCCGGAACAGGCCCTGCGCCTTCGTATAGGCTTCCGCCAGTTCGATCTCGCTCGCGTCACGGCCGGTCAGTTCCATGTAGGACAGTGTCTCGCCGTCCACCGGAAAGAATCCCACGGTGGCGCCGTATTCGGGGGCCATGTTGGCGATGGTGGCCCGGTCGGGCAGAGACAGGCTGTCCAGTCCGGGACCGCAGAATTCGACGAACTTGCCGACGACGCCGTGCGCCCGGAGCATCTGGGTCACCGTCAGGACCAGGTCCGTCGCCGTGGCCCCGGCCGGGAGGGCGCCGGTCATCCTGAACCCCACCACGGACGGGATGAGCATCGATACCGGCTGACCGAGCATGGCCGCTTCCGCCTCGATGCCGCCCACGCCCCAGCCGACGACGCCAAGTCCGTTGATCATGGTCGTATGGGAGTCCGTCCCCACCAGGGTGTCGGGATAGGCAATCGATTCGCCGTCCCGCTCCCGGGCGAAGACCACCTTGGCCAGGTACTCGAGGTTGACCTGGTGCACGATGCCCGTGCCGGGCGGGACGACGCGGAAGTTGTCGAAGGCCTGTTGTCCCCACTTGAGGAAGCGGTACCGCTCCAGGTTCCGGTCGAACTCGCGGTCCACGTTCGCCGCGAAGGCGCGGCGGGAACCGAACTCGTCCACCTGGACGGAGTGGTCGATGACCAGGTCCACGTCCTGCAGGGGATTGATGCGGTCGGCCGCGCCGCCCAGCTTCCGGATGGCGTCCCGCATGGCGGCCAGGTCGACGACGGCCGGCACGCCTGTGAAGTCCTGCATCAGCACCCGCGCCGGGCGGAAGGCGATCTCCCGTTCGGAGGGCCCGCCCGCGACGCTACCGACGACGGCGGCCACGTCTTCGGCGGAGACCGACACGCCGTCTTCGTGGCGCAGCAGGTTCTCCACCATGACCTTGAGGGAAAAGGGCAGGTGCGAAAGGTCTCCGGCGCCGCCTTCCTCGGCCCTGGAAAGCGAATAGTAGGTACTGGTGCTTCCGCCCGCGTTCAATACGACGCGGGCACCGAAGCTGTTCAGGTTACGCGGCACGGTGCATGGCTCCCGGTCATCGACGCATGGATTTTCCAAGAGACCACAAACTAACGGCTTCACGCACACGGTGTCAAGGACATTCCCGTAGCCGGCCACGCCCGATATGCCCGTTCCATCGGGGTTCGCGGCAGGTACAGATGTCTTGACACCGGGTGTGCCCCGTCCTATCATCGATAGGCTTGAAATCCGTGATGCTGGTTTCATCACGAAGCAGCCCGACTGTTCTATGCCCGACCGTTCCATATCGTCCGTAACCCGCTTTAATCATGGCCACTATATCCGCTTTCCTGCGAAGGTTCCCGTGGTTCGCCGGCATGGGGGTTGTTTTCCTTGCCGTTGGTCTGGCCTTTGACGCGGCGGAGGCATCCGGCGGGTCCTGGCGCTTCGCCGCCCCTCAGCAGCGGCTGTTCCGCCCGCTGCTGGCCGACCCGACCGAGGCCCGGCTGGCCGTCACGTCCAACCTGGGCGACCGGCTGAACGGCGACATCGGCGGTTCGTGGGAGGCCGCCGACTATGCCTGGGGCGCGGACGGCGGGCGGCGGTTCCGGACCGGGATCCATGCGGGCGTCTTCTCGAAGTTGCGCCGGTCAGGAACGACCTTTCCCCTCGAGACCGCCGACTACCTGATCGGCTTCCACGCGGACCTGGGAAACGACAGGTACACCGGGCGGTTCGAATACGCCCACGTGAGCGCTCACCTGGCCGACGGGTACGAAGGGTACGGCGGGCCGCACCAGCCGGACCAGGAGGACCGGGCGGGCCACTCGGACCAGGAGGACCGGGCCACGCGGGCCATGACCTACAGCCGGGAGTATTTCACGCTGTACGGCGCCCGCGAGATGCGCTTCGCGCCAGGCTCCGCCATCGGTTCAACGATCGGTTCCGCCCGCGTCTACGGCAGCCTGCGGTGGTCGAACCACGCCATCCCGGACGTGCGGCGGTGGCGGGTCCAGGGCGGTGCCGAACTGGTCTTCCGTCCTTTCGCGGGCGAGGGCGGCGCAACCCGGGTCTACCTGGCCTGCGACGTGCGGCTGTTCCGGGACGGTGAGATTTCGGTCAACCGCACGGCCCATGCGGGACTGCTGTTTCACAACGAGTCTTCCCGGGGCCTTCGCCTCGCTTTCGTATACCACGGAGGCCGCAGCGAACACGGACAGTTTCATCACCTGGAGGACGATTACGCGGGCATCGGGCTGTTCTTCGACCTTTGAAACGGAGGCGAGCGCCGTCCGGCGCTTCGGGCCGCGGAGACACAACAACCCCACTGACGGTGACTCATTTGAACTTCCTCATCGACCTGGAATGCAGCGACTGCGGCAAGCGATTGCCGGCGGACCGGTTGCTTAACCTGTGCCCCGACTGCGGCCGGCCGCTGCTCGCCCGGTATGACACCAAAGAAGCAGGAAAGGCGCTGACTCCGGACGTCCTGGCGATGCGCGAACCGACCCTGTGGCGCTACCGCGAGATGCTCCCCGTGCGCGACCCGTCGGCCATCGTCACCCTGGGCGAGGGCGGCACGCCCCTGATGCACGCCCGGCGCCTGGGTGAACGGCTGGGCATGGACGAGCTCTACATCAAAGACGAATCCGTCAACCCCACCGGCTCGTTCAAGGCCCGGGGCCTGGCCATGGCGGTATCCCGCGCCCTGGAGCTGGGGGCGGAGTCCCTGGCCATACCCTCCGCCGGCAACGCGGCGGGCGCGCTGTCGGCCTACGGCGCCCGGGCGGGCATCCCCGTGCAAGTGTTCATGCCCCGGGACACGCCCCAGCCCTTCATCGTCGAATGCCGGGCCCACGGCGCGGCGGTGGAACTCGTGGACGGCCTGATCACGGACTGCGGAAGGCTGGTGGCCGCGCGGAAAGACAAGGAGGGCTGGTTCGACGTTTCCACCCTGAAGGAACCCTACCGCGTGGAGGGCAAGAAGACCATGGGGTACGAACTGGCCGAACAGTGCGGATGGGTCCTGCCGGACACGATCCTCTACCCGGCAGGGGGCGGGACCGGACTGATCGGTATGTGGAAGGCCTTCTCCGAGATGGAAGCCCTCGGGTGGATCGGACCGGAACGGCCCCGCATGGTCGCGGTGCAGGCCGCCGGCTGCCAGCCCATCGTCCGGGCCTGGGAACAGCAGTGGCCGGATGCCTCGGAGTGGGAGAACGCCCGCACGCTCGCCAGCGGGCTGCGCGTGCCCGCCGCCGTGGGGGACAAATTGATGCTGGCCGCGATCCGGGAGAGCGGAGGTGACGCGGTGGCCGTACCCGACGGCGACATGGTGAAAGGCGTTCGGGAGATCGGGGCCTGCGAGGGCATATTCGCGGCGCCCGAAGGCGGCGCCGTGCTGGCCGGACTGCGGAAGATGATCGCGCTGGGACGCATCGACCGGTCCGACCGGGTCGTGCTCTTCAATACGGGCAGCGGGCACAAGTACGTGGACAACCTGGCGGCGTTGCACGGCGGCCAGGACGCCTGAGTTTTTTGTCTCCTGCGGTTTTTTGTCGCACCGAACGCTAGATTGAGACTTACGCTCCGACTATTCCTAATATCAGGGCCTCTGTAAATGACATTGACCCTGCGGACAACCCGCGTCATATTTCAACCAGCGGACGGTGCCGAAGGGCTGCTTCCTCTAGTCAGCATGGTCAGCATGGCCCGCACGGCCCGCACGATCCGCGCATTCGAAGAGAAGATCACCATGAAGACCAGCGTTACCATAGTCATAGAATCCGACGGCGAACAGTTTCATGCGTTCTGCCCGGCATTGCCCGGAATCCACAGCAATGCGCCTACGGCCGAAGAAGCCCGTGATCGGACGATACCCGCGATAGAGCGGTATCTGGACTTTCTGGATGAGCAGGGAGGTCCGAATCCCATGGGGCCGGACCTGGATATGGATGCCGGCAAGGAGATGGATGCCGGCAAGGAGATCATCCATTTCCTGCCGAATCCGACCGAGTCGACCATCCAGCGCGTGGAGGTCCCATGGCCGTCAGACTATCCTCGCTAGCATGACGGCGCAATGAATCGTCCATCCGGTCCATCCTGCTTTCAACTCTTACGGTAAACATGCGTCGTCTGACCCTCCTGTTCGCACTGCTCTTCCTCCTGCCAGGCTCCGCCAGCGCCCAGAAGATGCTCATCTTCATGGACCTGGAACAGCAGGACCATCTCAAGGCCTACGGCATCGCCTTTCAGGCCCTGGAGCAGGGCTATACGGTTGAATGGCTGCTGAATTACCGCGGCGGGTCCTTCATCATGGACCCCACGGCCGACCGGGTGCGGTCCTGCCACCTGCGGGGAGTGAGTTTCCAGGTGATCGACGGCGCGGAACTGGTCCGGATCTACGCCCATATCGAGGAAAACAACATGGACCGGGTGCTGCTCGAGAAAGCGCCCGAAATCGCCGTATACACCCGGCCTGACCAGCGGCCGTGGGACGATGCCGTGACCCTGGCGCTGGAATACGCCGAAGTGCCCTACAGCACGATCTTCGACCAGGAGGTGCTGGACGGAACGTTGAAGCAGTACGACTGGCTGCACCTGCACCACGAGGATTTCACCGGGCAGTACAGCAAGTTCTATAGCTATCACCGCACGCCCTGGTACCAGCAGCAGCAGGCCACCGACGAGACCCTGGCGCGAAGCCTGGGGTATCTGACGGTCGCGGAGGCCAAGAAGGCCGTGGCGCAGGGCATCAGGACCTACGTGGGCGACGGCGGGTTTGTCTTCGCCATGTGCGCCGCGACGGAAACCCTGGAGATCGCGCTGGCCGCGGTCCACACCGACATCGTGGCGCCGGAGTACGACCACACCCCCGTCGATCCGGATGCCCAGTCCCGGCTGGACTTCCACCAGACCTTCGCCTTCGAGAATTTCACGCTGCAGCTGAATCCGCTCATCGGTTCCTTTTCCAACATCGACGTGAACCAGGTCAACGCCGGCAAGGTGCTGACCGCACCCTTCACCCTCTTCGATTTCTCGGCAAAGTACGACCCGGTGCCCTCCATGCTCACGCAGAACCACGTGAACTACATCGCCGGCTTCTACGGCCTGTCCACTTCCTTCCACCGCGACGTGCTCAAGCGCACCGTGGTCGTTCTCGCCGAGGAGGCCGGGACCGACCACGTCAAGTACCTCCACGGCAACTACGGGATGGGGACGTTCACCTTCTACGGGGGGCACGATCCGGAGGACGAGGAGCACCTGGTGGGCGATCCGCCGACCAATCTCGCCCTTCACAAGAACTCCCCCGGTTACCGGCTCATCCTGAACAACGTCCTCTTTCCCGCGGCCAAGAAGAAAAAGCGCAAGACCTGACGGCGTAATGTGACGGCTCGCTCCGCGGCGGGGACAGTACCTGGCGGCAAATGCCCGGCATTGGCAGACAGAACCTGACGGCACGCCCCGTGCCGAGCGAGCATAATTCAAAAACACTTGCAGGTCCGCGCCGCATCAGGTATAATGACTGTTACCTCACACAGGTTTCCAGCAAAGTCATTTTAAAAGAACCTTTGCTATACCATAGGGAATCCTGCTCCGGGTATCGATGGCATGCCTCATCAGAACGGAGGACGTCAGAACTGCCCGGGGGGACAACCACTGTTCCGAACAGGTTCTCCTAAAAATACTTATGCTCACCTGTGTGGGGTATTTTAGTGCCTGTTACCAGTCCGAAGGATCGGGGATACCCGGGCTGACGATAACCTCTAGTCCCGGCTCCGGCAGCACGCGGCGCGCAGTTCCAGCAGATTGTCCCGATCCGGGCCAATCTCGCAGAATACCCCTGACCTGCCCGGTGATTTGATCCAGAAGAATTGCGGCGGACTTGCCGCTATCTCTTGTTATCTCCGTGATTCTGCCGGAACCTGATAGCCTAATGCGGTCCAGGCGGTCCAACCAATCCGCACGAACCGGAATTGCAAAGGCAAAACCACTTCCTTCTCCGTCAGCCACTTCGCTCATCGCGAAGTCCATGGAGAAAAGAGTAATACTTCCACCATCTTCTCCCGATAGTCGATATGGACCACTTTCCATTGGCAATGAAGGTAGCGCATCGACTACAAAAGCAGGCTCCAGGGAGAGTTCCCCGCTCTCGTCCACGCCACCCCAGATCAGCAGACTCATTGATCGCGTAGACGATACCCCCATGAGTCTCGATTCCTCCTCCTTGGTACGATAGTTGAACATCTTTATATAATGATAATCACTGATCCATGATGGATCACAGTAGCCCATGATATCTGGTGTTATGGGGTCTACCAGTTTGCCGCGTCTCAGATCATATCCCCATGCTCCAATGCTGCCATCACTATAAGGATACTCAGGATCCAGCCCACCGGGATTTCCGCATGGTGCATGTGCCAGGCTGAGATTGTGCCCTAGTTCATGGGCTATGATATTTGCATCCCATTCCGAAAAACTTAAAACTCCTGGATCAAAAGCCGACCCACCGTGTGTACCTATGCCCATGTAATAACCAAGGCCACCATCCATTATCCGGATCATCTTGATTTCGGTTAGCACTTCTGCCGCATTGAAAAACGCAGGTTCGACTGAGATCCAGACCGGTTTCCGCACCGAAACTTCGAAGTTACTGATGGGCAGCAGATCTCTTGTCGTCTCGAAAATCGCGTGGTCATTCGTCAGTCCTTCTGTATTTACTACTACCGAATGGTCCGGATTTTCGGTCCAAAGCAGAGGAACAAGCGTCAGGTCGAATGGTGGTACAGTTCGAACATCAATTGGTAACCTTCCCGTTTCTGGAACACGGATAGCTATTCCCGAATCCAGATCCAACATACTATCCGGATCGATCTCTACCACGATTTCCAATCCCGGTCTTATCACCTCTTTGGGTACCAGCGCGTTGGCCGTGAACTCCAGGGAACTTTCGTCGATCTCAATTGGAATCTTTGCGGGACCGGGAGGTATTGCGACGTTCTGAACCTCCATGCCATTAAGGTAGAATCCGACCCTGACAGCTGGTTTGTTCAGTACTACTTCCTCTGTGGTGAAGAACACACGCAATAGCGCGGGCTTTTCTGCCAAAAGGGGAACCGGAACAATAGACTTGAACGACTGTACCGCCTGCGTGAGATACACTTTGGGATTCAGGTTGAAATCGGATCGGCATCTATCGACGTGACTTCGAGTTTCTATGCCCTGATGCCACCTTTCAAACTCCGACGACAAAGGCGCGCACAGTTGTGTGTTATTCAATAACAACTCATCTAACCTGAGTTTGATCATCGATATCGGAATCGGACCTGACAACCCGATGTTCTTATGGAGTTTCAGCGTTCTCAGGCTGACAAGACCACCAAACTCATCCGGCAACTCGCCGGTTAATTCATTGTAGGACAAGTCCATTTCAGTCAGGCTAGTCAGTCGGCCCAATTCTACGGGAATACTACCCATCAGCGTATTTTGGCTGAGTCCCAGGTCGGATAGCTGTCTAAGTTGTCCAAGTTCGGATGGTATGAAGCCTGTTAATCCGCAATGTGATAAACCCAATCTTGTTAGTTTGGAAAGTTGTCCAAGTTCGGGTGGAATACCGCCCCCCAACAGGTTTCCTGACAGTCTCATTTTTGAAAGGTTCTTTAGTTGTCCAAGTTCGGGTGGAATACCGCCCGTAAGTTGATTACCTAAAAGATCGAGATATTCAAGACTGGCCAGCTGACCCAACTCCGCAGGTATGTTGCCTCTCAATCGGTTTGCGAAAAAACTCAAATGTCTTAACCGGGATAACCGTCCGAGTTCGGGAGGAATGCTGCCCGTCAACTGACATCCTGAACAGTTCAGGAAAACCAGTTTGGCCAGATTGCCCAGTTCGGAAGGAATACCGCCGGCTATCGGATTCGCAAAAAGATGCAATTTGGCAAGCTCGGTGAGCTGGCTCAGTTCAGGAACGAGTGGTCCACGGATATTGTTGTCCACAAACTCCAGTTCTATTACTCGCCCTTGGGAATCGGTCTTAACTCCGTACCACTCTTCTAAAGGCAAATCGCTTAACCAGTTTGAGTTATTCTTCCAGTCCGAGCCATTGGTGGCATTATAAAAGCTGACCAAAACACCGCGGTCATCCAATTCCATCTGTTCTTCACAACTGGAAATACCGCTCCTGTTTGAGATGGTCGCTAACCATTTTTGGAATTCCTCATCCACTGGCGTACAGATTCCCGTGTTGTCCAGTTGCAGTGTCCGGAGGGAAAGACTCATGAAATCTCTGGAAAGGGTCCCGGTAAGATATGGATTGTCGCCAAGTTTCAATACCTGCAGGTCAGTAAGTAACAACAGTTCTTCGGGTAACCTTCCGACCAGATTGTTGTTTTCGAAATCCAATTCCTCGACACGAAATTCGGAATTCGTGGTTACGCCAAACCATTGATCCAGGCTTGTGTATCCCAACCAGTCCGTGTCGTTACTCCAGTTGTCACCGTCTGTTGCATGATACAAAGCCACCAGCGGATCGCGATCCGGGTTGCAGAAGATGACGCGATGATTCTGTATCGTTTCGATCCACGCTCGAAATTCGGCAGTGCCTGGGACACACACCGGCGTTTCATACAGATCCAAGCTTATCAGATCCAGCACAATCAGTTCGTTGGGCAATGGACCCGCTAGTTCGGGATTGGATGAAAGAGACAAGTAATCCAGATTGGCTAGTTTACCCAGTTCGGGAGGAACGTTACCAGAAAACTGATTCCTATGGAGATTGAGACTGGTGAGATTGACAAGTCGTCCGAGAGAAGAAGGTAAACCACCTGAAAGCTTGTTATAGTCGAGGTCTAGTCGTCTAAGGTTTGCGAGTTGCCCAAGTTCTGCAGGAATGCTCCCCGTCAGCTGGTTTTCTGTCAAAGACAACCCGGTCAAACTTGACATCCGCCCAAGTTCTGCGGGGATGCTCCCCGTTAACTGATTTCTGAACAGCGCCAACGTGTTTAGATTTGCGAGTTGCCCAAGTTCTGCAGGGATGCTGCCGGACAACCGATTAATGTATAGTGACAATTCGGTCAGCTGTGACAATTGACCGATTTCAGGAGGGATGCTCCCTGTAAGTAAATTATCGAACAAGGAAAGAGAGGACAGATTCTTCATCTGTCCGACCTCTGATGGGATGATGCCGGATAACCGATTTGAGGCGATAAGTAATCGTTCGAGGTTAGTCATTAGGCCAAATTCGGTCGGTATACTGCCAGACAACAGGTTTCCTGACAATTCCATCGTCTTCAGGTTGTTTAAATGTCCCAGTTCGGGGGGCATGTTGCCTGTCAACTGATTACTGTAAAGATATAAATGAGCCAGATTGGTTAGTTTCCCCAATTCTGGAGGCAACGTTCCCGCAAGATTGTTGTCATGTAACTGAAGTTGTATAACTCGCCCATGGTCATCCGTAGACACCCCGTACCAAGTTCCTAACGGAGCGTTGCTAAGCCAGCCGGTGGAGTTTTTCCAATGTGCTCCGTTCGTCGATACGTATAAAGCCTCCAAGGCGATTCGTTCCGAATTCGAAACCTCGCACTGAACCACTTGAACATCTGAAATCTCGCTCGCCCAGCGCACTAAAGCTGGATCATCAGGCAAGCATACTTGCGTCCCCTGCAGCAGTAGGGCTTCCAGATCCAAATTGACCAGTTCAACCGGCAGGGAGCCGGTTAGATTCTGGTTGTTGTGCAGATGTAGCCAGTTGAGATTCTTCAAACGGCTCAGTTCCGATGGAATCTGGCCTGTCAGGCGGTTTCCATTGAGACACAGATGAATCAGGTTTTCCAGTTGACTCAGTGCTGGCGGGATGGTGCCTGTCAACTGATTGTCGAATAGATACAGGAGAGCGAGTCTTGCTAGCTCGCCCAATTCAGAAGGGATGCTGCCTGCCAGTTGATTACCCTCGAGAGATAGGCCCTCCAGGTGGCTTAACCGGACTAACTGGATTGGAATTTCCCCCTGGAGGTTGTTATTCCCCAGATTCAAGGTCTTCACACGACCGTTCTCGTCGGTATTTACACCGTACCACTCATCTACGTGCTTATCGCTGAGCCAGTTCGTGTTGTTCGTCCAATCCGCACCGCTCATGGCGTTGTAAATCATAGTCAGGGTTTCTCGATCCGCGCTTGTTGCCCGGACTGTAACTTCAATACTATCAGAAACCATTCCAGATTCAGCCGTAATACGTGTAACCCCGTTCTTAACGGCAGTCACGAGCCCCTGTGCGCTGACGGTCGCCACCGCCTCGTCGCTACTGTGCCATGTCACGACGGCATCTTCCACGGGATGTACATTGCCATCCAGCACCACGGCCGTGAGTTGAACCGTCTCGCCAATAGACTCGAGTGTGACCATCCGGGGCTCGATCGTGATGCCGCCGGCCGACTGCATGATCTTTATGTCTATGCTTGCTGATACGCTGCCCAGCGTCGCCGTGATACGCGCGGTGCCGTTCGATACGGCAGTCACGAGCCCCTGTGCGCTGACGGTCGCCACCGCCTCGTCCGAGCTTTGCCAAGCCACCATAGCATCTGCCACAGGTCGCCCATTGCCATCCAGTACCGCGGCCGTGAGTTGAACCGTCGCGCCGATAGACATGAGCGTCGCCCCATCCGGTTCGATCGTGATGCTGCCTACCGATTGCATGACCTTCACGTCTATGCCTGCTGATACACTTCCCGAGGTGGCCGTGATCCGCGCGGTGCCGTTGCCGACCGACGTAACCAGACCCTGATCGTCGACGGTCGCCACACCGATGTTGTTGGTGGTCCATGTTACGACGGCGCCGCTCAAGGTATTGTTGCTCTGATCGATGACCCTGACTGTCAACTGAACCGTCCGTCCCAGGGCGTTCAACATGACATCAGCTGGAGTTATTTCAATTCTGGTGGCCACGGGCGCCGGTGGAGATGGAGGTGGAGGCGGAGGTTCAGGAGGTTTCGGCTCGGTGGGACTGTCCTTGCCGCAGGTGGAAATAAAAAAAAGTGCCAAAATTGAGAAAACGAACGTGAAACGAATAAAGGAACCGGACATGTATAGTTACACTCGTTTCTGACATCCTGATTCAAGGAGACAGGACGAAGTTCCACTGGTTTTCAGGTCGGATTTAGGACGTACATGTTACTATAAATCATTAACATTTCAATGAGACAAGTATTAACAATTGAAACACCCAGATTTTTCTCTCGATTTAATCTCATATCAGCTTTAGTATCGGTTAAACAACCTGGTTTTCCTTATCATAACCGTTAGTCCATAAGAACCCCCATGCTCCAGAACCTGACGCTGGGTCAGTACTATCCCGGCGAGTCTCCCATCCACCGCCTGGACCCGCGCACCAAGCTGTGCGGCGCCCTGGTGCTGATGGCGGCGCTTATCTGGATTAAGACCCTGCCGCTGTTCTTCTTCATGCTGGCCGCGGTCGCGGCACTGGTGCGGATCTCCGGCGTTCCGCTCCACCTGCCGCTGAACAACCTGAAGGCCTTCCGCTTGATCCTGATTATCACCTTCGCGGCCCATGCGTGCTTCACGCCGGGAGAAGCCGTGATCATCGCGGGATACACCGTGCCGGGACCCACATGGGAAGGGATGTTCCAGGGGGCGGTGTTCAGCATGCGCCTGGTGGTCATCATGCTGATCGCGGCGCTGCTGATGCTGACCACGGCCCCGCTGGACGTATCGGACGGCATCGAGCGGCTGCTCAAGCCCCTGGAACGGTTCGGACTGCCCGCCCATGAACTGGCCATGATGATGGTCATCGCCCTGCGGTTCATCCCGACGCTGGTGGAGGAAGCGGACCGCCTGCAGAAGGCCCAGGCCGCCCGGGGCGCGGACTTCACCGGCAATCCGATCCGGCGCGTCCGGAAGATGACCGCCCTGCTGGTGCCCCTCATGCTCTCGGCCTTCCGGCGGGCGGAGGAACTGGCGGTCGCCATGGAATCCCGCTGCTACCGGGGCGGTGCCGGGCGCACGCAGTTCCGCGTCATGGCCCTGGCCCGGAACGACTTCGTGGCCATCGCGGCCGTGACGGTCCTGCTCGTCCTCGGCGCGGCCTTCGACCGCATCGGCACCGTCGGCCATCTGTTCTGACCCGCGCTTAACCTCGCCATTCCGCCAGAATCCGACATGCGTACCCTGGTCCTCACGATCGAATACGACGGCACCGACTTCCTCGGCTGGCAGCTCCAGCCCGAGGGACGGACCGTGCAGGGCGTCCTGGAGGAGGCGATGCGCACCATCCTGCGGGCCGAGCTCCGGGCGACCGCGGCGGGCCGCACGGACGCCGGGGTGCACGCCACGGGGCAGGTCGTCCACTTCAGGACGGATTCGGACATGGTGGTGGACCGGCTGAAGAAGGGGCTGAACGGGGTGCTGCCGCCGGACGTGCGCGTGCTAGAGGCCACGCAGGCACCTGATGATTTCCACGCCCGGTTCAGCGCGGTGGGACGACGGTACGCCTACCGGATCATCCGGCGTCCGAGCGCCATGCGACGAAACCAGGCCTGGTACGTGGCCTACCCGGTGGACGTGGGCGCCATGCGCCGGGCCTGCACGCCCCTGGTGGGCCGTCACGACTTCACTTCCTTCTGCCAGGCTACGTCCACGGCCGACGGCACGGTCTGCGAGGTGCGGGAGCTGGATTGGATCGAGGCGGAGGACGAACTCCGACTGCGTATCGAGGCGAACCGCTTTCTCCATCACATGGTGCGGACGATCGTGGGCACGGCCGTGGATATCGGCCGGGGACGATGGCCGGAAAGCGTCATGGCGGAGATGCTGGCGGAGAAAGACCGTCGTGCCGCGGGTACCAACGCCCCGGCCCGCGGGCTATGCCTCGAGGCAGTGCGCTATCCTTCCGAATTCGGGATCTGAGGGCCGGGCTTACCATGAGGGCCGGGTGGACCGGGTGGATCGGAAGGGCGGGACGGCCGAAATTCGTCACCAGGGACGCGACGGATGATCACGGACTGCCGCTGCGCCGGTCCACGTACGCGTCGATCTCGTCGCATACCTTGTGCAGCACGGCGACGTCGCGCTGTTCCAGCCGCAGACTGCGGCGCAGGACGCGGCGGATGGATCGCAGGAAGGTCTCTTCGCTCGGCGTGGACTCAAAGCCGAGCCGGAGCAGCGTCTCGTGCACGCGCCGGGTAACGCGCTCCACGGCCCGGTGCTCCGCCAGCCGCACGTCGGACGGGGGCGGCGCTTCTACACTCTGGCGAAACAGTTCGTACGCGCAGACCATGACCGACTGGGCCAGGTTGAGGGAAGGGTAGGTAGTCGCCGCGGGGATCCGGGCGATGACGTTGCAGCGCTGGAGTTCGTCGTTCAGCAGGCCACGGTCTTCCCGCCCAAAGAGGATGCCGCAGTGCTGGTCCCGCGCCACGGCGGACAGTTCGGCGCAGGCCACATCAATGGGCTGTATGGGGCTTAGCCAGATGCCGCGGGTGCGGTTGGTCGTGCCGACGACGAGGGCGAGATCATTCACCGCTTCGTCCAGCGCCGGGACGACGAGGGCTTTGTCTAGGATCTCCCCGGCGCCGTGGGCCATCCAACGGGCCTCGGCCTCGTGGCGGAATTCGACCGGATTGACCAGGACGAGGCGGGAAAGTCCCATGGTCGTCATGGCCCGGGCGACGGCGCCGATGTTCCCCGGCACTTTCGGTTCTACGAGAATGATGTGAATGTGCGAGAAATAGTCCGGCGCGGTACTTTCTGTTCGATCGGCCATGGGTCAGATCCGGGGCCGGGTCAGCGTCGGGACGGCGTCAGGCTCGAGTCAGGCCGGACCGGCTTCAGGTACGGGCCGGCCAGCGTCAGGCCCGCCCCTCCTCTTTCGACTCCAGTTCCTCCACGGCGGCCTTCAGTTCGGCGATCTCCGCCTCCAGCTTCTTCTCGCGGCCGGCGATCGTGAAGAGGTACAGGAACAGCCCGACCCATATCAGCGTGTAGGCGGAAAACAGGTACCAGAAGTTCTGATCCACGGTTCAAACACTCCTTTCAAACGCCCACGCTACCGGGATGCCGGTGCTCCACGCGCTCCCGCAGGGCCTCGGTCTCGTCGCGCAGCCGCTCCAGCGCCATTCGCCGGCTCATGAGATAGAAGAACAGGAGGGTGAAGACGACCGCCGACACGCCCAGTGCGATGCGCATGTTCACTTCCATGCCCGCGCCGAGGCCTTCCTCCGTCATGACCAGGGAGTCGGGATGCAGGCCCCGCCACCACATGGTCGCGAAGTGGATGAAGGGGATGTCGATGGTGCCGAGGATGCCCAGCACGGCGAGGAAAGTCTTCACCTGCGGCAGGTCGTCTCCGTAGACGCGCAGCATCAGGTAGGCGACGTAGATGAGCCAGAGGATCATGGAAAAGGTGAGCCGGGGGTCCCAGGTCCACCACGTGCCCCACACGGGCTTGCCCCAGATCGGCCCGGTGATCATGACGAAACAGCAGAAGACGAACCCGACCTCCGCGGCGCTGTAGGCCACGATGTCCCACTTTCGCTCCCGCAGCCACAGGTAAATGACGCTGGAAACGCCCACCAGCACGAAGGCGAACTCCGCGATCCAGGCGGAAGCGACGTGAAAATACATGATCCGCTGTACGTCCCCCATGACCCGTTCCCGGGGCGCCCAGATCAGCGACAGGTACAGCGTGGCGACCAGGCCCACGAGGCAGATGAGGCCGAAGGGTGTGATGCGCAGGCGGGCGGCTATGCCGGCCATATTCATTCCTCCACGATGTACTCGAACAGCATGACGGACGCGACCAGGAAGACGACCGTGAACACCGAAAGCAGCCTGATCCAGTTCGTCATGTCCTGCCAGTCCCCGCCCTCGAAGGTGGTCCGCGTCGTTTCCACCAGCGCGATCAGCACCGGCGAGGCGACGGGCAGCAGCAGGACCGGCAGCATGACGTCCCGCATGCGCGTGTTGACGGCCACGGCCGCGAACAGGGTGGCGACGGACGAGAATCCGACGGTTCCCAGAAAGAAGATCACCAACAGTTTAGACAGATACGGCAGAATTGTCATGTTGAAAAACAGGACGAACAGAGGAAGCACCGCCAGCTGGACCAGGCCAATGAGCGTGACGTTGCCCAGCAGCTTGCCCAGGAAGATGGATCCCCGGTCGAGGGGCGCGAGGAGCAGCCCGTCGAAGGTGCCTCGGTCTTTTTCCGGTGAAAAGGACCGGCTGGCGCTCAGCATGCCTGCGAAGGCGAAGGCCACCCAGATCATGCCGGGCGCCACGCGCTGCAGGACATCCGCCCCCGCGTTGAAGGCGAAGTTGAAGATGATCACGACAATCAGCGAGAAGACGAACATGGTCACGACCCGCTCGCGGGTCCGGTATTCCACGAGCATGTCCTTGCGGTAGATCTGCCAGGACTGGGCGAGCATGGATCTCATCGTTGGGGTTACTCCTAACCGGCCCTACACCGCGTAATCGCGGTAGGTCTGTTCGAAATCCGAGGCGGACAGTTCGCTCGTCTCGGCCTCGAACACCAGGCGTCCATGGTTCAGGATGGCGACGCGGTCGGCGGATTCCAGTCCGCGGACCAGGTCGTGCGTCACCAGGAGGACCGTCTTGTTCCGGGCGGTCAGGACCGTCTTGAGCATGACCATCGCGTCCTGGTCCAGCCCCGAGTAGGGCTCGTCGAGCAACAGGATATCGGGATCGTGCAGCAGGGCGCGGGCCAGAGCTACCCGCTGGCGCATGCCGCGTGACAGCGTCCGTACCGGACTCCCCGACCGGGCTTCCATACCCACCGTGTGCAGCAGTGATCCAATCCGCTCCTCGCGGTTTTCCACCCCGAATAGACGCCCGTAGAACCGCAGATTCTCCAACACGGTCAATTCGTCATAGAGATAGGTCTGGTAGGACAGCGCGCCGATGCGCTTCCCCAGGTCCTCGTCGCGGTCCTTCGTGATTTCCTGGCCGTCAAGGAACACCTGGCCGCGGGATGGGCGCACGAGCCCGGCAATGATGCCCAGCAGGGTCGACTTGCCCGCGCCGTTGGGGCCGAACAGGGCCAGGAAGGATCCCGGCGCCACGTCCATATCCACCCGGTGCAGGGCCCGGAATCGCCCGTAGGACTTCGTCAATTGGCGAACGCTGATGCCCGGGGCATCAGAAGTGCCAGGGGCGCCGGCGGCACCAGCGCCACCCGCGGCGCCGGCAAGGGCGGAGGTGCCGGCAAGGCCTGAGGCGGATCGATTAACCATCTCCGCTCCCGGGTTGGCGCAACCGGAGCGCCCGGTCCTTGAGGCGGGCGCGGCGGGTCCTGTAGGCGTCCGGGTCCAGTCCTCCCACTGCAAATTGGTCATCCAGGGCGGCCAGGGCCTGGACGATCGCGGCGTATTTTCGTTCGTCCTCCGGTGAGAGATCGCTCAAGGCAGGCGGTTCGACCGGCTGATCGGGCCTGACGCGGATGCCTACCACCAGCCCCGCGGCCACGATGAGCACCACGAATCCGAGCATCCCCCACTTCATGACGTCCTGCCAGGCCAGCACGCGGGGGAAGGCGACCTCCACCGACATGCCCCTGCCCACGCCCACGCGGTTCGAAAGCACCACGTATTCGTCGTCGGCGATCTGCTGTACGCCATGGTTGGTCAGGTTGGTGGCGGTCACCGTCTGGGTGCTCGGTGAAACCAGCACCTGGACACGTTCGACGTCATAGTCCATCTGCCTGTTGAACCGGTGATCGATGGACGCCCGGTCCACGTTGTAGGCATACACGATACGCGAGACCCCGGGGGGTACGGGCGCCGAAAACAGGATACCGCGCTCGGTGTGCTGAAGCCCTTCCATCATCGGCTGCAGTCCGAAGGCAGCCGCGGGCAGGTTATAAACGAGGCCCAGCCCCGCGACGGGCGGCGGCGCGAAGGTGAGGATTCCCCGATTCTCCACTACGATGATTTCCGTGACGTTCAGGATCTCGGGGCCGGTATCGATGACCAGGTGGACCGCGCTGTGGACCACGGCCGTTTCATCGGTCGTGATATCGAAGACCTGGAGCAGGGTATCTATGCGTCCGGCGCCCGGTTCGAGGGTGATGAGACCGGTCAGGTAGGGTACCTCAAGGTACCGGGTGGCGACCACGTAATGAGACCCGTCGACCGCAAGTCCGGTGAATTCGTAACGGCCGGCATCGTCGGTAACGACCCTGGCTATGGTCTGTTCCGGGGCTTCCAGGCTGCTGCGATTCAGCAGCACGACCTCGTGTCCGGCCATCGGCTGGCCCGTCGTGCCGTTCACGACGGTGAGCCCGATGCTTCCCGTATCCTGGGCTTGCGCGATTCGGACCGGACAGAACACCCAGACCGCCAGGGAAGCCCAGGCCACCAGGAACGCACCAAAAACAAAAAGCCCCGAAGGGCTCGATGGCGGCCGATACATCATGAGATCACCACTAGATCAGTTTTCCTCCGCACTGGGCGCAGAACCTGGCCGATGCCGGGTTTTCCGTGCCGCAACCGGCGCAGGTGATGGTTTTCAGCGAAGTGCCGCACTCGATGCAGAATCGGGCGGACTGCTCGTTGACCGTGCGGCAGATCCTGCATTCCTGGACGCGAGCGGCCTGCGCGGGCCGCGCGTCTTCGGCAGATGCGACTTCAGCGGCCAGGTCTTCTGCGACCTCGTCGCCAGGGGTCTCGGCTTCGGAAGCGTTTTCTTCCGCCGCCACGTCATCGACGGCCGCAGCCTCTTCGGACGCCGGACCACGGCGCTGCCGGATCTCCCGGACCGCCCGCACCGCCTCCTCGATCTGCTCCTCCACGGGCAGGTCGCTGACGGCGGTCCGGTCCAGTTCGTCCAGCACGTCCGACGCTTCCTTCATGTACTCCTGCCGGAGCGCCTCGTGATCGGCGGCGGCCAGCTTGCCCATGTTGTAGTCGATATTCAGTTCGCGGATGGAAGAATAGATGAAATCCTTCTTCTTCAGCAGGTCGTCCCGGCGGGACCCGGCGAACCCGGCGGACCTGGCGATCCCGGGGCGGCGGCCCGAACCGTCCAGCATAGGACTGATCATGTAGGCGAGGACGCCCAGCGCGAGCAGTCCGCACGCAACCAGTGTCATAGTCTAAGACCGGCTCCTCTCGTGCGCGGCACGGCCGGACCGATTTCTTTCGTGCGCGACACGGCCGGACCGGAACGCCGGCCGGTTAGGATTGGGGAAGTGGTTCCGGCGACTGCGGCTCGGCCTGCTCATACTGGCCGTATCCGCCTTCGGCCTCGTACTTGGACGGACATTTGGCGTACAGCGTATGGGCGGTGAAGGTGCCGTCCCGGCCGTATCCGCCCTCCACGACCACTTCCGAATCGTCCTTGAAGGTGTCCGGGACTACGCCGGTGTAGACGACGGGGGCCTCGACACCGCCCTCGTGGGCGACGAATCGGATGCGCATGGTGCCGACGTCGTCGCGTTGGATCGATCCGTTCACGACCTTGCCGTGCAGGCGCATGTTCTCGTCGTAGGCCACGTCGCCCGTTTCCACGGCGGCCTTCAGTTCGCTCACGGTGAGGTAGTACATGGTCGCGTCGGTCGCACCGGTATAGATCAGGTAGCAGATGGCGGCGATCACCAGGCCGAAGCCCACCAGGAATTTTCGCTGCTTCTTCCGCTTGCGGTCTTTCATGGCTTGCTCCTGTGTTTTTCTGAATTGCGAGACGCCCGCAATATAGGCCATGCCGTCCGATTCGGCAAGTACAATTTGGTCTGGAGCACGTGGCCGCGGCCGCTCGTGGACAGGGGTTTTCGGCGGCGTGATTACCGGCCGGACGCGGAGGTAAATGTGCTTGACTATCGCCCCGGCCGCGCCTACCTTACGCCGGAGACGACGCCCGATGAAATCACGTCCGGAGACCATGGCGCCTGCCCCGTAACCACCCGTTCTCGTGCCCCGATTCGTCTTTGTCTTCAGGAGCATCATGACCGCGTTCACGTCTGCCCAGGATGTCATCCAACGCTTCGAAGCCCAGCACTATATCTGCGGACCCGATCTGGCCACGCCCGTCTACCTCATGGAACGGCTCGAGAAGCCACTGCTGGTGGAGGGACCACCCGGCGTGGGGAAGACGGAGATCGCGAAGATGCTCGCCGGCGCGCTGGACCGCCGCCTGATCCGCCTGCAGTGCTACGAGGGGCTGGACGAATCCAAGGCCCTTTACGAATGGGAATATACCAAGCAGCTGCTGTACACGCAGATGCTCAAGGACCGCATCGGCGAACTGCTGAACAGTACGGACACGCTCGGCAACGCGGTGGAGACGCTCAACCGGGAGGACAGCGCCTTCTTCTCCCGTAATTTCCTGCTGCCGCGCCCCCTCCTCGAAGCCATTCTCGCGCCGGAACCCGTCGTCCTCCTGGTCGACGAGATCGACCGGTCGGACGATGAATTCGAGAGTTTCCTCCTTGAGGTGCTCAGCGATTTCCAGGTCAGCATCCCGGAACTCGGCACCCTGACCGCGGCCCAACGCCCTCTCGTGGTGTTGACGAGCAACGCCAACCGGACGCTTTCCGAGGCGCTCAGGCGCCGGTGCCTGTATCTTTACATTAACTATCCCTCCCTCGAACAGGAGGTCCGGATCGTCCTCCGCAAGACCCCGGGCATCGACGAGGATCTGGCCAACCAGGTCGTCCGGTTCGTCCAGAAAATCAGGACGCTCAACATGCGCAAGCCCCCGAGCATCGCCGAAACGATCGACTGGGCGCTGGCGCTGGTGGTCCTGAACGCGCAGCACCTCTCGCGCGACATCCTTTCAGGCACGCTGAACGTCCTGATGAAGGACCGCGAGGACATCGAACGGATCATGCGGGACGGCTACCATGATCAAGCGGCTGGTTGAATTCGCCAGGCTGCTCAGACAATCCGGCGTCCGCGTATCCATGGCCGAGACCCTGGACGCCGCCGAAGTCCTTCGGCACGCGGAGGTCACCGAACGGCCGGCCTTCAAGGCGTCCCTGCGGGCCACCCTGGTCAAGACCCGCGAGGACATCCCGGCCTTCGACGAGGCCTTCGAACGGTTCTTCCTGGTCCAGGTGGGCGAAGACGCAGAGGAGCTCGACGATCCCTGCGGGGAGACCGAAGGGCCGCCCGACGGCCAACCCGATCTCGACGACGGGCAGGACGAGGGCGATCAGGACATCCGGCGTCTCCAGGACGAGCAGGGCGAGGCCGTGGCGGGAGACGGGGAAGGAGACCCCGCGGACGACGGCGAGACCGAGGAACTCGAAGGCGAGCTGGAGCGGATGCTCGCCCGCGTGCAGGTGGGTGAACAGGCTTCCGACGCGGTCACCGAGCCCGGCACGCAGCCGAACCAGCAGGCGGAGGACGTCGACCTCTACCAGGAACTGCCTCCGGGCGACGTCGAGAACCTCTACGAGGCGGTGGAGGAACTCGCCCGGAACCTGGTGACGCGCAAGTCCCTGCGTTTTAGGAAGTCGCGCCATGGCCGGGTGGACATCAAGAAGACGATCCAGCGGAGTTTCCGCACGGGCAACCTGCCCTTTCACATCATCTACAAGCACCGCAAGATCAAGAAGAACGAACTGGTCGTGCTGTGCGACGTGTCGGGATCGGTCTGGGAGGTCGCCCGGTTCTTCATCAAACTGGTCCACGAGATGCAGAACCAGTTCAGCCGGGCCCGGAGCTTCCTCTTCGTGGACCGGATCAACGAGGTGACGGACGAGTTCGACCGCAGGCCCTTCGAAGAGATCGTCGAGAACATGAAGGACGACCACGCGCTGAATTTCTTCGGCCTGAGCGATTTCGGCAGGGCCTTCTACCAGTTCCACGACGAACACCTGCTGTCTCTCTCCCGGGACACGGTGCTCGTCATCCTGGGCGACGCGCGGACCAACTGGTTCGACCCCCAGGACTGGGTGCTGGGCGAAATCCAGGGACGGGTCCACCAGACGATCTGGCTGAACCCCGAGCCCGTACAGTACTGGGATACCGATGATTCCGTCATGTCCAGGTACAGCCCGCACTGCGATCACGTGCTGGAATGCCGCAACCTCGCCCAGCTCCAGGATGTCGGCGAACTGATCCTCAGGGCGTGAGCCCGATCGGATGGGAAAATGAAACGCGCACACCTTCTCAAGCGCATCGGCGTGGTCCTTGCGGTCTGCCTGGCCTGCCTGCTCGGCGTGGCGCTGTGGACGGCCCGCGGCAGCGGAGATTCCGGCCACGACCTCTTTCTGCGCAATGACTTCACCTTCGGCCGGGTCGTGTACCAGAACTCCGGCGGGTTCTACCGGGGATGGGGATGGGGGCGGTGGTCGGTGGATTTCCCGTCGGCCGACGCCAACGTGATCCGCGCCCTGCGGACCACCACCTCCCTCAAGATCAACGAACCGCAGGCCGTGGAGCTGACCGACCCCGATCTGTTCGATATTCCCTTCCTGTATATCCTGGAAGTCGGATCCCTGCAGTTCAGCCAGGAAGAAGTGGACGCCCTGCGGGAGTACCTGTTGCGCGGCGGGTTCCTGATGGTGGACGACTTTCACGGTTCGCGCCAGTGGGCGGTATGGGAATCGCAGATGAAGCGGGTGTTCCCCGAACACGACATCGAGGAAGTCCCCGCCGGCCACGCGATATTCCACTGCTACTACGATTTCGACGAGTATCCCCTGGTACCCGGTACCGCGGCCCTGTGGCGGCCGGGCAACTACGAGCGGGACGGCGCGTTGTACGGCCACCGGCTGCGGGGCATAACCGACGACAACGGCCGGCTCATGGTGCTGATGAACTGGAACGCGGACCTGGGCGACGGCTGGGAACACGCGGCCGATCCCGGGTACCCGCGCGCGTATTCCGTGATCGCGTACCGGCTTGCCGTGAACTACGCCATCTACGCGATGACGCACTGAACCCGGGCTGGGGTGCCCGGCGGTTCGTTGGGAAGAACTCCCGGCGGCATAGTTCCCGGCGAACCGTGGGTCAGAACCGCCACCGTATCTGTATGCGCAGGTCCTGGTCCACGGGCTGCGGGTCCGCCCGCTCCTGTCGCCGGCCTTCCAGGTTTAAGGTCAGTCTCGTGGCCGCCTCGCGGGCCAGTTGCAGCCGCGTGCCGACCCGGTATCTCCGCGCCGCGCCATCGGCCAACTCGGAACCCGCATAGGGGGTCAGCAGTCCCCCACCGAAGGCCTCGACCCCATAACCCACTTCCGAGACCAGGCGGCCGGTCCGTGCCTGCCGAGGTATCTGTGGTGCGATTCCCGCGGTAGTCTGTCGAGACCACAGGGCTTCCACCCCACTCGCAGTAACACCCCAGGCCGGCGCAAGGGCCAGGGACAGCCCGCGTCCCTCAGGACCCCGAGAAACCTGCAGCCGTCCTGATGCGCCCCATTCCTTGTAATCTCCGTCTTCGTGCGCCAGCAGGCCCCTGACCGTCCCTTCCACGGTCAGACCCCACGCCGGGTCCACGTATCGCACCCGGCCGCCCACTTCCAGGCCGAACCCGGTCTCCGCGTCCCCCCGGTCGTGCCGCAGGCCCAGTTCCACCGTGGGCGTCAAGCGCTGGCCTTCCGTCCATTCGAATCCACGGGAGCCTTCCAGGATCACCCGTAACCGGTGTGTGTCCGCATCCGTGGCGGCAAGGTTCCCCGCCGGTCCGGTCACCGCGTCCGACGTGGTCCGCGTCAGCATGGCGTCGGTGCGTGTCACCAGCTGGATCCCCGCAGCGTCCGTCGCCGGCAGCACGATCCCCCGGCCGCCGAACGCCCCCATCAGTAGGTTCGCGTCGGTCTGAAGGGCGGCACTGCCCGCCGGGGTCAGGTTCAGTTCGCCCCGGCCGTACCCGAACACGCCCCACACGTCCAGCCGATCATGGACGGCAAACCTCAGGTACGGATGGATACTCGTCAGCGTCTGGTCTACCCCGCCTTGGCTATTGGCGGCCAGGTCTTGTGCGGCCACACCCTGCGCGGCATAACTCCCATCGCCACGGCTGTGCGCCACCGCCACCCCGGTCAGCCACCGATCCCATTCACCATCCACCCCCACGGTGCCCGTGAGCACGTCGCCGTCTACCTGCAATGCGTCATCACGCCCGTCAAACCGGGTTACAGCAACCAGGCCCCAGGCAGTAAGCCTGAGAGTCGGGTCCCCAGGTTCCGCTCCGTTCAGGCTCACCCGGAAGTTACTATCCAGGAGAATCCGCCGAAGGTCGAAACGGTCACCGAAACGGAAGATCCGACCCTGCTCTTGCCGCGGGACCGATCCGGTGCGGTCCAACCACGGAGTATCCTGCACCGCCCGCGGGGTATCCGCTACCGGGCCGGAGTTATCCGCCAGCCTCCCTGGCCTCGCTGCATAGCCTGATCCCAAACCAAGAAACCGCGCCACTTCCCGGAACACCCCCGAGACGACGCTCTCTTCCGCCGCACCGGGCTCGCCAGTGGACGGGCCCGTCTCATGACCGGCCCGTGCCGTGCCCGTCCGCACGTCGCCCAGCGGCAGTCGGTAACCGCCGATGACCACTTGCGACCCCTGCCCGGGGCCTGACCGCAATCGATCACCGACCGCGTCAGTGACGTGCGAACCCACGGTCCGGCCGAATCGGGCCAGCCATGCCTGTGGCATGGGATCGCTGTTTTCGATGGTGCCCGTTGCAGTCGCATCCGCGAGGTACGCCCCACTTGGGTTCGACAGGGTCACGGTCATGTATTCGTTGCCCTCGTTGAGGTTGTCGTCAAGCACCGTGACACTGAAGACCTTCCCCTTTACGCCCGGTGCGAAGGTTACGGTCTCGCTCTTCGCGACGTAGTCATTGCCCGCGGTCGCACTGCCGTCGGACGTGCTGATCCGGACCGTCACGGTCTCCGAGGAGACCCGGCTCAACCTCAAGATGAAATCGAGTGTGGCGCCCGCACCCTCCTCCACCTCGGTGTCCGCCACCGACAGCCCGTGCGGACCCGGGACCGTCACCTTGGCGGGGGTGGATAGCGCCTTGCCGTCCGGCGTGCAGAGGGCATGCGGAAAGTCGCACGAGGCAGAGGCCGGCAGGGTTACCGTCACCGCTCCATTGCCCGACGGCTGGACCTGGAACTGGAAGAGGTCGCGGCGCTTGTCCACCCGACGCACCATGCGCACCGCACCGCCCGCCGCTGCCAACCGCTGCGTGAGCCTGCGCTGCGCGCCCCCGGATGCCAGCGCCTCGCTGAAACGCACCCGCATCGTGAACACGCTTGACCCGTCGTGCGACGACGGCGCATCTTCGAACGATGCCGTCAGTACCGCCGGCTGCGGCGGCGGTACCGGTTGCGGCGGTGGCACCGGCTGCTGGATGCCGGAGCCTGGCGCGTCCAGGATCTGCAATTGCACCGTGTCGCCGGCGTTCCAGTTCAGATCGGCGTTCCACCACGTCCGCACGTGATATCCACCGGCATCGGCGTCCTGGAACGGAAACCGCGTCCCGTCGAGCACCAGCACCAGGTTGTTGACCTCGTAGTCCCTGAGTTCCCTGATGCCACCGAATACGATGGCCAGGATCTCGCCCTGGTCGAGTTGCAGGCGGTCCGACCATCCGGCATGGGTCAACTGCAGGTCGACGATCTCAAACTCCTTCGCCACCCCGCCGGCGTCGGTGCTGACGAACGTGTTGTTTGCCATCACGTCCGAGTCGGAACAGTCGTTGGCACTGTTGGTGCTCGCGCACCCCAATATCCTGCTGTTCCCGCTGCGGAGAAGCCCTACCGTCAGCGTCGTTTCGAGGAGTGTGCTACTCGCCTCCCGCACCGCCGCCGGCGTCGGCTCGCTCTCGAGCGGCCCCTCGGCTACGCCCTTGGCGTCTGTGAAGCTTACTTTCACCTTGATTTTCTTGCCCACGTCCTCTGCGACGGGTGTGTAGGTGCCCGACGTCGCCCCCACGATGTCCTGGGGATTGGATATGCCGTCCCCATCCAACCGCACCCACTGCAGATCGTAGTCGTCCGGAAAGGTCCCCGGCAGGCCGCCGCTGTCCTTGATCGTGCCCAGTCCGGCCCTCAAGAGCCCGCCCACCCGGGGGAAGCCGGAGACTGACGGCTGCCCGGTGGCGGCAGTATTGAGCCTGGACAGGCGGACCCCCACCCTGGTGCCGATATCGGCCGCACCAGCGAGGCGGGTTGCACCGGGGCCGGTGAATGGACGCAGGAGGGGCACGTCCGACAGCGAGCCACCCGGCGGTACGTTGAGCGCATCGGTGAAGAGCCAGAAACTGGGCGAGGATTGCGCTTCGCTGAACGGCAGGATGAGTTCGCCCGAGTACTTCTGGACGTGCAGCACCAGGTTCTCCGCCGCGTCCACCGGCAAGGCCGGCTCGGTGATGAGCCACAACGTGTGACTCGATAGAGGAAATGCGATCAAAGACGTGATCGTGTAATTGACGCCCTCGTGGGTGAAGGTAGCGTCGTCGAGGCTGCCGAAGCCCGAGCCGAATCCGACGCTCTCGATTCGGCCGAATTCATCGAAGTCGTGTCCCACCGTCAGCACGCCGCACCAGAAGGTGTCCAAGCCGCAGTTCGACACAGCCGCCGGCAGGACCAGTGAGCTTTCGCCGCTGATGCGCGTCTCCTCGGTGCCGCCATCGTCGGTGAAGGTGACCCTCACCTTCATGTGGTGGCCCTGGTCCGCCGCGGTCAGCGTGTAGCTGCCCGTATCTGTACCAACGTTCGTCTCCGTGCCGTCCTCGGTCACCCGGATCCACTGGTAGGCGTAGACGGCCCCGGTCAGCCCGTTGGCGTCCATGATGTCCGACGTCGACGCCGTCAGCGTCACGCCCACCTGCGCCGCACCGATAATCGCCGGGTCTCCCGTGGCGGGGTAGTTCGGCGTGATGATGCCCCTGATCTTGATCATCACTGACGACGAGTCGTCCCTTGCCCACGATCCGGGATCGATGTAAACGTATCTTGCGTTTCCGATGCTCCAGCCGTCGGCGGCCCCGCTATCCTGGGCGTCCGAAGAGGTAGAATGAATGCTGATCCCCGCGTCATCGGTGCCGGCGGAGTCGCTGATTACCACTGCGTACGACGTGTTTGCGGAGAGCGTCGAACCGGTCGGCGCCGTGAACGTGGCGACCGAGTCGCTCGTGATCGTCGTTGGGCTGACAAGAACGTACAACAGGTCATTCGGCCGGTTACTAGCGTTGGTCGAATAGATCCGAACCGAGACGTCCGGGTTTTCTACAGTAGTCCTGGTGTTGTAGACGCGCACGCCGACGGTCGTGAGCACGTAACCGGGCCCGTTGCTGCCGGTTCTGAAGGGCTGTGACACACGATTAAAGTCTACAAGATAGTACGGTTGGTTCGTGTTGGACACCAGCGTCCGTTCCGTCTGCGCCTGCAAATCGGGAACGAACGGCGCGGCGAGCACGATGGCCAGGACGGGCAGCAGCGCCGCCGCGGCCATCCGCACCGCTAGTACACGCCGGCGGCGTCCGGCGAGCACACGCCAGCGTCTAGTGCACCGTGTGATGCTGGTCGGTACGCTCGGTATAGACTGGCGGTCACTGGATTTCGGTTCTTGTGTCAACAACTCGTACTTTCTTGTGTCATCGGTCGTCTTGAGTAGGATCAAAACAACCGGCCTCGGTGATTCCTACCCAAGTAGGGAACGCCGCATGGTTTTGTCGTCAAGGACATGCGAAACCGGCCGCTGAGTACTCGGCCGGTGAATGCTTGTCGAAATCAGTTTTCGACGATCCGTATACCGGGTCTGCCGTTACACAGATGAAGAACGCTCTGCCCCGGACAATTCGCGCTGTCAGTCGCAGTCCTTGACTTGGTAATCAATGATATATACTATTCTGTTTGTCGAATATGTTTCGATTTAAAGTTTTCTTTGGTTCAGTATTTATCAACCAGATCTCTTCAGAACCAGTTGTTTGAGCAAGATTAAGCCCGAAACCGAAACATTCTGAAATATACGAGAATCATGCGTGATCAATCCGAGAATCAGGTGGCTGAAAAGAAGATTATCGCGTGAATTTGAGTCATGTAGTGTCCCGTACCCGCTTCGATGGTCCTCGGGCGATTCCATGGGATTTAACGTCTCGCAGTTGGTTTTATCCTGGTATGTTTGGCACAAAATCGGAGGATGTTCGGACAATGAGCCAAGATTTACTGCGGCAAGAGATCAACGAGTTGCGCGAACGCATTTCAAAGCTTAGCGCGGCCAGCCTGCGCATCAGTGCGAGCCTGGATCTGGATACCGTCCTCCAGGAGGTGGTGGACAGGGCCCGCGAACTGACCGGCGCCCGTTACGGCGCCATCATTACGATCGACGAAACCGGGCTGTCCCAGGATTTCGTCACCTCCGGCCTCACCGACGAGGAACATCGGATAATGGCCGACTGGCCCGAAGGAGAGAGGCTCTTCGAGCACTTCCGGGACCTCCGGGGTACGTTGCAACTGCCGGACGTGCCCGCCTACCTGCGCTCGCTCGGCTTCTCCACCGATCTGCTGCCGCCCGGGGCCGTTCACGGCCAGGGTACGTCGATGCGCTACCGCGGCCTGCACGTCGGAAATTTCTTCCTTGCCGATAAGGAAAGCGGCGAGGCGTTCACGAATGAGGACGAGGAGGTCCTGGTGCTATTCGCCTCCCAGGCCGCAACGACCATCGCCAACGCCCGCGCCCATCGGGCCGAGCAGCGCGCCCGGGCCGATCTGGAGGCCCTGATCGAGACCTCCCCGATCGGTGTCGTAGTCTTCGATGCCGGTACCGGCCATCCGACGTGGTTCAACAGGGAGGTGAGGAGGATCGTGGAGAGCCTGCGGACACCGGGCCGGCCCATTGAGGATTTGCTGGAGTTGCTGATCCTCCAGCGAGCCGACGGGAGTGAAATCGCGCTGGACCAGGCGCCCATGTCGCAGATTTTGAGTCACACGGAGACGGTGCGGGCCGAGGAGATCGTACTCTCCGTACCCGACGGGCGCAGCGTCACGACGCTGGTCAACTCCACGCCGATCCGCTCGGAAGATGGCGCAGTTGTGTCCGTGGTGGTTACCATGCAGGACATGAAGCCGCTGCAGGAACTGGACCGGATGCGGACGGAGTTCGTGGGCATGGTCAGCCATGAACTGCGCGCCCCGCTCACGTCTATCAAGGGCTCGGCCACCACCCTGCTGGAAGCTTCCCAGAGTCTCGACCCGGCGGAGATGCGCGAGTTCTACCGCATCATCCTCACGCAGGCCGACCATATGCGCGTGTTGATCAGCGACCTGCTGGATGCGGGTCGCATCGACGCGGGGACATTATCGGTGGCGCCGGAGCCCTCCGAGGCCGCCGCCCTGGTGGACGGAGGGCGGAACACGTTCCGAAGCGGCGGCGGCAGACACGAAGTCCTGATCGATCTTCCCCCCGATCTGCCCCTCGTCATGGCCGACCGGCAGCGCATTGAGCAGGTGTTGAACAACCTGCTTGCCAACGCGGCGCTGCACGCCCCGGAGTCCTCGCCCATCCGGGTCCGCGCTGAGCGTGACGGGACGCACGTCGCGATCTCCGTCCGCGACGAAGGCAGGGGGGTGGCGCCGGACCGTCTCCCGCACATGTTTCGAAAGTATGCAAGTTTCGACGGCAACGACCGTGAGTCGGCCATCGCGGGATCGGGACTCGGCCTCGCAATTTGCAAGGGCCTGGTCGAGGCGAACGGGGGGCGCATCTGGGCCGAAAGTCCGGGCATCGGGCGCGGTACCCGCGTGACCTTTACGGTCCCGCTGGCCGAAAGTCGCGAGCCGGCGCCTCGCAAGCCGCCGGAACCCGGTCCGGTCCCGGCCGATACGCGGAACGATGGAGAAGGCCGCGAACCGATACGCATCCTCGTGCTCGACGATGACCCGCAGATGCTCCGCTATGTGCGCGACATGCTCGTGGCAGGGGGATATGACGCGGTGGTGACCGGAGACCACGCCAGTTTGCCGCGCATCATCAAGACCGAGCGACCCGATCTGGTCCTCCTGGATCTTCTGCTTACCGACACGGACGGTATCCAGCTGATGGAAAACGTGCCCGATCTGGCTGAACTGCCCGTCATCTTCATTTCAGCCAACGGCCGGGACGAGACCATCGCGAAGGCCCTCGATACCGGCGCGGCCGACTATATCGTCAAACCCTTCTCGGCTACCGAATTGCTGGCCCGCATCCGCACGGCGCTGCGCAAACGGGCCGAAACCGAGCCCTTCGTGCTGGGCGATCTCACCATCGACTACGATCAACGCCGGGTGAGCGTGGCCGACGTCCCGGTCGTCCTTACGCCCATCGAGTACGATCTGCTGCGCGCGCTTTCGCTGAACGCGGGAAGGGTGACGACCTTCGACGTCCTGATTCGTCAGATCTGGAGCACCAAGTCCTACGCCAACCCGAAGCTGGTGCGCGCCTTTGTAAAGAAGCTTCGCCGCAAGCTGGGTGACGATGCCGGTAAACCACGCTACATCATCAACGAACGCGGAGTCGGCTACCGCATGGGCAGGACGGGAGTACCGTAGATGTTTGTTTCAGGTCGGAGAGAGGATCAGTGCGGCCGGCCTGAGGCCGGTTAATCGGCTGCGGTCAGTTGCTTCAGTGCCGTCGTCAACACCTCGACGGAGCGCAGGTACTCGTCCAGGACGATATGCTCGTCAGGGGTATGGTCCAGGCTGGAGTCGCCGGGACCATAGGCCGCGATCGGGCATTTCCATGCGGGGCCGACGATGCACATGTCGGACGTGCCCGTCTTCTTCTTGAAGGTCGGCCGGCCGCCTTCCTGGCGAATGCCCCGCAACAGCGCCCGGATCAGCGGGTTGTTCTTCGAAGCGATTACGCCCGGCAGGCGCTGGTCGCACTCGATTTCGGCCGGGCCCGCCTGGTCCATTACGAATCCGTTCAGGCCATCCATGTCGTAACCGGGCGGCACGCGCACCGAGAAGTACGCTTCGACGCCCTCGGTCAACCCCCGGTCAAAGGTGTGGAATCGCCGCAGCTCTAGTCGGGGAGACTCGAACTCACTTTCCGTAGTCTGTTCGGCGAGCCGGGTCTTGAGGGCGTTGTACAGCTCGATGGCCCATTCCGCCGCGCGTCGATGGTCCCCCGCGTGATGGGCATTGGGCTGTTCGAGGCGGTAGTCGAAATCCACGTGGCCCTTGTAACCGATGGTGACGCTGTCCCAGCCGCTCGGTTCGCCGATGAACACGCAGTCGGGCCGCATGCGGTCCACCAGGTGGCGGGCGCCCTTCGAAGTGGGGCATTCCTCCTCCACGGCGCCGACGACGGTGATCCTTCCGCCAGCGGTATCCGTGAGCCGGCTCGCGGCAGCTGTGAAGGCGGCCAGGGGGCCCTTGGCGTCCACCGTGCCGCGGCCGTAGAGCCTGCCCGATTCCTCCCGTATGGGCACGATCCCGGGCACCGTGTCGATATGCCCGACCAGGGCGATATGCGGTTCGCCGCTACCGGTCTCACCCACCGCGTTCCCGGCCTCGTCCTCGTAGGCGCGGAGACCCCGGCGCTCCATGGCGTCTACCAGGAAGGAGACGGCTTCGCCTTCCTGCGTGGAAGGACTGTAACGCTCGACCAGGCCCCGCAGCAAGGCAATGTCGTCGCGATCGCGGCTCATCTAAGCCTCCCGGGATCCGGTCGGACTACGCCGAGCGCGTCTCCCGTCCCGGACCGTACCCGCCGTCGGGCTATCCTCCAACGATCCCAGCACCGCGCCCGTGGTCTCAACGACCTGGTCGATCTCTTCCCTGGAAATCGACAGGGGCGGGAGGAAGCGCAGCACCGTGTTGCCCGCGGGCAGGGCCATCACGCCCCGTTCCATGAGTCCGCGGAGGACGGGGGTGACCCGGCCCTTCATCTCTACGCCGATGATCAGGCCCATGCCCCGGATCTCCCGGACGAAGGGCGCGTCCAGCGCCGCGAGGGCATCCTGGAAATACGCGCCGTTCTCCCGGGCGTTCTCGACGAGTCCTTCCTCCTCCAGCACGCGTAGCGTGGCCATGGCGGCCGCGCAGATCACCGGACTGCCGCCGAAGGTGTTGCCGTGGGACATGGCGGGTACGCCCCGGACCGTTTCGGCGCAGAGCGCCGCGCCCACGGGCAGGCCGCCGGCCATGGCCTTGGCCAGGCAGAGCATATCCGGCCGCAGGCCATGGTGCTCGCAGGCGAACATTGCACCGGTCCGGCCGAATCCGGTCTGCACTTCGTCCACGATGAACAGGGCGCCCCGTTCCCGGCACAGGTCCGCCACGCGGTTCAGATACGCGCCGTCGCCGATGCGAACACCGCCCTCGCCCTGCACCACTTCCAGGATCACCGCCGCCGTCTCGTCGCCGATGGATTCCTCCATGGCGGAGGCATCGTTGTATTTCACGTGGGTGAAACCGGGAACGAGGGGTTCGAAGGGAGCGCGGTACTTGGGATTCCAGGTCGCGCTCAGGGATCCGAAGGTACGTCCGTGAAATCCGCGCTGGGTCGCGATGATGCCGGTCCGCCCCGTGGCGACACGGGCGAATTTAAGTGCCGCCTCCACCGCCTCCGTGCCCGAATTGCACAGGAAGAGCCGGTCCAGCCCCTCAGGGGCGGTCCGGGTCAGGGCCGTGGCCAGTTCCGCCCGCAGGTCGTTGTAGAAGGTGTCCGGACAGATCACGAGCCGCTCCGCCTGCCGCGCGATCGCCTCCGTCACGGCCGGATGGCAGTGGCCTACGTTGGCCGTGCCGATCCCGCCGATGCAATCTATGTACTCCTTGCCGTCACTGTCCCAGAGGCGGGCGCCGCTGCCTCGGACGATCACCACGTCCCGCTTGGGCAGAATGCCCATCGACGCCTGGTTTTCCATGGCCTGGTAGTCAGTCATTTTGCGCGCTCCAATTTACGATTCCGATTCATTCGTCTTGCCGCGGGCCGTCCCTGTCCGGTGGGGCCGCCCCGTCCGGCGCCCGCTACCCGATCACCGTGCCCGCGCCGCGCAAGGCCGCCGTAACCGGTTCGGGGATGCGTCCGTCCCCCAGGATCACCTGGCCCACGCCGACCTCCAGCGCCTCCTTCGCGCCGAGCAGCTTCTTCTTCATGCGGTCCCGGGCATGGGTTTCGATCTCCCGGTCGATTTCGTCGCGGGATATCCGGGGTATCAGCGTGTTCTCGTCGTCCGCATCCTCAAGGAACCCCGGCGTGTTGGAAAGTATGACCAGCCGTTCCGCGCCGAGGGCGTCGGCGATTACCGCGGCCGCGCGGTCCCCGTCAATGTTGATCACCTCACCTTCGTAGCTGATGGCGGGGGGACTGATGACGGGCAGGTAACCCTGGTCGAGGAGCGTGGTCAGGAGCGAGACGTTCGCCCTTTCGATCCGGCCGGTGTAGTCGTCCCGCAGGATCTTCGTCCGGCCGTCCTCCACGATGCGGATACTGGGTTTCCGGCGGCCTTCGAGCAGCCGGCCGTCCACGCCGCTCAGGCCGACGGCGTTGACCCCGAGCTGCTGCAGTCTCTCGACGATGCGGGTGTTGCGCTTTCCGCAGTACACCATGGTGAAGATGTCCAGCGTTTCCTGATCGGTGACCCGGCTCGTGTATCCGGACGGCGACGTGACCATGCGGGGCGGCTTGCCCAGTTGCTCGGAGATCTGGTTCAATTCATCGGATGCGCCGTGCACCAGCACCAGCGGTTCGGTCTGCCGGGCGATGTCTTCCAGGACGTAATCCAGGTTGATGCCCCGGCTGCCGCCCGTCTTCACCACAATCATTGAGTATTCCCTTCTTTAACCGCGGCCACGGCCTCCGATCGGGGCACGGACGCCTGCGTGCTGTCCGCCATGCGCCGGATCATCACGACGCCGTTTCTCACCTCTTCCTCGCCGATAATCAGGGTATAGGCGGCGCCGAGCCGGTCGGCCTGTCTCATCTGGGCCTTCAGGCTCCGGTCTTCCCACAGTGCCGTCGCGCCCACGCCGGCCGCGCGCAACTCCTGCGCCAGGACCACCGCGGCGGACTTGGCCTCCGCGCCGAGATAGGCGACGAATACCCGCGGCTTCGGCACTCCGGGAGGCTCGATCCCCTCCTGCTTCATCGTGAGTATGATGCGTTCGATGCCCGAGGCGAACCCGATGGCCGGCGTCTCGGGACCGCCGACCATGCCGATCAGCCCGTCGTAGCGGCCGCCGCCGCATACCGCGTTCTGCGCCCCGATGCCTTCGGCCCAGACCTCGAACACGGTCTTCGTGTAGTAGTCGAACCCCCGCACCAGGCGATGATTGACCTCGTAGGGCCGGCCCAGGTCGTCCAGGTAGGACCTCAACCGGTCGAAGTGGGTTCTGCATTCGTCGCACAGGGAATCCGCGATCCGCGGCGCTTCGTCCGCGATCGCGCGGCAGGCCTCCTTCTTGCAGTCCAGCAGCCGGAGCGGGTTCTGCTCGTAGCGGCGCGCGCAGTCGGCGCAGATCCCGTCCAGGCGGTCCGCGTACCAGGCCCGAAGCTTTTCCACGTATCCCGGACGGCACACCGGGCATCCCGTGCTGTTCACCTGGAAGGACAGGTTCTTGATGCCGACCGCTTCGTAGATCTGCCAGGCGACCTGCATGACCTCGAGGTCGATGGCCGGGTCCTGGCTGCCCAGCACTTCCACGTCGATCTGGTAGAACTGGCGGTACCGGCCCGCCTGGGGACGCTCGTACCGGAAGGCGGGGCCGATGGTGAAGAGCCGCAGGGGCTGGGGCCGGCCGTGCAGCTTGCGCTCGGCGTAGGCCCGGCAGATCCCCGCGGTGAACTCGGGACGCAGGGTCATGCGCTCCTCGTTGCGGTCGAGGAAGGTGTACATCTCCTTCTCGACGATGTCGGTGGATTCGCCGACGCTCCGCTCGAAGAGGCCGGTCTGCTCGAAGACCGGCACGTCGATCTGCTCGTAGCCGAAGAGTTCGCAGACCCGGCGCGTGGTCTCGGTCACGTGGCGCCAGTGGGCCTGGTCTTCGGGGAGGATGTCGTAGGTGCCTCTCGGTGCCCTGTAGTTCATAATGCGTCCTGTACCGGGTGCTAGACCGGGTGGAGGCCCGGAAACTCCAGGCCCGTCCGCTCGTCCCACCCGTGCATGATGTTGAGGGCCTGCACGGCCTGTCCGGCCGCGCCCTTGACCAGGTTGTCCAACGCGCCCATAACCACGACCCGGTCGCTGTGCTCGTCGCGCTCGAACCCGATGTCGCAGTAATTGGTGCCCGCGAGAAACTTCGGATCGGGATAGCGGAACACGCCGGTGCGCTCTTTGATAATGCGGATGAAGGGTTCCCCGCCATAGGCCGCCCGGTAGATGCCCCAGATATCCTTGTCGGCCAGGCCGTCGTTCACGAAGGCGTGGGTCGTCATGAGGATGCCGCGCACCAGTTCGATGGCCGTCGCCGAGAAATGGACCTGGGGCGCCTGCCCGCCGAAGGTGAGCTCCTGCACGATCTCCGCCGTGTGCCGATGGCCCGTGGGCTTGAAGGATCGCACGGCACCGCTGCGGTCCGGGTGGTGGGTGGACCGGTCGGCCCGGTGTCCCGCCGCGGATGACCCGATCTTCCCCTCCATGAAGAGCCGGGAGGGGTCGACGGCGCCGGCCCTGACGAGGGGCGCCAGCGACAGGATCGCCGTGGCGGCCAGGCACCCGGTGCACGCGACGCATTCGGCGTCCCGGATCTCGTCCCGGTAGAGTTCGGCCAGGCCGTACACGAACTGGCCGAGGACATCGGGATGGGCATGGGCATGTCCGTACCATTTCGGATAGTCCGCCGGATCCCGCAGGCGAAAGTCCGCGCTCAGGTCGATGACGCGGGCCGACAGACCGGAAAAGGCGTCCCACCTTTGCATGGCCTCCCCGTGGGGCAGGCACAGGCACAGGACATCGCAGGGCTCGAGGTCGTCTACGGCGCTGAACTTGAGGTCCGTAACCCGCCGCAGGTTCGGATGGGAACGGCCCACGGGCTTGCCCGCGAGCGATTCCGAAGTCACCTGTCCGATTTCGATTTCCGGGTGGAACAGGAGCAGGCGAAGCAGTTCCCCTCCGCCATAGCCGGACGCGCCGGCGATAGACACCTTGATCATGATCGGGCCACCTTTACCAGATAGTCGATGATTCGGCCGGGAATGTCCACGCCCGTCGGCTTGATGCTGTTCCGGAACTCCATGGTGTAGTTGACCTCGTTGACCAGGATCCCCTCCGGCGATTCCAGCAGGTCGACGGCCACCACGCCGCCGCCCACGGCTTCCGCGGCGCGGGCGGAAAGCGTCCCCACCTCGCCCTCCACGGGACAGTCCGCCGTCGTCCCGCCCAGGGCGGTGTTGGTCTTCCAGTGGTCCGAATACCGGTAGACGGCGCAAATGGTCTCGCCGTCAACCACGAAGGACCGGATGTCCCGGCCGGGCTTTTCGACGTACTCCTGGATGTAGATCACCGAATGCTGATAGGACCCCAGCGTCTCCTTGTGCTCGAGCACCGCTTCGGCGGCATGACGGTCGTTGATCCGCGCGATGAGGCGCCCCCACGAGCCGATGGGCGGCTTGACCACGACGGGATAGCCCATGGATTCCATTTCCTCCAAGGCCGACTCGGCCGTGAACGCGACGCGGGCCTTCGGCGTGGGCACCCCGTGGTCTACCAGCGCCATGGTCGTCAGGAACTTGTTCCCGCACACGCGGGCCACCTCGTAGGAGTTGACGGTCCTGATGCCGCCGGCGTTGAGTATCTTCAGCGAGTTGAGCGCCCTGGAATGGTTGATGCACCGCTCGAGTATGACGTCGTGGTCGTACCGGTGGTTCTCCAGGTCGAAGACGATGCGCCGGTCGTCCAGCCGGTCGAAGACAATACCCCGTTTCGCCGCGGCCTCGAAGAGCATCTTCTGTTCCGTGGAAACGATGGACAGCAGCATGCCGATCTTCACGAGTTGCGTCCCCCCTGTGCCACCGAGTCCGCCACGTAGTCCATGATCTTCCCCGGTATATTGACGCCGGAGACGTCCGACGCATCCGAAAGCCCGGACGGCGGGCCCATCTCCTGCACGAACCAGGCATCCTTCGTGCGAACCATGTCCACCACCGCGATACCGCCGCCGATCGCCCGGACGGCGGCGACCGCCAGGTCGTTCAGTTCCTCCGTGACGGGCTCCTGCTTCATCAGTCCGCCGGCGGTGATGGTCCCGATCCAGTGATGGGTCAGCACCGAGACGGCGGCCACCGTCTCGTCGCCGACCACGTACGCCCTGATGTCGTGTCCGGGCGAATCGATGTGCTTTTGCATGAAGAAGATGGAGTGGTGATAGGCGCCGAGGATGCGTTTGTGCTCCAGGACCGTCGCCGCCGTATACTTGTCCCCGATCCGGGAAACGAGCTGGCCCTCGGGACCCTCCACGGGCCGGAGGACGACCGGGTACCCCATGTCCTCCATGGCTTCCAGGGCGGAACGCGGCGTGTACGCAACGCGCACTTCCGGCACCGGGACCCCGTTCTCCCGCAAGGCCAGGGACGTCAGCAGCCGGTTCCCGTACGTCTCCACCACCGGCTGGCGGTTCACCGTCGGAATGCCCCAGTGGTCGAAGACGGTCAGCGCGTACACGGCGCGATGGTGATCGATACAGCGCTCCAGGACCACGTCCAGGTCCATGTGACGCCGATCCAGTTCGAAGACCAGCCGCGTGTTGTCGATCGTCGTCACGTCGATGCCGCGGCGGCCCGCCTCGGCGATCAACCGCTTCTCGTCCTTCCTGATACGCGACAGCACGATGCCCAATTCCATGTAAACCTCATCCTCCGGGTATCCCGCGTCCCCTTGCCCGTCATGCAAAAAAAAAAGAGCCGGCCTCTTCGCTCAATCGAAGAGGAACACGGCTCCCAACTGTTCCCGTGACCCCGTTATCCCTTGCGCAGGATTATCGCGGGGCCCGACGAGCGGACGAACGCAAATCACAATCATGTTTACCATGTTTATGTTTCATTCGTTTGCTCATCGTGATTTCCTTCCATCCGTCCTTGGGCTTATTCTCCCCAGTCTTCCTCTTCTTCCGGTGCCAGCGCGAACTCCAGCGGGTCGACGCTGATCACTTCCAGTTCCGCGCCGCACTCCGGGCACGTGATGATTTCGCCTGCCACGACATCATAATCCAGGGTGATCTCGGCACCACATTCCGGGCAGATCCCGCTCATGATACCCCCGTTTTACACCAATGCAGCCTCGGAACGAATCGTTTCAGGCGGCCCTTTCACCCTTCGGGGTAGGCCTTCCCTCCTTAAAGAACGGACGCAATATAGGATGCGCGCTAATGGTGTCAAGCGCTTTTTTCAACCCTCCTCGTCGCCGGCCGTTCCGGGAGTTTCGTCCGTTTCAGACGGCGTGGATCCGTTCCCCTCGCCGTTCGCCGGATCGTCCTCTTCGTCGCCTGGCGTAATCCTGGAAACATCGATCACCCGGTCCCCCTCGCCCAGGTTAATGAGCCGGACGCCCTGGGTGTTCCGGCCGATGGGGCGCAGGTCGCGGACCGGCAGGCGTATGATGAGGCCGTTCGTGGTAATGATCATCAGCTCGTCTTCGTCGGAGACCGCGTGTATCGACACGACGGGGCCGTTGCGTTCGCTCGTGCGTATGTTGCTCACGCCCTTGCTGTGGCGGCGGGTCAGCCGGTAGTTCTCGATGTCCGTCCGCTTCCCGTAGCCGTTCTCCGTCACGGAAAGCAGCGTGGTGTCCCGATCCGACGCCAGCATGCCCACGACCCGGTCGCCTTCGCCGAGGCGTATGCCCCGCACCCCCTGTGCGCCCCGGCCCATCGTCCGGACGTCGCTCTCGTGGAAGCGGACGGCCTGGCCGTTCCGGCTGGCGATGACGATGTCGTTGTCGCCGTCGGTCAGCAGGGCCTCGATGAGGGCGTCGCCCTCGAGGATGTTCAGCGCCACGATGCCGTTCCGCCGGGGATTCCCATAGGCCGACAGCACGGTTTTCTTCACCAGGCCACCCCGCGTCACCATCAGGATATAATGCTCGTCGTCGAAGTTCCTGATCGGCAGGAAGGCCGCGATGCTCTCTCCCTGATCGAGCTGCAACAGGTTGACGACGGCCTTGCCGCGGGCGGTGCGGCCGGCTTCGGGGATCTCCCACACCTTGAGCCAGTAGCATTTGCCGCGGTTCGTGAAGAACAGGATGTAGGAGTGGGTCGAGGCGGAGAAGAGGTGCTCCACGAAATCCTCTTCCCGGGTCTTCATGCCGGTGATCCCCTTGCCGCCGCGGTTCTGGCTGCGGTAGGTGTCCATGGGCAGGCGCTTGACGTAGCCGGCGTGGGATATGGTGATGACCATTTCCTCGTCGGCGATCAGGTCCTCGATGCTGAGATCGCCCTCGATGTCGATCAGTTCGGTCCGCCGCTCGTCGCCGTAGCGCTCCTTCAGGTCGATCATCTCGTCCTTGATGATCTGCATCCGCCGTTCCAGGCGCGAGAGGATGTCCCGGTAATCGGCGATCCGCGCGACCAGTTCTTCGTACTCTTCCTCGAGCTTGTCCCGCTCCAGTCCGGTCAGGCGCTGCAACCGCATGTCCAGGATAGCCTCGACCTGGGCGCGGGACAGTCCGAACTCTTCTCCCAGGACCTCCATGGCCTCCTCGCCGGTATGCGATCCGCGGATGACTTCGATCACGCGGTCCACGTTGTCCAGCGCGACGCGCAGGCCTTCCACGATATGGGCCCGCTGCTCGGCTTTCTCGAGGTCGAAGGTGGTCCGGCGCACCAGCACCTCGTGGCGGTGGTCGATGAAGTGCTGGATGCACTCCTTGATGTTCAGGACCCGGGGCCGCCCGTCCACGAGCGCCAGCATGGTGACGCCGATGGTGGTCTCCAGCGGCGTCATCTTGAAGAGGTGGTTGAGCACGATGTTGCCCGGGATGTCCCGCCGCACGTCGATGGCGATGCGCATGCCCGACCGGTCCGACTCGTCCCGTATGTCGGTAATGCCGAGCACCTGCTTCTCCCGGACGAGGTCGGCGATCTTCTCGATCAGGCTGGACTTGTTGACCTTGTAGGGGATCTCCGTGACGACGATGGTTTCCTTTTCGCTTTGCTCATGCACCTCGATCGTCGTGCGGGCGCGCACCTTGATCTTCCCGCGGCCGGTGTGGAAATACTCGTTGATCGCGTTGCGGCCGTAGATGATGGCGCCGGTGGCGAAATCGGGTCCCTGGATGTGCGCGGCGAGCTCCCCGATCGTGATTTCCGGGTGGTCGATCACCGCCACGATGCCGTCCACCACTTCGCCGAGGTTATGGGACGGGAGGTTGGAGGCCATGCCCACGCCGATGCCGAGCGAGCCGTTGCAGAGCAGGTTGGGGAACTTGCCCGGCAGCACCGTGGGCTCGTCTTTCGACTCGTCGTAGTTGGGCATGAAATCGACCGTGTTCTTGTCGATATCCTCCATCATCTCGATGGCCAGGCGGGACATCCGAGATTCGGTGTACCGCATGGCGCCCGGCGGATCGCCGTCGATGGACCCGAAATTCCCCTGGCCGAAGACCATGGGGTAGCGCATGCTGAAGGGCTGGGCCATCCGCGCGAGGGTATCGTAGACGGCCAGGTCGCCGTGGGGGTGGTAGTCCCCGATCGTCTGGCCTACGATCTTGGCGCACTTCCGCGTGGGCCGGCCCGGGGTGAGGTTCAGGTCGCGCATCGCCACGAGAATGCGCCGCTGGGACGGCTTGAACCCGTCGCGGACGTCCGGGATCGCCCGGGACAGGTTCACGCTCATGGAGAAGTCGAGATAGGAACTCTTCATCTCGTCTTCGATGAAGATCGGCTGGATGTTGTCGTGTTGTTCTACCGCCATGCTTTCCCCTTGAACGTGTTAACCGTGTTGTGATCGCGCCGGGCAGGCGCCGGGTATCAGTGCAGGTCCAGGTTGTTGACCAGCAGGGCGTTCCGCTGGATGAAATCGTTTCGCGCGGCTACGTTGTCGCCCATGAGGATCGTGAAGATCCGGTCCGCTTCCACCGCGTCGTCCAGGGTGACCCGGAGCAGGGTGCGGGTTTCGGGGTTCATCGTGGTCTGCCACAGTTCCTCGGCGTCCATCTCGGCCAGCCCCTTGTACCGCGAGATGGTGGCGCCTTCGCGTCCCACGTCCAGCACCGCGTCGATCAGCTTGCCGACTCCCCTGACCCGCTTCTCGGTCTTGTCCGTGCTGACCACCATCTCGCTGTCGATGACGTCCTCCAGGCGCCGGCACAGCTTCCGGAGCCGGCCGTACAGGGAGGGGTCCAGGGCCTCTTCGACGGGATCCACGGGCACCGGGACTTCGCCGGCTTCTTCCAGCTCTTTTCGTTCTGCCGCCCGGTCGCGCAGATCCCTCCGGTATGCGTCGTACTGGTCCCGGTCTCTCAGCATGTCCAGGATGTGTTCGCGCTTCATGCCCGTCTTGACCAGCCGTCCGAGCTGCTCTTCGAAGTCCATCATCTCGCGGAGATGGGCCAGCAACTTGTCTTCGGTCAGGGCGTGTCCGTTGCCGTTCGCGTCCGCCCGCTGCACCTTCGTGCGGTCCACGCTCTGGTTCAGGAGGTATTCCCAGAGCTCCCGGTCGTTCTTCAGGTAATCCTCCCGGCGTCCCTTGCGCACGCGGTAGAGCGGCGGCTGGGCGATCAGGACGTGGCCGTGTTCCACGAGCGGACGCATGTAGCGGAACAGGAAGGTCAGGAGCAGCGTGCGGATGTGCAGTCCGTCATGGTCGGCGTCCGCCATGATGATCACGCGCCCGTAGCGCAGCCGGGACAGGTCGAAATCCTCGTCGATGCCGACCCCGAGCGCGGTAATGATGGGCTGGAGCTTGTCGTTGCTCAGCACCGTGTCGATACGGGCCTTCTCCACGTTGAGCGGCTTGCCCCAGAGGGGGAGGATGGCCTGGAAGGTCTTGTCGCGGCCCGATTTGGCCGTGCCGCCGGCCGAATCGCCCTCGACGAGGTAGATCTCGCAGGCCATGGGGTCCTTCAGGGTGCAGTCGGCCAGCTTGCCCGGCAGGGTGGTGTTTTCCAGCGCGCTCTTCCGGCGGGTCAGTTCCCGCGCCTTGCGGGCGGCGTCCCGGGAAATCGCCGCCTGGATGCATTTCTCGACGATCCGCTTCGCCGTGGCCGGGTTTTCTTCCAGGTACACCGAGAGCCCCTCGCCGACCACCGACTCCACGACGCCGCGGATATCGCTGTTGCCGAGTTTCTCCTTGGTCTGGCCCTCGAACTGGGGATCGGGGATGATCACGCTTACGATGGCGGTGATGCCTTCCCGCGTGTCGTCGCCGGTGATGGGCACCTTGAGGTTCTTCAGCAGGTTGTTCCGCTGGGCGTAGTTGTTGATCGATCGGGTCAGGGCCGTCTTGAAGCCCACGAGGTGGAAGCCGCCCTCCGAAGTCCGCACGGTGTTGGCGTAGGTGAAGATGTTCTCCTGGTAGCCGTCGTTGTACTGGAAGGCGACGTCGATCTGGTTGCCGTCCCGTTCCTGGCGGATGCCGATGGTGTCGTGGATGGCCGTCTTGTTCTCGTTCAGGTACTCGACGAACTCGACGATGCCGCCGCGGTACTCGAATATGGCGGATTTGTCCCTGGCCTCCTCGTGCAGTTCGATGCGCATGTGGCGGTTCAGGAAAGCCAGTTCCCGGAAGCGGTGGGCGATGTGGTCGAAATCGAATTCCGTCGTGTCGAAGATCTCGTCGTCGGGCTTGAAGGAGACGGTCGTCCCGTTCTCCGCCGTCTCGCCCCGGACCTCCAGGTCGCATACGGGGATGCCCTGCTCGTAGCGCTGGTAGTAGATCTTCCCGTCCCGGCGCACCTCGACGACCAGCCATTCGGCCAGGGCGTTGACCACGGACACGCCCACGCCGTGCAGGCCCCCCGATACCTTGTAGGACTTGTTGTCGAACTTCCCGCCGGCGTGGAGCATGGTCATGACGACTTCCACGGCCGGCCGGTTCTCCGTCGGGTGCATTTCGACCGGTATGCCGCGGCCGTTGTCGATCACGGAGATCCGTCCGTCTTCTTCGATGTACACCTTGATCGTATCGCCGAACCCCTGGAGATGCTCGTCGATGGCGTTCTGCATCACCTCTTCCACGAGATGGTGCAGCCCGGAGGCGCTGGTGCTCCCGATGTACATGGCGGGGCGCTTGCGAACCCCCTCGAGCCCTTTGAGGACCTGGATATTCTCCGCGTCGTACTGGTCGTTATCCGGTGTACCGGCATCTTGGGTGCCGGGTCCCGTCTCCGGCGATTCCGGGCCGTTCGAGTGGTCCGAGCGGTCCAGGTTTTCCGGCGAGTTTTCCCGTGTTTCTGACATCGATTTTACCTTCTGGTATTGGTGAATATGATGTCCCGGACCAGGGGTCTACCGAAAGACCGGTCCAGTCGGTTCAGAATGTCCGGCTTCATGTAGTGCAGCTCCTGGCTCCAGGTGGCGCTGTCGCACTCCACGAACAGCTTTCCGCCGTCGAAGAAGACCGCCCGGGCGTGCGACGCGACGCGCTCCCCGACGACCCGGGGCCAGCGCTCAACGGCCTGCTGTTCCTCCAGCTTGCCTTCCATGCCGAGGTTGCGCACCAGTTCCCGGAGCGCGTCGCCGAGGGAGGTGGTCTTCTTCAGCCGCGTCATGTTCGGCTCCTCAGTCATTGGGCGTCAGTCGTAGGGCGTCACCGCGCCTCCGTGGACGCGGAACCGGGTGATCCCCCGGCGGTAGTCCCCGATATCGCTTTCCTTGGCCGTCGTAATGAAGGTCTGGCCGTAGGCCGGTACCATTTCCATAAGGCGGCCCGTCCTGGTGGCGTCGATCTCTGCGAATATGTCATCCAGCAGCAGCAGCGGCGGGGCCTGCAGCCGGCGCCACAGAAAACGGGCTTCCGCCAGCTTGAGGGCCGTCGCCGCCGTCTTGTGCTGGCCCTGCGACCCGAAGGCCTGCAGCGAGACCCCGTTCATCCGGATAGCCAAGTCGTCCCGGTGGGGCCCCACCTCCGTCATGCACCGCGCCCTCTCCCGCGGCGCGGCCCGGTCCAGCGCCTCCTCGAAGGCCTGCTCGATATCGGCGAGGGTCTCGTATTCGAAGGACGGCGCATAGGCGATCTCGAGGCACTCGCTGTCGTCGCTCACGGCGGCGTGAATGCGGCTGGCTTCTTCCTTCAGGTCCTCGACGACTTCCACCCGCTTTCTCATGATCCGGCTGCCCAGCGCGACCAGCGGGGCGTTCCAGACCTCCAGGCCCTCCGTCTTCCCCGGCCGCTCCTGGCATGCGCGCAGCGCTTCGTTGCGTTGCCGGACCACCCGCCTGTACTCCTGCAGGGCCGAAAGATAGGCCGCGTTGGACTGCGAGATCGCGATATCGAGGAACCGCCGGCGCGAGCCCGGCGAGCCCTGGACCAGCCTCCGGTCGTCCGGCGAGATCACGACGGCCGCCAGGATACCGTACAGGTCCGACAGGTTCCGCTGGGGCGACTCGTTTACAAAGACCTTCTTTCCCGCCGGCCGGGCGTACCTGATCTGTACCTCGACCTCCCTGCCCTCCGCGGACCGGCCCTGTCCCTGTATCAGGAAATGGTCCGCACCCATGCGCACGAGATCCCGGTCCTGTGCCTCGCGGCAGGACCGGGCTACGCACAGGTAGTAAACGGCTTCCAGGAGGTTGGTCTTTCCTTGTCCGTTCGATCCGATGAAAACGTTCGTTTGCAAATCACAGGCCAGCGACAGGGATGAGTAGTTCCGGAAATGACTGAGGGACAGCCCTTGAAGGTGCACCTTAGCTTTCCGCCTCGGTCGTCCTGAAGGGCATGATCAGGCACTGGTAGTCCTCGCCCTCCGCCTCCTCCCCGGACGGGGTGATGATCCCCGCACTGACCGGCGTATCCAGTTTGAAAACCACCTCTTCGCTCTCGATCCGCTCCACGACGTCGAGGAGGTAGCGGAAATCGTAGGTCGTGTCCATGGCTTCGCCTTCGTATTCCGCCGGCACTTCTTCCCTGGCCTCGCCGCCGATATCGTGGCTGAAGGAACTCAGTTCGACGAAACCCGGCCGGAAGGAATACCGTATCTGGCGGGTGGAGGGGTTGGACAGCACGGACACGCGGCGGACGGCGCTTTCGAGCTCCTCGCGGTTCACCTTGACCACCTTGTCGTTCCCCGAGGGAATCACCCGCTCGTAGTCCGGATAGGTCGCTTCGATCAGCCTGGCGAACAACCGGGCGTTCTCCAGTTCGAAGAGGACGTGGTTCTCGCCGATGGTGATCCGGGACGGTGAATCCGACTCCCCGATGAGGCGCGAGAGGTTGTTCAGCGCCTTGGGCGGCACGATGATCCCCTCCGTGGCCGCGTCGGAAACTTCGCAGGGGAGCGTCGTCTTGGCCAGGCGGTGCCCATCGGTGGCCACCATCCGGACGGCGCCCCGGCCTATGCGGAGGAACGCGCCCCAGAGACTCGGGTGGATCTCGTCCTTCGATACCGCGTACACCGTCTTCCGGATCAGCCGCTGCATCGAAGACGACGGAATCTCAATGGTCTGATCGGACGCAACGTCCGGAAGCGCCGGGTACTCATCCTTGCTGATGCCCACCAGGCGGAATACCCCGCGGTCACACCGGATGATCACCTTGACCCCGTCCACCTCGATATCCACTGGCGCGTCGGGCAGCTCGCGCACCATTTCCGCGAATTTCCTTCCGGGCACCGTGATCGATCCCTCTCCCGAAATCTGGGCGGGGATCTTCGTCATGATGAATATGTCCAGGTCGGTGGCCCCTATGGTCAGGTGGCCGTCCTCCGTCTCCAGCAGCATGTTGGACAGGATGGGCAGGGTGGTCTTCGGCGGAACGACATTCAGAACGGTCTGTATACCGCTCATCAGGGTGGAACTGGACGGAATGGTGATTTTCACAGGGTACTCCTTTGGGCAGTCTACTGGGCGTTCTTCGCCGGTTACCTCGTCGGATCCGAACTGTACAGAATGAACCGGGGAGGTTGCTTGTACAGTAACCTATTACTATTATTGAATATAATATAGATTACGCTCAGGACAGCGCAAGGGTTTTGTGAGGTAAAACTACCCTATATTGTATAACGTCGCAGTATGGCTCCTATAATCGTACAATATATTGTGTATACTTGTTTTTATAGTCTTTATGTATTAGAAAGGAATAATACTAATATAGAATGTGGATATGTGCATAAATACGGATTCATGAGATTAACCATTAATAAAATCAATAATTTGTAAAAAATAAACATGTGGAGAAACAGGCAACTAAACAGTTGTTTATCCACATAATTCACACACTAGAAACGGAAAAGGGAAAAAACACCTGGTTATACACAAATCATCGACACTCCCCAACCCTTTATCCCCCGGGTTATCCACATCATCTCCAGCCTGAAAAGGGGCCAGATATCTGCCGACGCGCAAACAGGCGTATCCGAGCCGGTTCGAGGCCTGATCGAGGCCGCAATCTGGCCGAGACGCAGCCTTTTTGACTGCGGCGGAAGACCTTTCCACACCCCGGTGCACTATTCCTGGTGGATTGGTGTGGAAATGGTGTTTATATGATACACAACTTCATGACTGCGCTGGAGTTACGGCAGGCGTGATTTGTTGACAAAATGTGGATAAAGTGATAGTTATCCACATGTTTAGGGCGATGTTCCAGTGTGGCGGGTGTTGCGGGACAACCGGCGGGCTACAACAGCGAATTTCTGATCTTATCGAGGTCTTCCTGCAGGTTTTCGTCGTGCAACAGAAGCTTTTTGACCGTCTGGCAGGCGTGAATGACGGTGGTGTGGTCTCTCTTGCCGAAAACCGCGCCGATATCCTTCAGGGACGCACGGGTCATGTCCCGGCAGAGGTACATGGCGGCCTGGCGGGCCGCGACCACGTGCTTCTTCCGTGTCTTCGCGGCGAGATCCTCGACGGAAACGCCGTAGTGGCCGGCCGCGGCCTTCTGTATGTCTTCCATCCCCACGGAACGCTGTTTTCTGCGGATCTTGTTGCTCAACACCCGCTTCGCCACTTCGATGGTAATGTCGCAGTGACTCAGCGATGCGTAGGCCAGGAGGCTGAGTACGGCGCCTTCCAGCTCCCGGATATTCGATGCGACGCGGTCGGCGATATAGGCGATGACGTCCGGGCTTAGGGACAGTCCGTCCTTGTCCGCCTTCTTCTGGAGAATGGCCTCCCGGGTTTCGTAGTCGGGCGGCTTCATGTCCGCGAGAAGCCCCCATTCGAACCGGGACACCAGCCGTTCCTCCAGGCCGGACAGCTCCTTCGGAATCCGGTCGCTGGTCAGGACGATCTGCTTGCCCTTCTGCCGCAGCACGTCGAAGGTGTGGAAGAACTCCTCCTGGGTGCGGTCCTTGTGCCCCTTGCAGAAGAACTGGATGTCGTCCACGATCAGCAGGTCGACGTTCCGGTAGGTCTGCGCGAACTCCTTCGTCTTCTTTTCCTGGATGGACTCGATGAATTCGTTGTAGAAGATCTCCGACGTGACGTACCGGCTGCGGTCTACGGTACCGAGCCGCTTCGATTCGTGGGCGATCGCCTGCGCCAGGTGGGTCTTGCCCAGGCCGACGCCGCCGTAGATGACCAGGGGGTTGAAGGTCTGCTGGCCCGGGGATTTCACCACGGCCAGGGACGCGGCGTGGGCGAAGTCGTTGCACTCCCCCACGACGAAGTTCTCGAAGGTGTAGTTGTCGTAGAGGTTGTCCGTTTCCACTTCGCTCGCGGCCTGCTGATCCCGGTCAGCCTGATCCGCCCGACCCGCCAGGTCGGTCCGGCTTGCCTGGTCTGCCCGGTCCGTCACGTAGGAGGGCAGGTCGGTAAGCACGGGGATGATCTGCGAATTACCCTCGAAGATGTGATAGTCGATGACGACCTGACGGCCGAGCTGGGTCGTCACGACCTGGCTGATCTTGTCGTGAAACCGCTTCAGCATCCGTTCGCCGGAGAACGGGTTCGGTACCTCGATTGTGAATTTTTCCGGTGTTACGTCATGCCCCCTGGTCCGCTCGAACCAGGTCGCGAACGTCTGTGCGGGCATCATGCCCCTCAGTTCCGACAAACACACCGACCAGAGCTGTGCAGGATCTTCCTGCTTCATTGCGTATTACCTTGTGGACCGAAGGGATTGGAACGCCTGTGGACGGACCGGTGGTTTTCCGGCCCGTAAACATACTCGCACACTCGCATGTAACATGCTAAATTGTTGAAATTACTACATTTAAGGTGGTATTAGTTGCGACAACAAATCCACGGCAGGCGGAAACGTTGCGGGTAGTATCTTCATTTTAGTATGTATGGTGAGTGGGGTGCTGTCAAGAGAATATCTCGAAAAGATTTGCACCCCTGGAATGACTAAAAACAACTTGACTTAATCACATTCCGAGGGTAATATGGAGGGCTATTGTTTTTGCGAAAACAGGAAGAAAAAACGGGAGTAAACGATGAAGCGGACCTTTCAGCCGAGTAATCTCAAGCGGCACCGCAGGCACGGGTTTCGTCGAAGGATGAGCACCAGGGCGGGACGGTTGATTCTGAACCGCCGACGGGCCAAGGGAAGGGTACGCGTCGCCGTTTAGGCGCCGCCCGAGCGCAGCAGGACCGATGTACCATGGCCGCCGGTTCCCTACGTTTTCCCCACGACGAACGCATGAGACACCGGTGGGAGTTCGAACGGGTCAGGAAATGCGGACTGACCGTCCGCGGACGTTCGATGACCCTGTCCCTGGCCGCGTGTCCGGACCGGTTCGAGCGCCGGGTCGGTTTCATCGTGACCAGGCACTACGGCGGCGCGGTCAAGCGTAACCTGGTCCGCCGAAGAATGCGGGAAATCTACCGGTTGAACAGAAGCCGCCTTAAGAGGGGGGTGCACCTGGTGCTGATCGCCCGCAGTTCCGAACGGGAATGGACCTACCGCCAGATGAACGAAGAGTTCCTGTCCCTCTACCGTACCGCGGTGACACGCTTATGTGGAAACGGCTGACCAGGGCAATCACGACCACGCTCGTCTGGGGCGTCCGCGGCTATCGGCTCGTCATCTCCCCGCTCCTCCCGCCAAGCTGCAGGTTTACCCCCACCTGTTCGAATTACGCCATCGAAGCACTGGAACGAAAGGGCCTGTTCGCCGGAACCCGCATGGCCGTGTGGCGGCTGCTGCGCTGCCATCCCTTTCACCCGGGCGGCTACGATCCGGTGGAGCAACCGGACGGATCGGGCGGATCGGACGGATCGAACGGCCGCGTCGAATCAGGCGTGCCAGTCGGACCGGGCGCGCCAGCCGGAACAACCGGGCCTTTTGCACCAGGCGCATCAAACGAATAGCCGCATGCCACGGCTTGAAACCCCGGAATCACAACTACCATGGAAAAACGGGTACTCGGCGCATTCGGACTGATCATCCTTACCTGGATCGGTTACTACTACATTATATACCCCATGTACGCGCCCCAGCGTCCCGCACCGGTCGATCGGATGGTCCCCCAGGAGCAGCCGCGGGATTTCGCGGCCGGGGACGATCCCGCGGGCGTCTACCCTCAAGGGGAGACCACCGGACCGGCCTTCGACGCGCCGCCGGACGCTGCCAGATCGGCCTTCGACGCGCCGCCGGACGCCGCCGCACCGGAGCCCGGGCGGACGCCGCCACACCGTATCGAAGACCGCCCCCGGCAGGACCTGGCTGCCGACAGTTGGGACCGCTCCGAGCGCGTGTTGTTTCTACCCCCGGCCGAAGGCGCGCCGGCGCCCCGTGATATCGTCGTCGAAAACCAGTACTTCCGGGGTGTGATCAATACGATGGGTGGCGTGATAACCAGCTGGAAACTCAAGGGTTACAGGGGAATCGGCGGGGAGGAAGTGGAACTCATTCCCCCCGATCGGGAGTCCGGCCCCGACATCGTGCTCACCACGGAACGGGGGCCCCGCAGCACCCGCGCCCTGCGTTTCGCCGCGGACCGCGACGCCGTCGTGCTGGGTCCGGGACAGTCCTCGGGATCCGTGACGCTGACGGCCGACGCGCCGGGAGGCCTGACCATTACCAAGGCCTTCGTGATCAACCGGGACGATTACGCCGTGGACCTCCAGGTGAGGATCGACGGCGGACAGGATCTGGCCCTGGGCAGCAAGTACTATCTCCGGTGGGGCGGCGGAATCAACGTGACAGAGCGGGACTGGGACCAGGACCTGTACGCCTTCAGGGGATTCGCCTCGCTCAACGACACGGTGATCGATGAAGACCTCGGTACCGAGTTCGAGGATCCGCGGCCCGAGACCACCGGAGAGACCCACTGGGTCGGCGTGCGAAGCAAGTATTTCTTCACCGCCATGGTGCCAGTGGACCGGAAGGCCAGGGGATACCGGCTGAACGGCCGGCCCGTGCAGCGCGCCCAATACGACGACCGGCAGATCGCCGCGGAACTGTCGATGGGACTCGCGTCTCCCCTGATGGATAACTTCCTCCTCTATCTCGGCCCGGTCCACTACGATACCCTGGAGAGTTACGGGTACGGCCTGGAGGGCGCCGTCGATCTCGGATGGACGATCATACAGCCGATCAGCAGGATCACGCTCATTTCGCTAGTCTGGCTGCACCAGTTCATCACCAATTACGGCGTCGTGATCATCGTGCTGTCCATCATCGTGAAGATCCTGCTCTTTCCCCTGACCCACAAGAGCATGAAGGCCACGCAGGGCATGGCCGCGCTCCAGCCGAAAATGGAATCGCTCAAGGAGAAGCACAAGAACGATTCGACCAAGCTGAACCAGGAGATGATGAAGCTGTACCGGGACGCGGGGGTGAACCCGCTGGGCGGATGCCTGCCACTGCTGCTGCAGATGCCGATCCTCATCGCGCTCTACACCATCTTCAGCAGCACGATCGAGCTGCGGGACGCGCCTTTCATCGGGTGGATCCAGGACCTGTCCCTCCGAGACCCGTACTACGTGCTGCCCGTCCTCATGGCAGCCACGATGTTGATCCAGTCCAAGATGACGATGAAGGACCCCCGGCAGGCCATGTTCGTCTACATCATGCCCGCGGTGCTGTTCTTCATCATGATGAACCTGCCTTCCGGACTGATCCTGTACTGGACCATGATCAACGTTTTGACCATCGTGCAGCAGGCCTTTCAGAACCGGTTCTTCCCCGTTCAACCCGCCAAATGACGCACCCGCAGGGCACCGTCCCGCAGGAAACCAGGCGCTCTGGCGCCGACCAGCCGGGCACAGGGCGGCCGGGCACAGAGCGCGGCCCCGAAGGATACCGGGCGGCCAGGCAACGACCGGCCGGTCACAGGGACGCTGCGCACCGGGCGCGGCAGCAAGCCTCGTTAACCCCATGACCTCGCAGGCCCCGAACGATACCATTGCCGCGATCGGCACGCCGCCCGGCGAGGGCGGACTGTGCGTGGTACGCATGAGCGGTCCCAACGCGTTCGCCATTGCCGACCGGGTCTTCGAAAGCGCCAGCCGGCCTTCGGAGTGCGGGACGCACACCATTCATCACGGCCACATCGTCGATCCCCGGAGCCGAGAGCGGGTGGATGAAGTGCTCATGTCCGTATTCAGGTCGCCCCGCACCTACACCCGGGAGGACCTGATCGAGTTCAGCGGCCACGGCGGCATGGTCCCGGGCGGGATGATCCTGGGCGTCCTGACCCGGTCGGGCGCAAGGCTGGCGGAGCCGGGGGAGTTTACAAAGCGCGCCTTTCTCAACGGAAGGATCGACCTGCTGCAGGCGGAAGCGGTGGGTGAACTGATCCGGGCGCGGACCGATGCCTGCGCGCGGGCCGCCCTCAGGCAACTGAACGGGACCTGCTCGCAACAGATCGACGACTTCAGGATTAAACTAATACAAATAATTGCATATATTGAAGTTACGCTGGATTTCACCGAGGAGGGCATCCCCGATATGACGCCGCGGACCTTCCTGGATCAGCTTCGACCCGTCCGGGAAGCGCTGGGCCGCCTCATCAAGTCTTCCCACGAAACGCGCGTGCTGAGAGACGGCGTCCGGGTCGCGTTACTCGGCAAGCCGAACGTGGGGAAGTCCAGCCTGCTCAACATGCTGACGTCGCGGGACCGTGCGATCGTGCACCCGGAATCGGGGACGACGCGGGACACCATCGAGGAAAGCGTCGACATCCGGGGCGTGCCCGTTGTATTTGTGGATACAGCCGGTATCCGGAAGACCTCGGACCGGGTGGAACAGCAAGGCGTTATCCGGTCACGTACTGAACTGGAACAGGCCGATATTCCTCTGGCCGTCTTCGACGCCTCGAGCCCGCCGGAAGACGACGACCGGCAACTGGTGAAGATGTTGTCCGGCCGGACCGCCGTGTTTATATTGAACAAGTGCGACCTGGACGCTTACGATCCGGACGCATACACGGAATTGACGGAGGACAACCGGTGGATCCGGACCTCGGCAAAGCACGGTGAGGGCCTGGAAAACCTCAGAGAAGCGATTCTCGAGACCGCGCGGTTCGATCCCGCCGGTTTCGAGTCGGGACTCGTCGTCAATGCCCGTCAAAGCGAGCTGCTCGACCAGGCCAAGACGAGTCTTGACCGGGGCATCGGGGTACTGGAAGAAGGGCTCGGCGCCGAAATGGCCGCCGTCGACCTGAGGGAAAGCGTGCAGCGGCTCGGTGTGCTCGTGGGAAAGGAAATCGGCGATGCGGTGCTGGATCATGTGTTCTCCAGGTTCTGCATAGGGAAATGATGTTCCACGTGGAACAGGGACCAGACGATGGTTGAAAACGATCGGCTGACATCTGTTGAAGTCCTCGTCATCGGCGGTGGACACGCCGGATGTGAAGCCGCCCTGGCTTCGGCGAGAATGGGCGCAAAAACGGCGCTCATCACCCTCGACGCATCGAAAATCGGGCAGATGTCCTGCAACCCGTCCATCGGCGGCCTGGGCAAGGGACAGCTCGTGCGGGAGGTCGACGCACTCGGCGGGGAGATGGGCAAGGCCGCGGACGCGACGGCCGTGCAGGTCAGGATGCTGAACACGCGCAAGGGGCCGGCGGTACAGTCCCTGAGATCCCAGAATGACCGAGTGGCTTACCGGGATTACATGCAGCGGGTCATCGGGGAGACGCCGAACCTGACGGTGGTGGAAGGCGAGGTCTCGTACCTGGACGTGGACCAGCGGCGTGTGACGGGCATCCGGACAAGCGATGGGCGCGCCTTTTCCTGCCATGCCGTGGTCGTGGCATCGGGCACTTTTCTGAACGGCGTCATGCATCGGGGCGCGAGCAATTCCCCCGGAGGTCGTCTCGGAGAAAGGGCGGCCACGGAACTGTCCGATTCCCTGCGGGACCTGGGGTTCGACATCGGCCGGCTGAAAACCGGCACGCCGCCCAGAGTTGATGGTAAATCCATAGATTACAGTGAGTTGGAGATCATCGCGGGCGATGAATTCCCCGAGCATTTTTCCCAGGAAAGGCTGTCGCCGGCCGATGAGCAACTGCCCTGCTACCTGACCTTCACGAACGCCCGGACCCACGACATTATCCGTTCCGCCCTGGACCAGTCGCCCATGTACTCCGGCCGCATCACCGGTCGCGGTCCCAGGTACTGTCCATCCGTTGAGGACAAAATCGTGCGCTTCCCGGACCGGGACAATCACCAGATCATCCTGGAACCCGAGGGATGGAATACCGACGAGGTATACGTAAATGGCTTCTCCACCAGCCTGCCGGAGCCGGTGCAGGATCGGGCACTGCACACGATCCATGGCCTGGAGCACGCGGAGATCCTCCAGTTCGGATATGCCGTCGAATACGATTTCATTCCACCCGACAACCTGAGCCGGTCCATGGAGACGCGCCAGGTCGACGGGCTGTTCCTCGCGGGACAGATCAACGGAACCACGGGCTATGAGGAGGCTGCGGCACAGGGCATTCTGGCCGGAATCAATGCCGCACTGAAGGTCAGCAACCGGCCGGCGTTCACGCTCGACCGGGGCGAGGCTTATATCGGCGTGATGGTCGACGATCTCATCACGAAGGGAGCGGACGAACCCTACCGGATGTTCACTTCGCGCGCGGAGTACCGCCTGCTGTTGCGCCACGACAACGCGGATATGCGCCTGTCGGACCGCGCTTTCGAGATCGGTGTGATTTCAAGAGAACGGCACGAAGCCACGGAAAGCCGCCGTCGGCTGGTGGAAACGGAAACGGAGCGGCTTAAACGGGAATATGTGGCGCCCGACAGGATAAACCCCATACTCGAGGCAAGGTCCTCGTCGCCGGTATCGGAACCGGTGTCCCTGCACAAGCTGCTTTCCCGACCCGAGGTACAGTATACCGATCTCTATAACGTAGATCCGGAACCCATGGACCACGAACCATCTGTCATCGGACAGATACAGACCGCGGTCAAGTACGCTGGGTACCTCGAGCGCCAGCACAAAGAGATCGCACGCATGCGGACCTGGGAGTCACGTTCGATCCCTGCGGAATTCGACTACGCTTCCATCCGGGCCATGTCTCACGAAGCACGCGAAAAGCTGACCAGCATCAGGCCGGCGAACGTGGGGCAGGCTTCGCGGATCCCAGGTGTTACGCCGGCCGACATATCCATTCTCGTAGTGCATCTCGAACGCGTTTCGGCCAAGCCTCGATCAGAAAAGCCCGGCGCCGAAAACCGGATGTTCCACGTGGAACATTCCAAGACATGACATGGACACCATCGAGCATTTTGTCCATGAGATGGAGAAACTCGGCCACCGACTTGACGCCCATAAAATCGGGGCATTCGAGCAGTACCTGTACGAACTCCGCCGCGTAACCCGCACGCTCCAGATCACATCCACGAACGACCTGGAACGTATTCCGTCGCGTCATTTTCTCGATTCGCTCATGCCCGCACTGAAGGGCGTCCTGCCCAGGGTCGGCGCTATCGTTGACATAGGAAGCGGCGGCGGTTTCCCGGGGATACCCCTTGCCATTTTCCTGCCTGGAATACATTTCGTTACGGTCGAATCAAACCAGAAGAAGTGCGCATTCCTGCGGATGGTAAGACGCGTGCTGTCCCTGGAGAATCTGAATGTCTGCAATGCCAGGATAGAACGGTTGACGGAGAAGTCGCCGGAAAGCAGATATGATGGAGCGGTGGCACGAGCCGTCGGTTCGATCGACCAGCTCGTGGACTGGAGCGGACCAATCTTGAAACCCGGAGGTAAGCTGGTCTGTTACAAGGGTCCCGGACCAGAGAAGGAGATCGATTCGGCAGCGCCGGCCATGGAAGCGCAGGACATGGTATGGGAGGCGACCGTTCCATACGAAGAGGGGGCCGGCGACTCACCCACCCTCGTGGTGCTGAGGAAGTGCGGGAAGGAAGGCTCGTGATTCAATTGATGCGACAAAATGAATAATGAACGCACGAGGGCGGAAAAACCACCGATGAAACAGGCTACCCCTTTATCGATTGCGCAATGTGGAAGAAAAACGAGTAAACATAATAATATACGTGTTTGACGCACTAATTCAGGAAGGTCGTAACTCGTGTAAATATCAATAGTTACGGTCAGCGGAAAGCTCGCTGTAACCTCCGAGTAACATGACCTCGATTTCCTGGCCGGCCTGCATGAGTTCCTGATCTTCGTGACTCACGGCCAACCCATCGGCGATAGACATGGATCTCAGTATACCGGAGCCCTGATCTCCGGTACGCGACGCATAGTACTGGTCATCCCGCTTCTGGAGGGTCACGCGAATGAACTGCTTGCGGCCAAGGGATTTCGTAATGTCTTCCAGGAGGCAGGCCTTGATCGTAGGGCGGTAGATGTGGGTGTATCCCTGCATCTTGAGCAAGGCGGGACGCATGAAGAGCTCGAAGGTCACCATGGACGCCACCGGATTGCCGGGCAGGCCGAACAAGATGGTGTCGTTGATGGAACCGTAGGCGAGGGGGCGTCCCGGCGTCATGGATACCTTCCAGAAGGCCATGGAGGTGCCGACGGCCTCGAGGGCGGCCTTGACGTAATCGTATTCTCCCACTGAGACCCCGCCCGAAGTGATGACCGCATCCGCCAGGATTCCTTCGCGCAGCGCCTCTTCCAGTGCGTCCTGGGTATCGGGACAGATTCCCAACCTCAAAGGTATGCCGCCGGCGTCCGCCACCAGCGCGGAGAGGGCGTATCCGTTGCTGTCCACGATCTTGCCGTCCTCAAGAGGCTCGTCCACGTCGACGATCTCGTCGCCGGTGGACAGAATGGAAACCCGCGGCCGACGGTAGACCGAAACCTGTGAGCGGTTGGTAGAAGCGAGCAGGCCGACTTCGGCCGGCCGGATCAACATGCCGGACGGGATGATAAGGTCCCCTTCGCGGAGGTCTTCGCCGGCCCGGCGGAGGTCTGTTCCGGGTTCCACGGCCTGGAGAATGCGTACGTGACGCTCATCGACCTTTAGCGAGCGTTCGGCGCGGACGATGGTATCGGCGCCGTCGGGTACCGGTGCGCCCGTCATGATGTGTATCGCCTGTCCCGGACCGACGGAGCGTTTGGACACGTAACCCGCGGGAAGGTCCTCGACGATCTCCAGCTCCGCCGGAGAGTCCGGCGACGAGGGTACTGTATCCGCGGCCCGCACCGCGTAGCCGTCCATGGCCGAATTGTCCCAGGGCGGCTGGTTCCTCGTAGCGTGGACGTTTTCAGCCAGTACCCGGCCGCGCGCGGAAGCGATGTCGACGCGCTCCACGCCAATCGGACGGACCCGGTCCAGGATGGTGTCCCGGGCTTCGATAACGGAGATCATCGCGCGTTCCTCACGGTGAATCCTTTCCGGCTGCGCCCTGAATGGTCCCGTCGCTTGTTCCGGCCGCGCCGAGTCCGACCGCGTCGTGTCCGGCCGCACCCATCAGCAGCACCTGGACCTCGGATCCGCGGGGCAGGGCGGTTACGCCCGTTTCCACGACGACGAGACCGTTGGTCCCGGTCATGGAACTGAGCATGCCGGACCCCTGGCCCGCGACGGTCGAGGCGTAGAACCGGCCGCCGGTACAGGTGATCCGGGCGCGCAGATAGTGCCGCCGGTCCCCGCCGGCCGTCAGATCGTTCTCGAGTTCCGCCTGAACCGTGGGCAGGCGCCAGTCATGGGGGCTATAACCCATCATCTTCCGCAAGGCGGGCCGTGCGAAGAGGAGGAAGGAGACCATGCAGGAAACGGGGTTGCCCGGCAGGCCGAAGAACGGCTTGCCCTGGAGCAACCCGTAGGCGAGGGGCTTGCCCGGCTTCATCTTCACCCGCCAGAACCGCATGTCCGTGCCGAGGTCTTCCAGCACTTTTTTCACATAGTCGTAGTCGCCCACGGAAACGCCGCCGGTGGAAAGGACGACATCCGCGCTCAGTGCCGACCGTATGGCCTTCGAGATCTCCGCTTCGCTGTCCCTGGCGATGCCCAGGTTGACCGGCCGGCCGTTGCATGCCCGCACGAGCGCGGCCAGGGAATAGCTGTTGCTGTTGACGATCTTACCAGGTTCCAGCCGCTCGTCGATGTCGACGACCTCGTCGCCCGTGGAAAGGATGGCCACGGCCGGACGCCTGCGTACCGCGACCTGGGACCGTTGGAAGGCCGCCAGGAGGCCGATCTCACCGGGACCGATTTCGGCGCCTGTGAAAAGAACCCGCTGGCCCTGTTTTACGTCTTCCCCCCGGTAGCGTACGTTCTGGCCCGGCTTCACCGCCTTCAGGATCTCTACGCTTTCGGCGTTCTGCCTGGTGTGCTCCACCATGACGACGGCGTCCGCGCCTCCGGGGAGAAAGGCGCCGGTCATGATGCGCGAAGACTTGCCGGGAACCACGTGCGCGGAGGGAACGGTGCCCGCGGGGATCTCTTCGAGGACCTCGAGGCGGCAGGGGGCGTCCTCGGATGCGCCCGAGGTGTCCTCGGCCCGGACGGCATAACCGTCGACGGAGGAGTTGTCCTGGGGCGGCACGTCGAACCTGGGCGCCACGTCTTCGGCGAGCACCCGGTCCTGGCTCTCGGCCAACGGCACACGCTCGGTACCCGAGGCGGAGACCGAATCCAGCACGACCTCCTGGGCTTCCTCCACGGTGAGCATCCGGTCTGCGGTCATGAATCCATTCCGTTGTCCCGCGGCATGGGCTTACCTGCCGTCGGGATTCGCCATGAAGGCTTCGATTTCCTCGATCGACCGGGGCGTGCCTTCCGACAGCACCCGGTGTCCGTCTTCGGTCACCAGCACGTCGTCTTCGACGCGCACCCCGATATTCCGGTACCGTTCGAAGGCGGACCGTATCGCCTCGATCAGCGCCTGATTCCGCGGCGTGTCTTCGAGGTTCTCCAGCGTGTCCTCCCGGACGTAGATGCCCGGTTCCACCGTGATCACCATGCCCGGCCTGAAGGGCATATCCCTTCCGCCCACGTCATGGACGTCCAGCCCGATCCAGTGGCTCGTGCCGTGCATATACCACATGCGGTACTGGTTTCCCGACGTACTCGTGATCAGTCCCAGTTTCAGAAGTCCGTCCGCGATCACCTTCCGCGCCACCTCATGCACCCTGCGCATGGTCATGCCCGGCCGGACGGCGGCGACGCCCCGTGCATGGGCCTCGAGGACGACCTCGTAAATTTCGCGCTGTGCTTCTGAGAAGACACCGCCGACCGGGAACGTCCGCGTGACGTCGGCCGTGTAGTATCCGACGGCCGCGCCGATATCGGCCAGGACGAGTTCGCCGCTTGAGATCTCCCGGTTGTTTTCCTCGTAGTGGAGGGTCGTGGCGTTCGGTCCAGAGGCCACGATGGACGGGAAACCCCAGTGCGCGCCGTGCGCGCGATAGGTGAAAAGAATGATGCCGTCGAGTACGGATTCGTTCAGTGGTCCGCCTGGTCCGCCCGGTCCGCTTGCCCGGCGCATGATGGCGCGCTGCGCCAGGTGGGTGATGTCGACGGCGCGCTGCAGCCGCTGCAGCTCCCAGTCCGATTTGACGACGCGCAGGTCCCGGAACAGGCCGGACGCCAGCCGTACCTGGACGGCTGGAAAACGGGCGGCCTCGGAGGCGAACCGGAGGGCTTGCGGATACCGGCTGCCGTACCTGGAACTGGCGTCGGCCAGGAGCCAGACGGGCACGGGCGTTCCGTTCTCGACGGATTCGCCGATGGCCCGGTAGTCCCCTGCGTCATCGGAAGGACGTTTTTCATAAACCGATCCGTGGAGGACGGACTCCACGAAGGCGTGGAATTCTTCACTCGGCCATACCTGGGCGATCCCGGTCCGGCGGCGGGCTTCTTCCACCCCGATCATGTGGCCGGTCCAGATTTCTCGCGCGGGGTCGCGCCTGGGGAGGAAGAGGATCTCCTTCTGGCTTCGATTTCCGGGCACCAGCACGAGCGTGGCGCCGGGCTGGCTGATGCCGGTCAGGTAGAAGAGGTTGCTCTCCTGCCGGTAGGGATAGTTCACGTCGTTGCTGAATACCTTGGGTTCCGCCCCGAAGAGGATCATGATCCCGCTGCCCATGCCGTCGCGGATCCGGTCCCGCCTTTCCGCCAGCTCCGCCACCGGCACCGGGCCGGGGTCTTCCGTGATGGACACGGACCCGGTCTGGGCGGCGGCCGGGGAAGCCGAAGTGACGCCATAGAGGGTCATTGCCCAGAGTGCGGCAGTAAGGATCGTGCACAGCGCGGCGGAAAAGGCCGGACCGAGCGTGCGCAACGCGTTGCCGGCCGCAAAAGAACCAGGTTTAAAACGTGGTTTCATGAGTCGTCTTCCGTGGTGGCGGCCCACCAGGCCGCGTGAGGCCCGCCAGGCCGCGTGAGATCAGTCGTGGTGAATCAGGTCGTGTATTCCGCGTTCACGGTCACGTATTCGTGGGACATGTCGCAGGTCCATACCGTGGCCGCGCCGTCTCCCAGCTTGAGATCGATTTCGACGGGGACTTCACCGGCGGAAAGCGCTTCCCGCATGGCCGGCTCGTCGAGGGGGAGCCCCTGGCCGTCGCGCGTCAACTGGTGGCCGCAGAGGAACAGGTCGATTGTGTCCGGATCTGATTCGGCGTCTGCGTACCCGACGGCGCAGAGGATCCGGCCCCAGTTGGGATCGTGGCCGTAGATGGCCGTCTTCACGAGGGCGGAATTCGCCACGCTCATGCCGATCGTCCGGGCGTCCTCGTCCGAACGGGCGCCCCGCACGCGGATCTCCACGAGTTTGGTCGCGCCTTCGCCGTCCCGGGCGATCTTCTTCGCCAGGTCGGTGCAGACGTGCTCCAGCGCCTCGGCGAACCGCTCGTAGGCGTCCCCGTCGGGCTGGGTGATCGCCGGGTTGCCCGCGGCGCCGTTGGCCAGGATGAATACCGTGTCGTTCGTGCTCATGTCCCCGTCGACGGTGATGCAGTTGAAGGACTTGCCGACCGCCCGGTTGAGGGCCGACTTGAGCGCGCCCGGCGCGATGGCGGCGTCCGTCGTGACCACGCCGATCATCGTGGCCATGTCCGGGCAGATCATGCCCGCGCCCTTGGCGATCCCGCCTACCACCGCGGGCGTACCGTCGAGATCGCACCGCACCGCGCAGGTCTTGGACACCGTGTCGGTCGTCATGATCGACTCGGCGGCGTCCGGGTCAGGACCCAGCGGCTGCCGGGCCAGCGCTTCCAGGATGCCATCGCGGATCACGTCCATGGGCAGGGGCCGGCCGATGACCCCGGTGGAAGCGACAAGGATCTCGCTCGCGGGCACGGACAGCCCGTCGGCCACCAGGGCGGCCATCTCCCGGGCGTCCGCCATGCCGGGTTCCCCGTTGCACGCGTTGGCGTTGCCGCTGTTGACCACGACGGCCCGCGCCATGCCGGTCTGCAGATGGTCTTCGGAAAGGACCACCGGAGCAGCCCGCACCCGGTTCGTGGTGAACACCCCCGCCGCGGAGGCGGTGCCGCCCGCGTCGATCACCACCAGGTCCTTGCGGCTGCCCTTCGGACTGTTAATGCCGCAGCTCGCCGTATTGACCGTGAACCCCTTCGGGGCCAGAACGCCCGTGGCAAGTACGCCGCCGTCTACCGTCTTCATGGTCAAACCCTCGCTTCTCTAAGCGTCTCGTGCCATTCCTGCAGGCTCTTCACCGAGATCTCGCGGCCCTCATTCTTGAGCGCCTGGATGGCCTTGACCGCGGACCAGGCCGCCGAGAGCGTGGTGATGCACGGGATGTTCGCCTCGATGGCCGCGCGGCGGATCATGTAGTCGTCGTCCCGCGCGCTCTTGCCCAGCGGCGTGTTGATGATGAGCTGGATATCGCTCCGCCGGATGTGGTCCACGATGTGCGGTTCGCCCTCCCAGACCTTGTTGACCCGGACCACCTCCAGGCCGGCGTCCTCCAGCGTGCGGCCGGTGCCGCTCGTCGCCATGATCGTGAAACCCAGCATATGGAGTTCCCGGGCGATGTCCACGACGTTTTCGTGGTCGAAGGCGTTGACGCTGACCAGGACGGTGCCGGACAGGGGCAGGGAGCCGCCCGCCGCGCTCTGGCCCTTGGCGAAGGCGATCCCCGGTTCCTCGTAGATCCCCATGACCTCGCCGGTCGACTTCATTTCGGGTCCGAGCAGGCTGTCCGACCCCGCGAACTTGACGAAGGGCAGCACGACCTCCTTCACCGAGGCGTAGGGCGGGATGATCTCCTCGGTGAAGCCGAGTTCGCACAGCGTCTTCCCCGCCATGACCCGCGCCGCGAGCTGGGCCAGGGGCACGCCGATGGCCTTGGAGACGAAGGGTATCGTCCGCGAGGCGCGCGGGTTGACTTCCAGCACGTAGACGACGTCGTTCTTGATGGCGTACTGCACGTTGATCAGGCCGACGACCTTGAGGCTTCTCGCCAGGGCGTGGGTGTAGTTCCTCATGGTGTCGATATGCATGGGCTTGACCATGTAGGGCGGCAGCACGCAGGCGCTGTCCCCGGAATGGATGCCCGCTTCCTCGATGTGTTCCATGATCCCGCCCAGGACGACGTCCGTCCCGTCGGAGATGGCGTCCACGTCGTACTCGAAGGCGTCCTCGAGGAACTTGTCGATGAGGATGGGATGCTCGGGGGACACGTGGACGGCGGTTAGCATGTAGGCCTGCAAGGAGTCGTCGTCGTAGACCAGGGCCATGTTGCGGCCGCCGAGGACGTAGGAAGGCCGCACCAGCACGGGGTATCCGATTTCGCCCGCCACCTCGAGGGCCTCTTCGAAGGAAAAGACCGTCCCGTGGGGCGGATGGGGGATGCCCAGCTCCGTCGTCAGGGCGCCGAACCGCTTGCGGTCCTCGGCCAGGTCGATGCTGTCGGGCGAGGTGCCGATGATGGGCACGCCCGCGCGTTCGAGCGGCAGGGACAGCTTGAGGGGCGTCTGCCCGCCGAACTGGACGATCACGCCGTCCGGCTTTTCGGTCTCGACGATGTTCATCACGTCTTCGAAGGTGAGGGGCTCGAAGAACAGCCGGTCCGAGATGTCGTAATCGGTGCTCACGGTCTCCGGGTTGCTGTTGACCATGATCGTCTCGTATCCGTCCTCCTTCAGCGCCATGACCGCCTGCACGCAGCAGTAGTCGAACTCGATCCCCTGGCCGATGCGGTTCGGCCCGCCGCCCAGGATCATGATCGTCTTCCGCGTCTTGGGCCGGGTCTCGTTTTCAGCCTCGTAGGTCGAATAGTAGTAGGGCGTCATGGCCTCGAACTCGGCCGCGCAGGTGTCGACGGTCTTGAACACGGCATCCACGCGTGCCTCGATGCGCCGGGCGCGGACCGACCGCTCGTCGCTGCCGGTCAGGTGGGCGATCTGCACGTCGGAGAAACCGGCCTGCTTGGCCTTGTGCAGCAGGTTCCGGGGCATGGACCCGTTCCGGTGCGCGCCGATTTCGCCCTCGAGCTCGACGATGTCCCGCAGGTTGTGCAGGAACCAGGGATCGACGCCGGTGAGCGTGTAGATCTCGTCGACGGGCATGCCGAGCTGGAGGGCGGTCTTGATCTGGAAGATGCGCTCCGCCGTGGGCCGGGCCATCTGCTCCCTGAGATCGTCCAGCACGCCGTCCACCTGTCCGTTCGCCTGTCCGTCTGCCCGTCCCGCGTTCCGCCCGGCGGCCGGAGCGCCGGCGTCCACCTCGTCCTTCCCGTCCGCGCCGAGGCCGTGACGGTCTATCTCCAGGCCCCGAAGCCCTTTCTGGACCGCTTCCTTGAAGGTCCGGCCGATGGCCATGGTCTCGCCCACCGACTTCATCTGCGTGCCGAGCTGCGTATCGGCGTTGGGGAATTTCTCGAATGCCCACCGCGGGATCTTCACCACCACGTAGTCGATGGTGGGCTCGAAGGACGCCGGGGTTTCGCGGGTAATGTCGTTCGGGATCTCGTCCAGCGTATATCCGACCGCCAGTTTCGCGGCGATCTTGGCAATGGGGAAGCCCGTGGCCTTGGAAGCCAGGGCCGAGCTGCGGGACACGCGCGGGTTCATCTCGATGGCCAGGATGCGGCCGTCTTCGGGGCTGACGGCGAACTGGATGTTCGATCCGCCCGTCTCCACGCCGATCTCCCGGATCACCTTGATCGAGGCGTCCCGGAGCGCCTGGTATTCCTTGTCCGTGAGCGTCTGCGCGGGTGCGACCGTGATGCTGTCACCGGTGTGCACGCCCATGGGGTCGAAATTCTCGATGGAGCAGATGATGACCACGTTATCGGCCAGATCGCGCATGACCTCGAGTTCGTATTCCTTCCAGCCGATGACCGACTCCTCGATCAGCACCTCGGTAATGGGACTGGTGGACAGGCCCCATTCGACGGCCTCGGCGTATTCCGATTCGCTGCGGGCGATGCTCCCACCGGCGCCGCCCAGGGTGAAGGCCGGTCGGATGATGGCGGGGAAGCCCGTATTCTTCACCAGTTCCCAGGCCTCATCGACGGTCCGCGCGAAGCCGCCCCGGGGCACTTCCAGGCCGATGCGTTCCATGGCCTGCTGGAACAGTTCCCGGTCCTCCGCCATCTTGATCGCCTCGAGCTTGGCGCCGATGAGTTCGACCCCGTAGCGGTCCAGCGTACCCGACTCGGCGAGCTCGACGGCGACGTTCAGCGCGGTCTGTCCCCCGAGCGTGGGCAGCAGCACGTCGGGGCGTTCGCGCCGGATGACCTTCTCCACGTATTCCGCGGTGATGGGCTCGACGTAGGTCCGGTCCGCCATGTCCGGATCCGTCATGATCGTGGCCGGATTGCTGTTGATCAGCACGACCCGGTAGCCTTCTTCGCGGAGCGCCCTGCAGGCCTGGGTGCCGGAATAGTCGAACTCGCAGGCCTGTCCGATGACGATCGGCCCGGAGCCGATGATCAGGATGGATTCGATGTCGGTGCGTTTTGGCAAGATGACCCTCAAAAGGGACCGCGGTGAGGCGCCCACGGCGGGGCGCTCGCGGTGAGGCTCCCGCGGGAAGGCGCTCGCGCGTCACCAGCGTTCAGTTGGAGCAAACCGCATGAATATATATTGAGAAGGCCCGAATCGCAACGTTAAAACCGGGCCGAAGGGCAGACCTGCGCGCTCATTCCAGCGACTGGAGCAGGACCTCCTGGGCGGCTTCGAAACCGGGCGCGGCCTCCAGGGCTTTCAGCGCGGCCTTCCTGGCGTCGTCCTTCCTTCCCGCCGCCAGATAGGCACGGGCCAGGTCGTACTGCGCCTGCACCCGGTCGGTGGTCTCGACCGCCAGCACGGCTTCGTACTCCGGCACGGCCAGGTCCGGCCTTCCATCCCGTTCGTACAGACCGGCGCGCATCTTGCGGATCCCGGCGTCGAAGGGATCGATCATGACGGCCCGTTCCAGGATGCGGAGGGCGTCCCCGCGCCGGCCTTCTCCGGCGTAGAGCCCGGCCAGCGTCGTGCAGGAATCGAAATCGTCCTCGTCGACGGCGGTGAGGGCCTCGAGGACCTCCATCGCCGCCTCCGTGTTCCCCTGTTCGAGGTAGATCTCCGCCAGCAATGCGTGGGGATTGCCGGCATGGGTGTAATTGGCGTAGAGGGTCCGGGCACGTTCAAGCGGCGCAATGGCTTCTTCGTACCGTTGCTGCATGTGTAATGCCTGGCCCAGCATCAGGTGGGCGTAGAAACTCTCGGGGTGATCGGCCGCCATCGCCTCCAGTTCGGCCATGGACGGCTTCTCGTCGCGCGGCGGCTTGAATCGCAGGACGCGACTGAGCCCCGCGATCCGCTCTTCGGTATAGTCCGCGAAAGCCCGGTCGAAGTCTTCCATGGACCGGTCCGTTACCTCGCGAACGACTTCGGCGGTGGTACGATTCCGGTTGTACAGGTCCAGCAGGTGCCGGATCGCCTCGAATCCGAAGGTGTCCACGATGTATTCCACGACGATCGAAGCCTGGTAGTAAGACAGGACGATCTGGTTCCGCGATTTCGGCCGGGTAAAACCCCGGTTCAGTTCGCTGACGGCGAGCAATTCGCCCTGGACCGCCGCCTCGGTGAACTCCGCTTCCAGGTCCATGTCCCATTCCGGCCGGGCGAGACGGGTCTCGTAGACGGCGATGCCTTCCGCCAGCCAGCGGGGGATGCGGTTGCGCGTCTGCTGCAGATGGGTGACGTGGATGTACTCGTGCCAGAGCGTCTGCCCCCAGTTGAACGTCCCCTTTGGTCGGGCCCTGGGCGAATTCGCCACCACCACCTCGCCGAAGCAGACCCCCAGAAGGCCGCCCGTTCCCGGTACGCCGGCGATGCGCACCATGAAGTCGTCGTTGTCCGGCAGCATCTCGACGAGCACGGGTCCATCTGGCGTGAAACCGTACCGCGGCGCGATCGTCCGGTGGGCTTCTTCGAGCAGATCGAGGGCCAGTTTCCCGTACACGGCGTCTTCGTCCCGGTGAATCTTCAGGATAAACGGGCCGCTTTCCCGGGTCTCGAAATCCTCGAAGGCGTCGAGCAGTTCCAGCGTGTTGTAGGTCCGGGTGTCGAAGGGGTCCCGGTCGAAGGCCTGTTCCAGCATCCGGCGGGCCTCGGCCATCTCACCGACCCGGGTCAGGCTGATCCCCAGCCCGGCATAGGCCGACCAGAGCGCCGGGTCGGTCTCGATCGCCCGCCGGCCCATCTCCACGGACTCCCGGAACCGGTAGCGACGCGTGAGGTGGCTGGCGATGATTTCGTACAGCCGGCCATAGGAAGGATTTATGTCCAGGACGCGCTGCCGGGCGGCTTCGAATTCGGCCTCGCGCCCCTGGCCGTGGTAAGCGGCCGCCAGGAGGGCATGGGTTCCGGGTGATTCCGGGTTGACCTCCAGGGCCTGGTCCAGCTGGCCGATCGCCTCATCATAGGCCTCGTCCGTCAGGTGGAGACCCGCGAGAAAATGGCGTCCCTCCATGAGCGAGGGATTTATCGCTAGTGCCTTCCTTACCACGGCCTCCGCCGGCAGTGGCTGTTTCTCCGCAAGGGCCTCGGCCAGGCCGATCAGCGCCGGCGGATATCCGGCGTCGATCTTCAGCGCGTCCTCGAAAATCCCCGTCGCTTCCGCGCGGTTGTGTTTGTCGAGGAAGAGACGCCCCCACGCTACGAAGGCATCGAGGTACTCACTGTCGACACGGGTCGCCGCGCCCAGAAAAGCGTTGGCCTCGTGAGAAAGCTCCAGGTACCGCGCGGCAAGCCCCGCGGCCATCAGGTTCGGTGCGCTCGGCGGTCCTTGCGATCCAGTGTTCCTCAGGACTTCGCGGCACAGTTCGAGGCCCTCCTCGGTTCTGCCCGTCGTGAAATACACCTCCGCAAGCCGAACGGTGGCCAGCGCCGGCCCGCCTTCACCAGACCGGGTAGCGGTCAGCACGGACTCCGCCTCGCCATAACGTCCCAGGCGCAGGAGAAGCCTGCCGAGCAACGCGCGCATCTCGCCGGTGTCAGCGGTCGCGCTGGTCCCAGCCGCGGCTTGTGCCAGGTCCGTCGCGTCCGCCTGCTCCACTACGCTCTTCAGGAGTTCGACGGCCTGCCCATACTGTCCAACGGAAAGGTGAAGCCGCGCGAGTGCCAGGATCATCTCGTTGCGCCGCGCCCGCTCCTCCGGATTGCCGGCCCCGGCGTTACGCGAGCGGGCGTTCTGCCTCGTGACCTCCGTCTGGAGTTCTTCGATCCGGTCCGTGTAACCCTGGCGCGCCGCACGGCCTTCCTCGATCGCTTGTTCGAAGGCGTCGTCTTGCGCGGCGCCGTCCTGGGCGGTTGCGCCCTGGGCATGTGCAGGGGGAGGGATTTCCACCGCGGAGAGCAGCAGAAACGCCATGAGCAGACGGGTGGAACTAATCATCACGGACCGGGTAAGCAAAGGGTGTAGAAATAGAGGGTTAAATATATGATTGATAATGACTTATGCTTTGCTATCGGAATATAGAAAGTGGAAATTTCCCTGTCAAGAGAAACCCATCCACCACCTGCCCGGGCGTGGGACCGAGGGGTTGTGGCGGCGCAAAGTACGCCATGTCCCAGGATCGGCCGTCGCTTCGGATCATGACCGCGCCGCCCTGGTCCGTTCGATACACCTCGGCTTCCCGCCGCCTGTATCGCTCGATGACCTCGGGCGAAGGGTGGCCGAAGTTGTTGTACATGCCGGCGGAAACGGCCACCGCCTCCGGATCGACGGCGTTCAGGAAGGCCGTTCCACTCGACGAGCTGCTCCCGTGATGGGGTGATTTGAGCACCGTACTTTTCAGGGAGGACGGCCGGCGGACGGTCGCAGCCTCGCCTCTATCCTCGATGTCGCCGGTCAGCAGCATGCTGAACGCGCCGAAGGACAGACGCAGGACTACGGACGCCTCGTTGGCATTGGTCCTCGCCGGGCCGGACAGGAACAGGGGATCCGGATGGAGAAACAGGCCGCGCACGCCGCCCAGCGCCGCCAGGGTGTCTCCCTTCGCGACCGCGCGGTACGGGATGTCGTGCCGGTCGATGGCCTCGTGCCAGGCCTGGTAGGAGCGGGATTCCGATCTGAGGCCGCTCGAAAGGACCTGGACCACTTCGACGGACTCCACCACGGCCCGGAGTCCGCCGTAGTGGTCCAGGTCGGGATGGGTGACGATGATCGTATCCACGCGGCGGTATCCCTTCGCACGCATGAAGGGCAGGATGACGCGGGCGCCTGCGTCGTAAAAGGGTGTACGGGCGCCGCCGTCGACCAGCAAGGTGCGTCCGTTGGGACAGGCAATGAAGATGGCGTCCCCCTGTCCTACGTCGAGGACGGTGATCCTCAGCGACCGGTCGGGCAGCAGGTTGTAACAGAAGACCAGGAGGCAAAGGGCCAGCAGTCCGTGCCGCGTTCGCCGGATCCGCCGTCCCCGAGACTCATCCGGTTTCCAGAGCAGCAACAGGCCCGCGCCGTAGAAGGATGCGAAGAAGAGGGTGGAAGGCGCCGGCACCTCGACGAGCGCGGACGGTGCGCTGGAGAAGGCCTTTGAGAGATGGATCATGGCGTACAGGACCAGTGCGTTGGCGGCGCTGAATAGCCGGGCGATTTCGATGGCCAGGGGGCCGGTCAGGGCGGTGAGCACGCCGAAGGTCGTATTCAGGAACACCAGCGGCCCAATGAAGAGATTCGCCACCGCCGACATCCAGGAAACCTGGTAGAACGTACCCGCCACCACGGGCAGCGCGCCCAGTTGCGCCGCGACCGAGACCAATAGCCCGTCCCGCAGCCACCGGGCCCACCATTTCTCCGACCTAGAAATCCGCTCGGGGAGCAGTTCCTTCATCCTGGGATAACCCGTGATGATGGCATAGGTCGCCAGGAAGGATAGCTGGAAGCTCAGGTCAAACAGGGCCGAGGGCCAAATCAGGAGAATGGCGATAGCTGCAACGGCCAGGATGTTGACGGTGTCGGTCTGACGGTCCAGCTGGCGGCCCGCAAGGAAGAGCGCCGCCATGATCGTGGCCCGGATGACCGATGGCGTCAGGTTGGTGATGAAGGCATAGAGCACCAGGACGCCCAGCGTGCCGGCGACGACGATGTTCCGCGGCAGTCTCAGGACGGACAGCAGCGTATAAATCACCAGCGTGATCAGGCCGACGTGCAGTCCGGATACGGCCAGGATGTGGGCCAGGCCGATTGTCCTGAAGGTGTCGAGCAGGTCCTCGGGCAACTGACGCCGCTCGCCCAGCAGGATGCCTTTCAGCAGGGCGGCGGAATCACCCCGCATGGTCTGGTCGATGGAACGGTCGATGCTGTTGCGCAGCGGGTCGATGACCCCGGTCTGCCAGGTGAAGGACGTGTTGCGCCGCGTCACGCGATAGCCCGCCTCATCGCGCACGCTCATCAGCGCGTGCACTCCCCGGCTCGCGTAGTAGGTCCGCGCGTCAAACCCGCCGGGATTCCGGGCGGGCTGAGGGCTGCGCAGGCGTCCCGATACGAGGACGCGGTCCCCGTACCGGCCGGAATCGATGCCGCTGTTCAGGCGGACCTGCAGGCGTCCCGAAACGGGTGCCGCCCGATCGGTGGCGGTCGACATGCCAGGCGACTCCGATGAAGCCCAGCCGACAACGCCCAGCGAGATGGAATCCACGTCCACCGTGACCAGGGTGAAACGTGCTCGCGCATCGGGCGATCGGACGATCGTCCCAGTCAGCACATGCCGCTGCCGCTGGTCGCAGAATCGCCGGATGTCGTTCGCCGGCACGACCCGCACCTGCACTGCGTACCAGAAGGCGCCCGCGAACACGAGACACAGGGCCATGCAGGCACGGAGGGCCAAAGCGTCGTTTCCTCGGTTCCGGCAGAGCGCGTAACCCGCCGCGATGGCCGCCGTTGCACCCAGCACGAAAAGGACGGGGGATACGTGGACGTGGTGTCCCAGCAGAATGCCGATGACAAAGCAAACCGCGATGAACAGGGCCGGGCGTTGCATGTTGGGCGTCTATTTCCCCTGTTCAAGCAAAATGCGCTCGAGCCGGTCGAAACGGGCGTCCACTTTACCAGCATCCTCCCGTATATGGTCTGCCAGTCGATCAAACTTCGCGTCTACCTTGTCAAATTCTGCGTCTACTTTTTCAAAACGTTCCCATATGTTGTCCTCGAACCGGTTGAATCTCGCGTCGATCTTGTTGAGTTCTTCTTGGATGTCCTCCTTCAGTTCCCGCCTGCTCCCCTTCGCCTCGCGCCAGAAGAAGATGAAGGCGGTCATCAGGATCAGAGGTTGAAGCCAGAGTTGAGCGTGTTCCATGGTGCTCCTTTCATGGAGTTGTAATCGAACGTGGATGGCCTAGACCAATCAGGTCTTCTTTTCCGATTCAAAAGGGTTGCTTTTACGAGCGAAGGCCTCAAACAGCCCTTCTATCCGGGATATCCGCTCACCCAGGTGTGCAATCCGCTCACCCAGGTGTGCAATCCGCTCACCCAGGTGCGCAATCCGTTCCTCGATCTGCGAGACCCGCTCATCAAGGTGATCGATGCGGTCACTCAGGCGCTTATCGAGTTGAGAAATCCGCATGTCGAGACTGCGCCAGACAAAGAGCAGGATCCCGATTACAACCACATTGCTTACAACGTTGGTAGCGTCCATGTTCATCTCCTTTTCTGGTCATTTTGAACTTACCGAACGATCCTCCTCAATCACGCCATCGCGCAACCTGATGATCCTCCTGCAATGCCTGGCGATGTGCGCTTCGTGGGTCACCAGTACGATCGTATGTCCTTCCCGGTTCAGCCGGTCGAATATCGCCATGATCTCCTCTCCGGTCCCGCTGTCCAGGTTCCCGGTTGGCTCGTCCGCCAGGATGATGGATGGCTCGCCGACCAGCGCACGGGCGATGGCCACGCGCTGGCGCTGCCCGCCCGACATCTCGTTGGGCCTGTGGCGGGCGCGGTCGCTCACGCCCACCGCTTCCATCGCTTCCATGGAGCGCCAACGTCGTTCCCTGCTGTCCATGCTGCGGTAGAGGAGCGGCAGTTCCACGTTGTGCAGCGCGTCCATCCTCGGGAGCAGGTTGAAGGCCTGGAACACGAACCCGATCATCCGGTTTCGGATCAAGGCCTGTTCGTCGTCCGTGAGATCTCCGACGGACCTGCCGTCGAGGGCGTACCTGCCCGCCGTGGGCGTGTCCAGGCAGCCCAGGATGTTCATCAGGGTGGATTTGCCGGATCCCGACCGGCCCATCACGGCCACGTATTCGCCCCGGCTGATGGTGGCGGACACGCCCCGGAGCGCGGGAATGCGGCCGTCTCCCATCGGAAAGGACTTGTGCAATCCCTCGATGGAGATCAGAGATGGGGAGTGAATGGTATGACGCACGACGCCTCCCTGTGACCGGGTTTGTGATTCGGTGCTATACAGGAATGGTCGTGTTTACGTGGGAGAATCTCGTGGGAAACGCGGATTTTTAAGGAAACTTACAAGACAGCGAGCAAGCAAGTCACAAGCAAGTCATCAGTGTATTGGGTGATGCATGTTGGAACCAGTTCAGTTGACGGGACGTTTGCATCCTTATACCATAGTTATCCCTATACAATTGTTGTTTTTCCTGAAATGAACTTCCCTGACCGGGCTATTGTCCCTGACTAGGTTACTGTCCCTAAGAAAGGAAACAGCGACATGTCCGCAATCGACTCACGCACGAACACTCGGCTGTACCTTTACGTCGCCGTCGCCGTCCTCGTCGCATTGAGTGCTTTCCTCTTCTGGCAAAATGATCAGCAAAGGCAGGAGGTTCAAAACCTGCAACACAGTCTGTACAACGCCCAGGTGGAAATCCGCGTGCTAGAGGCGCAAACGATATTCGGCGCGCCGTTTATTGCCCCCATTGACGCGCTCGACCAGCACGGCCAACCTGCAACACTGCCGGATCTCGGCGAGGGGCACCAACTTCTCTTGTTTTTCTCGTCGCGGCATTTTCCAGGTAGCCTCGACATGATGTCTTCATTTGGATCGATGATCGGTGAAAATGTCCCGGTGATCGGCGTACTCCAGGCACAGTCGGCCGAGGAAATCACGCCGCTCGTGGAGAAATTCAGGTTGAGCTTTCCGGTGTACCTGGCCGTCGATTCTCCCTTTGATCTGCCAAACTCACCCCACATCGTGCTGATCGATGAGGTCGGCAACGTGTTGCACCTGTCACCCATCGGGTCCGATACACCATCAGTGGAAGGACAGATCTCGGAACTTGCGGAGATGGTGAGTCGGCGGGAATCGGCCGTCCAGCCGGACATGGCCGTCCGACTGGTACCGCCCGTTCAGCCGGATCAGGAAGAAGGGCCACCGGACCAGGCTGTACAATCGGCCATGGAGGCCGATCGGTTGGCTGACGAAAGCGCCGGAATCTATCGTCCCAACACGGTGGACACAGACCCCATGATTCTGTATTTCCCCGAACTCCCCACCGAAGACATCGATCTCAATTTCCATGGCGATGGTTTCGTTCAACTCGTCGTAGGTACCAATGGCAACGTGGTGGCGGCAGTCGTCGAAAGATCGACGGGTCGCGCTGACGTGGATGCTTTGATACTGGGCGAAGCTCAAAAAATGGTCTGGGCGCCGGCAGCACATAACGGAGCCCGCGTAAAGTTTCGCACGGTGATGCCATTTATGTTCAGGCAAAGGCCCCCATCCCCAGGGGAGGAGACGGTCGTAGAGGAATGACGGCTTGGTTCAATCTCGTGGGATACTACGCGGTCAAATCAGTGGTGTTTGCCATTCTTCGTCACTTCGAATTCAACGGTGCCGCTTTCCGTAATCACGGTGAAATCGGTATTCCCGTAATCGTAAGTCGTACCTAACGACATCCAACATACGTTGTTGGACCACGCGGCGAGAGACATTACATCTTTCACCTCTTCATACTTGACCACTCCGCAAAGTGAATGCGTGACCAGGCTGGCGGACTCCGCAACGGTCTTGTCCAGTACGAGTTTGATCTCACCGGAAACGGTTCGCAGTCTGCATTTCCCATTCCGGTTATGATCAGGCTGGTACAACCGGGTTTTCCCATACCGATTGTAAATCGACACGTCTCCCGATACGTCGCGAACATCCAATTCTATACATCCGATATCGATGTCCACACCTCCCTTGATGGATTCCATCTTCCCTTCCACCTGATAGGGATATCGTCGTAACATGCCGTGGTCCAGGCTGGTCCCTCCCCCGCCATATCCATACGTACGCTGGAACACTCGCCCACCAATGCGCTGTATTTCTGTAAAATCGCTGTTCAAAAGGTAGACATCCTTCGTGACCCCATTTATCTGGCATGATCGGCAATCATACGTTACTAACGAACCATTCAGCCCTTCCACGTTTATCGGACCGGCCCTGAATACTGAAATCGTCACGTTTTCGGGTACCGATATGGACAGATGACAATACGTGGCATAGCCGAAGACCCGTTCCGGATCGGTACGAACAGCACTGAATATGCGCTCAACATTTTCTGACAGTGCCGACCTCGGCATTTCTATGGATCGCACGTCTGACGCGTGTATGGTGACGCTTAGCGATTTCCCCAGACTGTGCTCTATTGGTTTCTGCAGGGGTAGAAATGCATGGACTTCATGTTGCAGTTCCGGAAACACGTCAACCGGCCGGACACCGCCAACATTGTCCCACCGGACACGGTCGTTCATCAGGTCACTCTTCCAATGTTCGCTGATCGGCGCCGTATGGGCGACGTTTTCAGATCCGTTCGGGGAACTAATCCCCAGAAACAACGCTCCTTCGTGGGGTCCTGTTTCCAGGTAGTTGTCGACCTGGTCATGGGAGATATGTAAGGCACTGAGGTTACTTTGCGCTTCTTCCTCCGTCAGCCCCAACGCGATTTTCGATCCTTCAATCTCAACCTGATCACCATCGGCCTGTTTAATCTCGAGTTCCGTATTCACGCCGCAATAGAGCACGATGTTTTCCACGTCTCCCATATCGATTGTTTCTTCAAAATCTTCTCTGGCGATCTTGCAGACTACATCCTGGACATCTTCGGTGACATCGATCTGGCTCATGGCAATGGTCTCCTGTTCCTGGGGCGACAAGGCGTTTTTCAATCGTATTCGAGATTGATACAGCCGACCTCTTGCCGTGGATTCCGGAATGTCCAGGAAGGCGGCGATTTCTTTCAGTGAAAAGCCCGTGTAGTAATAAAGATTGACTACCTGACGATAGTGTTCGGGCAGTCTCTCGACTTCATCCCAGAGCTCGAGGCTTTCGATGTAATCCTGATGGTTCTGAGCCGCCAAAGGATATTCGTCGCGTATGTGTTCGGCATGCGGATCTACACGGACCAGGCGGCTGGCTCTCTTCCGACGGCTCCATTCCTTGCATCGGTTGACGACGATTCTGTGCAGCCAGCTGCCGAAGATGGCAGGATCCTTCAACTGCGACAGCTTGCAGTAGGCGGCCACAAAGGCATCTTGTACTACGTCCTCTGCGTCTGTTCTGTCACGAAGGAAACCCATGGCCACGGCGAATGCGGCGTTTTGATATCGCCGGACCAGTGGCTCGAAGGCGTCGGTGTTTCCTTGCAGGCACAGGTGGATGTTGTACGTATCGTCCTGTGAGAAAGTCGTCATTTAGTCCACTCGTGGGATCGTCTAAAGCGTATCGTTACGTATTGTAGGACGACTTAGCGACCTAAAACATCAAAAACAAAATGGTGCAGACGTGTCATGTAGCTGAATCGAAACATATAAATCGACGACCGGGTTTCCACGGGTAAATAGCGCCTACCCCCTCCCACCCAATCATTGACACCGCCCCCATATCCCCTATATTCCTTATTAGAAGTATTACATATATAGTGGAAGCATGGTTTGAACCTGGCGTCACTCGATTTTCAACCTGAACGGGAGTAGTCCATGGCGTTTCTTGAAGCCGGGCTCGCGGCCCCGGAAGTCGCGCTGGAAGACGCGGACGGCAATTCGACGTCGCTGGCCGATCAGGCGAACGGCGGCTGGATGCTGGCGGTCTTCTACAAGGTGGGCTGCGGGACCTGCAAGTTCAGCGCTCCTTATTTCGAGAAGATCCACCAGGCCTACGCCGGCAACGGTGGATTCCGGGTACTCGGCGTCTCGCAGGACACGCCGGAGGACACGCGGGCGTTCATGGACGAGCACGACGCGTCCTTTCCGAACGTGTACGACACGACCCACTGGGCTTCATCGGACTTCGGCCTGACGAACGTGCCGACGTGGTTTCTCATGGATGAGGGCGGCGGCATTCTCGACAGCAACACGGGCTTCTGCCGGACCGACCTGAACGACCTTTCGAAGACCATCGCGGGACATCTCGACGAGGAGGCCGTGGTCATCTCGCCGGGGGACGACGGCGCGCCCGAAATGAAACCTGGATGAGGCTCGAAACAACCGGTCGGGCCTCGACCGTAACCCGGATAACGAACAGCAAGTAAAGTAGAGCAAGTCAAGTACCTGACATCCATGGCGGCCGCTTCGGCGCGGAACGATGGTTCACGGCGCCGGAGGGTCGCTTTTTCTTCCTGTAGCGCGCGGGTCGCGCCTTTGAATCGGCAGATCGGATTTCATGCCGACCGAGCCCGCGCCGGAACTACCAGGACCCATGAGCGAAACGACCACATCCCACGTGCCCAAGCCCCCGTGGCTCAAGGTGCGACTGAAGCAGGGGCCGAACTTCCAGGAATTGAAGCGGCTGGTGGGGGACAACCGGCTCCACACGATCTGCGAGAGCGCCCAGTGTCCCAACATCTGGGAATGCTGGGAGCAGCGCACCGCCACCTTCATGATCCTGGGCGATATCTGCACGCGCAGCTGCGGGTTCTGCGCGGTGAAGACGGGCCGGCCGGACCAGGGGCTGGACTGGGACGAGCCCGAGCGCGTGGCCGGGGCCGTGGAGAAGCTGGGCCTGCGGTTCGCCGTGATCACGTCGGTGAACCGGGACGAACGGACCGACGGCGGCGCGCCGATCTTCGCCGAGACGATCCGGGCCATCCGACGCAGGTGCCCGGGCGTTGGCGTGGAGGTGCTCATCCCCGATTTCAAGGGATCGGAAACGGCGCTCCAGACCGTGCTCGACGCCCGTCCCGACCTGCTGAACCACAACCTGGAGACGGTGCCGGATCTGTACCGGACCGTGCGGCCCCAGGCGCGGTACGACCAGTCGCTGGAACTGCTCGAGCGCGCGAAAGCCCGGGGCGCGAAGACCAAGACGGGCATCATGGTGGGGCTCGGCGAGACCGACGATGCCGTCCATGCCCTGATGCGCGACGTGGCCGCGGTGAACTGCGACATTCTCACGGTGGGACAGTACCTGCAACCGACGAAGAAGCATCTGCCGGTGCAAAAGCACTATCATCCGGACGAGTTCGCCCGGTTCAAGCAGGCGGGCGAGGCGTACGGCATCCCGCACGTGGAGTCCGGCCCCCTGGTCCGCAGCTCCTACCACGCGGCCGACCAGGCGGACAGCGTGGGGGGCGGGCAGGCCGCGAATGGGAATGGCGCGGCCTCGGGCGACGGCAACGGTGCACACGCCGCGAACGGCAACGGCGCGCACACATCGATCGACCAGGGCGCGACCCCCGGCAACGGCCAGGACGCGGCCCCGGACAACGGGCTGCTGACCATAGAACCGGCCACGTAGTCCCGAGCCTGAGCCGGCCCGGAACGAGTCGGCGGCCGACTCCGTAACCCGAGCCCGAACCACCCCGAAATCCGGCCACTTGAAGCCGTCTCATCGGGCTCCGTCTCAGGCTCCGAATCAGCCCCCGAAACCGTTTGTTAAACGCACGTTTGGTCAACAGGAATTAAAAATAAAGAAACCTGTTGACTTCGCTTGACCGGCTGTGTATCTTGCGCGGGTTGCGGTAAGTTTACGCTCTTTGAAAACATGGCAGCGTGCATGTCCTTAAGTCGTCTGACAAGGCTCTCCGGATCCGTCCGGGGAGTTCACAGCAGATGCAATTCCAGATTGAACTTCTCTTATATGGAGAGTTTGATCCTGGCTCAGAACTAACGCTGGCGGCGTGTCTTAGTCATGCAA
>JAPOZT010000007.1 GCA_026705925.1 Gemmatimonadota bacterium
CTGCAGGCTTTCCATCCTGCGCACCAGGGCCGAAAACTGGCGGTCGCTTTCCGTGATGCGCGTGGTAAGGACCTGCAACTGGCTTTCGAGGGCGCCGACCCGCTGCCCCATGTCCGCCCGCATGCGCAGCAACTCGTCCGTCTGGTAACGTACGAGGGCTTCCAGGCGCACGATGTGCACTTTCAGGGAGTCTATGTCCTCCTGAAGTGCGACCTCCTCGCGCATGACCTGCATCTGGGCCCGCAGATGCGTCGTGTCGGTCTTCAGGTTGGTCAGGTCGGACTGGACGCCGCATGCGCCGGAAACGACCAGGACGAAGATCGCCGGCAACAGGCGGAGTCCGCGGCTGTGGGATTTCAGGTTCATTCGGGTCTGGGTCCCCAACTGGGCTGCCGGTTGTTGCCTTCCGTGATGACGGGTTGGACGTCGCCTCCGTTCCAGGACATCCGGTAGATCTGGTACGCTCCGCTGCGGGCGCGGTCGGAACTGAAGAGAATGTGCAGTCCGTCCGGGGACCAGGTCGGGTTCACGTTGTCTCCTTCCGGCCCGCGGACACCCGTGAGTTTCACCAGGTTGCTGCCGTTGACGTCGCAGGTGTAGATATTGAAGACCCGCCGGGATCCTCCCCGCCTCCCCGTTGCCAGATCACCGCCCACGAAGGCGATGCGGTCGCCCCGGGGCGACCACGCCGGCGATCCGTTGTAACCGCCCTCGAAGGTGATGCGATGGTCGTTCGAGCCATCTATATTGATAACGTACAGGTGCTTCTGTGTCAATCGGTCCGACATGTACACCACCTGGTCGCCCCGCGGTGACCAGGACGGTGAAACGTTGATCCCGTATCCGGTGGCCAGCGGTACCAGCCGGCTCCCGTCCAGCGTGCTGATGTGAAGCCTGGAAACCCCTTCCGTGACCAGGCTCAGGATCAGGTGGCGGCCGGCCGGCGACCAGCGCGGCGAAAGCACCGTTCTCCCGCCGAAAGTTACCTTGCTGGTCTCCCCGCTCTGCAGGTCGAGGATATACAGTTCATGGGGGCCGTCCCGGTACGAGGTGTAGGCGATCCTGGTGCCGTCCGGCGACCAGTTCGGCGAGTATTTCCGTGCGCCGTCCCGGGTCAGCTGGCGGACGTTGAACCCGTCGTAATCCGATATGTACAGTTCCGGGGCGCCGCTGCGCTGGGAAATGAACACGACACGGGTCTGGGCGGTGCCCCGGTCCCCGGTCAGCTGGAACACGATGTCGTCGGCCATGAGATGCACGATTCGTCTCAGGGTCAGGTCGAAGGCGGCGTACCCCTTTTCCATGATCGTCCGCCGGGTGCCCAGGTCGGTGAGACGCACGGAGATCTCCACCCGGGACCCCGATACTTCGTACGTCCCCGACACCATGACCTGCACGGACAACTTGCGCAGCAGCTCGAGGTCCACTTCGCCGGCGGCGTCCATGAACACGTAGGTGGTGTCGCCTGCGTCGCCCGTCAGCACCGGGGAGCCATCGTCCGCTCCGACCCGGGCCGGGATGGAAAGGTCCCGCACGGCGAACACGCCGGAGAAGGACAGGTCCCGCATGAGCACCTGGTTGACGGTGTCCTGCACGGCGGCGTCGAAGACCGCCCCATCCCTGGGGACAAAGGGCTTGAAGGCGATCGGTATGCGGGGGGAGACGCGGGCCTGCACGCTGAGATTGACCTCGTCCTGACCCGAAGCGGACTGTACGCCGAGCAGGGGCAGGACGCAGGCCGCCAGCAGGATCCTCAACGGCCAGGCACACAAGTGTTTTCTCATTTCAGGCTTTCCAAGCTGTAATGCGATCATGGTCCCGGGTCAGGGTACCGCGCGCGTTCGTTGCGGTTTCACAACGTGTACTGGAAGGCGAAGTGCACACCCAGGTAGGACTTCCTGTAGCCTTCCGGAAGCGGCGGCAGCGGATCGGCTGCGTTCAGCGCCCGTCGCGCCGCCAGGTCGAAGACCGCGTTGGAGGACGAACGCTCCATGACGACGCCGGTAATCCGGCCGGACCGTACCACGCGGAAATAGATGACCGTCTCGAGTCGGGTTACGCCGAGCATCCTGGGTACGTTGAAATGCTGCTGGATCTTCCGCTGCATCATGCCAAGGTAGTACGGGTACTCGAAGTTCCGCTCGTCCAGGCGGATCTCCGGGGAATCGGTCTCGAAGGTCTGCGGCGCTTCAGGTAGGGGGTCCGGTTCTTCGGAGACCAGGCGCGGCGTCCGTTCCAGCGCCAGGGCCGCCTCCTCCTGCGGCGCGGCGGCCTCCTTCTTCGAGACGACTTCGTAGGACTCGTCGATCGGGGGAGGGCGTGGAACCGGCGGGCTTTCGTTCAGCGTCACGAGGTCGACCCGGTAGACCTGCTGGTCCAGCGAAGACGCCGGCGCGGACCACCAGGTGTTCAATCCGATCAACCCGGCAATCACCGTGATATGCAGGAATCCGGAAGCCCAGATCATGCGTGCCATTATCGTGAAGGCCTCAGACTGGTCGCCAGGCCAATCTGCGTTACGCCGTGCTGCTTGAGTTTGTCCAGCACGCCGATGACGGCGCCGTAGGGTACCTCTTCGTCTCCGCGGATAAACACCGGCTTATCCTGCTGATCCTCGAAAATCTCCCCGAACACCCCGTCGAACTGGGCGATCGAGAGCAGCCGGTCTTCGAGGTAAAGCGATCCTTCGCTCGTTATCGTGATGACGAGGCCCTCACCGAGATCCGGCGCGGCCGCGCTCGCCCTGGGCAGATCCACCTGGACGCCACTCTGGATCATCGGCGTGGTAATCATGAAGATGATCAGGAGCACGGTCATGACGTCGACCAGCGCCGTGACCCTGATTTCCGAGAGGACACGGGGCGAACCCGCGCTATTGAAATCAAAGGAATTCATGGCCTACCCGCGATGGTCCGCAGCTGGAGGATGTTCAGGACCGCGGTGGCCAGGTCCTCGAGTTCGAGGCCCAGCACCCGCGACCGCTGCACGAAGTAGTTATATGCCACCATGGCCGGTATCGCCACGGCCAGGCCGGCGATCGTCGTAATCAGGGCTTCCGCGATCCCGGGCGCCACGACGACGATGTTGGTGGAACCCTGGGTACTGATGTCCAGAAAGGCGGTCATGACGCCCCACACCGTTCCGAACAGACCGAGAAACGGGCACACGCTACCGGCAGTGGCCAGCAGGGGAAGCCGTTGCTCGAACCGGGCCAGTTCCCGGTGGGCGGCCAGCCGCAGGTCGCGGTAGACGGATTCCACCAGGTCCTGGTCGACTACCATTGGCCGGCCCGTCAGATCCGCCTGGTCCGCCTGGTCCGCCTGGTCGGCGCTGCCGGCCGCACTGCCGGTCGGAAGCGGAAAGGCCGGCGCGTGCTTCTCGTATACCTCGCGATACACCGCGGCGGCGGGACTGTGCGGCCACCTCGAGGCGGCGGTATAAACCTGGTTGTAGTTGCGCTCCGACCGGAAGAACGCGAGGAATTCGCCCGACTGCGCCTGGGCCCGGCGGAAGTACCGCCAGCGCTCCGCCATGATCGCCCAGGAAACGATGGAGAATACCAACAGAACGGCTATGACGGTCTTGGCGACGGCGCCCGAATCCAGAATCAGATCCAGAATACTGATTTCGGATGACAATGTGCGTTCAAGTCCTTTCGACAGATCTCATGGTCCGTTACCCGCGGCTTGAAAGTTGGATCACGGAAGCGTGCGTGTCAAGCACTACAGGACGCAGGATCCTGTCGATCCCTACCCCCATATCAGCGCAACTTCGACGGCCAGATCAGGATGGCCGTCGATCAGTTCGAGGGCTTCGGCGGCGCGATGGGCGGGGAACACGTGGGTCAGCAGGGGACGCAGCCTGACGGCGCCGATGCCCACGAGTTTCAGTCCCCGGTCCACCAGGTGGGGGGTTTCGAAAGGTTGTTCCCGGCCCATGATAAGCTGCAGGGATCGCTCCGACCATTCCCCCAAGTCGATGGATACGGAGTGGGCATCGGCTTTCAGGACGACGAGCTTGCCGCCCGGCCGCAGCACCGCCGCGCACTGGGCAAAGGACGTCTGGTTGCCGGCGCATTCGAGGCAGACGTCTACACCCTGGCCGCCGGTCCGGTCCATGACACGACGGTAAACGTCCTCCGTGGAGGCATTGATCAGGGTGTCCGCGCCGGTATCCGCCGCCCGCTGCAGGCGTTTCGCGTGAAGGTCCGACGTGATCACGGCCGCTGCGTCCGATATGGAGGCCACCTGCGTACCCAGCAACCCGGTGGTCCCCGCGCCGCTGACGAAAACGGTTCTGCCCTTCGCCCCTGCCCGTTCCATGCCCTTCAGTATCGTAGGCATCAGGCCGGCGATGGCGCCTTCTTCGTAACTGACGCCTTGCGGCAACTTTACGACCTGGTTCGCAGGCACGCTGCGGTATTCCGAAAAGCCGCCTTCGGCATGGCAGACAACGACCCGGTCGCCCCGACCGAGCGAGTCCATGTGCCGGCCAGGCGAATCCACAAGCCGGCCAATGGACTCGATGACGCCCGTGAAACTCCGGCTGATGGCCCCGAGGGCGCCGTTGGCGGCCGATGAGGGACCGGCGCCGCCATCGGCGTTACCCCGGCGCGACAGCACGCATGCCCGGACCTTGACCAGTACGTCCTCGTCGTTGCAGGCCGGTACGGGCCCGCTGGATACCTCGGGATTGCCCTCCGCATCCAGCGTCAGTGTTTGCATGGCGGCCTCTTCGCTTTAATGGATGCAACCCGCCTCCGGCCCAGGCGGACCGGACCGTGGACTACCAGTATTCCTCGAAGTGAATGTTGCCCTTGTCCCTGCGATGATCCGCCTTGAATCCACGGGATTCGAGCAGCTCCACCATGCCGGTGGGCGAGGGGTACGACTTGTCGCCCTCCCTGGTATAGTTGGGCACGCCGATCATGTCGGGGTTTCCGCAGATGTACACGTGGGTTCTTTCAGGATCCAGCACGATACCGGTGTGCTCCTCCAGTTCCCCGGTCCTTACCAGATCCTGTATATACACCTTGCGGTTGAGGTTGTGGGCTTCCCGGGTGGTCAGCGTGATGTAATGGTAGTTCGGATGCAGGGGCGCAAGGCGCTCGTTGGTGGACTGGTAACCCAGGTCCCGGGCGTACCGCACGCAGACCACCGAAATGATCTCCGGCTCGTGGCCATTGCGCATCAGTTCGGCGATCATGCAGTTGTGGGGCGCCTCGCCGGTGCCGGTCGCGGCGAAGATGACCTGATCGTCCGGACCGACGTGTTCCAGGGTGTAATGGCCGGTCACCTTCGGCCCCATCCAGAGCCGGTCGCCTTCCTTCAGCATCCACAACCTCGGCGTGAGGGAAGGGTCCTGGCCTTCTTCGCCGTCGCGGGCCACGAGCGTGATGTAGAACTCGTAGTAGTCCATGTCCGCCGGATCCATCAATTGGCGGGGATCGTCCTCATACATGGGAAAAGACATGGAGTAGGCGCGGCGGACGAGTTTCGTCTTGAGGTTCTCGTTGACGTCCTCGTTGTGTTCGGGATCGTTGGTGGGTTCCCAGTCGCCCAGGCCGAGTGTAGTGTATTGACCGGGCTTGTACGGCGGAAGTTCATCGTCCGGTTTCACCCGGATGATCCAGAGTTCGGGGTTCAGTTCATGGATTTCGGTCAGCGTGGCGTTATAGTGTTGCTCCCTTAAGGCCCTGATCTCTTCTGATGTAAGCATGTATACCTGCCGTATCTCCGCGTCCAGGCAAAGGTGAACCAACGAGGGATAAACCGGCCGGTCGGCCGGTAACTCGAGGAGCGCCTTAGAAATCGGCTCCGATCGTGAAGAAGAACTGGGTGTCGTTCAGCGCATTCCTCAGCCGGTACGAACGCGTGCCCGGGAACTCGGACTCAAGTCCCCGGGGTACGTTGTCCAGGTTTTCGTTGTTGTACCATTCAGGCCGCCTTCCCAGGTCGAATTGACGGGCGATATCGAACTTCAGGATCAGGAAGCCGATACGCGAGCGCATACCGATGCCATACCCCACCGCGATCGGCCCGCCCGACAGCTCTTCCATCGTGCGCGGCCCCAGGCCGTTGTCCCGCACCAGGGTGCCGTCGACGAACTGACCCACGTTGGGATATCCGGCGTACTGGTTGGCCTGGGTTGAACTGGTGGTCTGGTTCCAGGCGGCGCCCGCGTCCACGAACAGCGAACCGCGGATTTGCTGGAAGGCCAGCGGCAGCGGCCAGCCAAGGGCGAGGACCTCGATCAGAGGAAACCGGAACTCGGCGTTGACCAGCGCGACCTTGCTCCCCCAGACGGACCAGTGGTCCGCCCCGCGGAAGTTGAAGGGACCGCCGAAAGGATACAGTTCCTGGTCCCGCCCGTCGCTGCTCAGTCCGTACAGGCGGAAGGCGAAGGCGTAACGCTGCAGGACGTTGTAGTAGACGCGGTAATCCGCGATGACCCGCGTGAACTGCAGTTCACCGAACGTCGGCGTCACTTCGACACGGCCGCGGGCGCCGGCGATCGGGCCGGTTGGTCCGTACAGCGTGTGATCCGTGACCAGGGCGGCGGTGGGCTGGATGAAGTTGACGCTTCCCAGGCTTCCGCGCCTGTTCCGCCGGATGCCGAAGTAATTGAAACTGATGTCCACCAGTTCACGGGAACGGTTGACGCCCTGGATCCCCAGTTCGAACCGGTTGAACTTGCTGAAAGGACGGCTCAGGTAGAACTGGACGCCGCGGTTGATCTGGGTCGTCACCTGGGAAATCCAGGGACTCTGGTAGGCGCGGAACAGGTCGTAACTGTACTGGAATGCCGCCACGCTCCAGTTGATGCGCCGCGTCAGATTGGTGTACTGAAGCAACAGGTTCGCGTCCGTCAGGGATCCGAAAACGTTGGCGCCGACAAGAATCTTGTGGTTGTTCAGTATGTCGCTGAAGGAAAGGACGGAACTGCCCACGAGTCCCACGTGCGTGGAGTACCCGGCGTTCCCCCCCAGGTAGTCCAGCCCGAAACGGGGGGAGTATTTCCTCTTCTTGAACGTGCCGTCGGTCCAGGCGGTCGTATCCGGCAACTCACCCCCCGGACCGATACCTCCGGCTAAGGGACCGAAGGGGAACTGCGGTGTCTCCAGGAGGCCGGAACCCGACGACGCTTCAGGCATCTCCCCGGGCACGGCCGACTCCGCGGCGGACGTCGTGTCCGGCGGCGTGGTAAGCACAGTCTGGATCGTGGTCACCTTTTCCCGATCCGGGGTCCTGGTCGGTTGTTCCGTCTCGGACGCGGTGTCCGGCGAGGTGGACGGTGCGGCGTCCTCCGTCGCTACCGGCGAAGTTCCTTCCGCGACCTCGGTGGCCGATTCTTCCGAGGATCCCTCCGCGTCCCCGGTCGCCGTTCCTTCCGATGCCCCCTCCGCGTCTCCGGAGGCCGTTTCTTCCGAAGATCCCTCCATGTCCCCTGAGGTGAGGGGTTCATCCGGAGGTTCGGTTCTCAGTGGCGGCGCCAGTTGCTGTGCATCGGGCGACGCACCGGGCCTCGCCGCCTTTTCGTGGTCGTAGGGCTCCTTCATCAACGACACCGGGTCGCTGATGGAAAACAGGTCGAATCCCCCCCAGGACAGGGCGGAGAAGATCATGCGGTCCGACTTCTGCGCCCAGCTTATGGCGGGTCCTGCGGCCGTTACGTTGGTCACCCCGGTCAGTACGTTGGTAATCTGGTAGGTCTCGCCGTTTTCCATGTCCCGGATGAAAATGTTCGACACGCCTGTGCGATTGGAAATGAACGCGATTTTGCTGCCGTCCGCCGACCACTGCGGCGAAATGCTCTTGCCGATCTGGTCCGGGATCTTCTCGACCTCGCCCGTGTCCAGATCATACAGCGCCAGTTGCTGGTATCCGAAGGTAAGCGTCCGGAAATTGGTCACGTCGCCCCGGTCCGTGGAAAAGGCGATCGTCTTGCCGTCCGGCGACCATACGGGGTCCCGGTCCGTGTACCGGTCCCGGGTGAGGGCCGTCAGGTTCCCGCCCGTGGCATCCACCACGTACAGGTCGGACTGCCCTCCCTGGAGACCGACGAAGACCAGCTTGGTGCCGTCCGGCGACCAGCTTGGCGACGTGGCGCCGTCGAGATTGACCTTGATGCGCCGGATCACCTTTTTCCTTCTGACGTCCATGATATACAGGGCGTCCCGCGCACCGACCTTGGCCGGGAAGGCAATGTACTGCTCATCGGGCGACCAGGATATGGACGTGGAAAAGAACCGGAGGGACTCGAAATCGGCCGAGCGCTCGCCTTCGACCAGCTTGGAAATGACCTCGCCGTTGATGGCGGAGGCCAGGTAGATATCGTTGTACAGGCTTTTGTTGGAAATAAAAACCAGCTTGTCGCCCCGCGGCGAAATCGCCGGGGCGAGGTGCAGACCCGCCCTTGATTCACGGACGTCGGTCAGCTGCCGGGCGAAGGCCTGCGGCTTTTCGTAGTCCTCGATCTGCGGCAGGTAGGTCTTGCGCACGTGCTCGTTCCACTCGTCGGACAGCTTCTCGATGTCCTTGCCGATGGACGAGCGGAAGGCTTCGTTCACGTTTCGCATGCGGGCCGTCTTGCGGAGTATCTCGCCGATCTTCCGATCCCCGTACCGGTCGCCGATGTAGGCGAACAGCGCCTGGCCGAACCGGTAGACGCCGAAACTGTAGTCCATGGCGGGGATGGACGGCGGAAGATAGCCCTGCAGCGCCGCGTCGCGCAGCCACATGTGGGTATAGGCGTCGATGCGGCCCAGGGACAGGTATTCGGCCATGCCCTCCATGAACCACAGCGGGGCGACGAAGGCCATGGGATTCAGGATGGAGACCCCCGGCCCCGCGCCGTAGATCACGTCACCCTGGAAGGCGTGAACGAGTTCGTGGGTGAGAACGTGTTCCAGTTCCGCGTAGGAGCCCGTGAAGGGCAGCAGTATGCGGTTCTTGTTGAATTCCGTCACGCCGCCTGTGCCCTCGCTGATAAAGCCGGGCAGGACGTTGGTCTGCTGGAAGTCGGTATGGGAGGCGTAGAGGATGATCGGCACCTTGTCGCTGAACCGGTGCTGCAGGATACGGCTCAGGCGGTTGTACGAACGCTCCGCCATCCTGGCGGCATCGTAGGCGGCCTCTTCCTCTCCCTGGTAGTAGTAGATTTCGAAGTGGGGCGTGGAGATGATTTCCCACTTGAAGTCGCGGTACTGGACCTTGTTCCGACCGAAGTATTCTCCCTGTGCGAACACGGCCGCAGGCGTGGCCACCAGGCACAGGATCGCCAGTATATACCGCAACCGATGTGACATTTTCCGACTCCTTGAGGATGGACACATCATACGGTCGGCCGCACTCCGTGTCAAGCCAATATTGGACCGGGCCCCGCGGGCCGGCACGCCGGACGGCACGCCGGACAGAGTCCGTTCCGAGCCCGTTACGCGCGCGTCCGTATTGGATTGCACGAATAACCCCGGATATAGTTCGATTTAATGGAAGCGGTTTCGTTATGCGCGCCGCGCGGAAACGCGAAAAGCGGCCGCCGGCGCAGGAAGGATCCGTCAGAACCGCACGGCCACGCCCGCGGACAGCAACCGGCCGATATCCGGTGCGCCGACGAAGGCGCGGTACTTCGTGTTCAGCAGGTTGCTGGCTTCCACGCTGAAGGTGATCGCGGAAAACTGGTAGGCGGCGTTGGCGTCCACCACGGCGTAAGCGTCGACGGGACCCGCATAGACGCCGTCCAGCATCGGAAAGGAGCCCCGGTAGCTGATCTTGCCGCCCAGGGTCAGCGGCATCCCGGAGGGGCGGTACGTAACGCCGCCGCTGAACTTGTGCTTCGGGGAATTCAAGGGGACGTCGCCGAGATTCTCCACGTTCTCGAACAGGTTCCGGTGTATATACGAGTAACTACCCGTAATGTGCCACGACCGGTTGGGGAACCAGGATAACCCCAGGTCGGCACCGTAGACCGTGACGTCGCCGAAATTCCGGTAGGTCAGGGCGACCGCCGTCGGGTCGGAGGCCTGTTCGGGCGTAACGGTACCGAAGGGAATCATCGCGGTGCCTTCCGCGATCTGGTCGACGTACCTGTCGACCTCGTCCGTGTAGTCGCCGTTCCCGTTGCCGCCGAAAGCGGCCGTATCGAGAAACCGGATCAGGGTGGCAAGCTGTGAATTCGCCGGGTCCGCCAGGTAGTCGGCGATGCCCTGGCTCAAGGCGCTTCGCAGGGAACCTTCGTCGAGAAATACCGAGGGCGTGAAGATCCAGAGCGGCAGGGTGTAGTCGTTCATCTGCGTGCGGTAGAAATCGGCCGCGAGGACCAGCTTGTTCCGGACGATGCCCTTGTACCCGAACTCGAGGGTCTGCGAGATCGTCGGCCGGATCTTGTCGATGTCCTGGACCGCCGAGACGTCGTACGGATCGAATCCCTGCGTTTCGGGGTTGAGCAGTTGCAGGCTGTTCGTCAGGCCATGGAGTTGCTCGGGTATCACGCCGGTGAACTGGGCAGCCAGTTCGGGGGTGACCAGGCCGCCGCTGTCGTTACCCAGTTGCTGGATCAACTCCGCCACCACGAGTTCCCTGGCCGCACTCCACAGCAGGTTGTTGGCTTCCGGATCGTCGAGGCGCAGGTAGGTATCCCTGGAAAGCCCGGCCGTGATGGCGAAGGGCGTCCGGTACATGGGCCGGCCGCTCTCGTCACGGCGGAAAGTAAAGGGATTGCGCGCGCCGTACGACCGGATGTCGATGGAGTTGTCCGGACCCAGGCCCAGCCCGCCGAAAAAGTCGCCGAATTCGAACGCGTCGACAACCGCCCTGATGTCCAGCGACATCGTGGTCACCGTGGGCGTGTTGAACGCCCGGTTGTAGGTGACCCTGAACGTGTTCTCCGGACTGGGCTTCATCACTACGGCCGCGCGCGGCGAGAATACCGGGTTATCCAGCCTGCTGTGCCGGTCGAGGCGGCCGGCGAGCATCAGGCTGACCTGGTCGGTGAACCGGGTCTCGCTCTGGAGGTAAACCCCGAATTCGTCGGTGTCGTCATCGTCCTCGTAGGCGCCGTGGATGGTCCCTTCGGTCCGCGGACGGGTAAGCAGCAGGTCCACGCCGTAGATGAACTGCTGGCGGAGGCCGATATCCGAGGCGTTCTGCAGCTGCATCACGGTCAATGACGACTTGTCCACCACGCCGTCGCCGGTGCGCAGCAACTGGGTCTCCCCCGCGTCGCTTTTGTTGTAGAAGAACTGGCCGAACCATCCCCTGTACTGCATGCGGCCCTGGAGATAGCTGTACACCCAGTCCCTGCCCTGGGCCGAGCCCTGCCCCGTCATCTGGATGCTGGAGCTCTTGGAATAACCTGCCGAACCGATGAACGTCAGCTCTTCCGAAGGACGGACGTCGAGCCTGATTTCCCCGTACTGGCCGTCTATGTCGAGATTGCGCGGCACGACCTCGGCGGGATCGAAGTGCTCCCAGTCCCGGGCTTTCAGGTATTTCCCCGAAATCTTGAGCCCGATCATGTCGTTTACGCTGCTGGCGTGGCGGAAGGACGCCTTCCGCAGGCCGCGTTCCCCTCCGGAGAGGGACACGAAGTTGCCTTCCGATCCGAAGGGGGACCGGGATATGATGTGCATCACGCCGTTGGAGCTGTTGGGGCCGTAGAGCGCCGAACCGGGACCGCGGACGATCTCTATCCGTTCGATGTCCTCGCTGGTGATGGGAATGATGTGGAAGGAATTGATCCGCAGCGAAGGGATCCGCGCGATCCGGTTGTCCACCATCGTGAGGAGAAGGCCCGACAGCACTTTGTTGAAACCGCGGATCACCGTACTGGCCTGCATGATGCCCGTCTTCGCGTGGTCCACGCCGCTCAGGTTCTTGATGTGTTCGTCGACGGACAGCGCCTGGGAGTCCCGGATGTCCTTCATCTCGACCACTTCGACAGACGCCGGGGCGTCCAGCGCTTTCTCCTGCTTGCGGGAAGCGGAAACCACGACCTCCTGGCCCACGAGCGCCGTCGCGGCCAGGATGAATTCCCGTTCCGTGCGCGCGTCGCGTTGAACCATGACCCCGGTCGCGGTTTCCGACACGTAACCCAGGAAAGTAACGGTGACCTCGTACTCCCCGGCGGGAAGTCCGTCTACGCGGTACATGCCCTGGCTGTCGCTCGTCGATCCCCGTAGCCCCTCGATCGCAGGGCTCTTGACCACGACGTTGGCGCCGAAGAGCGACACCCCGCTCTCCGAAGCGATCCTGCCCGTCAGGATGCCCGTTTCCTGCGCCGCCGCCGGGACCGCCGTCATGATGACGGCCAGGATAACGCCTGCCAGTCGCATCGGAACGGTTCCTTCCTGCCGGTAAGGGCCGTGGGTATTACAGACCCCGCGCCGATGCGGTTTCAACTTCCGTTTCGCGTCGGCGCGGCCTGTCTATACTTGTGTGCGTAATTACTTATAGAATAAGAAAATACGCGGATTTGTCAAGCGAATTATCGGCCGAATGCGGTCAGAAACGCACCGCGAGACCCGCCATGACCAGGCGCCCGATCATCGGCGCTCCGACGAAGGCCTGGTACTGCCTGTCGAGCAGATTGCTGGCCTCCACGCTGAACGTGACCTTTGAGAAATCATAGGAAGCGCTCACGTCCACGACGGTATGGGCGTCAACGTCGCCCACGTAGACGCCGTCGGCCATTTCGAATGCGCCGCGGTAACGCATGCGGGCGCCGAGATTGAGCGGCAGGCCGGACGGCTTCAGGCCGATCGCCAGGGACAGCTTGTGCTTTGGCGCGTTCAATGGAATGTCGTCGATGCCGTCCACTTTCTCGAACAAGTTCTCGTTGATGAAGGAATAGCTGCCCGACAGGTTCCAGGTATCGTTGGGATAATAGGAGAACCCGAGGTCCGTGCCGTAGTACGAAACTTCGCCGAAGTTGCGGTAGGTCAGCATCACGGCGTTGGGGTCGGAGGCTTCCTCCGGGGTCACCGTGCCGTAGGGAATCGCGGCCGCCGTGCTTACGAAGATCCGGGTCAGCTCGTCCACCGGCGACCTGTTCCCGTCGCCGCCCACGCCCGTGGCCGGATCATCGATCACCTCGAGCGCACTGGCCAGCTGCGCGTTTTCCGGCAGGGCCAGCTGCTGCGCGATACCGGCGCCCAGGGCCGAGGCCAGCGGACCCGGATCCAGGAACACGTTGGGCGTAACGATGTGTATGGAACTGATGAAATCGTGAATCTTGTTCCGGTAGAAATCCGCGGTCAGCACGAGCTTGTTGCCGACGACGCCTTTATAACCCACTTCAAACGTCTCGGTGATGGACGGTCTCATCGGGTCGATGTCCCTGACCGATGCCGGATCGACGGGATTGAAGGCACCCGTCCCCGTGTCCAGTACGCCCAGTGCGTTCGTGAGTCCCGGCAGGGCGGACGGGATGACGCTCGGAAAAGCGGCGGCCAGCTGCGCCGCCTGCTGGGCCGCGAGCTGCGCGGCGTTCGGCGCCGGAAGGCCAAGTGAAATCAGGTATTGCGTGATGATGGGGACCGCCAGCCCCTGGAGCTGCGGCGTAAGCTGCGCCAGTACGGCCCCGCGGGCTACGCCCCAGAGGAGATTGGTACTCTCGAGATTGTTCATAGGCAGGTAATGATCCGCGGGCAGTCCCGCCACGGGGGCGAAGGGCGACCGGTACATGGGCAGTCCGTTGTCACCGCGCCGGAACGTGAACTGCGAGTTGACGCCCTGCGTGCGCATATCGATGGTGCGGTCCGGACCCAGGCCGAGGGCGCCAAAGTTACCGCCCAGGCCGAAGGGATCGGAAATCGCGATCAGATCGAGAAAGTAATGCACGGAACTGGGCGTGCCGAAGGCCCGGTTGTACGTCAGCCTGAGCGTGCTCTCGGGCGAAGGCTTGAAAACCAGGGCCGCCCGGGGCGAGAACACCGGGTCTTCGTTCTTGCTGTGTTCGTCCACCCGGCCGGCCAGCATCAGGCTGACCTGGTCGTTCAGGGTCGTTTCGCTTTGCAGGTACAACCCGTATTCGTCCAGGTTGTCTCGGTCTTCGAACTGACCGTGGGTCGTGTTCCCGGTGTTGGGCCGGGTCAGCAGCACGTCGGCGCCGTAGGTGAACTGCTGCCGGGCGCCCAGCGCGAGGTTGTGCTGAAGCTGCATCACGGTCAACCTGGAGGTGTCCACGATCGGCTGGGTGGTCCGGAGGAGCTTGGTATCGCCCGCGTCGTTCATGTTGAGAAAGATCTGCGCGAACCATCCCTTGTACTGCGAGCGGGCCTGGAAGAACCGGGTGGACCAATCGACGGCCTGGGCCGCGCCCTGTCCGGTCATCTGGACGGCCTTGATCCTTGAATACCCCGCCGACCCGATGATGGACAGGTCGTCGGTCGGACGCAGGTCGATCCGGATTTCCCCGAGCAGGCGTTCGTTGTCGTTGTCCCGGGGAATGACTTCCAGGGCGTCTTCGTAGACCCACTCCCGGGCCTTCGAATATTCGCCGGAGACCTTGAACCCCATTTTGCCGTCGACGCTGCTGGCGTGCCGGAAGGTCGCCTTGCGCAGGCTGCGTTCGCCACCATACAGGGAAAACGCGTTGCCTTCCGATCCGATGGGCGAGCGGGTCACGATGTGCATCACCCCGTTGGCGCTGTTGGGGCCGTAGAGGGCGGACCCCGGACCGCGGACGACCTCGATGCGCTGTATGTCCTCGCTCGTCAGGGGAATGGCATTGCCCATGTTGAGCCGGAGCGAGGCGATACGCGCGATCCGGTTGTCCACCATCTGCAGGAGGGACCCGGTGAAGGTGCGGTTGAATCCCCGGATCACGGTGGAGCTCTGGGAAACGCCGACCTTGGCCTGATCCACGCCACTCAAGTCTGTGATATAGTCGGTTACCGACAGGGCGGGCCGGTCCATGATCTCGTCCAGATCCACCACGGAAATGGAAGCCGGCGCGTCGAGCAGCTTCTCCTGCTTGCGCGACGCGGAAACCACGACCTGCTCGCCGATCAGCGTCGTCGCCGCCAGGCCGAGGTCCAGCGTGGTGGTTTGTCCGGCGCGGATCATCACGCCGGCCGTGGTAGCCGATGCGTAACCGAGGAAGGAAGCGGTCACTTCATAGACGCCGGGCGGCAGGCCGTCGATGCGGAACGCCCCCTCGCCGTCGCTCGTCGTACCCCGCACTCCTTCGATCGCGTCGCCTGCGACAGCGACATTGGCGCCGAACAGCGCCATGCCGTCATCAGAAGCGACTCTGCCGGCCAGGCTGCCGGTTTCCTGGGCCGTTGCCGGCCATACACTGAACAGCAAGAGCAGAACCACGCTCGTAATGCGCATGATGATTACCTCCCCACGGTAGCTGGTGGTGATTGGAGGCCACTGGTACAGGCCCGTAAACTCAGATCACTCCATGAAAACGTAACGTGCGATGAAGACGAGCGCCAGGACGTCGACGAGCGGATGCACGTCCGCGCCTCTGCCGCTCAGTCTCTTGATAACCGGATAGGCGACGAAACCCACGGCCAGTCCGTCGGCGATGCTGAACGTCAGCGGGATCGAAATCAACGTCAGGAAAACGGGGACCGCTTCCGTCGCGTCGCTCCAGTCCACCCGTGCCGCCGCGGCCATCATCAGCACGCCCGTAACGATCAGGGCCGGCGCGGTGGCGAAAACCGGTATGGATTCGACCAGCGGGGCCACGAACAACGTGCCGAGGAACAGGAAGGCGACGACCAGGCTGGCGAATCCCGTCCGCGCCCCGGAAGATATGCCGGTGGCGCTCTCGATGTAGGTGGTCACGGTCGATGAGCCCAGCACACTGCCGAAAACCGTCCCGACGGAGTCGGCCAGCAGCGCGCGGTTGGCCCGGGGCAGCCGACCCTGCCGGTCCAGGAAACCCGATCGTTCCGAAAGACCGACCAGCGTGCCCATGGTATCGAACAGATCCACGAACAGGAAGGCGAAGACGAGATGGAGAATCATCGTGTCCAGGGTGTACGGCAGATGGACGATCGCCTCCCCGAAGAGGGTCGCGGGCCAGGCGGGCAGGCTGACCACGCCCTCGGGCCAGGGAACCACGCCCATGACCATGGCCAGGAAAGCGACCCCGGCGACACCCAGCAGGATCGCGCCGCGAATGCCCCGGGCGAGCATGACGCCGATGCCCGCCAGACCGACGAGCGTCAGCGCGAACGGCCAGGAACGCACGTTCCCCAGGTCGACCAGGGTGACCGGATCGTCCACGATGATGCCGGCATTCCTGAGACCGATGAACGCGATGAACAGCCCGATACCGGCCGCCGTCGCCCGTTTGAGCGGTTCGGGTACCGCCGTGATGATGGCTTCCCTTACGCGCAGTACGGTCAACAACAGGAACAGAAGGCCCGACGCCAGCACCACGGCGAGCGCGATACGCCAGTCCACCCCCATGCCCAGCACGATGGTATAGGTGAAAAAGGCGTTGAGCCCCATGCCGGGCGCGAGGGCGAAGGGGTAGTTCGCCAGCAGCGCCATCAGAAGCGTGCCGATGGCGGCGGACGCGCACGTGGCGAACAGGAGTTCTCCGAACAAGTCCTGGCCGATCGCCTCCGACAACATGGCGGGGTTTACCGCCACGATGTAGGCCATCGTCATGAAGGTGGTCAGGCCGCCGGTGGCTTCGGTCCGCCAGTCCGTTTTGTGTTCGTCGAACCTGAAGAATGTCGCGATACGGTTCATGGCCGCGCTGTCCCGCCGTTCATCCCGGCGCCGTTCAGATCCGCAAGGCGCGCGCGGGGCTGGACGGAAAGCGAAAGTCCGTCCCGCTGCCCGTTGCGAAACCGGTAAGCGCCGGCCGCCGCGATCATGGCACCGTTGTCCGTGCACAGAATGGGCGGGGGATAGACCACCCTGAGCCCCGATTCGGCACCCCTTTCGGTCATCCGCTCACGCAGCCGGCTGTTGCATGCCACGCCGCCCGTAATCAGAATGGCGTCCACGCCGGCGGCCGCGGCGGCGGCCACGGACTTGTCGACCAGCACGTCTACGACGGCTTCCTGGAAGGATGCGGCGATGTGGGCGCGGTCGCGGTCGATCGCCGCTTCGGTCTGTCCGGACAGATACATGCGTATGGCGTTCTTGAGTCCGCTGAAACTGAACTCGAAACCATCGGGATCGAGGTAGGTCCGGGGAAAGTCCAGGAACCCGGGATCTCCGTCCCGCGACAACCGATCGATGACGGGACCGCCGGGATACCCGATCCTCATCAGCCTGGCGACCTTGTCGAAGGCCTCGCCGGCCGCGTCATCGCGCGTATTGCCCAGGATGCGATACCGGCCCCAGTCCTCGACGAGCACCAGCTGCGTGTGTCCGCCGGATACGACGAGCGCGATGAAGGGCGGGGCGAGTTCCCCGTCTGCCAGGCGCCCCGCGAACACGTGGCCCTCGATGTGGTTCACGCCGACCAGGGGTTTGCCCATGGCCATCGCGATGGATTTGACCGTGGAAAGTCCGATCAGCAGGCAGCCTGCCAGTCCGGGTCCGTAGGTCACGGCGATGGCGTCCAGGCCGTCGGGCTCGCAGGAAGCCTGCTGCAGGGCAGATTCGATCGCGGGCAGCAGAAGGGCCAGGTGGGCCCGGGAGGCCAGTTCCGGCACGACGCCCCCGTATTCGACGTGTATGCCCTGCGAGGAGATTACATTGGACAGGACGGTCGTTTCATCGCGAACGACGGCGGCCGCGGTTTCATCACAGGAGGTATCGATTCCGAGGATGAGCATGGCCCCTCGATATGTTACTGCCGTGAATGGTTTACAAATTATGGTATCACGGCCGCGGCGTTGTCAATGATTATACCGCGGAATGAGCGCACATGGGCACGGTGCGCCGCGGGACGACGGAGACGCATCGTCTCGCGGCACCGTGATGTACGGGCGGTGGCATGCCGCAGGACAGCAGACACGCATCGTATCGCGGGACCGGGAAAGGGAGCGGTACCGCGGGCAAGCCGCGCCCGGTCGAAGTACCGGGAGCGGCGTGCAGAGGGGCCATGGAGGAGGGGGCTGTGAACCGGACTACGGATCGCTGCTTCTCAACCGGAATCTGGTATGGTCGCCACGGAGATCGAGTAACGAACCGCCCCCGTTGATCGTGCCGGCGATGATGCCTTCGTCACGCCGTGACACCGGGGTCGATATCTCGAAATCGGAATCCAGGTCGCTTTGGTGACTGACATCGGAGTAGAGGTCGAGTGCCTGGTTGCGGGGAAGGTACAGTACTGTCTGGCCCCTGTGCGCGCGTATCCGCGTATCGCCGCTGAGATGCGTTGCTTCCATGTGCACGTCCGCGTGTCTCGCGTCCAGTTCGACAGCGCCATCCAACTCCGTCAGCCGAAGCGTGCCGTGATCCATGTCCAGGCGCGTCAGTCCCGTCCAGTCTGTTCCCGTAACCTCGCTGTAGTGCGCATTGATGCGAATCGCGCCTTCCACGTTCCGGATCCTCGTATCCGTATGGCGGACTTCCAAATCCAGGTGGATTCGGCGCGGCATTCGAATCTCGTAGTGGACGTAGGGGACATGTCGGATACTAATGAACCATCGTTTGTAGCTGGGAATATCGTCATAGTCGGACCGGATCCGCAACGATCGTCCGGATCCCTCCACTTCGATTTTCAGCGCCGTTACGATCTCACGCGCGTAGTCGGGGTTGATTTCGAACGGTGACTCGATACGAGCGACGATTTCCACCTCGTTACGGTCCCATGACAACAGTTCGAGGCTGCCCCTGCCGGTTTCTATGTCCAGGTGGCCGCCCGGTTCGAATGCGACCGTTTTCGTATAATGCCTGACCTCCGCGAATGCATCCCGGTTAAGTCCTGTCAGTTCGCCGGGAAGCAGGATGATTACGGCAGCAACGGCAAGGAATCTAAAAGCGAGCGAATTCATAAAGCACCTCCCATCCGGTAAGCTGATGGTTTGTTGCGATGAAACCCGGAACTAAGTACGCGAGGTCATCGCGCCCACCACTTTAGACCCCGGATGGAGCGTGTATGTTACCGCAAAGGAAGGAACCGGAGCATACACCCGATTTGCCGGTCGAGGTACAGGGAGTGACGTGTGATCGGGCTGGGTGGCGGCATGCCGCGGCACGGTTCAAGTCTCAGCTCCGAACCAGGTTCCGCAGGACGAACCACACGTTCTCCTTGCGTTCCCTGAGCCTCCGGTAGAAGTAGGGCATCCACTCCGTTCCGAAGGGCACGTAGATCCGCATGCCGAAGCCCCTTGCGCGCATTTGCTTCTGGAACCCCGGACGCAGACCGTAGAGCATCTGGAACTCGAATCCGTCCCGCGGGACCTCCAGTTGCTCGGCATACCGTATCACGCCTTCGATCAGGTAATCGTCGTGCGTCGCGAAAGCGGGATAGTGGCCGTCCCGCAGGAGCTGTTCCGCCATGGAAAGAAAGGCGCCGCGGATGTTGGGCATCCGCTGCAGGGCCAGGTCGGTGGGTTCCCGGTAGGACCCCTTGCACAACCGCACGCGGGCCCCAATCTTATTCAGCACGAAGATGTCGTGGGGGCTGCGCAGCAGCATGGCCTGGATCACCACGCCGGAGTTCCTGTGACGGTCGTACAGGTTGTAGAAGATATCCAGGGTCTGCTGCGTGTAGGGCGAGCCTTCCATGTCCAGCCGTACGAAGATGTCCCGTTCCTTCGCGGCTTCCAGGATCCGGCCCAGGTTGTCTACGCAGTACGCCTCGTCTATATCCAGCCCCAGATGGGTGAGCTTGACGGAGATATTGGCCTGGAGTGCGCCTTCCTGGATCAGGTCCAGCATGACGAGGTACTGGCGGACGGCCTCGTCCGCCTCTTCCCGCTCGAGGGTCGCTTCCCCGAGCATGTTCAGGGTCACGTCGAGCCCGTCGTCGTTCAACGACCGGACGACGTTGACCGCGGCCTCGAGGGATTCCCCCGCGACGAATCTCCTGGCGAGAAAGAACAACCGGCTCATATCGGCTCCGGTACACTATGCGGATCGGACGAACCAGGTGGAACAGGTGTACCTGGCGGACCGCTTATGCCGTGAAGGGATCGCGCCCGAATCCGGGGCGGCGCGCATAGGTCCACGCGACCCGGCTCACGTCCTCATTGGACATGCGCCAGTCCAGCAGTCTCATGCGCAGGTCCCGGACCGCGTCGGCATAGCGCGGTTCTTCGGCCACGTTACGAAGTTCGCCGGGATCCTTTTTCAGGTCGAAGAGCACGTCCGGCATGCCATTGAAATACCAGTACTTGAACCGGTCGTCCCTCACCATCCATCCCCGGCATTTCTCCGGCGGGATGCCGAGTTTCTTCGGCGTCCAGTAGAAACGGAAGTCCCAGTCCGCGAAGACCGCTCCGCGCCAGTCGGCCGGGCGTTCGCCCCGCAGGAGGGCAACGAGGGACCGACCCTGCAGGGCAGGCGGCATGCCCGGTCCGCCTAAACCACACACCTCCAGGCAGGTCGGAAGGACGTCCAGGGACTCGACGAACGCGTCCATCGTCTGCCCGCGCGTGGCGTCCGCGCAGGACCGGGGGTCGCGTACGATGAAGGGTACGTTGTATGCCTCGTCGTAGAAGAGTTCCTTCTCGAACATCCAGTGGTCGCCCACGTATTCACCGTGGTCGGACGTGAAGACGATGAGCGTGTCTTCCCAGAGACCCCGGTCCTTCATGAAACCGAACAGCCTGCCCAGGTGGTCGTCGATCTCCGTGATCAACCCGTAGTAGGTCGCCCTTCGCTGCCGCCATACCTCCTCGTCGTCGTAGGCCACGCCGCCCCGTTCGATCCGGAAGGGGACGTGGAATGGATGGGGACGCTCCAGTTCCTCCGGAGACCGGTTCGGCGCGGGGGAATCAGTCGGGTCGTACAGCGCGTTGTAAGGATAGGGCGCCACGATGGGCAGATGGGGCTTGAAGTAGGAGAGGTGCAGAAACCAGGGCGAATCCCCGGCGTCGTCCATGAAGGCCATGGCCCGGTCCGTCATGAAGGCGGTATCGCTGTCCTCCCGCCTGAATCGCGTGGGGTAGGCGGAATGATCCCGGTCGGGAGGTCCTTTCCGGTCGGCGCCCGTGGGCATTTCCACCGCGAAAGGATCGGCGATGACATCTTCGGCGTACCCCTTGCTCCTGAGATGGGCCAGCCAGCCCTCCCCCCTGGATTCGTTCAGCTCCCAGGTTTCCAGGCCGGCCAGGGCCGCGCGGCGGAACCCCTGCTCGGGCTGCGCCCCGGGGTCGCCGAAGGGATCGGGGGTGTAGTGCGTCTTGCCGCAGAGTGCCGCCCGGTAACCCGCTTCGCCGAAGAAATGGCCCATGGTCTTCTCGTCCGCGGGCAGGGGCACTTCGTTCCAGGGAGACCGGTTGGCGTGGGGATACCGGCCCGTGTAGAAGCACATGCGGCTGGGACCGCAGACCGCCGACTGCACATAGGCCCGCCGGAAGAGGACGCCTTCGGAAGCGAGATGGTCGAGGTGGGGCGTCCGGACCACGGGGTGGCCGACGCCGGACATGCAGTCCGCCCGCATCTGGTCGGTCATGATGAAGAGTACGTTCGGTCGACCGGCGGGCATGTGGAATCTCCGCGCGCTGCAGGGTGCGGCCGCGCGCAGCGGAGAAAGACCGCACGGCGCGACGGGCGGCAATGGTGCCGCTTGCAGGTTAATATGCAGCCGTATTAACCGATAGGCAAAAGCATATTATGTAAGGATACACGCGCGGGGGATGCACGCGTGTGCGCACGCCGTCGGCCGGGTAGCACGGACGAGCGCACGGGCACGGGCGCTCAACACGAACCGGGGAGAAAAGCGAAGTGCATCCGCCCAGGGGAAAATCGGACAGGTTTTGTGAATGGGATGGTCCGAAGAAATGTAAGCAGTACGTCTCGCCGTTCCATATTGCCGCGTGAGACCGGGGGCTCGAAAAAACGCAACCATTCAGGTCGTTTCCCTGTCTTAGATGCAGCACATGAATCGATGGTCGGCGAGGACCCACTAAAGGCTGGAGGACATACCTTGTTTCTGAACAGACTGCATCGGTGGACGATCGTCCTGTCCGCCCTGATCATACTGGGACCCGTGGAATCCGAAGCACGCCAGCCGGCGCCGGAAAAGCGGGTGTACAATACCCGGCACATCACGTCGGTGGCCCCCGACATCGACGGCAGGGGCGATGATCCGGCGTGGGACGACGTGGAGTGGTCCGGCGACTTTACCCAGCTGGATCCGGACGACGGCGGGGAGCCTACGCAACAGACGGCCTTCAAGATCCTTTTCGACGATCACAACCTCTACGTACTGATCCGGGCCTTCGATACCGAACCGGACCAGATTACCCACCGCGTAACCCGGCGGGACGACTTTGACAACGACTGGGTGGAGATCCATTTCGACAGCTACCACGACAAGCGCACGGCTTTTTCTTTTACGCTGTCCTCCTCCGGCGGGCGGGGCGACGAGGCCATATCGAACGACGGCAACGACTGGGACTCCAGTTGGGACCCCGTATGGTACGGCGCGTCCACCATCGACGAAGAGGGATGGCTCGCCGAGATGCGCATACCCTTGAGCCAGTTGCGGTTCTCCGGCGAGGAGGGACAGGTATGGGGCCTGCAGGTACAGAGAAGGCTGTACCGCCGCGAGGAGCGTTCCGGCTGGCAGCACATCCAACGGAATTCGCCGGGGTGGGTCAGCCTGTTCGGTGAACTGCGCGGGCTCGAAGGGATCGAGTCTTCCAACAGGATCGAGATCCTGCCCTACGTCGTGGGCGACCTGAACCGGTTCCAGGCCGAAGCGCAGAACCCCTTCCGCGACGGCCAGCGCGCCGACGGGCGCATCGGACTGGACGGCAAGATCGGGCTCGCGGGAAACATCACCATGGACCTGGCCGTGAACCCCGACTTCGGCCAGGTCGAGGCGGACCCTTCGCGGGTCAACCTGTCGGCTTTCGAGCTGTTCTTCGAAGAGCGGCGGCCCCTCTTCGTCGAAGGGAAGAACATCACCGAATTTCAGGTAGGCGGCGGCGGTCCCTTCTGGAACGACCGGCTGTTCTACTCGCGGCGTATCGGACGGGCTCCCCAGCGGAGCCCGGACCTCTCCGACGGCCAGACCATGGACAAGCCCCGGAATACACCCATACTCGCCGCCGCGAAGATCACCGGCAAGACACCGGGCGGCCTGTCCATCGGCATCGTGGACGCGGTGACCGCGGAAACCGCCGCCCGGATTGACACCAAGGGCGCGCGTAGCGAGGAGTCGGTGGAACCGCTGACCAATTACCTGATCGCGCGCCTGCAGCAGGACTTCAACGACGGGGGCACGTCGCTGGGTACGATGCTCACGGCGACCAACCGGAACAACAACGATGATCACTTCGATTTCCTCAACAGGGCGGCCTACACGGGCGGGATCGATTTCCGCCACCAGTGGAGCGACCGCACTTACTGGCTCAACGCGAGCCTGTCGTTCAGCCACATCCGGGGCGAACCGGAAGCGATTACCCGCGTGCAGCGCAATTCCGCGCGGTACTACCAGCGCCCGGACGCTTCCTACGTAACCCTCGACTCCACGCTGACCGCGATGAGCGGCCATGGCGGCAGCTTCGGCGTGGGCCGGTCGGGCAACAGCCCGTGGAACATAGGCATCGGCGGCACCTGGCGGTCGCCGGGCCTCGAACTGAACGACGTGGGATTCCTGCGCCAGGCCGACGTATTCATGCAGAACAGCTGGTTTGGTTACCGGTCGGAGAAACCGGGATGGATCTTCCGCGAGTACAACGTGTTCCTGAACCAGTGGCAGGGCTTAACCTTCGGCGGGGATCGGAAGTTCCTGGGCGGCAACGTCAACGGGGGCGGCCAGTTCAACAACTACTGGTGGGTGTGGTTCAACGTGAACTCGGAGATCGAGGGCCTTTCCACCACAGCGCTGCGCGGCGGGCCGGCCCTCAAATCACCGGGCAACGTGGAGTTCAACTTCGACGTCGACACCGATGGACGCAAGCCGCTCAGTTTCGGCGTCGGCGGCGGCCTCAACCGGCGCCGCGATGACGCGGGACACTCAAGCTGGGTATACCTGTCCATGCGGTACCGTCCGAGTAACGCCATGAATATCCGCATCAACCCGTTTTTCGACACCGCCCGGAACGAATTGCAGTACGTGTCCAATGAAATGTTCGACGATGCCGGCCAGGCGGGCCCGGCGTTCCAGGCGGGCCCGGCCTCCCAGGCGGACCCGGCTGACCGCTACCTGCTGGGCCGCGTCGACCAGAAGACGCTGGGGATCGGTATCCGGCTGAACTACAGCATCACCAACAACATGTCCATCCAGTACTATGGCCAGCCCTTCGTATCGGCCGGCCATTACGACCGGTTCAAGCGGATAACGGACCCGCGGGCGGACCGGTACGCGGACCGCTTCGAACTGTTTTCGGACGGACAACTGGCCTACGACGATTCAGACGAAGCCTACCAGGTGGATGAGAATGTGGACGGACGGACCGACTATTCCTTCGACGATCCCGACTTCAACTTCCTTCAGTTCCGATCGAACCTGGTATTGCGGTGGGAGTATACGCCGGGCTCGACGCTGTTCCTCGTGTGGCAGCAGCAGCGCAGCCGCTCGGGCGGCACGGGCGAGTTCGACGCGGGGCAGGACCTGAACAACCTGTTCGACACCTATCCCTCGAACATCTTCCTGCTGAAGTTCAACTACTGGTTCTCGCTCTAGGGTCATCCAGCGGCACGGAAGGCGGGCAGCCTGGCAGGGCGGTGTGGACTAGGCCGGGGCGGGCTGCCGCTTATTGACCACCTCCAGCATGGCCGTCATGTAGCCGATGGCGTAGGCGCGCCCCCGGTGATGCCAGTCGGTGTCGTCCACGAAACGGGGCACGTGGTCGGTGATCATGAACCCGGTGAACCCGACCTCCTTCAGGGTCCGCATGACCTCGTAGGGATCCGCGTTCCCCTCGTTGATGAAGCATTCGTTGAAACAGGGCACGTTCCCCTGCACGTCGCGGAAGTGGACGTAGATTATCCTGCCTGCGCCGCCGAAGTGCCGCACGGCCTTGATCACGTAGTCGTGACCCCCCATCTCCGACCAGCACCCCATGCAGAAATCCAGGCCGTGGTAAGGACTGTCGAAGGTGTCCATGGCCCGCTTGAAGCCCTCGAAACTGCTGAAGATCCGCGCCACGCCGCCCAGCATGGGGATGGGCGGGTCGTCGGGATGCAGGGCGAGCTTGACGTTGCTTTCCTCGGCGACCGGCAGGATCCTCGACATGTAGTATTCGTAATTCTCCCACATCTCGTCTGCCGTGAAGATCCGGCCGAAGGTGGGTTCCGCGTCCCGGTGGGCCTCGAAATCGAACCGGGTGGCCGTGGCCCCGCCGCGGAGCACGGCGGGATCGGGCGTACGCCATACGGAACTGGGGATCCAGTGGTACCCCAGGATGGGAATGCCGGCCTTCCCCATGTTGCGGATCGTGTACTTCATGTGCTCGATCTGCTCGTCGCGGCCCGGCAGCCCCAGCATGGCCTTGTCGTAGAAGGGGATGGGGACGTTCTCCAGGGCCATCAGGCGCAGTTCAGCGTTGTCGGCCCGCTTCTTCAGGTCGACCAGGTCTTCCAGTTCCCAGCGTTTCTCACCCGGCAGTTTCGGCGTGTTCATGAGGAAGTCGTCGGCGCCGAGCTGCTTGATGTAGGCCAGTTTCTCGTCGGTGAGTACGTTGAACTGTCCCAGACCGATGCGCATTTCAAGAGTCATGTCATTCCTCGTCTTGTCCGGGATCGGCCGGGGGAGCCGTGGGTTCCGCCTGCTCCGGCTTCCTGGTCAGCCTCACGCCCTTGAGCGCCTTAGGAGCCAGGCGGATGCCCTTGGCCCGGTTCCCCCGCACGGGAAAGAGCGAAAGGTCGAAGGCTTCCTCGAAGACCCGCATCCGCGGCGTGGGTTTGTAGGTGAGATTCGCCATGACGTCGGTATCCGTGGTCAGTTGAAGGATACGGCAGCCCTCGGGCACGAGCTCGTATCCCCGGTTCAGAATGAACTTGTCCAGCTTGCAGCGTTTGACGTAGGGATGGCCCTTCCGGTCCCGATAGATCATGGTGAAGACCAGGTCGGGATCGACGAACCCGCAGTACAGCATGCCCTTGTCCACGAAGAGCCGTTCGATCTCGTCGTGGAGCGCGTAGGCGCCGGTCTTGCGGATCACGAGGACCCGGTCATAGGGCGACACGTCGAAGAGGGTGTCCCCGCTGCCCAGTCCGTACCCCAGGTACCCGGTGCTCCGGTCGTACTTGAGCGCCAGGTTCCGCTGCGCCGCCTCCCGGGCATCGACCCGCTTGAAAGCGGTGATGGTCGTCCTGCGGGGAAAGGTCTCGCGGTACCGCCCGATGAGCCCTTCCAGCAGCGTGATCGCGTAGGCCGAAAGATGGCCCAGGTGATCCCTGATCTCCCGCAGCCGGTTGCGGATGGCCTTCATCTCCTCGTTGGCGCGGTTGATGTCGTACAGGGAGATCCGCCGGATCGGCACCTTGAGCAGCGTATCGATATCCTCGGACGTCAGTTCTTTCACCTTTGATTCGAAGGGTTCGAACCCCGCCCGGATCGCCTCGTGGATCTTATCCTGTTCCCGGACTTCCTCGATGCGCTTGTAGATCCGTTCCTTGATGAAGAGCTGCTCCAGCGTTTTCGCGCGCAGCTTCGCGTGCAGCTGTTTCCGTTCGATCTTCAGTTCCGCTTCGAGGACCTCCAGGAGCCGCTGCGTGTTGTGCCTGAGCACGTCGGAAACGGGCAGTAAGCAGGGGTGGCCCGCCCGGATGACCAGCACGTTGGTGGAGATGGAGGACTCGCAGTCGGTGAAGGCGTAGAGGGCGTCCACGGTTTCCTCGGAATGGACGCCGCGGGCCAGGCGGATCTCGATTTCCACCTCGTCCGCCGTGAAATCGGAGATGCCGGCGATCTTCAGCTTGTTCTTCTTCGCCGCCGCCTCGATGGACGCGATCAGGCTCTCGGTGGTCGAACCGAAGGGCAGTTGCCGAATGACGATGCGCTTGGGATCCTTCACGTCCAGCTGGGCGCGGATCATCACCTTGCCGTTGCCGTCATTGTATTCCGAGACGTCCACCAGGCCCCCCGTCGGAAAATCGGGCTGGATCTCGAAGGGTTCGTTCCGGAGGCAGGCGATCTGGGCCTCCATGAGTTCGATGAGGTTGTGCGGCAGGATCCGGGTCGCCATGCTCGAGGCGATGCCCTCGGCGCCCATGGCCAGGAGGACGGGGATCTTTGCCGGGAAGGCGACGGGCTCCCTGTTGCGGCCGTCATAGGAATCCACGTACTCGGTGATCTCCGGATCGTGCAGCACCTCCTTGGCCAGCGGCGTCAGGCGGCATTCGATGTACCGGGCCGCCGAGGCGGGGTCGCCGGTGAGGGTCGAGCCGAAATTGCCCTGCTTCTCGATGAACATGTCCTTGTTTGCGAGATTGACCAGCGAGCCGAAGATGGACTGGTCCCCGTGGGGATGGTACCGCATGGTCTGGCCCACCACGTTGGCGACCTTGTGGAACTTCCCGTCGTCCATCTCGAAGAGGGTATGCAGAATGCGGCGCTGCACGGGCTTGAGTCCGTCGTCGATCTCCGGAATCGCCCGGTCCTTGATGAAATAGGAAGCGTACTTCAGGTAGTAGTCTTCGAAGAGGGTATCGGCGTAGGCCATGGGGTCCTATACTTCGTCCAGCAGGTTCTCCACGATGTAGTCCCTGCGCTCGGGCGTGTTCTTGCCCATGTAGAAGGTAAGGGTTTCCGGTATGCTGTGGATGGAACGGACATTGACCTTCACGAGCCGCATGTCGGCACCGATGAACTGGCCGAATTCGCCGGGCGAGATCTCGCCCAGCCCCTTGAACCGGGTCACTTCCGCCCCGCGAATCCGGCCTAAGGCCGCGTTACGCTCCTTCTCGCTGTAGCAGTAGACGGTTTCCTTCGTGTTGCGCACCCGGAAGAGCGGCGTTTCGAGGATGTGGACGTGGCCCGCGAGCACCATTTCCTCGAAGTAGCTCAGGAAGAAGGTCATCAGGAGATTGCGGATATGGTAACCGTCGTAATCTGCGTCGGTCGCGATGATCACCTTGTTGAACCGCAGGTTCGAAATCCCTTCCTCGATGCCGAGGGCCATCATGAGATTGTAGAGCTCCTCGTTCTTGTAGATGGCCGCCCGCGTGCGGGAGAAGACGTTCAGCGGCACGCCCTTCAGCCCGAAGATCGCCTGGGTCAGCGGGTCCCGCGCCGAGACCATCGAACCGGCGGCCGAAGGCCCCTCGGTGATGAAGATCGAAGAGTCCTCCCCAAACTTCGCGTGATCGTAGTGGTACTTGCAGTCCTTGAAATTGGGAATCTTGATGGCGATGCGACGGGCTGCCTCGCGGGCTTCCTTCTTGACGGCGTTCAGTTCCTTCCGCAGACGCTCGTTCTGGGTGATCTTCTCCTGGATCTTCTGGGCGGACTCCTGGTTCTTGTGCAGGAAGTCCACCACGGCGCTGCGGATCTCCGAGACAAGCCAGCCCCGGATATCGGTATTGCCCAGTTTGTTCTTGGTCTGGGATTCGAAAATGGGTTCCTTCAGCTTGATGGCGATGGCGCCCGCGATGGACTCGCGGACGTCCACCCCGCCGTAGTTCTTCTTGAAGTACTCGTTGACGCCCTTGAGGATGCCCTCGCGGAACGCGCTCTGGTGGGACCCGCCGTCCGCGGTGTACTGGCCGTTCACGAAGGAAAAGAGCGTCTCGCCGTAGTTGGTGGTGTGCGTGAAGGAGAACTCGATGTACTGGCTCTTGTGGTACGAGGGCTCGTAGAGGACGTTGTCGCCCACCTCGGCCTTCAGGAAGTCCAGCAGGCCGTATTTGGAAACGAAGCGCTTCTTGTTGAAGACCAGGCGGAGGCCGCTGTTCAGGCAGGCGTAGTTCCACATTCGGCGTTCGACGTAGTCCGGCTGAAAGTCGTATTCCCCGAAGATCTCCTCGTCGGGCAGGAACTCGACATAGGTGCCGTCCGGCTCGTCCGCGGCGCCCTCGTTCTGGCTGCGCAGCTGCCCCCGCTCGTACACCGCTTCCGCATAGCGCCCGTCCCGGTAGGCCACGACACGGAAATCGACGGAAAGGGCGTTGACCGCCTTGGCGCCCACGCCGTTCAGTCCCACGCTGAACTGGAAGACCTCGTCGTTGTACTTGGCGCCCGTGTTGATGATCGAAGTGCACTCCACGACCTTGCCGAGGGGAATCCCGCGGCCGTAGTCGCGGACCCGGACCCGGTTGTCCTCGATGGTCACGTCGATCTGCCGGCCGTGGCCCATGATGAACTCGTCCACGGCGTTGTCGATCACTTCCTTGAGGAGGACGTAGATACCGTCTTCGGGATCGCTGCCGTTCCCGAGCCGGCCGATATACATGCCGGTTCGGAGCCGGATGTGTTCCAGCGACGAGAGGGTCTTGACCTTGCTTTCGTCGTAGACGGCGGCATCCGAGGCATCCGCGACGGCCGTGGCATCCGAGGCGGACGGAGATCCGTTGCCGTCGACGGACCGTGCGGCCGGAGGTCCGTTGCCTTCATCCGGTCGCCCGTCTTTTTCCGATTCAACCGGCTTTCTGTTGGTCGAGGCGCCGCTGCCGCGCGAACCGCTGCCGTTTCCGGAATCGCCGTTCGGCCCTTCTTCCCGTGGCCCTTCCCCGTTCACGGACCGGCCGTTCGCCCCTTCTTCCCGAGGCGTGAGCAGGTCGAGCTGAGTGTTCTGGTCCTCTCCGTTTCTTGAACCGTTCCGGGTCGCCATAGGTCCTGCCCCTGTCGCAATAAATCGCAAAAACTACGTGCGTGAGCCATCAACCATGCCGCGCGGGCGGCTAACCACTATGCCCACTTTGCCGCGCGGCCATTAGAACATGTCGTGTCAGGCCATGCAGTTAGCACAATATATGGCCGTGTGCCGCGCGTGTCAATATACGCTATTTGACCGTATGCCAAACGTGCAAATATACGCTACGTCTGTTTGGTAATTTGTCAAGGAAAACCATGGCCGCGCGGGTACCATGGCGGGCACCGGCCCGTGAACGGATCAGGGCGCGCGGGTACGGGCCTGTGATGGGATCGAGGCGCGGTGGACGGATGTCCCGGGACCCGGCGCCGGACGCCCCAGGGCCCGCCGTCGGACGCCCTGGGAACTGGTGCTGTCAGCCCTGGGACCTGCCGCCGTCGGACTTCAGGATGTTCCGCGAGATGACGATCTTCTGGGCTTCGGAGGTGCCTTCGTAGAGGGTGGTGATCCGCGCGTCGCGGTAGAAGCGTTCCACGTCAAAGTCTCGGATGTACCCGTAACCGCCGTGGATCTGAATGGCTTCGTTCGTGATCCGTATGGAGGCCTCGGACGCGTACAGCTTGGCCATGGACGACGCTGTGATGTAGTCCTGCCCGGCGTCCTTGAGCCACGCGGCCCGGTACGTCAACAGGCGGGCCGCCTCGAGTTCGGTCGCCATTTCCGCCAGCTTGAAGGCGATCGCTTGGAACTCGGCGATGGGCTTGCCGAACTGGGTCCGTTCCTTCGCGTACCGCACGGAAGCGTCGTAGGCCCCCTGCGCGATGCCCAGGGCCTGGGCCGCGATGCCGATGCGGCCGCCGTTCAGGATGGACAGCGCGATGTTCAGCCCCCGGCCTTCCTCGCCCAATAGATTGGTCTGCGGAACGCGGCAATTCTCGAATAAAAGCTCGCTGGTGTCCGAACCCCGGATACCGAGCTTCTGCTCCTGGCGGCCGACAGTGAAACCGGGGGTGCCTTTCTCCACGAGGACCATGCTGAGGCCGCGATGGCCCGTGCCGGGGTCGGTGGTCACCAGCACGAGGAGGTAGTCGGCGAATCCGCCGTTGGTCACGAAGTGCTTCTTGCCGTTGATGACGTATTCCGTGCCGTCCTTCAGCGCCGACGTCACCGTCGAGCCGACGTCCGTCCCGGCGCCGGGCTCGGTCAGCGCAAGACAGGCCTGCGCCTCGCCGCGTCCCAGGGGCGGCAGATACGCCTTCTTCTGGTCTTCGGTTCCGAAGGCGAAGACACCGTCGGCGAAAAGGGAGTTGTTCACCGAGACGCATACCCCGGTCGACGCGCATACCCGCGAGAACTCCTCCACGGCCAGCACGTAACTGAGCGTATCCAGGCCCGCGCCGCCGTACGTCTCGGGAACCATCATGGCCATGAAACCCATCTCGCCGAGTTCCCGGATCGTATCGTAATGCACGGCTTCGCGCTCGTCGATGTCCCGGGCGTGGGGCTTCAGTTTCTCCTCGGCGATCCGGCGGGCGGTGTCCCGCATCATGGCCTGGTCGCCGCTCAAGGCGAATTCCATCGGATCCTCCCTCTTCAGTTCACGCCGAGCAACCGGGCCGTGGTGACGGCCATGACCTCGCAGCTCCGGACGAGATGCTCGATTTCGCAGTACTCATCGGGCTGATGGGCGAGATGGAGCAGTCCGGGGCCGTAGGCGATGCACTGCTTCACCCGTCCGGTGTTGTGGACGTGCTTGTGGTCGTAGGTACCGGGACTGGCCACGAATTCCGTAGGCGCGCCGTTCAGGTCCTCGATGGTGCGGGCGGCCGTACCGACCAGCTCGGCGTCCGGGTCGGTCTCGACCGGGTGAACGACCATCAGGTCGGTGAGCTCCGCTTTGAAATCGGGGTCCGCCGCGGCCAGCTTGGCGATCATGGCCTGGATTTCCTTTTTCACGTCGTCGAAGGATTCTTCTTTCAAATACCGCCGGTCGAAGATGGCGGAGCACCGGTCGGCCACGCAGGGCGAGCCCACGCTTCCGTCCGTCTGCCCGCCGGTTATGCCGTTCACGTTGATCGTGGCGCGGCGCGCTTCCGGCGGGTCCACGGGCATGTCCGTCCTGCGCGTGTGCAAGGCCGGCACAAGGTCAGACGCAACCAGGCTCAGGAAACGCTCCATCTGGCTGATGGCACTGACGCCCAGAAAGGGCATGCTGCCGTGTGCGGTCCGGCCGATGGTGTCGACCCGGAACCAGTAGACCCCGCGGTGGCCGAGGCAGATGCGCCCCGGTCCGAAGGGTTCCGGGATGATCACGTACGAGGTCCGTTCCGGAGAAATGAGCCCCTCGCGGGCAAGATGGTCCATGCCGGCGAACCCGCCGGTTTCCTCGTCCACCGTCGCACTGAGCTCGAGACTGCCGCACAGCGAAACGCCCGCCTCCCGCACCGCGGCCGCCGCGAAGAGCGCCGCGGCGATGCCGCCCTTCATGTCGCACGCGCCACGGCCGTATATCCTGCCGTCCTTCACCTCCCCGCCGAAGGGATCGACCGTCCAGTGCGCGCCCGGCGGAACCACGTCGGTGTGGCCATTGAAATGCAGCGTGGGCATCGGCGACCGGCCGGGAAGCCGGCCCACCACGTTGACCCGGGGGTGTTCCTCGGTATGGTCCGGATGATCGGCGGCGGTCACGTACCGGGTTTCGAAACCCAGCGCGTCCAACCGGTCGCCCACGAGCCGGGCGCAGTCCTGGTATCCGTCACCTGGCGGATTCACGGAGGGGATGCGGATCATCTCCCGCAAAAACCCGATCATGTCGTCGCGGAGGACGCGTACCTGATCCACGATGCGCTGTTCGAGCGGGGTTATCATGGGCTTGCAGGGGGAGGCCGGGTTCCGGGCGCCGGGTCAGCCGGCGTCCTCCATCTCGTCGTAGAACCTGGCCATACTGCCCCGTTCCTTCGCCGCGTTGAACCGCATGCCCGACCGGGGATGCTGGTTCATCAGGCCGGTAATCATATAGGGAATGTCGAATCCCCACATCAGTTCGGCCCGCATCGGCTCGACGTGGTACTGGATGCAGTCCAACAGGGGACGCAGGCGGAACTTCGGGTTGTGCAGGAATCCGACGATCAGTTCCATGGGGCAGTTGCCGGCGCCGCGGCCGAGGCCGGCGAGGCTGGCGTCCAGATAGTTCGCCCCGCGGATCAGCGCCTGTATCGTGTTGGCGAAGGCCAGTTGCTGGTTGTTGTGGGCGTGGATGCCCACTTCCTTGTCGGTGGCCTGCAGGGCGTTCAGGAACTTGTCCACGAGCGCTTCGATCTGTTCGCTGTACAAGGCGCCGAAGCTGTCCACCACGTAGATGGCGTCCACTGGAGATTCGACGAGCATGGAGAGCGCTTCGTCCATTTCGCTTTCCGGAACCGTCGACGCCGCCATGAGGTTCAACGTGGTTTCGTAGCCCTTCTCGTGGGCGTCCTGGATCATGTCCAGCGCCAGGGGAATCTGGTGGATGTAGGTGGCGATGCGGATCATGTCCAGCACGCTGTCCGCCGCCGGCAGGATATCGGCCTTGTAGTCCGACTTCTCCGCGTCGGCCATGGCCGCCAGCTTGACGGCCGAGTCGTTGTCGCCCACGACGCCGCGGATGTCCTCTTCGGCGCAGAACTTCCAGGGCCCGTGTTCATCGGGGGAGAAGATCTGCCGCGAGTTGATGTACCCGATTTCCATGTAGTCGATCCCGCCGGCGACGCAGGCCTGGTAGACCGCCCTGACGGTATCCGCGTCGAAACGGTGGTCGTTCATCAGGCCGCCGTCCCGAATAGTACAGTCGATGAGCTTGATCTCCGGCCGGTAGGTCAGCCACTTTCGCGTAGGTGCTTCGTTGAGTGCCGATTGGTCCATGGTCCTGTTCACTTTACTCCTGATTACCGGTGAATTCGCTTTATCCCATTGCAGCCGGGAAGCCCGGCGCAAAACCCGCGACAGAACATACACGACACCCCAAAGGGGGACAAGGTATTTCAGGGGACACGGCAGCGGTGGTACGCGGCGGCGTAGCGGGCCGGCGGTACACGGCGGCGACACGCGGTGGCGACACGCGGCGGCGCGGCCGGGCACGGCCGGACATCTCCAGGCATGCCCAGGCGAGACCAGGCGTGACCACCTTATTGCCCTTGACTAATCCGCCTTCCCGCTTATCATGCAAAGGGCGTTTTAAGGTCGCACCGATCAAGCGCGTGCCCGGACGCGCCAGGTATCTGATGATTGCGTGCCGGATTGTGTGTCGAATTTCGTGGGGCAACGGCTGTGGGAATCATTCTCAAGACCGGAAAACAGATCGAGACCATCCGCCGCAGCGGCCAGGCCGCGACCGCGACGCTGCAGCGCATGGGAGAAGCCGTCAGACCGGGTATTGCGACCTCCGAACTGGACCGGATCGCCCGCAAGATGATCCGGGACTTCGGAGGCACCTCCTCCTTCCTCGGATACCGGCCCAGTTACCATCCGCCCTTTCCCGCCACGATCTGCGCGTCCATCAACGACGAAATCGTGCACGGCATCCCCAGTCCGCGGCGCAAGGTCGAGGAGGGGGACATTCTCAGCCTGGATTTCGCCATGATCATCGACGGGTACCACGGCGATACGGCCTTCACCTTCCCCGTCGGCCGTGTTGCACCGGAGGCGCAGCGGCTTATGGACGTCACGCGGGCATCCGTATTCAAGGGGATCGAGGAAGCGAAGGCGGGAAACCGCATCGGCGACATCGGGCACGCGGTGCAGCTATACGCCGAATCTCACGGATACTCGGTGGTGCGGGACCTGTGCGGTCACGGCATCGGGCGCAGTCTCTGGGAGGAGCCGCAGGTCCCCAATCACGGCAGGCCGCAGCGGGGCATCCGGCTCAAACCGGGCATGGTCATCGCCATCGAACCCATGGTGTGCGCGGGCGCGCACCGGATCCGGGTCCTTGACGACGAATGGACGACCTCCACCGCCGACGGACGGCTGTCCGCCCATTTCGAGCACACGGTAGCGATCCTCTCCGACGGTCCCGAGATCCTGACGGAAAACACCGACCTCTGGGGTTCTAACGGTGTTTCGGGATGACGCGGTCCGCTGGGCCTGTCCACTCCGTCTGGTCCTTCTAACCGGACGTCCCGACTGAACAGGATCACCGCAGGTCTTTCAACACCGCGTAACGCCGCGCTTCTTCTCTCGACCCGGCCAGGACCAGGTAAGCGGTTTCCTCGCTGACTCCGCGGGCGGGCACCTCGTGCTCCCGCATGTGCTTCAGGTGGCCCCCGGCGTCGCCCCAGCTGTCCATCCGGACTCCGCTCCCCGGCGCTACGAGCACGAAGGTACGCCCCGTGCGCGGGTTGGCGGCGGCGGCCCAGTGTCCGCCATCCTGTTCGACATACCACGGGCGACGCTTCCGTTCGCTGTCCGCCGAGAACAGGACGGTGTCGTCCATCTCGCCGTCGGGCTTCAGGAACAGATGCCATCCGCCCCTTAAGCGCCGGTGCGCGTCGGTCTCGTTCACCAGCCTCCATACCAGTTTGATGACCATTCCGCCCCCCACGGTCAGGGTATCGAGTTCCAGGGTCAGGCCGCGGGACGCCTCTTTGGACAACGCCGCCCGTTGTCGCACGCCCGTCCACTCGAGGCCACGGGCGCGATAGGAGACGGGCTCCGCGGCGAACGTCTCGTTCTCGAGGGACTCCGTCCAGGACAGGCGGTCCAAAACGATCTCGGGTTGCAGCCCGCCATACCAGGGGTAGCTCCAGCCGAAGGCCCCGGGTTCGGGAAAGGCGGAAGCCAGGTGGTTGCATTCGCCGCCGGCATCCCGGATGGCGCTCACGGATCCGAGGAAGGTGGGCGCCACGTCGATCTCGAGCCGCTGGTTTCGAATGGTATACACCCTGTGGCCCCCGGATTCGACCTCGTCAGTTTCCACGGCCGATCCGTCCGTCAACCTGACGAGGGGCAGCTCGACCTCCGTGCCGCGCTCCCCGCTGTCCAGCACCATGCGGCCGGTGTAGACGCCGGGCGGCCGGGACGTGGAAAGCCGCACCGAACCCTCGAATGGTCGCCGCCAGTCGATCTCGGAGAACGAAACCCACGGTGGGTCGCACCGCCAGCCGTCGGGCATGGCGAAGGAAACGGTCCCGCTGGCCTTCCGGGACTTCCACTGCGCAATCCGGAAACGGAGGTCGGTCTCGTCTCCGCTTACCACGGTTACGGGAGGATCGGTCGATGCCTCGAATGCCTCCAGGATCCGCGGGGCGGGTTCGCTTTCTCCGACCGGTTCCCCCCGGACACGCCGCCACAGCCTGCGCACGCCTTGCCAGCCGCCGTCCCCGACGCGCAGTCTCAGGGCGCCGAAGGAGACGCGGGACTGGGGCGCGCAGTTCGTCTCCACGCTCACCGACTGGAATTCAAACCCGTTCCATTCGATCTCGTCCGGGCCGTCGGGCCACAGGACTCCCATCGTGCCATGAGGCATTTCGAAGGCGCCCCACGTTTCCGCGTAGCTGTCGCCCGTCTTGAAATCGTGGTCGTCCGGCACGGGCCGCTCGCTGCAACGGGCCTTGAGGATCCCTTCCCGGAGAGGCAGCGCCAGCGTCGCCTGGTTCGGTCCCCCGTTCGTGACGAACTGGTAGAGACGGGTAGTGCGGGGATCGAAACCGGTATTCTCGAGCGTGTGCTCCACGGTGATGACCGGCCCGCCGTTCAACCGGATGATCCGGCTGAAGACGAGGCCGGGGGTCTTCCGGGGCGCATAGGTTGCCGTGAGGACCACCTCGTGCCCGTCCCCTTCGGCTTTCAGCTTGAATTCCGACTCGCTGTATTCACTGGGCCACTTCGGCGGAATGGGACGGCCGCCTTCCGTGCCCAGGTACCTCCCGGTGGCCCGGTCGCTGATCTTCAGCTGGCCGCCCTCAGCCTCCAGATTCGCCCGGAAGATCTCGTTCTCGAACCGTATCGCGCCGTCCTGGTGGTACAGCATCCCGCCCGGCGCCAAAACGAAGACGGCGTGTTTCGCATCTGCCAGGTCGACCGGTTTGTCCTCCCGGTCCAGGCGGCCCGACAAGGTCAGTTCGAACACGCCCGGGCGGTCCGCCTCGAGGACGGTTTCGAATCCTCCGAATCCCCGGGCGGGCACCGCGACGGATCGTGCACTCCGGTCCACCGAGAGCCCTTCCGATGCCGTGACGCGGACCTGCGCTTCCACGTCTTCGGCCAACTGGCTGTGCAGTGTTACACGCACCCGCCGCGGTGCGCCGGGGGCCAGGGTGATCTCCCCGGGATCGATGGAAAAGGACATTTCGACCCGCGGCCGGATGCCGGTGGCGAGGTCGATGGGTACATCGTCCCAACGTATGCTGGTGCGCACCCGCGGCGCGGTTTTCTTCACATCCACGGATTCGGCTTTGGCCGACACGCTCACCGGTGCTTCCAGAGAGACCGTCTCGCCGGGCCCCAACGTCTTCCGGCAATGGTAGTCGATGGACAGGTCGCCCGTCTCATTCGCCGTCAACGCGACGGCAGCCGGCACGTCCTTCCGGTTCTCCAGTTTCCACCGAAGGACCGTCTGCCCGCCCCGCACCGGCTCGATGTCGTCCACCGTCGCCCAGGCGGACAACTCCGCCGTCTCCACCGCGGTCACGTACCGGGCTTCGCGGTCCACCCGGACCATCAGTTCCTCCAGGGTCCCGCCAGACCCGGCCGCGCCGTCAGAGGCCGGCGTCTCACCGGCCGTAAACCGGTAGGTGAATACCCGCAGCCCTTCCCAGGTTTCGTCGTCGGGCCGTTGGTCGATCCGCCGCTTCAGCGACGCGTACCAGTCGTGCCGGTCGAAGAAGTACCGCGTACAGGGCATCTCGAGGATGGCGGGCATGTAGTTGCGCATGATCGGCCAGCCCCCGGCGTCCCAGAAGAAACCCGTCCGCTTGTAGGGCGCCATCGCCTTCACGTTCCCCGACCAGGTATCGAGGTCGAGGTGGTACTTCTTGTCCTCGATGGCCATCTCCACCGAGCGGACGAGCAACCGACGGCCGATGCTCCTGCCCTGGAAGCGCGGTGAGACGTTCAACAGTGCGAGGTAGAGGGCTTCGCTGTCGTCTTTGTCGTATACCAGGGAACAGTACCCGCCGATCTTTTCCCCTTCGGCCCAGACTAAGACCGCGGTGTATTCCTCCTTTTCGTGCCAGTCCCGGATGTCCTGCGCCGTCGTAGGCACGCCGCTGTTCCAGGTGCCGGGCCATTCGCCGTCGCTTTCGTTCCACATCTCGGCGATCGCGGCGGCATCCCGCACGGGGTCGATCAACCGCAGATTGGCTTGTTCCGCCATCGTCATCTCCTCATCATCTCCTTACCATCTTCTTACTATCTCAAGTCGTCCGGCCATGGTCCGGACTACCGCGTCGACCGGGCGGGGGAACCGCCATGGTCCGGGCTACCGCGTCGACCGGGCGGGGGAACCGCCGTCTCGTAGGGGACCGCGCCGGAATCGTTTACTTCGTAATCGAATCGCTCCAGGTAATGGCCGGCGGGAAGCAGCGCGTCGCCCCGCAGGGCCATCTCCTGCTGTAACTGTCCGTCCAGTCGGGCTTCCAGGTCGGCATGTTCCTCCCGGCCGACCAGGTTGGACAGCTGGCAGGGATCCTCCCGGTTGTCGTACAGCAGCCAGGGCCCGTCGAGATTGCGTACATAGGTGTGCCCGGCGGTCCGGATTCCCCGCCAGGGCTGGCCCCGGTATTCCGAGAATGGCGCGATGCTCATGATATAACCAGCTTCGTTGCCCGTAAAGGTCTCACCTCGAACCGCCGGAGCGTGGTCCCGGCCCTCGCAGGTATCGGGGACGGGGATGCCCGCCAGGCCTAGCAGTGTCGGCATGATGTCCACCACGTTGAAAGGGGTGTCGATACGAAGCCCCGCGTGCGCCTGGTCCGTCTGGTCCGCCTGGTCCGTCTGGTCCGCCTGGTCCGTCTGGTCCGCCTGGTCCGCCTGGTCCGGGCAACGCATAACGAAGGGAACGCGGATGGACTCGTCCCAGGGATGCTGCTTGCGCTGCCGGCCCTGCGATCCGAGCATGTCGCCGTGGTCCGAAGTATATACGAAAATCGTTTCGTCCATCAGTCCCAGTTCTTCGAGGACGCCGCCGAGCCGCGCCAACTGGTCGTCGAGGGCCGTGATGTGCGCATAGTAACCCGCCAGATCTGCCCGGGCAGGATCGGGACAGTTGGGACGCACCTCCACTTCCTCCGGCGGATACAGGTCGAGGTAGCGGGCAGGTACGGCATCGTAGGGATTGTGCGGCGGCCCCCACGACAGCACCAGCGCAAAAGGCCGGTCGCTCGCCCGCTTCCGCTTCCGATCCTGGCTCCCGTCCCGACTCCGATCCCCATTCCGGTCGCCGCCTCGGCCCCGACTCCGGTTGCGTATGTATTCGATGGCGAGGGTAGTCTGCGCCTCCGCGTCGTACCCGTTCCAGTACAGTGGCGCGTCCGAATCCCGGTAGTACAGGGAGTGCATGTAGTCGTGGGTGCAGTTGCCCACGGCCCAGAACTCGAACCCCTGCCTGCGGGGACCGGGCGGCGTGAATCCGCTCCGGGACGGACCGTCGAGATGCCATTTCCCGATGTAGGCCGTGTCGTAGCCCTCCGCGCGCAGGACCGTGCCCAGGGTCGGCCGGTCCGTTGGAAGCCGCTCATCGTTCATGAACATGCCGGTCGTCAATGGATACTGTCCGGTCAGAAGAGCCGCCCGCCAGGGCGTGCAGACCGGGATGTTGGAGACTGCCAGGTCAAAGACGACACCCTCGTCGGCCATGCGGTCCATGTACGGCGTCCGCACCTGGCGGCTGCCGCCGAAGCCGGTGCTGCACCATCGGTGCTGATCGCTGAACACGAATACGATGTTTTTGGCGTGGTGTCCGGACATGGATCGCTGTCTCCGTATTACGCAGTTACGTTTCCAATCCGCCGTTACGTGCGCCGGACCGCCCGGTCCAGCAACGACTTCAACGGGGGAGTAAAGCCGATCTCCCGCACCGCCTCCCGGCCCGCGGGCGACATCTTCTTCCAGGTCTTCGCCAGGATTTCGACCAGTTTTTCGTCACTTTGCTTTTTCGCGAACGCGGGCAGATAGTGCCGGAGAAACACCAGACAGGCGACGTCCTCGAGGGTCTGTGCCTCGGGGTCGGACTTGAAGCGCTCCTTCCGGACGAGGGCCTGCACACGGTCTACGAGGGCGTCGTCATAACCGGCATCCCGCAGGATGGCACCCGCGGTCTGGGCGTGGTACCAGGCCAGTTCCGTGCGCCACTGCCGGTACCCGAGCCGGCCCACGGGAAAATCGCTGCGGGGTATCTTCCACCGCTGGATGTGCTGGCAGCGCACGGCCAGCCGCAGTGCTTCCGACGCGCCAGGCGCCAGGTCTTCAAGGCAGGCCGACATCCGCAAGCCGTACAGAAGCGCTTTCGGCATCGATCGGCCGTCGACTTCTTCGGATTCCGGATCGGCGCCGTTCGCGGCGTCGATGCGTTCCATGGCATCCGAAAATCGATCATGATCCATCAGTCAAGTCGCTTTCGCTTTTCAGTCGCTTTCACCAAAAAGCCGCCGGTTGATAATTCCGGCGGCTTTTTAGTAGTGGCATGAAGCGTTACGGGATCGTGCTTCAGGCGGACATGGCGAGCTGTTCGCTGTATTCCTGCGTCTCGAACGACCGCTCGGCCGGTTGGAAATCGATGCCATGCCGGTCGCACAGCTTGCGCAGCTTGTTCACAGCACCGCCGATATGCTTTCCGCCCCTGCAGATCCCGAACAGGTGCTGGCTCACGACCCTGCGGGAGATGCCCAGGATCTCCGCGGTCTCCTGCTGGGTCTTCTGGTAGATGAAATACAGCACCACGACCTCGCACTGTTTCTGGGTCAGATACTGGGAGAGGAAATCGTAGACCGCGTCGGCCAGTTCGTCCACACGGTCTTCGCGCTGGTACCTGTGCACCCGATCCTCCCCCGTCTCGTACCAGATATTCGCTTCATTGGGATATTGCTCCAGGTCAACCTGGTCCAATCGGATTTCCCAGAATTCTGGATTATACATGAAGTGATTCTACCTCCGGTTCGAATCGTTAAAGGACAAAAAAAACACCGCGTGACGTAGGTCTCGCGGCTCCGGAGGACGTGCGTCAGTTTCCCTGATCGGGTCCGGGACTCAGGGAATGTCCCAACAACACTCCGGAGACGAGAACGGCGTGCCTGCGTCAGAGACGAAGGTCTTCGGACGCGCGATGGACCGCGCTGCAAGGAATCTTCCTGCCATTTTGATGCCTCCTTTGGTGGGATTCAACCCGGGGAGGACGGTCGAAACGAACTGCTGTGATCATCGAGCCGTCCATGGTTTCTGCGTGCTGTGTTCCCGCGGGTGCGACGACGGTATCTACATATATACATTACGGATGCACTTATATACACTCCGGATGCACTTTTTCTTCGATTCAAAAGCAAAAAAACGAAAAAGGCGGGATCCGGTCCGAACCACAATCTTCTGACTAACGCCGGAGACCCGATCCGGTTCCCTCGATCTGTGCTTCAAGGTCGTCCCGGGTGAACCAGTTAATCGGTCCGGGAATGGAACAGGAAAGCGCGGCGGCGGCGCTGCCGAACTGCAGGGCGGAACGGGTGCAGTCCTGCAGGCAGCCGAAGAGAAAACCCGACGCGAAGGCGCCCAGCGCTCCGTCGGTATCGACCGCGTTGATCTCCCCCGATCGCTCCTCGAAGGTCTCTCCCGACGGGGTAACCGCGACGGCGGACCCGTCCACTACGCCCTCGGCGGTCAAGTGGTGCTCCACGACCGCCGCGTGCTTCGCATCGAACCGGCTTCGCACCAGGCCGGCCGCCGCGTCCAAAAGGCCTTCGAAACCCCAGATCGTTTCCAAAGCCCGCCGGGTCGTCACGAGGATGCCTGCGGTTTCTACGAGACCGAGTACGACGCTGGCGACCGCGGCGTCGAGACGCTCCCCGTCCGGAACGTCCAACAGGATGCTGATCTGGTTGTCCGCGGCCCGGGCGGACTCGAGGGCGGATTCCAGTTTGCCTGCGTTCGCGGCGTCGAGCATGGGTGTCGTGAGGTCCAGGTGAAGGACGGCCGCGTCGCGGGCTGCAGCCCAGTCCTCCGCTGTGGGAGAGGCGGCACGAAAGGCGGTACCGTCCATGTCGTACCAGTACCGGGACGACCGGGGCGCGCTGCCCGTCTCGGCGTAGCACAGCCCGGTGCGGCCTCCGGGCACGCGGACCACGTGTCGGACGTCCACGCCATGCTCCCTGACCTTGTTGACGAGTTTCATGCCAAGGGGGGTGTCGCCCACGGCGGTAAGCCAGGCCGACCGCAGCCCGAGTCTTGCGAGTCCCACCGCCGCCTCCAGCGCGCCGCCGGACACGGCCGAGTCGAAGCCGCCGGCCTGCTCGAATCGCTCCCGCCCTCTCGGGGTAAGACGCAGAAATCCTTCACCCCAGGTCACCACGTCATACTTTTTTCCATGTTTCCTCATGGCTTGCGCTTCCTCATGGCTTGCGTTTCCTCATGGCTTGCGCTCTTGCCCGTCCTCCTCGATGGACTCCAGGAATTTCAGCGACTTAAGCTCCCGCCCGTCGTCCATCTGGTACAGATAGAAGGCGCGGATGGCGCGCTGGATTTCCCGGCGCGACGTCCCGACGGGCTTCAGCCGGGGCAGATGCTCCAGCGGCATTTCGCGCACGCTGTTCAGCAACCGGGTGGTGCCCAGGGAGAGGTGCATGGCCTCGCCGTCCTGCGCCTGGCAGCCCCGGCACAGGATCCCTCCCAGGGACGGACTGAACCGGACCGAGGTCTCCTTCGGACGCTTCCCGCAACCCAGGCAGGCGGCGAATTCCGGACCGGTGCCGTAGACATCGGCAAATTCGATCTGAAAGCGCCAGAACAGCATTTCGCACGCGTCCGCGGACAGCCGGTCGATCGCTTCCAGCGTGCGTATGATCAGTCCGAAGAGTTGCTCGCCGGGTTCTTCGCCGAGAACGAGCCGGTTCACCAGTTCGCAGATGGCGCTGGCATAGCCCACCTTCGTGAGGTCTTCCCCGATCCGCCTGAAGTACGGCCCAGCCTCGACTTTCGACAGATTCTGCAGTTCACGGTTCTCGCGATGATTGTACGATACGGTAATCACGCGCAGCGGCTGCAGCGAGGACGCCATCCTGCTCTTCGGGCGCCGCGCCCCGCGGGCCACGAGCTTCACCTTTCCGTACGCCCGCGCGTACACCGTGACCAGGAGACTGGTATCCCCCAGCGGGATTCGGTTCAATACGATGGCTTCCGAGGATCGTATGGCCATGGGAGGCCCGGGGGTTGCCGGGAGGATGTGGTTTCAGCGGGCGGAATCCGACGTCTTGACTCCAGTGGAATCCATTGCGGCTGTATCTGCTTCGGCGGAATCGGATTCAGCGGGGAATCGGTAGATCAACTCGTCTTCCCGGACCATGCCGTGTTCTTCCCGGGCCCGCCTCTCCAGCTCGAAGCGCGTCCGGTCGTCCGTCTCGGCATCGCCCTCCAGCAGTTCCAGTTCGCCGGTCAGCACACGCTCCCTGGATTCCCATTCGTTTAATTCGGCCTTCAGCTGGGATCGCTGTTCCCTGAGCTTCAGCATGTTGTACCAGCCGTAATCTCCTCCGATAAAGACGTAGGCGAACACCACGGCGATCACGGCGAGGACGATCCACCTTAGCCGGGTCCGCTTCCTGGGCCGCCGGCGCCGCCCGCCCGCAAACGCCCTCGAGGCATCGGACGCCCTCGAGGCATCGGACCCCGCCGAGGCATCGGATTTGAATGGTCCTGTATCGGTCATGGGACGTGCTCCGCCTGTGCGTCCCGGCGCAGGACGGTCCGGCCCGCGTACCTGGCCCGGTCGCCGAGTTCTTCTTCGATCCGCAGCAGCTGGTTGTACTTCGCGGTCCGCTCGGAACGGCAGAGGGAACCGGTCTTGATCTGGCCGGCCGATTTCGCCACCGAGATGTCCGCGATCGTCGTGTCTTCCGTCTCCCCGGACCGGTGGGAAATCACCGCCGTGTAACCCGAGGATTGCGCCATGTCGATGGCTTCGAAGGTCTCCGTCAGCGTGCCGATCTGGTTGATCTTGATCAGAATGCTGTTGGCGACGCCGCTCCCGATGCCCCGGGATAGCCGGCCGGTGTTGGTCACGAAGAGGTCGTCGCCGACGAGTTGTACTTCATCACCAAGCCGGTCGGTCAGGCGCTTCCACCCGTTCCAGTCGTCCTCCGCCACGCCGTCTTCGATGGAAACGACGGGATACCTGCCGGCCAGGTCCGCGTAGTATTCGATCAATTCCTCCGCGGTTTTTTCGGGCCGGGATTCCGCTTCCAGCCGGTATATGCCCTGTTCGTGGAACTCCGAGGCCGCCGCGTCGAGGGCGATCGCCACGTCGGCACCCGGCTCGTAACCGGCATCGCAAATGCCCGACATCAGCATCTCGACGGCCTCCGCGTTCGAGGAGAGGTCCGGGGCGAAACCGCCTTCGTCACCCACGGAGGTCGCGTACCCGTTCTTCAGGAGCACCGCCTTGAGACTGTGGAAGACCTCGGCGCCCATGCGCAGCGCTTCGGAGAAAGTGGAAGCGCCCACGGGCATGATCATGAATTCCTGCAGGTCGACGTTGTTGTCGGCGTGGGATCCCCCGTTCAGGATATTCATCATGGGAACGGGGAGCACGCAGGCCCCGTCGCCACCGAGGTACCGGTACAACGGCAGGCCGGCCGCCGCCGCCGCCGCGCGGGCCACCGCCAGCGACACGCCGAGGATGGCGTTGGCGCCTATGACGTCCTTGTTGGCCGATCCGTCGAGTTCGATCATGGCGCGGTCCACCCCGGCCTGGTCGGTCCCGGCCCGGCCGCGCAGCGCTGCGGCTATTTCACCGTTGACGCTGGCAACGGCCCCGAGCACGCCTTTGCCTAGGTAGCGCGAACCGTCGCCGTCCCGGCGCTCATGCGCCTCGTGGGCGCCCGTCGAAGCGCCCGACGGGACAATTGCCCGACCGAAGGCGCCGCCGGACAGCCGCACCTCGGCCTCGACCGTGGGGTTCCCCCTGGAGTCCAGGATTTCTCTACCTTTAATGGAAACGATTTCCGTCATGCGGGTTCTTTCCGTGTCGCGGTCCGGGGTGTCGCAGGCCCGGGTGTCGACGCCCGGGGAGTCGCCCCCGCCTGCGGACCGCATACCCGGACGCAATTCACTGCTTCGACCGCTCCATATGTTAACGGCTTCGGGCCGCGCGTCAAGGACAAGACGGAAAGGCTCACGGCCGTTGATCTTCCGGCGCCTGAAGCGCCCTGAGCTGGCGGGTCACCCGGGCCAGTTCGATCAGCAGTTCCTCCATGCGCGCCGCGTATTCCCCGGGGTCCTCCTGGTCCTTCCGGGTCCTGAGCTCGTCGATCAACCAACGCAGTTCGTCCATGCGCGCCTGCAGCGCCTGCCCGCCGGGCGGGACGGTCCCGGCGGTGGCATCTGGTCCGCTTCCGTAGTATATCCTGCCGGCCAGCGTCCCGTCCGTACCGCCGGGTCCCGGTTCCCGGGTGCCCCGCCCGTCGCCGTTGTCGTCCAGCAGGGCATGCTCGGTTGCCAACAGCCCCTGGCCTTCGTACCACTCCGCGGTCCTGTTCCTCGCGTAGACAAAGGACTCCAGCACGGAGACCCGCCCGTCCTTGTCCAGGTCGCCCGCCTGCGCTTTCAGTGCGTCGAGCAGGTGTTCCGGGAAGACCGTGGACAGTCGTTCGGCGCCGCTCTTGGTCGCCGTTACGACCACGCGGTCCGGACCGCTGAGCGCGTCGATGAACGGGGCACTGGAACTCGCACCGTTCACCACGACCGTGTACCGGGCCCCGATCTCGTCGAGCCCGTCGCGGAGCGCGTCCGCCGTCAGGTCGGGGCCGGGTATGTTCAGCCTGGAGCCCGTGCCCGTGGCGCTGCCATGGCCGATCAGCAGAACGAACAGATCGTCGCCGGGACGCACCAGGCGGGCCAGCTTGGCCAGGGCGGCCCGGATCTCCTCGAGCGTGGACTTCACGGCCGGGGGGCCGCCCGCGGCTTCCGGGTCCTCGACCAGCAGGAACAACCGGTCTTCCGGGTAACCGTGTTCGGTCTTCAGGACATCGTAGAGTCCGTGCGCCCAGGCCAGATGCTGTTCCACGTACTTCTTCTCGCCGCCGAGACCCGCGATGACCAGGCCGTATCGCACGCCCGAAGACGGTGCCGCGGCCTTCATTTCCTGGAGACCGGAGCCCTGCCGCGCCGGCCTCGTTGCCGTACCGGCCTCCCGCTCTGATGGATCGGCCGCGGGGCGTGCCAGGTCGGCCGCAGAGCGCGGCGGCTCAGCCGCATGAGCCGGCAACCACCCCGCGGACAACGGCCCCGCGAACAGCAGGCAGGCGGTCAGCAGGCAAGCGGACAGCAGGCGCGCCGACAGCAGACCCGCGGCCTGGAGTCCCGCGGACATGCCTGTGGCCAAGCGGGCCAGGTTGACCAGGCCCATCACGACAGTCCTTTCTGGCGTCTCAGGAACCACTCGGCGCTCAGGAAGAGCAGAATGGCCGCGAACAGGAAAGGCGCGTCCCGCAGGTCTCTTTCGCGGATCGCAGTCGCAGTATCCTCGACAGGCTCGATCAGTTCCGTCAGCTGTCCCGCATCGGACAGCGGCAGGTACGTGCCGCCCGTGGACGCCGCGAGCCTTTCGAGTTCTTCCCGGCGAAGCCCCGCATTCGTGAATTCGGTGGCCGATGGTGCCACGGTGAACCCAGTCTGGTCGCGCAGCAAATCGCCATCCCCGGAGCGAACCGACACCTCCACCTTGTGCGTCCCGCCCAGTGCGGGCTGGAACTCGCCCCGGTACATTCCGTTCCTTCCCAGTGCCCGCTCAAGCCGCACGGCCTCCGTACGTCCGGCGGGACCCGTCACGTCGGCCCACACTTCGGCGCCGTCCACGGGTTCGAATTCCTGGTCGAACAAGCGGCTTTCGATGACCACCGGCTCGTGTCCGCCGTAGTTCGTTTGGTCCGTGGCGACCGATACCCGCCCTGGGGCGTACAGGGAGATCCAGCGGATCATCTGGCGCCAGAACCGTTCGTGGGACTGGTCTTCCGACGGAAGATGCATCTGCCAGCGCCACGTGCTGAAACCGGTGAAGGCCATGGATCGCCCTCTTCCGTAACGCTGAACCGCCAGGACCACGTTCGACCCTTCCAGCGCGTCCGCCTTCGGGTCGATCGCCAGCACGGCGGCGCCGGGTTTCGCACCACCGATCCGGTTGTAACCGATCAGTTCCGGCAACTCGCTCCAGATCGCGCTGTTTTCCTCCGGGGTAGACCCGAAACGGAGGAGCGGATGGTCGATCCCTTCCGCGGCCGGTTCCAGGAAAAAGGCGTGATCGACGATACCCATGGCCCAGTCTTCGCCGGTGAGGCGAACCGGAAGCAGGTCCTCGATCGACGTTCCCGCGTACCCGCCTTCCCGGAAGGAACTCAGTCCGCCGATCATCAGGAAGCCGCCGCCCCGGTCACTCACGAAGGCCTCGGTGAGCCGCAGCTGCTCGGCCGTGAACCAGTCCGACTCGATATCCCCGAATATGACGGCGTCATAGGCAAACAGCTCCTCGCGGCTCCGTGGGTATCCCGCCGTCAGCTCCTGCTTCGGATCCCGGATGCCCTGGCGGTAGATCCTCCCGTCCGGCGAGATCCGGACGATCGAGACCAGATCGATCCTGGGGTCTTCTTCCAGGGCCCTTCGTATGAACTTGAACTCCCTTCGGGGATATCCTTCCACGTAGAGAACCCGTCCGGTTTTCGACCGGTTGTCCAGCAGGAAGGCCTGCGCGTTGTTCTCCGCGATCGTCTCCGCGTTCTGCGGGGCGACTTCGGCCGAGTATTCGAGAATGCCCGGCGATTCCGGCGAGAGAAACACCTGGACCCGCTGGATGTCGCCGTCCCCGCCCAACCGCACGGGCACCGTCTCGACCACGCGACCGCCTTCCCTTATGTTCAGGTCGACGGACCGGCCCGAATAACCCGAACTACGAAGGGTGACGACGAGGTCGGTGATGGTACCTTCCGTGACCCTGTCCGAGGCGGCTACCTTGAGAATCTCGACATCCCGGTCGATCCGTTCCCGGCCGACGCCCACGGCATGGACCGGCGTGTCCTGCGATGCGAGGTACGCGGCCGCGTTGGCCAGCTTGTCCGTACCCGTGCCCGTATTGTCCGCGCCGTCGGTCACCAGCACCACGGCGGCCACGGGCAGGTCCCTGAATTCGCCGGCGGCCTGCGCGAGCGCGCCCGCCATGTCCGTCGCCGTGCCGGTGGCGTCCAGCTCCCCGATACCCGGTACCCGTTCGGTCCGATCCGAGAACCGGTAGGACCGCAGCCTGAACTGCGCGGCGAGTTCCCCGAGCAATCCATCCTCCCCGAACCGGCGCTTCACCGCTTCCACGCGCGAAAGGCCCTGCGTCGCATCCTGAATGCCCATGCTCCCGGAGTCGTCGAACAGCATCAGGAGGAAACCCCGGCGGGGCGAGACTTCGGACGCCACGATGACGGGTTCCATGAGACAGAACACGACCAGCAGCAGGGGCAGGATCTTCAACCCGGTGAGCAGGGATTTCATCGGCGTGGAAGTTGCCACGGGCATGCGGCGGTAGAACAGGACGACGAGCCCGGCCACGGACAGGGCGAAGAGTACGATGACCCAGATAGGGATCGTGGTTCTGAATGAAAGGTGTTCAGACGCCCCGATCAGGCCGAGCGCGTATAGGACCGAATCAAACACGGTATATACCAGGTGGGGGTTACCATCAAACGGGAAGCGACGGTCCGGCCGGGCCGGCCGCCGGGGAGCGCCGCCGATCCCGTATAGACATCGGTATTGAAAAGGAAAACGGGCAGAACTGTCAATACAAATAAGGCGTCGGGCGTGCCGGAGCGGGCTTTGCCTAAAATACCGTCTGACGCCGCGGAAAGACCGGCCTGAAAGCCCTTGACAGCGCGGGGGAGCGTACCTAAGTTGCCCGAACCGCCCGTGGCGCGGTGAAGCCCCGGCGACGCCCATCAAAGTCCGCAATGCCCACGACGAAAGGAGTCGCGATGAAACGGATCATACCGGTGATAGCCGCCTGCTTCGTGATGACGGTCCTGGTCGACGCAACCGTGGACGCCCAGCGCACCCCCCAGAACGTCCAGGTCCTGACGGATCTCTCTACCCGGGATATACGCGAATACATGAAGTCGGTCAGCAGCGGCATCGGGGAGAAGTGCGACTACTGCCACAATCTGAAAGACTATGCCAGCGACGAAAAGGAAACGAAGCTGATCGGCCGCGAGTTCATCAGGCTCGTGGAGCAGGTCAACGAGCAGGTGACGGCCATCAACAGCAACGTCATGAAAAAGGAAGACCTGCAACTGGTTACCTGCTACACCTGCCACGCCGGTGAACTCACCATCATTTCAGAAGAGTAGGCATCCTTCGCTTTACGCACACCTCGAACCAGACGAGGTAAGTAAGACGTGACCAGATACACGGCGATCACAGTGCTGCTGGGCCTCGTCCTGGCGCCCATTGCATCGGCATCGGCCCAACCGCAGGAAGGCGCCTTCGAAGGCAGCCTCGATTTCAGCGTGGCGTTCAGCGGCGGCAACATGCAGGAACGGGCCCAGGTCACCATGCTGGTGCCCGAGTCGTACACCCTCTACATCAAGGGCGGCCAGACCAGGATCCTCATGCGGGGTGGCATGATCGGCCTGACGATGGGCGAAGTCGTGATCGACGGATCCACGGGCCGCGCATTTGTCATCAGCCACATGAACAGCAAGGCTTACGAGATCGTCGCGGACCCGAACCTGAAAGAACGGGCCGCGCCGGTCATCGTCGACGAGAACGAAACGACCGTCATCGCCGGCTACGAATGCAGGAAGTACAGAATCTCCCGGGCCAATCCTTCCGGCGCGATGACCCAGTTCATGTGGGTCACCGACGCGATTCAACTGGACCTGGCCGCTTCCCTCGGAAACGCGTTGAAGAATACCATGCCCTTCTGGACCGAGGGCCTGTCCGGTTTCCCGCTGCGGATCACCACGTCCTTCCCCGAAACGGCCTTGTCCATGACCCTGACTGCGACCGAGGTGAAACCCCACGTCGTCGACCCGTCCATATTCGTCGTCCCGGCCGGTTACGCCATCGAGGCCATCAACCCGGGGCAGCTTTTCGGCAGATGACGTGGGCCTTCCCGCTATTCGGCCGGTGACGCATGCCGCCCGTATTTCGGTAGTCGACGCGGCCACCCAACTACCTTGATTCTTCGACAAAACGTGAACGCGGCCGCCCGGCGCCGGGAATCGTCATGAAAATCGCATCCGTCGAACAGTTCTTCCCCCGCCACCGGACCCGCCTCGTCCGGGTCACCACGGACACGGGCCTTGAAGGCTGGGGAGAGTCCACCCTCGAAGGGAAGCCCGAGAGCGTGGAAGGCGCGGTGCGTGAGCTGGCCGAATATCTCATCGGCAAGGACCCGCTGCGCATCGAGCATCACTGGCAGCACATGTACCGCTCGGCCTTCTTCCGCGGCGGCGCCATCCTCATGACCGCCCTGTCCGCCCTGGACCAGGCACTCTGGGACATCGCCGGCAAGCACTACGGCGTTCCCGTCTACAAGCTGCTCGGCGGCGCCGTACGGGACCGCATCCGCGTCTACGCCCACTGGGGCATCGGCAACCTGTCCGTGGAAACCCAGGCCGCGGCACGGAAACGGCTGGACATGCTGCAGGAAAGCGGTTACACGGCCTTCAAGACCGGCCCCGGCGGCAAGTGGCGGGGCCATGAGCCGCCGGCCGTCATCGACGAGTTCGTCGAATGCGCCTTTCTCATGCGGGAATGGGTGGGACCGGACGTGGAACTCGCCTTCGATTTCCACGGGAAGATGACCCCCGCCCTGGCCATCGAGATCTGCCACGAGATCAAGGACATGCGGCCCATGTTCGTGGAGGAGCCGGTGCCGCAGGAGAACGTGGACGCCCTCAAGCTCGTTTCGGACCACGTCACCTTCCCCATTGCCACGGGCGAGCGGTTGCTGAGCCGCTGGGAGTTCCGCCAGGTCTTCGAGAAACAGGCCGCGGCCTACATCCAGCCGGACGGATCCCACGCCGGCGGCATCACCGAACTGAAGAAGATTGCCAACATGGCCGAGGTCTACTACATCCACGTGCTGCCCCACTGCGCCATCGGGCCCGTGGCCTTCACGTCCTGCATGCACGTGGACGCCGTGATCCCGAATTTCCTCGCCCAGGAACAAGTGGACTGGGCACTCGGCGGGGACATTTTGAAGGAAAACTGGAAGGTCGTCGACGGCCATATCGAACTGCCCGAAAAGCCCGGACTGGGCATCGAGATCGACGAGCAGGCCATCAGCGAACGAGCGCCGTACCGGGAGGAACTGGGCGGCGAGCATTTCTACGACACAGACGGCAGCGTGGCGGACTGGTAAAGGGGGCGAACGCTCTGACCGCCATCCCGCTGGAGGAAATAAGGGGACGCAAAATTAAACCTGACAGTCGTAGGCGGAAAAATCGTCTATGAACGGTGACGGCATCGGGTACACCAGGGCGTGGCAGGCGGCACCTGCCGAACCGTTCGGGGAACGGCAGCCCTCGGAAGGCGAGATACACGTCTGGCGGGCCGCCCTCGATCTGCCGAGTGACCGGGTCGGGGAACTGGAGCGTTTCCTGGCGGCCGACGAACTCGCGCGGGCGAAGCGGTTCCTCGTGCGCAGCGCGCGGGATCGATACACGGTTGCCCGGGCTGTCCTTCGCAACCTCCTTGCCCGTTACGTCTCCGCCGCGCCTGCCGACCTGCAATTCCACTATACCGAATACGGCAAACCCGAACTCGCCCATCCGGCGACATCGATCCGGTTCAACGTATCCCATTCCCACGGCCTGGCCGTTTACGCGATCACAGCGGGCGTGCCGGTGGGGATCGACGTGGAGTACCTGCGCCGCCGCGCGACCATGGACCGGCTGAAGATCGCCCACCGAGTCTTTTCCGACCGGGAATACAACGAGTTGGCCTCCATGCCCCATTACCGGCGCGACGAGGCCTTCCTGGCCTGCTGGACGCGGAAGGAGGCCTTCGTCAAGGCCATCGGCCAGGGCCTGTCCTGTCCCCTCGACCAGTTCGACGTATCCGTCGATCCAAACGATCCGCCCGAACTGCGGGCCACGCACTGGGACCCCTTGGAGACGGACCGCTGGTCCATGGCGTCCGTCGATCCCGGACCGGACTATATCGGAGCGCTGGCCGTGCCGGTCCGGAACCTGAAAATCACCCGATGGCAATGGAACCACGACCAGGTCGACATAAACTGACCGAACCCGCGAGGTCCCGGCGGATCTCGCGACTTCCCGGCGGATGCTGCGAAGTCCCGAAGAAACCCGCGACGTCCCGTCAAGGCTGACCGGAACATGCCCGCGAGGAGCGCCCATGACCGACAGATTCTGCCCGCTGAACCTGGCCCCGGAGGAACTCATCGAGTACACGCCGGACTGGGACGGCGAACGTTTCCCGGACGGACGTCCCAGGGTGCCGGACGGGATCATCGAGCGGATGAAGAACGTCTCCATCACCCAGGCCTGGGGCGTGATGCGCGGCGCGGGCTACGAACACCAGTACGAGGGCGGCTGGGCGCAGACCCATCCCGGCAAGACGCTCGCGGGCCGGGCGCTGACAGCCATGTACATGCCCCGGCGGCCGGCCATGCGCGCGGTCATGGAGGCGAAAGGCGCCGTCGCCGGCTGCATCGGCGACCAGATCTCCTGGCCCATCGACCTGCTCGTGCCCGGCGACGTCTACGTGGCGGACACCTACGGCAAGGTGGACGAGGGGCCCATCATCGGCGACAACCTGGCCACGGCCATCTACGCCAATTCAGGCAACGGCGTGGTTTTCGACGGGTCGGTACGGGACCTCGAAGGCATCGAGGAACTGGAGAATTTCGCCTGCTTCGTCCGGGGCTGGCACCCCTCCTACGCCTCGCCCACGATCATGCTCCTGGGCGTCAACACCGCGGTGCGCATCGGTCAGGCCACGGTCATGCCCGGCGACGTGGTCCTGGGCAAGCGCGAAGGCGTCGCCTTCATCCCGCCCCACCTCGCGGAGACCGTGGTGAAGACCTCCGAACTCGTCCAGCTGAGGGATATGTTCGGCAAGCAGCGGCTGCGGGAGGGCAAATACACGCCCGGCCAGATCGACGACCGTTGGACGGATGGGATGGAGGCGGATTTCTCGGAATGGCTCGAGGGCCACATGGACGAACTGCCGGTCCCGAAGGCGGCCATCCAGGACCTGCTGAAGGAACGGACGTGGTGAGGGAGAACGGACGTGGTGAGGTAGACCCCGTCAGGCACTCACTTTCGGCCTGCGCTCAAAAGCGAATTCCATGATGTTCGCGTTTTCTTCCGCGTGTTCGATGGTCATTGAGACGAGATTGCCCTCTTCATCAAGGTCCATGTAGACGTTCTCGGACATCTCCTGCGTCTCTACCGCGGCACTATCCAGGAATACGATGTGCAGCGTGTCCGTATCTTCAAAGTAGTTGATCTTCATTTTGAACTCTTCGTGGAAAGTCTCGATCGAAGAAAGCGTTGTGAACCGTTTCTCCATCCTCCAGCAGAATCACGCGCAGAAACCTGTTTTCCTCTTCAAACCATGCCCACTTCCTGATCCTTCCATCGGCCTGAACTTGCTGCTTCACCGGCTGTGATATAGCTAGAAGGATCCATTTCACAGCGATATTCCGATGGTCCGGACGTTTTCTCATATGTTCGAAAAATCGCGTGGTTTTCATCCATTCCTCGGACCCACTTGGGGTTATCTTCTTTGCTTTCTGTGCATGATGTCAAGACGTTTCTATTGGAGTGTCTAAATAGAATAGTGTCCATTAATGTCGGTTTCCCGTACTTAAATTGCATCGATGTCCACACCGGGTAGCACTTTTTACCCGCCAAGCGCCCATCCCGCGGGTATCCCCATCACGCCATCGCACAGGTCTCGGATATGGGGATCATTGGACAGCACCAGCGCCTGGAGGACGGGTTTGTCCAGGATCTCATCCAAACGACGCAGGTGGCGCGCGTCCGTGTTCGAAATCCTGTCTATGGACCTGATTACGATTGGCACATAGCCCCCTTCGGTTTCAATCAACAGGTCTACCCCCCGTCCATCGAACGTATGAAGATGGTAACAGTCTACCTGCAGTCGGCTGTTCTTTACTTGTTTAAAGATCTCCGCGATGATGGCGCCTTCGAATTCGGAACCCGTTGGCCGGGACCTGCGGTTGAGCAGTGCGCGCTGGATGCCTGGATCGAGGAAGTGTATTTTCGCTGCCTTGGAAAGGCGTTTGTTCCGATTTCTGAACCATGGCTGTAACTGGACGACCTGGTAACTGATTTCGAGGTACGTAACGAAACGATTGATCGTCTTGTGCGTCACGCCAGCGAGACGGGCCAGTTCGCTGATATTCAGCAAACCGCCAGCCAAACCGCCTAATGCCCGCAACATGCGTACATAGGGTACCAGGTCTCGAAGGTTCACCAGATCTCGAAGGTCTCTTTGCAGATACGTTCGCAGGTAGTCCTGCAGCCACCCGTACCGGTCCTCCCGGGACAGCGTAACATCGGAAACGACCGGCATGCCCCCGAAATCCAGGTAGTGATCCAGGCAATCAACCGCTCTGGCGTATCGGTCGCTTTGCTGGGGTATTCCTGATACCAGAATACCAGGATCCCCCGATACAAGGTACCGGACCAGGCGGGATTCCACGACCGGATCGTGCCAGGAATCGGTCATCATTTCCGGTATCGTGAGCGGATACAGTTCCATTATGGTGACGCGTCCAGCCAGGCTCTCCTGAATCTGCTCCATCAACAGGATCTGGCTGGATCCTAGCAGTATGGTACGGGCGTCGGTATACCGGTCGTACACCGCCTTGATGGATTCGACTATCGAAGGCGCCTTCTGGATTTCGTCCAGAATGACCCTGGGATAACGTTGATACCACTGCGCCGCTGAAAGCGCGGTATAGTCCGGGCGCACGATCGGGTCTTCGAGCGAGACGAAATCGTATTCAGGAAACCCGGCCTGCACCAACGTGGTCTTACCGGTCTGACGAGCACCTGTCAATGCGATCAGTCGTCCCAGGCGGGTGTCCGCCTTCTGTTTCATCAAGGACAGCACTGCCCTGTCTTTCATGTCACGAACTCTTTTTGGCGTAATATTATGCTCTTTATGATAAATAATACGCTATTATTATGACAAAGCAAGCAAATTTTACGTTAGAATGACTCGCGAGGCGATCAGGAGCCGTCGGTGGGAGGGGTAATCAAGCGTGGGAAATGGTTGTGGGAATCGGGGGATGCGTGCCAGGGAGTTCCGTGGGGGAACGGCACCGTGTTTTCCTGGAAACGACGAGATCGGCCCTGACGATGATCGGTAATCAGTTATCCATCGTTGTCAACGACGAGGCCGTCCGCGTTTTCAACCTGATCGTCGTCCACCAGCTACCCGTCCGCGAGCTTCCCGTCTTCCAGATTCCCGTCCGAAAGCTTCCCGTCTTCCACCTGACCGTCCGTCAGTTTCTGGATCGATCCGGGAATGGCATCGACCGCTGGAACCTCCGGGAGTTCCCGCGTGATGGGGACGTTCAAGTCGGAGAAACGTTGGGCGGACGTGGCAACCCGGGTATCCCATGAACCGACGCTTCGATTGTACCGCTCGATCGCCTGCCGAAGCGAATTGCCCACGTTGACGTAGTGCCCGGCAAAAACGGCCAGCCGGTCGTACATCTCCTTGCCCAGGTCGCTGATCTGCCGGGCGGTCTCCGCGACGCGGATCTGCTGCCAGGACATCTCCACGGCCTTGAGCAGCGCCAGCAGGGCCGGCGGCGTAACGATAACCACGTTTTTCTCGAGAGCCCGTTCCGTCAGCCCGGGTTCCCGCTCGATAGCGGGTAGGAAGGCAAACTCGGGCAGGACCATCACCACCATGTCCGGCGTCGAGGCCAGGACGCTCCAGTACTCCTTTTTGGCCAGGGAGTCCACGTGGCTTTTTACCTGACTGACGTGGCGGTCGAACGCGGCCGACCGGGTTTCGTCATCATCCGTCTCGAAGGCTTCCATGAGCGCCGTCAGCGATACCTTGGAATCGAGAATGACCGTCCGGTCCTGTGGCAGATGGACGATCACGTCGGTTCGAATCCGTTCCCCTTCGCTGTCGAAGCTGTCCTGCACCGTGAAATCGATGTCCTTCCGAAGGCCCGAAAGCTCGAGGACCCGTTCGAGCTGCGTCTCCCCCCACCGGCCGCGCACGTCGGGCCGCTTAAGCGCGTTGGAAAGCGTCTGGGCCTCAGTGGCGAGTTCCTTGTTGGTCTGCATGAGGTTCAGCATCTGGGTGCGGAATTCACCGGCGTTTTCGGCCCGCGCCTTGTCCAGCGACTCGATCTTCTCCGACAGGGGCTTGACCAGTTTCTCGACGGCTTCCTGGCGCGCTTTGAGAGACTCCTCGGCGTTGGCCTTGAACGATTCCTGCTGCGACTTCAGGACTTCCGATGAAAGGGCCTTGAAAGTGTCCTTGAACCGCTTCTCCACCTCGTCCCGCTCACCGAGACGTTCCTCCGCATTGGAGAGTTTCTGAAGCAGTCCGGCCCGTTCGACTTCCAGCTTCCGGACTTCCTCCAGCGACTTCCCCGCTTCGGCCAGTTGCTCGCGCACCACGCCCAGTTCGGTCTCCATGGCCGCCTTCTCGCCGCTGAGCGCGTTGATCCGGCTGCTGTTCTTAAAGCTCCATACCAGCACGCCGGCCGCCAGCGCCAGGCAGGCCAGGAGCGCGATGAGCAATATGATCGTCAGTGTGTCCATGTGAGATAATAAGACATGAAGCAAGTGCCGTAGTCAAGCAGTCAGCGTGGTCAGCATGGTCAGCATGGTCAGCATGGTCAGCATGGTCAGCATGGTCAGCATGGTCAGCACGGTCAGCTCAGTCCGGCTACCGCTGGTCCGCCATCCATTCGGCCGAGACCCTGGCCAGTTCCTCCATGACGGGTTCGTCGGTGTTCCGCCGTTTCAGTACCTTGAATCCATGATCCGCCGTATCCACTAGGTGCAGCGTCGCGTTTTCCAGGCCGTCCACGACCGGCTGCAGCAGATCCAGGTCCGCCATCGAGTCCCGCTGGCCGGACAGGAACAGCATGGGCGCCTCGACCGCCTTCAGGTGTTCGGCGCGCTCCGTATTCTTCTTGCCCGCATGCAGGGGAAAGGCGAAGAACACGATGCCCCGCAGCCCTTCGATGGGTTCCCGGGCGCAGGCCGTCGAGACCATCCGGCCGCTCATGGAATGCCCGCCGGCGAAGACCGGCAGCCCGTCGGCGCTTTCCTTCGCCGTTTCGATGGCCGCCCGCACCGTGGCCAGACGCACCTTCTCGCCGTCCATCCCGCCGCCGCCCTTCTCGGAATAGGGATAGTTGAATCGAAAGGTGGCGACCCCCGCATCGTTCAGCGCGTCGCTAAGTTCCTCCATGAATCGATGGCGCATGTTCGTGCCCGATCCGTGTCCCAACACGAGCAGGGCATGTGCGGCGGCCGGGCCGCCGGTGCCACCTGTGCCGCCTGCGCCGTCCGTGCCTGCCGGCCTTGCCAGGATGGCCGATACCTCGCCATTCTCTTCAGTCGTTATGAACTTCAATGCTCTCGTATCGACGGACATTCAACCCTCCGGCATTCCTCGTTTGTTTACCCGCGGAATTCCTCATTTATCTCCCTGCGGACTGTCCAAACAAGATGATCTTCTACTGCGTTGTGCTACTGCGTTTCTACTGCGCCGCGCGCTTCGGATAGTCATACCGCACTTCCTCACCCGGCACATCGCCCACGGCGGACCAGGTGTCCGCCTGGAATCGCAGGTGCAGCACGACGCAGGTGGGCATATTGAAGATCTCTCTCGGTCCGATGTGGTTCGCAAGATCCGTTAACCCGGGATTGTGCCCGAACAGCATCAGGCTGTCCACCGAATCATCCACGCTCCGGATCACCTGGAGCAGTTCGGAAACGCCCGCGTGAAAGAGGCGCTCCTCCACCGCGATGCGCTCGCGGGGGTACCCGAGCTTCCCGGCGACGCTCCGCGCCGTGGCCAGCGCCCGGACCGCGGAACTCGAGACGATCAGATCCGGTTCGCACCCGCTCCGTCCCAGCCGCTCCCCCATCTCCGGCGCGTCTCGCTTCCCGCGCTTGTTCAGCGGCCGGTCATGATCGCGGAGAGTGGGGTCTTTCCAGCTCGACTTGGCGTGCCGTACCAGGATGAGTTCCTTCACCTGGAAGCGCTCCCATGGATAGGTGGTTCGTACGGCAGCGGGGCGGACTTCTCAGGTCCGATTGGGCCAGCCTCTGCGCTCACGCCACCGAACGCCGGTCCGCTTTGGTCTTCGCGGGCAGGCTGAACGGGCGATCGTGGCGGAGACTCGGCACGCGGCCGCGCGCGCTGGCGACGCTGCCCAGGTCCACCGTTGCGACGATGACGCCCACGTCTTCGCCGCCGTCGGCCAGGACCTCGCCCCACGGGGAGATGATGAGCGAATGACCGTACACCTCGCCGCCGCCCGGAATCGAACCCGCGGCGCAGGGGGCCACCACTATGGCGCTGTTCTCGATGGCCCGTGCGCGGTTCAGCACGTGCCAGTGGGCCTGTCCCGTCGTTTTTGTGAACGCCGCCGGTACGGCGAGGATCTTGGCGCCGGCCTGCGCCAGCGTGCGGTAGAGCTGGGGAAAGCGCAGGTCGTAACAGGTGGTCATGCCGAGCCGGCCCCAGGGCGTGTCCGCCACCACGGCCGTTTCGCCGGGGGATACGACGTCCGATTCCCGGTACTGCTCGTCCCGGGAGAGGTCCACGTCGAAGAGGTGGATCTTGTCGTAGCGCGCGCGGATCTCCCCCTGGTCGTCCACCAGAAAACCCCGGTTGATGAGCCGGCCGTCGAGCCCGTCCACTGCCACGGAACCGATGAGCGTCCACACGCCGGCGTTCCGCGTGAAATCCCGCAGGGCCGCGACCACGGGATGGTCCGCCTCCGGCGCCGAGGGCGGACAGATCATGCCGTTGTCGGTTCTGAGACCGCCGCAGAACTCCGGCAGGCACACCAGATCGGCGCCTTTCGCCACCGCGTCGCCCGCCAGGCGGCCGGCGACCTCGATGGCCTCGTCGAAGGTTGCCGTGGCCGGCGTCTGCACACAACCGATACGTACTTCGTTGCTTGAACTCATGGCTTGCTCTCCTGTGATTGCGTAATGCTGATCTGCGAGTCCTGACCTGCTAATGCGGCCAGGGCACTCATGTCATTCAGAATGCCCAGGCCGCTCCTGACGATCTCCCTACGCGGCTAATGTGGTATCCCCAGTTGATGCATCCTGCGGTGAATCGCCTCCCTCGCCTCGACAAAGGGCCGTTCCAGGTAGGCGAGATGGTCTTCCTCGCCGTGATGGTGCGTGGCCGTGCCGGGTTCGTGCCGCGCCGCGGTCCGACGGATATACTGCAGGTCGCCGTCGATGAGGGTGAGCATGTACTGGGCGGCGTCCCGGTCGAACATCCACCACTCGCCTCCGCAGGCGACGTAGACCGGCGAGGTGTGGGCGAAGATCCCCCGTCCCCAGCCGTCGTGATGGGGCACGCTGGTATAGTCCGGCCCCGCGCATCGCGCGGCCAGCCAGGTGTGTCCGTCCACCTTCACGTGCGCCTTCAGTTCCAGTCGGCGTGTGCCGCCCCGGTCCTCCGTGGAGGCCACGACGCGTCCGCCCTGGACGATTTCCAGCGTGTGGATCGGGAAGATGCTCTCCGACCACGCCTGGACCTCCACCGTCCCGGGACCCGAAACCTGCACCGTGTCGCCCACCTGGTGCCCGTCCACGGAGAGGTGGATGATCGGACCGCCGCTGTGGAAGGTGCGTCCCTGCGAAACGGCGTTGCACCAGTTGTCGTAGGTGAAATCCTGGTCGGGCATGTAGGCGTAGGTGCGGTACAGGCCGACGGGCACGTCGCTGCTCATCTTGTCGGTTCCGCCCACGAGCGGCAACTTGTACCCGCAGTTTAGATAGCGGTAATACTCGATGTGGTTGAAGGGCTGGTGGCGCAGCATCTCCACGCCGTCCACGCGGCCCGTGGCGATGAGCGCAGCGGGCTCGCCGTTCGGGTTCGGTAGATGGGGGATGATGACCGAGCCGCCCTGGGCGTGGCACTGGTCCGCCCAGTCGCTCATGGTGATCTCGAGGGTGCCGCCCAGTTCCGCCTCGCCCGGGCCGTCCGTGCACCAGGGCATCACCGGCTCCTTCAGGCCCCAGAGGATGAGGTGTCCCAGGAAGTGCTGCCGGTTCTCCTGGCCCACGTAGACGATGTTGTTCCCGTCCTGCGAGACGCTCGGCCGGCCCGTGAAATCCTCCGTGTTCGTGAAGAGATTGCCCCACTGCGAAGGGAGCAGGTTCACGATGTTCAGGTCCTCCCCCTGAGATTCCGTGTGGCTGCCCTGCGTGGAGAGGAAGTGGACGTGCGAATCTCCGCTGTACCAGCCTTGCGCGTTCATGTTCACCCAGCGCTTCAGGCGAAGGGTCAGTTCCTGCTGGCCCGGTTCGATCTTCACCCGGGTCCGCAGCGGCTCGTACTCGAACCCCCGCGCCACGTCCACGATCACCTCGCCGCGGGGCAGCCATCCCTGGCACATGCCGTCGATGTAAGCATAGGTGATCTGTCCCAGCCGGAGGTCCCCGCCGATGTCGATATGCCAGGTGTCCAGGTTGGAATTGACCTGGTTGTGGTGGCCGTAGGGCTGGTAGGGGATGCCTTCGGGCGAGCGGAAATGGACGCGGCAGGGGACCGGCCTTCCCGTGTCGTCATCGAGGACGGTGACGTTTACCCAGTTCCGCCCCCGGTCCAGGAGCTCCACGCGCATGCGCGGCGTTTCGACCACGTTCTTCTGCTCGACGTCCCCCCATTTGACCTCGCCGACGGTTTCCTCGCCCTGCTTCACCGACAGCGTCGCGGACGGTATGGCCGCCACTTCGACGTAGGCCGGGCTCGACTTCGGGTTCTGCGTTTCGCCCCACCCGGCGAAATCGTCGTCGACGAAGTCATCGGCCGACGCTTCGGGCAGGGGATGGACGTAGGAGGCGATGCCCCGGTCCACGTCCACGCGCAGGTCGAAGGGCTTTTCGGCGTCGTCGGGATCGGTCAGCGTCAGGCGCGCCTCGCGTTTGCCCTGGCGGACGAAGGGATGCTCGTTGGCCTGCGAGACCGTCAGTCCGGCGATGATGAAAGGCGGACCGGCCGGAATGACCTCCAGCGATTCGATCTCGCGGTCGGGATGGGGGTTCCGCCAGGCCCACAGAAAGTATCCCCGGGAATAGTCGCCCGTGACTTCCGTCTGACGCTTGCCCGAGTCGCCCCAGTCGTCCCCCGCGTAACGCCGCATCTTCACCGGGCCCCGGTCCGGGAGGGCGATAAAAGGCTTGCCCCCCAGGGAGATATGGCCGATTTCAAAGCGTTCGCGGATGGGTACGCGGATCTCCTCGCCGCTCTCCTTGCCGCCCACCAGCCGGAACACGTATTCCGCCACGGGGATCCCCAGCGGACCGCCCTCCATCAGGTCGGATTTCAGCAGGCGATGGGCCAGGATCAAGCCCGTGGCCCGGCTGTTGACGGGAATGGTCACGCCGCCGGTGGCCCCGTCGAACGCGATAAAACAGTTCGCGGGATCGTCGTGCACCCGGAAGGGCAGGCCGCGGCACAGTTGATCGCCGATGGGCGTGTTGGGCTTCTCCTCCAGGACGTCGAGTCCGGCGTTACACAGGGCGGACAGGTCGAGGGGCAGGTAGTCGGGCATGTGGGCGCCTCTTTCCGAATGTAACTTGTGGTGATGCAAGCGGCGTTTTGAAGCGTGTTTTTGTACAAATTTCAAATTGAACTTGAAAATTGTACAGGATTCAAGTATTATGATCTCATGCGGGTGTATTCAACAAGAACCGGGACCGTTGCCATGATATCAAGACAAATCGCCGGCGAGCTTACAGCAACAGCGGCGGAATTCCCCGTAGTGACCATCATCGGGCCGCGGCAGGCGGGCAAGACCACGCTTGCAAGGATGCAATTCCCCGGGCACGCCTACGCAAACCTGGAAGCGCCCGATGCGCGCCAGCTTGCCATGAGCGATCCGTACGCTTTCTTCTCCCAGTTTCCGCCGCCGGTCATCGTCGACGAGATCCAGCGCGTACCCGAACTGCTGTCCGTCATCCAGGTCCTTGCCGACAGCAGCCGGGAACGCGGGCAGTTCATTCTCACGGGCAGCCACCAGTTGCGCCTGCAGGAAGCGGTCTCCCAATCCCTGGCCGGCCGAACCGCCCTCCTGCGCCTGCTGCCCCTGTCGATTTCGGAACTCGAAACCGCCGGGATCCGCTGCACGCGGGACGAGTACATACACCAGGGATTCATGCCACGGTTGTACGACGAAAACGTCGATCCGACCCGGCTCTATCGCAGCTACTGTCAAACTTACATCGAGCGCGACATCAGGCAAATGATAAACATCCGAAGGCTGACGGATTTCGAAAACTTCATGCGCCTGTTGGCAGGCCGCGTCGGCCAGGTGTTGAACCTCCACGCGCTGGCCGGCGACCTGGGCGTGTCGAGCACCACGCTGAAGGAATGGCTGTCGGTACTGGAAGCGTCGCACGCTGTCTTCAGGTTGAATCCCTATTTCGAAAATTTCGGCAAGCGCATCATCAAATCGCCGAAGGTCTATTTCACCGACGTCGGACTCGCGTCCTACCTGCTCGGTATCGAATCGCCCGCGCAGGCGTCGCGGGACCCGCTGATCGGCAATCTCTTCGAGAATCTAGTCGTCATCGAAGCCCTGAAATCCAGACTCAACGCGGGGAAAGAACCCGAACTCTATTTCTACCGTGACAACCGGGGCGATGAGGTCGATCTGCTGTTCAGGCGGAACCGGCAGTTGATCCCCATTGAGATTAAATCGGCCATGACCTTCAATACGGAGTTCATGAAGGGAATCATGCGATTCCGAAAAATCGCGTCCAGCGCACGTAAGGGATACGTCGTCTACGCGGGCGACCTTACCCCGGACCTGCCCGATGCCCGGGTGCTTCGTTTTACGGAGGTGGATTCCGTTTTTAAGGACACCGAGACCTGACTAAACTCGGGATCACACCCTTCCGATCACCACCTCCCATTGACCCTTGATAAAACGTTAAGGGGGTCTTATAATACACTTTTGTAAAGTCATTCGAATTATGGCTACGGTTTTCGACGGTCGGACCTCTAAGACTATTGATAGTCTGTATACCGCCGCATTCGTTGTACGAACAACCGCGACATTCGATGTTCTGTTCGCTTATCGCAATGCCACGCAAATCCGAAAGGAACTCCGATGGCCCACCACAAAGCCTTGATGAAGGGCGGCTTCCTCCTGCCCACGTGCGAGAAGCACTTCCACGACCATGACGAGACCTGGCTGATCCTGAAAGGGAGCGGGACGGGATTCTGGATCGATCACGACGGAAACCGGGAGGATTTCGTCCTTGAAGCGGGCGACGTCTGGATGATCCCCGCGGGATTCGAACACGGTTGCGCCGGGACGAACAGCGAAGACTTCACGATCAGTGTCTTCGACGGGACGAAGCCGCCCGGGTGCCACGATCACGCCCATTACTACATTGAAAAAGAAGGGTACATCCCCTCTTTTAAACTGGTCAAGACACCGACGGACCGGTACGGATCGGCTTAGGTGGGCGATGCTGTCCGGGTGCGCTGCCGTCCTATAACGCAGGCTGCCGCCGCATAACACCCTTTTTTCCTTCAGCACACGTATTCAAGAAACATCGACAAGGAACGTCGACATGGATTTCAGGGACGACTGGGAGCGCGCCGAACACGACTACGTGCAGTGCCTGAACCGGCTCGAGGCCGCCAGGGCCGATCTCGATGCGGCGCGCAAGACGCTGCTGGATCTCACGCCGGAAGAGGGACGCAGCGGCAGGCTGCTCAACGTCCGCTACCGGAAAAACCGGGGCGCCGTGGACTGGAGGGCGGCGCTGCACGCGGTCCTGGAATCGGACGAAGTGGCCCTCGACGAAATCGGCGACAAGTACCGCAAACCGGAATCGGGCGCCTGGTATGTCCGGCTGAACAGACTGGCGGTTAACGCGTAGCGCCCGGACGGGTGACCATGGACCTCAGTTTTTTCACGAGCGCGGGAGGGGACGCCTGGTCCCTGGAAGAATGCGCCGGCTGGGCGAAGGCGAACGGGTTCGACGCAGTGCGGCTTTCGGCCGGCGGGGCGGTCGAACCGGATCGCATCCTCGCCGACGGGCCCGGCGTAGTCGACGACGCCCTGAAGTCGCACGACATCTACCTGGCCGCGCTTTCGGCCCACAACAACCTGCTGGACGACGACGTGGCGCAGGCGGACGCGGCGGAAGACCGGCTCCGCAAGGCCATCCTGGCGGCCTCGGCACTGGGCGTACCTGTGGTCGTCACCCATGCCGGCAGTCCCGTGGGCTGGCATTTCTACGGTCAGTTTTCCTCTCCGCCCGGTAACCCCGGCGACCGGTCCGCGGAACTGGTGGAACGGTTCCGGACGCGCTATACGCCCATCGTAAAGCTGGCTGAAGACCACGGCGTCACCATCGCCCTGGACGGCGCGGTGCGCATGGGGAACATCGCCTGCAACCCGGAGATGTGGGAGCGGGTGCTCGACGCGGTGCCGTCCGATCACCTGGGCCTTTCCTGCGATCCCTCCCACTGGTTGTGGATGATGATCCTGCCCGCCGAGGACGCCATCCGCATGTTCGCGGGCAAGTGGGTCTATGCGGACGTGAAGGACGCCGAGGTGAGTCCCGCCATGCTGTTCCGCCAGGGCATCATCGGCAACTGGTGGTGGCAGTACCGCGTGCCGGGCCGTGGCCAGCTGAACTGGGGCACCGTCATCGGCGCGCTGGTCGAGTCGGGCTATGACTACGTCCTCTGCGTCGAGAATGAGGACCGCGGCATGCCGGGACTGGCCGGGTTCGCCCTGGGCGGCCGCCATCTTCGCCAGTTCCTCCCGCCCGCCGGCGCGGAATACCAGCGGCCGGGCCGGCCCTGGAACGTATCCTGAGCGATTCTCGCGCACGCTCGCATCACGCCTATGCAGCGCACCGTCCGCATTCTACTCTTCGGAGCCCTCCATGTTCAGCCATGATCCCCTGCCTCCCGTCGACCGCCGCAGGACCGAGATACGCCACCTGAACCTGCCCTGCGAGTTCGTCGCGCCTACCACGAAGGAAGCCTGGGAGAAGCGCGCCCGGTCGCTCCGAGAGCATATCCTGGTCAGCATGGGACTCTGGCCGAACCCCGCCCGAAGCCCGCTGAACGCGGAGATCACCCACCGGGTCGAACGCGATGGGTACAGCATCGAAAACGTTCGGTTCCAGAGTTTGCCGGGATTCTACGTGACCGGGAACCTGTACCGCCCCGCCGGGGACGACGGCTCTGGCGACGAAGGCTCCAGCGGCGACGACCGGTCCGGCACCACCGGCTCTGGCGCCGATCTCCGTCCGGCCATCCTGAATCCCCACGGCCACTGGCAGCAGGGCAGGCTGAACCACGAGCCCGATGGGTCTATTCCCGCTCGGTGCATTAACTTCGCTCTCCAGGGTTACGTGGCCTTCGCGTGGTCCATGGCCGGCTACAACGACAGCACGCAACTCGCCCACCGGACTTTCGGCGACGACCGGAAGCAGCTCTGGGGACTCAGTCTCATGGGGCTGCAGCTCTGGAATAGCATGCGTTCCGTCGATTTCCTGCAGTCGCTGCCGGACGTGGACAACAGCCGCATCGCCTGCACCGGGGCCTCGGGCGGCGGCACGCAGACCTTCATGCTCACCGCCGTGGACGACCGCGTTCGGGTTGCCGCGCCCGTGAACATGGTGTCGGCGCACATGCAGGGCGGGTGCATCTGCGAGAATGGCCCCAATCTCCGTATCGAAACGAACAACATGGAAATCGCCGCCCTGGCCGCGCCTCGGCCGCTGCTGCTGGTGTCCGCCACGGGGGACTGGACGGTCAATACGCCCGAGCTGGAGTACCCGGCCATCCGGGCGGTCTATGCGCTCTACGATGCGGAAGATTGCCTGGGACAGGTGCAGATCGACGCGGGCCACAACTACAATGCCGCCAGCCGGGAAGCCGTGTACGCCTGGTTCGGCCAGTGGATGCTGGACAGCGAGAGCGGCGATCGGTTTTCGGAACGGCCTGTCGAACCTGAACCACCGGAATCGATGCTGGCGGTTACGGCCGAAAACCGGCCGGAAGACTGGGTCGACGAAGAGGGGTTGACGGGCGTATGGATCGATCGTGCCCGGAAGCAGCTCAATAAGATGAAGCCCACCGACGCCAGGTCGCTGCGCAGATTCCGGCAGGTCATGTCGGCCGGATTCCGATCGATCATCGGATCGCCCGGCGCGGCCGACGGCGACCTGGTCGCGACCCGCCTGGGCATGCACCGGGCCGGCACCTGTACGGTCCAATCGGGATTCATGGGATGGCGTAACGGCGGCGACCGGGTCCCCTTCATCGAATTCCACCCGCCGGACCCTCTTCGCGGTGCCGTCCTGGTAGTCCATCCCGACGGTGCATCGGCACTGACGCAGGACAGCGGGCGGGATCCCGGTCCGCTTGTTCAGCAACTACTGGGGAAGGGCCTGCTCGTCCTGTCGGCGGACGTCTTTCTCACGGGCCTGGCGGAACGTAAGCCGGCGGACCACGAACCTGCGGACGGTAAGCCAGCGGACCGCGAGCCGGCCTCCGGGGAACACGCCTACTTCTCGACCTACAACCGGACCACGACCGCGAACCGCGTGCAGGACATCCTTACGGCCGTCGCCTGGCTTCGGCGAACCGGCAGCGTTGCCTCGGTGTCCCTGGTCGGCATCGGCGCGGCCGGTCCTTGGTGCCTGCTGGCCTGCGGACTATCGCCTCACGTCGACCGCGCCGTGATCGACGCCAACCGATTCGATACGGACAGCGATGAGGCGTACGAAAGCAGGCTGTTCATTCCGGTGCTGCGGCGCCTGGGCGGGCTGTCCGCGGCCGCGGCCCTCGCGACCCCGGCCGAGTTGTATCTGCACCATACTGGCCACGTGTTTGAAATCGATGAAATAGAAGCCGCCTACCGCGCGGCGGACGCGCTGGACCGCCTCAGGACCCAGCGTACTCCCGCGGATATGCCCCAGGTTGTCGCGTGGATCGACGCGGGGCCGTAGTCGGATGGCCCATCGGATGGCCAATTGCAGAAGCGCGTGCCTGATTGGCGACCGAGCCCGTGCCTGAATGGACAACCGAGCCCGGGTGCCGGATTGTTTTTTTTTCTCTCTCAAAAATCAGAAAGTCCGTAACTCCCCCTGACGCAATAGTATATCGTCCGTCTGTCCGGTGAATGTCCCCCGCTCGCCCCCGAACGAACCTCATCCAACAGCCGTTCCTCGCAACCCGTACGTTTACAATAACTTTCGGTTTTAGCGGCACGTCGGCAACGGGCTAATGCGGGTAATTTGCGCCAAATTCCCGGACTCTGTCGGAACAAAAAAACCAGTTGACATATTCCGCTCTTAACTAAACATTAGTTTTGTACATATTTCATAACTTTCAACCGTGCAGGATCCGAAAATTCCAGCATGGTTTATGCCGTCCCGGAGGACGGAGAAAGGCTTTTCTCATGACCGTCTCCAACATTCCCCAGTGCTGCGGCCAGTCCATGTTTCTCGTGACCGGCGATCGTCCCTACTGGAGCTGTACGTTGTGCGGAAACCGGCTTGACCGGGAGTGTACCGCCGTTTCGTCGCGCGGGAACGGGTGCGAGCACCCGGTTGAATCGGAATCCGGCGAGAATCAGGCCGAAAACCCCGATGACGTATCCAGGGTTTCGGACCCCGTTACCGACTACGAGCCGAGGTGCTGGAAGTGCGGCCGCATGCTGGGCAAGTACATCTCCCGCCCCTGGAGCATCCGGTGTCGCAGGTGCAAGGCAAACAACCAGGCACAATGAAAGGAGCTATGGTGGCCACTGCAGTAAAGGACATTGAAGGAAAAAGGAAGCAAATCGCTGTTTTTTGAAAAACCCGCTTGACAGATATGCTAAACATACGTATAGTTCTGTCATGCTGCCCGTGCCAGGAGCGCGGGCGTCACTGAAAACCGCATCAGAATACCCTCGCGTCCCTTAGCGGACCCGCACCCCGCGGACCTTCAAGCGTCCCCGTGCCACTTTTGATCCACCTACGGCACGGGGATTTTTTATGTCCTTTCCCGAAAAATCGACTCGCTCGAACACACGGCCGGCGGCGCGCCTGGAAGCGATACGCGACTGGGCGCTCGCCCGCTGCATCGCGCTTTTCACCGCTCTACCGGGCTCGAGAGGCATGAGCCGGAGAAAGTCAAAATGCCCGAAAACATCTCAGTCTGGATCGTCGTCGTCGGCGTCCTGACCGCACTCTGGATTTTCATCTTCAAGTTCATCGCTCCCTTTGTCGACCGCATGACCATGCGCGAGGTCCGCCTGTCGAAGATCGAACGGGACATCGAGAACCTGACCGCCAAGATCGATCTGATCTACGAGGTCGTGCTCGACCGGCACAGGGAGCAGGAATGATGGGGCATCGGCAATCGTATCGTTCACCGCAGTACACAAAAGTCTTCCCTCCCCGAAGTCTGCGCCCCTCGACGCGAGGGAGGGAAGACGAGGAGGTTTGCAAATGAAATCATGGCCGTATTTCCCGAACCAGGTCCTGTCCTCGCCGGACACCGGAAGGCACGAGATGGACGAGCGCTTCATGCTCCGGCTCGTGCTGATGCGCCAGGAGCTCGGTTTCCCGCTCATCATCACCTCGGCGTACCGGTCGCCGGCGCACAACGCGAAGGTGGGGGGCCGTCCCCGTTCCGCGCATCTGGCCGGCCGGGCCGTGGACATCGCCATCTCGGGCGACAAGGCGCACCGGCTCGTCCGCATGGCGCTTCTGTTCAGGTTCACCGGCATCGGCATCAGGCAGCGGGGAGACTACCGAAGCCGTTACGTGCACCTCGATGATCTCGACAAGGCGCCGGGCATACCCCGTCCGGCAATATGGAGCTATTGACCACCCGGAACGGACGAGGGTCCGGCCGGAAAACACTCATCCACCAACGGATGCACACCATGAAAGGAAATGTCATGTTTCGCGTTTTACTGACTCTTTTGCTGCTCGCGACTGGCCCGGGACAGGCCGCGCGCGGGGCAGTGCCAGGGTCTCCTTTCGGCCCGGCGCCTCCGCAGAACCAGGCGCCGCAGACGGTCAGCTACATCGATGTCGGGACGCTTTACGTCGGAGGCTCCTCGGCGACGGTTAACGCCTCGTCGTACTTTTCAGATCCCAACGGCGACACACTCACCTATTCGGTGAACAACCCGAGTCCGGCGGTCGCCACGGTGAGCATCTTGGGAAGCACGGTCACGGTCGCGCCCGTAGCCGTGGGCAACACGTCGAAGATCGTCGTCACGGCCGAGGACCCGGGCGGCCTTACCGCCACACAGGACTTCAACGTCACCGTGGAAAACACCCCGCCGCCGAACAGGGTGCCCACGGCCGTGGGGTACATCTCCGACGTGACCTTGCAGGTCGGCGGTTCCTCGGCCACGCGAAGCGTGTCGGGCAAGTTCTCCGATCCGGACGGCGACACGCTCACCTATTCGGTAAACGACCCGGACACGTCCACCGTCACCGTAAGCATCTCGGGAAGCACCGTCACGATCGCGCCCGTGGCCGCAGGCACGACCGGCAAGATCGTCGTCACGGCCAGGGACCCGGGCGGCCTCACCGCCACACAGGACTTCACCGCCACTGTGGAGAACCCGCCGCCGCCCCAGCCGAACAGGGCGCCCACGGCCGTGGGGTACATCTCCGACGTGACCTTGCAGGTAGGCGGTTCCTCGGCCACGCGAAGCGTGTCGGGCAAGTTCTCTGATCCGGACGGCGACACGCTCACCTATTCGGCAAACGACCCGGACACGTCCACCGTCACCGTAAGCATCTCGGGAAGCACCGTCACGATCGCGCCCGTGGCCGCAGGCACGACCGGCAAGATCGTCGTCACGGCCAGGGACCCGGGCGGCCTCACCGCCACACAGGACTTCACCGCCACTGTGGAGAACCCGCCGCCGCCCCAGCCGAACAGGGCGCCCACGGCCGTGGGGTCTATTGGAGATCGGACGCTTTCAGTTGGCGGGAATTCTGCTACGGTCAACGTTTCAAGCTATTTCTCCGACCCCGACGACGACACCCTCACTTACTCTGTGAATTCACCAACTCCGACCATAGCGAGAGTGAGCATATCGGGAAGCACGATGACCATGACCCCGGTATCTGCCGGAACTACTGCCAGAATCATCGTTACGGCCAAGGATCCCGGTAACTTGACCGCTACCCAGGACTTCAACATCAGGGTCAATGGGCCCCCAGTAGCTTCAGGATCCATAGCACAACGGACAGTGGACGTGGGCGACAGCGCCTTCACCGTTGACGTTTCCGGTAAGTTCTCCGATCCCAATAGTGACATCCTCACCTTCTCCGCCTTGTCCTCGAACAAGGCCGCAGCAACGGTCAGTGCGTCGAGCGGGACCGTTACCGTCACGCCGAAAGCCGGGGGCATCTCCACCATCACCGTCACCGCGACTGACAGCGGCGGACTCTCGGCATCGTTGTCCTTCACCGTCAAGGTCAACCGAGAGCCCACAACGCGCGGCTCCCTGTCGAACCGGACGGTGGACGTGGGCGACAGCGCCTTCAGGGTGCCTGTGTCCGGCAAGTTCTCCGATCCCGACGGCGACGATCTTGACTTCTCAGCGACGTCCTCCGCCACGTCGGTAGCCACGGTCAGTGCGTCGCGCGGGACCGTTACCGTCACGCCGAAAGCCGGGGGAACCACGACCATTACCGTCTCCGCGTCGGACGGCAGGCTTTCCGCGTCACTGACTTTCACCGTCAAGGTCAACCGCGGGCCCACCACCACGGGTACGATTACGAGCCGGACGGTGGACGTAGGCACCAGCGCCTTCGACGTCCCGGTATCCGGCAAGTTCTCTGATCCCGACGGCGACGATCTTACCTATTCCGCGTCGTCCGCCGACACGTCCGCGGCCACGGTGAGCATCTCTAGCGGAACCCTCACGATCACACCGAAAACCGGCGGATCGACGACCATCACCGTCACCGCGTCGGACGGCAGGCTGTCTGCGTCACTGACCTTTACCGTCACGGTCAACCGCGGGCCCACAACGAGTGGCTCCCTGTCGGACCGGATCGTGAACGTGGGCACCAGCGCCTTCGACGTCGTGGTATCCGGCAATTTCACCGATCCCGACGGCGACGATCTCAACTTCTCCGCGACGTCCTCCGCCACGTCGGTGGCAACGGTCAGCGAGTCGAGCGGGACCGTTACCGTCACGCCGAAAGCCGGGGGCACCACCACCATCACCGTCACCGCTTCGGACGGCAGACTTTCCGCGTCACTGACTTTCACCGTTACCGTCAGCGTCTCCGGCACCGTAAATCAATCGCCGACAGTCTCATGGACCATTCCGGATCAACCTCTGGAGCGGAATGGTTCGGCCAAATCGGTAATCCTCTCAAGCAAGTTCTCGGATCCAGATAACGATGTCTTGACATATTCGGCTTCATCGTCGGACACCTCGGCAGTGAAAGTGAGCGTATCGGGCAGCATACTGAAGATCACCCCCGGTATGAACGGCACTTCGACCGTGACGGTCGTCGCGACGGACCCTGGAGGTCTGACCGCCTCTCAGACCCTGAAAGCCACAGTGAGCCGCGCGCCTATAACGAACGGAGCCATACCGAAAATGGAACTGGGGGAAAGCGATCTGACGCGGTCAGTCGACGTGGCATCCTATTTCTCGGATCCCGACGGTGAAGCGCTTACCTATGCAGCGGTCTCGTCGAATCGCGATATCGCGACGGCGAGTGCTACCGGAAGCACGGTAACGGTCACCCGGGTTTCTCCCGGAGTCGGCCTGGTATGGGTTACTGCCACTGACCCCGGCGGACTTACCGTTGTCCAGTCCATGACCATACAGGTAACGAACCGGCCTCCTGTGTCTGAAACGAGCATCAAGAATCAGACCCTCTACCTGACCGATGCTTTTCGAAGAGTCGACCTGACCGACAAGTTCTCGGATCCCGACGGACAGGTACTCGCCTATACGGCCACCTCATCGGATACGGATATAGCGGTTGTGGCGGCCGGTGGTTCCACCCTTCGGATCCGCCCGGTGGCCCGCGGAGCTACGACGGTTACCTTGCGGGCCACCGACCCGGGCAGACTGTACGTAGAACAGTCCTTTACCGCCACGGTAGCCAATCAATACCCCCAGACCGTAGAGCCGGGCATCGGAGACCAGACGTTGTACTTGCTTGGCGGCCGTCAGACGATCGACGCAACTCTTTACTTCTCCGATCCCGATGGCGACCGACTTTCCTACGCGGTTTCTTCTCCGAACCCGGAGATCGTTACGGTGAGTATTGCAGACGGAAAGATTACGCTAGCGCCGGTTGCCCTGGGATCGACGGGAAAGATCCTGGTTTCCGCCCGGGACGCCGGTGGACTGGCCGTCAACCAGGACTTCACCGTCACCGTCGTGGCAGGATCTCCGCCGACTCCGACGAACCGGGTTCCTGTCGTGACAGGTGCCATCACGGTCGACACCCTGTATGCGGAAGGTCCTTCGGCCACGATCGACGTGACGTACTACTTCTCCGATCCCGATACTACCGATGTCCTCTCGTTTACGGTCGCGTCCCGGGACCCGGGGATTGTGATCGTCAGTATCTCCGGCAGTTCAGTCAAGATCACGCCGAAGGGTCCGGGTAGTACGGGCAAGATAGCCGTGACGGCCCGGGACCCCGGCGGTCTGACCGCAACCCTGGACTTCAATGTCACCGTCGTAGCCGGAGCCCCGCCGGTACCACCAAACCGTAATCCGATTGCCGTAGGAACCATCACGGTCGATACCCTGTACGCTGAAGGCCCCTCGATCAAGATAGACGTGACTTCCTACTTCAGCGATCCCAATGCCGATATTCTTACCTACTCGGTCAATTCTCCGAATCAGGGGGTCGTCGAGGTGACCAATATTGGAAACGAGGTCACACTCAGGCCGGTTGCCGCGGGATCGACAGGCAAGATTGTGGTTACCGCCCGGGACCCGGGCGGATTGACCGCTGTCCAGGACTTCGATGTAACCGTCGTAGCCGGGTCTCCACCGCCATCGACGAACAATGCACCTGAGATACGGGACGACCTGACAGACCTGTTCATCACGATCGGGGGCGGGACGGTGTCCTTGAACGTGGCGCCGTACTTCAAGGATCCGGACGGAGACTCCCTGAGCTACCAACTCGATGCCCAGGGTACAGGCAGAGCAACGTTGACTATCGCGGACAGCACCCTGTCTATCGAACCTCTCGTGTTGGGAACGACGGGAAAGAACCTGCTTCGTGCAGTCGATCCCGCCGGGCTTTTCGTCCAGCAGGACTTCGTCGTCCACGTGGTCACCAATCTGGCGCCCGATACCTTGAGGACCATTCCGGACGATACGCTCACGGTCGCCGAAGGATCGGTGAAGCTGGACCTGTCGACGTTCTTCTTCGACCGCGACCAGGACACGTTGATGTACACGGCGGTATCGCCGAACACGGACGCTGCGACCGTAAGCGTTACCAGCGACACATTGACCATTACACCGGTGAAAAAGGGCATGTCCTCGACGGTCACGGTCACAGCTACCGACGGGGATTTGTCCGTAGCGCAGGATTTCGATGTGACCGTGGCCAACTCGCCGCCTGAAGTGTCGGAGTCCATTACAGGTAGGGAGCTAACCGTCGCCACGGGACCGGTGAAACTGGGCCTGTCCGCTCACTTCCGGGACGCGGACGGCGACGATCTGACCTTCAACGCGAGCTCTTTGAACACCAGGGCCGCGACCGTCAGCGTCACCGACGACTCGTTGACCATCGCGCCGGTGGAAAAGGACATGTCATCGACTGTCACGGTCACTGCCAGCGATGGAGAACTGGAAGTAGAGCTCGGATTCGAAGTGACTGTGGCCAACTCGCCACCTCAGGCGTCTAAGATTATGCCTACCCAACAGTTGACCGTCGCCACGGGACCGATGAAGCTGTACCTTCCGACGCACTTCTCCGACGCGGACGGGGACACGCTTTCTTATGCGGCGGAATCGTCCGACACCAGCGCCGTAACGGTTTCTGTAAGCGACGATTCGCTGGCCGTCAAGCCACGTGCGGCCGGATCATCGACAGTCAAAGTCGAAGCTGAAGACGACGATCGCGCTACCGTCACCCAGTCCTTCCTGGTCACGGTAGGGGATGGACCGCCACCGCGTTTTTGCCCAGCCGCAATCAAAGACGCACCCATCCCGGACCAGACGCTGCTCGTGGGACGGGGCACGACGGAGATCGATCTGACGCAACACTTCGAACACATCGATCAGGACGATATCGAAATCGCGGTAACGTCACCGAGGCCGGGTATCGCCACGGCGGCCATCGAGGAGACCAGCCTGAAGATCGATCCGGTAGCGGCAGGCCAGATCGACACGGTGACAGTTACTATTTCGGATACGGCCGAAATTGACGCATGCGATGCCGTGTCACTGTCCTTCATGGTCACTGTGAAGACCACGGTGGAGACTACGGTGGTGAGTCCCGGTCTCTACCCCTGGTCGGTTTCCGGTGAGCGCGTCTACCGGCTTTCCGGCAACGTGGGCATCGGCGTGGAAGTTCCGGACCAGAAACTCGTCGTGGACGGAACGGTCAAGGCGGAGGGGTACCGGCTGAGGATGATCCCTGCAGACTACGTGTTCGAGGAGGGGTACGACCTCCTGTCTCTGGATGAAGTGGCGTCGTACATCCGGAAACATGGACACCTGCCGGGCGTGGCCTCGGGCGCGGAGATGAAGGCCAACGGCCTGGGCATCAGCCGGATGCAGACCGTGCTCCTGGAGAAAATCGAAGAACTGTCGCTCTACATCATCGCGCAGCACGAACAGCTACGCGTCCAGGGCGACCGCCTAGCCTCGCGGCAGCAGAAGCTGGAGATTCAAAAGACGCAGGTAAGTGAGCTGGAGCAACGGCTCAGGAGATTGGAAAGATGACTCTTTGGCAGGATCCACATCCCGGGAACCGCAAAGCCCGGATATCACGAAGCACCAGGGTTGCCATTAACCATAGAAAGGAGCAAGTCATGTTCAGGATGTTTTTAACCGTTGCGATGCTGGCGGCACTCATCACACCAGGCACACAGGCCGCAGTCATGAATGAAGACGCGTTCGCCGCACCGGTCCCCGACCAGTCGACGCCAACGCTGGGGACCATACCGGCGCAGGCCGTTTCGATCTGCTGCGAGCTCGAGCTGGACCTGTCCACCTACGTCACCGGCACGATCGGAACGCTTGTGTTCAGAGCGTCTACGTCGGACGCGGAGGTAGTGACGGTGAGCGTGAGCCGCAGCGAGCTTACGATCACAGCCGTAGCGGAAGGCCAGGCGCAGATCACGGTGACGCTGGGAGATATGATGACTACCACCTTTACGGTCACCGTACTGGCAGGCAGTCCCTGGTCGGTATCGGACGCCGGCAACGTCTACCGGCTTGAAGGCAACGTGGGCATCGGCGTGGACGACCCGGACGAGCGGCTTGTCGTGGATGGCCGCATCAAGGCCGAGGAGATCCGCCTTGAGGATGTCACGCCCGCCGACTACGTCTTCGACGAGGACTACGACCTCATGTCCCTGGACGCGTTGAAGGAACATATCCGGGCACGCGGACACCTGCCGGGCATCGCTCCGGGTGCGCAGATGGAAGCCGAAGGCGTCAGCGTCGGCCGGATGCAGACCCGCCTGCTGGAGAAGGTGGAGGAACTGATGCTCTACACCATCGACCAGCACAGGACGCTTTCGTCCCAGCGTAAGGTGATCGACGCGCAGGAACAGCAGCTTGCCCGGCAAGAACGGTACATCCAGTCGCTGGAGCAGCGGCTGTCAAAACTGGAACAGAACCGGTGATCCACGTTGCACGCGCAAAACGCCGGCACGCCCCCGGACCGGTAATGAGCCGGTCCATCGGAACCTTTTACGAGGACTTACAGCAAGTTCCAATTGTTTGAGACTGATGATATCAACAAAGAGGACCCGTTACACTATAGCGCCCGTGCGATTCGCATAGACTCATAAACAACCGCTTCAGAATACCCTCGCGTCCCTTAGCGGACCCGCACTCAGCGGACCTTCAAGCGTCCCCGTGCTACTTCTGATTCACCCATGGCACGGGGATTTTTCATGCCCTTTTTCTCCTCAGCCTCACATCCGGATCAAACGTTGCGAGACGTAGGCCCGACACACCTGGCGTGCCCGGCGGTTCGCGCCGGATCTGTAGTGTCGGCGATCATCCCTTTCATACACGCGTTGACGTTGCGTATTAAGCGCAACCACACCTCCACAGCAACTACTGTAAAGGAGTTCATCATGCAAAAACTCTCCTGCCGTTTCGCCCTGGGGACGCTCCTCGGCTTCCTCCTGCTCTCCCTGTCGACGCTGACCGCTCATGGCCAGACGACGATCAGAGACGCCGCCAAGAGCGCCTATGACTTCGACAGCCTCTCCGGCGTCATCGACGCGGACCAGGTGGACTACTTCTCGGGCAACTGGTCCTACGCGCTGCCGCTGGGCGAGGTGGAAGGCGCGGGCGGCCTGTCCCTTCCCATTCTCATGCGCTACAGCAGCGCGGTGACCGGCACGGACCGGCTCATCAAGCTCTCCGACGACCCCATGGTCACGTCCACGCAGAGCAAGGGCACGGTCACGCTCAACAACGCCACGTGGGTGGGCCTGGGCTGGAACCTGGAGTTCGGAGCGATCAAGGTGACCGGCGGCTACGAACTGGAGGATACGACCAGCCCGATCAACCACCCGTTCTCCTTCAACCTTTCCCTGGTGCTTCCCGACGGTTCGCACCGCCTGGTGCGCCAGCTCGACGACTCGCAGCGCGCCGCCACGCCGGGCGCGGCGCTTCCCGCCACCAACGTCTATTTCACCGAGCACCGGCGCTTCATGGACATCCGGTGGAACTTCGACCGGCACGCACCGCTTGCCTCCACGTGGACAGTGAAGACTGTATCGGGCCTCATCTACACCTTCGGCGCGGTCACGATCGGCGGCCACGACTACGGCATGAACCAGACCGTCAAGGGCGGCGCCGTGCAGAATGGGCGCTTCAACGAGCTCATGCCCGAGATGGTGTACCAGTGGAACCTGGCCGAGATCCGCGACCAGGCCGGCAACACGATCCGGTTCAGGTACGCTTCCGACGGTCCGGTCACCACGGTCCGGGACCGGGCGAAGGAACGGGCCGCAGAAACGCGGTCCTTTCGAAACCTGCTCGAATTCGCCGACATCGACCCGCGCTTTCCAAACGGGATCACGTCCGGTCCGAACCGCACCAACCTGACCGTGGTCAAGACCTTCAACACCGCGCACCTGTCGAAGGCCATCCTCGCCGGGGCGGACGGGAAAGTCGTGCGCAAGATCGCGACCGAGACCAGCGAGCGCGAGGACATCCATGTCGCCCGGCACGGTGGCGTCGCGATCACCTACGACAACTTTTTTTCCACGCCGGCGGGCCAGACTCTGCCCTATGGCCATCACCTGGTCACCGACAGTCGGAACTACCGGACGTACGACGGCATTTCGAGCGCGCACCGCCTCGACGTCCTGACTGTCCGTGACGGGGTCGAGACGGACACGAATCCCGACGGCAATCAGATTGCCCGCTACGTGTTCCACTACGACGGCGCCAACGGCGGTCCTCCGCGGCCTGCCGTGGCCTCGGGCGACAACGCGCGCACGCTGCTGCTCGAAGAGATCGCCGTCATGGGCACCGGGAACGGGGCCTCAGACCAGCTGCCGCCGTGGCGCTTCACCAACACCCTGGCCGACAGCTACCGTATCACGAAGATCGTCACGCCCGCCGGCGGGGAGATGAAGATCGCCTACGAGGAGGTCGCACCTCCCGATACCACGCTAAAATACGACGCCGCCTATTTCGACCGGTCCCGCCGCATCAAGCGCATGATCCGGGACGCGGACGGCGGCGGGGGACCGGTCCCGCCGGATATCACCACTTTCAACTATATCCAGACGGCGCCGGTCATGGATATCATCGACAGCCGGCGCGTGCGCCGCATCACGTTCCCCATCGTCGACGAGGTCCTGCCCGGCGGACATGGGAAAATACGCCGCGACTTCGTGGGCGAGGCCGACCTGGACGCCCTGGGGCTCTCGGCCAGAAACAGGCAGCAGGAGTCCGAACGCGCCATCCGAAGGGGCCTGCTGGAGCAGACGATCCACTACGACGCGTCCGGAACCGTGGTCCAACGGCAACGGACGAACTGGCAGGTCACGACCCAGGGCACCTGGACCGGCCGCTGGCAGCCCTTCTACCACCCGGGCATCCCGCAGCAGGCCTACTGGGTAAGGGCGCAGGAGACTACGGTCACCAGGGACGGGGTCGGCACCACGACGCAGCTGACCCATAACGCGAAGAACGGCCTTGTGGCCCGCGAGACGCTCAAGTCCGGCGCCCACACCCTGCGCGTCACCGAGACCAGCTATCACGCGGACCAGGTGACGAGACGTCCGGTGACCCTGGTCTTCGGACAGCCCGTCCTCGACACCTCCCTGTCGACCCCCGACCGCACCCACGCCGCCTTCCTGAGCTCCGGCGATCCGCCCGTGGCCTCGGTGGAGGCCTTTCTCAACGCGGACTCGGGTTCCGAAAGCACCGGGTTCTACGACTTCGAAACCCGGCGCTTCTCCGTGTTCGGTACCAATGCGCTGCGCATCCGCGGCGTCCTCGGGACCGACCAGCTGCAAGGCGGCGACAACATGTACGCCGGCGTCACGGTGACCGCCCAGTGGAACAGAGGCGGCAGCCGTCCGGCCGCATCGCTGACGCAGGTCGTGCCCGTTGCCGGCGGGCTGTCCGGTCCCAGGGAAAAATCCTTCGACGTCCTCATGCCCGTGCCTTCGAGCGCGGACAGCGCCAGTGTCAAGCTCACGATGTACGCCGGCGTGTACAAGCCGCAGCAGTCCGTGTACCGCAGGATCAGGGTGTACGCCAGGGACATCCGCGCCACCGCGATGAGTGCCGACGACCCCGAGGACGTGTTCCTCGAAGGCGCCCACATCCTGGACCGCCCCCACGTGGTCACCGTCAGGGACGGATACGGCAACAAGCTGCAGTCCACCAGGCACCGCTACGGCCGGTTTGTCCACGGAAACAACGCCATCATCATGCCCGACACCACCTCGGTGTGGCTGGATAGGGACGGCGACGGCGTGGTGGATGCAGGCGAGTGGATCGACCGGCAGGTGGCCGACGCCTACGACGCCTACGGCAACCTGATAGAGGCGAAGGACGCCCATGGCACCGTGAGCTCCACGATCATGGGCTATGGGAAGATGCGGCCCGTGGCCGCCTTCACCGGCGCCGATGCATCGAAGGTGGCCGCCGAGGTCTTCGACGACCACGCCGGCTGGGACGCGCTCGTCGCCGCGAGCCCGTGGCGCAGGACCGACACCAGGCCCGGCGCCGTCACCCTGGAGGGCGGCGCCCTCGCCCTGGACAACGCCGTGGCCGAGCGCACCCTGTCCTCCCTGGCCGCCGGCGTGTTCGAAGTCGACGTAAGGGTGCAGACCACCGGAGAACGCACCGAGGTAACCCTCGGACAAAACCGCATCCGCTGGGTCTTCGAACGGGATGGAAGCATGAAGGCTGCCGACAACGGGACCCTCAAGGACACGGGCGCGCGCTACGTGCCGGGCCGCTGGCACCGCCTGCGCATCGCCTGGAAGAACGGCCGGTGGTGGGCCCGCGTGGACGGCGTGCGTTACCCGAAGGCCGGCGCCTGGAACATGCGGGGCCGCAGAGGCGTCGTGGACGCCGTCAGGCTGGCCAACGGTGCGCAGCCGGCCGCCGCGTCCTTTGACAACCTGCGCGCATGGCCGGAAGGTGCCCAGCCGGCCGCCATGACCACCTACGATCCGGTAACCCTGGACGCCGTCGCCGTCACCGACGCGAACGGACATACCGTCCGGTACGCAAGGGACGGACTGCGCCGCGTCGTGCAATCCACGGACCTCAAGGGGCGCCTGACCGCCCAGCGGGACCACCGCTTCTCCCGCGGCATCAGCGGCACCAGCTTCTACAACACGAACGCGCCCAACCGGCAGACCGATATCGCCTATCTCTCCAAGTACGGCCACAAGGATCTCTCAGAAAACGGGCACCGGACCCTGGTCCGCGGCAGTGGCGACCGCCTTGAAGAGGGCGTCAGCCTGGAGACCAGCGGTCCCTACGTCGTCGAAGCCGGAGAGACCGTAGATCTGAAAGCCAGCGTGCGCATCGTCCTGGGTCCGGGCTTTCACGCCAAGGCCGGGTCGAACTTCCGCGCCGGCATAGACGACAGCGCGGGCGGCGATCAAGTCACCGGCAGCGGGGCTGTCGCTTACAACCAGCAGAAAGCCGCGAAACGGGCCGTGAAGCTCGGAGCCTCCTCCGTGCTCGAAACCGGAAGGCTCGAAGGCCGCGTCACGGCCAGGGCCGACTTCCATCCGGGATCGGCGACCTCGGGCAAAACCGTCATCATGGCCTTCGAAGACGGGAGCGACTACGTCCGCATGGTGTATGAGAACGGTCGCGTAAAGCTGGAGAGCAGCATCGGCGGCAATGCCGCGTCCACGGCCATGGTGCCCGGTTACAACCGAAACTGGCCCTGGGCGCGCGTCGAGATGGAGCTCCTGCCGACGGGCAAGGTGAACGCCTGGATGTATGGCCATAAGGACACCCGGTTCAAGGGCGCTAGCGCCTCGGTCGCCGTCCCCTCGGGATGGACGCCCGCGTTCAAGGCGGCCGGCGAGTCTGGTGACGGCTACCTCGCGAACCTCTACATCGGAAAGGCGGAGGCCGTCACGACCTACTACGACGGCCTGGTGCGCAGCATACAGTCGCGGGCAGGGG
>JAPOZT010000025.1 GCA_026705925.1 Gemmatimonadota bacterium
CATGTCTGTGCGAGCGTGCCGAACTTCCTCGTGCTCGAGTTTCACCGGTTCGACGACCCGACGTGGGACGACGTGCTGGCGACGGACGAGTCGGTCATCCAGGATGGACACGTGGTGTTGTCGGAGGCGCCCGGACTGGGCGTGGAACTGAACGAGGAGTTTCTCGCTTCGCAGATGCCGGAAGGGGAAGCGCTGTGGCAGTGAGACGCACTTCCAGGGAGACCTGGTACAAAATACCGTTCTGATTATAGTTACGGACGACAGGGAGGAATCATGCACTGGTACATCGACGTACTGAAGAAGTACGCGGTTTTCGAAGGCAGGGCGCGGAGGAAGGAATACTGGATGTTCTTTCTTTTCTCTGTCGTCATAGTGACGATCCTCACGGTGATTGACGAGTTCATGGGTTTGAAATTCGAGTTGGGTGGAGAGAACCTTGGGTTCCTCAGTACCCTTTATTATCTGGGGATCGCCATACCCTATCTCGCGGTCATCGTACGACGCCTGCACGACACGGACAGAAGCGGCTGGTGGATCCTGATCAGCCTGATCCCGCTAATCGGTGGGATAATCTTGCTTGTCTTTACGATAATCGAAGGGACAAAGGGAGAAAACCGGTTCGGACCCGACCCCAAGGCGGAAACGGCCAGGTGGTAAGCGGCCGACGGGACCCGTTGAGGACGGTGTGGTTTTTGCCCTTCGCCTCAGGCTCTCGACTGGACAATGCTGTCCCGGACCTGACGCATGAGCTCGCTGTTGTTGAGCCGGGCCGCATCCATGATCAGGAACCAGTCGATGATCGTCCAGATGAATAACCCGCCGAGGGTCAGTAACTTGGCTATACCGAGGCCGATATCGCCAATGTAGAATCTGTCGACACCGAGCGAACCCCCAATGATACTGATCGCTAGGGCCGTTCGGGGGTCTTTTCGCCGGGCTGCGAACTGCACGTCGAACTGCAACTGTTCTCCGTTCGCCAGATCCTGTTTTGCCAGATTCGCTTCCCGCAACTCCTGTACGATGGACATTGCATGATCTCCCGTGGTTTGTAGTCCGGTGTCGCTGACGGTTCGTTCTACACCCGTTCCACGAACAGTTTGTATAAGGTCTTGAACACTTGACCATCGAGTAGTTATAGTACCTGTCATATATTGGACAAGCGAATTCGCATTTAAGTTTCCTTCAGTTTCGGCGACAGTGGTTCGGAAGCTCATCGGTGAACTATAGAATACTGCAATGCAAACGTAGATCCAGCGTCATCCCACGAAAGGACAGAACATGATCAGGGTGGGTTCCATCGGACTTGGCGGCATGGGGTCGCACCAGGCCAGGGCCTTCAACGGGGTTGAGGGTTGCAAGCTGGTCGCGGGCGCCGATCCGTCCCCTGAAATGCGGGCGCGTTTTGCCGAGACCTTCCCAGGCACGAAGTTGTTTGATTCCACGGAGGCCATCGTCAACAGCGGAGAGGTGGATGCCGTCGTGGTTGCCGTGCCGACCGGACTGCACTGCGCCGCTGCGTTAACCGCCCTGGATGCGGGCATCCCGGTGCTGGTGGAAAAGCCCATGGCGCGCACGGTGGAGGAATGCCGTCGGCTCAACGAGGCGGCGGACCGCAACAACACCTTCATCATGGTCGCCCACTGCCGCCGTTTCGATCCCCACTGGAAGTCCTGGGGCGCGTACGTGGCCTCGGGAAAGCTGGGATCGCCCATCCTCTGGCGCAACGCCATGGCCGGGTTCGGGCCGGGACGCTGGTACATGGACCACGCCATGGGGGGCGGACCCCTGATGGACGGCGCTGTCCACAACTACGACTTTGCCAATTTCCTCTTCGGCGATCCCGAAAGCGTCCTGTCCAGTTCGATCAACTTCGAGCCCGATTCATCCGCCCTGGACACCTGTTCCGCCATCGTACGCTACAGGAACGGCAACCAGTTGCTCATGTCATGGAGCTGGGCAGCCCGGGGCAACGGGCTGCACGACATCATCGGACCGAAGGGATTCATTCAGTTCGGCACCGGGGAATTGCCCGAACCGGAAGACGCCGAACCTCACCAGTACTGCTGTTTCACGGACCGGGAAGGCGAACAGACCCTGATCAAGGCGAAATCGGAACCCGACATGTACGCCTCGCAGGCGGAGCATTTCCTGTCCTGCGTGCGCGGAGACGTCACCTGCCTGTCGCCGGGCACGGAGGCGATCAAGGCCATCGCCGTGGCGGATGCGATCCTGCAGGCCGGACCAGGAGGAGAAGCGCGGGAGGTGGTCTGGACGTGACCAGGCGTACACTCCATTCCGCTCGACGTTGCGTGTACTTGATTGTTTTTCTTAATCGGTTCGACATGGATTCACTTCATCCCACAAGGATAACACAATGAACAGACTGATGTGCTTCTTAACGAAGAATCTCGGCATGACCGACCTCGGCCTGCTCATCATCCGCATCGTGATAGGGTTCAGCATGGCGGCCTTTCACGGCTGGGGCAAGATTTCCAATCCCGGGCGCTGGGCCGCCATCGGCGGCAACATGGAACTGGTCGGCATCAGTTTCCTCCCGGCGTTCTGGGGGTTCATGGCCGGGTTCGCCGAGTTTTTCTGTTCGATCCTCGTGATGCTCGGCGTGTTCTTCCGGCCCGCGACGACGTTGCTCGCGCTCACCATGCTGATGGCTATGCTGCGTCATCTGTCGCTGCCGGCGGACGATCCGAGTTCGGGACTCAACGGCGCGTCGCACGCCATGGAACTCTGCGCAGTATACATCGCCCTCTGGTTTGCCGGTCCGGGCAAGTACAGCCTGATGCCGGGCACCGCGAAAGACCAGTCCTAGCGGCCCTGGTGGCTCGAAGCGGACGCGGAGGCGTATGGATCAGACCGTCGAGATTGGGGTGATTTCAGATACCCACGGCTTGTTGCGGCCGGAGGCCGTCGACGCACTGGAAGGCGTGGAGAGGATCATTCACGGCGGGGACGTGGGCGGCGAAGACATCCTGGACGACCTGTCGGCGATCGCGCCGGTAACGGTCGTGCGGGGGAACACGGACTACCAGTCCTGGGCGGCGCGCCTGCCGGTGACGGAATTGCTGGAGGCGGGAGGCCGGACGATCTACGTGGTCCACGATATTGAAGACCTGAACGTAGATCCGGCCGCGGCGGGTATCGACGTGGTTATTTACGGCCACTCCCACCGGCCGGTATGGGACCAGCGCGGCGATGGGGTATGGCAACTCAATCCCGGCTCCGCGGGACCGCGCCGTTTCAGCCTTCCCGTCACGGTTGCCCGTCTGCAGGTATCTACAACGTATATACGCGGTGAGATCAAGTACCTGGAAGTGTAGTGCGTGGACCGTCGTTTTGGCAGCGAGCGGCAACGGGCGACCCTTACGAAATCAATACTCCGCCGCGGTCATGGCCTCGAAGCGGTCGAAATCCCACTCCGCGCCCCAGCCCGGACCATCGGGCGGTACGATGTGGCCTTCCGCTACGAGCGGCTTGTTGACCATGCCCCAGGTGCCGGCCGTGTCGACGAACCCGTGGGTTCCCGTCTCGTAGAAACCCGTATTGTCGATACAACATCCGAGATGGGCGTGGACGAGCCCGAAAAGGCCGCCCTCGGCGTTCAACTCGATGTTGGTGTCGTACATCTCGGCGAAATGGGCCATCTTGAGCACCTGCGTGGTCCCGAACCGAGCGTTGGCGCGCAGCAGGTCGGTCGCTCCTGAGATCAGCCGCTGGGTCGAAATGCCCAGGTCGTGCATCAGCGTTTCGTTCCCCATTACCGGCATGGTCAACTCCCGGCACAGTTCCCGGTACTGATGCTCCTTGTGCTCGTGCATCGGTTCTTCCAGCCAGACGAAGTCCAGTTCCTCCATGACCCGACCCACCTCGATGGCTTCCTGCAGCGAGTAGGAACAGACCGGGTCGTTCAGCAGCAGGTAGTCGGGACCGACGATCCTCCGGACTTCCCTGAAGATCGGGATGTCCGCCTTGCCGCCCTTGTAGGTGTGGAACTTGTAGGCGTTTACGCCATACTCCCTGCCGTCTTCGATCATCTGCAGGTAGGTCCCGATATCGGCATCCCCGCCGGTCAGATACACCGGGAACCGGTCCCGGACCCGGCCAATCAGGGCGTAGACCGGCAGGCCCGCCTTCTTGCCCGCGATGTCCCACAGGCAATTGTCGAAGTCCCCGAACCAGCCGGGTTTCTGGTAGAGCCAGCGGGTGCCCTTGTGAAGCAGTTGGAACAGCTCTTCGCGGTTGAGCGGGTTCTTGCCCAACACCTGCGTCCGCAGGATCTCCACCTGCTCCCGGTCCATCGTGGTCGTGCACGTGCCCTCGATGCCTTCGTCGGTCTCGACCCGGATGAAGTGCTGCCGCAGCTTTCCGGTTTTGGGGTGGGATCTGCTGCCGTGTGTATACTGCGTGCGCCTCAGGCCGGGGACCTGCTTCAAAACGTGATAGTACTGCGGCTGGTCGGGGTCTTCGAGGACGAACAGCCTGATGCCGGTGATTTTCATGCGGAATCCCGGTGTGCGGGAGGGGGGACGGAAGGGGGCGTGGGTGCGGTCCCAGGTGCGGACGAGGCCGCGGGTGCGGGAGGGGTCGCCGTTGCGGGTGATGGCGCGGCCGTCGGGAGTTCGGCGATGAACTGGTAATCGGGCTCCACCGCCTGGCGGTCCATGATCTGGATGATCTGCTTCCAGGTTTCCCATAACCCGCTGGTGCAGTAGGGCATTTCGTGCTTGATGAGCCGGTGCAGCCTGCCCAGTCTGTAGCAGGGGACCGCGGCGTACATGTGGTGCTCGGTATGGTAGTTCATGTGCCAGTAGAGGAACTGCAGGGCGGGGTTGATATAGAAGGTTCTGCAGCACAGGCGGAAGTCGGGGATTTCATCCTGCAGGCCCACGTGCTGGGTCGCATTGCACAGGAACTGCAGCCACGCGCCGATCATCTTCGGAAAGGTGATGACCAGGGGCACGACCCAGAGACCGAAGAGGAGGGACACGCCGGCAATCAGGACGTGGCCGGTGAACATCACCCTTTCCCAGTTTGTATAGGCCCGGCGCCGCTCCGGGTCGCTTTCCGGAAAGAGCTCCTGTGACCACTTATCGTCCGGTATCTTGCCCGCGACGGCCGCCAGCCTGCCCTTCACCAGGTCGTAGGGATAACGGTAGTTGACGATCGACGACTTCCACAGGTTCCGCATGTCGAACTTCGCGGGAAGGACCACCTCCTGGTCGTCCGGGTGGTGCAGCGTATACTTGTGGTGTTCGGTGTGGCTCGCCCAGAAGTGGTGGTGGTTGTGCCATCCCAGGAAGGAATACACGCGGAGGAAAAAGCGGTTCAGCCAGCGGGTCCGGAAGACGGAATCATGGACCAGTTCGTGAAAGCCGTTGACCAGGAAATGCCAGAAATGGCCGTTGATGAATACCAGGAGTATCGTAACATACCACGGCCAGTAGTGGGAGGAGTAGATGGCGGCGCCGGCGCCGGCGGCCAGGACGGCGAGATAGCCCAGGGTCTGCACGAATCCCAGGAAATCACTGCGTTTGTTGAGACTGGCCAGTTGTTCCCGCGTGACGCGGCACCGGTACCACTTCACGCGCTTCTTCGGGGGCGGCGCGTTGTACTGCGGTCCCTCGGTCAGCACTTCCTTGTCGGAAAGCACGGTGTGATCCGGACCGACGACTTCAGGGGCGTCACCCGATTCGCCGGTGGATTCAACCGGTCCGCTGGTGTGCTTGTCAGATTCGCTCACGATTGCATCCCGCATGAACGATTTGGTGGGGAACATGGTGAAGGTAAGGTCGAACTACCATGATCGTCAAGCGTAATCGCCCTTGAGAAACCGGTCGAACCAGTCCACCATCCACTCGAAGTACTCGAATCGGAAGACGTGGTTGCCATCGGGCTGGTAGACGCGGAAGTGGTCACCGGCGCCGGCGTCGCGATATACCGGCGCCACCGCGCGTATGAGTGCGTCGACCCCGGACTTCGGCATGTCCTCGTCCGACGTGGGCGCCACCATCATGAAGGGCCGGGGCGCGATGCAGTGCGCGACGATATCGGGATGGTCGAAGTAGCGGAGCATGTGGGGCACGTAGAAGTAGGCGCTGTGACGGTACAGGTCGCCACCTCGTATGACACTCTCTATCTGTCCGGCGCCACCGCAGATGGGCACACCGGCCGCCAGCCACGGGGCGCAGGCCATGGCGTACCACGTCGCGTTGCCTCCCAGGGACATGCCCGTCAATCCCACCTTGTTGGATCCGATCCGGTCCTGGGCCTGGAGCACGCGGACGCCTCTGAGTGCTTCCTCCACGAGAAGTCCCATCTGCGAGATGCCGTAGGCGAGCAGGTGCTTGAGTTCAATGTACCAGGAAACCTCGGTCGTGCCCCGGCCGTGGCAACCCTTGGGCGAGATGGCCAGCGTGACGAAACCCCGTCGTGCAAGCTCCCGGGCCCATCCATAGAGCGGCGGGTCGTTCGGATCGTCCTTGTAGTACCGTTCGAGGGCCATGCGTTCGGCCGACCCACCCGTGCCCGGCACGCAGACCACGCCGGGAAGGTGTTCGGCCGGGTACTCCAGCGGCTCGATCAGGATGGCCGGGACCGTCTCCTCGTGGGAATTGGCGTAGGCGAGGTCCGTGAGCCGCATGCCGTCTTCCACACGGGAATCGCCCACGGAATAGTCGACCTGTTCCGGGATGTCCGCCATGCCGAACAGCTCGAGCAGCTTCTCGCGGATCTCCCCGGGCGGAATCGATTCCGGATAGCGGGGTCGCAGTCCCCTGCGGTCGTAGGTGGGCTCGAAATGCTGTTCCATGCCGTACCTCACCAGGGATTACGGACAACGATTCTACACGGCGTAGGGCGGGAATTCGTGGGTGTGTCTTTGTGCGACTTCGTTGCTTAAGTCCCCGTCGCGCATGAAGTCTCCCTCCCGGCCCTGGTCCACGATCAGGCCCCGCAGCTGGTCGCGCAGGGCCCGGGCTCTGGGCTGGTCATCGTCGTACAGGTTCCGGCACTCGAGCGGATCTTCCTGGAGATCGTAGTACTCGAACTGCCCGGTCCGGTAATGCCAGATGAACTTGTCCCTGTGGCCGACCAGGTAGTGGCCGAATTCGAGGTGTTCGGCGTGCAGTCGCTCCCGTTCCAGCCGGTCTGTCTCGCCCCGCACGAGGGGCATGAGCGATCGGCCGTCCATGCGGCCCGGCGCGGGCAGTCCGCACACGTCGAGCAGCGTGGGCATCAAGTCGGCCAGGCCCACGGTCGCTTCAGGATGCCGGACGCCCGCGGGGAGATCCATCTGCGCGGGGAAGTTCAGGACGAAGGGCACGCGGATCGAACCCTCGTACCCGTACGACTTGGCCCAGTAATGGTGATCGCCCAGCATGTCTCCGTGGTCGCCGACGAAGGCGAAGACGAGATTGCGCAGCTGCAGCATGCGCCACATGTGATAGGTGAACCGCGTGATCTGGGTGTCCACGTGGTCGATGCAGCCGTAGTATCCCGCCCGGGCCCGCCGGACGTTCTTGAGGGACAGGGGGAGATACTCGGCTTCCGGGAAGGGACCGTGGGCCTTGACGAAGGACATGCGCCCACCCACGTAACGCGACGGATCGCCGATGACCGGATCGGGCAGGTCGGGATCATCGGCGTACCGCTCGTAGAAGAACGCGGGCGGGTCCCAGGGCGGATGGGGCTTGCTGAATGACACGAACAGGAAGAAGGGCGTGTCCCGGCCGTGGTCCCGGACGTGCTCGTCCATGACGCGGATGGCCTGCGTGGCCGTCCACGCGGTCACGTGGAATTCCTCGGGAAAGACGCAGAGCCGGGAGGTGTACCCGTTGTTGGTCACGCCTGCGTTGAACAGGCCGAAGTCGCCCCAGCCCTGCTCTGCGAGCCAGTCCAGGTAGTCGTCGCGGTATCCGGGAGACAGGAACCGGCCTTCCTCGTGGGCGACGATCCGGTCGAAGCCGTAGGGCTCGTCCTGGGGATAGACGTGTCTTTTCCCGATACAGTAGGTCTTGTAGCCGCTGCGCTGGAATACCCGGCAGAGCGTGTCCGGCTCGTCCCACGGCGCCATGTCGTCGAAACCCACCATGCCGTGAGTGACCGGCCACTGGCCGCTGAAGAGCGTCCGGCGGGCGCCCACGCAGGAGGGGACCTCCGAGATTGCGCGGGGGAAGTAGTGTCCCGTATGGGCGAGGGCGTCGATACCGGGTGTGTGGACCACGGGGTGGCCCGCGATGCCCAGGGAGTCGCCGCGAAGCTGGTCGGCGCAGATGAGGACTACATTGGGTCGGCTATGGCGTTTCATGGATTTCTCATACCTGGGGCGCGGACCGTTCCAGCATCCTGTGCCTGGAAAAGCGCCTAGGACGGGAGTACCTGCTGCCCGATGACGATGTGGTGGAACAGGGGCCTGGTGCGTTCGGGCAGCGCTTCGTATTGCTCCGGGGTAAGCGGCACGACATCGTCGGGCCTGAATCCCCGATTGGCCGCATCGCGTTCGAAGTCCGAAAGACCGGGTACGATCGGGTTGAGGTTGAACCACCACGCCGCGTATCGGGCGATGATGGCCATGCGGGTCTCGTCGCTGTTATTGTGACCGTTGATATGCCAGGTCCGGCTGTCGAAGAGCAGCACGCTCCCTGGTGTCCCTTCGGCCTGGATTTCCGACGGGTGCGTCGTTCCCGGCACAAGGCTGCTGTCGCCCGTCGGGTTATTGCTCGCCTTGTGGCTTCCGGGCACCAGTACCGTGCCGCCGTTCTCCCTGGTCGTAGGCGATGATCCCGCGAATGGCATGCCGGCCGTTTTCCAGATCTTCGGGCCGGCCATCCGCCGTGGCGACCAGGCTGTCGCGGACCTTCACCACTTCGTCGGGGGGAATCACACCGTCTACGACGCACCAGCCCTCGATCCTGATCCGTTTTACGAGATCTTCGACGGTTGACATGCCCGTACCTTCCGCTTAACGTGTGACATTGAAATGGGACTGTGAACGCGATTGCTGACGCCGGGTTCGCGATTCAGGATCGATACGTAAAACAGATTGTTTTGTAAAGTCGATTCTCGCCCAATGTAACACCGGCAGGAGTTGATATGATTTCATACCGCCCCCTCGGCCGAACCGGTCTGAAGGTATCTACCCTGAGCATGGGATCCGGGGGCTACAACCGGCTGGGGCAGACCAGCGATCCTCCGTTGACCGAACCGGAGATGCACCGGCTCGTCCACGGGGTCCTGGACCTGGGCATCAATCTCTTCGATACGTCTCCGGGCTACCTTGAAGCCGAGGCGATTCTCGGGCGGGCCTTTCGCGGCATACCGCGAGACCGGTACTACGTCGCCACACGGGTTGTGCTCTCACAGTTCGACGAGGCGAGCGGTCCGGTCCTGATGACATCGGAGCAGATCACGGAATCCATCGAGACCAGCCTTCGCCGCCTGGGGGTTGACGAGATCGACGTGGCGCTGATCGCCGCGACGGAAAAAGCGGATTTCGATTACATGATCAACGAGTTGTTCCCCGTGCTCGAACGACTGTGCCGTCAGGGCAAGATTCGTTTCCTCGGATCCAGCGAGACCGCGTTGACGGACGGCGCCCATGCCTGGTTGCAGGCCGCGGTGCCCACCGGCAAGCTGGACGTCGTCATGATCGCCTACAGCATGCTCAACCAGTCGGCCCGCCATACGGTCTTTCCATATTGCTTAGAGCACGATGTGGGCGTCATGAACATCTTCTCGGTGCGCAACATCTTCAAGGACCCGGCGCGCCTTGCCGCCACAATCGAAGAACTACAGGACCAGGAACTGCTGGACGAGTCCATCGACCCCCGATCGCCGTACGACTTCCTGCTCGAAGATCCCGATATCGCATCGCTGGTCGAAGCGGCCTACCGGTTCGTCGTCTACACCGAGGGCGTCACCACCGCCGTATGCAGTGCGGTAACCCTGGACAAGATCGAGCAGAACATCCGAAGCGTTGCCCGGGGACCGCTTCCCGAAATGCACGTGAAGCGCATTCGGCAACTCTTCGGCCACATTAGCGAACCGGTCGGGAACTAGCTGCCTACACTTCGTCCCTCAACTTCCGTTCGACGCTCGCGATCTTCTCTTCCATGGACTGCGCACGGTCGGTTCGTGTACCCAGGCGAATGGTCGTGGAAATCCGTGGCGCGCCCATTTCGTGCACCGTCTCGTGGCATTGCCTCACGGCCTCGAATACCTCATCCCATTCGCCTTCGATATTCGTGCCGTAGGCGTGCATGAACGTCTTCAGCCCCGCTTTCCTCAGCACCCGTTCACAGGCCGCAACGTATTCGGAAACCGATACACCGACCCCGATGGGCACCACGCACAGATCGACGATGACTTTCATGGCGTCCTTCCCCTATTTCACCTTACCCTCGGTTCACTTCACCCGTGGTTCAAGGATCTCCTTGAGTCGCGCGGCTACCAGCGCATCCTCGCCGGACTCCATCATATAGGGCATGATGGACAGGCCGTTGCCACCACCCATTTCGACGCGGGGATCGCCTTCGGACAACAGGCGCACGACTTCGTCCGGATCGATCCCGATTTGCGAGGTCTCCCAGTTCATGTGCAGGACAGGCGCTACGTTGGACCGGCCCGGTTGCCGGATCGACGTTCGCATGGACGGAAGCGCCCCGACCGCATCGACCACGGTCTGCAGATAGCCTTCCCATGTCTTCCATTCCGCTTCGTGATCTCGCTGTACCCACTGCTCCACGGCGGCAAGCAGCCCCATGATTTCCTCCTTGCCCGCCTTCATCGGGCGCGCGATGGAGTGGTGCGGGGCGCCGTTCATGAAGGCAGCCCAAAGCAGGTCGCGCCGGCCGAGGACCAGCCCGGAGGCCTGGGGTCCCCGAAGGCACTTCCCGCCGCTGTAGGCCACGGCGTCCACGCCGTCCGCCAGGTAAGGATTGGGCACATCCGGTCGTTCCGCGGCCGCGTCCACGAAGACGGGAATGCCCTGGCCATGGGCGATATCGACGATCTTGGCCACGGTCATTACCCCGTCGCCCGCGCGGTCGCCGAACAGGGCGACCATGGCGGTGCGTTCGTTGAAGGCGGCCCGGAGGCTGTCCGGATCGTCGTCTACCTCGACGAGCATGATCCCCACCATACGAATGGCGTGGTCGTAGACATGGCGGTGGGCCTTAAGCGTAATGACCTCGTTCTTCATGCCCGAGGTGTCCGGCAGGCTGGCGATCCGGCCGGGGTCCGTACCGGCCACGCAGGCGGCGGTAACCTGGCAGAGCGCCGCCGCGCACCCGTTGGTCACGAGTCCGAATTCCGCCTGCATGACTTCGGCTATACGCCGGCCGACGCCTTCCATGAGTTCTTCGATATGCACGTACTTCCTGGACGCTTCGGCCATGGCCTGGCGGACCTCAGGCAGCATGACCGACCCGCTGTACATGGTCAGCGTGCCCTTGCAGTTGATGAGCGGGCGGACACCTATCCTATCGTAGGTCGGGTATTCCTGTAATGGCATCGTGAGCTCCTCGTAGTAGCTTCAGGTCTTTCATCTTCGATATTTGCGCCATGCGAAGAGTTTGCAGTGCGAATTCGTGCGGGAGCGTGCGGTCCAGGATAATCTACCTTACTCCCGCAGCACCTGTCTAACTTTTAATGTTGTAATTAACGATTATTCATTTGCAATAATACCTCATTCAAGTAGTTTCCTTTGATTTGTATTTTAAATGATCAGACTGTCATCCATGAATTGGGTACTTGGTGGTCAATCGGTCAAGTATCCTTCGAGAAAAGGGTGGAAATCGTGCGAGCAGTAATCATGATGGCCATGGCTGTTGTCCTGGCTTCCTGCAAGGGCGACCCGGGACCGGTCGGTCCTCAGGGTGCCCAGGGTATTCAAGGAACCCAGGGGGTCCAGGGGGTCCAGGGGGTCCAGGGAGAACAAGGTGTGCAGGGGGTCCAGGGGGATCAAGGCGTGCAGGGTGAGCAAGGTTTGCAGGGAATCCAGGGCGAAACCGGTGAAATGCTCAACTGGGCGGATGTCATCGACAAGGGGAGACTGGCCGAGGCCATTTACATCGTGGGGGTTTTTATCGACGGAGTACCAACCCAGTTCGGAACTGCTTTCAGCGCATACTATACCAATAGACTGTGGACGAACGCCCACGTAGCTGGATTTCCTCTTGGTCTCGTAAAAGAACCCGAACTCGAGGGAAAATCCATCGTTCCCTTCGTTACACGGGCCGGAACACTGATCGGCGGCGAAGAAACGTATCTGTGGGACAACTTCGTGATTCACCCGGAATACGATCCCGATGGCTTCTGGTCGCCGGATATCGCCCTGATAGACATCGTGGGCGAGATCACCCACGAATTGCCTTCCTTCCTTCCCCGTGAATACACCGAAGACCTGCGTGTAGGTCAACCGGTGGGCACTCTTGGTTTCCCCAGGCTCCTGAAGATCATGGATCGAGTCCTACCAATCGCCAATTTCAAAGGCGGGACAATCAGCGCACTGCGGCCATTCTATAACGAGGCCTTCCTCGAATCTCCAATTAACACAGCCCGGGTGATCGAATACAACCAGGCAACTGGCGGAGGAACGAGCGGTAGTCCGGTCTTCGACCACGAAGGATACATAATCGCGGTGAATTTCGGAGGCCTTGCAACCCCGGTCGAATTGCCACCCGAAGAAGGAGAAGAGGAGGGGATAGAACTAGCGCGCATCGAAGGCCACGAGAATTTCGGTATCAACATTATAGCGGTATGGGAGTTCATCGACTGGCTGGCCACCCAGGATGCCACAGTTACCGTTGCCGGTCGAAGGCTTGACGTGGGAAGTATGGTTACCGAGTCCGAACCCTATCCGCACGCCGAGTACCAGCCGTTTCCGTCTGACTGGAACGGGGAGACGGTTTCACCCTAGCAGGACGGCCGTATGAACCGCTTACTCCCCGTCGTCCTGCTCCTGTTCATCTGCTTCTGCATCGTCGTAATTCTGGCGTTGCCGGGAACGTTTTGGGGACTGATCCTGAAAGGTTTCTTCGGGTTGTGCGTCCTTGTCCTGTTCAAGGTCGCGTACAACAAGATGGTGCTTCCCGGCACTTGCATAAGCGCCGTCTTCTTCACACTGGCGTGGTGGTTCGCCCCTGAGTGGCCCATGTATTTCTTCATTGCCCTCATGTTGGGCGCCCTCATCGTAACCTGCAAGACAGCGGAGATGTTCTACCGCGGAACAGACTGACTGGATCGCGTTATTCCGTGACAACCTGCCTGGTTACCCGTACCCTTATGGTCGGATGAATGGATTCCACATACAGGCATCCATACAGCATGCATCTGGATGCTGTTCAACTTGTCCGAAATCACCATGAGGGGATAGGGAAATGAATCAAATGCTCCGGTATATCTCATTACTGGTGTTCTTTCTTATGGTGTCCGGCCCGGCCTATGCACAGCAGAATTGGGACGAGGTGGTCGTCGAAGCCCATCCCGTCGTCGGAAACATCTACATGCTGACAGGCAGTGGTGGAAACATCGGCGTTTCGGTCGGCGAAGACGGCATATTGATTATCGACGACCAGTACGCGCCGCTGGCCGACAAGATCAAGTCCGCCCTCCGGGGCCTGCACGCGGGGCCCCTCAAGTTCGTCCTGAACACCCATTTTCACGGCGATCATGTCGGCGGCAACCCCATCTTCGGTTTGGAGGCGACCATCATCGCCCATTCAAACGTCCGAAAACGGGTCTCCACGCCACAACAGCGGGGCGCCCAGACCATCCCCGCCATGGTGGAGGACGGCTGGCCCGTAATCACCTTCGACGAGGAGGTCTCGGTCCACTTCAACGGGGAAGAGATCAGGCTTGTGCACCTGCCCAATGCCCACACGGATAACGACAGTTACGTTTACTTCACGGGATCGGACGTGGTGCACATGGGGGATACCTTCTTTAACGGGCGGTTCCCCTTCGTAGACCTGCGCAGCGGCGGTTCGGTGGACGGGCTGATACGCAATATCGCCGAGGTGTTGGAACGGATCGGACCGGACACCCGGGTCATCCCGGGACACGGCGATCTGGGCGGCCGGGCGGACCTTCAGTCTTACCACGGCATGCTCGTCGCGACCACGGAGGCCGTCCGCGCGATGATGGCGGAGGGAAAGACGCTCGACGAGATCAAGGCGGCGGGCCTGCCGGATGAGTGGGCCGGCTACGCGAGCGACTTCGTCCCGGAAGCGCGCTGGATCGAGACGATATACAACAGTCCCGGTTCGGCGGAATAACGCTCGAAAAACGGGAGGCGTGATTTGCAGATCATTGATGCGCATCAGCATATCTGGGATACGGCTGAATTGAACTATCCCTGGCTGGAGGGCTTCGACGCCCTGCAACAGCGGTATGGACCGGACGACTACCGGGCCGCGTTCGAAGGCATCGATATCGTCCGATCCGTGCATATCGAAGCGGACCCCGCGCCCGGCGCCGAGGTGGCCGAGGTGGACCGGCTCGTGCGCATCGCCGCCGAGGACGGCATGATCGGCGCGATCGTTCCAACGGCGCCCCTGGAATCGGAGGACCGCGAGAAGACCCTGGAGCGGCTGGCCGCGGACTATCCCATGGTGGTCGGCATTCGCCGCATGGCCTGGCACCACGAAGATCCGGCGTTCTACAGCTGGCCGTCCCTGATCGAAGGCGTCAAGGCGCTGCCGAAGTACGGATACACCTTTGAGTTATGCGCCAACGTGACGCAACTGGACGCGGCGGTGACCCTGGTTCGCGCGACTCCCGACGTGACCCATGCTATCAACCACTGCGGGGGGCCGGATATTGCGGCGGGCGGTTTTGCGCCGTGGGAGGATTACATGAACCAGTTGGCCGGGTTTCCCAACACGGTCTGCAAGATCTCCGGGCTCGTTACCCGGGCGAAGGAGAATTGGACCGCGGACGACTTGAAACCCTACATCGACCATCTGATCGAAATCTTCGGGTTCGACCGGGTGATGTACGGCAGCGACTGGCCGGTCTGTACCCTCGCGGCGACCTACCGGGCGTGGTTCGAAACGCTCGTTGCAGCGGTGGAGGGCGTCTCCGCGGAGGACCGCCGCAAGTTGTTCCACGACAATGCCCGTCGCTTTTACAAGTTGGGATGAATGACGCCGGAAACGGCAGGAGTCTCGAAACGTGTCTGTAGTGACACAGCCTGGTACGCTACCCGGTACGCAGCCCGATACGCAGACTGAACAGCTGGAACCGGAAGTAAGGGACCTGGAGTGGATACGAGTTCCCGGCTCCGGCGGCGGGCATACCGGATCAGACCGGCGCGAAACCGGAACCGGCGGTGGTGACGGCCGCGGTGACGGTCGGGAAGGCGACGGACGGGGCGGTGGCGGCCGAGGCGGTGGCGGCGGTGGTGACGACGGCCCGCCCGGTTTTCCTCCCGCGGCACCTCCGGCCATGGGCGCGAACGTGCTTGGCATGCTGGTGTTCATTGCCAGCGAGGCCGTCCTCTTCCTGACGCTGATCGTCACGTTCGCCGTTGTACGGGCGGGCTACCCGGAATGGCCGCCGTCGGACCAGCCCAGGCTCCCCGTGATGATGTCCTTCTTCAATACCCTGGTCCTGCTGGGCAGCGGCGCGGCCATGTATGGTTCGTGGCGGTCCATGCAGCGCGGGCTTGTGCCGTCTTCCAGGCGGATGCTGACCACGGCCACGGTGCTCGGTGTCCTGTTCCTGGTAGTGCAGGGCGTGGAATGGGTCCGGTTGATCGATTTCGGCCTGACCGTCTCCCAGAACATCTACGGCGCGGTTTTCTACGTGATGATCGGGATGCACGCGCTGCACGTCTTCATCGCCGTCCTGGGACTGCTCTACGTGTCGCGCGGGTTCAGCAAAGGCGCGTACACCCGCGAAGCGCACGACGGATTGACCATGGGCGGGATGTTCTGGGGATTCGTCGTGCTCGTCTGGCCCCTGCTGTTCGTCTTCGTCTACCTGCTGTGAGTCTTTCCGTCTGAGTTTATTCTTCCCGTATAAGAAATGGAGCGAGCATGAAACCGTCCTTCGGCGCCGTCGTACTGCGAACGGCGGAAGCGTTGAGCGCCCAGGGCAAGGACGCCAACCAAATCGCGAAGATCGTATGCGACCAGGACCCTGACGGGTACAACTACGGCATCGGCATCGTCGTGGACGGGAAGGGCCGGGCGTGGCCGACCTCCGAGACCTTGCTCAACCATGCCAGGGCCGAAATCGACCACAGCCTGGCAGGCGAATACATGAGCACCGCGTCCCTCGCCGCTCCGCTGAAGGAAGCCGTGCTGCGCTGGCAGCGCATCCCGGAGGACCACTGGGGCCGCTTCTCGTTGCTGATCCCCTCGGATGCGGGCACCGGCGCGGTGAAGACCGCCGTCGAGATGGCCCTGCAACTCTATCCGGATCTGCAGGCGATCGGCGTGGAGGAACTGTCCTGGCCCGCATACAAGTCGATCGCCCGGATGAGCAGGATCTCCTGCCGCGAGTTTCCCATCGGTGACGTGATGGACGTCCCGGATCTACTGCGGATCTACCAGGCTGGCCCGATGAACACGACCGGCCGCGTACAGTCCCTCGAGACCATGGGCGAACGGGCCGCCGCGGCGAAGGGCCGCCCCGTGCTGCTGGACCGGGCCTACTCCGGATTCGAGTATGCCCGCCTACTCGATTCCCGCGGGTATGACGAGATCATGGCCATGAGTTACGACGACCAGATCCGGCCTTTCATCGAGAACGACGTGCCCTTCTGGGTGTCCGTCAGCCCCACCAAGTCCTTCGGCACCTTCGCCCTGCGCCCCTGCGGGTTGCTCCTGGTACACCTGCCGGACGCGTCCCGGTCCGACGAAGTGGCGACACTGGCCAATACGGTGGTGCGTGCCCGGGGATCGTCATTCGAACATCCGGTAACGCGGGCATTCGTCTCCGCGCTGGTCAACGACCTGGAATCCCTGGAGCGTGAACACGCCGGCATACTGCGGAGGGTCGCCACGGCGGAGAGAGCCTGGAAGGACCAATGCGCCGGTTCGCCGCTCTCCGAGCTGTTCACGGACCGCTATGCCGGCCTGTTCCGCAATCCTCGCGTCGGAGACGAGGCGCAGGCGGCGATCTACGACGTTCACCTGTATCCAGTCTTTACGCCCGGACGCTGCAGGCTGAACGTCACCGGACTTCCCGAGGACGGCGAGGTTGCCCGCGAACACGTTGCAGTCTTCGCAAGGCATTGCCACGGATAAGGGCTGAACGTACCCGTGTTTTTCACGCTTGTTTTTACCGGTCCGACCGTTTAATTTCTACGGCCTGAATCATTGGAATATCCGCCAATTCAATCCGATCCGAAAGGAACCCTCCGCATGGCACAGGTCAGCATCGTCAGGCATAATCCCATCGCCATCTTTTCCAATCCCACGGAAGTCATCGTCAAGGACGACAATGACCAGGTGTTCCGCCTGATCGAACCGAGCGGGAACGTGGGCACCCAGTATCCCAACGACGTGGGCTCAGAGTGGTTCGGCACGATCGAGAACCTGAACAGGAACCTGGCGATCTGTGGCGTAGATTGGTCAGACGTCTACAAGACAGACGTGCTGTGGACGACCCCTTCCGCCGACCGCGAGGAATGTGACCGGCTCAAGGACGACTACAACGCCGTGTACGCTCCGATGATCGAGGCGGTGACCGGCGGTCCGCTGCGTTCCAACCGCATGGCGCGGTTTACGCACCCCGAGGGCTTCCCGGACCCCGTGGCATTGTTCGAGGTCCAGATCAAGGCTGTCAGCGGCGAGCACGTCACCATCGGCAATGGCGTGATCGACTACGGATACTGGCAGGACCACCAGCCGAGCGGCGCCTCGGTCATGCACACCCGCGACGGCGAGGTCATCACGTCCCTCGGGTCCGACCTGGCGGAGGAAACGGCCTTCGTGCTGGACGAGCATTATGAAAAGCCCTTTGCCGAAGCCGGCGTCGATTTTAAGAAGCAGACCGTTTGGATGGAGATCCTGGTCGCCGTCGACGACGCGCCCGACAAGACCTGGGAGCGGATCGATACGGTACGGCGGGTCTTCGAGGATTACTTCGGCGACGACCGGCCGGCCGGGCTGATCTACCCGGTCTCCCGCATCCCGAACCTGGACGGCATCGTGGAACCCCAGCCCCGTGTGGTCTCAGGCGACGTGAACATCACGCGGTCCGGGGACCTGGAGGACGGGTTCAGCACGTGGACCGCGATCCACTACGGCGGCGTGACCGAAGTCATGGCCAGCGCCGTGGGCGGCGATGACGCCGGCCTTCAGCTCTCCACGCTGGACGCGCGCATCAAGGCAGCGGGCGGAAACGGACTCAAAGAGGACGGCATCTTCAATAACGCCTACGTCGTGGCCGGCGACGACACCGAAGCGAACCGGGCCTGGATACAGGAGTTCAACGCGTCCTTCAGCGCGTGGTACGAAGGATCTGCGCCGGCGGGCCGCACCGCGCAGTTCATCGGCGGCATTCAACAGGCGTCTTACCGCTCGGGCATCTCCAACCGCGCCATTTTTGCCGGTTAGCGCGGGAATGGTCAGGCCGGGAGTGGCGTTTCAGACCTGCGAAGCCACGGGGAGGTACGCATGAATCCCGGCCTTCTGCTGTGTTTTTTGCTGCTTCTCCTTCCGGTTTTTCAAGTCGTTCAAGACGGTACTGACGGTGCGGCCCACCCCGCACCGATGGCGCAGTCCGGGGTCGCGGCGCAGTCTGTCAATTCGGTGGGCAGGACCATGCCCCCGGATGCGGCGCCCCTAGCGCGGCAGGTCTATTCTTTCCATCTGCCGGAACCCACGACGCTTGATATCGGTATCGCCGTCTATGAGGCGACCGGCGCGGTGTTTTCCTTCGAAGGCCTCACCCGGCTGGATCACAACAACGAACTCACGCCGGCGGCGGCCGATCGATGGGAGGCGTCTCCCGACGGCACGCGCTGGACCTTCCACCTGCGCCGCGGCGCGAGGTGGAGCGACGGACGGCCCGTCACGGCCCACGATTTCGAGTATGCCTTCAAGCGCATGGTCGATCCGGCCAGCGCGAATCGAAACGCTTCATTTTATTATGAAATCGAGGGCGCGAAGGCCTTCAACCAGGGACAGACCCGGGACGCGGATACCGTCGGCGTCCGGGCGATCGACGACTACGTGCTGGAGATCCGGACCACGCTGCCCTGTCCCTATCTCCCCTACATCGCCTCATTCCCCACCTCCGTTCCGGTGCCCCGCTGGCAGGTGGAGAAGTACGGTCCGGGCTGGTCCGAACCCGGCCGGTTCGTGACCAACTCGACCTTCAAACTGGCGTCCTGGGATCACGGCGCCCGCTTCGAATTCGTCCTGGACCCGAACTACAACGGTCCCCACAAGGGATACGTGGAGCGGATCATCGGAAAATTCCTGGATACCCGCATGATGGCGGGCGGCACGCTGTCCTACGAAAACGACGAGATCGACCAGCAGGACGTGACCCCCATCGATCTGCCGCGCATCCGAAGTCATCCAGGACTGTCCCGGGAACTGCACGTAAGCAAGGATTTCATGACCCATTTCCTCTTCTTCAACGCGGACTTTTCGCCCTTTGACAACCTGAAGGTGCGCCAGGCGATCAGCCACGCGATCGACCGGGAGGCCATCTGCCGCGTACTGCTCCAGGGCATGGGCATGCCGGCCTGGTCGATGCTGCCGCCGGGGTTTCCCGGTTACGCGGGCGGCAAGTACCGGGACATCCAGCGCTTCGACCCGGAACGGGCCAGGCAGCGTCTGCGAGAGGCGGGATACCCGGAGGGACGCGGATTTCCCAGGATCGAGATGTGGATCAACAACATGGCCCGGCAGCAGGTCGGCCAGGCCATACAGGAGATGCTCAAATCCCACCTGGGGATCGACATGACGATACGCGTCGTGGAAAACATTTCCTACCGGACCGCCCAGTACCAGCGTAAGATCCCATTCAGCCTCATTCAGTATCACTACGACTATCCCGACCCGAACAACATGCTCGCCATGGTGTGGCGGTCCCAGCCGGCCGGATACAGCCGCCATCCCTGGATCAACGCCGAATTCGACCGCCTGGTCGACGAAGCGGCATCGGAAATGGACGCAGCCCGGCGGTTTCGTCTGTACGACCAGGCCCAGCGGATACTCGCCGAGGACGTGGGCGCCGTGTTTCTCTACTACGGCATGAAGGCTTCGCTGCGGAAACCCTGGCTCAAGGGCATCAAGCGCGACCGTGACGGCGAATATCCCTTCTGGGGCAACAACACGGGCTATTTCGATATCTACATCGGCGATGCGAGACCTTGACGGGCCACCCCGCGTCGTCACGGGCCGCCTCGCGTCGTCCCGTCCATTTCGGTTTGACAATACCCGCCGGTCGGGTACATTCAGGAAGATGCGACCGGGCACGCCGAACGCCGTCGTTCCGGTCGGCCACCAGGTTGGCTCACGCCCCAGGTCAGAAAGGAAAACCGATGAAAGCGGGACAAGTCGTCGCGCCGGAACGCATTGAAATCGTGGAAGCCGAACGGCCGGACCTCGCGATGGAACGAACCGATCCGGACAGGCTGAAAGACCTCGTGCTCGTTCGAACCGTAAACGCCGCCATTTGCGGCAGTGACCATCCGGTTTTCACGGGTCCGGCGAACTATCCCGCGCCGCCGGGCGTGTCTCTTCATGAAAGTATAGGCGTTATCGAAAAGTCCTGGTCGAACGGATGCCGGGAAGGGGATCTCGTCCTGGCCCTGCCGTCGGGCTCGAGCGCCATGGCCGAGTATTTTCTCGGACTGGGCGCGTCCGTGACGCCGCTGCCGGAGGGGCTGCCCCAGGAACAGCTCTTGATGGCCCAGCCCCTGGGTACCGTGTTGTATTGCCTGCGTAAACTGGGTCACTTCTTCAACGCGGAGGTCGCCATCGTCGGCCAGGGTCCCATGGGGCTGCTCTTCACGGCCATGATGCGCAACCTGGGCGCGGCGCTGATTATCGGCATCGACCAGCACGACAACCGGCTGGCCGCCGCGACGGAGATGGGGGCAACCTACACGGTGAACACGGCAGGTACCGATCCTGTAGAGGCCGTGAACGAGATCACCGGCGGGCGGATGGCCGACGTGGTGATCGAGGTCGTGGGCGTGGAAGAGACTTTCAATCTGTGCGTTCAACTGGCCCGGCACAAAGCGCGGCTGATCAACTTCGGCGTCCCGAAGACCCCGCGGTACACGGTCGACATGTTAGATATATTACGCAAGAACATCCAGTTGACGACTTCGGTCGGTCCGGATATCCATATCGACTTTGCCAGTGCCATGCGCATGATCGGCGAGGGCCGCGTCGACGTTTCACCCATGATCTCGCATAAACTGCCCTTCGCCAGGGTCCAGGACGGTTTCGAAATGGCCACCAGGCGCAAGGGAGAGTGTATCAAGATCGTCATAGATTTCGAGGAGAAGGGCCTGGGCAGGTAGCCACCCGGAGGACCACCGGACCGTGTGCGGACTGTTCATCGCGCACAGGAAACGCCTGGAGGAATAACGTCATGCATAGAACCATGGGTACCGCTGCAAAGACCGCTGCCATTTGTCTGCTAGCCACCCAGATTGCCTGCGACGGCGGCGAAACGACGGAAGATCCCTGGAACAAGGTACAGACGATCCTGTCCGAATCGAGGGATACGGTCGTGCTGGATGGTACGGAGAAGGCGGCACTGAAGTACGGGGGATCGGGCGAACCCCGGTACGGTGACTGGATGGTTCGCCACGCGCTTTCCGATCCCGAGAACTTCAATCCCTATACGTCCAGCGACCAGGGCGCCACGCAGGTTCACGCCTATGTCTTCGAGTCGCTGCTGGAGCCGGAATACGATCCGCCCTACGCGCAGCGGGGTTTCATCGCGGCGGACTATCCCGACGTATCGGACGACAAGCTGACCTATACCTTCCGGCTTCGCGAGAACGTCCATTTTTCGGACGGCGTTCAACTGACGGCGGAGGACGTGCTCTTCAGCATGAAGGTCATCCAGACACCCACGGTACGGGCGCCTCACCTCCGAAACTACTATTCCTCCATTCAAGACGTTAAAAATCTCGGGGAATACGAGATCAGTTTCGAATGCCGGGAACCCTACATCCTGAACGATCTCTTCCTGGGCGGCTTCGATATCCTCCCGCGGCACTTCTACGATCCGGACGGGCTGCTCGATCCGGTGCCGATCGGCAGCCTCATCGACGGCAGCTGGGAGACGGGGGAACACGCGGACCGGGTGAGGCAGTTCGGCGAACGGTTCAACCAGGATTTCAACCGGCGCATGTTGGGAAGCGGAGCCTATTACGTGGCGGACTGGGAAGACGACGTGGTCACGGGACAGCGGGTCGTGCTCACCCGTAACGAGAACTACTGGGGCCGGGATGTGGAAGGAATCCCCCCCGCCGGCCACGTGGACAGGGTCGTCTTCAAGATCATCAACAACCTGGACGCCGCCTTCATCGAACTGACCAACGGCAACCTCGATATCCACGGAATGAAACCCCTGGAGTTCAAGGAGAAGAGCTGGTCCCCCGGTTTCGTCGACCGGTTCATGAAGGGCATTCAGTACGCGGGCGGGTACACGTATATCGGGTGGAACAACGAACACCCCATATTCCGGGACCGGCGGGTCCGGCAGGCGATGACCCACCTCACCGACCGGGAGTCCATGGTGCGGAACCTCCTCTTCGGGCTCGCGGAGACGGTCGAAAGTCCCATTCACAAGTTCCGGCCCGAGTACAACCATGACCTGCAGCCCTACACCTTCGACCCGGACCGGGCCCTGGCCCTGCTGAACGAAGCAGGATGGTCGGATACGGACAACGACGGGATTCTGGACAGGGAGATCGACGGCGAACGAACCCCCTTCCGGTTCGAGTTTCTCGTCAACTCGGGCAATCAGCTCAGGAAGGACATCGCGCTGACGCTGCAGAGTGCCCTGGAGGACCTCGGCATCGACTGCCAGGTCCGCGAACTGGACTGGTCCATCTTCCTGGAGCGGGTGAAGAACAAGGATTTCGCGGCCGTAACCCTGGGCTGGACCGGCGGAACGGGCCTGCGTTTCCCGCCGGATGCCTTCCAGATCTGGCATTCGTCCCAGATCGAAGGGAACGGATCGAATTTCGTGAGTTTCCGCAACGCGGAATCCGATGGGATCCTCGAGGTCTACCGTACGGAATTCGACATGGACCGGCGGATCGATCTGTATCGCCGCTTCCAGGAGATCCTGCACGAGGAACAGCCCTATACCTTTCTCTGGAAATCCCGTGTCGCCAGCGCGTACAGCCGGCGCTTCAACGGCGTCAACTGGTATCCGGCGGGCGCCGTGAACCAGGAATGGTGGGTAGAGCCCGCCGACCGGATGTACCAGTAGTGCTGCGGGTGTCCATCCCCTGTCCGTACCCGTGATTACGCACAAGACCGGCCATGACCCGGCGGGAGTCCACGTTCTCCTATGCTCGGTTACATTCTTCAACGCTCGCTGCTCATGGTCCCTACGCTTGTCGGGATCACGGTGATCTCCTTCTTCATCATGCACCTGGCCCCCGGCGATCCCGTGGACCTGTTCCTCGGCGGCGTGGCCGGCGGCGAGGGGCTCGCGTCCGACCGGCAGCAGGACATCGAAAAGACCCGCGAGGAACTCCGCAGGCAACTTGGCCTGGACCGGCCGGTCCACGTGCAGTACTTCAACTGGGTCACCGCACTGTTCCTGAAGGTCGAGACCCTCAGCGAATTCGACCGGAGCGCGCTGCGGGCGGACGGGTTGCTGGAACGGCTCGATCCGGCGCAACGCCGGGCGCTGACGGGCCTGGACCGGGCGGAACAGAAAGAACGGTTTCTCCTCCTTGCCCGAGATGTGGCCTCGGAGGAAATGAGCGAACTGGAACGATCGTCTTTCTGGGAAGGCAGGACCTTCAGCGCGGAAGGCAACTATACCTACCGGGGCGCGGGGATCGAACTCCTGACGCTCGCGGGATACCGTTTCGTCACGCTGGATTTCGGCCGTTCCTTCAAGGACAATCAGCCTGTCATCGGCCGGGTCATGGAGCGGCTGCCCGTCACCCTCGAGATCAATGTCATCGCGATCATCATCGCCTACCTGGTGGGCCTGCCCCTCGGCGTCTGGCTCGCGGTCAAGCAGAATACCCTCACGGACCGGATGCTGACCACCGGCACCTTCGTCCTGTGGTCCATGCCCTCCTTCTGGGTGGGCATGCTGCTGATCATCTTCCTGTGCAACCGTGAGTTTTTCTACTGGTTCCCGGCCTCGGGCATCCAGTCGTTGGAGGCCTCCAGCGACTGGAGCTTCTGGCGGCTGCTTACGGACCACATGTACCACATGTTCCTGCCCGTGCTGGCCTCCGCCTATATCAGCTTCGCGACGATTTCCCGGTTCATGCGGACGAGCATGCTGGAGAATCTGCGCCAGGACTACGTGCGGACCGCCCGGGCCAAGGGATTGTCGGAGAAAGTCGTCATCCTGCGGCACGTGTACCGCAACTCGCTGATCCCGATCGTGACCACGTCCGCCGGGTTGCTGCCGGCCCTGATCGCGGGATCCGTGTTCATCGAAACGATTTTCACCATACCCGGCATGGGGCTGCTCGGATTCGAGTCGGTGCTGACCAGGGACTACCCCATGGTCATGGCGCTTTTCACCATTGGCTCCCTGCTTTCGCTGCTGGGCATCCTGGTCGCGGATATCCTGCTCAAGGTCGTGGATCCGCGGATCAACTTCGACCAGCTGCAGGGATAGGAGACCGGCCGTGGGATCGGACCCGTCCACCCAAAACGATAACGAGACCGTGAACGGCACGCCGGACGAAACGGTGAATGGCACGCCGGCCAAGACCATGAACGGTACGCCGGCCGATGCCGTGATGAACGAGGGCGGCGAGAGCTTCTGGTGGTTGACGCGCAAGGAGTTCCGCAAGAATCGTCCGGCGCTCTACAGTCTCTACGTTCTCGTGGCCATGGCCTTCCTCGCGCTGACCGCGGACCTGATCGCCGGCAACAAGCCGTACTACATGGTCTACGAGGGGAAGACCTACTTCCCGGCGTTCAGGCAATACGCGGTGTACACCGGCCTGATGGACTGGCCGGAGGACCTGCGGACACGAAGGAACTTCAAGCGGTACGCGTACAGCGAAGCGGTATTCCCCCTCATCCCCTATGCGCCGGACGAGATCCGCCTCGGCGCCCGTTACAAGCGGCCGGGAGTCGACCACCTGTTCGGAACGGACAGGCTGGGCCGCGATGTGCTGTCCGGACTCATTCACGGCACGCGGTACTCGCTGACCATCGGGTTGGTTTCGGTGGGCATTTCCCTGCTCATCGGCGTGGGACTCGGCGCGCTCGCGGGATACCTGGGCGGGTGGACGGACCTGATCCTGTCCCGCGTATTCGAACTATGGGCGGCGATCCCGCCCTTCTTCCTGATCATCACGGCGGCAGCCTTCTTCCCGCCGAGCCTCTTCTGGATCATGATCATCATCGGATTCACGGGATGGGTAGGCATCGCCCGGCTGACCCGGTCCCAGTTCCTCCAGGTCCGGGCCTTCGACTACATCGCGGCCGCGCGGGCCCTGGGCTGTTCGAACCTGCGCATCATGGCCGTGCATATCCTTCCCAACGCCATCGCGCCCGTACTGATCCCCGCGGCCTTCGGCGTGGCCGGCGCCATTCTGGCCGAATCGGGGCTGAGCTTCCTCGGCATCGGCGTACCAGCCGAGGTCATCACCTGGGGATCGCTGCTCGCCGGCGCGCGCAGCAATATCGCGGCCTGGTGGCTCGTGATCGTGCCCGGGTTCGCCATTTTCATCACGGTAACCCTGTACAACCTGCTGGGAGACGGTCTGCGCGACGCCCTGGACCCCAGGCAGCGTGGTACGGCATGAGAAACGCATAACGCACGAGAGACGCATTGCGAATGAGAGACGCATGACGAATACGATCCTGCGCGTAAACGATCTGAAGACTTACTTCGACACGGAAAGCGGCGTGGTGCGGGCCGTCGACGGAGTCAGCTTCGAGGTGGAGGCCGGAAGGACGCTGGGGATCGTGGGCGAGTCCGGATGCGGCAAGAGCATGACGGCCTACTCCATCCTGGGACTGATCCCGCAGCCGCCCGGCCGCATCGCCGGAGGAGAGGTCTTCTTCGAGGACCGGGACCTGCTGAAACTGTCTCCCCGGCAGATACGGGCAATACGGGGAAACGATATCGCCATGATCTTCCAGGAACCCATGACGTCCCTGAACCCCGTATTCACCGTCGGCGAGCAGATCGCCGAGGCGGTCCGCCTGCACCGCGGCGCGGACCGGAAGGACGCCTGGCGGCGGGCCGTCGAACTGCTGGGCCTGGTGGACATCCCGCTGCCGGAAGAACGGGCCGAAAGCTATCCCCACGAACTCAGCGGAGGCATGCGCCAGCGCGCGATGATCGCCATGGCCATTTCTTGCGACCCGAAGCTGCTCATCGCCGATGAACCGACCACGGCACTGGACGTTACCATCCAGGCGCAGATCCTCGATGTGCTGCGCCGCCTGCAGGAAGAACTGGGCATGGGACTCATGCTGATCACCCATGACCTGGGCATCGTGGCCGAGATGGCCCACGAGGTGCTGGTCATGTACGCGGGCCAGGTCGTGGAGCGGGCCGACGTAAAAACGCTCTTCGGCAGTCCCAGCCATCCCTACACCCGCGGTTTGCTTGCTTCGGTGCCGACGATGAGTTCGGATGCGGAGGAGCTTTCGACCATCGAGGGCACGGTGCCGGATCCCGTGGGCTTCCCGGCCGGATGCCGCTTCGCCCCGCGCTGTGATTTCGCCGTCGAAGCCTGCGGCCGGCCGCAGGCGCTGGAGGACGCGGGAAGCCGGCACCTGGTCCGTTGCGGCGAATGGCAGCGGGTCGTGCAGGCGGAGACGGTATAGTGGAGACGGTATAGCGGAGTTGAACGTATGCCCAATGCAAATGAAATGCTGTTGCAGGTCCGGGGACTGAAGAAGCACTTCCCCGTGGGCGGCGGACTGCTGCGGCGCCACCGGGCGGTCATCAAGGCCGTCGACGGGGTCGACCTGACCCTGGAACGGGGCGAAACGCTGGGCCTGGTGGGCGAAAGCGGGTGCGGGAAGACCACGATCGGACGGGCGATTCTGCGCCTGGTCGATCCCTCCGCGGGAACGGCCACGTTCCATACGGCCCTCGAAGAAGGGGAAGCGCGCAGGCCCCACGCCGTCTTCGACATGAAGAAGAGCGATCTCCGGCGGCTGCGGCGCCAGATGCAGATCGTGTTCCAGGACCCTTACGGCTCCCTCAACCCACGTATGACCGTCGGCGCCCTGCTCAGGGAACCCCTGACCGTGCACGGGTTGAGCACGCGGGGAGAAGCGGGTGACCGCGTGACCGAACTGCTCGAAACGGTTGGCCTGAATCCCGCCCACGCCCGCCGGTATCCCCACGAATTCAGCGGCGGCCAGCGGCAGCGCATCGGCATAGCCCGGGCCCTGGCCGTCCGGCCCGAGCTGATCATCGCCGACGAACCCGTCTCGGCACTCGACGTATCGATCCAGGCGCAGATCATCAACCTGCTCAAGGTGCTGCAGGACCGGTTCCGGCTCAGTTACCTGTTCATCTCCCACGACCTACGCGTGGTGCGCCACATCAGCGACCGGGTGGCCGTCATGTACCTCGGCAAGATTGTCGAAACGGCCACGCGGGACCAGTTGTACGCGAAACCGCTGCACCCCTACACCAGCGCCCTGCTCTCGGCCGTGCCCCTTCCCGATCCCACGCTCGGCCGCGACCGGATCATCCTCAAGGGCGACGTCCCCAACCCGGCGAACCTGCCGCCGGGGTGCCCCTTCCATCCCCGGTGCCCCCTGGCCGAGGCCCGCTGCAAGACCGAAGTCCCCGTTCTGGAAGACAAGGGTAACGGCCACAAGTCGGCGTGCCACCTGGTTTGAGAGTCGGGTAAGGTGCGGGTCGGCTCGAGATCATGCGAGGGCCTGTGTGAGGGGCAGTCGTCCCCGCCCGGTCCGCTGGCCTGGTCAGACGTCCCGGCCCGGTCAGCCAGGTCGGGTCAGCCATCCAGGTTCCGCAGCGCGCGCATTTCATTACGGAATCCGGTCTCCATGGACCGTTTCCGGTCGTCCGGTAGAAAACTGTGCCGGATCCCGTTCAGCAGGATTTCGTCGATGGTTTCCCTGGAAAAACCCCAGGGATCGACGAGCAGGCAGGCTTCGTCGGTCAGTGTGGTGTTGAACAGGGGGGGATCGTCGGAGTTGACGGTGACGGTAACGCCCGCCTCGTGGAGTGCCTTCAGGGGATGAGACGCCGCGTCGGGGTAGAGTCCCAGGCTGATGTTGCTCGTGGGGCTGATTTCAAGTGGTATCCGATGTTCCGCCAGGTAATCGACGAGTCCGGGGTCCTCGATGGCCCGCACCCCGTGCCCGATGCGCTCGGCGCCCAGGTCTTCGATCGCGCTGCGGATACTTTCGGGACCGGCGTGCTCCCCGGCATGGGGGGCGCTGTGCAGCCCCGCGGACCTCGCCCGGTCGAACCACGGAACGAAAGGCGCGGGCGGGTATCCTTCCTCCATCCCGCCCAGGCCCAGGGCGACGACCCCGTCGTCCATCCCCTCGATGGCCACATCGGTCGTATAGTCAAACCGGCCCAATTCGGGGTAGTCGTTTCGCACAAGGTCGAAGACCCAGTTGATCTCGCAGCCGAAGGATTCCATTACCCGGCGGCGTCCGTTCGTCAGCCCGGTGAACCAGACGTCCTGGTCGACCCGGTTGATCCAGAGGTGGGTGCTCGGTGAGAAGGTCACTTCGGCGTATCGAATGTTCTGGCGGGCCATGTCGGCGCCGAATTCGTACACGATCAGCTCAAAATCCTCCACGGTGCGTAGGCACTTCGTGATGGCGACATAGACCTCGATGAAATGGTGGAAGTCCCTGAACCGGTACCAGTTACGCAATCCCTCCTCCGAGTCTGCCGGCAGGTCGACGCGGTGCCGTTCCGCCAGCTTCAGCAGCGTGGACGGCTGAATGGACCCTTCCAGGTGCACGTGGAGGTCCACCTTCGGAACGGCGGCGATGTAGTCGTATAGGGACATGGTGGTAATCTGCGTAGTCGTTGTGAGTTTCGACTTGATTATGGATGGCGCGACCGCGGTTCGTCAGGAAGTGTCAGGCGTACTCGATTGCCCGCCCCGATCTGTTTCCATGGCGGATTGGATGCGCTCGATCGCGATCCGGATCCCGTCCGGTTCTTCCCCCTTCTCGCTCAGGTCCTTCGCGATTTGCTCCAGAATGGGGATGGCGCGGGGTTCCCGTAGCCTCTCGAGTTCGTCTACCACTTCGTGTACCAGGTCCTTTCCGTGCCAGGGGTAGCTGTCGGAGAGTAGCTCGAGCTCTTTCAAAAACTGAAGAAGCTGGGTGCGGACTTCCTCGGTGTCCGGGGCGTCGACCCACGGTATTCGGTTCGATACAGGGACTCGCACGCCGTCGGAGTTTACGACGTGATTCCACTCGTGCACGTAGACTGGACCCAGCGGTACAGAATACCCGCGTTTCATGCGTGACGTATGATTGGCGCAGTAGGTCCAGAACGGGTTTTGTATATCCAGCCCCCTGATCTCGCAGTGGCTTGCTTCGTGCACGCGTTCCATGTCTTCGCGGAGTAGAGGACTGAGATTTTCCAGGCCGGCATTGGCCCTGTTGAACCGGCAGGTGCCGCAGCAGTCGGAACCGCCATTGGGCATGGGGTTGATTCCTTTCCGGGTGGTTCACAACGGACTCGGTGCTTGTTTACGGACCGCGACAAGGCGAGGTGATTCGCAAATCTGTGCTACCGGTTAAAGGTAACGGTAAACCCGCGGGGCGTAAAGCACGAGCACATTTGCCATGACATTCTCTTGGCCGGCGCCTATTTTGTGAGGGCATATAAAACGGTACAACGGCGCGTAAAAAAGGAGCACGAAGTGGAACTGTCTGTCGTCAGCGGCGGCGTATTCAAACTGGACGGCGGGAGCATGTTCGGGATCGTTCCGAAGCCGCTCTGGGAGAAGATCTGTCCCCCCGACGAAAAGAACCGGATCACCAACGATACGAACTGCCTCCTGATCCGGAAGGACGGCCGGCTCATCCTGGTTGACACGGGCTACGGCGACAAGATGACCGACCGGGACCGGGGCATCTACGGGATGTCGGGTTCCACCATCCTGGGATCTCTGTCGGCCCGGGGCGTATCCGCGGAGGACATCGATCTCGTCATCCTGAGCCACCTCCATTTCGACCACGCGGGCGGTGCGACCCGGATGGACGAGGAGGGCCGGGCCGTGCCCGCGTTTCCCAACGCGCAGTACGTGGTGCAGAAGGGCGAGTGGGAGGACGCGCTGAACGACTACGGCACCATGAAGACCACCTACCGTCCCGAGAACTACCAGCCCCTGATGGACCGGGGCGTGCTGACCCTCGTGGAGGGGGACGTGGAGATCGAGGAAGGGATCCGCGTAGAGGTGACCGGCGGCCATACGCGCCACCATCAGCTGGTGAAGGTGGACTACGGCGGTACCCGGGCGGTCTACTCAGGCGATATCCTGCCTATGACGACCCACCTGCGCGCACCGTACAACATGGCCTACGACCTGTTCCCCTACGATACCATGGTCGCCAAGATGTGCCTGCTACGGCAGGCAGCCGACGAGGGCTGGATCATCGCCCTGGATCATGATGCGAAGGTCGCTTCGGGCAGGATTATGCGCGAGGGGGAAGACCGGTACATAATCGAACCGGTGGCGCTGGATCCGCAGTCGGCCTGATCCGGGCCGCGGGCCCGAGCTGACAATCAAGACCGCCCGTCAACTGGTCGCTGAACCGCCCGTCAACTGGTCGCTGAACATTCCTTCTACAGGATGATCGCAGGCCGCGCGGTTCCACGTTACCTAACTCGTACCCTCGCCGAACACCTGCGTGCGCCACATGACCCGGCGTTGCCGGTCGTCGAAGGGCGTGCGGCGGTGCATGGTGCAGCGATTGTCCCACATGACCAGGTCGCCCACCTGCCAGCGGTGTTTCCATACGAATCGCGTGTCGGTGGCATGGGCGATCAGTTCGTCCAGCAGGACCTGGCCGCTTTCCCGTTCCATTTCCGTGATGTGATGCGTCAGGTGGGGACTAACGTAGATCACCTTGCGTTCCGTTTCCGGATGGATGCGGACGACCGGATGCATCGTGGGCTGCGGCGTATTCAGCGCGTCGATGGGATGCCGGTGGACCGCGCACAGGCCGTCGATCCGGGCCTTCAAGGCGGGGGCCAGCGCGTCATAGGACGCATACCCGCTGGCCCACATCGTCTCGCCGCCCTCGTCAGGTATTTCCAGCGCGTACAACAAAGAAATCGTGCCCGGTTCAGGCAAGTAGGACAGGTCCGAATGGAAGGGGATTTCCTCGCTGCCGAGGGCTCCGATGGGCTTGCCGTCCTCGGTCACGTTCGAGATAACGAAGATCTCCTCGATGGGGCGATCCGGTTGCGGTCGTACGTGGGGTACGGGCCTTCCGAAATACCGGGTGAAGCGGACCAGGTCCTCCTGGGTGATCTCCTGGCCGCGAAAGAACAGCACGCAGTGATCCAGAAAGGCGCCGCGCAGCACACGTACGGTCGCCCCGTCCAGTTCGCGGCAGAGATCCAGGCCGCGCACTTCCGCGCCGAGTGCGCCGCCGGTCGGTATGACTTCAAACGAATCCATCATGCCTCGTATACACGGATCCTGCGACCAATCCCGTTTTGGCGCAATTCCCGCAATGCGGGATGACTAGACATTCGTCGCGTCAGGATCGTCCCAGAACGCCTCCAGTTCCACGCCCAGGCCGTCCACGGTCCGGTTGCACCAGGCGAAAAACCCCGCGATCTGGTTGATCTCGAGGATCGCTTTGTCGCCGAACCCGGCCTCTCTCAACGCAACGATATCCGACTCCGATGTGGAAGCCGGCGCCAGGGTCAGCCTGCGCACGTAGTCCAGCATGGCGCGGTCGGCGACGTCCAGGTCCGCGGCGCGGTAGTCCTTCTTTATCGCGTCCACCAGTTCCCGGTCGTTGATCTCTCTGAGGAGCCCCTCCCCATGGTGGCGGATTCAGTACTCGCACTCGTTCAGGGCCGAGACGGTCGTCGCGATCATCTCACGCTGTCCCAGCGTCAGGTCGCAGTCCCCGTGCATGAGGCCCTTGTAGAAGGCCATCAGCGCCCGCAGCGCCTGGACGTTCAGGCTGTGTGCCTTGATGATGTTGTCCACGCCGCCCCAGGATCGCATCGAGCCGTCGTAAATCCTTTTCAACGGACCTTCTGCTTCCGATTCGTCAATGGTGCGTATCCACGCCATACAGGTCTCCTGTGGGTTGACTACAATCCGAAATGTCGCCGCATGCGTGTCACGGCGGCTTTCTCTTCCTTGCTCAACGACTCCAGTTCGTACTCCTCTTCGGTGATTTGATCCCTGTGTTCCTCGAAGGGCAGCCCGCCCTTGCCGGTTTCATTGAAATAGGCACTGAGCTGATAACGTTGGAAGATGTTCATTCTGGGATAATCCCGGTTCCAGACCGCGGCGTCGTGCAGCACGTGGGTCGAGAATACGAGGACGTCCCCGGCTTCCATGGGCACGGTGATGGAGACGGGCGGGTCGTGGCCGACCTTCAGCCCATCGGGCGGAGCGAAGGCCGACTTGTGGCTGCCGGGCACCAGGCTGAACCCCGTCCCCTCGGGCACGTCGGCCAGCGCGACCCAGGTGGCCAGGTGGCTGCAGTAGATCTCGCCGCCCGCCGCCTGGTAATCGTTGTGCGGATTGCGGAATCCCGGCGGGAACTTGAACCCGCTGTCGTCCCGGTGGTAGCCCTGGTGGTCCTCGTCACCCGGCGTCGCCGGGTCCATTTTCGTGAAGTTACAGTGAAACAGTCGCGGCGCGCCCATGGTGAGCCCCGCGACGACGCGGATGATCTCCGGATCGGCGTTCAGTTCCTGGAACAACCGGTGGCCGTACTGGATGTGGTCCAGGTGCGTCTTGTACGGTTCCTGACGGTGCCTGAATACCGGTGCGGGGATCTTGGGCTCGTCCACGGAGAGCCAGTAACCTACGACCTCCAGAATGCGCGCCAGGCGGTCCGGCACGATCACGCCGCGCAGGTGCAGGTAGCCGTGCAGGTCGAAATGCCACTTCTCTTCTTCAGTCAACAGATGGGCATATTTCGACGGCATGGACGGACCTCTGACGGTTCAGTCGACATACAACGCAAGCACATGGGAACCGATTCGGTTCCGGTCGCTCTACCGGCCGGGTGCCTACCGGCCCAGCCAACCTCCGTCAACGGCCAGTACCGCACCGTGGACATAGTTGGAGGCGTCCGAACTGAGGTAGACGACGGCGCCGCCCAGGTCGCTCGGCGCGCCCCACCGGCCGGCGGGGATACGATCGGATATGGACCTGGAACGCTCCGGGTCATGCTGCAGGGCAGACGTGAGGTCGGTGGCGATATAGCCCGGCGCAATGGCGTTGACGTTGACGCCCCTGGCGGCCCATTCGTTGGAGAGGGCCATGACCAGCTGCGCGACCGCGCCCTTGGACGCCGCGTAGCTGGGCACGGTGATACCACCCTGGAAGGACAGTACGGACGCGGTGAACACGATCTTCCCGCGGCCGCGGGAGACCATGTCCCGTCCGATCTCCCGGCTCAGGATGAACGGCGCGTTGAGGTTGACGTTCATGACCGTATCCCAGTATTCGTCGGAATGCTCCTCGGCAGGCGCCCGCAACGTAAGGCCGGCGTTGTTGACGAGGATATCGATGACCGGGAAATCGTTCCTGACCTTGTGAATGAAACCGTACAGCGCGTCCCGGTCGTTCAGGTCGACGCTGTAACCGGAAAACCGTCGGCCCAGGGCCGTGACGGCCCCTTCGATCTCGCTGCCGGACGACTCCATCGACGCGCTTGCGCCCACGATATCCGCGCCCGCCTCGGCGAGCGCTTCGGCCAGTCCCCTGCCGATCCCCCTGCGACAGCCGGTTACGAGTGCGGTTTTGCCATCCAGCCTGAATGCATCCAGTATGGACATGAAGTCTCCGTTCTACAGCGTGAGTACAGCGTGAGCCGTTGAGGGCAATGGTTCCGGAACGCGGCCAATGGAATGCTCTCACCAGGCCGCTTATTAACGATTAGAAAAAGTTGCGGCACGCCTGGTTTGTCAACCGGGAAAGTGTGCATGTCGATGGGAACAGCCAGCTATTTAAGACCGGGGAAAAGATGCTCGACGATCTTCAGAAGGACGATCGTGATAATGGGAATCGCACCGATCAGCAGGTTCAATTTGACTTCTATGGATTTTAGCCGATCCCGGATGTTATGATCCTTCGTGTACACTTCCGAAAACAGCAGATTGAGCCTGTCTGTTTCTATAACGACGGAATCTGCCTGTTTAACTCCTGGATGGTCTGTCATTGGTCAATCTCCGATTCGAGTGGGTGGACGTTTTCCTTATGGGGTTATTTCATTAGTCATTGGCCGCCCACCGGTTCTCGAGTCATTTGTCGGCGAAACCGTCACATGCGCGTGGGCGCCAGGTTCCAGGCCTGCAGCGACTTGAACCTTGCCGCGCCTCCATGCGCGAACAGGCTGACGCCCATGCTGTCGGTTCGCGTCGGATAGATGCGCTGGGTCACGCATTGCCGGCGGTTGGCGAAGACCTCGAGGATCGATCGATCCAGGAAGATGCGCAGGGACAGCGGTTCACCAGGCGCCAGCTCGAACGGCCCCTCCTGCGCGGTGACGTACTGTTCGTGCTCAGGCAGGTGCGGCTGCAGACTGCGGTACCGCGTGTAACGAATTTCGCGGTCGAGGGAAGACCGGCTGACGTCGACGCGCAGGACGCCTCCCGCCACGTCGCAGGAGACCGCGGTTTCTTCCTCGCCCCCCGGGGAGCGCAGCACTTTCACGCCGACCTCCCGCGCCTCCCGGGGATCGATCTCGAGGACCAGTTCCAGGCAGTCCCCGCCGATGCCATCGAGGGCTACTTCCGCATCGGCGGCTACTTCGATGGGCCCATGCCGACGGCCGTCCAGCCGCAGCACTTCAAGCTCCGGAACGGGATCGATCTGCAGTTGACCGCCGGGCCCCGGCGACAACAGGCGGGGAACGGTCATCGCGCCCGACCACCCGGATTCGCGCTCGCGCTCGTTTCCGCGAAGTTCGCGGACCCAGTCGAAGAAGACGCGCCGTCCATTGGGATCCAGGAGCGTCCGCGGGCCGCCCAGATGACCTCCTTCCCAGCTCATGCGTCCGTGTATCTCGGGAATAAACCGTTCATCCCGCACCTCGCCGATGTAGTACTGGCTACCCTGCAGATGGCTGCAGAAGAGCAGCATGTGCCGGTCGCCGAAGGGAAAGAAATCGGGCACGGCGCAATCTTCGCCGTCTTCGGTCCACGCCCGCCGCGACTGGTAGAACACGTCGATGTATTCCCAGGTACGCAGGTCCGCCGACTTAAACAGGTATGCGGCGTCCCCCCGGCCTTGCGAGTCCCGGTTGTTGACAGCGGCGTAATACTGGCCGTTCGCCAGCCACCCGCAGGGGTCGTGCATGGTGTAGCGGCCGAAGTCATCGCTCCCCGCTTCCGGCTCGGGGATCACCGGATTGCCCGGGTCCTTCGTCCACTCGATCAGCAGGTCGTCGCTGCTGCGGGCGAGGCATAGGCCGTCGGGGTTGCCGTAGTAGATCAGGACCGGAACTCCTTCCTTGCTGACCAGGGCGCCCCCGCTGAAGCAGCCCTTCCGGTCCGGTCCGTCCGCATCCGGTTCCAGCGCCACAGGATGGTGGACCCAGTGCACGAGGTCGGTACTGGAAGCATGGCCCCACTGGATGAGATGCCAGTAGGCGCCGTGTGGATTGTACTGGTAGAAGATGTGATAGCGGCCCTTCCAGAACAGGGCCCCGTTGATATCGTTCATCCAGGCCGCCGGCGGCGTGAAGTGGTAGGCCGGCCGGTGCGGGTCGCGCGCAAAGGAGGCAGCGAGGTCGCCGGCTTCCCGGATACGGGTTTCCATTTGTTTAATCCGGTTGTTGTCGGTCATTTTAGCGCTCGCGGGTTGCCTGCCCGGGATTTCTTTTTACAGGCCGACGTATGGCCCGGGTCACGATACGCAGCCTGGCCGCCGGTCCGGGCAAGTGTCCTTTAATGGGCATAATCGCAGTATTGGTGAAGATATGCTTGATATGTGGAGGTTCTATGGGCGTAATTTACATACTCAAATGAAGCAACGCCAGTTCATCGATCGTGGAGGAACCATGGTCATAGAAGGTCCCCGATACATGATACGTTCGCTCAATTCGAACCAGACCTACTGGGAACAGGGCGTGTTTCCGGAATGGACCGCCTTGAACTGTTACCGGCACTATCCGGACGGAGGGATCGGGACCGGTGTGGAGCCGCACTACCACGACAACGACGAGATCTGGTTGTTCACGGCGGGCTACGGGGAGGTCCGACTGGACGGCGTACGCCACGAGATTACGCCCAATACCCTGGTCTATACGCCCATGGGATGCGTGCACCAGTTCCAGATGTTCACGCCCTACGAGAACAACGCCATGGTGACGCGCCTGGAACGGGCGGGCAGGCCGCTGCACCTCACCGTGGAGGAGTATGGCCCACCCGAGCCCACCGTGCCCGGTTTCGTCGTTCCAGGCAGCATGAATACCGGCCCCGCTCGGGATCCCGGCCCGCGATGCCCTATCTCCGAATGGCGGCTGCAGCGATATGAAGAGGTGAACGCCCAGGGAGACACCCAGCATGACGCCGTGCTGAAACGGAACGAGCACTGGATGGTACTGAGCGGGGCCGTGCAACTGTCGCTGGACGGACGGGAAGTTTCGCTCGAACCGGGCGATATCGCGCTGCTCCGGGCAGGTGTCGTCCGACGGCTGTCCACGGAAGACCGGAGCACGCGGGCGGTGGTCGCGCGGGAGCATCCGGTAGACGCTGCCTAGTCCTCGCCGGCCGCCTGGTGGATCTCGTCGAGCCAGACGACCATCTCGGCCGTGATGTCGTTGTGGGGTCCGGTCAGGCCCATCTCCGGCCAGGCCCATGCCCCGTTCTCCAGCTGGGTTTCGACCAGGTTGTTGCCAACCCTGACCGCCATGTCGCGGTACTTCGCTTCCCCGGTGAGTGTGTAGAGCATCGCACCGGCCCAACCGACCTTGCCGGCACGAAGCAGCCTGAAGTGATAGTCCCCGACATGCTCGCAGAACCGCATGTACGTTTTCGCCAGGTCCAGCCATTCCTCCTCGCCCGTGGCCATGTACAGCCGGCAAAGGAAACCCGCCGCGATGCCAGGATGGTAGAAGGACTGGTCCCGCGACTCGTCCCGCGTCAGCACGTACCTGAAGTCGTCGCCGTCCATCACCTCGGTGATCAATCCGCGTTCGCGGCTGTAGACCGTCCAAAGCACGTTCGGATAATCGGGCTGTTCCTTCATCATTCGCCGCATCCAGGCGCCCACGCTCCTGGCCACATCCAGCCTTCCGGTGTAGACGGCGCACCAGCCGCAGCCGCTCACGACCCACAGATCCTGTTCGGTGCCGCTGCCCCGCGCCGTCGGATGGGAGTAGAAGCCGCCGCTGGCGGGGTCGCGGAATCCGAGGAGAAAGTCCATGCCGCGCCGGGCCAGGTCGAAGGCGCCCATGCGGTGGGCCGCCTTGATGACCCAGGCGTTATGGTAGGTGTAGTAGTAGCTGTCGAGCTCGTCGGCGGGACGTGGGCCGAAGTCGCCGTCGGGGAGGAACCCGTTAAGCCTTATCCATCGGAGCAGGCGGCTTGCCGCGTGGGACAGGCCGCACACGAGAAACGCGGCAGGTACCTTGTAGTATTCGGTGACGCCGAGACCGGGGTCGCCGAAACTGCCGTCCGCGTGCAACTGGCCGAGCAGGTATCGGCCGCCGCGGTCTCTCGCATCCCTGAATCGGCTCATTCAGTGCTCCTGCGTGGAGCGATTGACGATCAAGTCTATACCCGCTTCCTGATTGGATTCTACACCGGATCCATTACATTGTAAATCCGAACCTGACATGCTACGCGGCAACAAGGTCCTTCAATGTGCTGACTCACACTCGGTATTTCAATCACAAACAAAGCGCAGCTGCCTTTATTGCGAACGGAACCTGACATGAAGATAACCCGTGTTACGCGGCTTTGTATGTTCTGGATGCTTTCGATGTTTATGGCTGGCTGTTCGAACGTCATCTATATCGAGTCGTCGAACCAGAGCAGCCGGGTCGATTACGTGGTGATTCACGCTACCTCGGCAAATTTCGCGGAATCGGTAAGATTGCTCACCACCCGGACCGGGCGTCCGGTCAGCGCACATTACCTGATTCCCGACGAAAACGACCCTACCTACGGGCATCGCCGGATGCGTTTGCATCAATTCGTGAAGGAAAGCCAAAGGGCATGGCACGCCGGCGTCAGCTACTGGGCCGGGGATAGGGGGCTTAACGCCCGATCCATCGGGATCGAGATCGTAAACGAGTTTAGTTGCGAGGCGGATACGTCAGCTGTCGAGGATAGCGGCCCGGACGCGCTCGTTTGTGATTTCCCGCCTTTCAGTGATGCGCAGATCGAGATGCTGATCGAATTGCTCCGAGGCATTCAGCAACGGCACCCCCGCATCGGGCCGCTCGATTTCGTCGCGCACTCCGATATTGCGGTCCCACACAGGCGCCGGTCGGACCCGGGCCCCCTCTTTCCCTGGCGACGGCTGTACGACGAAGGCATAGGCGCCTGGTATGACGAGGAAACCATGCTGCGTTACATGACGCAATTCGAGGACCAGCTGCCTACGGTCGCAAGACTGCAGGCAGCGCTGCTGAGGCTCGGATACCTGGTCGAACCAACCGGCGAACTGGACCACCAGACGCGCTTCGCCGTACGCGCGTTTCAATTGCATTTCCGCCCCTCGGACTATGGTGGCGTGCCCGACGTTGAGACCGCGGCCATACTCTGGAGCCTGATCGATAAATACCGCGGCGGGTACCTGCCTTGATTGCACAGTACATGGTGCACGGTGCATGGTAAAAACCATCGCAGTTCGAAAAAACGTCGAGAATCCGAATTCGGAACGCGACCAATCCATAAACCGGCATAAGCGCACGAACGATTACTTCGGGTAAGGAGGATTGGAAATGAATCGGGAGTCGTGGTTCCAACGTAACGGGGCTGTCTTCACAGGTGCTATCGCGTTGATCGCCTTATTGACCTATTTGCATGTTACTTTGGGTGAGTTTAGAGCTGAATTCAGGGATGAATCAAGAAACATAACGAATTCGTTAGACAGAGTAGAAACCAAAATCGACGAGGTAAGCGGATTCCTCAAATACAGTGCAGATACTACGGAGTATGACACCTCACCGGCTGATCTGAAATAGTGATACGTTTATCTGGGGGAACGCACGGCGGACTAAGCCGTGAACGAACAGTAGGAGAGTGACGTGACAATGGTTGATTATCTAATGCCAGCGGCCGTGATTTTGGTGGCGGTGTTAGGTTGGATTTTCAGTTGGATTTTCTTTCTACGAGGCAAGATGGTTGAAAAACGTGAGATGGATACTGTCAAGACCGACCTGGTAAGGGAGATCGGAACTCTACAAGAAAGGACGACGGCAGATATCGCCGAATTGAGAGCCGATGTAAGAGAAATCAGGCATGACGTAAAGACCTTACTGTCACGTTAAATGTGTTGGCAACCTACAGCTTCCCGAAGATCATCGATACACCCAGGCTCATCCACTTCCAGTCGTCTCGGGACACGTTGTACTGTGCCTGGAGGCTGAATCGGCCGAGCAGGAGTCCGATCCCGGGGGACACGACCAGGTCTCTTTCCGTGACGAAGCCCTCTTTCGCATTCGCGTTGCCCATCTGCCGCGTTCGCTTGTACACCACGCCGGCGGCGCCTTGCACGAACAGCCGTTCCAAAGGATAGAATCGCAGGCCGGCGGTCACCGGAATGCTGGAGTAATTGCCCTCGATCCGTTCGATGATGGCGTCGAGACCCTGGTCGACCAGGTCCTCCGCTTCGGTGCGGGATTTGATCTTCTCGCTTCCATAGGTAACGTAGCCACCTGCGCAGACCAACTGGACGCGATAGCTGAACCAGTACGTCAGGGCGGCATGGGCGCCGTAACCGTAGTCCTCTTCGACCAGATCGGCAAGACCCGAGGAGGGGCGGGCCACTTCGCCGCCCAGGTTTAAATTGAACTGGCCGGACGCCGGCAGCGTGAAGAAACTGACCGATGCCGCGAAGACCAGCGCACGGAAGGCCTGTATCATGATACTTGTCCCCGGTCAGGCAGGGCGGTTTTCCATGGGTACGTACCGCGCTTCGGTCGGCCCGGTATACTCGCCCAACGGGCGGATGATCCTGTTGTCGTCGTACTGTTCGAGGAGGTGCGCGGTCCACCCGCTGATTCGGCTGCAGGCGAAAACGGGCGTGAACAACTCCGCCGGAATCCCCATGTTGGCGTAGACCGAACCGGAATAGAAATCCACGTTGCAGGCGATACCCTTCAGGTCCATCATGGTTTGCTCGATCACGCGGGACATTTCATACCACTTCAGGTCGCCCGCCTTCCTGCCCAGTTCCTTCGAGAGACGGCGCAGGTGCGTCGCCCGGGGATCCTCCGTCTTGTAGACGCGGTGGCCGAATCCGGGTATTTTCTCCCTGGCGGCCAGCTTCTCCCCGACGTAGTCCCCGGCCCTGGAAGTCTCCCCGATCTCGTTGAGCATGTCCATCACGTCCTTGTTGGCGCCGCCGTGCAGCGGTCCCTTGAGCGTGCCGACGGCCGACGTGACCGCCGAATGCATGTCCGACAGCGTGGCCGCCGTGACCCGTGCCGCGAAGGTCGACGCGTTCAGTTCGTGGTCGGCATGCAGGATCAGGGCGACGTCGAAGGCCTTCGCGTACTCGGTATCCGGGATCGTACCGTTCAGCATGTACAGGAAATTGGCGGCGTGGCCCAGGGACGGATTCGGCGCGATGGGATCGCTGCTCTTCGAGATCCGGTGCCAGGCGGCGGTAACGGACGCGAACTGGGCGGTCAGCCGGACGGCTTTGCGCAGGTTCGCTTCCCGGGTGTGGTTCGCCGCGTCCGGGTCGTAGGCGGACAGGAACGACACGGCCGAACGGAGCACGTCCATGGGCGCCGTGCGGCGCGGGAGTGCCCGCAGTAAGTCCAAAACCGCTGCAGGCAATGTCCTGCCGGCGAGGAGCTGCTCGTTGAGTTCCGCCAGCCGGCCCGATCCCGGCAGGTCGCCGTGCCACAGCAGGTAGGCTGTTTCCTCGAAACTGGAATGGGCAGCCAGGTCGTGAATGTCGTGGCCCCGGTAGAGCATCCTGCCCTGCAGGCCATCGATGAAACAGACGGCCGTCTGCGCGGCTACGACGCCTTCAAGGCCTGGATTGACCATTCCGCTGCTTCCCCGGTGGATACGGTTTTCTGCCGTGGACAGGATAGAGATGCGGCCCCGGGGTGTCAAGGTGTTTTTGGCCCGGATTCCGTCGCCGGGAAGGGCGTTTCCTTTGGTTTTTTGTTTGTCGATGAAGCCCCCCGTATTTATCTTATACACCTTCGATTTTCCGGGCCGAATCCACGGAGCAACGCGATGCCGACACCGCTGAATTCCGATACGGTCACCCATGGCATACGGGTCCAGGTATACCCGGGCTATCTGCCCGATCATTCCGATCCCGGCCAGGGCCAGTACGTGTTCGCGTACCGTATCGTCATCACCAATGGCAGCGAGCGTTGGGTGAAGCTGATCAACCGTCACTGGGTCATCATCAACGCCGACGGCAAGCGCAGCGAAGTCAGAGGTCCGGGCGTCGTGGGATTGCAGCCCGAACTCGAGCCCGGGGAGAACCACGAATACCAGAGTCTCTGTCCCCTGGACACGGAGTGGGGTACCATGGAAGGTGAATATGAAATGCAGGACGCGGACGGCCGTCACTTCGAAGTGGAGATCGGCCGGTTCTATCTCGCGATATCCTCGGAAGAAAAGGTGGAGTCATGGCAAAAAAACTGACCGCGCAGGCGGACGATTTCTCGGCCTGGTACAATGAAGTGATCGCGAAAGCCGAGTTGGCCGACAACGCGCCGACCCGCGGCTGCATGGTCATCCGGCCATACGGCTTCGCGCTCTGGGAAAACATGGTGGCGGTGCTGGACCGGATGTTCAAGGAAACCGGTCACGTCAACGCCTATTTCCCTCTGTTGATTCCCGATAGCTTCTTCCAGAAAGAAGCGGAGCACGTGGAGGGATTCTCGCCCGAATGTGCCGTGGTTACGCACGGCGGGGGCAAGAAGCTCGAAGAAAGCCTGATGGTCCGCCCGACCTCCGAGACCATCATCGCGGACATGTACGCCCGATGGATCCAGTCCTATCGCGACCTGCCGTTGCTGATCAACCAGTGGGCCAATGTCTTCCGGTGGGAACTGCGCCCGAGGGCCTTCCTGCGGACGACGGAATTCCTCTGGCAGGAAGGCCACACGGCCCACGCCACGGCGGCGGAGGCCGAGGAGGAGACCCTGCGCATCCTGGACATCTACCGCACCTTCGCGGAAGACTACATGGCGATTCCGGTGCTGTATGGTCCGAAAACCGACGCCGAGAAGTTCCCCGGCGCGCTGCAGACCTACGCCATAGAAGGCATGATGAAGGACGGCAAGGCCCTGCAGATGGGCACTTCGCACGACCTGGGGCAGAACTTCTCCCGGGCTTTCAATATCGATTTTCAGACACGGGACGGGTCGCGCGAGCACGTCTACCAGACGAGTTGGGGCATGAGCACCCGGACCGTCGGCGCCATCATCATGGCCCATGGCGACGACAGGGGGCTGGTCCTGCCTCCCCGCCTGGCGCCACACCAGGTCGTCGTCATCCCCATCGCGAAGTCCGACGAGGAACAGGCCGTCGTGCAAGAAGCCGTCGACAAGCTGGTTGCGTCGCTGGAAGGCGTGCGGGTGAAGGTGGACGACCGCGAGCAGTTCGGACTGGGCTGGAAGTTCACCGAATGGGAAACGAAGGGCGTGCCGCTGCGCGTGGAACTCGGTCCGCGGGATATCGCGTCCGGCCAGGCGGTGGTCGTGCGCAGGGATACGGGGGAGAAGGAATTTGTTTCCCTCGAGACCCTGGGCAAGCGGGTCGGGGACCTGCTGGAGACTGTGCAGCGGGATATGTTCCAGCGCGCCCTGGATTTCCGCGAAGCCCGTTCCCGGGAGATCCGGGACCGGGAAGCCTTCGTCTCGGCCGCGAACGGCGACGGCGGGTTCATCCACGCGCACTGGTGCGGCGATCCGGCCTGCGAAGCCGCGGTCAAGGACGAAACCCGGAACACGATCCGGTGCGTCCCCATGGACTGGGAGGCTGACTCGGGCGTCTGCGCGTACTGCGGGCGGGCGTCGGAACGAAAGGTCGTCTACGCCCAGGCCTACTGATCCCCGTACATCCCCAGCACTTCCATTGCCGCGTTGCGCCCGTTGACGGCAATCACGCTGCCGCCCGGGTGGGTGCATGCCCCGCAGAGGTAGACCCCTGGCATGGGCGTCCGCGGTTCGAGCCGATTCTCCCACATATAGGCCGGCAGGATCTCGCCCTGGAAGATATGGCCGCCGGTCAGGCCCACCTTCTTCTCGATGTCCGGGGGACCCATGACGTCCATGTGCAGGACGGCATCGGGCATGTTGCTGCAGAAGCGGCCGAGTGATTCGAGGGCCAGCCTCCCCACTTCCTCTCTCCGGGAATCCCAGTCGCCCTCGGCGAACGTGTAAGGGACGAACTGGGCGAAGATGCTCATGGTGTGACGGCCCGCCGGTGCCACGCTCGGATCGTGGGCGGTGTGGAAGTAGAGTTCCTCCCAGAGCCGCGGCGGCAACCGGCCGTCGCCGGCCATGGCGTGGAATTCGTGCCACTGCCGTGCGGTAAGCGGGATGTTGACCTGGCCCCGGTGGTGGTCCTCGTTCGTTCCCGGCCGGCTGGTGAAATCCGGCAGTTCGGCGAGGGCTATGTTGATCTTGACGGTCGCGCCGGTCTGGGGTACCGATTCCAAGCGGTCCCTCCACGCCCCATCGGCCGCGTCGCCAAGGAGCCTTAGCGTGACCCGGGGATCGGCATTCGATACGACAGCAGGTGCCCGGACGCGCTCGCCTCCCTCTAGCTCCACGCCCTCTCCGGGCAGGATGCGGGCGACGGGCACGCCCGCGGCCACCACGGCGCCAGAGTCGCGCGCGATGTCGCACAGTATGAAGGACACCATGCCCATGCCGCCCTGCACGTACCCCCACATGCCGGGCATGCCGGCCATGGTCCCCGTGGAATGGAAAACGTGCACGGAGGCGGTCCCGGGCTCGTAGGGGCTGGCGTTCGTCCCGATCACGCCCTGGCCGATCAGGGCCATGCGCAGCCGCTCGTCTTCGAGGTACCGCTCGACGTATTCGACCATGGACCATTCGAAGAGCAGATCGATGGCCTCCCGGTCGCCCTTGAGCCGTTCTTCGATCTGATCCCGGGTAGGCGCCCGCCCGACCCAGATGTCGTCTTCTCCCGGGGGGCGCAGGGCCTCCCGGATGCGCCGCATGGGCGCGTACATGGCCTGGAAGCCCTTCACGTCCCGGGGCGACAGGCGGCGGATCTCCTCCAGGCAGCGATCGTCGTCCTCCCACAGCTGTACGCTCGACCCGTCTTCGAAGGGGACGAACATGCCCGCTTCCGCCGGCGTCCATCGATAACCGTAGCGCGCGAAACCCAGTTCCTCGATCACCAGGGGATGGAGCAGGCCGGCAAGGTAGGCGCAGGGCGACACGCGGTATCCCGGCCAGGTTTCTTCGAGCGTGCAGGCGCCTCCCACGCGTTCCCGGGCTTCCAGGACCAGCACCCGCTGCCCGGCACGGGCGAGGTAGGCCGCGCAGGCCAGGCCATTGTGGCCGGCGCCCACGACGACCGCGTCCCAGTCCCGTCCCGCGAGCGAGGACACGGGTTCGGGCAGGCCGATGCGGCCCAGCGTGTCGCGGCAGGACCCGTCCGGTGTAGAAGTCATCGCATCATCCTAAATCAGGTTCGGCAACAACGGGTGGTCCCGGTTTTCCAGCGGAAGGGCGATGCGGCTTTCCGCCAGGTGGGCGGCAAAGACACCGTGGATCATCTCCAGCGCCCAGCGCCCGTCGTATCCGCTGTTCACCGGCCTGCGTCCGTCCCGCCTCGCCTCGAACACGTCGCGGACGATGGCGGCGTTGGCCGCCGCCTGAAGCGCGCTCATTGAAGGCTGCTCGGAAGGCTCAAGTTCCAGCGATTCCGCGGTAACGTCACGAACCGCCGCGTCGTCGTCCGGATGCCAGACCGGGGATCCGTGGATCCTGATCTGCTGGGAACCTTCATGGACGGTCATGATGCCCTCCGAACCGTACACCCACATCCCGTACCTCCGGGGGTGAGGGGCCTGGTTGCGGCGCGTTTCGAAAGTGGCCGTCACGCCGTGACCGAAACCGTACATCGCGTGGATGACGTCGCCCACGATAAGGCCCAGTTCCTCCGGACCCTCCACGGCGTCTTCCAGGGTCGCGGGCCGGCCGCCGGCCATGGTCACCGACGCCTGCACCCAGGCGGGGTTTCTGCCCAGGAGGAACCGGAGCATGTCGAAAAGGTGGGTGCCCAGCACCATGAGGTCCTCGCCGCCACCGCGATGGTCCTCCTTGCCGTTCATGCGGACGTGAAGTATATCACCGATGGCGCCGTCGGCGAGCAGTTGACGGGCGTGCCACGCGGCCGCGTGCATGCGGCCCTGGTGGGCGATGCCCATCATCACCCCGGCCTTCTCGCAGGCTTCGATCATGGCGTCGGCCTCGGACAGCGTGCGGGCCATGGGCTTCTCGAGGAAGATGCACGCGCCCGCTTCCGCCACGGCCAGGGTCATGGCGGCGTGCTGGTCGAGCCAGCGGGGACCGATGCTGACGATATCGAACCACTCGTTGCGCAGCATTTCCCTGTAGTCCGTATATAGGTTACGTACACCCAGCCGCCGGCCCGCCTCCCGCAGGCCGTCCGGATCTTCGTCGGCCACGGCTATGATATCCACGTCATCCATTTCGAGGTACACCGTGTCCAGGCCATGGCCGTAGTTGCCCCGTCCTGTGCGTCCGATGACCCCCGCCCTGTATCGTCGGTCCATTCGATGCTCCCCCGGTATGAGCGACGCTCCTCCGGAAGCCTCTCCCTATGGATCACTCACGGGACCGGCATCAGCCAGCCCGCGATATTCAGGATCAGCAGCAACCCCAGAATGGCATAATCACGCCAGACGAAGGGGAAAGAAAGGTATTCCGTTCTCCGGCCCCGCATGCCGAAACCCTTGGATTCCAGGGCCATGGAGAGCAGGTCGGTATCGCGGATCGCGTACACGAATATGGGCACCAGCAGCGGCACGTACTTGCGGGCCCGCTGCAATACGTTCCCGCTCTTGAGATCGAGGCCTCGGGCCTGCTGTGCCTGGACGACCGTGCCGATACGCGTAAAAAACAGCGGAACGAGCCGAAAGGCAAGGGAGAGCGCGAAACTGACGGCGAAGGGCAGCCCGATGGCCCGGAGCCCGTAGGCGAATTCCTCCACTTTCGTGCAGGAAACGAAGACCATGCCGGAAACGAGCATCGCCTCGAGCCTGAATCCCATGGCGAACCCGAACCGTATGGACTCCGTCGAGAGCGTGAACAGCCCGAAGGACCAGAATGGATCGCCGACGCGTCTGAACAGCGACCAGGACACGACGCTGAACACGAGCACGGTGATCATGAGCGGCAGGATCCGCCGGAGGTTTTTGAACGCTCCGGCCGAACGGGCCAGCAAGAGGACACCAGCCAGGATGACCAGCTGGTACCAGGGCGACTGGAAGGCCACAGTGAGGATCAGTAACAGGGCCAGTCCCACGATCTTCGTCGAGGGATGGAGCCGATGCAACAGGGAATCAAAGGGTATGTAGAGCACCATGGGCGGTCCGAGGTTATTCCTCCACGCGTTCCAGGCAGTCGGCAATCTCTTTGACGGAACGTGCCACGAGTCCGAATTCATAGCCGAGACGGACGGCCTCGGGCGCTTCCAGGTACAGCGATTCCAGCAATTCGGGATTGCTGAAACACGTCCGCACGTCTCCGTCCTGGACGACGCGTCCGCCCGACATGATAATACACCGGTCGGCGTATTCGGCGACGACCCACATGGAATGGGTGATCATGACCACGGTACGGCCGGATTCGTTGAGCCGCCGGACCAGGTTCAGTATGGCGACCTGGCCGTGATAGTCCAGCCCGGTGGTCGGCTCATCCAGGACGAGGATCTCGGGGTCCGTGGCCAGCACCGACGCCACGGCGAGTTGCTGCCTTTCTCCCCGGGTCAGATTAAAGGGATCCTCGAGATCCCGGCCGGTCAGGCCGGTTTCGGCCAGGGCGCCGTCCACTTTCTCCCCGACTTCTTCTTCGGAGAACCCATAGTTCCGGGCGCCGAAGGCGACTTCGTCCCACACGGTATTGGCGAAGATCTGATGGTCCGGATTCTGGAATACGTATCCGACGCGGCGTCCCAGTTCGGGCAGAGTCCAGTCGGCGGTGGACTTGCCCAGGACCTGGACCTCGCCCTCCGTCGGGGCGTGCAGTCCGTTGAGATGCTTGGCAAGCGTCGTCTTGCCGCAACCGTTCTGACCCACCAGCGCGACGAATTCACCGGCCGCGATGTCCAGACTGACCCCGTCCACGGCCGGCGTGGATTCATCGTACCTGTAGACGAGGTTCTCGATATGAACGACGGGCAGGGGCGATTCACCCGTCGATTCTCCCTGTGGTTCGCGCGGCGTTTCATCCTGTGTCGCACCCGGCCGTTCACCGTACGGTTCGCGCCGCCGCGCGCCGTCCAGGCTTTCCCGGGCAGACTCCCTGACGCACCATCCGGCTGAACGGATTCGGGCAGCCGCGTCCTGTATGGTCAGCGCATCCGTCTCCAGTCCCAGTTGGGACAGCAGCACGGTAGTCTGGAGCGGCCTGACGCCAAGCCGTTCCACGTTCCGGGGATCGGCCAGAATTTCGCCGGGCGGCCCCTCCTGGACGATACGCCCCTCGTGCATCAACAGGATCCGGTCCGCGCTCAGGACGTGTTCGGTCTCATGCTCCACCAGGATGATGCCCTCGATCTCGTTCCGCAGGACCTGGGCGAGCTTGAAGATGTCGCGCTTGCCGACGGGATCCAGGTCGGTCGTCGGTTCGTCCATGACGACCACCGAGGGACTGCCCGCAAGCACCGAGGCGATGGCCAGCCGCTGCTTCTCGCCTCCCGACAGGCTGGCGGGGTCCCGCTGTTCGAAGCCCGACAGGCCGACCCGGTTCAGCGCCCGGTCGACGCGGGTTTGCATCTGATCGCGATCCACGGCGAAGTTCTCGAGGGCGAAAGCCGTCTCGAGTTCCACGTTGGTGGAGAACAACTGCGCCTCGAAGTCCTGGAAGACCAGGCCGACGATCCGTGCCAGTTCGTAGACCTGGGGCCGTTCGGAATCCCGGTGGCCGGCTACCTGCAGGTTTCCCTCGAGCCTGCCCTTTGTGAAGGAGGGTATCAGCCCGTTCAGGCAGCGGCACAGGGTGGATTTGCCCGCGCCGGTCTCGCCGACGATCACGGTGAACTCGCCGCGGCGATGACGGTAGTTGATCTGATCGAGCGCGGGTTCCGGGGCGTCGCGGTAGGTGAACGCGAGGTCGCTGAGCGTGAGGATCGGCTGGTTCAAGAGACTTGATTCATGGAGGTATTGCACCCTAATTTACAGTGGATGAAGAACGCGAACAGATTAGTGTTTAGTCGTCCGCTTGTCAACATAGGCGATTTTGCGCTGCCAGTCCGGGCGGCCAGTTTGTCCATAAAATCGGTGAAATCGATTGAATTCAGGGGTTAGCATTAAATCCGATGGAATAGCTTTCCAAAGTATCGCCAGGGTTGCCGTGCTCGTTAAGATGGATATGAATCTGGCCTATTTTGAATATTCACAGTATAGTAAGTATACATTCCTTTAGATTGCGTTTGACTATTTCGATAGTCATAGACCGGATTCGCAGGTAATGTGTTAAGTACAGTCGATCACGGTCCCGTTCATGGATTCGACATGATACGACATTCCGTCATTGCCTCTTTCCTGCTCCTCTCGGCCTGTTCACTGGCGCCGAACCGGAACCTCCCGGTGCTTGATTCGGTACCGGAGACGCCCGGCGCGTTTGCCGCCGCAGTGGCGGATTCCGGTGCATACCGGCCCCTGGCTTGGTGGAAGTCATTCGAAGATCCGGTCCTCGACCGGGTGATCGAGGAGGTGCTCTCTTCGAATTTCGATCTTGCCGGAGCGGTCGCCCGGGTACAGCAGGCCCGGAGCCGGGCGGGTGTTGCCCGCGCTTCGGCGTTTCCCCTGCTGCAACCGTCGGTAAGCGTGAACGACTTCGACGGTCCGACTAACGCGGGCATCGGCGCGCAACTGGAGGAAGTCGGGCTGGATCCGGAAGCCCTGAGCGCGGCGGGCGTGGAGATCCCCGACCGGCTGGGACTCACCACCTATACCCTGAGCATGGAGTTTTCCTACGAACTCGATTTCTGGGGCCGGAACCGCAACGATACGCGATCCGCCGAGGCCGAACTGGCGGCCACCGAGGCGGACTATCTCAGCGCGCGCATGGGGGTGCTGGCCGAAACCGTCCGTACTTATCTGGAGATTTCGAGTCTGCGCCGGCAACAGGGGATGGCCGGCGAGATCGTGTCCGTCCTGCAACAACAGGAATCGCTTGCCGAGTCCCGGTACGAGCGGGGATTGATCGAACTGGAGGACCTCCACGCGGCGCGGCGCAGACTGCGCGAAGCCCAGGCTGATCTGCCGCAGATCGAAGCACTGCGCGCGGACGCCGAGGGACGGCTATGGATACTGATGGGCGGCTTCCGGGCCGACCTGGCGCATACGCTGTCCGACTCCGCCGGTCCTTCACCGTCACTCGATCCCGTTCCCGCGGGCATCCCGGCCGATCTCATGATCCAGCGTCCCGATGTGCTCGCGGCATTGCAACGGGTGGAGGCGGCGCGGTTTTCGGTCGGCGCGCGCCGGGCCGACCTGTTTCCGAGATTGTCTCTGCAGGGCGCGATCGGCCTGCAGAGCACCGATTCGAGCGAGTGGTTCGACCCGGACCAGTGGTTCCGGAACCTCACCGCGAACCTGCTGGGTCCCGTATTCCAGGGTTCCCGGATACGGAACAACATTGCGATCGCGGAGGCGCGGCTGAACGAGGCTGCGGCCGCTTTCGGACGCTCCGTGGTCACCGCGGTCAACGAAGTCGAATCGGCCCTGGCGGGGCTCGACGCCAGCCGTCGCAGACATGCGCTGCTGGCTGCCAAATCCGATGAGTCCCGGTCCGAATCGGCGCTGCAGGAGCAGAGATACGTATCGGGTGTGGGCGCTTACGAATCGTTCCTGGCGGCGGAACAGGTCCGGTTGGCCGCGCAGTCCATGCTTGCGGCGGCGGAACGGGACCTGGGTTACGCCCGTCTCGCCCTGCATCGCGCGCTGGGTGGCACCTGGACCGCCAACGACCGTGAGCGTCTCATACTGCGGGAGACCCAGCCGGACGGGCGTCTTCCCGCCCGTCCTCCAACGGAGTAAATAGCCATGTCGCGTTTAACCAGTATTCTCGTTGCCGGCGGCATACTCGGAGTTTCCGTGGCGTTGGCCGCTCTGTTGATTTCGTTGGCCCCGCAACCGACGCGCACTGAACAACCGCCCCAGATACCCTTCGTTCAGACGGGCCTGGTCACCGCGGGATCCGGACCCGTTCCGGTGTTCGGTTCCGGCACGGTAAGGCCGAGTGCGGAGATCGATGTCGTTTCGCAGGCAGGCGGCAGAATCGCGTGGGTCGACCCGGGGTTCCTGAGCGGCGGCCGGATCGCAGCGGGGGATACGCTATTCCGCATCGAGGAGGTCGACTACCGGTACCGGGTGCAGGAAGCGGAGGCCAGCCTCGCGGCCAGTCAACTGGCATTGCTGCGGGAGGAGGAACAGGCGTCGATTGCCCGTGCACAGCACGATCTATACACCGCTCGCAAAGGGAATGCGTCTTCAGACGAAAACGCGAACCCGCTTGCGCTGAGAGAACCGCAGCTGAAGGCGGCCCGGGCCGCACTGGATCGCGATGAAGCCCGCCTCGCCGAGGCCCATCTCGCCCTGTCCAGAACCCACGTAACCGCACCCTTCGACGGCTTCGTACAGGAAGAGTCCGTGGATGTGGGACAGTTCGTTGCCGCCGGCCAGCCAGTCGCGAGCGTTTTCGCCGCCGATGCCGTGGAAGTTGTCGTGCCGCTGTCCGATTCCGATGCCGCATTGATTCCGGGGTTGTGGTCGCTTACGGCGGGCGACGGGAACCGGAGCGTCGGTGCGCGCGTGATCGCCCGTTTCGGAGAAGGATCCTATGCCTGGAAAGGTTACGTGGACCGAAGCGAGCCATACCTTGATCGGCAGACGCGCACCATCGACGTGATCGTACGCGTACCGGATCCCTTTCGATCGGGGCAGCCCATGGACGGCACGGATCGTCCCGGCGGCAGTCCCCCCCTGCTGGTCGGAAAGTACGTCGAAGTGGAAATCAACGGTCTTGAGCGGGATGATTACTACCTGGTTCCGCGCGCGGCGCTGCAATCGGGCAACGAGGTCTGGATCGTGCGCGACGGCGGCGCGGTGCATATCGTTCCGGTGCAGGTATTGCAGCGGACCGGCGATAGAGCCTATGTGACCGGCGATCTCGAAGACGGCCAGGCCGCCGTCACTGGCGGGATCCGGTTTACGACGGAAGGCATGCGCGTCCAGGCGGAGACCGGCCAAACCCCATGAGCATAGACAACGACAATCACAAAGTATCTTCCGGCCCGATCGCCTACATGGCGGGCAACAGCGTGGCTGCCAACCTGTTGATGTGGGCCATCGTTGCCGCGGGGCTGGTTTCGCTGACCGGCATCGACCGGGAAGCGTGGCCCACCACGCCCTTCTATCACATAGAAGTGTCGATGGCCTATCCAGGCGCTACGCCGGAGGAGATCGAGGAGTCGATCGTCGTCAAGATCGAGGACCAGGTCAGCGGGTTGGATGACGTGAAGGCGGTCAAGTCCGTAGCGGCCCCGGGTATCGCGTCCGTGCGGGTCCAGATGGATTCCGGCACGGACATGGCGCTGGCACTGAACGATATCGAGTCGGCGGTCAATCGCATACAGTCTTTCCCGGCCGGTGCCGATCGTCCCGGTTTCCGGGAAATGGACAACCGCATGAGCCTGATACGGCTCATCGTCTACGGCGACGTGTCCGAGCGCTCGCTGAAGGAATTGGCGTATCAGATCGAGGATAAGCTCGCTGCGCTTCCGTCCGTGTCCCAGGTCGACGTCAGTGGCGTTCGGAATTACGAAATCTCCATTGAGGTACCGCTTCATCGGCTGGGCGCCCTTGGACTGACCCTCAACGACGTCGCCGATACCATCCGTCGCAGTTCCCTGAACCTGTCTGCCGGCAGCATCGATACCCGGGAATCCCAGGTGCGCATCCGGACCCTCGGCCAGAACTACGACCAGCAGGATTTCGAAGAGATCGTCCTGCTCAGCAGGAGTGACGGAACGGTCGTTCGCCTCGGGGACATTGCCTCGGTCCGCGACGGTTTTCAGGAGTCCGACCTGATCGTCCGGCATCAGAACCATCCGGCTTTATTCGTCGAGGTGTTCCGGGCCGATGGCGAACAGGTGATGGACGTCGCGACGAACGTCCGGGAACATCTGGAAAACGAGGTGATCCCGGCCCTGCCGGACGGCGTGGCCGTCACCCTGTGGAATGACGAGTCCCAGGTCTATGAAGAACGCGCCGATCTCCTGATCAAGAACGGCATCCTGGGGCTGTTGCTGGTGTTGATCGCGCTCAGCCTGTTTCTCCAGATCCGGCTTGCGATATGGGTCGCCGTCGGCCTCGCCGTTTCGGGTATCGGCGCGCTGGCCGTCATGAATGCGCTCGACGTGTCGATCAACGAAATCAGCCTTTTTTCCTTCGTACTCGCCATAGGGATCGTCGTCGACGATGCCATTGTCGTAGCCGAGCACATTCAATACGAACGCAGTCGGGGTACGTCCGGCGTTGCAGCCGCGATCCGAGGCGTACGACGGATAAAGGTGCCGCTGACCTTCGCGGTCCTCACTTCGGTGGTCGCTTTCGTCCCGCTCCTGTTCATCCCCGGCGGCATAGGTGACGTATGGCGGGCGCTGCCGGTCATCATCATCGCCATGCTATTGGTCTCCCTGGTCGAATCCCTGCTGGTGTTACCCAATCACCTGTCCCATTTGAAGGGTCCGGAATGGGTGCCGGTAAATACCTTCGAACGGTTCTTCGCCCGGATCCAGGGTCGGGTGAACGAGTTATTGAACCGGTTCGTTCAGGGTCCGTTGGACCGCGCGCTTCGGTTCGCGACGGATCAGCCCGCGATCACGATGGGGGGCGCCGTGGGCATGCTCGTGCTCAGCATCTCGCTGTTGCCGGCGGGGATCGTACCTACTACGCTGGCCGCCGACATCGAGGGGGATTTCGCGACGGTCGTCCTCGAGATGCCCGATGCGACGACCGCCTCGAGGACCTATGAGGTGGCACGGGAACTGGAGGCCGCCGGTCACCGGGTCATGGAACGGCTTTCAAGTGGCCGGCCCGAGGATGCACCGCCGCTGCTGAGCGGTGTAACGGTGACCGTCGGTATGGGATCGAGACGCGAGGGCGGGCTCAATCCGGCCCCTACCCTCAATCCCCAGGCCAACATCGCTACCATCGAGTTTAAACTCCTGAGTGCGCAGCAAAGGCAGATCTCATCGGGAGAAGTCGTGCAGGCATGGCGGGAAGAGGTGGGAGTGCTTCCCTACGTGCGCGGCCTCACCTTCAGCGGCGCAGTCTTTGACCTGGGCAACCCTGTCGAGGCCGTACTGTCGCATCCGGATCCGGAGATCCTCGCCCGGATTGCGAACGCCGTGGTCGACGGTCTCCGTGAAGTGGCGGGCGTCCACGACATCCGGTCGGATCACACCCCGGGCATTCCTGAAGTGCAGCTTGAACTGCGGCCTGAAGCACGTACTCTGGGTCTTTCGCTGGAGGCGTTGGCCGGACAGACGCGTGCGGCGTTTTTCGGCGCGGATGCCGTCCGGGTCCAGCGCGGTCGGGAAGAGGTCCGCGTCTACGTGCGTCTGCCCGCCGATGAACGGAGTTCCATCACCGATATCGAAAGGTACCTGGTCCGCACGCCGGGCGGGGGAGAGGTCCCGATCGTCAGCGTGGCGTCGCTGAACCCGGGCGTTTCGCCGCCGGCCATTCGTCGGAAGGATGGCCAGCGCGTCGTCACGGTCTCCGCGGACGTGGACGCCGCGGTGATCTCCGGCGACCAGGCCAACGGCATCCTGGAGGGTTCGATCCTCGCGACATTGACCGCCACGTACCCCGACCTGACCTACACGTTCGGAGGCGAACAACAACAGCAGCTCGATTCCCTGGATGCGCTGTACCGCGGGTTCGCGATCGCGCTGATCATGATTTTCGCGCTGCTCGCCATCCCCTTGCGATCCTATACCAAGCCGTTCATCATCATGGCGGTGATTCCCTTCGGATTCATCGGAGTGATCCTGGGCCACTGGGTCCTTGGCGTAGCGCTGAGCGCCGTGTCCTTCCTGGGTATCTTCGGCCTGAGCGGCGTGGTCGTGAACGATTCGCTGGTCATGATTGATTTCATCGATCAGAAACGCCGGGAAGGCGCTCCGGTACGGACTGCGATCATAGAGGGCGCAAAGGGCCGTTTTCGTCCGATTATGCTCACTTCCGTGACTACGTTTCTCGGATTCACACCGCTGATTCTGGAAACCGCCATTCAAGCGCAGTTCCTGATTCCTTTTGCCGCATCGCTGGGTTGCGGTATACTATTTGTAACGGCTATCATCATGCTGGTCGTTCCCGCGCTTTCCACCATTCATCTGCGTATGATGAAGGGAGGGCAAATCTGATGACTGAAACCAATAAGGGCACGAAGCCCCAACCGCTTACGTTGACTCAGGAACTCATCCTGATGCTGCTCAACGAGGAGACCGGCTACTTCCACCAGGTGCCCGGTTGGCATTTGCACTGCGCCGTGGTCGGTGCCGTGCTTGCGGAGCTTTCACTCAGGTCCCGCATCGATACGGACGTGGAGTCCCTGTTCCTCCTCGACCAGACGCCTACGGGCAATTCCACCATCGACTTCATACTGGAGGAAATCGCGAGCGAGCCCAATCAGCAGAATACGCAATACTGGATCGAACGGCTGGCTCCCCGTGCGGAGACGATCATCGATTCGGTGCTGGATCGCCTGGTGGAAATGAAAGTCCTGGAACACCACGACGGCGAGTTCTGGACGCTGGCCCGAGTCGACTGGAAGATGGGATTGTACGAAGAGGACGAAAAGGGCACGGCGAATCAGTACATCAGGACGCGGATCAGCCGGGCGATCTTCATGAACGAGATCCCCGACCCGAGAGACGTCATCGTCATATGCCTGGTCAATACCTGCGACGTGTTCCGATTCATGTTCCAACTCGACGAAGCGTCGGAGCAGCGCATCGAGTTCATCTGCAAGATGGACGAAATCGGCCGGTCAATCGCCGAAGCAGTCTCGCATAAAATGGCCAGCCCGACGCTTCGCAGGGCCGCTTTTACGCGCAAGATTCCGACGGTTTCGCTTCGCAGACTGCTGCGAAACCCACATGTTCGAGACGGCAATCTCAACGCGCTTTTCGCGAGCCTGGCGGAGGAGTACGGCCCGGTGTTCAAGATCCGTCCTCCCTTCACCAAGCCAATGGTCTTTATGGCCGGACTCGAGGTAAACCGCTGGGTGCACAAGCACGGACGCATGTACCTGAGAGCCAGGGACTACTTCAGTGAATTCGAGAAAGTCTACGGGGCTTCCGGCCTCTTGCCTTCTCTGGACGGCGCCGATCACTTCCGGCTTCGCAAGTCCCTGTCGCCGGCGTATTCCCGCGGGAGACTGGGAGGGCAGTTGGACCAGCTCTACCAACATGCGCGCCGTCACATGGCAAGCTGGAACGTCGGAGACGCCTATACCGCTTCGACCATGTGCCGCCGGATGATCAACTCACAACTTTCGCCCCTGTTTATCGGCGTCGATTCCCAGGACGTCCTGGACGATCTGATGAAGTTCAAGGAACGGGCGCTCAGCGTGCACGTCGCCAGGATCCTGCCTAAATTCACGCTGAACACCCCGGGCATGAAACGGCGGGCGAAAGCCCTGGATACGCTGATGGAACGAATAGAAGGCGTCCATACCCCTGCCCAACGGGCCGACAGCCCGCGGGACCTCGTGGACGAGTACCTCAGCCTCCACGCAAGCGACCCGCAGTTTCTCCCTGAATCCAACCTGCGGTTTTCCTTTTCCGCGGCGTTGATTGCCAGCGTGTACCTGGGCGATATGTATAGCCTTGTGGTATACGCCATGGTGTCACAGCCTGCGCTCTACGAGAAAATCCGAGAGGAATCCGATGCCTTGTTCGGGAACGGCGATCCGGAAGCAGAGGCGCTCGCACCACCCGCGATCGACGTTACGCACCGCTTCCTCATGGAGTGCATGCGCATGTACCCGATCGTGCCCATGTCAATTCGAAACGTAATGAATGTGTGTGTTTTCGACGGGTACGAACTGCCCCTGGGAGAACGGCTCCATATCGCACCGACCGCCACGCATTACATGCGCGACATATTTCCCGACCCGTACAAATTCGACATCGACCGCTATCTGCCGCCGCGCCACGAACATCGCAGTCCCGGATACGCTCCGTACGGACTGGGCACGCACATGTGCCTTGGCACCCGTTGGATGGAACTGCAACTGGCGGTCAACCTGCTGTTGCTGGCGCATTACTTCAGGCTCGAAATGTCGCCCGCAAACTTCAAGCTCAAGTTCAATCCGTTTCCCTCTTTGAAACCGAGCAAGAAGCTGAAGTTCGTCATCGCCGAGCAGAGACGCGAGCTGCCTGTCTGAAGCCGTTGAGACGAATTCCAGGGGAGATGTCACCGAATTGAAACTGGGTAAACTGTCCAGAGATCTGCATGAGGCTTACCAGGGAACGGGCGTCAAGGGTCGTGTCCGGCACTTCGACGGCTGGATCGCGCGGTCGGCCCGGGCGGCCCGGTCGGCCCGGTCGGCACAGGAAGCCGACGGCACAAGCGGGTATGACCATTCGGCAACGGTGAAAGAGTACTATAACCTTTGCAGCGGATTCATGGTGTGGGGCTGGAACGAATCCCTGCATTTCGTACCGCTCACACCCGAAGAGAGCCTGGAAGAATCCATCGTCCGTCATCAGCGGTTGATGATCTCGAAGCTGGACTTGAAGCCGGACATGGCGGTGGTGGACGTCGGTTGTGGAGTCGGCGGCCCCATGCGCCGCGTCGTCCGTGAAGCCGGTGTCAAGGTCGTCGGAATCAACATCAGTGAAGTCCAGCTGGAGAAGGCAAGAAAGTTGAACGCGGAGGCCGGAATCGCTCACATGGTCGATTATGAGGCATGCAGCTTCATGAATATGGGCGGCATCGAAGACGAGACGTTCGACCGGGGCTATGCTATCGAGTCGACCTGCCACGCACCGGACAAGGTTCGCGCGTTCGAGGAGATATACCGCGTACTTAAACCGGGCGCGCTGTTCTGGGGCCAGGAAATGTGCCTGACCGACAAGTTCGATCCGGAAGACGCCGGACACCGTGTCATTGAGCAGGAACTCAGGCGTGGCATTGCGCTGAATGACATCGCGACGTTCGGCGAAGTGAATCGCGCACTGGAAGCGGCGGGGTTCCAAGTCATAGAAGGGATGGACCGAGACATCCAGGAAGGGCCGTCCACGCCCTGGTATAGTACCATGGATAGTCGTCGCGGAACGTTGGGGAATACGCTGCGCAGGCTTCCATGGGGCCGTAAGGCCATCATCGCGGGATCGAAGATGGCCGAAATGCTGCGTCTGCTTCCGAAGGGTTCATCTGAAGTCGTCCGGCTCCTTGATCGCACCGCGGACGCCTATGTTTCGGGTGGCAAGACGGGTATCTTCACACCGCTGTACTGTTTCCTGGCTCGTAAACCTCTTTAAACTCGACTAGACCAAGATGCTAAGATGATCCTTTCGCGATTCGCACGTTTCGCGGCGGTCGGGGCACTCGTGCTTCTGGTGGTCGGCGCGAACGCCCAGTCGATCGACGAGGCACGGACCGCTTTCGAGGAAGGTCGCTTTCTCGAGGCGGCGGACCTGGCAGAAGCCATCGGGACCTCTGTGGGCTACGCCCTGGCGGCGCAATCACTCGCGGTGCATGGTCACTACGTTGCGGCCAGTGATGATCGGAAGGGGTTCTTTGAACGTGCGATGAAACTCGGCGAGGAGGCGGTGCGCGCCGATTCGACCAATAAAGAAGCGTATTACCAGTCCGCGCACGCCGTTGGCCGGTATTCGCTGACGGTAGGCAGGTTTACGGCGCTTCGCCGGGGCCTGGCGGGCCGGGTCCGCGGACTGCTGGAGAACGCGCTTTCCATCGATCCCGAATTCGCCGAGGCGCACATGGCCTTCGGGAGCTGGCATGCCGGAATCGCCCGGGCCGGGCGCGTGGCCCGGTTCCTGTACAAGGGAAACCGCGAGGGCGCCGTCTTCCATTACGAGCGGGCGCTGGAACTCGCACCGGAGTCGTTGATCGTCCTGCTGGAATACGCGCTCAATTTGCCCGAACTCGATAGAGAGGGTGGCCGGGAGCGTGCCGGGGAATTGCTGTCGAAGGCGGCCGGCCTTCCGGCGCGGGACGCCTTCGAAGCGCTCATCCATCAGGATGTGCTGGAAGCCCTGGCGGAACACGAGATCGGCGGGTAGCTCATCGGGCAGCGGATGTCGCGCCGTTCAGGCTGACGGACGATCCGGATAAAACTGCCGGCAATAGCGCCGGTACAGGCCGATGGGGCCGTCGGCCGCGCACAGCCGGGGCGGCGTGCGAAACTGTTTCCGTTCCCAGATCACCACGTCCTGAAGCACATCCCGTTTCTGCTGCGTCAGGAGGATCTGGTTCATCAACCGCCGCCGCAGCTTCGACGGCAGGAATCCCAGGCCGGACACGAACCGCCTCGGCTTCCTGATCTCCCGCAGCTGGCTGACCAGCACGAGGTCGATGTACGCACCGTCGACCGGGGTCGGGAGGACCCAGAGCCTGGCGTGCATGTCGATGGTCTTCTCATGGATCTCCACGAAAGAGTACCCCAGTCCGTGGATGTGCGTTATGGCCGAGACCTCGTAGACCAGGTCCTTGACGCCCAGGACCCTGCGGACGCGCTTGAAGTCGAAACAACTCTTCAGGTAGGCGCCTTCCACCGCGACTGATCCGACCGGGTTCACGTTGTCGTAACCGTGCACGTAACGCAGGTGGCCAATGTCCACGGAATTCTCCGCGGTTTCCTGGGGATGGCTGCGAAACCGGAGGGTCCGGTAACCCAGGTTGCCCCACTCGCTGCCCGACGGCGGCTCGTCCGGCAGGAACCAGTGCGTGGACCGCCCGCCGAGTCCATGCCAGGCGAAGACCATGCCGAGGATCTCCCGGGTTTCGTACACGGCCAGCCTGGCGGCTTTCGGCGCCGGGGCGTTGGGTGTCGCGACGCACTGCCCGGTCGTATCGAACTCGAACCCGTGGAACGGGCAGACCAGGCGGCCGTCGCATACCTTGCCGCCGACCTTCGGCCCCAGGTCGGAACCCAGGTGCGGACACACGGCTTCGGCTACGCAGATCCGGCCTTCCTCATCGCACCACGCGACGATATCCTCGCCCATCCACTGCTTCTCGATCAGTTTTTCACGTCGCAGCGTTTCGCGGGTCGTAACCAGGTACCAGCCTTCCGGGAACGGATGTAGCCCATCCTTGCCCTGGCTGTCGGTGAGCGCGGTATCCGCGTCGGCTGCCGGCGTAGCGAACGTATCGGTTGTATGCAATGCCTATCCTCCTGTGGTCCACGTAAGTATTATAACTACAAGGCGTTAACGCGACAAGAAGGATTTGGTCCGAGCCGCTGGAGCGAAGTTGGAACAGGCGAAATCAGGGCCGGCTTCCCGTGGTCCGGCTTCCGGTGGACCGGCGAGTGCCGTAAGGAGGTTTGAGGCCCGGTCGAAACGAGGTCGAACTCAGCTCTTCGCCTTCCGGAATCGCCAGCCGTGAAGTATCCGACCGTAGTAGTTAAACATCCGCCTGGCCTCGGGATCGTCGAAGGGATAGTCCGCGCCGATCTGCCGGGCGGCGGCGAGGCCGGTCACGAAGCAGGTCTCCTGGCTGTTCACCAGGGTGTGGGCGCCGCAGTGCCAGGTCCGTCGCCTGCCCTGGATGAACCGGAACAGCTGGACGAGCCAGGCGACATGGCGCACGTCGTGTACGATGTGCTGGAACCAGCACTTTTTGACGATCTTCTGCTCATCGATCGGACTGACGGGGTTGTAGGTCACCAGGCAGGGTTTGTCGGACTGGTTGGCCCATGGCTGCTGGTTGTGCATAATGTAGGTGATTTCGTAGTTGTCCGGCCTGGCGCCGTACTGTTCGATGTGATTGCTCCGCGTTTCCAGCGGTCTCACTTCGTTTTCCGGCAGGACGGAGGCGTCCGAATGCACGACCGTATGGTTGTGGAGTTCGCTTTCGTAGCGTATCGACGACAGAAGATAGCGTTCCAGGAACGTGGGCCGGTCGAGCAGCATCAGGGCCTGGTTCGCATTGCACGCGAAGACCACCTCGTCAAATGTCTCCTCCACGCCGTCTGAGTCCTCGACCACGACGCAGTCTGACCGGCGGTGCACTTTACGCACCGGCCGGTTTAGGTATAATCTGTCCCGGAATCCGGCCGTCAGGTTCTCATAGATCCGTCGCGTGCCCTGGTCCCACGTCTGCATGGGCGTCGCGCGTTCGATGTCGAAGAACTCCAGGTACCGTGCGAAGAGGGCCGCCGGCATGTCGAACACGTTCGTGGCCATCAGGAAATTGACGAACATGGGCTTCAGGATCTTGTACCTGAAATCCCCGGAAAAACCGCGGAGGTTAAGCACCGTCCCCATGCTGACGTAATTAAAGGGATTGATTGCATTGATCAGCCTCGACCGGGAACGGGTCAGCCGGCCGAACCGGTGGATACGCTTAAGGAGCCGTTGAAACCGGGCAATCTCGGGCTGCAGTTGCCGTCTGATCTCGGACTCGAAATCGTGGGCGTAAACCTGGCCGTGGTACTTGACGCTGTAGTTGAACCGGGTATCCAGCAGTTCGATGCCGAACCGGTGCATCAGCAGCAGGATGTGGTGATAAACCGAAGGGATCAGCGCGGTAACGGATATGTCGAAGGGAATGGTGCCGCCGTCATCCTGCGGCATGTCGGCCGTAATCGCATTCCCGCCGACCTCGTCACGGGCCTCGTACAGCCGGAAATCGAACCGGTCCGGGTGGTGATGCAGCGCCCACGCGGCCCCGAGCCCGGAGATCCCGCCGCCGATGATGGCGATTCGCCGTGGTTTTGTGCCATTTCGGCCGGCTGTCATGATCCCCGATCCTTCGCGCAACGGTAGTACTCGCCCGCCCTTTCCGGGCTGACGAGCCCATTCCGGACGTCCTCTTCCACCCTTTCCGCTTCACGCTCGGCCGGGTCGCCCCAGCCGCCGCCGCCGGGTGTCTCGATTCGCAGGATCTCGTTCCGGTACAGTTCGGTGTGCGTCTTGGTCGGGATCTCCTTCTCGCGTCCTTTGGTGTCGATCACGTAGCAGTGGGCCCCGGTCGCGTTCCCGCCGCCTTCGAGTCCCCATGGCGTGTACTTTCGGCGATCGGAACCCAGCGTGATGATGGTGCGTTCGCCGAGGCATTTCAGTTCCCGCATCATCCCGCATCCGCCGCGCCGGCGTCCCGGTCCCTCGGTGTCCGGGATCAGGCCGTACCGCTCGACCCGGAGCGGATAGGTGCGTTCCATGATTTCGACCGGCGCGTTCCGGGTGTTGGTTAGGTGGGTATGCACTCCGTCCTCGCCGTCGAGGTCGGACATGGCGCCCTGCCCGCCCGCGTAGGTCTCCACGTAGTTGTAGTAATCGCCCGTGCCGGGATCGATCCCGCCGATGTTGACCAGGTTCATCTCCCCGCTGCAGGCTGCGCACACGCGGTCGGGCGCCGCCTGGTACAGCGCGCCCATGAGCACGTCCACGACCCGCTGATCCGTCAGGATGTTGGCATTGCCGATGGCCGCGGGGTAGGTGGCCTGCAGGATGGAGCCCTCGGGCGCGAATATGTCAAGGGGCCGGTACGCCCCTGCGCAGGCCGGCAGGTCCGGATCAATCACCGCCTTGCACACGTAGCTGATGCAGGAAGCGGCCGCGGGAAGCCGGGCGTTCAAGGGACCCAGGACCTGGTCGCTGCATCCCGAGAAATCGGCGCTCAGTTCGTCCCCCGAGATGGTCAGGGTGACCGCGATCTTCACCGGCGTATCGGAGACCCCGTCGTCGTCCAGGTAGTCTTCGAAAGCGTACTCGCCGTCGGGCAGCGACCGGATGCCCGCGCGCATCCGCCGCTCGGCGTAGTCCTGGATTTCGTCCATGTAGCGAATGACTTCATCGGGAGATTCCCGCGACATTAGTTCGCTCACGCGCTGCTGGCCGATCTGAGCGCAGGCGAACTGCGCCATGAGGTCCCCGCGCACTTCGTACTGCGTCCGCACGTTCTGGTTGATCAGGCGGTAGATCTCTTCGTCGAGCCGTCCCTCCTTGAAAATGGGAAGCGGCGGGATCTGCAGGCCCTCCTGGTAGATCTCCGTCACCCCGAAGGGCATGCTGCCCGGCGCGAAACCGCCCATGTCCACGTGATGGGCCGTGGATGCTGCCAGCGCGACCGGGCGTTGCTTGTGGAAAATGGCGGATACCAGGGAAACATCCGGCAGATGTCCCGGTCCCTCGGGGTAGGGCAGGTTCGTGATGTAGACATCGCCCGGTCGCATGGCCGACACGGGATAGGCTTCCAGGATGGACCTGACCACGCCGGGCATGACGCCCAGATGCAGGGGGACGCCCGACTCGGCCTGTGCCAGTATCTCCCCGGAGGGCAGCACGATGGCCGCGGAGCAGTCGCGCCGGTCCTTGATATTGGTGGAGTAGCTGGTGCGGATCAGCGCGGCGCACATTTCTTCCGCGATGCCCGTCCACCGGTTGCGCATCAGTTCCAGGGTAATGGGGTCGGTCTTCATTCCGAATCCAGTCCGGTTATGGTGATCTGTTCCCATTCGTCGACGCATGCGGTCTGCCCGGGTCCGATCAGCGTCGTGGAATCGAGCTGTTCGACGATGGCCGGACCGTCGATCCGCTGTCCGGGAAGCAAGCCGGTCCTGCCGTAGACAGGCGTGTCCACCCAGTCGCCCGAGAAGTAGACCGGACGGGCGGCGAGGGGCGCGGCCCGGTCCGGCTCGACCCGTTCCGCCGGCTTGCGCCGGTCATCCGAAATGGGCAGCTCCGCGGAAACCCACACGTTGACGAGTTGAACGCACTGGTCGCGCCGCGCGAATCCGTACTGTCGCTCGTGTTCGAGGTGAAAGGCCGATCCGAGCAGGGCCAGGTCGACAGCGCCCCCGGGCAGATCGATGGGGATGTCGTATCCCTGTCCCGCGTACCGCAGCCCCACGCGCCGGCTGATGACGGGATCGCTTCCCTCCGAGGAAGTGGCCAGATCCTCTATCGCCTGTGCCGTAAGCTCGACGAGCATCTCTTCGAATCGCTCGGTCTCGATCCGGTCCAGCAGTTCCACGTGGGTCTGGATCCGGTCCGTCCGCAGGTTGGAAAAAACCAGGCCCTCGGCGGAGGCGACCCCGGGGGCGAGCGGTATGACCACGTCGCGGATCCCCAGTTCCCGGGCGAGTTCGGCGCCGTGAAGCGGTCCCGCGCCGCCGAAGGGTACCAGGGTAAACAGGCGGGGATCGTACCCGCGTTCCACGGTGAGCTTGCGGATGGCCGCCGTCATGGAGGCGTTGATCACGCGGATGATGCCTTCGGCGGCCTCCTCGACCGTGCACCCCAGATGGGCGGCGATCTTTTCCTCGATCACCCTCTGCGCGGCCGCCGGGTCCAGGGTGATGGCGCCGCCAAGCAGGCTGGCCGTCGAGAGCCGGCCCAGGACCAGGTTCGCGTCCGTCACGGTGGGTTCGTTACCGCCGGTCCGGTAGCAGGCGGGACCCGGCACGGCCCCCGCGGACTGCGGTCCCACCCGCAGGGCACCGCCCGAATCGATCCACGCGATGCTGCCGCCCCCCGCGCCGATCGTGTGGATGTCCATCATGGGTGCTTTCAGGGCCAGCCCATCAATTTCCGCGTTCTTCGCGAAGGCGATGGCGCCTTCGTGAATCATGGCCACGTCGAAACTCGTTCCGCCCATGTCGGCTGTTATCACATTGGGCCGGCCGAGCCGCCGGCCGATCTCGTCTCCTGCCACCACGCCGCCGGCGGGTCCTGACAGGATCGTATGCACGCAGTGATCCGCGGCGTCCCGTGCCGAGGTGACGCCACCGTTGGATTTCATGACAAAGAGCGGCGCCTCGACGGCGGCGTCCGAAAGGGCGTCGTTCACCCGCTTGAGGTAGTTCGTCATCACCGGCTGCACGTAGGCGTTCATGGCGCAGGTGCTGAACCGCTCGTATTCGCCCTCTTCACGGCTCATATCGGAAGAAAGACAGACCGTGGTCTCCGGCAGCGCTTGCCGCAGCGCATCGCCGACTGCCCGCTCGTGGCCGGGATCGATGTGGCTGTGCAGCAACCCCACGCCCACCGCTTCGATGCCGTCCACTCTGAGCGCTTCGATCAGTTCTTCCAGCCGATCCCGGTCGACGGGCAGGGCTTCCGATCCGTCGTGCAGCGTTCGTTCCGGAAGCTCATACCGCAGGGAACGGGGCACGAGGGGCGGCGTCCGGCGAATACGCATGTTGTACAGGTGGGGCCGGTCCTGCCGCTGAATGTGGAGCACGTCCCGGAACCCTTCGGTGGTGATGAAGGCCGTGCGGGCGCCTTTACGCTGCAGGATGGTGTTGGTGGCCACCGTGGTACCGTGAATCAGGAACAGAATATCCGCATTGTCGTATCCGGCCCGTACCACGAGTTCCCTGACGCCTTCCACCAGCGCGCGGCTCGGATCGGCCGGCGTACTCGGCACCTTGTGGAACGCAAGCCGTCCCGTTTCGGGGTCGGACAGGACGAGATCGGTAAACGTGCCGCCCGTGTCTATGGCGATGCGAACGCTCATGGCGGGTCAGACCGCGTCTTCGTCCAGCGGGAAATCGATGCGTACGTTGCCGCGCTTCTGCGACGCGAGAAACCCCAGGATGATCTCCAGGGTACTGCGGGCCGCGCGCGGCGGGGAAACGGTCTCGCCACCGTTTTCCATGACGTTGACGAGGTCCCGGATGGCCGCGGCGGAGTAGTAATGGGTCGGACCTTTGGGGGCGATGGTCTGGATGCCGTTTCCCGTGTCGAGCTCGTAGTAGTCCTCGTGAACGAACATCCATCCGTCGGTGCCGTCGAGCTGGTATCCGCCCCGGCATTCCCTGCCCTTCGATCCGTTGTAGAAGGCCCGCACGCCGTTCTTGAAGTGGATGAAGCCGGAGCAGCCCGGCTCCAGGTCCGCGTTCCGGCCGCCGTCGCCCCCGTAGGGCCAGTAGTCCTCGTAGCCTTCGTCGAGTTCGGCGAACACCCACGCGGGTTCCGATCCCGCGAGATAGCAGGTCATGTCGATCATGTGGGTGCCGTTCCGGAACAGAATGGCCCGGGGACCGCCGAAGTTCAGCACGATGCGTTTCAACGCGCCGATCGCTCCCTCGTCGAGCAACTGCTTGACTTCCCGGTAAACAGCACTCCAGCGCCGGGTGTGGTTGATCGTCATGGGTACGTTCCGGCTTTCCACCGCGGCAATCATGCGGTCGGCATCGGCGAGGGATGTCGCGATCGGTTTTTCGCAGTAAATACCCCGGACGCCCGACGCGACGCCGTCCACGACGATATCCGCGTGGCGGTGGTCCGAGGTCACCACGCTCAGGATATCGGGCTTGCAGGCTTCCAGCATCTCCCGGTAGTCCGTGAATCCCCGCAGACCCGGGAAAGTACCCGACCAGTCCCTCAAGGTGTCCTGCAGGAGGTCTTCTTTCAGGTCGCAGACGCCGACCACCTCGGTAATCGGGAGGAGGGCATAGGCCGCCACGTGGCGGTTGGGCATTTCATGGCCCATCCCGTGGTCGCCGTCGACCGGGGGGCTTCCCGCCCCGATGCCGCTCAAGCCCACCACGCAGGCCCTGTAGGTCCGTTCGTCAGCCATGGCTGTCCTTTCTTAAGGTTGGTAAAACTCCTGGGTAGGTGCTACGCGTCCTTCCAGCGTGCGACCTGTGCTTCATCCAGGGCGACGCCGAGTCCGGGGCCGTCGGGTACCTTCGCGGTAACCGGCCCGAGTTCCAGCGGCGTCTCGATCATATCGCCTTCGTGGTACAACGGTCCCAGCAGGTCTCCGGGATAGGTTTCGCTGTCGATGGCCTCCACGCAGGCCGCCACGTGGAGCATGGCCGCCGTGCCGATACCCAGTTCGAGATTGCTGCCCATGTGACAACGCAGTCCCGCCGCCCGGGCCACGTGCGAGATGGCCAGCGTCTGGCCGATGCCACCGTTCTTGCCCGGATAGACGCTGATGATGTCGGCGGACCGCCGGAGTACCGTCTCCAGGGCGTCGTGGACGGTGAATACACTCTCGTCGGCCATGATGGGGATGGACGTGCCCGTGCGGATCAGGGCCGCTTCATCGTCGAACTGCGGCGCCGAGGGCTGCTCGGCGAAGAGTATGTCCAGGGGCTCCAGGAGACGCAGCATGCGGCGTGCCACCGCCGGCGGCCACCCGCAGTTCGCATCGATGCTCATCCGGATGTCGGGACCGGCCAGGGCGCGGATTGCACGGACGCGTTCGAGGTCCTCGCCGGGGTCCAGTCCGACCTTGACCTTGAGACACTGCACGCCCCACTGCAGGAACTTTTCCGCCAGCGCAACGGAGGTCGGCACGTCGAAGGCGCCGACCACCATCTTCATGGGGATCTCCTGCCGAACCTTGCCGCCCAGCAGCTGGTAGAGCGGGACGCCCGCGCGCTTCCCCGCCAGGTCCCACAACGCCATCTCCACGGCCGCCTTGGTAAAGGGGTTCAGCTTGATGACCTCTTCCATGAGCCCGCAGAGCCGGTTCACGTCCGCCGGGTCCTCGCCCTTGAGTGCGGGGTCCACCAGGTCCCTCACCGCGGCGGCGCACGAGGCGGACGTTTCCCCGCTCCAGCGCGGCGCGACCGTTGCCTCTCCCAGTCCGGTCAGCCCCTCGTCCGTGTGGATACGGAGGATGACATAGGGAGAGACGATGTGTTCGCCATGGGCGGTTTTCGTGGTCATGCCCTGCTTGAGGGGCACCTCGATGGGGATGGCTTCGATGCGGGTGATCTTCATGTTCCGCTCCGTATGTTGTTGCGCTTCTCCGCCCCGCTTACCGGAGCCAGTCGTCCCGGTGTTCGGCGACGAAGTGTTCGTCGTTGAGATGGGGATAGGCCGCGTATACCCGGTTGATTTCCTCGTACTGGCCGGGCGACAGCGTCTCTTCGGGATTGAGGCACCACGTGCCTTCGAGCAGGCCCTGCCTGCGCAGCACCTCGTGAATACCGGGGATGCACCCGGCAAAACCGTGAGCCGGATCGAAGAATGCCGCGTTGCAGTCCGTGACCTCGATCGAGCGGGTCAGCAGGTGTTGCGGTACGGGCTGGCCGGACGCGGAGGCGTCGTGGCATTCCCGCAACAACGCCACCGCGCCCCGGGTCCAGACGGCCCAGTGTCCCAGCAGTCCGCCCTTGAACCGTACGGACCGGCCTCCGTCCGCGCACCGGAAAACGTGTTCGGTAAGGAGGTCCATCACGATGTTGTCGTCGTTGCCGGTGTAAAGCGTGATTTCCTCCTGTCTTCCGGACTCCGCCAGGGCCCGCAGCACATCAAGCGTGTGGTACCGGTTGAACGCCGCGATCTTGATGGCCACCACCCCTTCCAGTTCGACGAACCGCCGCCAGAAACGGTAGGGAAGCACCAGTCCGCCGACCGCGGGTTGCAGGTAGAAACCCATGACGGGAATGACGTCGGCCACGGCGCGGCAGTGCGCGATGAGTTCGTCCTCCGAGGCGCCGCTCATGGCGGTCAGACTGAGCAGGCCGGCATGGAATCCGTGCGACCGCGCCGCTTCCGCCTCGCCGGTCGCCTGGGCCGTCCGTCCGCAGATTCCCGCAATCCGGATGAAGTCCGCCGGCGCCTCCCGGTCCATGACCTCCGCGGCCAGGCCGAGTACCGGTTCGTAGAGTCCGTGGGCAGGGTCCCGGATCTCGAACTGGGTCGTGTGGACGCCAACGGCGAGTCCACCGGCCCCGGCCGCGATGTAATATCGCGTAAGAGCCCGCTGGCGCCGTTCATCCAGCCGACGGTCCGCCGTTACGGCCAGTGGATGGGCCGGGATGACCACGCCTCGCCGCATGGCCGATCGGACCGATGGGGGCATTGCGTCCTGCATGGCTGCTCTCCAGCGTTTGGTATCCTTCGATCAGAAACGTCCGCTGCGCGACTCGTACCCGGTCGGTTTGTCCAGGCTGCGGCCACCGATGCGGATCCAGTGGGCGACCCACTCTGCGATCCTTTCCGGCGGGACCCCCGGCTCACCCAGCCTGTCGAAGAGCCTCCGGGCGTTGCCAAGCAGGGCCGTATCGCTTTCACGGCCAGTGAAACCCGGCTCCATTTTCAGCCGGCGTCCGAGGATTTCGGACATCGACCGGACGGAGAGGACATCCGGTCCCGTCAGGTTAAGGATCGTGGCGGGACTGCTGCACATAGGAAACATCCGCGCCAGGTAACCATTGGCGTCTCCCTGCCAGATCTGGTTCACATGACCCATGGCCAGGTTGATCGGCACGCCATCATGGATCTTTCTGCCGAGGTCGTGGATGATGCCGTACCGCAGTTCCGTGGCGTAGAACAGACGGACGATCAGCAGGGGCGTTCCCTGTTCCAGGCACAGGTGTTCCGCGATGCGTTCCCCGCCCAGACGCGACTGTGCGTACTCGCCCACCGGTCCGATTTCGCCGTCCTCGTCCGCGCCGCCCTCCGCGACCGGGGTATAGGCATAGACGTTGCCCGAACTCACGTAGATGACGCGAGATCCGGCGTACCTGCGCATGATCCGTCCCGGCAGCCAGGTATTCATCGCCCAGGTCATGGACGCGTTGCCCGTGGCGCCGAACTTGAACCCCGCGAGAAACAGTACATTCGGCGCCTCGGGCAGGCGGGCCAGGTCCTTTTCGTCGAGCAGGTCCGCCCGGACGGTTTCGACGCCGGCTTCTTCGAGATAGGCGCTGACCCTTGCGTCGCTGAACCGGGAGACGCCGATCACGCGCCGCGCGCCGGCCCGTACGAGAAGTTCCGCCAGGGTCGGCCCCATCTTCCCGCCGGCGCCCAGAATCACCACGTCGCCTTCCAGTTCCGACACGGCCCCGACGACGGCCGTCGACGGGGCCGTCATCCGTTCGATCAGCATCTCCTCGCTCGTGATCAGATCAGGCATTGGCCGCCCCGTCGGGTGGCGCCGCAAAGTAAGCGTCCGGCGCGAAGTACCTGAACATGCCGAAACCCGCCTCCCGGTCCGGCTCCGACCAGACCAGGTCGGTCTCGCAGTAGGACACGGAACCATGCCCCGGCGGCGTCAGTTCGGGATGGGAGAAAAAATCGGTCCGCGGCCAGATACTTCGGTGGCGGAAGCATACACCCCGGAGCAGGCTGTTTCTTATGAAGTCCCGCATGTGGGAAAACGTCCGCTGGAATCTCGTCCCGCTGCCCCATTCGACATAGGGGGCCAGTCCTCCGTTCAGCCCCTGGATCTCGGGAATGGAGAGGGGCTTTCCACCGTGAAACAGGATCGCGTCGATGTTCGGGTCCACCATCACCCATTTCCGGTAATCGTCGAACCAGACTTCGGCCACGAAATGGCCTTCATAGCTGTTCGGCGTACCCATCAGTGCCGAGCAGCGCGCCGGGATGCCCAGCGCCTGGCAGGCACTGACGAAGGCCACCGCATAGTGGACGCACATGGTGATAGAACTTTCGCCGCTGTGACCGTGCCGGCTCACGCCCCATGCAAGTATGGTCTCCGCGTCCCACGGCGCGTAGGCCGTCCCGCGACGGGATCCCGAATGTTCCCAGCTTGCCGCAATCCACGCGGACAGCGCCCGCACCTGGGTCAGTCGATCGCTGCCGTTCACGATGCCGCGGGGTATCCGGTCACGCATCGTCTGTGCCCTGGGGTGGCCGGCGGATTCCCAGGCCATGTCCGGCGGCGGGTCGTCCCGGCCTTCCTCCAGCCGTATCCGCACACAGTAGTTTCCTTCGACCGCGTTCAGGTAACCCATGCGGTGCGAACGCCAGCTTTCGCCGCCGTCGTCGGTCAGCGAGCTGTTCGACGTAGCGCCACCCGCTTCCAGCGCGAGCGACCATCCCGTCATTGCGGCGTCATCGGTCCACAGCTCCACCGTGTTGTTCCCGTCGCGCAGGTGGCCGGGCTTGACGGTACGTTCGTACCATCTGTAATGGAGATCCTCTCCGGCCTCGATCGCTTCCTGGCAGATCCCGTTGACCGACCAGTGCAGCGGGTTGTCGCCGACCCGGTGGGGCCGGACCAGCAGGTACAGGATTGCGTCGGATCCGGTGGCCGGCAGATTCAGGATGACGCGGACACGTCTGAACCGTGTAAGTTCCTCGCACAGCGAAGCGATGACACGACCGGATTCGTTGTGGTAGAGTCTGCTCATTGACTTACCAAGTAACAGCCTGCAGTATGTTGCGTCAAGATCGGACGGACGTTATATTGCGGCTTGGAATATGCATGGCCGGCTCGATGCCGTTCTTCCGCCTGAATAGAGATCGTGGCCACAGGAATTTCCTTCAGGAATCCCCCTATGAAGCGGGCAGTGATACTCGGTCGAAACCAGGGCGGTGTCGTGGAAGCCGACGTTCCGAAACCACGGGAAAACTGGGTACTGATCAAGATCCACGCGGCTCCGCTCTGCAACGAGTTCAAGGGATTCGCGGCGGGCCGCGAGGAAGACTACCTGGGCCACGAGGCGTCCGGCGAGGTGGTCGAGGTCGCGCAGCCCTGCCGGGTCGATGTGGGAGACCGGGTAGCGGTCATGCCCGGGTATCCCTGCGGCGGTTGCGCCCTGTGCCGGTCCGGGGACTACATCCACTGCGAAAACAACGTGGACTTCGAGGCTTTCACCGGTTCGGCCGAAGGCAGTGCGACTGTCGCGCAGTACATGCTCAAGCCGGACTGGTTGTTGACGCCTATTCCCGATGACATGTCCTACGAGCACGGGGCCATGGCCTGCTGCGGACTGGGACCGACCTACGGCGCCTTCGACCGCCTACAGGTCCGGGGCGGCGATACCGTACTGATCACCGGCATGGGGCCGGTGGGCCTGGGTGGAGTGATCGGCGCGTCTCATCTCGGCGCCGAGGTCATCGCCGTGGAATCCCATCCCTACCGCAAAGCGAAGGCCATGGAGCTGGGCGCTGCGCACGTCATCGATTCCGGAGACGAGGACGCGCTGGAACGGATACGCGACCTGACCGGCGGACTCGGCGTGGACCGGGCCGTGGACTGCTCGGGGTCGCCGTCGGCCCACAGGCTCTGCATCGACGGGCTCCGCCGGAGGGGAAGCCTCGCCTTCGTCGGCGAGAGCGGGGCGGACACGCGACTGGTCGTAAGTCCCGACATGTTGCGCAAGGGCATCGATCTGAAGGGATCCTGGCACTACAACATGAAGGGCGCCCTCGACATCATGGGCGTCATCGCGAAAAACCAGGAGAAGCTGGACCGCTTTATCACCCATCTGTATCCCATAGATGAGATCCAGAAGGCATGGGAGAAGCAGGTGTCCGGAGAGTGCGCGAAAGTCGTCATCCAGCCCTGGACCTGATGGCCGGGCTGGATCCGCGGCGGGTGCGTATCGACGAACGGGCGAGGAATACTTCATGACTAAATGCGCGATCGTCGGCGTCGGCGGCGGACGGGCCCGTGGACTGGCCGAAGCCTACGAACATGTAACCCGGGGACGGCTGGCCGCCGTTTCGACCCGCCGGCGGGACAAGCTTGAAGAATTTGCAGCCGCCTTCGGCGTGTCCGCGACGTACACCGACTACCGCGAGATGTTCGAACGGGAGAAACCGGACCTGGTCCACGTGAATACGCCGCCTTCGGCACGCCTGGAGATCTTCGAAGCGGCGGAGTCGGCGGGTGTTCCGGCCGTGCTAGTCGAGAAGCCCCTGGCCATACAGGGAGAAGATTATCTGGCCATGCAGGCCTTTGTGCGGTCTGCCCGGGTCAAGATCGTCGTCAACCACCAGTTGCACTTCCATCCGCGTCGTAGCCGGCTGCAACAGCAGGTGCGCGATGGCGCGATCGGGAACCTGCGTTTCATCGAGGCCAGCGCGGGCATGAACCCGGCCTACCAGGGGACGCACGCGTTGCAGGCCATCAGCGCTTTCAATCCCGGTACGGCGCCGGTCTCCGTCTTCGGGCAGGTCTCGGGCGCGGACGGACTGGCTGAAACCCCCAGGCATCACTACGCACCGGACGAGTGCACCGGGATCATCGACTACGACAACGGCGTGAGCGCCCTGCTGCGCTGCGGCGCCGTCGCTCCCCGTGTCATCCCGGGCGGTTCCGATAACGTCCACAAGCGGATCGCCGTGTACGGGGAACGGGGCTTCGTGCACTGGAACATGCACGGCTGGGAGTCCAGGATCGACGGTGTCTGCGAGCGCGGAGAACATGTCTATGCCGAGGAAGACATCCTGGGCCAAGCGGCGATGACCGAGGCCATGATCGATTGGCTTGAAGACGACACGGCCGTTCACCCGCTGAACATCGATGCGGCACTGAGTGACTTCAGCGTGATACTGGGGATTTACGAAAGCGCGCTGAACCGGGCGGTCGTTTCGCTGCCCTTTACGCCGTCGCCGGACCTGGTGGGGAGATTGCGCGCCACACTGGGCTAGCCGGCCGATCCGTCGTTCACCTGCATGTACATGAAGGGCGGGATGGTCAGGGCCACCACGTCGTTTCCGCCGGTGACTTCACGGGCTTGTCCCAGGGCGTGTTCCAGGTCGGGCGCCCAGGAGACCCCCAGCCTCTTGGCCGCGAAATCGGTCTTCGGGCCGGCCAGGATCACCCGGGAAAGGTATTTCAGCGGATAGGTCGCCCAGTACCAGACGGTAAAGGGGTGGAAACCGTGGTGGGCGAAGCGGTTACGGTAGCAGTCGACCAGGTGCGGGTCCCGGGCGAACTGCTCCTGGAACCCCGACTGCATCTCGAAGGGGTCCTGGGTCTCGGGCAGCACCTCGTTCCAGAACTTCTCGTAGGCGACGTGATACTCGGGATGGAAGAACTCGAAGACCGGGTTCAGGATGATGACCACGCCGCCCGGCTTGACGAAGGGCTTGTTGTAGAACCAGTTGAAGACGTAACCGAGTACGTCACTCAGCACCAGCACCGGGTTGATCCGCGTGCCGACGGAATAGGGACTCAGATCGGGCAGGCCGAAGACCAGCGTATCGTGCTGATGGTCGGTGGTCACCAGCAGCTGGTCCTTCAGCGTTTGAAGGGTCGGCTCGTGCACGGCGTCTATGGAACCCGCGTTGATTTCAACGGGCAGGTAAGCGCTCTGGATGCCCTTGAAAACCCGGAAGCGCACCGATTCGGGTAGCATGCTCATGGACGCGGGCGTCGTGGCCTTCAGGACCTTCTCGAACAGGTTGCAACGCTCCGACGGTTTGCTTAAGTAGCGCATCATGGGGGGATAGGACGCGTTGTTCATGGCCGCCTCGAGGACCATGATGCGGGTGTGCTTCAGGATGACGCGGCTGATGCGCTCGATGGATCCGTGCATGTCTGAACCGTCGGGCTGCATGACGTGGGGCTTCTCCGCGGTCATCTGAGGCGCGTGGTGCGGCGCAATGCTGTTGTAGGTGCCCAGGCCGACGGCCACGGACTTGTGTCCGCCGTTCAGGGGGATCTGGATGGAGTCCACATAGATCACCAGGTCGCTCTCGATGACCTTGCGGCTGGTCTCCACCGGTTCGCCGTGGTCGGTGGTACCCAGCACGACGATATCGTCCGGGTCCTCGGCGTCGAAATTGACCAGTTGGCTGGGGTGGAAGGCTTTCATGATCCTCTTGCCCAGCATGGCGGCCATTTCGTGGGTTCTCATCTTTCTGTGCAGAGCGACCGCGCACATGAGCTCGATATTCTCCTGCTTTACCCCGTAACTGTAAAGCATGTCCAGCAGCGTCTCGATAGCGAGCTGGCGGATGTCGGGGGGCGCGGTAGCCGGAAAGGGCTGGCAATTGTCGTCGAAGGCGATCAGGATCCGGCTGTTTGCGTCGACGAGTTCTTCGAGTGGCGGCATGTCCAGGGGGGATTCGAAGGCCGCCTTGACCCGGTCCGGAATGTCTTTGTTCGGAATGCCCGGCAGCGGCGGCGGCGGAAAGAAAACCGTCCCCTCGTCAGGCAGTTCGGCGTGTATGATGTTGTTTCCGGAATAGGTAAGGTATTTCATCGCGCACTCCGCGTATCGGGAACATCCTGTATCCGCTGGGGATCAGGAAGGAAAGTCCTGCGGCCGTCTGCCCGGGCTGATAGCAGTTTGGTCTACGGTCGAGTTCAATTATAGCCGGGTTCATTCATTATAGACGCGGATATTCGTGGTATCAACCGATTAATCGCGCGTTCGATTCGAACGCATTCGCCGGGACCTGACCGGTACCGGTTATCGGCCCCCATCCTCAACACCCGGGAGTACGAAATGACGATATTCGACCGCAGCCTGTCCCGAAGGGGATTCATGAAAACCGGAATGGCCGCGACAGCCGCGGGAAGCCTCGCCGGTATGCGCAGCGCCCACGCCGAACAGGCCGCCCACGCCGAACAGGCCGCCCACGCCGCCCAGGACGCCCAGGCTGACCAGGAGAACGGCGACCCGGTCAGCGACGAGAACCCCTACCTGATCCTCCGGAGTACGCCCACGCCCCTCATCATGGACGCACTGACCCGGCTCGGCTACGACCGCACCCGCCTGGCCATGTCCCGCGCCGTGCGTCCGATGTTCCCGACCAGGGGTACCATCGCCGGTCCGGCGGTAACGACGAAATACGAAGAAAGCGACATACCGACTACGAGAGACGATATCCGGGCCCATGTATTCCGGCCGGTCGATGAGGCCGGACCCGGGTCGATCTGGGTCACGGCAAGCGGCACCACGGAAATCCTCAGCATGTTCGGCGACGTGATCGTGCTCTCCTGCAGGGAGCATGGCCTGTCCGGGTTGGTAACCGACGGTGGCTGCCGGGACATCGAGGGGATGGAAGAAGTCGGATTGCCCGTCTACGCGGCGGGTACCTGCCTCTACGGCCCGGGTTCGGTCATCCGCCCCGTGGCCTCCAACGTGCCCGTGACCTGCGGCGGTATCGAAATCTCCCCCGGCGACGTGGTCGCCGCCGACGTGAACGGCGTAATGGCCTTCCCGGCCGAAGTGTTGACGGAAGTGATCCAGAAGATAAGCGAGCTAGAAGAGAAGGAGACCCGTTCGCGCCGGGCCATCGAAGAAGGTCTGCCGCTTGAGACGGCATACGAGTTCTAGGTCGTGGCTCAGCAACGCCCCGCCGGTCACATCCCAGTGGACTTCCAGAGCTGGTCCGGGTTATATTGCTCGTTGATATGCGGCTCGATCATGCAGATCGATGCGATAAATTCTGCGGGTATACAGGGATCGTCCGCGGGGAACTTCCACCTAAGCAAACGGACTTGAGGATGTCTCTAAGGATCGGCTGCATTCTGTGCGTTTTCGTCGTTGCCGCCGTTACGGGTTCAGTCCGTGCCCAGGGGGCGGAAATCGCCTTCCACGGCGGTCAGGCCGTCGAGGAATACGAGCGGGGCGGGGGCGGCAGCCTGGTCGTCAACCTGCCGACGGGCATCAGGACCGTTCACGTCGGGGCGCGTGCGACCTATCATGTGGCGAAAACGGACGACGAGGGCGAGAAATCCCTGCTGTTGTACGGGGTGGACGCGGGCGTAACGCTGGTATCGTCTCCTATTCTGGTGCGCGCGATGATCGGGGTGGGAAGGGCGCAGGACTCGGAGCAGACGGTGACCCGGAACGGCGATACCCGGACGGCTACCACCACGACGACGAACACCTACTACGCGCAACCGGGCGTGTTGATCGGGGCGTCCCTCGGACCCTTGTCCGTGGGGATCGAGGGCAGATACATCAGCCTTGAGAAAGGCGTGAGCACGGCGGCAGTATACGCCTTGGTCGGTTTCAAGGTAGGCCGGTGATACCGGGGTTATCCATGACGATACAAGAAGCGTGCAGAAACGAAATCGACGCGTTGCACCGGTGTTTCGAAGATTGGTTCAACGGTAGCGTCCCCAGGACCGAGGAAGCTTTCGGCCGAATCGATGCCGCCCTCGGCGAGGCCTTCGTGATCGTCATGCCGCAGGGCAGCAAAGTGGAACGTGCGCCGCTGCTGAAAGGCCTCTATGACGCCCACGCCGGTCGGTCGGGCATCCGTATCTGGATCGAAAACGTACGGGTGCTGGAGGAAGACCGGGCACTCGTCGTCGCGGAATACGAGGAGTGGCAGACGGAGGGAGGGAAGACGACTTCGAGGCACAGCACCGCGGTCTTCCGCCGCAATGATCAGAAGCCGAACGGCCTGGAGTGGCTTCGCGTGCACGAAACCTGGTTTGACCGCCCGCCTGCCTGATTGCGCCTGCGAGTCCGCCTCCGGACAGCACCCTTGCGCGAATTCGATCCAGCATCTTTGTAAATCCGTTTTAGAATCGCGTGGATTCGTACGCACTGTAGGGTGGCTCCACGTCGAATTCGCGCGCGATGTATTCCAGTTTCCCGCGGTGCTCGTCGCTCAGCGGGACGCCCTTCGCCTCGTTCTCCCTTTCCCATCGCCACTCCATGCCGCCGGGCAGCTCCGCGTGGGGCATGCCCGGGAACGGCCTCATTTTACGCGCCTGCGAAACGAAGTCGTCCAAGGTCTGCTCGAACTCGTCCAGATCCATGAAATGATCGACCTTCATAGCGAGCAGGAAGGCGCCCTGGTTGGATTCCCATTTTGTACGGGGCGGTTGGAATTCGGGTTTCCAGATGCCGGCCAGGATGCCGCCGAGCGCCTGCAGAGCGACCGCGAGACCCAGGCTCTTGGCGAACAGGGCAAAGTGTTCCTGGAAGAGTTCGTCCTTGTATCCCATGAATACTGCGGCCATGTCGAGCACCAGGGGGGGCTGGTTCTGCGTGGGGAAGGCTAGGCTCATGGGCGATCCGCCGCTTGCGGACATGATCACGTTTTCGGGGTCGAGGGCGACGCGGTGGGTGGACAGCGCCCAGCCCACGCACCCGTGCTCGAGGGCCATGCGCGAGTAGTTTCCGGCCGCGCCGAAGTGGTAGTGGTTCCGCGTGACCGCCGCGCCGAGTCCATGGGCCAGCGCTTTTTCTATGGCGGTCTCCATGCCCCGGTGGGACGGGCCGTACCCCATGCCACCGTCCCCGTCAAGTACCAGTACGGTCTCCGATTCTCGTACCGTCGTCACTTCGGGACGCGGGTTCACCTCGCCGTCGCGAAGCTTCGGCAGGTACCCGAGCGCCTGCTGCGTGCCGTGACTGTACACGCAGCGCTTGTCGGCCGTGGCGAGGATCCTGCCCATCAGTCCCGCTTCATCGACGCCCATGCCGGCCGAAACGAAAAGCTCCGCGGTGAATGCCGCATGGGTTTCGTACGGAACCCTGATGCCATGGACCGGCGGGGTATTGCGCATAGGAATGGTGGTCATGCTTCGCATCGCCTTTCTGTTGCAGCAGTGGTCGTCCCTGTCGTGCTACTCCGTCACGGCCGCACCCGCGTGGGCCGGACCGCGGAAGATCGCATTCAAGAACAGGATGTTCAGGCCATCCATGTAGGCCCTGAAGTTCGGGTCTGCCGTGAAGCCAATGGCCAGGCCGCGCCCGTGCCGCTCTTCCACGAGCAGGGGCTTGTAGGCCAGCTGTTTCGTGCTCCCTTCCCAGGCGAAACCGCTGGCGAGGACTTCGTCGGGACCCAGGAAGACCGCCACATTATTGCCCGCGTCGAGCTTGAGCGGCTTGAAGATCGAGCTGCCGCTGACCAGGGCGTTCACGGTACGGTCCCTGCCCGCCGCCAGCCAGTGGTCCGGATCGAGTCCGGCCCTCAGAAGCACGCCCTGCGTGGACGGCGGTGCGGTTTCATCGGGATTCAATGACTGCAGGTATTCATCTTCCGTTTCGAAAATGGTTCCGGAAGCGCTTCCGTCACCGGAATCGCCCTTGCCACCATCGTTGTCTTCGGCCTCGTCCTCCCTGGTCGTCGAAAGCAGGCCGGTCGATTCAGCCGCCAGATAAGCCGTGGCGCCGGCGCCCAGTCCGACCACGGTGCCACCGGCGCGCACCCATTCCCTGATTCGACGGGTGCCCCGTTCGCCGAGCACGCCGCCGTAGGTGCCGCCGAACCCGGGATCCGGCAGCAGCAGCACATCAAAGTCTCTCAGGTCGGCCGTAGCGAGCTGGCGCGTCCGGATGGCCGTTACCGGGTACCCGATCTGGCGTTCGACGACGAAACGGGTGGCGCCCGCGTTGTACGCACGGGTGGGCCGGTCCCACGCGAGGGCGATACGCGGCTTGCGCATGAAGACCACGTTGTTGCTGCCGAAGTTGGGTCCTTCATCGACCCAGCCGGTGTCCGTCGCGATGACCTCCGCGCCCGAGGACGCCGCGATGCCCTCCAGGGTCCCGTGCAGGTGGTCCGGGTTGTCCTTGACCTTGAAGATCAACGTGCCGGACGGGTAGCGCCGGTCTTCCTGCACGAAGGCCAGGTCGGTGCTGAATACCCGGAGCCCGGCCCGGTGTGACGCAGCCAGCAGGCGTCCGGCGGCCTGGGTGCCCCAGGGTACCAGGTAGGCGACTTCCGCCCGTCCTCCCTGGATCGAACCCGGTGGGATCATGGCGGGATCGACCAGGGCGAGGTCGCCTTCGACCGTCCGACCCGCGGCCACGGCCTCCACGTTGTACATCAGCGGGAACGACCACGCGGTCACGTCGTATATCTGGTCCCCAATGCCCTTGCTCCTGCGGCGCTCCTGCTCCTCGATGAAGTCGTCATCCATGGGAACGTGCTGGTCCAGGAGCGTGCGGATCAGGCGCTTGGCCGGCTGGGCGAGGGAAATGACGTAACTGCCCGCGGGATAGGTCTCGCCGCCGGATCGGAAGTCCGAACCGGCCTGGTGCACCTCGACGCCGTGACGGTCCATGAGCCACGCCAGCTTGTCCACGCCCGAGGTATTGCCGTCCGGCCTGCGCGGAAAGATGTAGGCCCTGATGTCCTCGCTGCGGCCTTCCTCGATCGCCGACTGCCGGTAAGCGTAGAAGTCCGCCAGGAGCTTTTCCCGGTGGATCGCGGCCGTCTCGCTGGTGGCGATGGACGCCACGAAGTGGTGCCGGACCGTGTCCCTGAAGTGCATCACCGACGCATCGCTTCTCCGGACGACCAGTCCCCGGGCCGATGCCTGTTCATAGGTCATGGCCACGCTGCCGTAGTAGGACGGCCAACTGGCGCCGTAACCCGGATAGAAGGCGTCGAAAATCTCCCGGGTAAAGTAGGAGAACCCGTAGTGGTCGAACCACTTCGCGTTGTTACGGCCGAAAAGCTCGAGATTCTCGCGCTGATCACTGGCCAGGTGCGGATTGTAGGGTATCGCCTCGGGCGCGAAGTAATAGGTAGTGTTGGAACCCATCTCGTGCAGATCGACGAACACGGGCGGGTAGTAGTCCTGCAGGACCCGCACCCGGCCCAGGGTCTCGGGATGGTTCAGCGCGATCCAGTCGCGGTTCAGGTCGAAGTAGTAGTGGTTGGTCCGCCCGCCGGGCCACGGTTCGTTGTGCTCGGCCGCCAGCGGACTGGCGTTTGGCTCCAGGCCTTCGGCGATCTGGTAATTGTGGACGAACCGATCCCGTCCGTCCGGGTTCTGGACCGGGTCGATCATCACGATCGTCTCTTCGAGGATATGGTCCACGACCGGGTCGTTACGGGCCGCCAGCAGGTGGTAGGCCGTTAGCAGCGCGGCATCCCCGGGGGAGATCTCGTTGCCGTGCACGGCGTAGCTCAGGTTTACGATCACCGGCAGCGAAGCGATCAGGCTGTCGGCACTCGCACGGGGCGTTATTCTCGGGTCGGCCAGCCTTTTCATGCCCGCGCTGACTTCCGCCAGCGCGCCAATCCGTTCCGGCGAACCCACGAAAGCATAAACGAGCTTACGCCCCTCCCAGGACCGGGCGTACTCGAGTATGCGCACCTGGCCGGGTACCGCCGACTCAAGCGCTTCCAGGTACTCAATCAGTCCCGCACTGGGCGTGATCC